>JAEWIS010000058.1 GCA_023386955.1 Bacillota bacterium
GGATGGGTATGGGGATGGGTATGGGGATGGGTATGGGGATGGGGATGGGCGTGGGTATGGGATGGGCGTGGGGATTTCAACCGGTCATAATGCAAAAGTGCATCTATTGGTGGGGTTAGCCGCTTAAACGGGGGTCCCAAATGCAAAAGTGCAGTTATTTCCGGGGAATTCCACCTGATTAGCGATTTCGGCGAAAAATAGATGCACTTTTGCAGGATAGATGCGCGAATGAGGGGACACGGGGAAAAATAACTGCACTTTTGCAGGATAGCAGGAAGTTAGCAGAGGGAGCAAGAGTAGGCAGGGGAAGGTTAGTAGGTGGAGAAAGGCACAGCAGTTGGCAATGGAAGGCTAGCGGTTGAAGGCTAGCAGGATAAGGTTGGTAGAGACAGGTTAGTAGGTGGAGGAGGGCAGGACAGTTGGCAATGGAAGGGTAGCGGTTGAAGGCTAGCAGGGGCAGGTTGACAGCCTGGTAGTGTGGCTAACGGAACTATGCGGCGCTTAGCGGGGAAATCGGCGGCAAATTTTAGTTTAACGGAACTCAGCGACCGTTACAGCACAAAATCGCATCAATGAGGCGCTTTTAGAGCCGCTAAGGGTTTGTGAGTTCCGTTAAAAATCCCAACCGGCGATTTTACGTGTCTAAGAGTCGCTGAGTTCCGTAACATCCCCTTTGATCATTTTCCCTCTGTGATTAATCATGGTTTGCAGAAATTTCAGCGAAGCCTGCAGCTCCGACTCCGAAAAAGCCTCCATCTCACGGATGAATCTCTGTTCGATGATTTCGTGCAACCGGGCATGTACCTCATACAGCTCCCGGCCTTTGGGCGAAAGGCTGAAGAAGATCTCCTTCCTGTTATCGTTCAGCTGGCTGCGTTTAATGTAGCCCTCCTGAAGGAGCTTGGTGCTGATTTTGGTAATGCTTGCTTTGGACAAGCTCATTTTCTCCGCAATCGATGTGCTGTTAATGGGCTCATGGCTGCCGATGCAATCCAGGACATGCACACTTGTCATATTGTTCGGAATGGAAGTCAGCCCATACTGCCGGGTAAGCTCGGCGAAAGCCTCCATCTCCGTGGAAAAAAATTGTTCCGTTAAATGAGTAAAATGGAGAACGCGGTCATACAGCAGCCGCTTCAGTCCATCGGATGGGCTCATCATGTGACTCTCCTTTTTTTGCAAAATCACCTTTATCCTAACCGAAAATGATTCACTTGTAAACAAACGTATAGCGCTCACACTTTAAGATTCGTGCCTTGCGAAGAGCTCCTTATATCCTACCTAAAAGGATTGACAGCTCAACTATCAGGTATTATAGTTTACTGGTAAACTAAAATAGTTTACTGGTTAACTATTTTGTCGAGTGGAGGGATCAGCATGAATGTGTCCCAAACGATAAGAGAACGGCGGACCATCCGCAAATTCAAAAGCACTCCTATTGCGCAAGAACAGATCGTTTCCTTGCTGAAGGAGGCGGCAGGCTTCTACGAGGCCGAAGGAACGCCGCATTGGCGCTGCCTTTACATCGGCACGCCGGAGGCCCGCGAAAAGCTGGCTGAGCATATGCTGGCCAAGGTGAAGGAGAGCGGTTTGGGAAAGCTGCTTCCTGCCCCCATGACGAATTTTATGAAAAAAATGACCGTCGATATTCCGGCCCATGTAATCTTCATCGCAGAAGCAGCCGACACACAGCGGCAGCGGGACATCAACTACGCCGCGGTTTGCAGCATCATCCAGAACGTTCAGCTGCTGGGCTGGGAGCAGGGTCTGGGGATGCTGTGGTATACGGACCCGATGATTTGCGGAGAGTCCTTTTATAAGAAAATCGGCCTGCGGGAAGGGGAAAGATGTGCCGGAATACTGGAAATCGGCTATTTCGAAAAAACACCCAAAGCCCGGAGCAGAACACCCGCGGAGAAAAACTGGAGCATACTAGGCGAAGCGGGCAAGCTGCCGCATCCGTCTCTTATGTCTCCTTCTCCCCAAAATATGCTGGAACTGCTGAATGAAGCGGTTTGGGCGCCCAATGACGGGTTGCGGGAGCCTTGGCGTTTTATTTATGTGCCGGGATCGCCGGGAGGGGAATCCGCCTTGCCGTTTCTTCTGGTGGTGGCCAAGGAGGAGGCCGACCCTCATAAGCAAGATGAGGATTACGCGGCAGGCTGCTGCCTGGTCCAGAATTTTCAGCTGCTGGCCCAATCCAAGCCCTGGCATGTGCGCCGCCTGATTCCGGAATGGATTTATGACGGGGAGCGGTGCAAACGATTCGGACTCCGCCCGCTGGAACGGATTGTTGCGGTACTGGAGCTGCGAGCCGGGGAAAAGCCTGCGAAGCTTCAGTCCCCTCCTCCCGCGTTCAACATAACCCTGAATTTCGAAGCCCCGTAAGGCCATATACTCGGGAGCAATCACATCTTAAGCTGTGGTTGCTTTTTATTTTGCCAACTCCGTTTTGCAATTTGCTAATTCCGCCTCCGATTTTCACTACCCGGTTTCCGATTCTGCCCATATTCCGCCGCTTGTCCGTCCCGTAGTGTTGGAGGGGAGAGATGCTTCTCCCAATTCCATTTACGGAGGTCCACAGAAATGAAAAAATGGATCGCGACCACACTCACCGTTCTGGTAGCTGCAGGCCCTTTGGCCGCTTGCGCAGGCAAGGATGAAACCAAGGACACTGCCGCCAGCCCGGCTGCAAGCGCAGGCAGCGGTGCGGGCACTCAAGCCGCCGCCAATGCCTATCCGCTGAAAACGGATAAAACCTTAACCTACTGGGGCGAGCTGACCGGAAACATTACAGGGGTCAAGGCTTCCCACAATGAGGTGCCCTTCTTCCAGGAATGGCAGAAAAAAACCGGCGTCCCCCTGAAGTTCATCGCTCCTCCTGCAGGACAGACCAAGGAAGCCTTTAATATGCTGCTGGCCTCCGGTGACCTCCCGGACATGCTGGAGTACAACTTCCTGAGCTTCCCCGGCGGCCCGGAAAAGGCCATCAAGGACGGTTACATCGTCAAGCTCAATGACCTCATCGACAAACACGCCCCCAACCTGAAGAAGTACCTCCAGGAGAATCCGGAGATTGACAAGATGGTCAAAACCGACAACGGCAGCTACTACTGCTTCCCGTTTATCCGGGGGGACGAGTATCTGCGGGTGTTCCAAGGACCGATTATCCGCAAGGACTGGCTGGATGAGCTGGGGCTGCAGGTGCCCACCACCATCGACGAGTGGACCACAACCCTGACTGCCTTCAAGGAGAAAAAGGGCGCCGCCGCTCCTCTCAGCTTTAACAGCAAACCCCGTTTCTTCAATGATTCCGGAAGCGGCTCTTTTGTAGGAGCCTTCGGAATCCTGCGCGGTTATTACCTGGGCAATGACGGCAAGATCAAATACGGTCCGGCGGAAACCGGCTATAAGGATTATTTGGCCCAAATGAACAAGTGGTACAAGGACGGCCTGATCGACAAAAACGCCGCCACCTCCGATTCCAAGGCGCTGGACAGCAACATGGCGTCTGGTGCAGCAGGGGCAACTGTCGGCAATGCCGGAGGCGGGATCGGCAAGTGGCAGCCTTTGATCCAGGCCAAGGACCCCAAGGCCGTGCTGGTGGCTGCGCCGTATCCGGTGCTGAAGAAGGGGGATTTCCCCGAATTCGGCCAGAAGCAGAAAGCCTTTTCCTCCGAGGGAACCGTCGCCATTACCACTGCAGCCAAGGACCCCGTCCTGGCCACCAAGCTTCTGGACTACGGCTACAGCGAGGAAGGCCGTCTGTTCTTCAACTTCGGCACGGAGGGCGTCAGCTACAACATGGAAAACGGCTATCCCAAATACACCGATCTCCTCCTGAAAAACCCCGACAAGCTGGCACCGGCCCAAGCCATCTCCCTGTATGCCCGGGGCAGCTACAACGGTCCGTTTATCCAGGACAAACGGTACGTGGAGCAGTTCTTCGCCCTGCAAACCCAGCGGGATGCAGTGGAGGTCTGGAAGAAGACCAACGGCGACAAGCATAACCTGCCTTCCCTGACCCCTACGCCGGAGGAAAGCACCGAATACGCCACCATCATGAACGACATCGATACCCTGGTGGACGAAATGACTCTGAAGATTGTGCTGGGCTCCGCACCGCTGGAGGAGTTTACCAAGTATGTGGACAAAATGAAGTCCCTGAAGCTGGACCGCGCCATCGCCATCCAGCAGGCCGCATACGACCGCTACAACAAACGGTAGGAGTCTAAAGGAGTGAGAGGCATGGCCCATACTGCGGAGCTTTCTACGGATAAACCCGCCGACCGGTCGCCCAACAGGGCGGCCCGGCTGGCCCGCGATTTTGCCCTGAACAAGTATCTGTACATCATGATGATCCCCGTGGTTGTCTATTACCTGGTCTTCCATTATGCCCCCATGTACGGGGCGCTCATCGCCTTCAAGGATTATTCCCCCATGAAGGGGATTGTGGGCAGCGACTGGGTCGGCTTCCGGCATTTTGCCGATTTTTTCAACAGCTATTATTTTTGGCGGATTCTCAAAAATACCATCACCATCAGCCTCTATTCGCTGATTTTTGAGTTCCCCACCCCGATTATTCTGGCTCTGTTGATTAATGAGGTCCGCCACAAAACCTTCAAACGGGTGGCCCAAACCATCACCTACATGCCGTATTTTATCTCGCTGGTGGTCATCTGCGGCATCATTACCGATTTTACCAACGCCGACGGCATCATTAACCGGATCTTCGTCTGGATGGGCTATGACGGTCAGGCCATGCTCCAGCGTCCCGAGCTGTTCCGCTCCATCTACATCCTCTCCGAAATCTGGCAGCGGATCGGCTGGGAGTCCATTATCTACATTGCCGCCCTGATGGGCATTGACCAGGAGCAGTATGAAGCGGCCCGTATGGACGGGGCCAGCCGGTTCAAGCAGATGATGCATATCACCCTGCCCGGCATCATGCCTACCATCGCCATTATGATGATCCTGCGGATGGGCAATCTTCTCAATGTAGGCTTCGAAAAAATCATTCTGCTCTACAATCCCATCACCTACGACACGGCGGATGTGATCTCCTCTTTCGTGTACCGCAAGGGTTTGCTGGAGTTCGGCTGGAGCTACAGCTCGGCGGTGGGCCTGTTCAATTCGGTCATCAACCTGATTCTATTGGTGACTGCCAACTATGTCAGCCGCAGACTGAACGACAGCAGCTTATGGTAAGGAGGACGGACAATGAAGCAGGAATCCGGTGTGTTGGACAAATTGTTTGATGTGGTTATTTACGGCATTCTGATCGGCCTGGTGATTGTGACCCTGTATCCGTTGTTATATGTGATCTTCGCATCCGTCAGCGATGCGGGGGCGCTGATTGCCTTTAAGGGCATTCTCTGGAGGCCCCTGGGCTTCAGTCTGGAGGCGTACCGCAGCGTACTGGATAATCCGGGCATTCTGGCCGGGTACCGCAATACCCTGTTTATTGTCGTGTTCGGGGTGACGCTGAATCTGTTTATGACCTCCTTGGGGGCCTATGTGCTCTCCCGCAAAAATGTGATGTGGAACAAGGTATTTATGTTCATGATTGTTTTCACCATGTTTTTCCACGGGGGGCTGGTCCCCATGTATCTGATCGTCAAAAATGTGGGCCTGCTGGATTCCCTGTGGGCCACGATTATCCCCTTCTCCATGAGTACCTTCAACCTGATCATTATGCGGACGGCCTTTATGGGCATCCCGGACGGGCTGGAGGAGTCGGCCAAAATTGACGGAGCCAACCACTTCACCATTCTGTTCCGGATCATTCTGCCTCTGTCCATGCCGGTGATTGCGGTGATGGTCCTGTATTATGCCGTGGACAAGTGGAACGGCTGGTTCTATGCCTCCGTCTTCATCAAAAGCCGGGAGCTGTTCCCCCTCCAGCTGGTGCTCCGGGAAATTCTCATCTCCAACTCCACGGACAGCATGTCCACCGGAGCCAGCGCCGCTGACCGGCACCAGATCGGGGAAACCATCAAATACGCCACGATTGTGGTGGCGACGCTTCCCGTGCTGTGTATCTATCCGTTTGTGCAGCGGTATTTTGTCAAAGGGGTGATGGTGGGTTCTCTGAAATAAGGGAGCGCCGCCGTTTGCCAGCAGCAGCCTGAATGGACTCCATTCGGGCTTTTTGCCATATAAAAAAGGCGGTTTGGAGCTTTTGCCAACCGGATTTGCCAATTTCAACATCACATAGCCGGGTGGGGGAAGTATAATGGAACCAGCCATCTTCGTTTTTCTTTACTCTGGCGTTGTGAGGAGAATGCAATGAGCATCCGGCAGCTTTGGCAAAAACGGAAAAGCATCATCGTCACCTGGCTGGTTTCCTACAGCACAGTATTGTTTATCCCCATTATTGTAAGCCTTATCATTTACCGTCAGTCCGGGGACACCCTCACCAGTGAAATCCACCGGGCCAACGATTATCTGCTGAAGCAGGTCCGGTATACGGTGGACAACCAGATCGACCTGATGAAACGCCTGAATATGGAAATCACCTGGAATTCCAAGCTGCAAACCCTGATGTATTCCAGCAGCTATTCCAATGACGCCCAGTATACCGCCTATCTTTTATCTAAGGAGATGCAGTTGTACCAAACCTCCTATGCGTCGGTGGACGAGTTCTACGTCACCTGGTCCAAGGAGGAGGCAGTGGTCCGCCCCGGGAATATCCGGGATATGAAAACCGCCTTTCAGACCATACATGAAGGCGGTGAGCTGACATATGACGGATGGAAGGAGCTCTTGCGGTATACGCCGGGCAACCGTTTTTTTCTGCTGCCCCGCACCGATTCCTCCAGCTCCCGCAGCGCCGTGGCGTATATGACCCATCTGGCCAAGGATCTCAGCGGGCGTGAGGCGGGCACGGTGGTGGTGATGGCCGATGCCAGCCGCTTTCAGCAGGCTATTGAGGGCATCTCCGGCTTCAGCGGAGGCCAGGTGTTGGTGCTGGACCAGGACAACCGGGTGCTGCTGTCCAACCTGCCGCTGTCCGGGGATCAGGACGCCATTCTGAAGCTGCTGAAGGAGAAGGAGGAGCTGACGGAGCCCACGCGGTTGGGAGATCAGGAGCTGATGTTCGTCCGTTCGGCCGTATCCGATTTGAAATATGCCTTGATCATACCCGGCAATCTCTATTGGAAAAAAGCGGAGTACGTCCGCCGTTTCACCTATATCAGCATCAGCATCAGTGCCATCGGCGGTGTCCTGCTCACCTGGTTTTTCCTGCGGCGGAACTATTCGCCCATCCAGGCTATGGTCCGGTCCCTTACAGAAAAGGGGACGGCGGGGGGAGAACGGGAGGGCAACGAGCTGCATTTTATCCAGCAGGCCATCTGGCAGACGCGCAGCGAGAAGGAGCAGCTGGCTGTGGAGATGCAGGCTCATCACCACATCCTGCGGACCAATATGCTGACACGGCTCCTGAAGGGCAAGCCGGATATTCTGGTGCCTTATGAGGAAGCCTTCAAAACCTTCCAGATCCGGCTGATCTCGGATGAATTTGCCGTGATGCTGTTTGTGGTGGAGAACGGAGACAGCCTCTCCGCCAAGCTGCCGGGGGTGAACGACATTGAGCGCCGGCGTCTCATCCAGTTTATTATCACCAATGTGGTGGAGGAGCTGGTGGGCCAGCACGGCCATGCCGGGTATGTATCCGAGGTGGACGATATGATGGTCTGTCTGGTTAGCCTGGACGTTCAGGACGGGGCGGAATGGAAGGAAGGCCTTCGGCGGATTGCCACGGAGGCCCAGCAGTTCCTGCTGCGTTTCCAGATGGATATCACCGTTGCCGTCAGCGGGGCGCATCCGTCCCTTAGCGGGATTGCCGAGGCATATCAGGAGGCACTGGACGCCATGGAGTACAAGATGGTGCTGGGCAAGCAGGAGATTATTATGTACGGGGATATCCGGCGGGAGCCCGGCAGCCCTCCCGAAAACGGTTATTCTTACTCCCTGCAGGCCGAGCAGCAGCTCATCCATACCATTAAGCTGGGCCAGGCAACCCAAGCTGCCGCCCTTATGAATGAAACCCTGGACCGGAACCTGCAGCGTCCTCATGTATCGGTTACCCTGGCCCGATGCCTCATGTTTGATCTGGCCGGGACCATGGTGAAGGCCATCAATGAGATCGGAGACAAGGACGGCGGCATGCCCGCGGATAATCTCGGTTGGATGGAGAAGCTGATGGCCTGCGACACCGTCTCCGAAATGCGCCGGGAGCTGCTGGTACTTCTGGAGCAGGTCTGCTTGTATGCCGCGGCCAAAAAGGAGGCCCACCAGTCCCGGGAGCGCCAGGAAATGCTGCGGGAGCTGGTGGACCGGGTGTCCGCCCACATCCGGAGCAGCTATGCCGACCCCAATCTGAATGTGAATGCCATCGGCGAAAGCTTTGGGCTGAAGGGCAGCTACCTGTCCAAACTCTTCAAGGAGCAGACAGGCGAGGGTCTGCTTGATTTTATCCACAGTGTGCGGATCGGGGCGGCCAAGGCCATTCTCACCGGAGAGCAGGATGCTGCGGTGGCGGATATCCCCTGCCGGGTGGGCTATCTGGATGCGGCTTCTTTTATCCGTGTGTTCAAGAAGTACGAAGGCATCACGCCGGGCAAATACAGGGAATTAAACGGGAGAGGTTTGGTATAGCGTCATAGATGCGGACAACAGGGAGGGCAAACGTATGAAGCATCGGATGGGAAGCGGCATTCTTATTCTGTTATTAGCTGTGTTGGTTCTGAGCGGCTGCTTCGCAGGGGAACGGGGGCAGCGTCAGGACTTTTCCCCGGCTGTGGAACCGGAAGAGGAAGCAGGCGGTGCCCAGCTGCCCGGGAGGGAGCTGACCTATTGGGCTGAGCTGAACGGCAATGCGGGCAGCGTCAGGCCGACGTTTACGGAGGTGCCGTTTTTTCAGGAATGGCAAAAGCGGACCGGCGTCCGTCTGAAGTTCATCCAGCCTCCGGCAAACCGGGCCAAGGAGGCCTTGAACGTGCTTTTGGCCTCCGGGGAGGTGCCGGATATGATCGAATATGAATGGGAGCGTTTCCCTGGCGGTCCGCAGAAGGCCATCAACGACGGCTTTATCCGCAAGCTCAACGACGTCATTGACCGGTATGCCCCCAACCTCAAACGTTATCTGCAGGAGCATCCCGAGGTGGATAAACAGGTGAAAACCGCAGAGGGCAGCTATTATCTGTTTCCGTTTATCCGGGACAGCGACAGACTCCGGACCTTCCAGGGGCCGATTATCCGCAAGGATTGGCTGGATGACCTGGGACTTGATCTACCGGAGACCATAGAGGAGTGGTATACGGTTCTTAAGGCCTTCAAGGAGAAGAAAGGAGCGGAGGCCCCCTTAAGCTTCCTTGGGGTGCCCAATGCGCTGCAGGCCATGGAAAACGGTGCATTTTCCGGGGCGTTCGGTGTTATAAAGGGCTTTTACCTGTTGGACGGCAGGGTGAAGTACGGACCTCTGGAGCCGGGGTATAAAGCATTTATCGCTACGTTCCGGCAGTGGTACAAGGAAGGGCTCATTGACCGGAACATTGCCGCGGTGGATACCCGGTCCCTGGACGCCAGCATTCTGTCGGGACGCAGCGGCGCCACCATCTGGAATGCCGGGGCGGGTATCGGCACCTGGCAGCCCTTGCTGACAGCAGCTGATCCGGAGGCGCGGCTGGCGGGAGCTCCTTATCCGGTGCTGCGGAAAGGGGAGCGCCCCTTCTACGGCCAACGGAGCCACTATGTCAGCTCAGGTGGCGTAGCCATTTCCGCCAAAAGCGACCAGGTGGTGAAGGCCGTCCGGATGCTGGACTACGGCTACAGCCCCGAAGGCCATATGTTCTTCAATTTTGGCATGGAGGGGGTCAGCTATACCATGAAGGGGGAGTATCCCCAATATACGGACCTGATTCTCCGGAATCCGGATAAGCTGGCGCCCTCCCAGGCTTTAGCCATGTATTCCCGGGCCAGCTACTTCGGGCCTTTTGTCCAGGATGAGCGTTATGCGGAGCAGTATTACAGCCTGCCCCAGCAGCGGGAGGCGGTGAAGCTGTGGGCGGACACGGATGCAGATGCGCATCTGCTTCCGCCAACTCCCAAAACCGAGCGGGAGAATGCGGAGCTGTCCGTGATTATGCAGGATGTGAGCCTTCTGGTGGACGAAATGTCCCTGAAGCTGATCTTGGGCATTGAGCCGATGGAGGCCTATGACAGCTATCTGGACAAAATCCGTTCCCTGCGGATTGACAGGGCGTTGGAAATCCAGGAGACGGCGCTTGCGCGGTACAATTCGCCGCAGTGAAGCAATCTTCATTTTGGCCCGTTTGCGGCAAACCTAGGGAGGCTCCCGGCAGTGGAGTCTCTTATTTATTCTACTGCATCCGGCAGCGGCTTAATACCCAATTTAATCCACCCTTATCCTGCAAAAGTGCAGCTATTCTACCGGAATCACTCCTCTCCCAGCACCCTAAATGCAAAAGTGCATCTATTCGCCGCCTAGGAGTACATCTTGCTCCCATCTTATGAAAATAACTGTATTTTTGCAGGATAGACCGTAAAAGCGAAGGTTTGATTCCTAAATACATGCACTTTTGCATTGAGGAAGAGGCTGGGAGTGACGTTTCCACGTGCATGGCCCTCTCCAGTTCTCCAACTGGATTCAAACGAACCACCACCGACGATTTTTCTCATATCCTTAGGTGCGGAAAAGGCTTTGTTCACAAAATTTTTAAAGTTTTATGCCGTTTCCTCTGGAAAAACGGATTTTTGAATACATCCGATTTTTTTTGTTCACACCTTAAGATAATTCCATAACAAAATAAAATAAAAGTCTAGACATTGGCCGGGGGACAGGCTAATAATAGAGGTAACAGGTGTTTTGCCTTGCTCGTAAATATCTGATTTTCTTCCGTATGCCTATTCGGGGAATGCGAAATGAAAACGGAGCCAACGATAAAGGTAAGCATAAGGCAACCCCTTCACTAACAATGACACAAGGAGATGGAAAACATGCGCAAGTTTGTATGTGATGATGCGGAAGTAAAGGAGCTTATTGACCGTGTAGTCCGGAGAACCATGAATATTGACTTTACCTGGAACTGGTCTTGCGGCGTTGCCTTTTACGGCATCTCCAAAGCTTGGGAAGTAACAGGCAACCAGGAATATATCGATTTTCTCGTAAAATGGGTGGATGAATACCTGGAGCTGGGCATCCCGACGCTGATGGTAAACTCCTGCGCCATGGGCCATACCATGATTACCCTGCACGAAGCGACAGGCGACCAGAAGTATCTGGACCTGGCGTTGATGAAGGCCGAATACCTCCGCAAAGAAGCCATCCGCTTCGGCGAAGGTGTGTTCCAACATACCGTTTCCTCCGATAACGATTTCCCTGAGCAGGCCTGGGCCGACACCCTGTTTATGGCCGCCTACTTCCTGCTGCGTCTGGGCTTCAAGCTGGACAAGAAGGAATACATTGACGATGCGCTGAACCAGTTCTACTGGCATGAGGAATATCTCCAGAACCCCAAGACCAACCTGTTCTACCATGCGTGGGACAATGTGAGAGGCGACCACCTGTCCGGCATTTATTGGGGTCGTGCCAATGCTTGGGCGGCCTACACCATGGCCCAGGCTTACAAGATGCTGAACCCGTTTATGCCTATGTGGATGCAAATCGGCGGCGCGTTGGGTGATCAGCTGAGCGCTTTGGTACGCCTGCAAACCAAGGACGGCCTGTGGCGCACGGTATTGAACGATGAAACCTCCTATGAGGAAACCTCCGCCTCCGCCGGTATTGCCGCGGCACTGGTGAGCTACGCCCACCCGCTGCACCAAAACTATATTGCCAGCGCCTATAAGGGCATCCTGGCTAACATCGACGAAGACGGCACCGTGCGCAATGTATCTGCCGGCACCGCCGTGATGCACTCTGCGGATGACTATAAAGTGATCTCCAAGAAACGTGTACAAGGCTGGGGCCAAGGCCTGACTCTGGCATTCCTGGTGGCGCTTCTGCAAAACAAGGAGATCGTCAGCAAGATCTAATCCGGACGTATGAGCTTTTACCAAACCTACATGAAGAAGCGGGACTTGCTCCTGCTTCTTTTTTACTTTCCAAAGGAGGGGAACGGGAATAGGATAGAGTAGTTGATCCGGGGCACGCTGTACAGGTTGACAATTATTTCAGGGGGCTTTTTGACGATTTGTCTAATGTAATGGATGGAATTTGCACGTATCATGTTAGATAGTATTACATGAAGTGAACATCAATCATCCTAAACAGAAAGCGTGATAACCATGAGAATCGGCGTGCCAATGGAAATCAAAAATAATGAAAACCGGGTGGCGATGACCCCGGCTTCCGTCAAGGACTATTGCAGCTTCGGCCATGAGGTGAAGGTCCAGAGCGGTGCAGGGCTAGGCAGCGGCTTCTCCGATGAGGAGTATGCCAAGGCCGGAGCTGTAATTGCCGCCAGTGCGGCGGAAGCCTGGGATGCGGATCTGGTGGTGAAGGTGAAGGAGCCGCTGCCGGAGGAATATACTTACTTCTATGAAGGACTGCAACTGTATACCTATCTTCATCTGGCACCGGCTCCTGAGCTGACACAGGCTCTGCTGGAAAAAGGAGTAACCGGCATTGCGTATGAAACCATCCAACCGGCGAACGGCACCCTGCCGCTGTTGACTCCCATGAGCGAGGTTGCCGGCCGGATGGCCATTCAGCTAGGGGCCCGTTTCCTGGAAAAGGCCAGCGGCGGCAAAGGAGTGCTGCTGGGCGGTGTGCCCGGTGTAGCTCCAGCCCGTGTGGTTATTATCGGCGGCGGCATCGTCGGCACCAATGCGGCGCGTATGGCCGTCGGAATGGGGGCAGATGTAACCTTGCTTGACATCAGCGCTGACCGCTTGCGCCAACTGGACGACCAGTTCCAAGGCAGGCTCAAAACCGTCATGTCCAACAGCTACTCCATTATGGAAGCGGTGCGTCACGCCGATCTGGTGGTCGGCGCCGTACTGATCCCCGGTGCCCGTGCCCCGCGGCTTGTGACGGAGGAGATGGTCAAGAATATGCAGCCCGGCTCCGTCATTGTGGATGTAGCCATTGACCAAGGCGGATCGGTGGAGACCATTGACCGGATCACAACCCATGACCAGCCCACGTATGAGAAATATGGTGTTATCCATTATGCGGTAGCTAACATGCCGGGTTCTGTAGCCCGCACCTCCACCATTGCATTGACCAATGTGACCACTCCCTACGGGCTGCAGATTGCCAATAAAGGCTGGAAGCGTGCCGCCCAAGAAAATGCGGCTATTGCCAAGGGTGTTAACACCTTCGGCGGCAAAATCATCTATCCGGCCGTAGCCGAGGCCCAAGGGCTGGCCTACACCGCAATCGGCGATTTGCTGGCTGACTAAAAAACCAATCCCTTCCGGTCCTGTCGTTAGCCGGAAGGGATTTTTTCCGCTTCAGAGCATTGCGTCACTTTTGGGGGACGGTTTTTGTGCGGGCGCTTCGGGATGGAGCAATTGATGGGCGCGCAGGGCTACGGAGATAGCCAGCCGGGTTTCCGGCGCCATAAAATCCTCGCCCAGCAGCTCCTTGAGCTTTTCCAGGCGGTAATAGAGGGATTGGCGGACAATGAACAGCTTCTGGGCGGCAAGCTGCTTGGAGCCGTCATGGTCCAGGTACACCCGGAGCGTGGTCAGAAGATCGGAGCCTTTGGCCCCGTCATAATCCAGAACAGCTCCCAGGTAGCTGCGGACAAATTGGTGCAGCGTGCCGGCATCGTTTAGCGCGAGCAGCTGGAATACGCCCAAGTCCTCGTAGAACAGGGCCGGCCTGCGGAAGCAGGAGTGGAGGGCAAGCGCCTGTACGGCTTCCCGGTGGCTGACATGGACCTGATCTAAGGAGCTGCAGTCTTTGCCAACGCCTACCGCCAGGCTCAGATCCTGCAGCTTATCGTCCGCTCGTTGACTTAGCAAGGAGTCCAGAGCAGATTGAAAACGCGCCTTGGTCCGGCCTGTGCCGTTTTTGTCCACGGCGATGGCAGCCAGACGGTTGTTCTTCATGGTCAAGAAGAGGCGGAAGCCGTGTTTTTCGAAGATGGAGTGTAGCAGGAGGGACAGGTGGTAGCGGATGGTTTCCGCGCCGGTTTCCTGCAGATACAGAGTTTCGTCATTCAGATTCTCGATTTCAAGCAGGCATACCCGGATATGCAGCTCGGCATGGCGGTTTAAGCCAGGGCCTAACAAGGCCTTCACCTGCTTTTCATCCGCCAGCCTGTTGTTCAACAGCTCATCCACCCACAGATTTTCCGAAAATAGCTTGCGCTCCTCCATATACCGGGTACGGAGCAGCTCCTGGGCAATGGATAAGGCGGCGGAGTCCAGCAATACATAATCGAATTCCACCGGCTCCCGGTGGCACACCAAGGCTAAATACGCCCATTTTTGATTAAGCACACCGATGGTTTGAAGCACAATCTGGCTTCCGGAAACAAAGTGCGGCTGGGGGATAGCTTCTGTCCCTATGGAAGGGGCTGCCGCCTGCTCCTTGAAGCAGGCGTCTGTTGAAAGAAGCAGCTGTGCTTGTTGATCTGCGGTAAGGGGAGGGTAACAGACAGGAGTGCCGTTCAGCGGACGGTAGACCAGTTGGGTGCCAGTGCTTTTATGCAGCAGCTTCAGCACATTCAGGGTGCCATTGGCTGTAAGTGTCAACCGGTGGAATTCCCGGGAGATGCCCTCCAGCTCCCGCAGGGTGCGGTGGTGGCGGTTAATGATGAGGGAATGGAGGTCCTGGGTAATATCCACAAACCGGATGGAAGGGGGAAGCAGAATCAGCGGAAAACCGGAGCGTTCGGCCAATTCCCGCAGCTCCTCCGGCACCGTGTGAAAATAAGGGCCGATCTCGATGCACAGGCAGGCGGCGTTCTGCTGGATCAGCTTTTCCATGTAGCGGACGGAATGGGCGGTGTCCAGATTAAAGCCCACTCCCGTAGCCAGGATCATTTCGCCGCCGTAGATGAGATTTTCCATTGTGGAAATCTCCAAGATATGCACCCACCGGATCTGACGGTCCAGCCCTTTGGTCCCGGCCATCAGTTGGGCTCCGGCGAAGGGGGAACGCTTCAGCGCCTCCCGAACGGTGAGCAAAAATTCGGCACCCAGACAAATCCCCCCTTCCGGTCATTTGACAATGATGTTAGTAAATATAACATACCATGCCGCGGGAAGAGGAGGAACGGGGAAAAGGCACGAAAGTTTTGCGATTTTATGAAATTGTGGTTTCCGATTGACATGTTCAAATATCAGGTTTACCATCAGTAGGGAAAAGTTTACAACGGCATACACAAACACGGGGCAGCTGCCCCCAAACCTGAGGAGAGAAGCGAAATGAATGTGAAGTTGAACCTGTTTCCCGGCGGCCGAGTGAAAGCGTTAACACTTAGCTATGACGACGGGCGTATCCATGACCGCAGGCTGGTGGAAATTATGAACCGTCACGGCATCAAAGGAACCTTTCATTTGAATTCCGGCTTTTTCGGAAGAGACAGTTATATTACAGAGGAGGAAATCGGAAGCCTGTTTGCCGGCCATGAGGTTTCCGCCCATACCACCACCCACCCGTTTTTGGAGCTGACACCAACGGAAGGCATCGCCACCCAACTGCTGGACGACCGCAACAAGCTGGAAGAGCTGTGCGGCTACCCCGTCAGAGGCATGTCCTATCCCTTCGGCACCTACGACAGCCGTGTGCTGGCATCCTTGCCTGCTCTCGGCATTGAATACTCCCGCACCACCCAGAGCCATGGCGGTTTTCAATTGCCCTCCAATTGGCTGGAATGGCATCCTACCTGCCATCATAGGGACATGCTGGCCAAGGGAGAGGAATTCCTGGCCCTGGTGCCCCGTTATTCCCGGATGCAGCTGTTTTATCTGTGGGGTCACAGCTATGAATTCGATACCAATAACAACTGGGAGGACATGGAGAAGTTCTGCTCCATGATCGGCAACCGCGAGGATATCTGGTACGCCACCAATATTGAAGTGCTGGATTACATACAGGCGCTTAAAGGTCTGCGCTTCTCCGTGGACCAGTCCAGAGTGTACAATCCGTCGGCAACGGATGTGTGGGTTACTGCCGAAGGCAATGCCGTCTTGATTCCGGCAGGCAAACATGTGAAGCTGTAAATCCGGGAGGCTGATACCTATGCTGGAGATTAAACCCCTGACATCCGAGTTGACGGCAGACTATCTGGATTTTTTTGATCACCGGGCTTTTTCCGACCATAACCCCAACGGCCCTTGTTACTGCACTTCACCGAATATGGAGGACGCGGACATTCGGCGGATGGTTAGCGAGTTTGGCAGCGATGTGAAGGGCGTTATCCGCAGGTACGCTGTAAATCTGTTAGCCGAAGGGAAGATACACGGTTATTTGGCCTATGATGATGGCATTTCCGTCGGCTGGTGCAATGCCGGGGATATGGACAGCTACTGCAATACCGACTTTATTCCGGCTTATTTCCGTCAACATGCCTGCGGCAAAACCATGTCGGTGGTTTGTTTTGCCATTGATCCGGGATACCGGGGAAAGGGTGTAGCCCGGGCGCTTTTGGAGCGTGTGATCGCCGATGCCCGTGATGGGGGTTTTGCTGCTGTGGAAGGATATACCCGGGTGCAAAAGGACGGGGGATATGAGGAATACAGCGGTCCGCTCCGGCTTTATGAAAAAGCCGGGTTTGCCGAATTTGCCAGGCTTGAGGGAAGAGTGGGCATGCGCAAAGAGCTGCAGAGTGTGGACGGTGTCCGGGCGGAGGCAAGCGTGGAGCCGGCGACACGGTAATCCGGACATATGCACACCGGGACTCCAGCGTGTATAATGGTGAGTACCGCGCGAGGCGCCATAAGGAGTGCAGCAATGATGATGAACATATCCCCCAGACTGCCCGGTGAAAATAACAAGGATTATTCCTACCGGGTCATTAAAGCGAATATTATGTCCCTGAACCTGCGGCCGGGACAGGTGATCAGCGAGATCGATCTGGCCGCCGCTCTGGAGATTTCCCGTACGCCTGTCCGAGAAGTGCTGGCTATGCTGAAGGAGGAGCACCTGGTGGAGGTGTATCCCCAGGTAGGCACCTATGTGTCGAAGATCAATCTCCAGCTGATTGAGGAGGCGGCGTTTATGCGCTTCACCCTGGAGAAGGAGGTTCTGAAGCTGGCCTGCGCTTCCTTCCCGGTTGAGGAACTGCTGGAGCTGAAGAAAAACGCCGCACTCCAGAAGCTCCTGCTGGGCCAGCAGGGACAGGCTCCCGAATTCCACAAGCTGGACACGGAGTTCCACCATATTATTTTCCGCGGCAACAAAAAGGAGAATGTGTGGACCTCCATTACCCGGCTCAGCACCCATTACAACCGGATCCGGCTCCTGTCGGAGATGGAGCGCAGCTACGATGATACTATCCGGCAGCATCTGCGGATTGTGGAGATCATCGAGAACAAGGAAATGGAAAATGCGGAGAGGATGTACCAGGAGCATATTCTCTGGCCTATGAAAAACTGGGAGGCTCTGTATCACCGGGACAGTCCGTACGCATCGTATTTTTAAGGCTTGAATGGGCAAAGCCGCTGGCTTCCAACCGGGAGCAGCGGCTTTTATTTATGTTCTATGAGTCACGATAAAGTCAATGAAGCTGGACCCGCCATTTTTCTATCTGGTCCAGGGAAAAACCGGTAAGCTTGGCGATGAGCGAAGGGTCAAGGCCTTCCCGGATCATCTGCAGGGCTACTTCCATTTTGCCCTTTTCGACTCCTTGTTCCAAACCTTTTTCAATTCCCTTCTCCATTCCGATTTCGATGCCTTCTTCCATGGCATACCTTTGAAAATGGGTTTTCCATTCCATAATTTTGTTCTCCTCCTTGCTGCTCATAGCTTCCACCTCCCGCCACACCTGCCGCTCCTCTTCAGGGGTCATCGGCAGATATGCATCAAAAAATACGTTCAGCAATTCCAGCTTCGCCGGGTCCAGCTCCAAACGCATGAGCATGCGCAGGAACTCCAGCTTCAGTTGGATCTTCTCCCCCTCATTATAGCCCATACTGCTGAGAAGTGCAGCAACCGCCGGGTTGTCCGAGCGGATATAATCCTTCCAATTGTGTTTGCGCAGCTGAAGGGAATAGAACCGAAAACGAAGCACCTCCATAAACGGCAGGCTCCAGCCGAAGCTGTTGGGTTCGACTACCTGCTGGCGATGACTGAAAATCGCTACAGGAAGAACGCGCAGCCGGTGTTTCTCATAAAGCCTTGCCGAATAAATAAACATCCGCTCGGCAAACTCCTCCTGGAAATAAGCTTGGGGCTCCTGATGAACCAGTATAAAAGCATCCTCTTCCTTCAACCGGGTTTTGATCAGAAGATCCAGGCGTTTTTTGGTGCCGCCCGTTATATCCACCACCACCTCCTCAGATAGAAACTCCACATGTGCGAAATCGATGGCCGCTGCAGCCTCCGGGAAAAAAGCCTCCATAAATTCCCTGAAGAAAGTACGCAGCAGCATTTTGTACAGCCCGTCATGATCCGTCAAAAAATCCGTCCTCCCCCTGCACAGTAAGCCGCGGAACGAAAAAAAGCACACGCTACCAGCTCTCCGTCAGGAGAACAGGCAGGTGTGCTTCACGGCTGCTTCTGTTCTTAGCATATCAACAGCAGGAGAATTTTTCAAGCCGGTTTTGACAGTTTGATGTCTTTTGCCGGAGAGGATTGTGCTTCCTTATCTGACATGCTAGTATACTAGTATGCAAGTTAAGTGCAAACTTTCACAAGGAGACTAGACACCCATGGAAATGACCTTCCGCTGGTATGGTGACGGCGATCCTGTCAAGCTGGAGTACATTGCCCAGATTCCGGGCATGAAAGGCATTGTCACAGCAATTTATGATGTTCCGGTAGGCGAAGTATGGCCGATGGACAAAATTGAGGCTTTGAAGAAGCGTGTGGAAAGTGTAGGCTTGAAAATTTCCGTTATCGAGAGTGTTCCGGTTCATGAGGACATTAAGCTGGGCTTGCCTAGCCGTGACCGTTACATTGCGAATTATTGCGAAACCATCCGCAACCTGGGCAAAGCGGGCATCCCGGTGATTTGCTACAACTTTATGCCCGTGTTTGACTGGACCCGCTCCGATCTGGAGTACCGTCTGCCGGACGGCTCCACCACCCTTCAATATGATGCCGAAACCGTGGCCCGTATGGACCCCAAGCTGGGGGAGCTTTCACTGCCCGGTTGGGATACCTCCTACGGCGAAGGCGGCCTGGGAGGCCTGCTGAAGCAATATGAGGGCATGACGGAAGAGAAGCTGTGGAACCATCTGCAATATTTTATCGAGGGGATTCTTCCGGCAGCCATTGAAAGTGATGTCAAAATGGCCATCCACCCGGACGATCCGCCGTGGTCCATCTTCGGGCTGCCCCGGATTATCACCAACAAGGAAAACCTGGACCGTTTCCTCAACCTGTACGATTCCCCGTACCACGGGCTGACGCTTTGCTCCGGCTCCTTGGGCTGCGATGCCAAAAACGACTACGTGGATATGATCAACTATTTCGGCGGCGTCAAAAACCGGATTCACTTCGCCCATCTGCGGAATGTGAAGATTACCGGCGAAGGCTCCTTCTACGAGTCCGGCCATCTGTCCGATTGCGGCACACTGGATTTTTATGAGGTGGTCAAAGCGTATGTGGACTATGGCTTCGACGGGCCTTTCCGTCCGGACCATGGCCGCATGATCTGGGGCGAAACCGGCAAGGCGGGCTACGGGCTGTATGACCGTGCCCTGGGGGCCGTCTACATCAACGGACTGGCTGAAGCCGTCCGCAAGTCCAACGCAGCAGCGGCGAAAGGGGTATAATTCATCATGTCATCCTTGCCATTTTCCATTGATCTGAAGGAAAAGGTTGCCGTTGTCACCGGTGGTGCGGGTGTGCTGTGCGGCCAGTTTGTAACTGCGCTGGCGGAATGCGGCGCCAAGGTAGCCATTCTGGACCGTGCTCTGGAGCCTGCCCAAGCCAAGGCGGAGGAAGTGAAGGCTCTGGGCGGTACAGCCATCGGCGTACAAGCGGATGTGCTGGACAAAGCCAGCCTTAAGGCTGCCCATGAGGTTGTTCTGGCAGAGCTGGGCCCCTGCGATATTCTCATTAACGGCGCTGGAGGCAACCATCCCAAAGGCACCACAACCAAGGAATATCTCTTCGAAGGCGATCTGAAGGAGAAGCTGGAGGATACCATCACCTTCTTCGATTTGGACCCTGCAGGTATCCAGTTTGTATTTAACCTGAATTTCCTGGGCACCCTGCTGCCCTCCCAGGAGTTTGCCGTGGATATGGTCTGCCGCAAGGGCTGCACCATCATCAACGTTTCCTCCATGAACGCCTTTACACCGCTGACCAAAATCCCCGCATACAGCGGCGCCAAGGCAGCGGTAAGCAACTTTACCCAATGGCTGGCCGTCCATATGTCCCGCGTGGGCATTCGCGTCAATGCCATTGCCCCCGGCTTCTTCGTGACCGCACAGAATGAGAAGCTGCTGAAGAACCCGGACGGCACGCCTACTCCGCGGACCGAGAAGATTCTGAACAGCACCCCCATGGGCCGCTTCGGCGAAGCCGAGGAGCTGGTGGGAACTCTGCTGTATCTGGTCAGCGAAAAAGCCTCCGGCTTCGTCAACGGTGTCATCATCCCGGTTGACGGTGCATTCTCCGCCTATTCCGGCGTGTAAAACCAACGCTACGACCAAAGGTCCCGAGGAAAGCTTATTATGCTTTCTCCGGGACTTTTTGCTGTAGTATGCCGCTTATTTGCCCAACAAGATCCAGGACCAATGCCATTTTTTAATCATAACCCCGAATGCAAGAGGGACTGCCAATCCCAAAAGAGTGGACAACACAATGACAGAGAGCTCAGGAAAAGAGATAAAAATCCGATCACAAAATACTAAAACAAATGGATGGAAGAAATAAATGAAGAGCGAATACTTGCCTAGATAAAACAATGTCTGGGGAATGATGCTAAGCCTTGCAAGACCTTTTGCGGCCTCGATCAGGGATAAGGTAGCGAATATACAATATGCTTGTATAAGCAGTTCGGAAAACAACCAATACAATTTCCATCCGGAAAATAGTAAAAGATACTTTTCGATGTGCAAAATCAGAAGCACTAGAGTTATCCCATACAAAATGGATCTTTTTTGTTTGATCCATATGGAATATGGTTCATAGTACCGTCCCAAACAGCAGCCTAGAACAAAGCAGAGTAAATAAGTGGAGGCCCAAATGGATTTATCCTCCACCCAATGAAACGTTTGATTGCCGATACCGCTCATAATTTGAATGAAAGCTGCAAATGCAAGCAAGATAAGAAAAACGTTTCCAATTTTTTGATTGCGGAGAAAATGAAGCAGCCCGATTAT
The DNA here is from genome assembly GCA_023386955.1 of Bacillota bacterium. GTDB lineage: Bacteria > Bacillota > Bacilli > Paenibacillales > NBRC-103111 > Paenibacillus_AR > Paenibacillus_AR mesotrionivorans. Next base: position 21,481 of record JAEWIS010000058.1, read on the forward strand.
GGCTGGTGTAATCAGATAGTATTGCGCGATAAGTGGAACAAAATAAAGATGATAGCTTGCCGCACCAGAACATAGGTCCGTTAAATAGATTTTCAGCCATACAAAAAATGATTCGTTAACCCCAAAATTGTGGTAAAAATGGTAAGCGAGGGACCACAAGAAATAGGGGATTAGCAGGTACTTTCCTCTGTTCATGTAGAAGGACAACAATTCCTGCTTTGTTGCAAGCTTGGCGTTACGGAAACATAATACAAACCCGCTCAACAATATAAAAGCGGGTACGGCAAAGCTTGCCATTCTGTTGATGATAAGATAAACAAGCTGATTGTTCCAACCGAAGGTTACGTTAGAAGCAGCTGCAGCTGTGCTATGGATCACAACAACCCCGATTATGGCAATCCCCCGTGTGGCGGTCGCTTCTGTTATGTGTCGGCCATTCATAGAGGCTCCTTCCGTAATCTGGCGGTGCGGTCGAATAAGGTACATTGGAAATTATATCCGATTCCTCTACGGATTCCAACTATATTCCAAATCTGGGGCTTATTTTTTGAGCAGTAGCAACCTTTTTCTGGTTCCATATGTCTAAAGCATATCACCCAAAAGGAAGGGATGCGTGATGTTCATGCGCAAATTTGCAATTGGTCTTATGTCAGGAATAATCTTATCCTTTGCCACGGGGGCGCTTGCTGCCAGCTCCGAGGTCAAAACTATTCTGTTTCCAAGCACTGTCCATATTCATCAAGATAACCAAACGAAGGAACTGGCAGGCGTCGGCACCATATTGAACTACAACGACAGCATTTATATTCCCTTGCGTTCCTTTGCCGAAAATACGGGCTCTACCGTTATGTATACCCATCCTGACTCTGGCTCGGATGCTTTGCCTCAGGTAGATATCTACGCTCCCCGCCTCACATGGAAATCCATTTGGGTGACCAAAGGAAATATGCCGACCTCCCCCCTCACGCTGCGATTAGGAACGGTCAATGAGGGTGATGCTTCAAACGGTCAGGCAGTCGGGATTTATGCGGAGCTTTTTAATACGAAGGAGGACACGCTTCTTATTTCGAAGGCTGAGGCCGAAGTCAAGATTGAAAGAGTGGGAGGGGAAGGTTCTCCTGAGCTGGTGTGGACCGGAAATCTTCATTCCCCGGGCGCCGCCTCCCCCGGAGAGTGGATACCCGGAAGCAATGACAAAATGGTATGGGGCATCCAATCACCGATTCTGTATTGGGACAAAAAGGATAAGGACGGCAACGCCGTTTCCCCGGGACAATATCAAGTTTCCATAACGAATCCGGTAAACGTTGCGTATTCAGCCGTGTTCTCTGCCCAAGAAGGTGGGGGTAATCAGGTGATTCAGCCCGATTTGTCCAATAGCACGATGATCTATATTCCATAATCAATACCGTTCCAAACGAACAGCCCCTTTTCCGGTTGCAGGAAAGGGGCTCTTGCTTTATCCAATGAATGTTTATGCTAAAACCAGCAGACCGAAATCACAGCTCCGGTGAAAGTCGGGCTGGGCGGAGGTTACCGGGCTCCAGCAGCCGTAATGGGGAGCGGAGGTTTCGTCGCCGCATTTGTAGAAATTGCCGCGCATCTCCCAGCCGGACAGCGGGTGGAAATCCGGAAACAGGCTGGCGAGCCACTCGAAGGGGATGGTGTAGGCCACCTGCCAGCAGGGTTCGGCCGGAGAATCTGGGAGGGAAGCTCCTGCGGACTGTATGGCAAAGCGGGTGAAGCCGGCCGGATCAAGAAACTGCCGGTCACTCCGTCCCGAGCCGATTTGTAAAAGCAGTGTGCCTGCCGCATTCATCTCAAAGTTGACATACCGGGCATCGCTGCCAGGACAGGGCTGCAGGAAAAACTCCACGCAGCTGTCTTTGTATACGGGTTCATTATGCTGCCGCCAGATCATCCGGGGGTTGGTTTCCCATACTTGAAACCCTACGTGGAGGCCAGCTTCAGATTGCCACAAACGGACCTCCGTTCTGGGAACCGAGCTGTATTCCGGCCAAGGGGCAACTCCCACCGGTAAGGGCGGGACCTGCTCCGGCAGCACCTGTTGAAATGCGGATTGCGCTAGAATAGGAATGGTATACGACAGAACCTCACTCTGCTGAGCCATCGGTTATTATCCCTGCCCTTCCAGACGGCGTCCGTTCACCCACACGCCGGATAAGGCCAACTCCCGGTCCAGCCAGAGCAAATCCGCTTGTTTGCCCGGGGCAATACTCCCGGTTTCGTGGTAGATGCCCAACTCCCGGGCGGGGTTGCCGCTGGCCGCTTTGCTGGCGTCGCGGAGGCTCATGCCTGCCGCTGTGACAGCGTGGCGGAAAGCGCCCAGCATGGTCAGTGTGCTTCCCGCCAGGGCGCCGCCCTCCTTCAGCCGGGCTACCCCGCCGTCCACCACCACATCCAGCTCACCCAGCTTATAGTCGCCGGCGGGAAGGCCGCAGGCAGACATCGAGTCGGTGACCAGCACCAGACCGTCCGGACCCTTGGCCTGGGCCAGGAGGCGGATGCAGGAGTGGTGGACATGGTGCCCGTCGGCGATAACCTCCGCCTGAATCCGGCTGTCCGTCATAACCGCGCCTACAGTGCCCGGCTCCCGGTGGTGCAGCCCCTTCATGGCGTTGAAGGTATGCACCGCATGGGTCAGCCCATGATCGGCAGCGGCGGTGATCTCGTCATAGGTGGCATCAGTATGGCCGGCGGATGCCACGATGCCGTGATCGGCCAGCCAGCCGATCAGCTCCAGGGCCCCCTCCCGTTCGGGGGCCAGGGTTACTACACGGATGAGGCCCGGATACTGGGCCTCCCAGGCCTCCAGCCAATCCCGGCGGGGCGGCATAATATAGGCCGGGTTCTGGGCTCCGGGCCACTTGGGGCTGATGAACGGCCCCTCCAGGTGAACACCGCCCAGCTTGGCACCGGGCATAGGGCCGCTCCGGTAGGCCCATGCCGTCTCCAGCACCCGGTTGATGCTCTCCCGGGAGGCAGTGACAGTGGTGGCCAGAATGGTGGTGGTCCCGTTCAAGGCATGGTGCACTGTTATATTGTCGTAAGCAGAGGCTTCCGCATCCATAAAGTCGCTGCCATGCCCGCCATGCACATGGAGATCGATAAAACCGGGCACCACATAACCGCCGGCGGCTTCAATCACAGTGGCAGAACCGGAGGCAAAAGGACTTTCAGCGAATGCCTCCCGGGTGCCGGCAAACTCGATCTGCTCTCCTTGAAAGCAGACGACGCCATCTTCAAGAACAGCTTCCTCTGTGATTACGGTCGCTCCTTGTAGGACCGTACGTCCCGGTTCAGACTTGTTGTTTGCCATGAAAGCACCTCCCGGCTTCCTCATCCAGCAGAACGACCAGATTGGGATGGGTTTGCAAGAGCGAAGCGGGAATTTCCGTCCGGATGGGGCCGGTCAGAGCCTCGTGAACAATTTCCGCTTTATCTTTTCCGCGGACCACCAGAAGGATGGTTTTGGCCTTCAGGATCATGCCGACGCCCATGGTCAAGGCGTGGGTGGGCACCTGCTCGATGGAATCGAAGAACCGGGCGTTGGCCTGGCGGGTGGATTCCCGCAGCTTCACCACATGAGTGCCGCTGTTCAGCGACTGGTCAGGCTCATTGAAGCCGATGTGGCCGTTATGGCCGAGGCCCAGAATCTGCAGGTCTATCTGCTTGGCTTCCTCCAGCAGCAGGTCATACCTGCGGCATTCGGCCTCCAAATCCGCTGCCGTACCGTTGGGAATATGGCATTGGGCTGCAGGCAGATCAATATGGCGGAACAGGTGCTGGTCCATATAGGTGTGGTAGCTTTCGGGATGGTCCAGAGGCAAACCCGCGTATTCATCCAGGTTGAAGGAGGTGGCCAGCTTGAAGCTCACCAGGCCTTTTTTGAAGCTGCTGACCAATTCCTCATAAATGCCGATGGGAGTGCTGCCTGTGGCCAGCCCCAGCACAGCCCGTGGATTGGTCTGGATCAGGCCGGTAATAATGCCTGCTCCTGCAGCGTTCAGCTCTTGATTGGTGCGGAAGGTTAAAATGTTCATAGGTTCGATCCTTTCTCCCGGCGGTATTTGTTGACCATTTGGAAGGAACGCTCCAAATGGGGCACATGCTCGTCAAACTGCCGGCTCAAGAGAGCCGTGAACAGAATGTCAATGATATGAAGCTGGGCGATCCGCGATGCCATATCCCCCCGGTGCATGCCTGATTCCAGTGAGGAGGTAAAAAGGGGGATATCAGCCGCAGCAGCCAATGTATTGGGGCCGTAACGGGTCAGGGACACCGCTTTGGCCCCGCCTTCCTTGGCGCAGCGGACGGAGTCGATGATCTCCGGTGTTTCGCCCGAGTAGGAGACGGCGATCACCAGATCGCCCGGTCCCAGGTTGGAGGCGGAGGTAATCTGCATATGGGGGTCCGTAAAGCACTGGGCCCGTTTCCCGATGCGGATCAGCTTCTGGGCAAAATCGGAGGCCACTATGCCAGAGGTGGCGACCCCGTACAGATCAATCCGCTCTGCGGACTGCAGCAGCTCCAATACGGCCTCAAGCTGGCGGTAGTCTACCAGGCGGGTGGTATCGGAGATGGAGTGAATGTGATTGGCCTCTATGGCGGAGACGATGCCGGGAAGACTGTTGCCGGCTACAATGTCCTGGTAGGTCTCCGGCAAAGGCTTCATGGCCAGCTCGGCAGCGATTTTCATCTTCAGGTCGGCAAAGCCGTTGGTCTGGATCAGCTTGCAGAACCGGGAGATGGAGGCGGTGCTGGCATTGGCGGCTTCGGAGAGCTCCTTAATGCCCATGCGGATCATCAGCTCCGGCTGCTCCAGAATAAAAGCGGCGATTTCCCGGTCCTTGGGGCTAAGCTCCGATAATCGCTCTTGGATCGAATGCAAGATGCCGGTCATAAGCTTCCCTCACGTTTTATGAAAATATATTTACGAAAATTACATATTTTTAAGAAAATAATTTACATGCTTATCATATCAAATTCCCCTCCCGCCTGCAATACCCTGCCTGCTTGGCCCACTGATTTATGCTATAGTACAAGTAGAAAAGCATGATGGAAGGCAGGGATTGGCATTGACCCTTTACCCCGCAAATAAGCAGCTGACCGATTATCCGCAAATTCAAGGGGAGTTCCCTTTTCTTCTGAGCATAAATGAGCTGACCCGCCCGTTTCCCGCCCACCGCCATGACTTTCTGGAATGTTCGCTGGTGCTGGAGGGAGAAGGCTGGGAGGTCGTGAATGGCATCCGCCACGAGATGTTGCCGGGGACATTTACCTTTTTGCTGCCGTTCCAGGTGCATGAGCTGGGGGTTGCCCCCGGCCAGGTTCTCCGGCTTTATAACTGCATGTTTGACAGGGAGTGGCTGACCTTCGGCATGAATGGGGGAGGGCTTCTGGGCAAGCTGCTATTCCGGGAGGAGGGCGGGGCTGCCTTTGTCCAACTGTCAGCTGAGGAGACGGCGGAGATTGCCGGGCTGTTCGGCAATATGGAGCGGGAGATAGCGGAAAAGGGCAGATGGTCCAGGGAGATGGTCCGCCTGAAGCTTTCGGAGCTCTTGATCCGCTTCGACCGGTTCTGCGGCCCACGGGGTATAATCCGGACCGGGGAGCTGCCGGAGCGCGGCTCCGTCTGGCCGGCCATCCGGCATATCCAGTACCACTACCGGGAGGAGCTGACCTTGGCAGGCCTGGCCAAGGAATTCGGCTTCAGCATTCCGTATCTAAGCGCGGAGATCAAGCGGAAAACCGGAATGAATTTTCTGGCGCTGCTCCATTCCATCCGGATTCAGCATGCCTGCGGCCTGCTTTTGTCCACCTCTCTCACCGGGATGGATATTGCCGTGGAGGCGGGCTTTAATTCGTACAAAGCCTTCATGCGCAACTTCCGCGCCACCATGGGGATGACACCGGGCGAGTACCGCCGGGAGAACCATGAGTTCCGGGAGGGAAATGAACCGTCATCCCCATAAGCGCCGGCAAGGTGCGGCCTTCTTCAGACGTTTGGGAATGCAGTTTTGTTCGAAAAGAACAGTGTCCTGACGCGGCTGATTCTGTAACGGAACTTAGCGACCGTTAGACGCGAAAAAAGCGGGGGTTGCTGACCTAACGGAACTCAAAGACGCTTAGCGGGGGTAAGCCGTCATGATGCGGCGGATATTCCCCTCTAAGCGCTTCTTAGTTCCGTTAAAAATACAAACTCGTGATTTTGGGGCTGTAACGGCTTCTGAGTTCCGTTAGAAGCCAGCCGCCGATTCGACCACCTAACAACCGTCGCAGAGGAGAGGTGGGCATAGGTGTCTTCTGCGTGACGGTAGCGCTGTACGTGTGTCGGTTGCTTAAGTGTAGCCCTACATGCGTGTTTTTTAACCCCTGCTTATTGAGCCGGCTCCCATTTGCACCGGATCGGAGAAACAATGGAATTGTCCGCCTTCAATTCTTTAAAGGCCTTGTCCACTTCCTTGCGGTCCAGACCGGTGGCTTTTTCCACTTCGCCTGCCGTAACCGGCTTGCCTGCAGCCTTCATGGCCTCCAGCACTTCTTGCTTTGCACTCATCGTAAGCACCCCCTTTCATAAAGCTGCGCACCTTCTATTCCAGGGGCCCGGTCTAGCCTCCCGTGTTTAGCACGCGTTAGCCAGCCGCTACCGGTTCTCGGAAGACGCCCACAGGCGCTTCGAGGACTTGCGCTCCTTCTTCACCGCGTACATTTTGAAATCCGCCTGCTTCAGAAGCGATTCCACATCCTCCCCATCCGAAGGATACAGGCTGATGCCGATGCTTGCCTGAACATTAATTTCCCGGGCGCCCATCTGAATGCTTTTGCGCAGATGCTCCGAAATATTCTCCACCGCCGCCAGAGCCTCCTGCATGGTCCCGATACCCGGCAGCAGCATGGCAAATTCGTCCCCGCCCAGCCGCGCGGCGGAGAGACCCGACCGGGTCAGCTCATTCATCCGCCTGCCCAGCTCCCGGAGGACAATGTCCCCGTCCTCATGGCCGTAAGTGTCATTGATGAATTTCAGATCATCCATATCGATATAAATGACGGCGAATACTCCACCGGCGGCCTTGGCGGCTTCGATGGCCTTTTCCACCCGCTCATAGAACAGCTTCCGGTTGGACAAACCAGTCAGACTGTCGTTATAGGCCAAATAACTGATATAATCCTCCGCTTTTTTGCGCTCCGTAATGTCATGAATAATGGAATAGATAATGGACCGTTTGCCGAAGGGAACAGCCGAGGAGTGGATCTCCACATCCCGGATATCGCCGTCGGCCAGTTTATGCTTCATGTGCAATACAGCGCTTTGCTCCTGCACAATGTGGCGGGCCATAGCCACTCCCTCCTGGAGGCTGGTGCCGTCCAGAGCGGTCAGCTTCATGGATTCGAACTCCTTGAAGGAATAACCGTAGAATGCCAGCGCCGCGTTATTCACGGACAAAATTTGCAGCGACTCTGGGTCCACCAGGCACATCACGGCGGAATGCTTGTCGAACATAGCCCGGAAGCGCTCTTCACTCTCCCGGAGCTTCCGTTCAAATTCCTGATGGATGCGGATTTCCTCCTGGAGCCGGTTCTTCACGGCGATATCCTGCCCGATCACCATAATACCCAGAATGTCACAGGTGCTTTTGTCCCTGATCCGGGAGAAGGAGAGGCGCAGCGGTATCATCCGCCCGGTGCTGCCCATAAGATTGACCTCCGCATATGCGGTGGTATCGGAGGCAGTCTGTGCGTGCACAATGGTGTCAATGACATCCTTTTCCACACACAAATCCCGTAAGGGCAGATCGCTCAGATCCTCTTGGCTGTATCCAAGGAGCCCCACCGTCCGGCGGTTGATCCGCTGGATCCGGCCTTCCGGGGAGAGCAGGAAGAAGGAATCCATCATCTCCGTCAGAATCTCGTCATAGAGGACATGCTCCGACAAGGAGAACAAGCCGTAACGGTGGTTGGCTGCCGTTACGCCCAGGATTAGTGCAAGACTATACAGCTGTCCTGCTGTGGACAAATCGGGGTAACCCAAAACCGGCAGGATAAACTGGGAGACGAAATTGGCCGCAAAGGTCAAGGTGGCACTGGCCAGCACCAGATTCAGCTGCTTGCGCTGGCGGCCGCTCCGGCTATTCAGCCGCATATGGAGGACAATGCCCAGCGCTGCCAGCTGGTAAACCACATCGTAGCCGCTGTCCAGCCATTGAAACACCAGCCCGGTTATTCCGGATGTGCCTGATTCGGCACCCATCATGAATACCCGCATGAACAAAAGGACAGCCGGAAGCACATAGAGCAAAGCCTGGGGAAGCGGCTTCTGGAACAATGGGATCCGGGCGAACCGGAGGGTGGTGTGAAGCACCAGCGCACTGAACAAACACCAGCCCACCGAGGAAAGCTTGACCCAAAACACGGAATTCTCCATGTAAACAAAAGCATACGCCAAGGACCAAACCGCCAGACTCAAACAAGTCAACGAAAACAGAATGCTGACGGCGTTTAATTTATATTTGGCTACCGGGTAAATTCCGGCTATGAGATACACCACAAACGCGGTGAGGGAGAATAGGGTATAGGCGGTCATAGGGGAAATTCAAATCCTCCTCTAAAGATTCCGTTAACCGGCTCCATGATTATGCTGATCCTGCCCGCCGTCCAGCAGCATCACGAATACCCGCACCACACGGGCATCAAACTGGGTGCCGGCCTGGCGCTCCAGCTCCCGGAAGGCCTCCTCCGGCGACATCATCTTCTTCCGGTAAGGGCGGACACTGGTCATCGCGTCATAAGCGTCGGCTACGGATACAATCTTGGACAGGAGTCCGATTTCGCTGCCCTTAAGGCCGCGGGGATAACCGGTTCCGTCCACCCGTTCGTGGTGCTCGTGCACAATTTTACGGCTGTTGTCCAGAAAATGCAGACCCTCCAGAAGCTTGTCCCCAATGGCGGGATGCTTTTTCATCATTTCGAACTCCTCGGGGCCGAAGCTGCCTTGGTTGTTCAGGATATGCTCGGGGATGCCGATTTTGCCGATGTCGTGGAGAATGCTGCCGAAGCGGAGATCGTGAAGCTCCTGGCGGCTCAGCTTCATGGCCCGTCCGATGGCCAGGGAATAATCCATGACCCGTTCGCAATGGCCCCGGGTATAGGCGTCCTTGACTTCAATGGCGTTGACCAGAGCCCGGACCGTTTCAAAATAACTGCTCTGGTTTTCCCGGAGGCTGTTCTCCAGCTCATGCTGGATGCGGCCCCGCTCCTCCAGCAGCTCCCGGATTTCGCCGGCCATCTGCTCCACTTTTCTGCCCAACAGAGCAAATTCGTCATTAGAGCGGATGTCCAGGCTTACCTCATAATCACCTCTGGCGATTTTCTGGATGCCGGAGGCAATGCTCTGGATGGGCCGGGTGATGGCTCGGGACCGGTAGAAGCCGTAACTGCCGGCGATACAGGCCGCTGCAAGCACCAATATGGTAGATACGAGAAGATTCCTCAGCAGGGATTGACGGAGGCTGTCCTCGTTGTAAATAATCTCGATAACGTTGATTTCATTGCTCCCTGCGGCATTCACCAGCCGGTAGGGGACATATTGATGAATGGCCTTTTTTCCTCCGTAAACAATCTCTGTTTCCACTGTTTCTAAGGTATCCTTGGCTTGGACAAAAGCAGGGAGATGCTCCCCCTCCACCCGGTAATTCAGCCCGCTGCCGTCCTTCTTGTAGGAAACCCCCAGATAATCGTAGAGGATCACCCGGTCGATAAACGGATTTTCCTGGACAACCGCCGTTTCGAAGTTATCGAAGGTGCTGGTTTTTAGCATGAGGAGGCGCGGGTCAATGAGGGTGCCCGTCTCAAAAATGTATTGCCCGTCCCCGGAGGGAAGATAGCAAAATTTAGTCAGATTGGACTCGTTCAGGGACAGGCTGATCCGTGACCCGGCGAAGCCTCCCTCCCGCACCACTCCGTCGAGATAGCGGGTAAAGTCGCTGTACGGCTGGAAGTTCAGACCGATATCGCCCGGATTGGTGGCGGCAATAACCGTATAGCTCCGGTCAATGATATACAGATCCATATCCGGCTTGTCCGCAATAAAAGGCTGCAGATCGAAGCCGATCCCCCCGTTCTGCAGATAACGGGTCCGCACCGCCTCCAGTATGGGCTGCGCCTCCTCTTCCATGGGACGCTCCACCAGCAGGTTCATCTGGTCGGCATCCGCCACGGTATTCCTGATCCGCTCCTCAATCATCCTCCGGTTCTGCCGGAAATTATCCTCAAGCAGATGTTTCACAAAGAAAAATTGGAAGGCGCCCATCAGACCGGACATGAGCAGAACAACGCTGAACAGCAGGAGTCCGAGCTTAAGCTTGAAGGGATAAAGAGATGGACGGCTCAGGGAAAGCATGGATGGGGGGATCACCTGCCAGAAGATAATGGATGGGGAGCTTGAAAGATATATATGTATTGTATATAGAATTCGGGAAAAAGGATATATCATCTATAAAAAATCAACCTGTTTTCTAAATTCCGCCTCATTGTAAACACTTACAGGAAAAGGGATAATGACCGTATCAAAGCATAAGGGGGATTTGTTTATGAAACAACGGTTCAAATGGATCAATCTGGCGCTGGCAGGCACCCTGACGTTGGGGCTGGCGGCATGCGGCGGCAACAGCTCCGGTGAAGGAAGTGCAAGTCCCGATGCCTCCAAGGCACCGGCCGCCACCAAGGAAACCTCCTCCGGGTCCAAGGGGGACAAAATCACCATTACCTTCCAGAACATTTATCCTGATCCCACCGATCCCAAAAACGGCCTGATGAAAAAAATCGTCTCGGCTTATGAGTCGGAGCACCCCAACATCAAGATTGAGCTGGATTCCCTGAATACCGACCAGCAGAAGCTGAAGCTGAAAACCCAAGCGGCCTCCAATGAGGTGCCGGACATTACCATCGTGAATCCGTCGGCACAGATGAAGCCGTATGTGGATGCCAAGCTCCTGGCCCCCCTGAATGACATGGTGGAGCAAAACGGCCTGAAGGCCACCTTCCAGGAAGGCATTCTCGATTATTATACCTTCGACAAAAACCTGTACGCCCTGCCGGACGGAAATAACATCGCGGTCGTCTTCTACAATAAAGAGCTGTTCGCCCAGGCTGGAGTTAAGGTGCCGTCTACCTTCGAGGAAATGGTGAGTGCGGTTAAAACCCTCAAGGAGAAGAAAATCACCCCCATGGCTATCGGCGAAAAGGATACCTGGACCGGCTCCTTCCTGTTCATGAACATGCTGCTGCGCACCAATAACGGACCGGGTTTCCTCTCCGACGTAATTGCCGGCAAAAGAACCTTCGAGGACCCGGCGTTTGTGGAAGCCATCGATGCTTTCCAATCCCTTGTGCAGGCAGGTGCCTTCCAGGAGGGCGCCACCTCCTTTGATTACAATGCAGGGGAAAACCTGTTCAAAACCGGGAAAGCGGCCATGTACTTTATGGGCAGCTGGGCTACCGGCGGCATAGAAACCTCCTCCGTCAACGGCAAGGTAGGGGTGTTCAAATTCCCGACCATCAACGGCAAGGGCAATGCCAATGAATTTATGCTGGCACCGGGTAGCGCCTTCGCCATCTCCGCCAACAGCAAACACCTGAAGGAAACCAAGGACTTCCTGAATTACTTCATGCTGAATTTCCCCAAGGAAGCCTTTAAGGTGAAGGGTGCCGTAGGTTTGGCGCAAAAGGTGGAGGGCGATTTCAAGGCCAACGGCTATTCGGACATGGCCATCGAAGTGATGAATCTGTTCAAGGATGTGAAGGGCGGCGACCTGGCTTTTGACAACACCATGAACCCGGGCACAGCCCAAGGGCACCTGCAAAGCATCCAGAACCTGTTTGTCCAAAAGATGGATTCCAAGGTAACCGCCAAGGAGCATCAAACCGCGTATCAGTCCAACAACAAATAAGAGACAGCCAAAAAAGGCGGTGGAGGGGGGAGCGGACCTCTTCCACCGCTATCTGTTCGAGGAGGGAAACCATATGAACGTATTGCGCGTATCCAAGCTGACCATCGGACTGTTTGTGCTGCCCTGTCTGCTTCTATACAGCTGCCTGGTGTTTGTGCCCATCGGGGTGTCCATTTACAGCGGGCTCTTGGACTGGAACGGCATCGGCCAGGCGCATTTTGTGGGGCTGGACAATTTCCGGACCCTGCTGTTTCACGATCCCGTCTTTTGGCCGGCGGTGAAACGGACCCTGAATTTCGCCCTCTTCTCTATGGCGGAAATTCCCGTGGCGCTGCTGTTGGCCATCTTGCTGAACCGTTTTGTGAAGAAGCCGAATTTTCTCGTGTCCAGCTATTTTATGCCGGTTATTCTGTCGGTGGTCATTATCGGCCAATTGTGGAAAACCATCTATAATCCTGCCTCCATGGGCGGCATGCTCAACCAGCTGCTGGAGCTGGTGGGGCTGTCGGGCCTGACCCGGAGCTGGCTGACCGACCCGTCGGTAGCCATGATCGCCCTTTATTTTGTGGCCCTGTGGCAATATCTCGGCTACCATACCTTAATCCAGTTCACCGGCATCCAGAATATCCCTGCCGATATTTACGAGGCTGCGCGGATTGACGGCGCAGAGGGCTGGAAGGCGGACTGGCATATCACCCTGCCCATGAATATTCCGATTTTCAAAATATCCATTGTCCTGGCCTTTATCGGCTCCCTCCAGGCCTTCGACATGATTATGGTTATGACCGCAGGAGGCCCGGCCCACGCCACGGACGTGATCTCCACCCATATGTACAACATGTCCTTCCTGTCCATGAAATACGGCTACGGCAGCTCCATTGCCACCTTCCTGGTGGTGCTGTGTTTGGGGGCCACCGTCATCATCAACATGCTGTTCAACCGCCTCGAGCGGAAATATTCCTGAAGAAAGGAGGCAATGCCCATGAATTCCGCCGCAACCGCCACTGTGAAGCCTGTTGCTTCCCGCGTCAGGAAACGCCTGTCGCCGGTTAAGCTGCTTGTGTATCTGTTGTTCGGCATCCTGCTGGTCACCCAGCTGTATCCGCTGGTTTGGCTGGTGCTGTATTCGCTGAAAACCAACGAGGAAATCCTGTCGGGGAGCTTCTTCGCTCTGCCCCATGTGCCCCAATGGGAAAACTTTCGCAATGCCATCGAAGCCGGAAGCTACTTCCGGTACCTGTTCAACAGCGTCAAGGTCACCTTCATTACCATGGGAAGTGTGCTCCTGTTAAGCTCCATGGTGGCCTTTGCCATCAGCCGGTTCCGCTGGCGCTACGGACAGGCGGTGATGGTGCTGTTCCTCATCGGCATGATGATTCCCATGCAGGCCACACTGCTTCCTTTGATGAAAATGTTCAAGCAAATTTCCGTTCTCAATACCCACTGGGCGCTGATTCTGCCGTACATCGCCTTTCAGACGCCCATCGCCGTTTTTATTCTGAGCGGCTTCATGAAGACCATTCCCCACGAAATCGAGGAATCGGCGGTAGTGGACGGAGCGGGCATCTTCCGGATTTTCTTCCACATCACCGTGCCGGTTTCGGTGCCGCCGATGATGACTGTGTCCATCCTCACCTTCATTAATGTCTGGAATGAATATATTCTGGCCGCCACCTTTATCTCCAAGCAGGCCTTGAAGACGCTGCCCTTCGGGGTGAACAGCTTCGTCAGCCAGTATTCCGTCAACTACGGGGCCATTGGTGCCTTTCTGGTGCTGGGGGCGCTGCCGGTGGTGATCATTTATTTCCTGCTGGCGGATAAAATAACCAAGGGTATGGTTGCCGGGGCGGTCAAAGGGTAAGACGGCCAGATCACTTCAGCAGGGCCTTCGGCAGGTTCAGCCGGCTTGTCCGGTCTCTCCCGCAGCGCCAGGGTTCCATGCTACAATAGAGCTACAAAGCAGTGCTTCTCGGAGGACCTCCCATGCGGAAGTTGAACACGCTGTATATGCGGCTGTTTCTGTTGATTCTCTCCTGTATGCTGGTGCTGATTCTGGTGTTCAGCATGGCCTATTACCATAAGCTGACGGGCATCATTCACAGCCAGACCCGGGAGATGGCGGAGAAGAATATCTCCCAGACCGTGGATCTGTTCGATCTCCTGCTGAAGGGGTATGACAGCATCACCAAGTCCCTTAACAGCAATTACGAGATGCTCCGGCTGATGAAGGAGCGGGACAGCGATCCCGCCGTCAAGGTGATCAATGACCGGACCATCACCAATAACATCGGCGCCATCTATTATTCCCGGGACGATATCGCCGCCATCTACATCATTACCAACGGCGGAGTGATGTACAATTACGAGCGGAAATTCGCCGGAGTAGTGGATGCCAACTACGCCCATAAGGAGTGGTACAGGAAGCTGAAGGCCTCCGCCGGGGAAATGGTCTGGCTGGGGCTGTACCGCGGCTCCGTCATGAACGAGCTCCAACAGGAGGAGCCGGTGTTTGTGTTCGGCCGTCAGCTGTACGATCTGACGGACCACCGTTCGGTGGGCATCGTTATGTTCGAGACGTATCCCCAAGCCATTATGTCCGCCTTGTCCAATGCCTCCATCAGCTCTAACAGCAAGGTGTACATTACCGACAAGGACAAACGGATCATCGCCTCCACCAAAATGGATGCCTCTTGGGCCATGTCCTCCGATGAGCTAGCCACAGGGCCGGTGCTGGACCCGGACACCATCTCCGCCAGGGATAACCTGGTTGTCTCCGCGCAGCCGCGGATGGCGGACTGGAGCGTCATCAGCATGACGCCGCGTTCGGATATCAGCGCCCGGATCGACCAGACCCGGCAGTACCTCATTGCCGTCATTGCGGCGCTGGTGGTGCTGTCCACGGCCATCGCTACTGTAATTTCCCGCACCCTGTCCTCGCCCCTGCGCCTTCTCGTCCGGGAGATGCGGCGGGTGGAAACGGGGGACTTTCACGGTTCGGTGAATGTCCGCTCCTTTGATGAAATCAACTACCTGGTCACCTCATTCAACCGGATGGTGAACCGGATGGACGAGCTGATCGAGCGGATTACCTTAGCCTCCGTCAGTGAAAAAAACGCCGAGCTGGCCGCCCTGCAATCCCAGGTGAATCCCCATTTTCTGTACAATACGCTGGATATGATCTATTGGATGCTGGACGAACGGGGCAGTGAAAAGCTGGGCCGGGTGATACTCTCCCTCTCCCAGATGTTCCGCTACAGCAGCGACTGGGAGGAAGCGTCCAAAACCACTCTGCGCCATGAATTGGAGCAGATGAAGCATTACATGACCATTATTGAAAGCAGGCTGGCGGGGCGGGTGAGCACGGAGATTAACATCGGGGAGGAGTGGCTCGGCACCCTTATTCCCAAGATGACCCTTCAGCCTATCTTCGAAAATGCAGTGAAGTCCGGACTGGAGCCCAAAGCCGGGCCCGGAGTCATCCGGGTTTATACCCGGACGACAGAGCGGGAGCTGCAGATTGTAGTGGAGGATGACGGAGTCGGTATGGATGAAGGTACCCTGGACCGGCTGCGGGAGGCCTTGCATGTGGACGGTGCGGCTGGAGGCGGCAGAACGCTGCGGGACTCCCGTCCGGATCTGGAGCTGGACGGCGTGACGGCCGTGCTTCCAGCCGCAGCCCGCCGTAAGGGCATCGGCCTGCCGAATGTCCATCGGCGGCTGGTTTTGCAGCATGGGGAAGACTACGGGCTTCGCATAAACAGCGTTCAAGGACAAGGCACAACAGTAACCATTGCTCTGCCTATTCCGACGGTAAGGAGGGAAGCCCATGGAACTGCTCATCGTGGATGACGAAGCGGTAATCCGCGACGGCATCAAACGCACACTGGCGCATCATTTTCCCGAATACCGCATTCATCTGGCTGCAGGGCCGGGGGAAGCAGCGGTTATGCTCCGCGAGTTCCCTATTCAAGCGGTGCTGACGGATATTCTGATGCCGGGTATGACGGGGCTGGAGCTGATGGCCCTCTCCAAGAAAACCCATCCCCACGTGAAGTGGGTGGTGATTTCCGCTTATTCCGAATTCAGCTATGCCCAGGAGGCGGTCCGGCTGGGAGCCAAGGATTATCTCCTGAAGCCCATCGGCAAGGATGCCCTGGTGCGGATGGTGGAGCAGCTGGGGGAGGAGGTGGACCGGGAGCTGGAGCAGACCCAGGAGGCGTTTTTGCTGAAGCAAAACCAGCGATTCCTGAGAGAGGCGGTCTTCCAGCGGTGGGCCTCGGGCTTCGACATCGGCGGGCTGGACATCCGGCCCTTCGTGGAATCGTACCCTTCCTTCCATCTGATTATGGTGCGGATGGACAGCAGCCAAAGCGTACGGCTGGAGCATTTCATCGTGGAGAATGTGCTGGGTGAGCTGATCAACCGGTTGGGCAGCGGCTTCGTGACCATCCATGACAGTATGAGCCTTTTGGCCATTGTGCAATTTCCCGAGGCAGGCGGTCTGGAGGAGCTTCTGGAGGAACTGAGGCGGCATCTGGCCAAATACCTGAGGATTCCCTTCCAGATTCTCCATACGGCGGAGCTGAAGGACTTCAATGCCGTGCCCGGCGAGGTTCAGCGGATGCGCCAGGCCTCCGCCACCCAGTCCTATACCGCCGTGGAAGGGGGAAGCGACCGGGCGGTGGAGGTGGGCCTCCAGTATATCCAGGCCCGGTTCCATGAGGATTTGTCCCTGGAGAAGGTAGCCTCTGTGGTCTACCTGAACCCGGTTTACTTCAGCCAGCTGTTCAAGCAAAAAACAGGCAGCGGCTTCAAGGAATATATCATCACGCTGCGGCTGGAGCAGGCCAAACGGATGCTGTTGGACCCGAAGCTCAAGCTGGCGGAAATTTCCGAGCGGGTAGGCTACCAGGACATGCGCCATTTCACCCAGCAGTTCCGCAAAAAATTCGGCCAGACCCCCTCCCAGTACCGGGAGGCCTGCGCCCAGGGGGCGGAGTAATAAAGGATAAGGGGACGGTAAAGTAAATAAGAAGGAAAGGTTCTTTAAGATTGTAGAAACGCAGAATCCATATAAATTTCAATTTGTGATCTCGTTAAGATACGGTGCAGCCGAATTGATATGGTCGGTATGGAAGCATTCTGAGCTTACGGTTGGCGGGACATGGGGAATCATAAAAAGACAGCTGGATGGTCTTGAAAACGGTTTTGAATCAACCGCTACCCGGCATCTGACGATGATGCCGGCTCCTCCAGGCTCCACAGCTCCCGGAAGTAGGGGCTGCCTGCCATCAGGGATTCGAAGCTCCCGATTTCGGCAATTTCTCCGTTACGGACCAGAATAATGGTATCCACATGCCGGATGGAGCGGAGGCGGTGGGTGACGATGACCAGGGTTTTGCCTGCAAGCTGGTTCAGGATGGTGTCCATCAGGCTTTTTTCTGTTTTGTTGTCCAAGGCAGAGACGGGTTCGTCCAGAATAACCAGATTCCGCTGTTGGGCTAGCACTCTGGCAAAGGCCAGCCGCTGCTTTTCGCCCCCGGACAGCTTCATGCCTTTTTCTCCGATCTTAGTTTCCAGCCCCTCCGGCAAAGCCAGCACCTTCTCCAAAAGCTGCACCTGCTCCAACATGCGGTAAATCTCCTCATCGGGCCGCTCTTCATCGAACAGGATATTTTCCCGGATACAGGTGTCGAATACCGGAGCCTCCTGGGAGATGTACGACAGATGGCGGTACAGACTGTCCAGCTTCAGGCTGTCAATGTCGGTCCCATCCACCAGAATGTGCCCGGAGGATTTCTTCAGGAGTCCCAGCATCAGCTTGATGATGGTGGATTTGCCGCTGCCGCTGGCTCCGATAATCGCGGTAGAGCAGCCGGGTTCGATGGAGAACGTCACATGGTTCAGAACCCCGCGGCCCTCATAACCGAAGGAGACATCCTGAAAATCCACTTTTCCCCGCAGAAGATCCACTTCTTTTCCCACATGCAAATTGACGTCCTCCGGCCCGTTCAAAGTTTCCTCAAACCTCCGGTAAGCCACTGCGTCCAGCTTGTATTCCACATAAAGCACGTTGAAGATGGCAATGGGCGAATAAATTTGATCCACAAACATGATCATGGCTGCAAGAGTGCCGATGGAGGAATGGCCGGCCAGCAAACTGCGGGCGCCGTACACCAGAACGGCCAGCTTGATCATAATAACCAGCAGGGCAAACAGGGCAAAAAAAGCTTCGTGGATCATTCTGATCCGGACGCTGTTCCTGACGATTTCCCCCGCAGTAGCCTGGAGCAGCTCCAGCTCTTTTTTGTATCTCCTATTCAGCCGGAATACAGCCAGCTCCATAAATCCCCTGACGGACAAGGCGGACATTTTCTCCTGGTTGGCCAGAAGCTTGGACTTGATCCGGTACAGCCTGCCCAGCAGTAGCTGGCTGAGCAGGAAAACAGCCAGATAGCCGATGCCGATGACCAGCATAAGTTGTGGATTATAGAGACTGATGAAAAACAGGCTGAACAGCAAACCGGGCAGCAGCTCATGGAGAATGCGCAGAAAAAAGGAATGAAGGATGTTTTTCCCCGCATGCGCGCCATTGTCGATGAGCTTGATTAAATCTCCGGTGCCGGTGTTTTGGTAAGCGGCATAGTCCATTCCGGACACTTTGCCAAGCGCCATCACCTTCAGCTGTTCGGAAATGCCTGTTGAAAGAACAGTATGGGGATATTCCTGCAGATAATGGAGCAGAGTTGCCCCGATCAGCATGGCGCCGTACAGGAAAAGTAGAGTAAAACCATCCCGCAGTCCAGTGGCTTGGGCGATATGGTCCAGCAGCTTTTGGAACACACGGATTCCTGCCGTGCCCAAAAACTGGGCGGTGACTCCCATGAGGATATAAATGAATATGGTCCATTTGTACATGAGCATTGCTTTTTTTAACATACAGATTAAGCCTCCCGGAGAAAAAATAAAGAGCCCAAAGACAACGGGTGTCTTCAGGCTCTAAGAGCGGACCTGTTTCCAACACCGTTCCAGGTAATTCGTTTTCGTTTGGCCAAAAAAGGGCAGATCTCTCCCTTGGCAGCCGGTACGCGTTTTGCCCGGCCCGAAAACTACCTACCTCGAACAGTTCGGATCAACATCCGCTCACCTCTTTTTCTCATGGATGTGTTTATTATAAGGGGAAAAAAGCTTATGTGTATAGATAGGAGTTGATATATTTGGAAAAATGTCTTCAGCCCCTCTTGCGTTTAATACGAAACCGTAGTAATCTAAAGGCAGATGGTGATTATGCAAGAGGAGTTTCGGGAAAATGGATGAATTGTTCGAGTTACTTGTGAAGCATGGTCTGAAGCCATTGACACTGGTGCCGGAGTGGGAGGGGCTGGAGCAGAGGCTGAACCGTTCCGAGCTGGCGGCGGTGGTGATGCTGCATCATCATGGGGAGATGACCACCTCGGAGCTGGCCGCTTCCTTGGGTGTGCCGTTAAGCACCATGACTAGTCTGTCCAAACGGCTCACCGCCAAAAAGCTGTTCCGGCGGCTGCAGTCCGAGCAGGATCAGCGGATTATTCTCCTTCGGCTGACGGAGGAGGGCACGGAGCTGGCCCAAGCGGCCAGGGCGCTGTTGAACCAGTCGCTGTCCCGCATCGGGGAGGCGCTGACCGCAGAGGAGCTGCAGCAGCTTATCCGGCTGGTGCTGAAGGCGGCGAAGGCACTGCAGACCGCAGACGGGAACGGGCAGTCGGCGCAGAAGCCGGCCCTCCGGCAGATTGAGATTGGCGAATGAAGCGAGGCTATTACGAAGTCAGAGGCCGTTACGAAATCAGATGACGCCGTAAGGCGTTTATCTTTGGCTTAATATTACGAAATCGTATTAATGGGAGGGTATTATCATGCGGATTATTATTTATACCGGCAAAGGCGGCGTTGGCAAAACCAGCACGGCTGCAGCTACGGCGGTGCGGCTGGCGGCGGAGGGGCTTCGGACGCTGGTGGTGAGCACGGACGCGGCCCACAGTTTGTCGGATTCCTTCGATCTGCCGCTGGGCAGTGAGCCTGTACTGGTCAGTGACCGGCTGTGGGGCCAGGAAATCGACAGCCTCCGGGAAACGGAGAAGCATTGGGGTGCCGTGCAGGGCTGGCTTTCCAGGCTGATGACTTGGGCGGATGTGGACGATATCTCCTCGGAGGAAATGCTGGTGTTTCCCGGTCTGGAGGAGCTGTTTTGTCTTCTGGAGATTCTCCGAGCCGCATCGTCGGATGCGTATGACGCTATTGTGGTGGATTGTGCGCCAACAGGTGAAACCCTGCGGCTCTTAAGCTACCCCGACCTGCTGGACTGGTGGCTGGAGAAAATCTTTCCCCATGAGCGCCGGCTGCTAAAGGTGGTGCGTCCTGTCGCCAAGCTGGTGGCCGGGGGCTTGGAGCTGCCGGATGACCGGGTGCTGGATAGTGTGGGCCAGCTGGCGGATAAGCTGAAGGAGCTGCAAAAGCTGCTGACAGACCCTGATGTCACCTCCGTCCGGCTGGTGGTGAACCCGGAGAAGATGGTCATCGCCGAAGCCAGGCGGGCGTTTACCTATCTGAATCTGTACGGCTTTCATACGGATGCCGTAATCGTGAACCGGGTGCTGCCCGAGGAAGCGGGAACAGGGTACTGGGCAGGCTGGCTGGACATCCACCGTAAATACGAGGAGGAGATCGCCAGCTCCTTCCAGCCCCTGCCCATTCTGCGGATTCCGATGATGGCGGAGGAGGTTTGCGGGCTGTCCATGCTGAAGCGGCTGGGTGACGCCGCTTTTCACAGCTGTGCCGCTGGCGGGGTGCTGCACCGTGGCCTGACCCAGTTAATCCGCCGGGAGGGGGAAGGCTATGTGCTGGAGCTGACTCTTCCTTTTGTGGAAAAGGAGGAATTGAAGCTGAGCCAGCGGGGAGAGGAACTGACCGTGCAGGCCGGGCCGTACAAACGGAAGGTGCTTTTGCCCCGCGCGCTGATGGGAAGGCCAATTGTGTCGGCCCGTTTTGCCGGGAAGGCGCTGGTGATACAGTTTGGCAATTTGAATCCGGAGGGAGAATGATCATGGGTATGGACAAACAGGCAGTAGAAAAGGTATGGGATAACCTGGCGGTGCTGAAGGACAGTCTTGCGGATTTAACGGGTACGGGAGAAGCACGGAGGCATTTCGCCGCTTCACGCCGGGAGGCTCTTCTGGGTTTTTCGGCGCTTCTCGGGCGGGCAGCGGAATGCTGTGAGCCTGCCGGAACAGGGCAGAAGCAGGCTGCTCCAGTCAGCCGGTCCATTGACATCGAAGAATAGGGAATGGGTTGAGGGTTTACCGCAGCTGCAATGGCTGCGGTTTTTTTATTGCGACAAGGGAAAGCTTTATGAAGAGGGGGATGGATTTTTTATACAGTGTCTTTTGCAAACGTGTGCGTTTTCTCGAGAGAAGGTGTATGATCGCTATATAGCCTGCCGCAAAACTGCTGGCAGCGATGCTTTTACGTAACCGGAATGATCAAATATATATAATTTTCAGCGCTTATGACAAGTATTTTTAAAGTTTTTTCTGCGCTATTATTCTAAAATGGATAGAGTGTGTTTAAAGGACCACCCGGTACAAGATTGAACGATGGGGGAATGGCGATGACGGCAACAAACGATTTTTTGCAAAGACTTCTGGAGGAAAACAGACCGGCCTTTGCCTATACGGCGGATACCGATTGGAAAATTTGGCGCAGCGGGCTGAAGGAACGTCTGGCTCGGAGACTGGGGCTTCACCCGGTGCAGGCCTACAGCCGGACAACCCCGGATGAACCGGTTTATGCAGGGGCTTCCTTCGCCCCTGACGAGCCGCCTGTTGTGCTGGAGCGGGTACAGTGTCAGGGATATGTGCGGGAACGGGTGGAATGGACCACCATGGACGGCATGCGGATGCCGGTTTATGTGCTGATTCCGGACGGCGTTACGGAACCCCGTCCGGGTGTTGTGGCCATTCACGGCCATGGCTACGGCAGCAGGGAAATTGTCGGACTGGAGCCGGACGGCGCTGAGCGTGGGGCTGAGCCCGGTTTGCATAAGGATTTTGCCGTGGCGCTGGTTAAACAGGGGTTTGTGGTGGCTGCGCCGGAGCTATTGGCTTTTGGTGACAGAAGGCTGCCGGAGGATATCGCTGCAGGCCCCAAACAAAGCTCCTGCGCCAGGATTTCAGCGCAGCTGATGCTGCTGGGCCGCAATATCGGGGGCGTCCGGGTGGCGGAGACTATGCAGACCGTAGGCTACCTGCTGTCACGTCCGGATGTGAAGGCCGGAGCCATCGGCTGTATGGGCATTTCCGGCGGCGGCCTGGTGGCGGCTTATACGGCTGCGCTGGATGAGCGTATCGGGGCAACCGTAGTCAGCGGCTATGCCAATACCTTCCAGGGCAGCATCCTGTCCCGGATGCATTGCCTGGACAATTACATTCCCGGCATCCTCCAGGATGCGGAAATGCCCGAGCTGATCGGCCTGATCGCCCCCCGCAGCCTGCTGGTGGAATCCGGTGATACAGACCGGGTGTTCCCCCGGGAGGGCGCCATGAAGGCTATGGAAAAGCTGGCCATGATTTATGAAGCGGCCGGCGCGGAAGAGGAGCTTGCCGTGGATTATTTCACCGGCGGGCATGAAATCAGCGGAGCGAAGGCATACCAGTGGCTTCGCCGGTTGGAATAGAAGGGGATAACGACCGACTAGAGCGCGGGTGGGCGAATCTGACGGACAGGGGAGCCTCTATTTTGGCAGAAACCGCCGCTTGCGTATTCTAACGGAAGTGAGCGACCTTATGAAGCTCCATTTAGGTCCGGTCCAGCGGATTTGTCACCAATAGCGTCTTCTGCCGCCGTTAGAAATCGGAAAGGGCGTTTTGGAGGCGAATAACGGCGCTGGCCGCCGTTAGAGGGAAGAGTGCATGACCCGGCAGCCAAGCATATGGAATTTATACTTACGACGGCTTTGCCTAGGGTGTGTTTGCAAACACGCCATAAGGGCAAAGCGATGAGGAGGAAACAACATGATCGTGGCCAAAGACGGAAGCGGCGATTTTACAACCATTCAGGAAGCGGTGAACGCCATCCCCGAGAATGCACAGGGCTGGACAGTCATTCAAATAAAGAACGGCGAATACAAGGAAAAGCTGGAAATCCTGAAGCCCCATGTGAAGCTGGTGGGCGAAAGCGTGGAAGGCACTGTCCTCACGTTTGATGACTACGCCAAAAAAACCTTCCCCGACGGCAGGGAGTACGGCACCTTCAACTCCCAATCCTTCTTGATCGGCGCCGATGATTTCGAAGCCGAGAACCTGACCATTGCCAATACGGCAGGCAGCGGGGACAAGGTAGGCCAAGCGGTGGCGGTTTATGCCGACGGCGACCGGCTGGTGTTCCGGAACTGCCGGTTTACGGCCAGCCAGGACACCCTGTTTACCGCGCCTCTGCCTCCCAAGCCGGTAGAGCGGGCCACCTTTGGCGGGCCCCGGGATGCAGCGCCGCGGCGCAACCTGCGCCAATTGTATGACCGCTGCTACATTGCGGGAGATGTGGACTTTATTTTCGGCTGCGCTACTGCGGTCTTCACGGATTGCGAGATTTTCTCGAAGAAGCGCCTTGTCCCCGAA
Organism: Bacillota bacterium; assembly: GCA_023386955.1. GTDB lineage: Bacteria > Bacillota > Bacilli > Paenibacillales > NBRC-103111 > Paenibacillus_AR > Paenibacillus_AR mesotrionivorans. Next base: position 45,098 of record JAEWIS010000058.1, read on the forward strand.
GGGGGAGAAAAAACCATCCACGGGTACATAACCGCCGCCTCTACGGATGAGGACGTTCCTTATGGTTATGTGTTCTCCAACTGCCGGCTGACCGGTGATGCGCCGGAGCACACCGTATATCTGGGCCGCCCTTGGCGGGATTACGGCCATACGGTTTTCCTGAATTGCTGGATGGGTGCCCATATCAAGCCGGAGGGCTGGCATTATTGGAAGCCGGAGCGGGAGGAAACTGCCCGTTATGAGGAATTCGGCAGCACCGGCCCCGGAGCGGGCAAACGGGAAAGCCGGGTGCCGTGGGCGAAGATTCTGACAGAGGAAGAAGCGGGTAAATATGATTTGAACCGGGTTCTGTCCGGCCAGGATGGCTGGAGCCCCTTGAAGGAGGAACAAGCATAATGAGTGAGCTGACTGTATTTCTTGCGGGAGATTCCACCGTGGCGGATTATCCTCCCGAAAAGCTGCCGATGCTGGGCTGGGGTGCCAAGCTGGGCCTTTTTTTGGACGGCACCGTTAAGATCGTCAACCATGCAATGAACGGCCGCAGCTCCAAAAGCTTCATTAACGAAGGACGGCTGGAGCCTATCCGCGAAGCCATCGGCCAAGGGGATGTGTTTCTGATTCAGTTCGGCCACAATGACAGCAAGGAGGATGAGGAACGCCGGACCGAGCCGTGGAGTACCTATCAGGAGCATCTGGCCCAATATATTGCCGTTGCCCGGGAAAAAGGAGCGGTGCCGGTGCTGATTTCCTCCGTTTGCCGCCGCCGTTTCGATGACAGCGGCCGTCTGGTGGACACCCACGGGGAATACCCCAAGGCCATGGAGGATCTGGCCGAACGGGAAAAGGTGGCCTTCATTGATCTCACCGCCAAAAGCGCCGTTCTGCTCCGCCAATTGGGCAGCGTGGATTCCGAGCAGCTGTTCACCTGGCTGAAGCCGGGGGAAAATCCCAACTATCCGGAAGGCAGCCAGGACAATACCCACCTGAACGAATACGGTGCGGAAAGCGTCGCCCGCCTGGTGGCGGAGGAACTGGCTGTGCTGGATACGCCGTTGAAGGACAAGATCAAGCTGGACTAATAGGATCATTATGAACCGCCGGAGGCTCGATGCTGTCCCGGCGGTTTTTTTGTTGATGGGGACATTCATATTGTTATACCATTCCGAATATTCTCTTATATTCACTGGGTTTTTCATCGCCTATAATCAAATTATGCTCTTACTTCCCGATAAAAGAGGTGCTTTGATGAAACCTAAATTCCGCTATACGCCCCCTGCCAACGGGTATCCGGAATGGAACAATAACCCGGACATCTTCCAAGTAAACCGGATGGCCGCTGCCACCGCGTATATTCCTTACTCCACTCCCGAAGAAGCCGCAGCCGGTCAGGAAGGGGCGTCTCCCTGGAAAATGTCCCTGAACGGCACATGGCAATTCCATTATGCCGATAATCCGGAAGCGCGTCCCGCTGACTTTTACCGTGCGGATTACGATACCACAGAGTGGGACACCATACCTGTTCCAGCCCATTGGCAATTTCATGGCTACGACTACCCCCAATACACCAATGTCACCTACCCCTGGAAGGGAAAAGAGGACCTGGAGCCGCCTTTTGCCCCGGTGCGCTATAACCCGGTGGGTTCGTATGTGCGGACCTTCACGGTGCCCGACAATTGGCGGGAGCGTCCGGTATATATCAGCTTCCAAGGAGTAGAGTCCGCCTTTTATGTATGGGTGAACGGAGATCTGGTAGGCTACAGCGAGGATACCTTCACGCCTGCGGAATTTGATCTGACCCCTTACCTTATTGACGGGGAAAATAAGCTGGCCGTAGAGGTCTACCGCTGGTGCGACGCCAGCTGGCTGGAGGATCAGGACTTCTGGCGGCTGTCGGGCATCTTCCGCGAGGTGTATCTGTACAGCACCCCTATGCTTCATATCCGCGATGCTTCCGCTGTTACGGAGCTGGACGATAGCTTCACCAAAGCCCAACTGAAGCTCAAAACCACGGTTACCCGCTACCTTCCCTCCGCCGGAGAAAAGGTTGCCGTGGAAGCCATCCTGCTGGATGCTTCCGGCCAGGCTGTAACCGGTGAACCTATCCTGTTGGAAGGCCACTTCACCGGGGAGGGGGACTCGCTGATTTTGTCCGCTTCCGCAGCTGTGGACAATCCTCTCTTGTGGAGCGCCGAAGCGCCGCATCTGTACACGCTGGTCATTTGCCTGCTCGACGGGGAAGGACAGCTGCTCGAGGCCCAAAGCTGCAAAATCGGCTTCCGCCGCTTCGAAATTGAAGGCGGTCTCATGAAAATCAACGGGAAGCGGATCATGTTCCGGGGAGTAAACCGCCATGAATTCGGCTGCGATACCGGACGGGCCGTGCGGGACGAGGACATGCTCCATGATATTCTCCTGATGAAGCAAAACAACATCAATGCCGTGCGTACATCCCATTATCCCAATCACCGCAAATGGTACAAATTGTGCGATGAATACGGATTGTATGTCATCGACGAAACCAATCTGGAGACCCACGGCAGCTGGCGTTACGGCCAGCAGGAGGAGGAGGGGGCGCTGCCGGGCAGCAAGCCGGAATGGACGGCCAATGTGCTGGACCGCTGCAACTCCATGCTCCAACGCGACAAGAACCACCCGTCCGTTATTATCTGGTCCTTGGGCAACGAGTCCTTCGGCGGAGATAACTTCCAGAGGATGCATGACTACCTGCGGGAGCAGGACCCGACGCGGGTTGTCCACTATGAGGGGATCTTCCATTTCCGCGCCACGGATGCCGCTTCGGATATCGAAAGCCATATGTACAGCAAGGTGGAAACGCTGGAGACGTATGCCTTGAGCCAGCCCTCCAAGCCTTTTATCCTGTGTGAATACAGCCACGCCATGGGCAATTCCTGCGGCGATCTGTACAAGTATTGGGAGATGTTCGACAAGTACCCGGTGCTTCAGGGGGGCTTTATCTGGGATTGGCGGGATCAGGCGATCCGGACGGAGAATGCGGATGGGGAAACCTATTTGGCTTACGGCGGCGATTTCGGCGATTTCCCCAATGACGGCACCTTCAGCGGCAACGGCCTGATTTTTGCCGACGGTGCGGTGACGCCCAAGCTGGCGGAGGTGAAGGGCTGCTACCAAAGCGTGCGTTTCCGGGCGGCGGATTTGAGCAGGGGCACAGTGGAGCTGGAGAACCTCTTCCTTTTCACCAACTTGGAGGAGTTTGATCTTCACTGGCGTTTGGATGTTAACGGGCAGCCCCAGCAGGAGGGAATTCTGGCTGCAACAGTTGCGCCGCTGGCTTCCGGTACGCTGCAGGTTCCTTATACCTTGCCGCAATCACTTCTCCATGGGGAGGAGGCGGTGCTGACTTTGACCCTGCTTCTGCGCAAAGACGAGGTTTGGGCTTCGGCGGGCCATGAAATCGCCTTTGGCCAGTTTATCCTGCCTGTGCCGGTAGCGGAAGCAGCGGCTGCAGGGAATGTCCCCGGCGTCAGCCTGCGGGTAACGGAAACAGAGCAGGCATTGACAGCTGAGGGCGGAAATTTCTCGGTAACCTTCTCTAAAAAAACCGGCCAACTTACCTCCTACAAGGCAAACGGCTTGGAGCTTCTTGCCACCGGCCCAGCCCCCCACTTCTGGCGGGCGGTTACGGACAATGACCGGGGCAACAAACATCCCGTCCGCTGTGCAACCTGGCGGGAGGCAGGGCTGAACCGGAGGCTGCTCTCTTTCAAGGCGGAAGCGGCAACCGCGGGGGTTACAGTGGAAGCGGAATACCGGATTGCTACTGCTCCCCGGTCCCATTGCACCGTACGTTACACCCTTGATGCTGCGGGTTCCCTTACCGTGGAGCAGGTGCTCACCCCAGGCGCCAATCTGCCGGAGATTCCCGTGGTTGGCCTTTTGTTCACGATGGAGCCGGCCTTCCGCCACTTGAGCTGGTATGGGATGGGGCCTCACGAAAATTACTGCGATCGTGTGGCAGGAGCCAGACTGGGCGTGTACGAAGGAACGGTGGAGGAGCAGCTCACCCCGTATCTGCGTCCCCAGGAAAGCGGCAACAAAACAGGCGTCCGTTGGGCGGAAATCCGCGATGAAGGCGGACATGGGCTGCGCATTGAAGGCGCACCTGCCGTAGAGCTCTCCGTGCTGCCCTTTACACCGGAGGAACTGGAGCAGGCTGACCATGCTTACAAACTCCCGCGGCAAACCCGTACGGTGGTCCGGATTAACGCCCGGCAAATGGGTGTCGGCGGCGACGACAGCTGGGGCGCCCATGTCCACCCGGAGTTCACCCTGACGGCTGACCGGACGTACACCAACCGCTTTGTGCTGAAGCCGCTTTTCTAGGCGTTTGTCCGATGGAAACACAGAACCCGCACTTCATATTCCGAAATCGGGAAATCGCGTGTAAAATAGAAAAAGAGCAATATTTTCCACACAGCCGTCTTTACCGAAAGGGGAAGAAATGAGCATATGGATCAAACTATCTATCAAATCGCCATTATCGGCTTTGGCGGAATGGGCAGCTACCATACCCAACTGATCCAGCCGGTAGCCCAGCTTCAGGTCCGCGGAGTCTACGACATTCTGCCCTACCGTATGGAATTGGCTTCAACCCAGGGTCTCCGGGGTTACAGCAGTCTCGAGGAGGTGCTGGAGGATGCGGAGGTGGATGTGGTGCTGATTGCCACACCCAACGATTCCCATAAGGAGATTGCCATCCGGGCCCTCCAAGCGGGCAAACATGTGATTTGCGAAAAGCCGGTGACGATGAACTCGGCGGATTTCCTGGAGATTACAGCGGCTGCGGAAGCGGCAAAACGCGTATTTACGGTCCACCAGAACCGCCGGTGGGATCCGGATTTCCTGATTGTCAAAGAGATTGTGGAGAAGAAAAAAGCCGGTGAGGTCTTCCATGTGGAATCCCGGGTACACGGGGCCAACGGCATCCCCGGCGATTGGCGGCAGCTTGCGGCTTACGGTGGAGGCATGCTGCTGGATTGGGGCGTGCATCTCTTAGACCAGCTGCTTTTGCTGACGGACAGTAAGATTGAAAGTGTAAAGGCGGATCTTAGCACTATTCTCGGCACTGAGGTGGATGACGGCTTTACGGCCACCATCCGGTTTAAAGACGGACTCACTGCGGTCATTGAAGTGGGAACCACCAATTACATCAAGCTGCCCCGCTGGTATGTGAAGGGGACGGAGGGTACGGCGGTGATCCGCGACTGGAGCCTGGAGGGTGAGATTGTCCGCACCAACCCGGACGTGGCCAAGGTAGAGCCGACCCCGATCCAGGCAGGAGTCGGCTTGACCAAAACCATGGCCCCTCCCTCGGAGAAATCAACCCTGCGCCTGCCGGTGGAAAAGGCGGCTCCTCCTGCCCAAAGCTTCTATGAAAATTTCGCCGCCCTCCTGGACGGACGCTCCGCCCAAGCGGTGAAGAATGAGCAGGTGCTGCGTGTGCTCCGGCTGATTGAGAGTGTATTTGAAGCGGCCCGTACCCAAACTGTGGTGAAGGACACGGACCTGTAACCCACATGCGGGGAAGAATGAACAGGTTTTTTTTGCTGGCCATCGTATTCGGCGGGTTTCTGGTTTTCGGCTTTTCGGAAAATGTCAAAGGACCCGCCATCCCCCGGATTCAGGGGGATTTTTTCCTGGGAGACACGCAACTGGGACTGCTTCTTGCTCTTAATTCTCTGGGATATCTGGTGGCTTGCTCGTTTACGGGCGCCTTGTCCCGCCGGATCGGCATCAAGCTGACGGGGATTCTCGCCTTTGTGCTGATGGCGGCTTCCGGGGTACTGATGTATTTGGCGGCCAATTACCAATTTTTATCGGCGTCCTATTTTTTGATGTATATCGGCAACGGGATGCTGGAGATCGGTCTGGCCATTATGGCCGCGCGGATTTTCACTAAAAATACCGGCTTTATGATGAATCTGGCCCATTTTTTCTATGGGCTCAGCTCGACAGTGGCGCCGATTATCGGGGCTTCGATGATGGGCTGGCATTTTGGAGGAGGAGGAGAATGGGGCTGGCGGGGGATGTATCTGTTTATGCTCTCCCTGTCGCTGCTCCCTGTGATTCCCTCTTTGCTTGCTTCCTTCCCCCGGGGGGAGGAGGAGGGCGGCCAAGAAGGGGTGCCGTTCCGGCTGCTGATGCGCGATAAGGTGGCATGGCTGATAGTGGCGGTGCTTTCCTTCGGGGTGATTTCGGAGTTGGCAGTAGGCGGCTGGCTGGTGAATTTCCTGGAAAAAGCCTATGGCTGGACTACAGAACGCGCATCCGGCATGCTGTCTTTATTCTTCCTGTGTTTTATGCTGGCGAGACTGGTGCTGGGACCGGTTACGGACCGCATCGGGTATACCTTGTCAGTTATGATTTTCGCCGGTTTTTCCGGTCTGTGCAGCCTGGCCGCCATTCTGTTGGGTGAGCCCGCCGCGTGGCTGTTTGCCGTCGCAGGGGCGGGAATTGCCCCGGTTTATCCTACGGTGATGGCGTTGTTGGCCAAACGGTATCCCCAGGGCACAGAGACGGCCATTACCTTTACGGTTACGGCCATGGGGGTAGCCTGTGTCATCGGCAATGCGCTGATCGGGTGGATCATCGACGGAGTGGCCGCCCTTGCCGGCGGCGGAGATGCGCAGCTGCTGGGCCTGCAGGCCGGGTACGGCTTTATCGCGGCAATGGCGCTGCTGTGCGCCGTTACCTGCCTGTATATGTACCGTGTGATGAAGCGGCAGGGGAATTTGCTTTAGGCAATGGGATGGCCACGTGATTTCGTGGCCATTGGATTGCTCAGCCGGGACCTTGGGTCCCGGTTTTTTGAGTTTGGGCGGCAGGGGGCAGGGCAGAGGTTGGGGAGGGTGCTGTTGAGGAGCGATAAGGTTCGGATTGCTGCTGAAGATCGACAGGTGAGGAGGAGTGACAGATGCGGAGTGCTGCTGATTAGTTGGAGGGAGGGTGATGGGGATAGGCGTAAAAGGGGCAGGTGTGGGTAAAGGGAACGGAATAACGGAAGTATACTTCCGTTATTGGCTCGCCGCGGCGGCGTGAGAGGCGATAGCGGAAAGAGTTTTCCGCTATCCCGACTCTACCCCCAGCTAACACTAGCAGTCTGCCGGATTAGCGGAAAATCGGTTCCGCTAATCCATCCCGAAGCAGCCCTGCGCGGCCGTTAGCGGAAAAGAGCTTCCGCTATTCCGCGGCCGGCCACTGCCAAAGCATCAGCTGCTCGGTTAGCGGAAGCCTAATGTCCGCTATTGGGCCTGCATTGCCGCATTTCGGGCTATAGCGGCAGCTTGGGTTCCGCTATTTGCCCGCTGCAGGACACCACAGAGGCGCAAAAAGAGGAATAACGGAAACTTGCCTTCCGTTATTCCTCTTTTTAGTCTACAGCGCAGACGATAGCGGACAACTGCCTTCCCCTATCCGCGTTTGCTCAACGTTAAACCGCTATCCGCACACCGCAGCTTGGATGGTGATCGAAAAACCAGCTAATCCAACCCGCTCCATCATCAGGATGAGGTCATCCCATCGGTACATCTCAAGGTGCGCCTTCAAGTAACATTAGTTAGTTCAACCAGCTCCCCCACCAGCAGGAGGTCATCCCATCGGTACATCTCGAGGTGCGCCTTCCAGTAATATTAGCTAGTTAAACCAATTCACCCACCAGCAGGAGGTCATCCCAACTGTTCATGTTAACGGGCGTTACGAGTGCCGCCCCTTAGCCCTCCGGCGCCAGCTTCACCAGCTTGCTGCCGTGAGGCGGCAGCGTATACCGCAGCCCCTCCTCCACCCGGCCCAGGCTGCGCCGTGCCCACAGATCCCGGGCCTCCCGGGCCCCGGGGGCCAGCCCCAGCTCCGCCAGCTCTGCACCAACCTCAGCCGGTGCATCCCCCAGATTGAACAGCGCCACATACACGCCGCCGTCTGGAGCCAACGAGGTCCATACCGTCCGATCCTCCCGACGGTATAGAGGCCGGGCACCCCGGCCGTCCCGGTGGACCGCCAGCACCTCCTCGTTGGTTAACAACGATAAGGTCCACGCGTCATTGTCCCGCAGCTCGCCTCCGAACATCAGGGGAGAGCGGAAAAGGCTCCACAGGGTCATCATCGTCTGCTGCTCCTCCGGGGTAAACCGGGTTTGGCGGTTGCTGGCGCCGCCGTCCACGGAGCGCAGCCCGATATGGCCCAAGGGCAGCATATCGCAATCCGGCCAGGAGCCGTTGCCAACGAAGGGGTACCACTGCTCGCAGCGTCCGAACATGTCCTTCAGAAGCGGCCATACATCCCAGAAATCGTCGGTCATCCGCCACATATTGGCGTTACCCGCCAGCAAGCCGCCATATTCCAGGGGAGCCGCTCCCGGCGATAGGCTCAGCACCATAGGGCGCCCGCAGCGATCAATGGCCGTTCGGATCATTTCAATTTCCCGATGGTGGATGTGGTACAGCCGGGAGGCGGCAATATCATCCACCTTCACAAAATCCACTTCCCATTCCGCATAAAGCCGGAACAGGGAATCGTAATAGGCCTGGGCTCCCTCCGCATCGGGATTCACCCCATACATATCCGAGTTCCAGGGGCAGATATTGTTGGCGGCGATCTCCCGTGCCCGGCGCTCCGTGCCCAGAATCGGAGTGTTGGCGTGTACAGCCTGCCGGGGGATGCCTCTCATGATATGGATGCCGAACTGAAGGCCCAAACCATGAATCACATCCGCCAGGGGCTTAAAGCCCTTGCCTCCTGCCGAGGAGGGAAACCGGTTGACTGCGGGAACCAGCCGGGAATATCCGTCCATTTCCAACGGGACAAAGGGGCGGTAAGATGAGGAGAGGGCACCCGGCTCATACCACTGGATATCCACCACCACGTATTCCCAGCCGAAGGGTCTAAGATGCTCCGCCATATACCGGGCATTGCCCAGCACCTCCTCCTCCATAACGCTGGCCCCGTAACAATCCCAGCTGTTCCAGCCCATTGGAGGCGTTGCCGCATAGTGCTTATGTGCCGCCTTGTGTACACCTGTACCGGACATATTCCTAATCTCCTTTTATTCAACTTTGTGGCTTTATACAGGTATCATAGGCAATGTCCGGCCCAAGGTCTACGACAATTAATTGCCCCTGGTTGTAAAATATTGCGCATTAAAAAGTGATCCGCTCCATCCCTACCACACTCCGGTGCTGGCGGAGCTCTCCGGGTGTGAAGCCCACCCATTTGTGAAACACCTTAATGAAATAGCTGCTGCCGGCATAACCCACCTTTTTGGCCACCTCTTCCACGGTCAGCTCCGTTTCCCGCAAAAGGGCAACTGCCTGCCTCATCCGCACCTTGGTGAGAAACTCCAGAGGGGTCACGCCCGTATGCCGCTTGAACAGCCGGATAAAATGATACTTGGATAGCCCCGCCATCTCGGCCAACTGCTCCACACCGGCAATGCGTGCCGCATTGGCCTCCATCTCCTTCACCGCCAATACTACACCAGCAGGCCAGTTTTCCTGCCGGGTTCCCCCTCCCGAAGCGTAACGGAGAAGCTCCATCATAAATCGGTAAACCAGCGCCGAGGCGGTATACCCATCCCCGATCTGGTTGTACAGTCCCGAACGGACCATATCCTCCAGCACCAAGAGCAGCGGGCTTTCAGCGGGAATAGTGCACACCGGAGATAATCTCCGGCAGGCCTGCTCCCATTGTTTTTCCAAACCCCACGGACGGAACAGAATGAAGCAGAACTCCCAGTACGGGCTGGATTCGGGCAAAAAATACCGGTGCTGGCCAGGGATATCCACAAGAAAGGCCTCTCCGGGTCCCACGGTCCTGACGCTGCCGCCAATATCGATGCAGCCGGAGCCGGAAACAGTATATTGGAACAGACACAAGGGCCCGTCGATCCGGGTTAACCCGTCCCACTGGTAGCCGGTAGAGGTAACCTGATCATAGCCCAAGGCGAATAGCTGGAACAGCTCCGTCCGGCTGGATGTTTCCCCGAACCGGAAGCCGACCGTTTGGCAAGGGAGCTTCACGGAATACCCCTCCTATTGGTTACATAAGAAGAACTCCTTTTATTATAACGGTTTGGCTGCATCCGGGGTGGGATCAGATGGTCAGACACACTTTTATATGTAAATTTTATTGATACATAATCATATTTTATCAGACAAGAAAAAACTCGAAAAAAGTTCCATCACGCAAAATGTCAGAAAACATCACATACCCGATTGACGCTCTACCTCCGGGGTGGTACCTTAATACAGTAATCTTGACCGAGGGAATCATCACCCATGTTCTTAGGAGGCGCACAGCATGACAGGCCAAAGGATTTTATACTTCGATACGATGACAGCGGATATGAAGGAGCTTCTCCGTTCACGGATGCCGAGAGGGTATGAGCTGGTATTCTGGGACCAGTGCGACGAAGCAGCCAAGGAAAAGGAGCTGGGCCAGGCCTCCTATCTGATGGCGACGGTATTTCCCGTTACGGCAGCGCTGATCTCTCAAGCTAAGAAGGCCAAACATATTCAAAAATGCGGTGTGGGCCTGGATAATATCGATATGGCGGCCGCTTCGGAAAGAGGAATTTCCGTTTCTAACATACCCGGCTGCAATGCAGTTTGTGTGGCAGAACTGACCCTGATGCTCATCCTGTCCCTGTACCGGAAGCTTCCGTATGCCAACACCCGCACTAAGCAGGGAGAGTGGCTGACCTGGGCCCTGCGGCCAGATTCCTACGAGATGAAGGGCAAAACCCACGGTCTGATCGGGATGGGATATGTAGGCTGGGAAACAGCTGTGCGCTCCAAGGCGATGGGTACCGATATATTGTATTATGATCAACGGCCTCTTCCGGAGCAAAAGGAAAAGGAGCTGGGAGCCCGGTTTGTCGGGCTGGAGGAGCTTCTGTCCCAATCTGACATTGTCAGCGTCCACGTTCCGCTGGTTCCCGGCACACGCCATCTGATCAACCGGCAGCGTCTGCAATTGATGAAATCCAATGCGGTGCTGATTAACGTGGCCAGAGGTGGAGTTGTGGATGAAAAGGCCTTGTACGAGGCATTGGTGGCAGGTGAAATCAAAGGTGCGGGACTGGATGTTTGGGAACAGGAGCCTGTTCCGGCAGACCATCCGCTGCTGCAATTGGAGCAGGTGATTGCCACTCCGCATATCGGCGGTGGCACACGGGATACGCTGATCCACGTATACACCCAGGCTTTTGCCAATATTGAACGGGTTGAACAGGGGCTGGAGCCGATGTTCGTAGGCAACAGCTACCGGCATATGACAGTTGGTTGAAAATGAGTCGCTTATACAGCGGTGTACTGCTGCTTCAAAGAAAGCTGGCCGGACAAATATCCGGCCGGCTTTTTTTAGGTTTCGGCGATTTTTCCGTATTGACTCCGCTATACAGACAACAGTAGAATGAATGTAATACTGGATACGTAATCGTTTACGTGAAAAAGGGGAGCCTTATGCCCAATATTAAGGATGTGGCCAAAGCGGCCCAAGTGTCCACCGCTACAGTCTCACATGTGATAAACGGCACCCGTTTTGTCAGCGAGGAAACCCGCCTCCGTGTGCAGGAGGCCATGGCAGAGCTGCATTATACCCCCAACTTCGTCGCCCGGAATTTGCGCAGCAAAAAATCCGGGATTATCGGGCTTTTGGTGCCGATGCTGCCGGGGGATTCCTCCAATTATTTTTTTATGTCCGTGGCCCAGGGGATTGAAAGCGTCCTGATGGAGAACGGATACAATCTGGTTCTGGGGAATACCAAGGAAAGTGTGCAGGTGGAAAAGGAGCAGCTCCGCCTCTTCCTGGCGCAGCAGATTGACGGGTTGATTCTGGCCCCGGCTCCCGGGGACCATACCTTCGTGGACGAAACCGTAGGCCAGGCAATTCCTGTGGTCTGTGTGGACCGCCGTCCCGAAGGGTTCAGCGGGGATTGTGTGCTGGCGGATGGCATGGGTGGAGCCTTGGAGGCTACCCGGCTGTTGATCAGGCAGGGCCACCGCAGGATCGGCTTTCTGTCGCCGGTGCCGGGCATCTCCTCCACGGAGGAACGGCTCCAAGGTTACCGGCAGGGGCTGGAGGAGGCGGGTTTACCCTTCCTCCCGGAGCTGGCGGCTGCCCTTTCACCCGGAGAGAACGGCTTCGACAGTGGTTATCGTCTGGCGCGTCGGCTTTATGAGGAAGGTGGCGTTACGGCGCTGTTCGCCGGGGATAACCAGATGGCCATGGGGGCCTTGTGCTTTTTCCAGGAGGCGGGAGTCTCTCTTCCGGGCAAAATGGCCTTGGTGGGGTTCGACGATTATGACTGGTCGCGGATTACCACGCCTGCCCTGACGGTGGTGAAGCAGCCAGCCTTTGAGCTGGGCCAAACAGCGGCACGGATGGTGTTTGACCGGATCATGCAGCCTGACAAAGAACCGGAGCTGGTACGTCTGCCCACCCGTCTGGTGCTGCGGGCTTCGGTGTAGCAAGGGGACTCTGCTCTGGCCGCATCAGGCGTTTGAAAGCCTCATGCGGACCAAACCGCGCGCTGAGGAGGGGGCTGACGGGGAGCTGCAGCGGCTGGAACCACCATGTCCGTGTAAAATGTAGCCCGGGCAGCATGATGACGTAATCGATTACCTAATTCTAAGGAGGAGATGGAGATGTTGGATGCAATCACCGTAGGCGAGGTATTAATCGATTTTACACCCGCAGGGTCCAATGAATACGGGTTCCAAAGCTTTTCGGCCAATCCCGGCGGAGCCCCTGCCAATGTGATGGCGGCGTTGGCCAAGTGGGGACGGAAGAGCGGATTTATCGGAAAGGTGGGGAAGGACACCTTCGGGGAATTTCTGCAGCAGGTGCTGGAGCAGGCGGGAGTGGATACCCGGGGGCTGGTGCTTTCGGAGCCATACCGGACTACCCTGGCTTTTGTCCATTTGCAGCCGGACGGGGACCGCTCCTTCAGCTTTTACCGTAGTCCCGGAGCGGATATGATGCTTACCCCGGAGGAGGTGCGGGAGGAGCTTGTGGCCGAGGCCGGCCTGCTTCATTTTGGCTCTGTTTCCCTGACGGATGAACCCTCCGCTTCGGCTACGCTGCATGCGGTCCGGCTGGCCCGGAGCTTGGGCAAGCTGGTGAGCTACGACCCGAATCTCCGGCCGGCGCTGTGGAGGAGCCTGGACGAGGCCAAGCTGCGGATCCGGGAGGGTTTGGAGCTGGCCCATATCGTCAAGCTTTCCGAGGAAGAACTGGAATTCCTCACCGGCGAACAGAATCTGGAGGCAGGCACGGAGCAGCTGTACATGGAGTTTAAGACTCCGATTATCCTGGTTACCCTTGGGGCGGAGGGCTCCTTCTTCCGGCTAGGTGGGGAATGCCGCCGGGTGCCCGGCCGTGCTGTCCAAGCGGTGGACACTACAGGTGCGGGAGACTGCTATCTGGCCGGCTTTTTGCTCAAGCTAATGGAATGGGGAGGGCCGGTAGAGCAGTTGGACGCCGCTGCGGCCCAGTCCATGGCGGCCTTCGCCAACGCGGCAGGAGCACTGATCACACTCCACAAGGGAGCCATCCCGGCTATTCCGCAGCTTGCCGATATTGAAGCATTCCTGAAGGAGCAGTCTGGCAACGGAGTTTGAGCCGCCAGGGGAGCTGTAAATATATTTCTGTATCAAAACTTGCATCCAAATTCACATTCGAAACCGAACCCTTCACTCTTCCACGTCCGGGAGCTGCGAAGGGTTTTTGGTTTGCCCGCCGGGCCCGGCAGAGCGGCGGTATTGTCCGGGCGCCATGCCGTAATGCTCCCGGAACACCCGGATGTAGTAGTTAGCCTCCCAGCCCAGCCGGGCAGCTACATCCCTGACGGAGGGCGAGGATTCCTCCATCAGCCATTCCAGGGAGCGGTGAAGGCGCAGCCGCTGCAGATAAACATGGGGAGGCATGCCGCAGGCTTGTTTGAAAATCCGCTGGAAATGCTGCACGGAATACCCGACGGTCCTGGCCAGGTTGGACATGTCCAATTGCTCGGTATAATGCTGCTCCATGAGGCGCAGCGCCTGGCGGAAGGCCAACTCCGCGGGAGAGGCGGCCAGGGGTATGGTGCTGCCGGCCGGACCCGGACTGGTTTGCCTGGGCGTGGGCTGGTTGGCGGAAGCCGCTTCCCCGGCTGCCAGCAGCAGGGAGTAGAGCTGGCCCGAATAGCGGCGTTCGCCGCCTTCCGCACCATGGTGGATGTCCTGCCACAGCTCCTCCAGTCCCTGCCGGAGAATTTCACCGGCTCCTTCCAGCGGAAAAGGCGTACAAGGCGCCATACCGCAGCTTGTGGCGATGGTCTCCGCCGCTGGTCCGTCGAAGCTGAGAAAGGAGAGTTGCCACGGGCCGGACCGGGGGCCATATTCGTGGGGGACACCGCCGGGAAGATAAAGGGCGCAGCCTTCGGGCAAGCTGAAGCTGCCTGCCTCCGCAAATTCAAAGCGCCCGTCGCCCGCTGACGACCATAGCAGCTGGCTGTGGGGGAACCCTTCCGGACGGTGAATATAGGTCTGGTCATGGCGGCCCAGGGATTGCAGCCGGAGCGGCAGCGAATCCGGCGTACCGGGGGCCAGCAGAAAAGTAAGAAAATCGGGCAGGTGACCCATGTATAGGGAGCTCCTTTTACAAGAAAATGTTCATTATATGCTATAACAATACTTCAATCCTTATACGGTTTTAGCTTGGGCGAGAGTTATAATACGAGTATAGTATAATTTTTGGAGGAGTGGTAATCCGATGCGCAAGCGTTTTCCCCCTATCAGTGACAAGCTCCCGGTTTTTATGCACGGAGCCGATTATAACCCGGACCAATGGCAGCATGACCCCCACGTGCTGGAGGAGGACATCCGGCTGATGAAGCTGGCCCATTGCAATGTGATGTCCGTTGCCATTTTTGCCTGGAGCGCCTTGGAGCCGGAGGAGGGCCGTTTTGATTTTGGCTGGCTGGACCGGGTGCTGGACCGTTTTGCCGAGGAGGGAATCTTCGCTTGGCTGGCCACGCCCACAGGCGCCCGTCCCACTTGGATGTCCCATCAGTATCCCGAGGTGCTGCGGGTAGGCGCCAACCGGGTGCGCAACCTCCACGGCATGCGTCATAACCACTGCTATAGCTCACCCGTCTATCGGGAAAAAACGGCCATCATGAACGCCAAATTGGCGGAGCGCTACGCGCATCATCCTGCTGTTGTGGGCTGGCATATCTCCAACGAACTGGGCGGCGATTGCCACTGTCCGTATTGCCAGGAGGCTTTCCGGCTTTGGCTCCAAAAGAAATACGGCTCGCTTGAGGCTCTGAATCTAGCCTGGTGGACCAGCTTCTGGTCCCATACCTATACGGATTGGGCCCAGGTGGAATCCCCAGCACCCCACGGAGAGCGGATGGTGCACGGACAGAATCTGGACTGGAAGCGGTTTGTCACCGATCAGACGATCAAATTTTATATGCATGAGCTTGAGCCTTTGCGTAAGGTGAACCCGGAGCTGCCTGCCACAGCCAATCTGATGGATCTGTTCGAGGGGCTGGATTACCGCAAGCTGGCCAAGGTGCTGGACGTGGTCTCCTGGGATGCGTACCCCACCTGGCATCAGCCGCCGGATGAGCTGGGGCAGGCGGTCCATTTCGCTTTTAACCACGATCTGTTCCGCAGCCTCAAGCATAAACCCTTTATGCTGATGGAAAGCACGCCTTCCCTGACCAACTGGCAGGCGGTGAGCAAGCTGAAGAAGCCGGGGATGCACCGGCTGTCCTCTCTTCAGGCGGTTGCGCATGGCTCGGATACGGTTCAATATTTCCAATGGCGCAAAAGCCGCGGCTCCAGCGAAAAGTTCCATGGTGCCGTTGTCGACCATGTAGGGCATGAGCATACCCGGGTGTTCCGGGATGTGGCGGAGCTGGGCGAAACTCTGGAGGGGCTCCACGAGGTGCTGGGCACAAGCACTGACGCCAAGGTGGCGATAATGTTCGATTGGGATAACCGGTGGGCGGTGAAGGATGCACAAGGGCCGCGGAATATGGGCATCCACTACGAAAACACCGTGATCCAGCATTACCGTGCCTTCTGGGAGCTGGGGATTCCAGCGGACATCGTGGGACCGGAGGATGATCTAACGGACTACAAGCTTGTGGCCGCTCCCATGTTGTATCTTTGCACGCAGGAAACGGGGGAAAAGCTGGAGCGTTTTGTCCGGGATGGGGGGATGTTGGCGTCCACCTACTGGTCGGGCATTGTGGATGAGCATGATCTGTGCCATCTGGGAGGTTTCCCGGGTCCGCTGCGGAAAGTGCTGGGCATCTGGGCGGAGGAAATGGACGCTCTTTATGACGGGGAGCAAAATGGAATTGTGCTGCAGCCTTCCCCTGCGGGAGTCTTGCCTGGACTGGCGGAGGAATACGATTCCGTGCAGCTGTGCGAGCTGGTCCTCGCAGAAACCGCGGAGGTGCTGGGGGTGTACCGGGATGATTTTTATGCCGGACGGCCTGCGCTGACGGTGAACAAGTTAGGTCAAGGCCGGGCTTATTACCTGGCGACCCGGGCTGCTGACCCCTTCTACCGTGACTACTACCAGGCGCTGTGCCGTGAGGCGGGGGTGGAGCCGCTGCTGCCGGCGCTGCCCGAAGGTGTCTCCGTTCAGGCCCGTTCCAGCGAAACGGAGGAGTACCTGTTTGTGATGAACTTCAACGGCACGGTCCGTCAGGTTATGCTGGACCAGCAGACCTACCGGGATGTGGAAAGCGGACAGACGCTCAACGGCGGCAGCCTGGAGCTTTCCGCATACGGCGTGCGGATCCTGGCGCGGCAGGTGCAGGGTAAGTAAGCGCAGGTTCGTGCGACAAGGTACATGCTCCGGCTCCAGTCCATTCCTAAGGGAAGGGACTGGAGCTTTTTTGTATTAACCCAACCCGGAGAAGCCCAGGCGACCAGTCTGGGTGGCAAGTTTAGGCGACCAGTCTGGCGAACGGTTGGGAAGACGCAAACTGGGACGGAGAATTCGCCGCGTGTAGGTGTAACGGAAATATGCGACGCTTAGCGCCTAAAATCCGGATGGTTTCCGTTCTAACGGAACCAGGAGACCGTTAGCCGGAGCAGAACCCACCTTTGAGCCGAATTTTTTACTCTAAGAGTCGCTCCGTTCCGTTAGCGGCCCAGCAAGCCCATTTTCCTGCTCTAAGAGTCGCAGAGTTCCGTTAGCGCCAGGGGGATGTTCCCTGCAAATCTGCCTTGATTTCTGCGGCAGATTTGATAGACTTCACCTTAGAGCTCCGCAATGTTGCTTGAAGGGGGGATACGATGGCGCTGCGCACCAAACCATTTACGTCCATCCGCGGAAAGCTGATGGTGGCGTTTTTGTTTTTTGTGATCATCCCCACCCTGCTCATCTTCTGGAGCTACGCCCGCTCGTCCAAGGAGGCGGTAGCCAAAGGTGTATACTCCGCCAACCAGGAGCTGGTGGACCGTTCCGCCCAATACGCTAACGATGTGGCCGGCCGAATGATTAAAGCGCTCTCATTATTGGAGCTGGATTTGCAGGAATATTATGGAGACGGCATTTCCGATTGGACCACCGATTACGGGAACTATTACAAGGTTGCCACCTTGCAAAAACGGATGTCCACCATCCGCGACCTGCTCCTGGATTCCGGTTCCTTTCTTATTTTCTCCGATTTTAAGGAGCTGGCCGTTTCCACGCTGAATACCTTTGACATGATACAAAATTTTACAGTTTTCCAGGAAGAATCCTGGTATCTTCAGGGAAAGGAAAACAAGGGTTTTCCCCAATGGTTCCTCCCATTCCTGCTTGACCGCAAGATCGGGTATACGGGAACCGGTCAGGAGGGTGGGTATCTGGCTCTGTCCCGTTCCATCCATGATCCCAAGGTCACCTACGATTTTGGCGTGGCCCTCATCGGCGTACCCGTGGAAACCGCCTTTGCCCAATCCTCTGCCAGACAGGACGGACTGCTTCCCCAACTGCTGCTCTGGGACGGCCGCCATACGGTCAGCGATTCCCAGGGAAACAAGGTCATCGAGCTGAGCGGCGCCGAATTGACCGAGCTGCAAGGGGACCCCCAGACCATTAAGCATCTGCGCGACGCAAACGGCCAGCTGTATATGGTCAATGTGTCGGAAATCCCCGAGCTGGGCATGTCCATTCTGCGTCCGGTCCCGGAGAAGCAATTTCTCGAGGATCTGGAGAAGCGGATGAACCGCTCGGTCTTTTCCATTTTGGCCGTATTCAGTGTGGGTATTCTAATCTTCGTGCTGTTCCTGATCCGGTTCACCAGCCCCATCGCCGCTTTGCTCCGCTCCATGAAGCAGGTGGGGGCCGGAGATTTCCGCACGTCGGTGCAGGTGAAGGGGAACGACGAAATCGCCCTTCTGGGCAATAATTTTAACCGCATGGTTACCCGCTTGTCAGAGCTCGTTAAGCGGCTGGAGGAGGAGCAAAGGCTGAAGGAGGAGGCCAACTTCCAGTCTCTGCAGGCCCAGATCAACCCCCATTTTTTGTTTAACACACTGAACTCCATCAAGCTGATGGCCATGCTGTCCAACACCAACCGCAATGTCAGCAATATGATAACCGCCTTGGGCAAGCTGCTGGAATTCTCCATGAAGTTCAACCAGCGGTTTGTGACCCTGGGACAGGAGCTGGAGTATCTGGAGCTGTATATGGCCCTCCAGAAAATTCGCTTCCAGGACCAGATCGACATTGAAGCCCGGGTTCCGGAGGAATTAAAGGAGATGTACGTGCTGAAATTCAGCCTCCAGCCGCTGGTGGAGAACAGCATTGTCCACGGAGGCAAGCTGCCCTTGCATATTGCCATCCATGCGGAAGCCGAGGACGGAGAGCTCCGGGTATTCATCCGGGATGACGGTAACGGAGTCACAGAGGAGCAGCTGGCTGAGATCATGGACAGGCTGGAGCAATCCCATGCCCAATACAGCGGCATCGGCATTTCCAATGTGGACCGGCGGATCAGGCTGTACTTCGGGACAGGCTACGGCGTCACCCTGCGCCGGGTGGACAGCGGAGGCCTGGAGGCCATCATCACATTTCCCCTGCGGAAGGAGGCACCCTGATGACACGAATTTTGATTGTGGACGACGAAATGCTGGTCCGGCTGTCCCTGAAAACCCTGATCCCCTGGCAGGAGCACGGCTTTGAGATTGTGGGCGAGGCCAGGGATGGGAAGGAGGCGCTGGAGCTGCTGGAAAAGGATCCCTGCCACATCGTGCTGACGGATATCCGCATGCCCGATATGGACGGTCTGGAGCTGATTTCCCGCATCCGCGAAAAATGGCCGTTTACCCGCTGCCTGATTTTGTCCAATCACAACGACTTTGAGTATGTGCAGAAGGCCCTGCGGCTGGGGGCAGTGGATTATCTGCTGAAGCTGGCCTGGGTGCCGGAGGAGCTTCTTGCGAAGTGCAAACGGCTGCAATCCGAATTCCGCCAGGAAGAGGAGGAGAAGCATCGGACCGCCTTCCGGCTGGAGCGGCTTTCCCGGGAAGCCCGGGAGAAGCTGCTGCGGGATTTGCTGACCAAATATACCAGCAGGCTGGAATTGGCCAATGCCCTGAAGGGGCTTGAATTCGGCTTCGACACCTCCCGCTTCCGGGTGGCGGCGGTGGCTATTGACCGGTACGAGCAGGTGCTGGAGGAGGACCGTTACCAGAGTGAGCAGCTGCTGAATTACACGGTCGTCAACATTTTGAACGAAATGGTCCGCAAAAATGGCGGTGGTGAGCTGGTGGAGGTAGGAGGCGGGCGCTTTGCCCTGCTGTCCTCGGCTGTGACGGAGGGTCTGTTAAAGCAGCTGCAGCAGGTGGCGGAGACCTATGCCAAGGTCACCCTGAGCTTTGGGGTTTCCCGGGAGTGCAGGGAGATGCAGGGGCTGCACCATGCCTTTGCGGAGGCGGGAGAGATGCTGGAGAAGCGGTTTTTCCGGGGCGGCGGAACGATATTAACCGCCGATGCCCCGCCCCGCCGGGCCACATCGGAGCCGGTTCGGCTGGGAGCAGCCAATGCGGCAGGCTGGCTGAAGCTGTTTGAAGTCCGGCAGACGGATGCAATTCTGCAGGAGCTTGCCGTTTGGTACAGCCAATGGGTAGAAGCGGAGGAGCTGACGCCTGCGGAGGTGCGGGATGAATGGCTCCATCTGCTGGTGCTGCTGAACAGCTCCCTGGAATCCGCCGGCAAGGATATTTATTCGGTGCCCGCCTATTTGGACCAGTACCCCTTCGAGGTGATCCGCACCAGCGAAACCCTCTCCGGCATTTATGAATGGTTCGCAGGCTGGCTCGCGCAAACCATGGCCTATGTGAAGGAAGCCGCCGGGGCTAGGCTGCGCCCGGAAATCCAGGCGGTGCTGGACATCATCCACGAGGAGTACCACACCCAGCTGAAGGTGTCCGACATTGCCCGGCGGGTGGGGTTTGCCGAGAACTATCTGAGTGTACTGTTCCGCAAGGAAACCGGGGAGAAGATTGTGGACACGCTGACTGCCGTCCGTATGAAAAAAGCACGGGCGCTCCTGCTGGATCCCGGACTCAAAATCTACGAAATATCGGAAATGGTGGGATATACGGATTCCACCCATTTCAGCAAATATTTTAAGAAAATCGAAGGGGTCTTTCCTCTGGAATTTCGGAAAATGGCGTTGGGCAAATAATCCGGGCAACCCGGATACAGGAAAGCGGGGCGGCGGACGGAAGGTCCTGCGGTGCCGCTTTTCTGTTTTTTTCGAAGGAATTCACGGCTTTTGCTGAGATTATGCCATCGTGACGGCGGTCAACCTCCCCTATACTGGTAATGAGGGGAGATGAGACTAGTGAATTGGACGTACCGTTCGAAAGAAAACATGGCGGGGTATTTGTTTATCCTGCCCAATCTTCTGGGTTTTGCAGTTTTTATATTATTGCCCCTGGTATTCAGCCTGATTCTGGTTTTTACGGACTGGAACTATCTGAAGGGGCTGGAGGGACTGGTTTTTACCGGCTTGGACAACATCAAGAGGGTGCTGCAGGATGAGCTGGTGCTGAAATCACTGAAGAACAATGTGATTTTCTCCGCCGTCAGCGTACCGCTGGCCATGCTCCTGGGGCTTGTATTCGCCACAGCGTTGAACAAATATGTGTATATGAAAAGCCTGGTGCGGACGCTGATTTTTCTGCCGTATATGAGCAGTCTGGTGGCCGTTTCCGTGGTCTGGCGGGTGCTGTACAACCCTTCCCAGGGTCCGATCAACGCCTTCCTTCGATCCATCGGCTGGGAGAATCCGCCGGGCTGGCTGTCCAGTCCCCAATACGCCCTGTTCGCCGTTATCGTCATGGCTGTCTGGACGTACATCGGCTACGCCATGGTGCTGTATCTGGCAGGGCTTCAGGGCATCTCCAAGGATTTGTACGAAGCCTCGGAGATCGACGGGGCCACCGGGCTGCAGCGGTTTCTCTCCATTACCGTTCCGCTTCTGAAGCCCACCAGCTTCCTGATTGCCATCACCCTGATCATCGCCTCCTTCCAGGTATTCGCCTCCGTACAGGTGATGACCAACGGCGGACCGATGAAATCCACCTTCGTCCTGGCTCTCCACATTTATACGGAGGCGTTTGAATTTAAGCATATGAGCTATGCGGCGACGGTATCCTGGGTGCTGTTCCTGATGATTTTTGTAGTAACCATGATCCAGTGGAGGGGGCAGAAAAAATGGCAGGATCAGTTCTGACCGAAAAAAGGCCTCTGGTCCGGGCCATTTCCCAGCCGGAGCGGCAGCGTCTTGTCAAGCTCGTGTTGACCTTTGTCTTCCTCGGTGTGGGCATTCTGATGGTGCTTCCCTTCCTGTGGATGATCTCCGCCTCCTTCAAAAACTCGGCGGATATTTTCAAGTATCCCATAGAGTGGATTCCGAAAAGCTGGAACTGGACCAACTACCAGCAGGTGTGGACGGGCAGGGCGTCCTTTGCCATCTTTTATCAGAATTCGATCAAAATCACCTTCTTCCAGGTGCTGGGCTCCCTGGTAACCAGTTCTCTGGCGGGTTTCGCCTTCGCCAAGCTGAACTTCAAGTTTAAGGAAGGTATCTTCCTCCTTTACCTGGCCACCATGATTATTCCGCCCCAGGTGCTGTTTGTTCCGCGTTTTATCCTGTTCGACCAATTGGGGCTGGTGAACACCCATCTGGCTATTATTCTGCCGGGGATGTTTACGGTATTGGGCACCTTTATTATGCGGCAATTCTTCAGCACCCTGCCCAATGAGCTGCTGGAGGCCAGCAAGGTGGACGGTGCGGGCTACTGGCGGATGTACTGGCAGATCTGTCTGCCGCTGACCAAACCCGCGCTGGTTACCCTCCTGATCCTGACCTTCACCTGGCACTGGAACGAATACGAGAATCCGCTGATTTTGCTCCGGGACCAGAAATTATTTACGATTCCCCTGGGACTCACCAGTTATATGGATGAAAACGGCACAAACTATCCCTTGATCATGGCAGCCTCCTGCTCGGCGCTGCTGCCTCTTATCGCCATCGTCTCCATCTGCCAGCGCTGGTTTGTGGAGGGGATCGCCAGCACCGGGCTGAAGGGCTGAGTTGCTTCCAACGGTTTCACAGACATTCATCAAATATATTTTGAGGGGGATTATGTATGAAAAAGTTTGTACCGTTCACCCTGGCCACACTTCTGGTGTCGTCGGCTATACTGGGCGCCTGCGGCAAGGATGAAGGCGGGGCACAGAGCAATGGCAGCGCAGCTCCTGCCGGCTCGCCCGCCGCCAGCTCCGCCGCCAAACCCTCGGAGCCGGTGAAGCTCCGCTTCTGGGGAGGGGTGCCGCCGGAATCCGGACCGCAGACCGTAATCGACAAGTGGAACCAGGCCAACAAGGACATTCAGGTGGAATATATCCGCTTCGTCAATGACGAGCAGGGCAATACCAAGCTGGATACCGCTCTCCTGTCCACCAACGATGCCCCTGATCTCTATGTATCCTACAGCGCTGCCAATGTGGACCGCCGCACCAAGGCAGGTATGGCCGAGCCGCTGGAGGAACTGATGGCGAAGGCCAATTTTAACGTAGAAGAGGTTATTGGAACCGGCAATATCATGAAGTCCGGCGGCAAAATCCATTACCTGCCGGCGGCGGTCAGCCCGCAGATTGTCCTGTTCAACAAGGCCTCTCTGGATGCGGTGGGAGAGAAGGTGCCCACTACAGGCTGGACGTGGGATGATTTTGCCGCCCTTGCCAAAAAGATGAACAAACCCGGCCAATACGGCGCCTTCTTTATCCCCGGCTGGGAGCCGATTGCGTATGATATGTCCATCACCGCCAAACCTACGGATGTGTATTACGGCGATGACGGCTTGTCCACCTTTATGTCGCTGCCCTCCTTCAAGAAGGGGCTGGAGCTGCAAAAATCCCTGATCGATGCCAAAGCTACCTATCCGTATGCGGAAGCAGCCACCAACAAGCTGCAGCCGCAGGATGAGCTGCTTAACGGAAAGGCCGCCATGGTCTTCACCGGCACGTATTTGATCCGGTACGTCAAGGATGACAAGGCGTATCCCAACCGCAACTTCCAGGTTTCCTTCGCTCCGATTCCGCAGTATGAGCGGGGAACCAAGGTGAATTCCGGCGGCCCCGGAGACTTCATGTCCATCAACCCGAAAAGCGCCAATAAGGAAGCGGCCATGAAGTTCCTGGCTTGGTATCTGACCGAGGGCAACCAGGATATGATTCCCGGCGGACGGATTCCCTCCAACAAAAAGGCCGATATGAACAAAATCGCCGACCAGCTGATCGGAGATGCAGGCAAATATTTTGACAAGGAATCCTTGGTCAGCACTTTGAAGGCAGATGTGACTTACCGGGTGTTCAGCAAAACCACCGCCCAGCCAGAAATCCGCAAGGCCTTTATGGAGGAGGCGGAAAGGTACTTCCTGAACGCCCAGTCTGTTGATAAAGCGCTGGAAAATATGAAGAAGCGGGCCGACGAAGCCATCAAAGCGGCCAAGTAGCCGCCTGCCGCTTGGACCCAGCTATTTTGCAAAGGAGAGATTGCCATGATCTATGATGTCATTGTAGTCGGAGGTGGGATCGCGGGAGCGGTTGCCGCCATCGCCTCTGCCCGGACCGGAGCCAATACGCTCCTGGTGGAGCAATACGGATTTTTGGGCGGACAGCTGACCACAGCGGGTGTGGGGCCAATGATGACCTTCCATGCCGGGGAAAAGCTGGCGGTGCAGGGCATTACCGATGAGCTGATCCGCAGGATGCAGGAGCATGGCAAAAGCCCCGGCCATATCTATGATACCACCGGCTACACCTACTCCGTGACCCCCTTCGACGCGGAAGGGATGAAGCATGAGCTGGAGATGATGCTCCTGGAAAGCGGCGGCCGCATCCTGTACCATACCATGCTGGCGGGGGTGGAGACGGAGAACGGCCGGATTACGGCCATCCGGATCTGCAATAAAGCGGGCATCAGCGAGCTGCAGGCCAAGGTGTTTGTGGACGGCAGCGGCGATGCCGACTTGTCCGCTTGGGCGGGGGTGGAGTTTATCAAGGGCCGCCAGCTGGACGGAGCCTGCCAGCCCATGACCATGAATGTGAAGGTTCGCAATGTGGATATAGCCAAGGTAAAGGACTATATTAAAGCCCATAATGAGGAATTTCCCCGGCTCAAAGGGGATTTGGAGATCGTGGACCGCTCTCCCCGGCTGTCTATTGGCGGTTTTGTGGTGACCTTTCAGGAGGCGCTGGATAAGGGGGAGCTGAATTTTGAACGCAAGGAGCTGCTTCTGTTCGAAACCAACAATCCCGGCGAGGTGATTGTTAATTCCACCCGGGTAGTGGGCCGTGACGGTACGGACCCTTGGGATTTGTCCTACGCGGAGATCGAGGGCAGGCGGCAGGTACGGGAGATAGAAACCTTCCTGAAGAAGCGGGTCGCCGGCTTCGAGGAGTGTATTATTGATTATTCAGGGCCAAAAATCGGCGTCCGCAGCTCCCGTCATATTCAAGGGGAATATGTGCTCACCCTGGAGGATCTCGTACATTGCGTGAGGTTTGACGATGTGATTGCACATGGCGGGTATCCGGTAGATATTCATCCCCCCAAGGAGGATGAGGCCCACAAGAAGCTGCGGGCGCAAATTTCCGGCATCGGGCATTTCCGCAAAGGGGAAACCTATAGTATTCCCTTCCGCTCCCTGATAAACCGCCAGGTAAAAAATCTGATTACGGTGGGACGCTGCATTTCCACCACCTTCGAAGCACAGGGCGCCATTCGGGTGACCCCCATTGCCGGAGCCATCGGCCATGCAGGCGGGGCGGCGGCAGGACTGGCAGCCCGGCAGGAGGCGGATTTTACCGCTTTGGATGTGAAGGCGGTGCAGGCGCTTCTGCAGGAGCAGGGAGCGTATTTGGAGGTATAGCAGGCACCTCATAAAGGCGAAGTGACAGCTCTGCCGGATCTGGAGACTTGGGAACTGCGAGGAAAGGAGTCCGTTTTCCCGCAGTTTCCTGCCCGGACCGGCGGGGCTTCTTTGGTGTTGCAGTTCCGGATGCGGGTGCCGGATGGATTCCATTATTGAATAGGGGGATTGATTATGTTTGCTCTTTCCTGGAAATATGTAAGCGTTTTATTGATTGTTGCTTTATTGGTGGCGCTGCTTGCACCCATACAATCAAAGCTGGCTTATGCGGCAGATGAGTTTGATACTCTCAGAGTGAAATGGAAGGAGCTGCTTGCCGGAGATTCGTCCTACAGCAGCGCAGACCCGGATATTGCCGCTCAGGTGGCGGCGATTACCGCCAAGGCTCAAGCCAATTGGTACAGTATGAGCAAAACTCCCGGGGACTACCTGTGGAGCGATTTGGCCAACCCTACCGCCTCCGCCCAAATAACCAGCGCCTATACACGGCTGAAGGAAATGGCGCTTGCTTATGCCACCCATACTTCATCGCTATATAACAGCGCAGCGTTAAAGGAGGATATCATCCTGGGACTGGATTGGATGCACCAGAACCGCTACAACCAGACCAAGGCTCAATCCGGCAACTGGTGGGATTGGCAGATCGGCGCCCCGCTCCGGCTGCTGGAGACGGTGGTGCTTGTTTACCCGGAGCTGACTGCCGCTCAAATCACCAATTATATGAACGCCGTGGAAAAGTTCACGCCCTCCGTAGGCAACTCCACAGGCGCTAACCGGGTGTGGATGGCAACGGTTGTAGGGGTGCGGGGAGTGATTGTGAAGAACAGCACCAAGGTAGCCGCCGCCCGCAACGCCCTCAGCCAGGTATTCGATTATGTCACCTCCGGTGACGGGTATTATGAGGATGGCTCCTTTATTCAGCATAAATATTACTCCTATAACGGCGGGTACGGCAGTGCGCTTCTGGGGGATACGGCCAACCTGATTTATCTGCTGAACGGATCCACTTGGGCGGTAACCGATCCGGATGTGTCCAATGTGTACAAGTGGGTGTACGATTCCTACGAGCCCTTCGTGTATAAAGGGGCCTTGATGGATATGACCCGCGGGCGGGAAATTGCCCGGGATGCGGGCCAGGATCACGAGAAGGGAGCACGTCTGATCCAGTTTATTGTCCGGCTGTCCAGCTTCGCTCCCGCTGCCGATGCGGCAGCCTACAAAAGGATGGTTAAGTATTGGATTCAAGAGGATACCTACAGAAGCTTCTATGAGGAATGCCCTCTGCCTATTCTCGTTTTGGCCAAGAGTATCATGAATGATCCTGCCGTCACACCCCGGGGGGAACTGGTTGCCAACAAACCCTTCAACAGTATGGACCGAGCCGTCCATCTCCGGCCCGGCTTCGGCTTTGCGGTGAGCATGTCCTCCAGCCGCATCGCCAATTATGAATCTATCAACGGGGAAAACAAAAAGGGCTGGTATACCGGCGAGGGAATGACGTATCTCTACAACGGGGACCTGGCCCAGTACAGCGGGGATTATTGGCCTACGGTCAATCCGTACCGACTGCCGGGCACCACGGTGGATACCATGACCCGGGCGGACAGCTCCGGGCAAGGCTACCGCAGCTCCGCCACCCTGGTGGGAGGGACGGAGATCCAGGGACTCTACGGCACCGCCGCCATGTCGCTGGACGGCTGGAGCAATAATCTGTGGGCCCGAAAGGCCTGGTTTATGTTCGATGACGAGGTAGTGGCCCTGGGTGCCGGCATCACCGATTCCGGTCAAACGGGCAACGGCTGGGACGGCACGCCGCGCAGGGTGGAGACTGTCATTGAGAACCGCAAGCTGAACGCAAGCGGCAGCAACTCCCTTCTGGTCAACGGCAGCAATAAAACCGCCACACCCAGCTGGAGCCAATCCGGCGTCAGCTGGGCCCATCTGGCGGGGAGCGGGGCCGGGGCGGATATCGGCTACTTTTTCCCGGGAGGAGCGGTGGTGAAGGGGCTGCGGGAGGTGCGCACAGGAAGTTGGAGCTCCATCAATGTGAACGGCTCCACGGCTGGTGCGACGAATCATTATCAGCAACTGTGGTTTGACCACGGCACCAATCCTACAGGAAGCAGCTACGCTTATGTGCTGCTTCCGGGCAAAACGCCGGCCCAGACAAGCAGCTATGCTGCAGATCCGGATATGTTGGTGCTGGAGAACTCCAACACTGCCCAGGCTGTATATGAGAAGCAGCTTGGGGTGACGGGGGCGGTGTTTTGGACGGACGGGCTGAAATGGATTCAGAAGGACGGGGTTAACCTTCTCTCCAGCAGTCAAAAGTCATCCGTGATGCTCCAGGAGACAGCAGGCAGTGTCGAAGTGGCGGTTTCCGATCCGACGCAACTGAACACCGGCACCGTGAGCATTGAGATCAACCGCAGCGCGGCAAGCCTGGCTGCAGCGGACCCGGGAGTAACCGTTACCCAACTGTCTCCCAACATTAAGCTTGAGGTGAATGTGAACGGAGCCAAAGGCCGGAGTTTCAAGGCGGCCTTTAATCTGAACGGACCTGCGGAGGTCATTGTGGACAACACGGAGGCACAGATTACAGGCGCATGGACGGCCTCCTCAGTGCTGCCCCATTATTACGGCTCCGACTATCTCTACAGCAATTCGGGGACTGGAGCAGATACGGTCAGATGGACTCCGGTGCTGCCGGAGGCGGGACGTTATACCGTTTATTACCGGCTGCCGGACGGCAATACGGGCCGTTCCACCAATGCCCCCTTCACCGTTTTTCATAACGGGGGAAGCACTCAGGTCGGGGTTAATCAGCAGACGGTGCCGGGAGGAAGCTGGCTTTCCTTGGGAAGTTATGAGTTTCAGGCGGGGACCCAGGGATATGTGGAGCTGACGGACCAGGCCAACGGCACCTATGTGATCGCCGATGCAGTGAAGTTCGTGAAGCAGGAATAAAGCGGCTTTCCTGGGCAGAGTCCGGGAAAACCCCCTGTTCCGGCTGTCCTGTCCGCCATCCGCGGACAAATGGCGAAATGTGTTTGAACGGGCGGTTTCAAAGGTTGTGTAACCGGCGAGTTCTGATATAATAGGGAAAAAACAGCGGGGAGCAATCACCATGCATTTTGTCAGTACAAGAGGAAATGTGAAGAAAGCGGGCTTCATCGAGACCTTTCTGATGGGGCTTGGCGATGACGGCGGCTTGATGGTGCCTGACGCCATTCCGTCCGTAAGCGCGGATACTCTGAAAGGTTGGGAGAAGCTTTCTTTTCAGGAGCTGATGCTGGAAATCTTCGGCCTGTTCACCAATGGTGAAATCCCCCGGGAGGACCTGAAAACGATCATAAACGACAGCTACAGCACCTTCCGCCACCCGGAGGTTACGCCGGTGAAGAAGCTGGATGACAGCTTGTATGTGCTGGAGCTGTTCCACGGCCCTACCTTTGCGTTTAAGGATATCGCCCTGCAGCTGATGGGCAATCTCTATGCGTATGTGTCCAAAACCCGCGGCGAAATCATCCATATTCTCGGCGCCACCTCAGGGGACACGGGGGCTTCGGCCATTGCCGGCGTCCGGGGCAAGGAAGGTATCCGTATCTGTATCCTGCATCCCCACGGCAAGGTCAGCAAGGTACAGGAGCTGCAGATGACCACGGTAGACGATCAGAATGTGCTGAATCTCTCCGTGGAGGGCAACTTCGACGACTGTCAGCGGATCATCAAGGAGATGTTCTCCGATCTGGAGCTGAAGGGCAAGTACCATCTGCGGGCAATCAATTCCATTAACTTTGTGCGTATTCTGGCTCAAACGGTGTACTACTTCTATGCGTATTTCCGCACGGTTGGCGCCGGCTCCGGCAAAACCGTCAGCTTCAGCGTACCCACAGGCAACTTCGGGGATATCTTCGCCGGTTATTTGGCCAAAAGAATGGGCTTGCCCGTTGGGCGGCTGCTGATTGCCACTAACGAGAACAATATCCTGGCCCGTTTCGTGAATGAAGGGATTTATGAGCCGGGTGCGTTCCGCACCACCTACAGCCCTTCCATGGATATCCAGATTGCCAGCAATTTCGAGCGGTACCTGTATTATATGTACAAAGAAAGCCCGGAGACCGTGCGCTTCCTGATGACCGCCTTCCAGAAGGAAGGGGCGATCCGGGTCAGCGGCAAGGATCTGGAGCAGGCCCAGGCGGATTTTGCAGCTTATGGCGTAGGCGGCTCCGAGTGTCTGGACACTATCCGCGGCGCCTGGGAGAAATATACCTATCTGCTGGATCCCCACACCGCCTGCGGCGTAGCGGCCTATGAAGCGGTGGGCAAGGGCACCGATGAGATTTGTGTGGCTCTGGCCACCGCCCATCCGGCCAAGTTCGACGAGTCCGTGCGGCTGTGCGGCATTGAGCAGAGCTTCCCGCCGGAGATTGCCGGACTGTTCGAGAAGCCCCAGCACCAGAAGGTTGTGGAGCATTCCTATGGCCGGGTGCTGGAGGAAATCGAGGCGTTTTTGAAGTAAAGCTGGAGTTGGGGCGGGGACTTCCAAAGCTGATGAGCTAGGCTTCCGGGAGCGCGAAATGCAAAAGTGCAGTTATTTCCGCGGGCAAGGCTATCCGGCAGGGCTTATCCTGCAAGAATACATTTATTTTGCGGATTCAGCCCTTCCGGGGAGGTCACACCCCTAAATAACTGCACTTCTGCAGGATAACTCGTCCAACGCAGCGTATTGGCTGAAAATAACTGCACTTTTGCAGGATAGCGGGCTTCGTGATGTCTGCATACACTTTAGTAAGCAAGTGGATTGCAGCCTCGAAGTATTCGTTCAGATAAGAAAACACACGTACAGCTGAGAACACACATTCACTCTAGACACACACTTTCAGTCGAGAAACATACCTACAACCCTGATAACACAGCAAAACCCGCCGGAGCTTTGTCTCCAGCGGGTTTTGTCGCGTCCAGCTGCTTTTTTATGCCGCAAATAGATTCAGCTGTTGCTAATCCGAATTGATTCAGCTGTTACTAAGCCGAGTTAGATACAGCTGTTGCTAAGCTAAATACAGATTCAACTGCTGTTTACCGCAAGCCCAATTCATCTGCTTCCATCCTGCAAAAAAACTCAGCCCTGCTTGCGCGGCAGCCGGAAGGCGAAGGTGGTGCCTTCCCCAAGGGTGCTCTCCACCCGAATGTCGCCGCCATGGGCCTCGATCAGGGATTTGGAGATGGACAGCCCCAAGCCAGCGCCGCCAGAGCGGCGGGTACGGGAGGATTCGCTCCGGTAGAACCGGTCGAATACATGGGGCAGATGCTCCTCCGGAATGCCGGAGCCATTGTCGCGCACACTCAGCTCGGCCGTGTCCTTGTGGGCGGCCAGAATCAGCGAAATCCGGCCGGTGTCCGGATCGGTATGCTGGACCGCGTTGTGGAACAGATTCAGCACCACCTGCTTTATTTTGTCCGGATCATACAAACCTCTCACCTGAGGCTGCAAGGAGATGAGAATCTCCCGTTTGCCGGCCAGCATCCGCAGCTGGGGTTCCATTTCCCGAATTAATTCATCAAGGGAGGTATCCTTGAAGGTCAGCTGCGGCGCACGGTCCAGCTTAGCCAACAGCAGCAGATCCTCCACCAGTTTGTTGATGCGTTTGGATTCCCCATGCATGCTGGAGAGAGCGCTTTGGAGCTGCTCCGGTTTGTTCATGGCGCCGCGGAGCAGCACCTCCAGGAAGCCGTGGATGGAGGTCAGCGGGGTTCGCAGCTCATGGGAGGCATCCGCAATAAACCGGACCATCTGCTCCTTAGCCTCCCGTTCGGCCCGGAAGGAATCGTCCAGGCGGTGCAGCATGCCATTGAAGGAATTGGCCAATTGGTCAATTTCCTCCTGGCCTTGCCCGGTGGGAAGTCGTTCCTTCAAGGTCCCCGCATCCGTCCGCTGTACAGCGCTGACCATCCGTGACAGGGGCACCAGCGTACGCCGGATCACCGGCAAATACAAGCCGATGCCAGCCAGGAGCGCCGCCGCCGACAAAGCGGCAAAAATCATCAGCTGCTGCAGCACCGTATCATCCAGCGGTGCGGTAGGCATGCTCATTTGAATGAAGGTATCCCCCGCACGTCCCGGCGCACCCATGGTGGAGCGGAATACCACCAGCTGCTGGCCTGAGCCGCCGCTGCCGTCCACCACCCAATACTGGGGTTTGTTATGAGCCTGCACCTCCGCCAGAATCTTCGCATATTGCTCCTTGGAGATAGAGGGCATGGGGTGGCCCGCTTCCTCGGAGAGCCTGGTCACATTGCCATTCGCATCTACCACAGCCAAGGCTGTATCCGGCAAAAAAAAGTATGGACGCCG
This sequence comes from Bacillota bacterium, assembly GCA_023386955.1. Classification (GTDB taxonomy): domain Bacteria; phylum Bacillota; class Bacilli; order Paenibacillales; family NBRC-103111; genus Paenibacillus_AR; species Paenibacillus_AR mesotrionivorans. The sequence goes on from JAEWIS010000058.1 coordinate 76,931, forward strand.
TCCATCCGCAGAACCCGGAGTCCGGGGCTGGTTGGCTGTGGCTTCATTTTCCCCGCTTTCCGGCGACGCAGAAGAATCCGCCGGTGAGGCCTGCGGGTTCTGCACCGCTCCACCTCCGCTGCTCCCGGACTGTTTGTCCGGCCGCTGGCCCTGGTTTTGCCTGTCCTTGCGCTCGGGCATGGGATCGGCGCCCACAAGTTCCCGGGGCACCGAGTTCATTTGGGTGAACATGGCCTCCGCCTGATTTTTGTAGAGAAAATTCTTCATGAACCAATACTGGAACACCCCGATGGACAAAAGCAGCACCGCCATAATCAATAGGGAACGGGTAACCAGCTGGTAGCGCAGGGATTGGGGGACAGCCAGCCTGCGCAGCCGTTGAGCCAGGGTATTCATGGCAGATCAACCCGGTATCCCGAACCCCGGAGCGTCCGGATCAGCTTATGCTCCTTATCCTCCAATTTCTCCCGGAGAGAGCGGATATACACCTCTACAATGTTCTCCTCCCCGCCGAAATCATAGCCCCAAACCGAATCCAAAATTTTCGCTTTGCTCAGCACAATGCCGTGGTTAATGACCAGGTAGTGCAGCAGCTCATACTCCGTGGGAGACAGCTCCAGAACCTGTCCCCGGTAGCTGATCTCCTTGCGCCGGTCGTCCAGCCGGAAGGGCCCGTGGTTCACCTCACCCAGCAGGCTCGGGAACTGGTTGCGCAATCTGGCGTGAATCCGGGCCAGCAGTTCCTCGAAGCTGAAGGGTTTGACCAGGTAATCGTCGGCACCCAGCCCCAGCCCCTTCACCCGGTCTTCGATTTCATCCTTGGCGGTGAGCATGATGATGGCGGCATTGATTCCGGTTTTGCGCATCATCCGGCAGGCTTCGAACCCGTCCATTCCGGGCATCATCACATCGAGTATCACCACCTGGGGCTGAAAATCAGCGGCTGTAGTCACCGCCATCAGCCCGTCAGGGGCAGTCCGGATATCAAACCCTTCATTCACCAGCCCCAGCTCAAGAAATTGCAGGATATGCGGCTCATCATCCACAAGCAGTATTTTGACACCTTTGGTCATTTTCATCGGCGGTCTCTCCTAAGCGTAAATTCTCATCTTTTCCTATAGGCAGGGATTATTCTTACATTATAAAAGCATTAGCTGAAGATTGTCTGAAGAGCTGCTGAAGCTGTGCTGAACAGCGCGGCATTGGGGGAACCCAAAGGATTTTCAGGCAACATTCAGCCTGCCTTCATGACGGCTTCAGATAAAAAGAGGAGAATAGAAAACAATCAGCACCAACATTATATCAGAACCTTTTGCGGCTATTTCAAAAAAGAAGGGCGGGGACGGTATGCAGTGGTTTCGCAAAACCCAAGGGGATCTTCCGCTGGCGCTTATCGCCTTGCTTGCGGCTTTCCTGAACGGCTACGGCATCTGGAACGAGCAATACGCCAACTCCTACTACACGGCTGCTGTGGCCAGCATGCTGCAGAGCTTCCACAATTTCTTCTACGGCTCCTTCGACCCCGGCGGATTCGTAACGGTGGACAAACCTCCGGTAGTCTTCTGGCTTCAAACAGCCAGTGCCGCCTTGTTCGGCGTCCATGGCTGGAGTGTGATCCTGCCGCAAGCGCTGGCGGGGGTAGGTTCAGTGCTTATTCTGTATGCAATGGTCAAGCCAACCTTCGGCATAGGGGCAGCCCGGATGGCCGCATTGGCATTGGCGTGTACGCCCATCGCCGCGGCAGTAAGCCGGACCAACAATATCGACAGTATGCTGGTGTTTACTCTCTTGGCAGCAGCCTGGCTGTTGTTTCGCGGCGTCCGCAGAAGCAATTTATGGCTGCTGGCGGCAGCCTTTGCCGTTGTGGGACTGGGCTTTAATATGAAGATGCTGCAAGCCTATCTGGTGCTGCCGGCGTTTTATCTGTTTTATTGGATCGGATACCGCGTCCATTGGCCAAAAAGATTGGCGGGTTTAGCTGCGGCAACGGCAGTTCTGGTGATGGTGTCTCTCTCCTGGCCTCTGATCGTGGATATGGTGCCGGCGGATGAACGGCCGTATGTAGGCAGCAGTCAGACCAACTCGGTGTTGGAATTGGCCTTTGGCTACAACGGTGTTTCCCGGCTGACTGGAGACCGCGGCCAGGGAGGCGGCGCAGCTGGCGGAAACGGCGGCCGGGGCGGTGACGGTATGCAGCTGCCGCAAACCGGACAATCCGGACAAGGCTCCGGGCAGGCTCCCCAGAACGGGAGGACCCAGCCGAATGCTGCCCGGACGCAGCAGGACGGACAGCTCCGTCAGGATGGGAACCAACGCCCGCAGCAAGGAGATCAAACGCCGACTGACGCAGGAGGCCAGCTGCCCCAGGATGGCCAGATGAACCGGGGAGACAGCGGCGGCCAAGGTGGTGGCATGTTCGGCACCGGCACCAAAGGAGTGTTCCGGCTGTTCCAGAAGGAGCTGTCCGGTCAGGCCAGCTGGCTGATCCCTTTTGCATTCGTAGGAGCCGCAGGAGTGCTGGTTAGTGTGCGGAGAAAACAGGTGACTCCCGCCCACAAGGAAACCCTCTTCTGGCTGGCGTGGCTTTTTCCCGGAATGATATTCTTCAGCATTGCCGGATTCTTCCACCATTATTATCTGATTATGCTGGCGCCGCCTCTTGCAGCCTTGACCGGGGCAGGCTGGATGGAGCTGTGGCGCAGGTACCGGGAGAATGCGGGCTGGACCGTCTGGCTTTTCCCTGCTGCCATAGCGTCTACAGCGGCACTCCAGTGGTACTTCGTGCATCCCTACGACAAGGAGATCGGCAGCGGCTGGTCCACAACCATCGCCGCCGCTGGAGCAGCAGCAGCCGGTTTTCTGATCCTGGCGAAGCTCCTGCGCAAAGCCGTCCCGGCGGCAGCAGCCGTGCTGGCCTTCATGGTGCTCCTCATTGGCCCGTTGTATTGGTCCGCCACACCAATCACCTACGGCCAGAGCGCCCAGTTGCCCCAAGCGGGACCGGACACCTCCAGCCGTTTCGGCGGAGGAGACGGGGGAGGAAGAGGGGGCGGCACATCCACGGTGGATGAAGGGCTGTATCACTATCTTTTGCAGCACCAAAACGGAGAGATCTTCCTGTTTGCCACAACCCGTTATAATACGGCAGTTCCCTATATTATCGAAAAAGGCGCAGCGGTGATGGCCATGGGCGGCTACTCCGGCTCAGATCCCATACTGACAGAGGAATCCCTGGAAGCCATGGTGGCCGAAGGAAAGGTGAAGTACTTCCTGATCTCCAACAGCGGCGGACCGGGAGGAGGGAATTCGGCTTTGACGGCATGGATTGCCTCCCACGGCAAGGCCATCCCGGAGAGCGAATATGGCGGCAGCAGCGGAACCTTGTACGAGGTGACTCTAGAATCTGAAGGAGGATGGGCCGTATGGCAGGAACGCCCCGTTATTCCATTGTAATTCCCATGTATAACGAGGAGGAGGTCATCGAGGAAACATACCACCGTTTGAAAATGGCGATGAGCACAGTCGGCGAATCCTACGAGCTGTTGTTTGTGAATGATGGCAGCCGGGACAGATGTGCGGAGATGATCCGGGAATACGCCTTCTGGGACAGCAACGTCCGGCTTCTGGAATTTTCCCGGAATTTCGGGCATCAGGTGGCAGTCACCGCCGGAATGGACCATGCAGCGGGAGATGCGGTGATCCTGATTGATGCGGACCTGCAGGATCCGCCCGAGCTGATTCCCTCAATGATCGCCAAGTGGAAGGAAGGATATGACGTTGTATATGCAAAGCGGCTCAGACGCAAGGGGGAAACCTGGTTCAAACGGGCCACCGCCAGCGCCTTCTACCGGGTGCTGCGTGCTTGTACGGACACTCCGATTCCGGTAGACACCGGGGATTTCAGGCTGATGGACCGGAAGGTTGTTGCGGAAATGAGCCGTCTGACTGAGAAGAACCGTTTTGTTCTTGGGTTGGTCAGTTGGGTAGGCTTTCAACAGACCGCCATCGAATATGAACGGGATGAACGGCTGGCTGGAGAGACCAAATATCCCCTTCGCAAAATGATCAAGCTGTGCCTGGACGGAATCACCTCCTTCTCCGCCAAGCCGCTGAAGCTGGCCGGATATGCGGGAGCGCTGCTGTCTGCAGCGGGTTTTGTATATTTGACCTACATTCTGTGTCTGGCGATCTTTACGGACAGCGCCGTAAAAGGGTGGACCTCATTAATGGGGGTTACCCTGCTGCTGGACGGGGTCATCCTGCTTATGATCGGGGTTCTGGGTGAATATGTGGGGCGGATTTATGAGGAAAGCAAAAACCGTCCTTTATATATCCTAAAAGACAGCGGTGCCCGTGATCAAAAGCAGGAGCCGGTTCGCTATCGTGCTGCCGAGAATCAATAAAAGCACCTCATTTATACCTAATGAATCTGTCACATGCTATTTCGCGAAAAATGGGCCATATAAAAATCTAACGAATCTGTTACACGCTATTCGCCAGTTGGAGGGACTTTTCGGCGTCCTTTCGGACAAATAGCGCTGCTGAGATTCGTTGCTATGAACGTTTTTGTCAAGCCCTCCGGTTTAGCAGGGTCGGAGCACGTGGCGCGGGAGCAAATAAACGAGCGACGGTCGGCACGCTGCTATCCGTGGGTTGGGTACCACATG
>JAEWIS010000005.1 GCA_023386955.1 Bacillota bacterium
GGTTCACCGAGGTGGCGATGTTGAACGCCGCCACGCCCATGTTGCGCAGGCGCGTGAGGGTTTCCGCCGCGCTGTTGGTGTGCAGGGTGGACATCACCATGTGACCGGTCTGCGCCGCCTTGATGGCGATCTCGGCGGTTTCCAGGTCACGGATTTCCCCGACCATGATCACGTCCGGGTCCTGGCGCAGGAAGGCGCGCAGCGCCTGGGCGAAGTCCATGCCCTGGCGCGGATTGACGTTCACCTGATTGATGCCTTCCAAGTTGATTTCCACCGGGTCTTCGGCGGTGGAAATGTTGATGTCCGCCGTGTTGAGAATGTGGATGCCGGTGTACAGGGAAACGGTTTTACCCGAGCCGGTGGGGCCGGTGACCAGGATCATGCCCTGCGGCTGCTGCAGTGCCTGCAGGTACAGTTCCTTCTGATTCTCTTCGTAACCCAGGGCGTCGATACCCAGCTGGGCGCTGGACGGGTCGAGGATCCGCATCACGATCTTCTCGCCCCACAGCGTCGGCAGGGTGTTGACGCGGAAGTCGATGGCCTTGGTCTTGGAGATCTTCATCTTGATGCGGCCGTCCTGCGGCTTGCGTCGCTCGGAGATGTCCAGCCCGGCCATCACTTTCAAGCGCGCCGCGATGCGCGTGGCCAGCTGGATCGGCGGGCGCGCCGCCTCGTGCAGCACGCCGTCGGTGCGAAAGCGCACCCGGTAGGTCTTCTCGTAGGGCTCGAAATGCAAGTCCGAGGAGCCGCCCTTGATGGCGTCCAGCAGCATCTTGTTGACGAAGCGCACCACCGGCGCGTCGTCGGCCGCCTCACCATCGTCGCGGGCGGCCTTGTCGTCGTTGCCGTTCTCGATGTCCAGGCCATCCAGGTCCACGTCGTCCAGATCGCTGAGCGACGAGGTGGCGTTTTCGAAGAACTTGTCCAGCGCCACGCCCAGCTTGTCGTCCTCGACCAGGATGCCCTCGGTGGTCAGGCCGGTGCTGAACTGCACATCGTTGATGGCCTGCTGGTTGGAGGGATCGGAGACCGCCACGAACAGCTTGTTGCCGCGCTTCCACAGCGGCAGCAGGCGATGCTGGCGGGCCAGCTTCTCGCTGATCAGTTCCCGAGGTTGCTGCTCCCGGTCGATGGCGCCGAGGTCCAGCAGGGCCACGCCGAACTGCTCGGCGGCCAGCTCGGCCACCGCGCGGCCTCGGGCCAGCTTGTTCTGCACCACATAACTGATCAGCGACTGGCCGCTGCGCTGGGCCTGCAGCTGCGCCTGCTGGGCGGTCTTCTCATCGAGCAATCCGGCCTGCACCAATTGGCGGGCCAGACCGGAAAGGGAAAGGGCGGTATTCATCGGCACACTCCGTGGCAATGGCCGCCTTATAACGCAGCCACGCAGCGACTTCTGAAACCTGGCGCACACAGTGACGCGGGTTGTCACTTTCTGGTCGGAGAGTGTCCGCTAATGGGTATTTGTCGGAATGTTCGGCGAGGATGGCAACCGTTTGATATCAGATAGCCATTTTTTATCGTGAACGGTTTCTCTGCGAAGTTTTATTGCGCGTCACAAATCTGACAGCTCATTGGTTGTCCGCTTTTCCGATAAAAAACCGAATAAACAATGAGTTATGTCGATATGCGGTGAGTTTTGAGCGCTGAGTGGGCCAAGGCATGTCGGCTTTCTGGCACGCCGGCTGCTGCTTCCTGGGCAGGTCATAGGACCTTGAACAATCCCAAGGGAGATACAGCATGAAAGCTCAAATGCAGAAAGGTTTTACCCTGATTGAACTGATGATCGTCGTGGCGATCATCGGCATTCTGGCGGCGGTGGCGCTGCCGGCGTATCAGGATTACACGGTGCGGGCCAAGATGTCAGAAGTGGTACTGGCTGCCTCTACCTGCCGTGTGTCTATAAGCGAAACCGCTCAATTTTCTGAAACGATTCCAACTGCAGCGAATGGTTGGGGTTGTGAGCAGAACACTACTGACGATGCGACTAAGCCGGCAACACGCTATGTCCTTTCCGTCACCACCAGCACCGCTGGTGTGGTAACTGTAAAGACCCGCGGATTTAATGACACCGCCTTGGACGGAAAGACCATCACTCTGTCGCCGACTGATGCTAGCGGTGCAGTTGTGGCGCTTACCGATGCCAACTTGCCGATGGTTATTGCGGGGTGGCAGTGCAAGCCGGGTACCCTTGATCAGAAGTACCTGCCGGGTTCCTGCCGCTAAGACAGCGGGATCCAAGGTTAAAAGAGGGTTAAGACGGAAAAGGGGGACACCCGTTAGCCGGACCTTCGTCAAGGCCCCGCCTTCCAGGTGGGGCTTTGTCGTCTTGGTTTGTCCATTTGGGCGCCTCTTTGGCGGGAGCAGCCCGTCTGTAAGTGCCGCCAGGGTGGCGTAGGGTGGATAACTCGCGCAGCGATTATCCACCGCAGGGGCGCCTTGGTAGACAAGGCTACGCCGTTGTCTACCCTACGGTCGGGAAGTGGCGCAGCGAAAAACGGCATGACGCGAGGCGGAACCTGCCCAGCCTGTGGGAGCGAATTTATTCGCGAGCTGTTGGAGCGCCTCGGGGCGGTCAAGCCAGGCTGTAGCGAGCATTAAAAGCTCGCGGACAAGTCCGCTCCTACAGGGGATCTGCGTGGATCACTTG
>JAEWIS010000053.1 GCA_023386955.1 Bacillota bacterium
GATAAGAGCAGATAAGAGCAGATAAGAGCAGATAAGAGCAGATAAGAGCAGATAAGAGCAGATAAGAGCAGATAAGAGCAGATAAGAGCAGATAAGAGCAGATCAATAGATTTGATAAAAAAGAATAGAAATTGACAAATCCGAGCGAAAATGATGGAACCGAGTACGACTGGTCATTACAAGGAAAAAACCTCTTGTTGCTTTTTATAACACGAGTTATAATGTGGGTGAAAGGAGCGTGCCGAGCTTTGCGCAAACGGGTAACGGCAAGCGATGTGGCCAGTCGGGCAGGAGTTTCCCGCAGTCTGGTATCGGCTTTTCTTAACAGCACGCCGGGAATCACGGTAAGCGCGGAGAACCGGGCGGCCATTACCAGTGCCATCCGGGAGCTGGGTTATACGGTGAATGTGCAGGCCCAGAGTATCAAAACGGGCAAAAGCAATTGCATCGCGGTGTACGGGGATGTGTACAACGCCTTGTTTCTCCAGCTGGTGGAGGGGATTCAGCGGGTCAGCGGACCTGCAGGCTACCATGTGCTTTTGTATGGAGAAGGCAAGAATGTGGAGGGCCGGGAAGGGCTGGCCGCTTTGTACCGGCAGGGGCGGATCGATGGTGTGATTACGCTGGATTTTCCGGACGCTTTAGCCCCTTCGTGGGAAGAAGCGGTGCTGGAGTGGGGCATCCCCTACGTGACCGTGGAGGGCATCCCAAGCTCCCCGGTGATTCTGTCGGTGGAAACGGATTATGCTGCCAGCATCCGCCGGGCTTTGGATTTTATGGAGGCGGAGGGGTGGTCCTCCCCTGTATATCTGAATGTGCTGCCATGCGACAGACCGCAGACAAGGGGAGACCGGCTCCGGCTGGAGGCCTATGAGGGTTGGATGCAAGCAAAAGGCCGGCAGCCCCGGATATGTCCGGTGCAAGATAAGCCTTGGGGCCAACAGCAGACCTGGTGGCGTGAGTGGCTAGCCGCGCAGGAGCTTCCGCTGGGTGTGCTGTCCAACTGGTCCAGAGGGGCGCTTTCGGTGTACCGGACCGCCTATGAGCAAGGGCTGCGGATTGGCCGCGAGCTGTTCATAATGTCCGCGGACGATACGGAGCGGGTAAGCCGCCATATGGTCCCGGCTGTCCCTTGTTTGGAGGTGCCTTACGGCGAGATGGGGGAAGCGGCGTTTACGCTGCTGCATCAAGCCATGGCAAAGGGCGGAGAGGCGAAGGCCGACTCCAGGGTGAAAGTGGAAGACGCAGGGGATATGAGAGAGACTGAGGCAGCAAACTCTGCGGAAGATGCAAGGGATGTGAGAGCGGCAGAGGCCGCAAGCTCTGCGGAAGATGCAGGAGGGGCAAGAGCAGCAAGCGGTGCTTTGACCCGGCAAGCCTTGCAGGCTAGGGCTGGTCCGCCTCATCCCGCCTCGAGAGCCGCAAAAACTGCAGAAGGTGCAAATTATCCCTCAGCAGCGATACGCCAAGTTGTGGAGGCAAAGCTGTTTACGGGAAAGGAGTAAATGCGGTTGTGCCCCCGGTGTGGCGGCTGCAATTCCAGGTGTCGGAGAATTCTAACGGAAGCAGAAGCCTTTATTTGGCGGAAAAAGGGTGGTTTGAAATTCTAACGGAAGTGAGCGCCGTTATTCGGCCGGATAGGCCATCAAATGACTCCATTTGGCCCAAATAAAGGCTGTGGCTTCCGTTAGAAATGGAGATTGCCGCTTTTGAGGCAAATAACGGCGCTGGCCGCCGTTAGATTTTTCTGCGTGACCATAAGGCCCTTGTTACGCACAAAAAGAGGGTCGGATCATGCCAGGTAACGCATTACCCTGACGCCGGCGGGGAGAGAGGTAATAGTTAAGAGCAAAAGTAAAGTCCAAAAGCAAACCGATAGAGCGCACTGGTCGATAGGCAGATGAAGTCCAAAAGCAAACCGATAGAGCACGCTGGTCGATAAGCAGATGAAGGAGGAATGGCGCCTCCTATCTCATAAGCTGCGATGGCCAACTATGAGCATTTATAACACGTGTCATAAAACGCTTCCAAAACTACTATTTTACAAAGGAGCTAACAATTATGAAGCCGGATTCTTCCCATATTAAACAAATTAAAGTTGTTTCCAACACCCACTGGGACCGGGAGTTCCGCCGTTCCTTCGAGCGGACCCGCCGGAATCTGCTGACCATGATGGACGTGACGCTGGACATTCTCGAGCAGGACCCGGAGTTTGCCTCCTTCACCATGGACGGCCACTCCATTATGCTGGACGATTACGTGGAGATGCGTCCCGAGAAGCGGGAGCTGGTGGAGAAGCTCATACGCGAGGGGCGGCTTATCGCCGGACCGTATTATACCCTGGCGGAGGAATTCAGCATCGCCCAGGAAGCGTTGGTGCGCAACCTCATGTTCGGACGGCGGACGGTGGAGAGCTACGGCGGCAAAACGGGTACCGTTGCCTACACCCCCTCCTCCTGGGGCCAAACCGGGCAGCTGCCGCAGATCCTGCTGGATTTTGGGCTGGACAAAATGATGTTCTACCGGGGCATCTCCCATCATGAAGCGGATGCGGAGTGGATCTGGAGCGCGCCGGACGGCAGCCGGGTGCTGGCCAGCCGGTTTGCCCTGTATGCCCGCTACAACTGGTACTACCAGGTCCACCGGGCGGTTACCCGGGGAACCGTCTTCGACAAAACCTATAATTGGGGCGAATACGACGAGGTACCTTTCCGTCTGTCAGACGGCCTGTCCGGTGAGGATCAGTCCTACGGGCTGCTGTCCCCTGCCGTTCACTATGATAAAAGCCGCCTGAAGCAGGCTGTTCTGGATATGGTGGAGCGGGAGGGCCGGCATTTCACTACCGAGGTATTCCTGGCCATGAACGGCCATGACATCTCGGTGGCCCATCCGCTGGAATCCCAGGTGATCCGGGATGCCAAGGAGCTGCTGGGGGACCGGTATGCTATCGAGCACACGGATTTGGAAAAGTTCTGGGAAGAGGCGCAAAAGCATCTTCAGCTAGACCAATTGTCCGTACTCACCGGAGAACGGCGCTCCTATTTGAAGGAGGGCATGTGGACCTTCCTGTTTCCGGGCACTATCAGCGCCAGAACTTATTTGAAGCAGCAGGATTTCCACGCTACCAAGGAGCTGGTTGCCTACGCGGAGCCGTTGGCGACTTTGGCCTCGGCCTTCGGTGAAGCTTATCCCGTCCGTTATCTGGAGCGGGGCTGGCGCTACCTGCTGTCCAATCATACCCATGACGCCAACGGCGGCTGTGCCCCCGATGCGGTCTGCCAGGATATTGAATACCGTTACCGCAAGGCTGCGGACATTGGCGGAATTGTTTCCGAAGATGCTATGGGCTTCATCGCCCGAAACCTGTCGCCGGAGCACCTGGGAACGGATGTCACCCAACTGGTGGTATACAATCCGCTGCCTGTTGAGCGCACCGTGGTCACCTCTGTGGACCTGGAGCTTCCCCGTGGTGAAGGAGCCAAGTCCTACAGCTTGTACCATGAGCAGGATCCGTCAGTACAGCGGCAGGCAGTGGCTTTCGAAAAATCCAGCGTATTCGTGGACAGCATCTGGGAGGTGCCGACCATTCTCGACTCCCACCGGGTGAGGATGCACGTGGAGCTATCCAAGCTTCCGGGCCTGGGGTACCGCGCATACCGGCTGCAGCCAGAGGTGCAGGAGGTGCGGAATATCCGTACGCTCATAACCGGGCCCGACACCATGGAGAATCAGTTGCTGAAGGTCAAGGTTAACACCAACGGCACCCTGGATATCGTCAACAAGCTCACCGGAAAAGCCTACAGCAATCTTGGTTACTTGACGGATCAAGGGGAATGCGGCAACGCGTGGAAGCATGTAGCGCCCCGTTTTGACCGCAAGTACAACAGTCTGGGTGTGGCTGCGCAGGTGGCGGTAACGGAGAGCGGTGAGCTGTCCAGCACCATTGAGGCTAATTTCAGCTTCCCGGTGCCCGTGGATTATGCCGACGGTAATTCCCGCAGCACGGTGGTGGTGGAGCTTCCGATGAAGCTGGCCTATACCTTGGAAAAAGGCGCCTCCGCCGTCAAAGTGAAGCTGACGGTGGATAACAGGGCGCGTGACCACTGGCTGCGGGTGAACTTCCCCACAGGCCTGGCCACGGATACCTCCTGGGCGGATACCCACTTCGATGTGATTTCCCGGCCTATTCCCATTCCGGATTCCACCGGCTGGGTGGAGCAGGCAGGGGGAACCCACCCGCTGCAAACCTTCGTGGAGTTGTCTGACGGACAGGACGGGCTGGCGCTTTTGCCCAAGGGCATCTATGAATATGAAGCCTTCGAGGATGACAACCGTACCCTGGCGCTCACCCTGATCCGGGCCTGCCGGATCAAGCTGGCGGTAAGCGAGGAGAAGCTGACTGAACTGCCGGACCAGGGGATTCAATGTCCCGGCGTACAAACCTTCGAATATGCGGTGCACATCCATGCGGGAGATTGGCAGCAGGCCGGTTTGCTGAATGCGGCAGCCTGCTACGCGGTGCCCGTACGGGCTGCAGTGTCAGGCAGAGGCCAAGGAAGCTTGCCTTCCCAAGCAGGGCTGTTCACCCTGGCAAGCGGCGCGACCCTGCATGTATCCGCTGTGAAGCAGGCGGAGGACGGCAGCGGACTGGTCATACGGCTGTTCAATCCGTCGGCTGAGACAGAGCAGGCCGTGTTCCGGTTTGGCGTAGGAGTGACAGAAGCATTCCGCTGCAGAATGGATGAAAGTGTTACGGAGGCGCTTACTCCGGCGGCAGACGGATATTCCTTCGAGGCAGCGGTGGAGCCGAAGAAAATCGTTACCTTCAAGGTCATTTTGGCAAATGGGAGCGGGGAATAAGCATGGGGACCTTCATGAATGGATCGCCGGCCAACCAACCCCTGCTCCCGGGTTTTGGGCTGTCCCTGCCGGAGCTTGTGCGGGATGGAAGCATGTCGGAGTGCGAAACCGGCGGGGAAGGAATGTTCCGGAGAGGCGAGGATGGGGTGCTGCACATTCTGACGCCCCGGGACCGGAAAGCGGATTTTGTGGTGTACCGGGACAAAACCCTCTGTTATGTGAAGTCGGCTATGGGCCATCCGGCCATGTATCCCCTGCCTGACGCCGGGTTCGAGGGCCCGGCCGAGGCGGTGCTGATGGATCTGGACGGCACCAGCGTACACAGTGAGGCCTTCTGGATCTGGATTATTGAGCAGAGCATCGGATTGTTGATGGATAACCCGGGGTTCCGGCTGGAGCCGGAGGATGAGCCGCATGTGTCGGGGCATTCCGTATCGGAGCATCTGCAATACTGCATCGGCAAATATTGTCCGGGGCGGAGTGTGGAGGAGGCCAGGCGGCATTATTTTGCCGTGACCGAGTACGAAATGAATGAAATCTTGAAGGGCCGGGGCAAGGAAGGGGCGTTTACGCCCGCCCCGGGTTTAAAGGAGTTCCTCTTGGAGCTGAAAAGCCGTGGCATCCGCATCGGCCTGGTGACCTCCGGCCTGTACGAAAAGGCCTGGCCGGAGGTGCTGTCGGCCTTCCGCACCCTCCAGCTGGGTGATCCGCTGGAGCTGTACGATGCCGTCATCACCGCCGGGCAGGCCATCCGTAAGGGCCAGGCCGGTACGCTGGGCGAGCTGGCGCCCAAGCCTCATCCCTGGCTGTATGCGGAAGCCGCCCGGGTGGGGCTCGGCCTCGGACCAGAGAGCCGCCGCCGGGTCATCGGCATCGAGGATTCATCAGCCGGCGTGCTGTCCATCCGGCTGGCGGGGTACGCCGCCTTCGGCATCGGCGGCGGCAACATCGCGGCCAGCGGCGCGCAGCCGCTGGTGAAAAAGCAGTTCGGCAGCCTCCTGGAGATGCTGCCGGCTATTCTCGGCGCGGACGGCTGACCGCGCCGCCCCCAGCCCCCTAGACCCCCGGGCAGGGGCCGTCCTTCACCGGCTGCCCGAACACGGGGAAGCCGTCCTCTCCCCAGCCGAAGGGCTGCAGCCGGGTGTGGCGGTTGGGGTCCCGCAGGGGATCACCCTGGATCTCCAGGTAGTTGCGGGCATGGTACACGAGAATGTCCCGGCTGCCGTCCTCGGACACGGTGAAGCTGTTGTGGCCGGGTCCGTATTGGCCGTTTTCCTCACAGGTGGTGAAAACAGGCTCCGGCAGCTTGTGCCAGGAGGCGGCGTCCAGCAGATCGCTGTTTTCGTCCGCCCACAGGAGGCCCATACAATAGCTGGCATCTGTAGCGCTGGCGGAGTAGGTAATGAAGATGCGGCCGTTGCGCACAAGTACAGCAGGTCCTTCATTGACCTTGTATTTTACCTGCTCCCATGCGAAATCCGGTGTGGCAATCTCCACTTGCGGACCTGCCAGGGTCCAGGGATTGCTCATAGGCGCAATATACAGGCTGGAGTTGACCTGGACCTCAGGATTAGACTGGGCCCAGACCAGATAGCGGTTGCCCTTGTGCTCGAAGGTGGTGGCATCCAGGGCGAAGGAATCCCATGCCGTGAGCACCTCTCCCTTTTCGGACCAGGCGCCGGTGGTGGGGTCGTCGGATTCATTTTCCAATACCCAAATCCGGATTCTCCAGATATCCTCGGCTCGTCCCGCCGCAAAGTAGATATACCACTTGCCGCCGATGCGGTGCAGCTCGGGAGCCCAAATGTGATAGCTCATGGGCCCGCTCTCATGCTTATGCCAGACAATCACGGGGGGAGCCTCCGCCAGTCCGGCCAAAGTAGAGGCCTTGCGCAGCTCAATGCGGTCATATTCGGGAGCGGACGCGGTGTGGTAATAGGTGTCGTCCTCCGCCTTCAGAATCCAGGGATCGGCGCGCTGTTCAATCAGCGGATTGGATACAGGTTGGGTGGTCATGGGGGATTGTCCCCTTTCTTTTTCGAGGGTTGCGGTACTTCTCGATTTTAATATTGGTCCGTCCCATTAATCAATCCTTTTTGCAATATAGACATTAGTCCATACCCATTCCGTTCCTCCTACATAGGATGTGGGGACTTAACCGATTGGGATTGGGGTTAAGCCAACCATCACAAAAGAGGGAGTGTTGAAAATGGGATATGCAGCAGGTGCAGGTTGCGGCGTAGGAGTAGGCGGAGGATTCACTACCACTGGCGTGATTTTGGTACTGTTTATTCTCCTGGTAATCATAAGCAGGGCTTGGGTATTCTAATCTAACTTAACTGTAAAAACGCAGTCCCTCCGGGGGCTGCGTTTTTTTTCTGGAAAGCAGACCCAACCCCTGTTGCTTTTGCTGCGCTAATGGCGCTAACGGAACTCAGAAGCGCTTAAAGGCGGAATTCCGTGGGTTTTCCAATTTAACGGAACTCAGCGACTGTTAGAAGCCAAATTTATCTCCGATGGATGCCTGCTAGCCCTCTAAGAGCTTCTGGGTTCCGTTAGGTTCCGGACAAGCGGGGTTTTGGCCTCTAAGAGCTTCTAAGTTCCGTTAGGCTTCGGACGCGGTATCATCCGTCTCGACTGAGTTCCGTTAGGCTTCGGATACGCCACCATCCGTCCCGACTGAGTCTGTTGGCTTCAGGCACGCCCCTGTTCCCCTCCAGCTCGACAGCCAATGGTGTGGTGCGGGCGGATATGTGCTATTTTTTTGGACAAGCTCTGTAAAGGAATTGGAATAAGAAGAATTTGCCGTTATAATAAAGAAAGCTTCCAGAATGGAGCATCCCGGAACACCCGGGCCAGTAGGGCCGGAGGCTGCTTTCGCGGGAAATTTTCGGATAAGAAGAGGTCATGTACATGGAGAAAACATTGATTTTCGGCCATAAGAATCCGGATACGGACACCATCTGCTCTGCGCTGGTGTATGCCGATCTGAAGACGAAGCTGGGCCAACATGTGGAAGCGGTGCGTCTGGGCGAAATCAGCGGCGAAACCCGCTATGCGCTGGACTATTTCAAGGTGGAGGCTCCGCGGCTGGTGGAAGCTGTTGCTGCCGAGACCAAAACGGTGATTCTGGTGGACCACAATGAGCGTCAGCAAAGCGCTCCCGACATCGATCAAGTTCGTGTGACAGAGGTTATCGACCACCACCGTATCTCCAATTTCGAAACCAGCGGCCCTTTGTATTACCGGGCGGAGCCGGTAGGCTGCACCTCCACCATCATCAACAAGCTGTACAAGGAAAACGGCGTGGCCGTATCCAAGGAAATGGCCGGTCTGATGCTGTCCGCTATCATTTCGGATTCCCTTCTGTTCAAATCCCCCACTTGCACCGAGCAGGACGTTGCCGCCGCCAAGGAATTGGCAGCCACCGCCGGGGTCAGTGCCGACGAATACGGTCTGGCTATGCTGAAGGCAGGAGCAGATCTTTCCGATAAATCCATCGCCCAACTGATCTCCCTGGATGCCAAGGAATTCTCCATGAACGGCCGCAAGGTGGAAATTGCCCAAGTGAACGCGGTGGACGTGAACGACGTGCTGTCCCGCCAGGCTGATCTGGAGACTGCCTTGAATGGGATTATCGCCGAAAAAAACCTGGACCTGTTCCTGTTCGTGGTAACGGACATCCTGAACAGCGATTCCGTTGGTGTGGCGCTGGGCAAGGAAGCCCAGGCTGTGGAGAAAGCCTACAATGTGAAGCTGGACGGCAACAAGGCGCTGCTGAAGGGTGTAGTTTCCCGCAAATCCCAGATCGTGCCGGTGCTGACCGATCTGTTCAACAAGGCATAACTCCTGCTTTTCGCTTATCCTGCAACGAACCCGCCCGGCTCGCTTGAGTCCGGCGGGTTTTATTATTTTGCTGTCCCGTAAGTTATCCCGCATTGACAAAGCCCGGGTATAAAAGTAAGCTGATAGTTAGGTATCGAACTATTGTCTGCGGTTTATCCGAGGAGGTGCACTATGCAACAGGGTGAAGACCTGCCGGACCAGAAATCCGGGCAAGGGCAGGAGCCGCAAGTGCGGAGGGGGATTCTGCCGTGGGAATCGGAGGAGCAGATCGGCTCGCTCTTGAGATTGACCTCCATGAGTATGCGCAAGCAGATCGAAAAATCCCTGCGCCCCCTGGGCTTGACCCAGCAGCAGGGCAAAACCCTGCGCATACTGCTTCATAATCCCGGCTCTACCCATTCCGATTTGGAGCGGATTCTGCGGATCGAAAAACCCAGTGTGACCAACCTCATTAGTGTAATGGAAAGACGGGGATGGGTGGTCCGCAGGAAGGATGCGCAGGACGCCCGGTTCAAGCAGATTTACCTGACTTCGGAGGGGGAGGCCCTTGCCGGAAACATTGCGGAGACGGTGGATCAGACCAAGGAAAGGCTGATGGAGGCCTTAAGCGACGAGGAAACGCTGCTCCTGAGGTCGCTGCTGCAGAAGCTGCGCAAGGCTTGGGAGAATGATCCCCAGGAGGGGGAACAGCCGTAAACACCGGCGGCCGATTATTTCAGTAGGGGCAGGGAGGGCAACATGAAGCAACAACATAACCGTCCGGCAGCCTCGTCCAATGCGGAGAAGCTGCTGAAGGTGCTGGCTTTTACACTGGTTTTTTCGGTGATGAACGCATCCATTTTTAATGTGGTGCTGCCGGTGATCGGCAAGGAATTTAAGCTGAACCCTTCCGATTTGAGCTGGGTATCCACCGGGTACATGATTGTATACGCCATCGGCTCCGTCACCTACGGGAAGCTTGCCGACCGGTACCGTTTGAAGGATCTGCTGTCCTTCGGCCTGGTGCTGTTTGCGCTGGGTTCGCTGGTAGGGGTGGCCGCAGTGGACTATTGGATGATTATTCTGGCCCGGGTGCTGCAGGCGGCGGGGGCTTCGGTCATTCCGGCTACGGGTATGATTATTCCCGTCCGGTATTTCCCGCCGGAGGAGAGGGGCAGGGCGTTAGGTACCTCTGCCATCGGCTTGGCGCTGGGTTCGGCTTTGGGGCCTATTGTTTCGGGCTTTGTCACCGGCTTCGCCAGCTGGCGCTTCTTGTTCCTGGTGTCTGTGCTGCCGCTGATGACGCTGCCCTTTTACCGGAAGTATCTGGATGATGAAAAAGGGGCCCCACGGCCCATCGATTTTATCGGCGGTGCATTGCTGGCCGGAACCGTATCCCTTCTGCTGTTGTCCATTACCCGCGGGAGCCTGCTGTTCCTGATTGCCGGATTGGGTCTGGGTGTACTGTTGGCCTGGCGACTGCTCAGCACTCCCGAGCCCTTCGTGAATCCTGCAATGTTTCGCAACCGCAGCTATACGGCAGGGATCATCGTCGCTTTCCTGGCTAATGCCATGAGCTTCGGCATGCCCTTTATAACGCCGCAGTTCCTGAGCCGCTTGAACGGCCTTACGCCGCTTGAGATCGGGCTTGTGCTGTTCCCCGCTGCCCTGGTCACCGCTTTTATGGGCAGAAAGGGCGGACGGCTGGCTGATACCCGGGGTAATCCGACGCTGGTGCTGATGGCATCTGTGCTTCTGCTCTGCTGCTTTTTGCTGCTGTCGGTATTCGTAGGTTTGTCCCCGTACTGGATTATGCTGATGCTGATTTTTGGCAATGTGGGGCAGTCCTTTATGGGTATCGCCATGTCCAATACGGTATCGCGGACGCTGAAGCGGGAGGAAACCGGTGTGGGGATGGGGCTGTTTTCCATGATGAACTTTATCTCCGGGGCGGCGGCTACCGGCCTGATCGGCAGGCTGCTGGATTCCGGCTCTGTCAGCTTCCGGCTGAATCCCCTGCTTGTTCTGCGTGAAGGGGCGCTGTACAGCAATATTTTTCTGTCTTTGGGGGCGGGAACGGTGCTGGTGGCGTTGTTGTATCTGAGCGGCTTCGGTAAGGGCAAACGTTCATCGGAGGCGGGGTTGAAAACAGGAAATTGACAGCAAGCGAGGCTTCCTCCATACTGGGAGGAAAAAATGCCGGCGATATGCCGGCTCGTGGAGGCAAACAGACATGTTGGAAATTACAGGCTACAGTGTGGAATGGATCCGGGACCCTTTTGGAATTATCCAGGGAAAGCGGTATGAGTTTCTTCTGGATATCCAGGTGGAGGAGGACGATGAGATGTACTCCCCCCACGGGCTGACCCTGCGGGTGATCTACCTGGCGGACGGCGAAGCATCCAAGATCGTGAAGTATGAGTTTTTGGAAAAGAGCACAGGCAAATATCTGGATTTCGATATGGTGGAAGAGGAATATGCCGAAACCCTGGCCTTCTGCCAAGCCCATTATGCCGAAGCCGAGGAAAACTGAGCTGCGCTTCTTAGCGGATCCCCCTCACTGGAGGGCTGTTGGAGTGTGATAGCGGGGAGCTTGAACGCAGCGGTGCAGGGGTTAACGGTCCAACAAATTAGCAGACCAACAACCAGCACACCAACAGCAGATCAGCAAATCAACAACCAGCAGACCAACAAACGAACAAACCAACAACCAGCAGACCGCATACCAGCAGACCAACAAACCGGCAGACTGGCAGACCAACAAACCGGCAGACCGCATACCAGCAGACCGCATACCAGCAGACCGCATATCAGCAGACCGCATACCAGCAGACTAACTCAAATGCAAAAGTGCAGTTAATTTCGACGACTGACTGCAAAATAGCAGGTTTAACTGCAAAAGTGCAGTTATTCTTAGCAAAAAAGCCCGGAACCGAGGTTCGGGGCAAAAATAACTGCATTTTTGCATTTAGGCGATGCGGCGGGAGGGCTGTGGCAGAAAATAACTGCACTTTTGCAGTTCAGCTACAGCCGCAGGCCCTCTAACTGGTGCAATCCAGTCGTCGGCTGATGTTCCCGTTTCAATGGAGTGGCTAATCGGTTTGTTACACAATAGTTACTATATAAGCGATTCATCCAACCTGCCATGCAGCTCAAGCCGTACATCATAACCCATACAGTTATACCAGTAAATCCGATCAACTCAATCTGTACAACTCAATCTGTACAATTCGATCCGTCAGGTCTATCACTAAGACTCAATCCGTCGCCGCTACCCGGCCAAGGCTTCAGCCAGAAGGATCAGGGTGAGCCCCTGGCCGTACAGGCTGGGATAACACGGAATGTGGTTATAAGCCTCCACCGTGGGCATCACCGGTGTGCCGCCGGAAACGCCGAGGACGGTGCCGTCCTCGGCAATTTGGGCGAGCACTCCCTGGAGTGCCCGGCGGGCCGGCTCCAGCACCTCGTCCCCCAGCAAGCCCATACGCCTGGCCTTCAGCAAACCCGCCGCAATCCCGGCGCTGCCGGAGGTTTCCGGGTAGAAGCCGGCTTGATCCATGACCGTGTTCCACAGGCCGTTGTCCCGCTGATACGCGAGAAGCCCCTGCATCATCCGTTTATACCGGCGGATGATATCCGCGTCACCGGGCACGATGCCGTCGATTTCCTCCAGGATCATGGGGGTGCCTACGGCGATCCAGGCATTGGCCCGGGTCCAGCGGGCGGCGGACATATGGTTCTGGGCGATGCAGTTCCAGCCGTGGAACAACACCCCGGTTTCCTCATCCTGGAGAAGGGACAGGTGGAGCTCCAGCTGCCGCAGGGCTTCAGCGGTATAGGCGCTGTCCCCGGTGAGACGGCCCAGACGGGCCAGGAACAGCACAGCCATAAAAATCGTGTCTGCCCATACCTGCTCGGGGAAGCTGGCATTTTCCGTTACCGTATGCTCGAAAGCGCCTTCACGCGTACGCGGGGCTTCATGCAGCATCCACTGTCCGATCCGGACGGCAGTGTCCAGGAAAACGGCGTCGCCGGTTTGCCGGTACATAGCCGGGAAGATGGCGAAGGGCGCCATGGAATTGATCACCTTCATCTGCTCGGATTGATGCAGATTCTGACGGACCCAATTGATCAGCTGCTCCATCAGTTCCTGCCTACAGTTTTGTTCATAATACTCCAATATGGAAATAACACCTACACCAGGTACCCAATCCCAGTGGTGGATGTCCATCCCCCAGTTGCCAGCATGGTCCTCCAGCATTTTGCCGCATACGCTCTGTGCCTTCTGTACCAGAATTTCCGGAGCTTCCGTGATTGTCATAACACATTCCTCCCGCATGGTTTGATATACTCTTACTATAACGCGGGGATAATGGCGGGTCTTGGGCAATTCTCCTGCAATCATTGGACAATTGTGAACTTACAGGAGGGATACCATCATGGGGATGGATGACCAAACAGTGGTGCAGGAAGTATTTTTTGTGGACGATGTGACCAACAGCGCGTTGTTGGCCTTTCCCGTTGGCTGTGTGTCCCGCACCCGGGAAATCCAGCAGCCGTTTTTGCATGCGCATGACGGTTATGAGCTGTACATGTGTTTGTCCGGCCGGGGCAAAATGCTGGCGGGCGGCCGGGTCCATGAGGTGGCGCCGGGGAGTCTGGTGGTGATCCATCCGGGAGCTCTGCATATGCCGCGCTCTGTACCTAAGGAGCCGTTTCACCGCTACATAGTCAGCATTGACAAGGACTATCTGGAGGAGCTGGCGGATAAGGAATCGGGCTTCGGGGGCAACGCAGTCACACGGTGGCTGCCCAAGGAGGAGCCCTCCACATGCTGGCAGCTGAACGGGCGGCAGATTCTGGCGCTGCAGGATATTTTGGCCCAGCTGGAACGGGAACTGGATGAACGCAAGGAATGCTTTTCCCTGGCTGCACACAGTCTGGTGCTCCAGCTATTCGTGGCGTTGGGCCGGTATCAGGAGGAACAGACGCCGGGCACAGCAGGGAATGGCGAGCGCAAGCAGCTGGTGGAGGAAATGATGGGGCTGGTAGCGGAAGGGTACCGGGAAACGCTGCGCATTGAGTCCCTGTGCCGCCGGTTTCATCTGTCGCGCTCGTATCTTCACCGGATTTTTAAGCAGGAGACGGGGCTGTCCATTACTGAGTACCTGATTGCCTACCGGATCAACAAGGCCAAGGAGTCGCTGGAATCCAGCTCTCTGCCGCTGGCGGAGGTGGCGCTTTCCTCGGGTTTTCAGGACTTGTCCCATTTTTGCCGTATGTTTAAACGCCTGACCGGCGTCACACCGGGACATTACCGCAGAAGCGGCGCCGGCCTAAAGGGATATCATGCTTGACGCACGGTTATATCGCAGAGGAAGAAGGGGTTCTTTTTGATCAAAAATGAGAAAATCAAAGCGGCGGAGGTTAAGCTTACCGGCCTCCAGGGGGAGGATCTGGGCATTGTTCCCACTGCCGAGGCACTGGCTATGGCGAAGAAGCTGAAGGTGGATCTGGTCTGCACCTCCCTCCACGAGAGCCCTCCGCCCTGCAGGTTGGCGGGTGCGGGTGCGGTGCGCCAGGAGAAGGAACAAGCGAAGAAGCAGGAGCGTCCGGCCAAGGTGAAGGAGCTGCGGCTCACTCCCCATATCGAAGAGCATGATCTGGAGGTCAAAAAAAGCCAGGCGGAGCGCCTTCTGCGCGGCGGAGACGCCGTACTGCTGAAGGTGGTGCTCACCGGGAGTAAGGAGGGGGCTCAGGCCAAGGCACTGCTGGAGGAGCTGACGAAAGCGCTGGCACCGTACGGGAAACGCCAAACCGGCATCCAGCAAAGCGGCAAACAAGCCATGGTCCAACTGGATCCCCTATAAGGCGGAGCATCCCAAAGCCAAACTCAAACCCGTCTCCAGCAGTCGCCTGGGATGGCGTACGTATGATTAGGGAAGGAGTTTAGACACTATGTCTTATCTGACCAAATATGTCCGGAAATACGGCAGATGGTTTGGGTTTGCCGTTTTTTTTCTGACGGTGGAGGCGCTATGCGATCTGCTCCTGCCGACGATTCTGTCCAGAGTCATCGACGAGGGCATTGCCTTGGAGCGGATGGATACGGTATGGCGGCTGGGCGGCGTGATGCTGGGCATTACGGCGGTAGGGGCCTTGGCGGCCTGTACCCGCAATGTGCTGGCCAGCCGGGTGTCCCAGGCCTTCGGCACGGAGCTTCGCTCCGACCTGTTCCGCAAGATCCAGTCCTTAACCTTCGACAGTATGGACCGGTTTGACCGGGCGTCGCTCCTGACCCGGCTGACCAATGATGTAACCCAGGTGCAGAATTTCACCAACGGACTTATGCGTATTTTTGTCAAAGCGCCTCTGACCTGCATCGGCAGTCTCATCATGGCCATACGGCTGAATCCCCGGCTTTCGGTGATTCTGCTGATTGTGGTTCCCCTGGTGGGCGTGCTGATCATGATCAACATGCGGATTGGCCTGCCCCGGTATCTGAAGGTGCAGAAGGCTATGGACCGGATGAATCTGGTCCTGCGGGAGTATTTGTCCGGGGTCCGTGTGGTGAAGGCCTTCAACCGCTTCCGTTATGAAACGGATAAAATGGAAACGGCCAATCTGGAGTACCAGACCCGCTCCATTAAGGTCATGCGGGCAATGGCCGCCTTTAATCCGGCGGTGACGCTGACAGTGAACGCAGGTATTTTGGCTGTGCTGTGGTATGGCGGCCTGCGGGTGGACAGCGGGGATATGCAGGTGGGGCATATTGTCGCCTTTGTAAACTATATGACGCAAATTTTGTTCTCCCTGATGATGATCTCCATGGTGCTGATGATGTTCGTGCGGGCCCGTGCCTCCTCCCAACGGATCAGTGAGGTGTTCGCTGACGACAGCGCCATGACCTGGAGTAAACCGGCTGTTGCGCAGCCGGAGGAGCCGGGGCGGATTGAATTCCGCAATGTGACCTTTACTTACGGCTCCTCCGGTGGAGATAAGGGCAAGCCGGTGCTGAACGGAATCGATCTGGTCTGTGAACCGGGGCAAACGGTGGGGATTATCGGGTCCACAGGCTCGGGCAAAAGCACGCTGATCAGCTTGATCCCCCGTTTCTACGATGCGGATTCCGGCCAGGTGCTGGTGAACGGGCAGGATGTGCGCACTATGGACCCTTCTGCTCTGCGGGAGCGGATTGCGGTGGTTCCGCAGAAATCGGTGCTGTTTTCCGGCTCCATCAAGGATAATATCCGTTGGGGCAAGGAGCAGGCGGACGACGGTGAGATAGAAGCGGCTGCCAGGATTGCCGGAGCTCATGACTTTATCGCGGCATTCCCGGAAGGGTATGACACCCGGATCGGACAGAAGGGGGTTAACCTCTCCGGCGGCCAAAAGCAGCGGATTTCCATTGCCCGGGGCCTGATCCGCAAACCCGACATTCTGATTTTGGATGACAGCACCAGTGCCGTGGATGTGATTACCGAAGCCCGGATCAAGGAGGCCTTGCGCCGGGAAACCCGGGGGATGACCTGCCTACTGATTGCCCAGCGGATTACCTCCGTCATGGATGCGGACCGGATTCTGGTGCTGGAGCACGGGGAGATTGCCGGTTTGGGCACCCACGATGAGCTGTTGGCCGGCTGCCGGGTTTACCGGGAAATTTATGCGTCGCAAACCGGAAAGGAGGCGGTTCCCCATGTCCAAGGAGAATAATGGCGCATCCGGCGGCGGTGACCGCTTGCGGTTCGACGCTACCTCCGTTCCGGCACCCGGTGCCAGGCCAGGCGGGGCTTTCCGGATGAATGCACCCAAGGTGAAGCCCAAGCAGTTCCGTGGCACCATCCGCAGACTGTGGGGGTTTCTCGGCCGGGAGCGGGGGCTGCTGCTCCTGATTCTCGGATTTCTGTTGGCCAGTTCTCTATTGGGCCTGGCAGGCCCGTATCTTCTAGGGGTGGCTGTCAATGCCATGGACGGCGGTGCCGGGAATGTGGAATTGCGCGTGCTGGAGATGGCGCTCCTGGGATTGGGGGCGGCTAATCTGTTGGATGCGTGCCTCACCCTCACACAAAGCTGGCTGATGGCCGGTCTTGCCCAGCGGGTGACCGCCAGTCTGCGGCGGGCCATGTTCGGCAAGCTGCAAAGACTGCCGCTTTCGTTCTTCGATTCCCGGCCTCACGGTGAAGTGATGAGCCGGCTGTCCAATGATATCGACCAGGTGAGCCAAACCGTATCCCAAACCACCACTCAGCTGATGGCGGGGGTATTGACCATTACCGGGTCCCTTATTATGATGCTGTGGCTCAGTCCGCTGCTTACGCTGGCTACTCTGATCACCGTTCCCCTGGTGTATATCCTGGCCAAAAGCATCACCAAGCGCACCGGGCCGTTGTATAAAGCCCAGCAGGCGGAGCTGGGGAAGCTGAACGGGCTTATGGAGGAGACCATTTCGGGCTTGCAGGTGGTCAAAGCCTTTAACCGGGAGGAACGGACCATCCGGGAATTCGACGAGGTGAATGGCAGGCTCTACCATGTGGGGTTAAAGGCGCAAATTTCCACCGGATTTCTGATGCCGCTGCTGAACGTGATCAACAACCTGGGTTTTGTCACCGTTGCGGTGGTTGGCGGCTTGCTGGCCTTGCGGGGCAGTATCTCAGTGGGAGTCATCGCCAGCTTCATCGGCTACTCCCGGCAGTTCGTCCGGCCGCTGAATGAGATGGCCAATGTGTATAACATGCTGCAATCCGGTATTGCCGGGGCGGAGCGGGCCTTCGAGGTGCTGGATGAGGCGGAGGAGCCGGATGATGCTCCGGACGCAACGAATATGGATCTGGGGTCGCGGCCGTCCAGCGGGCATGTCGTCTTCGAAAGGGTGAGCTTCGGCTACCGGCCGGAGGCGCCGATTCTTAAAAATGTCAGCTTCGAGGCTCCAGCGGGGAGCAGCATTGCGCTGGTAGGACCTACGGGGGCGGGTAAAACCACCATCGTCAATCTGCTCACCCGGTTCTATGACACCACCTCCGGGGTGATCCGGATTGACGGGCAGGATATCCGCACCTATACCCGGGACAGTCTGCGCTCCGGCTTCGGCATCGTGCTCCAGGATACCTACCTGTTCGCGGGCTCCATCCGCGATAATATCAAATACGGCCGTCCGGATGCCACGGACGTGGAGATGTTGGAGGCGGCGCGGCTGGCTAATGCCGATGCCTTCATCCGCCTGATGCCGCGGGGCTATGACAGCGAGCTGGCGGAAAACGGCAGCAACCTGAGCCAGGGACAGCGGCAGCTGCTGGCCATTGCCCGGGTGATGCTGGCAAAACCCTCCATCCTCATTCTGGATGAAGCCACCAGCAGCATCGATACCCGGACAGAGCTGCATATCCAGGATGCGCTGCTTAAGCTGATGAAGGGGCGCACCAGCTTCGTCATCGCCCACCGGTTGAACACCATCCGCGACGCCGATACCATCATGGTTATCGAAAATGGTGAAATCGTAGAACGCGGCAGCCACGAGGAGCTGCTGCAGGCCCAAGGGCCGTACAGCCGCATGTATGCCAGCTCCTTCGGGCAGCTGGAAACAGGCTGAAGCCGCCCCTGTTTTCTGATAAAAGATGAAGTAAAAGCAGACATTAGATGTCTGCTTTTTTGCCTTACCTTCAAAAATGCTTCAAAAATATGGGGAATGAACCGAAAAACTTTATTTAAACCGGATGAGAAAGGAGATCGGGAAATGTTCCAGTTTGTAAAAGGAAAAAGACCGGGTTATGAAATCACATTACAGGACATAAAACAAATTGAGGAAAATATCAAATGAATTTCCTCTGATTCTGGCGGAATTTTATCTGCAATGCAACGGGGCTGCCATGACGAATTATCTGTTGCGAATATGAGGACGATGAATACGAGGAATTTGAGGATTATGAGGAGTTTCCTTTTGGCGTATGAGATTTTGTTGCATTGCGGCATGGCAGCCTGTCCTTTGAACACAAGGTTGATCAGGACAGGTTGGATGGCTACGTGGATGATGACATGTTGCCTATTGCATACGATCCAGGCGGAGATTTTTACTGAAACTGTCCTATGCGGCTTCACAACAATCAAAATGATCATTTTCGGGGTGTTTTCCGATTTCCAAATGGATATGGATGCATGTAAGCGAGCTGTCCCATCAGGTGATCGAATTTGTCTGTACGTGTATCCGTGAATCGGGGTTCCAAATGCAAAAGTGCTGTTAATTCCTCCTGCTAACCTGCAAAATGACGCCGTACCTGCAAAAGTGCATCTATTTTTGCTCCTCAAGCCCATTCCGATCCATCCTACCTGAAATAACTGCATTTTTGCAGGATGGCCATCCCAATGGCCAGTTGTGTGAAAAATAGATGCGCTTTTGCATTTTGAGCCCGCCTGGAATGTGACATGTTAAATGCCTGGCTTGGCTTCTTGCTCATAGAATATATAAAGTATTTATTTTTGCAATCGTAAGAGGATAATCTCTTTATCATTCGGGAAGGATGCACCTTCCAGCCTGTATTCGTACAAGCCATTATCATTCAGTTTTTCGGTAATTGCTTTCCCTGAAGTAATATATTGAACCCGATCACCATATGGGTCTCGGGAGCTATCGAAATAATAATCGAAACCATCCCCAGTTCTCCTGAGCTCTTGCACAATAGCATCACCTTCAACTGTGAATCGTGTTATCCTGATCCAGGAGTCCCCATCCTTCTTGTTCAAAAACTCAGACAGTTTTTGGGCATTCATTATATATTGGGCCGAATAAACGATAATATCTTTGTTTTTCTCAGCCATTTCCTTTGTATATTTTTTCGGGAGGGCACTGAAGGAACTAACGTTTAAGGCAATTTGCTGCGCAGATTCATCATACGTCACCTTCCCGTTCAAATATTCGGTTATGAACCTGATGGGAACATATGAATGTTCTTTATAATTCAGAATCTCATACTCATTTGGTAATTCTACTGATACACCGTTGATGTTAAAGGTAGAAGGAAACAGATATGCTTGTATTACATCAGAGGCTTTCGAGACTGCCGGGTATCCGCATAAAGCAGCAACTAGTAAACAAATAAAAAACTTGAAGTGTTTCATCACAATTGACTCCCTCTCCTAAAGTAAGGAAATTAATAAAGTAAATGTATCATAATCATTGTTAAAAAAGGAATACAAAAAGAGCAGACGTAGATGTCTGCTCTTTTTGTGATGAAGGAGAGCAGACATCTACGTCTGCTCTTTTTTATAGTTTTAATACAGCTCAGCCGCGCGAAGCCGATGGACATAAACGCCAAATGCAAAAGTGCATCTATTTTCCGCTTCCCCCAACAAATCCGGCCCACCCCGCTCAAAATAACTGCACTTTTGCAGGATAGCCCCTAAGAAAGGCCAGTTGTGAGTAGAATAACTGCACCTTTGCATTTGGGCAGTTAAGCGCGGGATGATCATGGCTAAGCATGTGCCCCTCGCCTATCCCTTATTCGCTCCGCAGCGCCACAACCGGGTCCTTCTTCGCCGCGAACTTCGCGGGGATGAAGCCGCCGAGAATGGTCAGGCCGACGCTCAGGATGATCAGGAACAGCGCATGGACGGGATTCAACTGGGCCACATTGTTCAGATCCGTCGCATTCTTGATGATCATGTTGGTGGGGATAGTCAGCAGATAGGCGATACCGATCCCCAGCAATCCCGATAGGGTTCCGATAATCGTGGTCTCCGCATTAAACACCCGGGTAATATCCTTCTTTCGTGCCCCCAAGGCACGCAGGACACCGATTTCCTTGGTCCGCTCCAGCACCGAGATATAGGTGATGATCCCGATCATAATGAGGGATACCACCAGAGAGATGGAGGCGAAGGCCACCAGCACCAACGTGATCCCGTTCATGATGCCGCTGGAGAGATTGGTCACCATGGCGGCAAGGTCGGTGTAGATGATCATTTGCTCCGTGGGCTTACCCACATTCCATTGGTCCAAATAGTCCACAATCGCCTCCTTGGTGTCAAAATCCTTGGGATACAAGGAGATGGAGGCGGGGATAGCTACGGCGCCCAAGGCGGCCAGCGCATCCTCCTTGGAGGTGGCGTCCATCGGATCCGTCAAGGCGCCGGAACCCATTCCTCCGCCAGGCCCCATGGCAAAGCCTCCGCCGGGGCTAAAATTGAAGCCGGGCACACCGGCAAACACCTTGCCCGAATACACATTCATCTTGTCATTGGCTTCCTGCGCCTTTACAATTTCCGAGGACTGGGCCTTGCTGATAAAATCCTGGGCCAGCACATCCGAATAAGCGATCCCTGCGGACATGGTGGACATGGGGGAATCCTCCTGCTTGCGGATAATGCCCGAAATCTTCAGTTCCACCGCATTGCCGCTGTTGTACAGATTGCTTAAATCCGAGGTGTTGCCGTTAATGCGGAACAAATCTCCGGATTTTACATAATAATCGTCGTTGTAGATCAGCTTGAAGGTTTTGCCGAGAACTTGGTCAAACCCAATATTCTCCGCCTTATAATCTAAACCCAAGGCATCCAGCACCGTCACGTTCATCCGGTTGTATTCATCCACCACCATCACCAGGTCAGTTGGCTTCGCCGGGAAGCTGCCCGCCAGAAGATCGTAATACGATTCCAGATAGGTGCTGCTGAAGCTTGCCGTTTTGCTGGGGAAGGACATAAAATTGGCGTCAGAGGTGTTAACCGGTACGGCAGTCTGGCCGTCGCTTCTGAGGATATTCAGGTTAACCTGGCGGCTGTAGGACACACCGTCCAGCAGGGATGCATCTATTTTGTCCAGATAGCTTAGGTATTCAGGAGTAATGGTATTGTTGTGCAAAATCGTATTGGATGTGGGATCAAACGGGTAAATCTCCGCAGCTTTGGTAAATTCCGTCCGGTTGTTCCGGTCTTGTGCATGGGCCCCGGGCTGCATAGCCAGATCCAGATTGGCCGCCATTTGGCTGATGGTGACGGGGAAGTTGGACAACGCGCCGGATTCATAGCTTTTGATTTGTTTGTCGAACCCGTTGGACAGGGACAGAATCAGGGCAATGCCGATAATCCCGATACTGGAGGCAAAAGCGGTGAGCCCGGTTCTCCATTTTTTCGTGGAGATATTCCGTCCCGACAGATTCAGAGCCGTCCAGTAGCTCATGGCGGTTTTTTTGAGCCGGTAATTGCTTTCGGTTTGTACCTCAACCGCGGGATTGCTGTCGGAGATCACCTTGCCGTCCTTAAATTGGACCACCCGGTCGGCGTAAGCCTCGGCCAGCTCCGGGTTATGGGTGACCATAATAACCAGCTTGTCCTTGGCGATTTCCTTGATCAGATCCATAATCTGAGCGCTGGTGGCCGTATCCAGGGCTCCGGTAGGCTCGTCCGCCAGGATGATGTCGGGATCATTGGCCAATGCCCGGGCGATGGCTACCCGCTGCATCTGGCCCCCTGACAGCTGGCCCGGTTTTTTGTGCATGTGGTCCTTCAAACCAACCTTCTCCAGCACCTCCACCGCTTTCTGGTGTTTGGCTTGGGCGCTGACACCGCTTAGAGTCATGCCCATCTCCACGTTATCTGTGATGCTGAGATGGGAAATCAGGTTATAGCTTTGGAAGATAAAGCCCACGCTATTATTGCGGTAAGCATCCCAATCGCTGTCCTTGAAGGATTTGGTGGAGGCGCCGTTAATAATCAGGTCGCCGCTGTCGTATTGATCCAGGCCGCCCACCAGGTTCAGGCAGGTGGTTTTGCCCGAGCCGCTGGGTCCCAGGATCGCGACAAATTCATTCTTGCGGAAGCTTAGGCTGATATTGTCCAGAGCAGTCTGCGTAAACGTGCCAGTGGTATAGCTTTTGGAGATATTCTTAAGCTGCAGCATGTTCTCATCCTCTCTTGTCTCTGCTATGTATGTTATGCTATCACAGCAATATCAACTGAACATCAACTGGGCGGTAGGCAGTCTCCCGTTCATGTTGGGTTAACATTGATGCGGTATAATGAACGGGCGCTCTTAAGTCAGGTCTGATTCATCGGCAAGGGCGGACTATGGAAAAGCAGGTGGGACGAG
Organism: Bacillota bacterium; assembly: GCA_023386955.1. Taxonomy (GTDB): domain Bacteria; phylum Bacillota; class Bacilli; order Paenibacillales; family NBRC-103111; genus Paenibacillus_AR; species Paenibacillus_AR mesotrionivorans. The sequence goes on from JAEWIS010000053.1 coordinate 22,760, forward strand.
TGAACCGAATTCTTGTGGTGGAAGACAACGAGAAGCTGCTCCAGCTGATCAGTACAGTGCTGGCCAAACACGGATATGACCCGGTTCAAGCGGGAAACGGCCAGGAGGCATTGGATATTCTGGATAAGCAGCATGTCGATTTAATCATATCTGATATTATGATGCCCAATTTGGACGGTTTCGAACTGATCAGGAGGCTCCGGGAGGCAGGATACACCCTGCCTGTTCTGACGGTGACCGCCAAGGACAGCTTTATGGATAAGCAAACGGGCTATTTGGCCGGCACTGATGATTATATGGTCAAACCCATCGACATCAACGAGATGATTCTCCGGGTGGGGGCGCTTCTGCGGCGGGCCCAAATCGCCAGCGAGCGCAGGCTTACGGTTGGCGGGATCGTACTGGATTACGATTCCTTGACGGTGACTGCAGGCGGGCAAACCACCACCCTCCCCCAAAAGGAGTTTCAACTCATGTACAAGCTCTTGGCATACCCCAACAAAATTTTTACACGGCATCAGCTGATGGACGAAATATGGGGGATGGATTCGGAAACCGAGGCCAGGACAGTGGATGTGCATATTAACCGCCTGAGGGAACGGTTTAAAAGCTATGACGGGTTTGAAATTGTAACCGTCCGCGGACTCGGCTACAAAGCGGTGAAAACCCATGATTGACCGCAGGCAGTCGGGGAATTTATGGGGAACGCTAATCTGGACGGTATTCCTGATTATGCTGGCTTCGGGCGTTCTGATGGCGCTGTTGACAGGGGTTATCATTCATCTGGGGTTTATAAATTTTAACAGGTTCCATGTACTGTGGTCCATCATCTTCGCAATGGTGTCCAGTGTGCTCATCGGTACAGGCATTACCGCTATCGTGGGCCGCAAAATTTTGGCGCCGATCACCGATCTGAGCGAAGCGGCCAAGGAGGTAGCCAAGGGGAACTTCAAGGTGCGGCTGAAGCAGGAACACCACCGGGTGCGGGTGCTGGGGGAGATGGCGGTGAACTTCAACAAGATGGTTCAGGAGCTGAACGGAATCGAAACCCTGCGCAATGATTTTACGGCCAATGTCTCCCATGAGTTCAAAACGCCCATTGCTGCTATTGAGGGGTACGCGGCTCTTTTGCAGGATGAGGACCTGACTGTGCCGGAGCGGCGGGAATACAGCCGGCTGATCATCGAAAGCACCCGTCAGCTGTCGTCGTTGTCCGCCAATATGCTGAAGCTCTCCAAGCTGGAGAATCAGGAATTTGTGCTGGAAAAGCATAACTTTGATCTGGACGAGCAAATCCGCCATGCTATCCTTCTCTTGGAGAATCAATGGAGTGAGAAAATGCTGAATCTGGACATTGCGCTGGACCAGGTGTGGTTTTACGGCAACGAGGATTTGCTGATGCAGGTTTGGCTGAATCTTTTGGGCAATGCCATCAAATTCTCCGATAACGGGGACGAAATCGCCGTTTATTTAACGGCAGACCCAGCTTCGGTCCATGTCCGGATCGCCGATACGGGCACAGGCATGAGCAGGGAGGTGCTGGCGCATATCTTCGAGAAGTTCTACCAAGGGGATAAGTCCAGGGCGGGAGAGGGAAACGGCTTGGGGCTGGCTCTGGTGAAGCGGATTATAGATCTGTGCGGCGGAGAGATTACAGCGGAGAGTGAGCCGGGAAGAGGCTCTGCTTTTACGGTCACGCTTCCTGTAACCAAGATGTGAGGGGCATAAAAAAATTAGGCTGTCCAAAAAGTTCGTTGAGGTGAATAAATATTCGGCAGAAAGGACCGGGAGGAAAAGGGTGGCTTGAGGGCGAGTTTTTTGGCCGCTTTTTACCTCTAAATCTAATCAAAAGAAAGCGGACAAAACGTGTTTGAAGCTTCCATGACAGCCTTTTCCCGGAAGGGAGTGTATCTTGCCGAATATGTATTGATCCAATTAGACTTTATGGACAGCCCAGTTGTGTTATGAGCCGGATTACAACCTGACAGGCAGCCCTGTTTTGGCGGATTCGACAGCTGCGATGGCCACCTGTTGGGATTTCCACGCATCCTCGTAGCAGGAGAGAATACCGGAAGCATCCCCCGTGCGCAGAGCATGAATGAAGGCGGCATTTTCAGCCTGATAAGGGTCGTTTTGGTTCTGGAATTCAGTGGTTTGCCCTTGCCGGATTTCCTTCAGGCCTTTGCCGTGGAGCTCCAGCACACCCGTGTCGGTGTAAATATGCAGTCCAGTGGTATGGCTTACCGGCAGCATACAGGTGTTGGAGATGTTGGCCACGGCACCGGAGGCCAGCTTCAGGGTCACGGTGCCTACATCCGGCACGGTTACTCCCTCCTCTGTCACATGCTTATGCCGCAGGGCAAAGGAAGCGTACACCTCCGTCACCTCCCCCAAGGTATACCGGAGCAGGTCCACGATATGGGTGGTCTGCTCCACAAACTGCCCGCCGGAGCCGTTCTCCATCCGCCACCAGTACACACCCGGCATACCGCCCATCCAATAGCCCAAGGCCATTCCGGCAGTTTGCTCCTCCAGCAGCCGGCGCACCCGGGCGGTTCCATCCGTATAGCGGAAGTGGTAGCCGACAGAGGTGATCAGCCCTTTGGTGTTCACCGCCTCCAAGATCTCCGTAGGGGTTTCCAGATTGGCGGCAAGAGGCTTTTCCACAAAAAAAGGAATGCCCCGTTCCGCCAGAGCCAATTCGATCCTGCCGTGGGCAAAGGGAGGAACGCATATGTACGCGGCATCCAATTTGACGGATTCGAGCATCTGCTCCACCGCGGCGAATGCGGCGGCGCCGGGGAATTTGGCTGCGAAGCGCTGGGCTTTCTCCAGGGAAGAGCCGCAGACGGCGCTGATGGTGACATCCTCCATAGCGGCAAGCATGGCGGCGTGTTTCTCGGCGAACCAGCCGGTTCCGAATATTCCAATGTGCAGAGTCATAAATCCTCCTGTAAAAACGAATTTGGTAAGCGCTTGCTGGTTTGCATTTGGTCCATTATAACACATTCTTCTAAGGGTTGTGGGGTTGTCCTTGACTTGTTTTGTAGAGTCATGTCACATAGATTGACACCAAAAAATCTGGGCGCTATGATGATTATTGCAATCATATCCATGCTTTGGAAGAGGGAGGGGGAAGCTGATGCTCAACCGCAATGCGGAAGCACTCTTCTGGATCGGCCGTTATATGGAGCGTGCGGAAAACCACGCCCGCATGATTGATGTCCATTACCATCTCCAGCATAATCAGGACCTGCAGGACAAAGAATACAAATGGGCCCGTATCATCCGTTCTCTGGGGGCGGAGGTGGAGTACCGCCGGCAATTTGAACAATACAGCGAGTTGGATGTCCTCTCATTCATTACATTGGACCGGGGATATGAAAACTCGCTGTTTTCATGTGTCAGCAAAGCCCGGGCCAATCTCAAAACCATGCGCGAGGCGCTGCCCAGCGAGCTCTGGGAAACCTTAAACGGCTTTTATCTGGCTCTCTCCGAAAAGAATCCCGGCGACCTGCGGAAGGAAACGCCCAATCTGTTCTTCCGGTACATCCGGGAGAAGGTGGAAACCTTCCAGGGCATCGAGCATTCCGTGATGCTGCGGGAGGCGGAGTGGCATTTTATTGAAAGCGGGCGGATGCTGGAGCGCGCGGAGAATACCATCCGCATCCTGAAGTTTGTGGTAACAGCCATCAACGAGGATCAGGCGGTGCCCTACACCTATTTGCTGGCTGCGCTGAAATCCGTAGGGGGCTACCAGGCGTTCCGCAAATTTTATGCCGACAGCATGGCCATTGAACCCATTCTTGAATTTCTCCTGACCCATACCACCTTTCCCCGGTCCTTCTACTATACCTTCACCAAGCTGGAGGAGCATCTGCGGGGCATCCGGCAGTTGGGGCAGCCTGCTCAGTCCGGTCAGGAAAAGGCTATCCGCCAAGCGGGTAAAATCAGAGCCGAGCTGGGCTGTATGACCCGGGAGGATTTTATGCTGGAGCAGATGGAGCTTCTGATCTACTTTTTGACCGATGCCTGCATGACCTTGGGCAAGTCCATGACGGAAACCTTCTTCCGGATGGAGGAGGCCTCCGCTTCTTAACTGCTGCAGATTGAACACACCAAGGCTTAGCCGGACATAACAAAAAGCCCTCATCCGTTTATGGCAGCCATTGGCTTTTCCATCCAGCGGAGCAGGGCTTTATTTGTATTGCGTTGGGTTAATGGGCAGTGGTGAAAGGCGGGTGACAGGAATCAGTGGACGACCGTTTGCTTGCGTTGGGTTAGGCGCTCTTGAAGGGTTTGTTTCTTCCAGAGGGGCACACTGACAATTTTGGAACCGGTGGTATGGTCCAGGAACCGGATGTGGTCCTTTTCCACGGAAGAGATTTTATCCATGTTGACATAGCAGTTGGAGGAAATACGCAAAAACATGGAATCACGGATCAGCAGCTTCAGTTGGTCCTCGGACAGGGATTTTCTGATATTGTAATTCCTGCCGTGGAAGCTGATCAGGCCGCCGTTGCCGACTTTGAAGAAGTAGGTGTCACGGTTGGGTTCAAAATCCTCATACATATCTTTGAACTCTTGCTCCACGATCAACGTCCCCCTTTTAGAATCGGTGATATGTTAGCGCTTTCATTATAGCACAAACGAAACGGCCTGCAAACACCTTTTTTGTGAAAACGTACAAATTTCTTTGTTTCAATTGCCAATTTGGCCGTTCTGCTTGCGGAAATCGCTTGGGCTGCAATGGGTGAAACGCTTAAACAACCGGCTGAAATAATACGGATCGCTGAAGCCCACGGACTCCGAAATCCGGTTTACCGGCAGCTCGCTGTTCATCAGGAGATACTGAGCCCGCTGGATGCGGAGCTGGTGAATATACGTAAAGATGGACATGCCCGAATATTTCTTGAAAATGTGGCAAAGGTATTCATATTTCCGGTTGAGCTGGCTTTCGATAAACGCCCTGTCCGGCTCGGTGTTGTAGCTTTCGTTCAAGAGATTAACCAGCTGCCGATAGGCCAAAAACGCGGCGGGCACGGAGGTTTGGAAATTTTCCTTGGAAAGCAGATCTTCGGCAATCAGGTGGAAAATCTGGCCCAGCAGAAGGGAGGAGCGGTAGCGGAAATAACCCCTTGGATGCTCCATTTCCCCATGAAGCTTCTCGAACAGGTTCAACAGCTCATAACGGCGGACCGGCTGGAAGCGCCGGGGCAAAAGCAGATGCTCGGCCTCCTCGTCCTGGCCCGTACGCAGCTCCTGGCGGCTTTTGTCCAGCCAGCTTTCGGGTTCGGCAAGAGGCATTTCGTCAGGCGTTCCGGGGGTAAGGCCGGGGGTAGCGAAAAACTGTACCCAAAAGAAGCCTGCATGCTCATGGGTCAGCCGCCAGGCGGTATGCCGCTCCCAAGGTGTCAAGAGGTAACACTCGCCGGATACCAGCTCCAGCTCCGCGTCCTCGGACTTCAAATAAATCGGCCCTTCGGTGACCATCAGGATTTCGTAATACGGATTGGAATGCTCATAGCTGGCCAAGGGGGCGTTGCCCTGGTGATATCCTGTCCACTTCACATCCAAGCGGCATAGACGGGACATCCTAAACCAGATATCCGGCTGATTCTGCATATTTGGTTCTCCTTTTGCTGTATCAAATTAATGGGGAAGATTAATATCGTCCAATTGAAATATCAGTCTGTACACAGCTTTATTGTAACCGATGGAGAGCGACTGGACAATAATGATCTTAAAGCTGGAGGATTTTAAGATTGCCGGGATACAATCTCTAAACATCCGCCATTTCATTCCGGCTGCCGTTGCTGATATAGTAGGGGAGTAGGAAGAAAGCGTTTTATCATGAGGCAAACTTACTGGGTACAAACCAGTTTTTATGTAAAATGGAGGAGTGACGATTATGAATTTTGATGAGGCTAAAAAGCTGTATGAGAAACATGGTATTAATGTAGACGAAGTATTGGAATCCCTGTCCAAGGTAAAAATCTCCCTGCATTGCTGGCAAGGCGACGACGTACGCGGCTTCCTGAACCGCGACCAGGAGCTGACCGGCGGTATCTCCGTAACCGGCAACTATCCGGGAGCTGCCCGCACGGCTGAAGAGCTCCGTCAGGATCTGGACAAGGCCCTTTCCATGATCCCCGGCACCCACAAGGTAAACCTGCATGCCATCTACGCCGACACCGAAGAGAAGGTGAGCTGGGACAAGCTGGAGCCCAAGCATTACACTCCTTGGGTAAAGTGGGCTAAGGAAAAGGGACTGGGTCTGGACTTCAACCCCACCTGCTTCTCCCATGATCTGTCCGCCGACGGCTTCACTCTGAGCCATGCAGACAACGATATCCGCAAGTTCTGGGTTGAGCATTGTAAGGCCTCCCGTAAGATCGGCGCTTATTTCGGTGAAGAGCTGGGCCAACCCTGCGTAACCAACGTATGGATTCCGGACGGCTTCAAGGATATCCCGGTTGACCGTCTCGCCCCGCGGGTGCGTCTGAAGGAATCCCTCGATGAAATCTTCGCGGAAGAGCTGAACCCGGCCCATAACCTGGACGCTGTAGAAAGCAAGGTATTCGGTATTGGCTCCGAAGCTTATGTCGTCGGCTCCCACGAGTTCTACATGGGCTACGCTGTACAAAAGCAAAAGCTGCTTTGCCTGGATGCCGGCCACTTCCATCCGACAGAAGTCATCTCCAACAAGCTGTCCTCCGTCTCCATGTTCACGCCGGGCATCCTGCTGCACGTGAGCCGTCCGATCCGTTGGGACAGTGACCACGTGGTTATCATGGACGACGAGCTGATGGACATCGCCCGTGAGCTGGAGCGCCACAATCTGTACAGCACCACTCACATCGGCCTGGACTTCTTCGATGCCAGCATCAACCGGATCGCGGCATGGGTCATCGGCGCCCGCAACACCATCAAGGCAATCCTCCGCGCCAAGCTGGAGCCGGTAGAGCTCCTGAAGAAGGTAGAGCTGGAGAAGGATTACACCACCCGTCTTGCCCTGGTGGAGGAATTCAAGTCCTATCCGTTCGGCGCCATCTGGGACCACTACTGCGAGAAGATGGGCGTACCGGTCCGCGAAGAATGGCTGAACCAAGTGAAAACTTACGAAAAGGACGTTCTGCTGAAGCGCTAAGCTTCGCGGTATGATAAAACGGCTTCCCCGTTGAGGGGGGGCCGTTTTTTTGTTGAGAAGGGAAGATTCTCAGGTAAATCCGATATGAGTGTTCAAAAAAATTTGAGATGCATATCTGTTGTTTCAGTGGTCATAAAGTAAAAAGGCAGTTCTATTTTTAATACAATTAATCCATCGGAGGTTATAAAATATGGAGTGCCCCATATGCGGAAGTAAGTCCATATCAACGTTTTTTAATTACCCCCGCTTTACACTGAAAGCCTGTCCGGATTGTGATATGCTTTTTCAACCCGAAGAAAGCCGCAGCAAGAGCAGTGATTTGATTCCGGAGATATACAACGAGGGCTGGATTCGAATGAGAGATCAGTGGATCAAAAGCTCTTATCTGGATAATGCCTACTTTAACACGCTGATGCTGCAGATGTATAAGCCCAATAAAGGCAAGCTGTTGGAAATTGGTTCGGGAACAGGTGAATTTCTCAACATGGCGCGCGCTGCTGGCTGGGACACTCTTGGAGTCGAACCCTCCGCGGCTTCTTGTGCGTATATCGCCGAAAAATATCAGCTGCCGATCATTGAGGGGATATGGACACCTGACCTTCCATTGCCAATAGAAACCTTTGATGCAGTTGCTTTCTGGCATGTGTTTGAGCATATCCCTGACCCCGTTTCCTTTTTGAAACAGCTCTCTTCGCTGCTTACAAAGGAGAGCTATATCTTTTTCAGCGTTCCGAATCGATATAGTCTGAGGAATGAGGTTTTCGGAATTTCTAGCTCATTGTACACGGAAGCGGATCACTTGTTTCACCATTCGGAGCGAAGCCTAAGACGCATAGTGGAAAAAGCTGGCCTAGATGTTCAAGCCTTGTTCAGCAAGCAGACGACTGCTGAGCTGGAAAGGCTGCTGCCTCACTATCGGCCGAATGTGTCCTTTACCTTCGCCCAGACGATGGAGCTGTTGTCCCAGCTTCAAGGTGAAATGCGGGGCCACGAGCTGTTCTGCGTTGCTAAGAAATCGGCTGAATAACAAAAATGCTCCCGTATAAGCATCGATTAAGCGGGAGCTTTATTCTTACTTCTTAAGGACGGGCTTGAAGCCTCCGCTGCAGCTCCCGGAACAGGGTGTCCAGCGCCTGGGAGGCATCCTGCAGCGCTTGTTTTGCCCCAGGCTCGGTTTCCGTTACACCGGCCAGAGCCAGCTTGGTTTCACATTCCTTGAGTGCTGACAGCAGCTCCACATTGGGCTGCGGTTTAGGTTGTTGGGGCTGCTTGTGGCGGTCGTCATAGAAGTCGGCGTAGAGCTCACCGTTGGCATCTATCTGGGCCAGGAAAACATCCGGAACGGCGGCTTTCACCTCGGCAAGCTTTTTGTCCAGCCAGTTCCGGTTCCGTCCCGACTTCTGCAGAGCTTCCTCCAGAATTTGCCCGTCCATAATCACCGTTTGCGGTTCTCTCTCGGGCTGGACGGGAAGTCCAAGATCCTTGGGAGTCAGAGGCTGATTCTCCCGCTTCAACAGGACATTAATGTCCCCGCTGGGCTCCATAATGGCAAATTCCACATCCGCCAGATTGAAGGCGGATTTTTTGCGTAGCTGCTCCATCAGCTCATCCGTGGTAAGCCGCTCCTTTTTCAGGTTCTTCTCCAATACCCTGCCGTGTTCGATCAGGACGGAGCCTTTGCTGTCTATAAAATCACGCATCCGTTTGCTCTTGAGCTGCAGAAATTCGATGAAGTAGGAGCAGGCTGCCCATACGGTTAAGGAGAGAAGCCCCAGCATCCATTCGGCTTCCGAGTCCACGGTGACGTATGCCGCAATGCTGCCAATGGTGATGCCGGTGATATATTCGAATAAGGACAGCTGGGAGACCTGACGTTTGCCAAGCAGCTTGGTCAAAAAAAACAAAATCAGTACGGCTAACAGAGTTCTCCATGTGATTTCAAACCATTGAGGCATGCTGCTTACGCTCCTTTTACTTGGGTAATGGATGCTCGATAAGACGCTGCTGGACTCTAACGGACAGGAAAGCCGCTATTGTAGCAAATATTGGCGTTCAGACTTTCTAACGGACGGGAGAGCGCTTATTTACGGGTAACGTGGGTGAAAAAGGCGTTTTTGTTCAAAATAACGGCTGTGGTGACCGTTAGAAATGGAAACCCTTGTTTTGGGGCCAAATAAGGGCTCCTGGGGCCGTTAGCGCCAACGCCAAACCCTGAAGTGCCCGAACCCCGAAGAGGCCAAACTCCGAAGTGCCCGAACCCCGAGGTGTCCAAACCCCGAAGCGCCCAGCCCCGAAGTGTCCAAATCCCCGCAGCCCTGCGGTGTTGATCATCGCCCAGGCGGAATCCTAGGAATTCTGCTTCCAGTAGTATGCAGTCCAATGTCTGGAAATATGCGGCTGTGCGGACATAACAAAAATCCCCGCCGCGGGCTGCAATAGCAGCCGCAACAGGGATTGTGCGCCGGGGAGAAGTGTTCCCGGGATATGGGCTTGGAACTTAGCCGTTGTACGCCTTCAGGTACAGGGCGATCATGTCCTCGGCAGTAACCGGCTTCGGGTTGCCGCCGGTACATACGTCGTTCATGGCTTGGGCTGCCAGCTTGGCGGCATCGTCCGGGTTGAAGGAGGTTTCCTTCAAGGAAGGAATGCCAACAGCCTTGGACAGCTTGCGAACCGCTTCCAGCGCCAGCTTGGCGGCTTCCAGCTCATTGGCTGCCTTGGAGGTGTCTTCGCCCATAGCTGCGGCGATCTCAGCGAACTTCTTCGGTGCGGAATCCAGGTTGAATTCCATGATGTACGGCAGCAGGATGGCATTGGCTACGCCGTGGGGCAGGTCATACTCGGAGCCCAGCTGGTGAGCCATGCTGTGCACGATGCCCAGGCCGCAGTTGGAGAAGGACAGGCCTGCTGTGAAGGAGCCCCAAGCCATTTCGGAGCGGGCTTCCACGTCGGCGCCATTGTTAACGGCTTTTTCCAGGGAGTTGGCGATGAACTTGATTGCTTGCAGAGCGATAGCATCGGACAGCGGGAAAGCGCCTGCAGTCACATACGCTTCAACAGCATGGGTCAAAGCGTCCATACCGGTAGCGGCAGTCAGGCCCTTGGGCTTCTTCACCATCAGCTCGGGATCGTTAACGGCAACGGTTGCCAGAGAGTTGGGGTCAACCATAACCATTTTGATTTTGCGGTGCTCGTCGGTGATCACGTAGTTCACGGTTACTTCGGATGCAGTACCGGCAGTGGTGTTGATGGCGATGATAGGAGCGGATTTGTTCTTGGACTTGCCGATGCCTTCATAATCCACAATGTTGCCGCCGTTGGTGGACAGGATACCGATGGCCTTCGCAGCATCCTGCGGGGAGCCGCCGCCCAGGGAGATGATAAAGTCGCAGCCGGCTTCCTTGTACAGGGCCAGACCGTCGTTTACGTTTTGGGTAGTCGGGTTGGGCTTCACATCATCATAAACTACATAAGTGATGCCGCTTGCATCCAGAACGTCGGTCACTTGCTTCACTACGCCGATTTGGTTCAATACCTTGTCGGTTACGAACAGAGCCTTGGTTTTGCCCAGGTTGATTACTTCCTGTCCGATTTCCTTCACACAGCCGGGTCCAATCAGGTTAATGGCGGGCCAATACAGTCTGCGAACAGCCAACATAGAGATCATCCTCCATAGAATAGGTTTAATTTAGCGTTTGCGAAAAAAATCACATACCAGACCAAAAACATGCTATCTTTACACACTGTCCTCCCCGCCAGGAACATCGTGGATGCAACCGGCAGGGTGGATAGCGCGACAGATACGTATTATTCTTGCAAATTACAGCAGGTTAAAGGCAACTTCCAGATCGTAGACTTGCTTCTCGTCGATGTGGACGATATCGCCCAGTACACCTGCAGAGATAATGGCTTGCGCGCTGAACTCGCACACTTCCAGACGGTCAAATGCATTCAGCAAAGAGTTGCCTGTTGCGATGATGCAGTCGTTTTCGCAGATAACAATCGGCTTGTCCTTGGTGAATACTTCCGCTGTTTGTTTCGGTTCCAGGAACGCAGCGCCGAAAGGAAGGCGGGGAGTTCTGCGCAACAGGATGTAGCTCTCCGGAATGGTCCGGGAGTCGAAGCCTGCGCTGGTAACGGCAAAGGCCATGCTGTAGGGCGGGTGGGCAATGATCACCGACTGCACATGAGGCTGGGCCTTATAGATTTCTTGGTGCAAAGCGACTGCGCGGCTCGGGGTTTTACCAGCTTCCTTGGCGCCGTCCTTCACAACTACGAGATCGCCCGGTTCCAGATACTTGCGGTCCAGACCAAAAGGCGTAATGATGAAGGAACCGTCGGACAGCCGTTGGGAGAAGGAGCCTTGACCGCTGGTGAACAGGCCTTGGTCATAGGAACGTTGGATCAGGCGGCACATTTCGCGGCGGGCTTCCCGTTCCTCGGAGCTGAAGCGCTCCGGCTTATAGTCGGTCATTTCAAGCGGCTTGCGGCTCTTGGCCTGCTCCAGCTGCTCGTCGGTCAGGGATACCGGAGTACCGATGCGGCGGGCGTTGATCTCGATGCGGGCCATAAATTCAAGGGTTTCGAAGGACTTGAAGGCGTCGAACAGGTTCTTGCCGCCTACAACAACGCCGTGGTTCTCCAGCATAACGGAGTCATAGCCTTGTGCGAATACAGCCGCAACCTTGTCTGCCAGCTCTGCGCTGCCCGGCAGGCCGTACTCTGCGATTCTGACTTCGCCGACGAGGGCGTGGTCGAAGGGAAGCATGTGCATGTCAGGTGCCTTGCGCACGATGCTGAATGCAACCAGTGCGGGAGGGTGGGCATGAACAATGGCCTTCAGGTCGGGACGGGTGCGGAAAACCATTTGGTGGAAAGGGAATTCGCTGGAGGGTTTGTGCTTGCCGACTACAGTGCCGTCAGCCTTCACGCAAACAATGTCTCCGCGGTTCAGGTTGCCTTTATCAATACTCGCAGGGGTGATCCAGATATCCCCGTTGTCGTCGAGGATGGACAGGTTGCCGCCTGACGTAGTGGTCATGCCGTAGCCGTAAATACGTTGGATCATCATGATAATCTGGTCGGCCGGGTGCAAATATTCGAATTGCATAAAACAAGCTCCTCCTTGGAAAACCGTAGTGTGTGAGCAGATGCGGGTTTTGAATATCTTTGATTCGCTCTAGATGCTTTTATTTTAAGCCAGTCCAGCCCAAAAATGAAGCCCCAATTTAGAGAAATTTGTGAAGAAATTTTGTTTTGTTTTTGTTTTTATTTTGAATGCAAGGGTTTTTGGCCGTTATACCCTCATTCAGAGCGGAGTGCGGATCCAACCGGGGATCATTTTTAGGCTTTATTTAGTATGTGCTATAATGGCAGTGTGATGAGAGGAAGGGATGGATTCATGAAAATTGTCAAAATTGAACCGACTCCAAGCCCCAATTCCATGAAATTAACATTGGATACCCGGCTTAATCCGGGTGTACGGCTGGATGTCCAAAGGGGCCGGGATGACACGGCTCCTGCTTATATCCGTAAGCTCTTGGCGATTGAGGGTGTGACGGGGGTATTCCAAACAGCGGACTTTCTTGCCCTGGAGCGGCATCCCCGGGGTGATTGGGCAGCTATTCTGGCAGCAGCGGAAGCGGTGCTGGGAACGGCAGCCGGACAAGGCGCCTCATCCTCCTCCGGGATTCCAGGGGCACCCGGACAGCAGGAGAGCGGCTATGGCGAGCTGACTGTGCGGGTGCAGACCTTCAGGGGAATCCCCATGCAGGTCCGGGTCAGCACGGCCACGTCCGAAAAACGGGCGGCGCTGCCGGAGCGTTTTCAGATGGCGGCCACGGAAGCGGGTCTGGCCTCACCCAATCTGATTATGGAGCGGAAGCTGGAGGAGCGCGGTGTCCGGTACGGCGAGCTGGAGGAGGTTCTGAACCAGGTGGTCAGCGAGCTGGAGGCGGAATTCGGTCCGGAGCGGCTGGATGAGCTGGTGCGCCAGTCCGTTGCAGCCGGCCACGGTTACCAAATCCCGGAGAACGCCAAGGAGCCAGAGGCCCGCCAACTCCCCGCGGAAGAAGCCGAAGAGCTGGAGAGGCAGCTGGATGATCCCGACTGGCAGGTGCGTTACGCGGCCCTTTCCCGGATCAAGGCGGATTCCAACACGTTACCGCTCCTCAAAAAGGCGCTTTTGGACCGCAATATTTCCGTCCGCCGGCTTGCCGTGGTATTGGCCGGGGGCGTGGAGGGGGAGGAGCCTCTGATTTTGTTGATCAACGCCATGAAGGATTCCTCACCTGTAATTCGCAGAACAGCCGGAGACAGCATATCCGACAGAGGTGATCCTGCAGCCGTACCGGCAATGGAGGAGGCATTAACCGATCCCAGCAAGCTGGTGCGCTGGAGAGCAGCACGTTTCCTGTATGAAGCGGCAGGAAACTCATCGTTGGCCGCTTTGGAGAAGGCGAAGGAGGATACCGAATTCGAGATCCGGCTCCAGGTCCGCCTGGCTATTGAACGGATTACCAGCAATACCGAAGCCCAAGGCACCGTATGGCAGCAGATGATGCGGGAACGGCAGTAGAAGACCAAGAGAGGCGCAGCCCTTTTTACGAGAGAGCTTCCGCGGTGCGGAGGCTTTTTTTGCGTTTTCAAAGAGTATGGCACGGCTTTTTTTGATAGGTTTTTGATATAAACATGCATACCCTGGCCCACCTTGGAGAAAAATGACATCAAAAGAAGGGCAAGGAGTGAAGCCGATGAAATCCCCCCTGCCTACTCTTCTACAGGGTGCCATGATTATGATGATGGCTGTGGGTATGACCAATCACGTCTTTATCATTCCGGCTTTACTCCGCACCTCCGGGCGGGATGCCTGGTTATGCATCATTTGCTCCGCTCCGGCCATGCTGCTGCTGCTGTTTACCATGCGTTTTATCGCCAATAAACTGGGAGACGAACCCTTGGACAGCTGGATTATCCGCCATGCAGGCCGTCCGGTATCGGTGGCATTCCGGCTGTTGTTCACGCTATATGCCGTGGTCAACATCTTCTCGACCATGTATGAAACTATGTTATGGACACGGATTAACTTCCTGCTGAACACGCCGATGGGAGTAACCAGCCTGTTTTTGATGCTGGTCTGCTACAGAGCCTCAAGCAAGGGGCTGCGGGCGATTGCCAATACGGCAGGAATTCTGCTGCCGCTGGTTTGCCTGTTCGGCTTTACCATTGCGTCCATCAATATCAAGTACAAGGACTATAACCAGCTGTTTCCAATGCTGGAGCATGGCATCTGGCCTGTAGTCAATGGAACGGTGTATGTGATGGCGGGATCCTTCGAGCTGCTGCTGTTTCTGCTGCTTCAATCCGGCCTGCGTAGCAAAATCAGTCTCAAAAGCCTGCTGATCCTGGGCTTCTGCATTCTGGGCATCACCTTCGGTCCCGTGATCGGCGCCATTGTGGAATTTAATCCGTATGAGGCAGTCCACCTGCGGTTTCCCGCTTATGAGGAATGGCGTTTGGCTACGGTGGGGAAATTTCTTTCCCAGACGGATTTCCTTTCCATTTTTCAATGGTTGGCCGGTTCTTTCCTGCGGATATGCCTCCTTTTGTATGTAACGGTTGAAATGTGGCAAATTAAAACCGATCGGAAGAAAAACACCACCCTGCTGTTCATATGTGTGGTGCTGGTCTTAATCGGTTTGGCGCCCATCAGCGATGTATACATGCATCAAATTACGGTGGACTGGCTTTATCCGTCCAACCTGGCACTGCTGGCTCTGGCGGCAGCCGGTTTGGGGGTGATTGCCGCCAAGGCCGGAAGGAGGGGGGATTCCCGTGGACAATCTGGACAACAACGCCAGCGGCCGCGTCAACAGCAACGTCAACAGCAACGTCAACAGCCCGAACAGTCATGAGACCGGCTCAAACGGGGGAAACACCGTCTCCATGGAGGCGGCGGATGAAGCATTCTACTATGATTATTTTCGCCTGTGCGGCGATGTTACGCTGCATACCCTCCGGTACGGGAAGGAGCCCCGTTCCGCGCTGGTTCTAATTTATTGCGGCAGTATGGCGGATCAGAAGGAACTCTCCCAGTTCATCATCCCCCGCCTGGAGGGAATCGGGAACGAGCTTACTTCCGGAGAGTCCGGATATCTGGCCGATTTGACCGCACTGCCTCTGTCTCTCGTCAAGGATGAGGACGAGTGGCTGACCGTCACAACCCGTCTGGTTTTCAGCGGCCAGCTGATAGTGGTTCATCTCCGGCAGAATGCCGTGTATACCATGGATATTTCGGATATGCCCGGGCGCAAACCGGAGGAGTCCGCCATGGAACCCTCCATTAAGGGGCCGCGTGACGGCTTTATTGAAAATCTTGATACGAACATCGCACTGATCCGCAAACGTCTGCGTACCCGATCCTTCTGTGTGGAGCTGTTTAATAAAGGCAAACGGGGACAGACCAAGCTGGCGCTATTGTATATGCAGGATATTATCAACCCCGACATTCTGAAGGAAATCCGCGGACAAATTGAGCTTGTCGACCAGGATGCGGTTATCGGCACCTCCATGGTGGAGAGAATGGTCATCGGGCGGCGATTGAAGTCGTTGTTTCCAGTGGCGGACACAACGGGCCGGGCGGATTATGTGGCGGATTCCCTCCTGAACGGCCGCTTCGTGCTGATGTCCGACGGCTCTCCGATGGCAACCATTGCCCCGGCTACTTTGTTCAGCCTCTTGAAGTCCTCCGAGGACGCCAACATGCCCTTCCATATTGTCAGCATGCAGCGGGTGCTTCGTTATATCGGACTATTGATCTCTTTGTTTCTCCCCGGTTTTTTTGTGGGGCTGACCAGCTTCAATCTGGACCAGGTGCCGCTCCCTCTCCTGGCCACCATAGCCAATACCCGTCAGGGGCTTCCTATGCCCGTCGGGCTTGAAGCTTTCCTGATGCTGGTGATGTTCGATATCTTCGCGGAAGCGGGCAGGCGGCTGCCGCGGGCCATCGGCCAGACGGTCACCGTGGTGGGGGGCATTATTATCGGTGACGCATCCATCCGGGCGGGCATTACCTCCCCTACCGTTATTGTGATGATTTCGATTTCCATTATTGCCTCGTATACGCTGGTGGACCCCATCCTGAACGGAACAGTGGCCCAGCTCCGTTTTTTAATTTTGGGATGCGCCTCTTTTTTCGGACTGTTCGGTTTTATGATGGCGTTTTTGCTGCTGCTGGTCCACTTATCCTCGCTGGAGCATTTCGGGGTTCCGTATCTCTCGCCGGTAACCCCGTTTAATCCCAAGGATTTCCTGGCGGGCATCCTGATGAGGCCCAGTATGAACCGGGTCAAGAGGCCGGATGTCCTGGACCCGGTGGACCAAACCTCCGGATTGGACCGTAACCGGTGATCAATTTGGCCAAAGCGGCTGTAATCGCGGGGATGCTGCTGGTACTGCCGGGATGCTGGGATATGAGAGAGGCCCAGAATACCAACTTCATTACAGCCATTGGGGTAGATTATGCCCAGGATCATTATGTGGTCTATGCCCAACTGATCGACTTCACCAGCATTGCCAAGCGGGAAAGTGGTGATGCCCAGTCCAAAAGCGGCAGCAAGGCCATCTGGGTGGGAAAGGGCGAGGGGAAAAGTATGATGGCTGCGTTGAACCACATTTATGATTCCTCCCAGCAGCAAACCGTCTGGACCCATGTGAAGGCCGTGATTCTTTCGGAATCGGTGATGAAATCCAAGATGGGTGAAGTATTCTCCAGCATTCTGCGTTCCCGGGAAATGAGATATACACCCTGGATTTACGGCACACGCGACTCCATGGAAGACCTTCTGTCCTCCATGACCCTGCTGAATCTGTCCGCCCAGACCACAGTCATGTTTGAACCAACCTCGATTTACCGGCAAAGCTCGGATGTGGAGCCGATCCACCTCCAGCGTTTGATGAATGGCATCCGGGAGCCGGCCTCAACAGTGTTGGTTCCGTCCATTACCAGCCAAAACAGGATATGGACCAATGCCGGGAAGCAGCCGCCCCTTTCCCGGACGGACGGATTATTTGTGGTCAGCAAAAATAAGCTCCAGGGTTATGTGCCGGAGTCCAAAATCCGCGGTACCCGTTTTGTAAAGTTCTACCGGGTCTTCCGGTATCCCATGACCGTCAATCTCCCCGATAGCGGAAATGTTCTCCTCCTTATCCGCAATCCCCGCACCTCTATGGACATTAACCCGGAGGGGGAGGAGCTGCAGGTGACCATCAATCTGATTACCCGCGCCAACATGATTGAGAAAAATACGGATGAAACCGTAAGCTTCCAGGACATTACCGAGGCTGGCATCCAAAAAATTAAAGATGAAATCAAGGCTTCTTTTGAGCAGGGCCAAAGGGAGAATATGGATTTGCTTGGGCTGGAGGAGGAGCTTTACCGGAAACAGAATGCGGTGTGGAAGGCGGCTCATGATTCCGGCGAACCGCTGCTTCCGCGTTTTAAGCTGAAGGAGGTACAGGTGAAGCTGGAAATTAATCACGCCAATACGTATACCTTCCGCCAGAAATGAGCTTTTCTTTTTCCTCCGAAAGTATGGTAAGATAAAAAGGATGGAATTGAAGGGGGGCTCCTTTTTTACAATGAGTGATAACGAGACGAATAAGTCGGCAGAGGAAGCGGCCAAGGAACAGCAGGAGATGGAACAGCAGGTCAAAGCCTGGTTTGAGCTGACTCGCAATATTCTTGCGGATGAATATAAGGATTATGAGGTGGACGGGCAGGTTGCCCTTCACCCGGGATTTGGCCATTTGTTTGCCTTCCGGCTCCAAAAGGACGGCAAATTCTATACCTGCGGCTTTATGCTGACAGAATTGATCCAAGTGTATAAGAATAATGCCAATCCGCCCCTGTGGCTGGCCTCCTTCTTCTATGATATGATCCAGGCAGGGGAGAGCCGCGGCTTCCCCAATCCGCCGGAAACCGATGATGAAGCTAATAAGGTGCTTCAGGAAGTAGTTCTGCCGCTGGTCATGAAGGGTGTGCAGGAAGAGTTTACCGAGGAAAATCAGGTGTATGTGGATCTCGAAGTGAATGAACAGCTGGGTCCCGTGCTGGAGCTGGGATTCCCGACCATTACCGATGGCCCCAATACCTGCGCGATTCCGCTGCAATATTTCATGACGATGTATCTGATGAACCGCGATCCTTCGGAGCATGCCGTCTTTTCACTGCATAAGCTCATGGAGGAAACCGCCAAAGCGAAGGCCGGGTCCGGCGCTGCGGAATAAATAAACACCAATACAGACAACCCAAACACCCCGCTCCCGTTCTCCGGATAGCGGGGTGCTGTGTCTCGCGCAGGCAGCGTCATTTGATAAGGGTATAAGCGCCGATAACCGGCAGCGGCTTGGCCTGGCCCTGGGCCGCGTTGATAATTCCAAGCACCATCAGAACGAATAATGCCAGGTTGACCAGCGGCAGCAAAAACCAGCCGATAAAAGGCAGTATCCCCAACACCACATTGCAGACGGCGAAGGCTAAAAACAGCGTCAATCCTTGATTGGCATGGTACATGGCAAACCGGGAATTTTTGGCCGCAATCAGCGGCACAAAAAACAGAATATAGGCAACGATTGCCATTCCCTTGTTGGCTTCAATGTCCGTCGGGTCGAATCCGTTATCCCGGGGAGGGTAGGGCTGCATGACCGATCACCTCATTTTTGAGTTTGGGGAGCCGATTATGTACATCACTGACTTGGACTACTGCCATGTATATAGAAAACTCCTCTAATATAGAACTTACCCGCAAGAAACGCAGGGAAAACACCCACCCGGCGGCTTCCGCAAAAAAATACCGCATCACCTCACAGCCTTTGCCGCATATAAATAAAAACAGCCCCGTGTGAAGGGCTGTTCATAGGCGTTTTCGCAGCTCAGAGCAATATGCGTTTAATTCTAATAAAGAGACAGCGCCAGTGAGTCCCGCTCGTTGAAGCTGTGCAGAAATGCCTCGCTGCCGTCGATTTCTACACTGATCAGAGATTCGAGACATTTTTTGATGGTGGCTTTTCCATACATCACTTTAAGCTCCAGTGCGCTTACCAAGAGGTCGATGGCTTTTTTGGAGGATTTGCTGCTCTTGATGTATACGGGAATGACCTTGTTTTGGAATTGAATGAGCATTGGCATGCCGGATCACCTACCTGATTGGAATCTTTGATATCTATTATAAAAGAAAAAGATTAATTTCAGCTTAAAATAATCTTACTTTTTCATTGCGTGTTGTCACCCCTAAGCGATTCTGTTATGATGATTTGGTTGGCGAACCGGCTTGAATCGCAATAGTTTAATAGACAGGGGCCAATGCGTCTTCCCGTGAGGGGAATACTTTTGGCCTTTTTATGTATAATGGTTATGATGAAGAGAGCAAAGGATGCTGATGGGCGTTGAAAATAAAGATCGATGGGATCGATATCGCATATACGGATTCGGGAAGCGGGCAGGTAGTGCTGCTGCTTCACGGATGGGGAGCTAACAAGGAAAGCTTTTCCTTTGTGGCAGAGAGTTTAGATAAACATTTCAGAGTCATCTCCGTGGATTTCCCCGGCTTTGGCGCAAGCGGCGAACCTCCCGTTCCCTGGGGAGTGGAGGATTATTGCTCCTTCGTGGAAAAATTCAATGCGGCGCTGGCCATCCAAAACCCCATTATCATGGGCCATTCCCACGGCGGGCGGACTGCAATCCGCTATGCTTCACGGAATCCGGTGCATAAGCTGATCCTCCTGGATAGCGCAGGTCTTAAACCCAAACGTAAATCTTCCTATTATATCCGCGTTTATTCCTACAAGGCGGCGAAGCATCTGCTGAAGCTTCCCGGGCTTAGGCGCAAGCGTGAGCAGATTCTGGAGCGCTTCCGCAAATCCACAGGCTCCGACGACTACAAACAAGCCACACCGCTGATGCGCCAAACCCTGGTGAAGCTGGTGAACGAGGATCTGAAGGCGTATCTGCCGAAGATTCAGGCTCCCACCCTGCTCATCTGGGGCGAGCTGGACACGGCTACTCCTCTCGAACACGGCAAAATCATGGAGAAGCTGATCCCCAATGCAGGGCTGGTGACCATGAAGGGCGGCAGTCATTGGGTGTATGCCCAGCGCCCCCGGGAAACCCTGATTATTCTGAACAATTTTCTGGAGAGCGACAAGGATAAATAAACGAGGAGGAGCCTTTCCCCATGACTCTCACATTCGCGCTGCTGGCCGGGCTGGCCTGGCTGGGACACGCCGCTTTGCGCATCCGCCGGGGCATCCACATGCTGCAGCTCAACTCATACCGCAACTCCCGTTATTGGAACTGGAACAAGAACAATTGGAACGCCACACTGGCGGTTCGGGAATGGCTTCCGCTGGCAGCTGCAATTCCGGCGCTGTTCGGCTTTGAAGAGGCGGGTTTTATTGCGTTAACCGCCGTTTATATTCTGCTTATTCTGCTTCGTCCCAAGGAAAAGGATAAGAAGAAGCTGGTTTTCACCAACCGGGTCAAGCGTCTTGCCGCAACGGCAGCCCTACTGGCTGTGGCAGTGGGTGCGTTTGGATTGATTCCGGCGCTTAACGGCTTCACTTACGGTTTGTTGCTGCTCCCGCTTTTGACCTTGTTTCCTTTTGCAGCCGTAATAGCCGCCAACACCGTGAACGCTCCCATGGAGAAAGCTATCAGCAACAGCTATCTGAACGATGCTAAAAGGCTCATCCGCAGTATGGGGCAGCTGCAAGTCATCGGCATTACCGGCTCCTACGGCAAAACCAGCGTCAAGCACTTTTTACATACTGTTCTGTCCCAGCAATACAACGTTCTCATGACGCCGGAAAGCTTCAACACCCCTATGGGCATCACCCGTACGGTCAGAGAGCATTTGCGTCCAACCCATGAGATTTTTATTGCCGAAATGGGGGCGAAGCAGCTGGGCGATATCCGCGAGCTGTGTGAGCTGGCCCAGCCCAAATACGGGATCCTCACCTCTATCGGGCCCCAGCATCTGGAATCCTTCAAGACACTGGAGAATGTGCAGAGGACCAAATACGAGCTGCCGGAGTTTCTGCCGGCGGACGGCACCGCTTTTCTGAATGCGGATGACCCCAATGTGATGTCCTACCAGGCGAAGCTGGCCTGCAGAAGGATTACCTTCGGCTTCCGCAATCCCGAAGCGGATTACAGGGCTATTGATGTTACCGTATCCGTCAAGGGGACTGCCTTTACGGTTGTGGCCCCGTCTGGGGAGACGGCACGGGTGGAAACCCTTCTGTTGGGCGGACACAATGTGACCAATATTCTGGCCTGCATCGCCTGCGGGCATGTGCTGGGGGTGCAGCTGGATAAGCTTTCCAAGGGTGTCAAGCGGATCAAACCCGTGGAGCACCGGCTGGAGCTGCGCAAAAACGGCAGCATTACCATTATTGACGACAGCTTCAACTCTAACCCCGTGGGCTCCCGGAGCGCTCTGGAGGTGCTGAAGAAGATGGACGGCAAACGGATTCTGATTACCCCGGGTATGATTGAGCTGGGTGAGAAGGAATTCGAGCTGAACAAGGCCTTCGGCAGCTTCGCGGCGGAAGCGTGCGACTACATTATTCTGGTTGGCCCCAAACAAACGGCGCCCATCCAGCAGGGGCTCAAGGAGGCCGGTTACCCGCCGGAGCGGCTGACAGTGGTGCGTAATTTCACGGAAGCAATGACCGTGATGAGAGAGGTAGCGGAGCCGGGCAGCATCGTGCTTCTGGAGAATGATCTGCCTGACAACTATAATGAATAAACCGGAGGCATTTTCTATGAAAACCAGAGTTGGCGTATTATTCGGCGGCATGTCCGTGGAGCATGAGGTGTCGGTTATTTCCGGCCTGCAGGCCCTGCATGCTTTGGATACAGGCGCGTATGAAGGTGTGCCGATTTATATAACCAAACAAGGGGAATGGTACACAGGCCCGGAGCTGTCCTCCGTGGAGGAGTTCAAGGATGTGGCCGCCCTTAAGAAAAAAGCCAAGCGGGTGGTGCTGTTCACCGACGAAAACGGACGGCATCTGCTTTTGGACCCGAAGCCGGGTTTGTTCAAAACAAAGAACATTGTAGATGAAATTCATGTAGCGTTCCCCGTTACCCATGGCACTTACGGTGAAGACGGCGCCCTGCAGGGGTTTCTGGAAATGAACAAAATCCCGTATGTGGGCTGTGACGTGCTGTCCTCCGCCATCGGCATGGATAAGATTGCAGCCAAAACCATCCTCAAGGGAGCAGGGCTTCCCCAAACCGGCTACCTGTGGTTTTATTCCAAGGCCTGGGCGGATAACCGGGAGGAATGCCTGGCGCGGGTGGAAACCGAGCTGGGGTATCCCGTCATTGTGAAGCCGGCCAACCTGGGCTCCAGCGTAGGCGTGGAGCGGGCTTTGAATGCGGATGAGCTGGAGCAGGCGGTTGATTTGGTGGTGAATTTTTCACACAAGGTCCTCATCGAGAAAATGGTGGATAATCTGAAGGAAGTCAATTGCTCCGTGCTGGGGGATTACGAAGAGGCACTGCCTTCTATTATTGAGGAAGTGGGCAAAACCAGCGAAATCCTGAGCTACGCGGATAAATATATGAATCAGGCCTCCAAGGGCATGAGCGGCTCCGCCCGGATCATTCCCGCCAACATTACGGAAGAAACCCGTGTGAAGGTACAGGATCTGGCGGTGAAAACCTTCCTGGAGCTTGGCGCCGGAGGTGTCTCACGGATTGACTTCCTGATCGATACGGATACGGATGAAATCTATATTAATGAAATCAATACTATTCCCGGTTCCTTGTCCTTCTATCTGTGGGAGCCCAGCGGCAAAACCTTCACCGAGCTCACCTCCCGCCTGATCCAGCTGGCCCTGAAGCGGGTCCGTGAACGGGAGAATCTCACCTTCTCCATCGATACCAACCTGCTCTCCATGCATTCCAAGGGAGGCAAGCTGGGGACGAAGGGCTGATCCAAAACCCAGTTACATTCTTTTCCTTTTTGGGCGGTATACTATCCCTGGTGCTACTACAAAGCACATCCTAAAGGAGGGGTTTTATGCCCAGGAATGAGGAAGAGGTTCTGGAAAACCTGAAAGTGGAGTTTGAATCCGCCAATGCGGCAACCTCTGCCAGTGTAGGCTTAACTGCCATGACGTCTGTGGCGGACGAGGCACGAAGGAAGGAATTGGCCGGTAACTCCGACCCGGATAACGGGGAATCCGGTATGCTGCATTCTCTTCAATAAAAGCAGGCCCGCTTGCGCACTTCTCCATGAAGCTGCCAAAAGCGGGCTTGATTATTCCTTGGACCTATATTACCCTGTTGTATAGGCGCAAAGGATCAGGACTTTATACATATCTGAGATAAGGAGCGGAGTGCTTGATGGCGACCCCGAACAAACGGCAATTCTACCGGCTGACCCTCCAAGTTCCGCTGGCGGCCAAATTCCGAATCATCGGCTTCAACAATACGCAGCTGCTCTCCAACAACGGAACCACCTATATAGCGGATATCAGCGCAGGCGGGATCAGGATGCACTCCCGACTGGACTTGCCCCTTTTGGAAAGTCTGCTGCTGGAGTTTGATATCGAGCTGTTCCACTCCAAGCTGAAGCTTCTGGGCTGTGTACTCCGGAAGCAGCCGCTGCAAAGCGGGATTTATGAATATGGGGTGGAGTTTGTCCTGGATGACACGCTCCGGGAGCAGCTGTTAAGCCATATCCATATGCTGTCCATCCGGCTTAGGCATAACCAGGTGCTGGCCAGCTGCAGCTTCTGCAGCGAAGAGGAATGGAAAGACTTTTATGAACACGAGAATGAAGGGAATATAGAGTGTATCTGAATATGCGTCCTAACTACGGAAGCCAGGCCTGAGCCAACAGACGCACACCTGTGCGGATGGCCTCCGTATCCAAACCGCCGAAGCCCAATAAAACGGAGCCTTCGGCTTTTTTGTGTACCGTCAGGGCATACGCCGATACCGGATACACCGTTATGCGGCAGCGGGCAGCCTTCCGGATCATATCTGCTTCCTCCCCGCCGGAGGACATCTTCACCAGCACGTGCAGTCCGGAGCCTGCCCCGATCACCTGCAGCCGGTCTCCGAAGCTGTTGTGAAGCTCCCTCATCAGGACGGTATGTTTATGCTCATAAACCACCCGCATCCGCCGCATATGGCGTTCCAGCTCCCCGTTCTCCATAAACAGCCGCAATGTCTCCTGAAAAAGCGGCGAAGCCAGCTGGTCATAGCTGTGCCCTCCTTGTTTGAAGCGTTTCACCAGCTCCCAGGGCAGAACCAGGTAGCTCAGCCTGAAGGAGGGAGTCAGCGCCCGGGAGAAAGTTCCCACATAGATCACCCGTCCGGACCGGTCCATACCTTGCAGAGACGGTACCGGTGCTCCTCCGTAGCGGAATTCGCCGTCATAATCATTCTCGATCAAATAACCGTTGCAGGACTCCGCCCATTGCAGCAGCTGAAGCCGTTTGGCGGCGGAGAGAATCATCCCGTAGGGAAATTGGTGGGATGGAGTCAAATAAACGGCTTGGGCCGGTGAAGCGGCTAGGGAGGAAAGAGAAACTCCGTCCGGCTCCAGGGGGAGCGGCACAAGGGAGCGGCCGGAATAGCCGAAGCGGCGGAAGAGGGCTTTGATCCCGGTATTGACCGATTCCTCGGAAGCCAGAATGTCCACTTCCCCCTCCAACAGCTGCAGCACAAGATCCAGAGAATGGTAGGTTCCCGCCCCTACGACGATTTGCTCTGGTTGGCAGCGTACGCCCCGGGTCTGGTGCAGGTAAGAGGACAATTGCTCCCGCAGCCCCTGCTCCCCCTGGAGGTTTCCGTAGAGCAGGATGGGATTGGCTTCCGCCTGCAGGCTGCGGTTCAGGAAACGCCGCCACCGTACGGCGGGGAAGGCCTTCAAGTCTACGGCCGTGTAGCTGAAGTCCACCAGGGGAGGTGTTCCGAAGTCGTCGGCAGCTTCCGCATTTTTGGGCGGAACGGGGGATTGCGCCTCCATGGTTGATCCGGATATCCCCATGGAAGGCAGCTCCGCCGCGAAGAGTCCGGAGCGGGGTTTGCTGATCACGTAACCCTCCGCTTGCAGCTGGTCATAGGCAAGTGCAACCGGTGTCCGGCTTAAGCAAAGCCGCCGGCATAAGCTGCGGATGGACGGGAGACGCGCCCCCGCCGGAATCCGGCCCTGCAGCATATCCTCCCGGATGCTGCGGTACAGCTGCATGTACAACGCCTCGCCGGAAGTAAGGTCAAGCTTGGGGGTGATGTCCATCCGGGTATGCTCCTTTTTGGCTGACACTCTATATAATCTGTCACTCAGAAAATGCGAAATCTGCATATTTTCCAGATGACAACTTGCGGATACACTTAGCATAAACCAAATGGCAGGAGGTTGTCCAAATGAGCTTTGTGCTTCCCCATATCCGCAATTTGCCCCGGTATCAGACGGGAAAGTCTCCCCGTCCTGGGGAATCAGCGGTAAAGCTGAACCAGAATGAGAATCCGTATCCGCCCTCCCCCCGTGTGCGGGAGGCTCTGCTGTCGGCGGATCCGGCAGAGCTTCGGCTTTATCCCGGCGAAAGTGTGGAAGAGCTCCGGGCGGCCCTGGCAGCGATGCACAGGACGGTTCCCGGCCAGGTTTTCATCGGCAACGGCTCCAGCGAGGTGATTTCGCTGATTATGAAGGTGTTTGTGGGGGCGGGCGGCACTGTTTCCTTGCCTGACCCCACCTTTGGGCTGTATCAGACCGCCGCTTGGGCGCAGGGGGCGGAGGTATGCCGGGTTCCGCTGAACAGCAGGTATGAGGTGGATGTGGATAGGGTGGTGGCCAGTGGAGGCCAAGCGGCCATCCTGGTGAATCCCAATGCGCCTACGGGACTTTTGCTGGAGAGCGGACGTGTGGTGGAACTGGTGAGCCGGTTCCGGGGACTGGTTGTAATTGACGAAGCGTATACGGATTTTGCCCCGGCCGGCTCCTCGGCCATGGAACTGGTGGAGAAACACGCCAATCTGATTGTGCTCCGCACATTTTCCAAGTCGTACAGTTTATGCGGTGCGCGGGTTGGCTATTGTGTGGCGGCTCCGGAGCTTATCGCGGCCTTGAACAAGGGACGGGACATCTATAACGTGAATGCCCTAAGCGCACGTATGGCCTTGGCCTCACTCCAGGACAGAGACTACCTGCGGGAAACCGCCGCCAGGATCATCCGCACACGCGAGATGTATACCCGGCGGTTTGAAGGGGCGGGGTTTAGCGTGCTGCCCAGCTCCGCCAATTTTCTTTTGTGCAGGATGCCGGAGGAAGGGGATGCGCATGAAGCGCTGAGACTGTATGAAGGACTGTCGGATCAGGGTGTGTATGTGCGCTATTTTGATTACCCCCGGCTGAGGGATAAGCTGCGCATCACAGTGGGAACCGACGGTGAGATGGAGCGGCTGTGGCAGGTGCTGGAGTCGCTGATGCAGCGGGTTTGATGGGTAGAGCTACAGGATGCCGGGTGCGGATAGGGGCAGCGGTTTTGAGGGGTAGAGAGATGGGATGTCGGGTGCGGATAGGGGTAGCGTGTAGGCGGGGCATATCGGATGGTGTATCGAGCGAGTGTTCGGATGGAGCACGGTTGGAGACGAAGGTATCGGATGAATTGCAGGACGTTTGCTGATTCGGCTTCGGGTGGGAGAACTGGAGTTGGCGCTCAAGGCGAGCATGTTTTTGTGTAGGGAGGAGAGGCTCTCGTCTATCCGGACCGTAGGTACGCTATTTGGCTGGTTTTCCTCCATTTTTATGTTTTACGGACACAGAATACGCTATTTGCTTTGGAAAGCGCTCATCCGGGTGATTTTGATGCGAATAACGGATCTCCTGTCTTTTACAATGAAAAAACACCGGTTTTCCGCGAAATAACGCCCCTGGAGTCCGCTGGGAATTCGCGCAAACAAAAAAACTCCGCATAAGAGCGGAGTTCAGCAAGGCTCCATTAATCTACACATAAAATCCAACGCTTCCTCCTCATCCTTGCCCCGGGTCCGGATGGTTATGACGGAGCCCTTCTTCAGGGGAAAGGTCATCATGCCCAGCAGGCTTTTCACATCGATCACCAGATCCTGCCTTAAGAGCACAATGTCCGAATGGAAGCGGCCCGCATCCATACAAATATGCTTCAAATCATCAGGGGAGAAGTCACTGGCCAGTGTGATATCATGCACGCGCATACAAGTCCCTCCCAACGTTATTAACCCGATTTTAGCACCGGAGGCAAGGCTTTGAAAAGAGTGGCGGGCCTATAATTTTCGAACAAAATGAGGAGAGACAATGTGGGCTGTGCAGTATAAATGTATGCGTTTGCGAAAACAAGAATTGTCTGATGGTACAGACCAATAAATCAATAAAAAATGATGGGATAAAAGAGGATATTATGCTACAATTTGGTCCAATATGGAAATTCATTTACGGGTGAAAGCGGGGCTTGCTTCAATGAACGCGTTATCCGGATATGCCGCCTTTTCCCACCGGACCAAAGTTACCAGTATCCTGATTTATCTCTGGGCTGTGATATTCATTTGTGATACGGTCGTTAATTTGGCGGTTTCTCCCATTACTATGAAATTGCTTGGGGGACTTGTTTTTGGTGGCTACGGTCCTGTGGCAGAATTCCTGTCACTGGATTATTACAGTTTGTCCCATTACGAATACTGGCGGTTGCTTACCTACGGGCTGGGCCATACGGGAATCCTTCATCTTTATTTCAATATTTGGGCAGTTCACTTCATAGGCAAACGTGTGGAGAAACAGGCAGGCGGGCGTTTGACCTTTAGTGTTCTCTTTGCAAGCTATCTAATCAACGGCTGTTTATTTGCCGGACTCTATAAACCGCTGATATCATTCTCACCCTCTGTAGGCACCTTTGCGCTTTTTGGAATGTGGCTGGTGTATCATGTTGCGAATAAGCATAGGACCAATCTTTCCGCACAGGAAAAATCCGCAATCATTATCCTGCTTGCTGTGAATCTGTTTGGAGTGGACGCTTTATTCGTGCACGCTGTGGGATTTGCAGTGGGGGCTGCGGCAGGTATGCTGCATTCGGCGTTTATGAAAGGCCCCTCACAAAAAAATAGAGCGACACCGCAATAACGGCGCGCCCTCCGAGTCATACAAAACCCTTGTCCCGCAAGGGTTTTTGTGTGTATGAGCCAGAACAAGCGGGGCAACTGTTGCCAATCACCCCATCATGGGAGAGGAGAAACCGGACGAAGGGCTTATGAAGAAAAGTCGCATAATCCTTCACACGGTTAACCGGCATCCGGGGATGCCGATATCAATAGCATTGCCACTGCAGGAAATGTTATACAGGAGCGGCAAGAATATTTTTGGGAAAATGGATACGGATATGGTACGATAAGCAACGAAAGTGTGGCCATCTGCATGCGGCCGGGCACTTCAGTTTTCTCAAGAATAGGAGCAAAATAAAGATGAGAGTCATTTCGGGTACGGCCAAGGGCCGGCATCTGAAGGCTGTTCCCGGCATGGGAACCCGGCCCACCACGGATAAGGTGAAGGAAGCCATATTCAGCATGATCGGGCCTTATTTTGACGGGGGGATAGTCCTGGATCTGTTTGCCGGTACCGGCGGTTTGGGGATTGAGGCATTGAGCCGCGGGATGGACCGGGCTGTGTTTGTGGATATGGACAAAAAGAGCATCGACGTGGTCCGTGAGAATCTGGCGGCATGCCGGCTGGAGCAGGAGGCGGAGGTTTACCGCAATGAAGCGGAGCGTGCGCTGAAGGTGCTGGCCAAGAAGGAAAGCGAAAACCGCTTTGCGCTGGTATTTCTCGATCCTCCGTACCGTATGAAAACTGCGGACAAGCTGATGGGGGAGATGCATAGCCTCGGGCTGCTTGCTCCGGAGGCGGTGGTGCTGGTGGAGCATGCTTCGGATTTCCGTTATCCGGAGGCCTTCGGTCCGTTTGTATGCCGCAAGCTCGCCCTTTATGGGGAGACGGCCGTAGCGATTTATGATTATCAGCACGAGGATTTGCCGCAAGGAATGGAATCCTGAGTTTCGAATAACACGGCCCCTGCCGCAGGCCGGAGGATGTTATGGAACCCCGAAGCCGATTAAGGCGCTTGTAGGGAATATCCGATATTCGATCATTGCTGGATGCCCCGTTATGAGGCCCCGGCGCGATTACATAGAAACGCGGCTGAAAAAAGGAGTGTATTTCGATGAAACGTTTGGGGCATGAGCCAACCATTGCTGTCTGTCCGGGAAGCTTCGATCCGGTGACTTACGGTCACCTGGATATTATCCACCGTGCGGCGGAGGTATTCGATAAGGTGATTGTGGCGGTGCTGAACAATGCCAGCAAGTCCCCGTTATTCACGGTGCAGCAGCGGATGGAGCTTCTGGTAGAGGTAACCAGGGATATCCCCAATGTGGAAATAGACGGCTTTGATGATCTGCTGGTGAATTATATCCACAAAAAAAACGCCCATGTCATCATTAAAGGACTGCGGGCAGTTTCGGACTTTGAATATGAGATGCAGATGGCATCCGTAAACCGGAAGCTTTCGGATGAAATTGAAACGTTCTTTATGATGTCCAGCACCCAATATTCCTATCTGAGCTCCAGTGTGGTCAAGCAGGTGGCCATGTTCGGCGGTCCTGTGGAGGATCTGGTGCCGGAGGTGGTGGAGAAAGCCCTGCGGACCAAGTTCGAGGAGCTGCGAAAGC
The DNA here is from genome assembly GCA_023386955.1 of Bacillota bacterium. Classification (GTDB taxonomy): domain Bacteria; phylum Bacillota; class Bacilli; order Paenibacillales; family NBRC-103111; genus Paenibacillus_AR; species Paenibacillus_AR mesotrionivorans. Next base: position 52,684 of record JAEWIS010000053.1, read on the forward strand.
GGTAGGGCGGAAGAGCTAACGGAAGTCAGGGCTGCACCAAACGTTGGAGCTCAAGAGCTAACGGAAGCCACAGCCGTTATTGGCGCGGATTTGACGCTTTTGAAATTCTAACGGCGGCTAAAGCCGCTATTCTGGCTAAAATGACCGGAAAGAGCAGGGGCTGGGGCTAATAGCGGCGCTGCTGTCCGTTAGAATTCCACAACTCCGTTTTAGGTGCAAATAACGGCGCTGTGGTCCGTTAGAGATTCAACGTGTTTGTTTACCGTGCGCAGAAAAGAGTGGGGCTTTCACCGTCCCGCTACCGGGGACGCCGGCCCGCAGCGGCAGCCTGCTCCAAGAGCCGGATGAGCAAAGAGAGCAGGAGCATCACACCCAGCACTAACCCCAGCAGGATGAGAGATGCGCCCCACACGGCTCCCATCTCCCGCAGCCCGAAGGCTTCGCCCAGCCGTGAGGCTGTTTCCCAGCCGTTAATCGGAGAAAACACCGTTTCCGTGCCTTGAATAAAGCCGGTCAGGGGCTGCCAGACCAGCAAAGTAAGGACCGCTGCAAGAGCACTGTGCAGCAGCCGGAAGCGGAGGAAGGGCAGGTAGCGCAGCCCGGCAGGCTGCATGAAGCCCAATGCCTGGGCGTGAACCGACAGACCGCTCCACGCCAAAGCGGCACCGATGGCGGCCGCGCGGAGGGCAGACGCCCAAGAGGTGATTGTGCTGTATGCATAGGCGCCGAGATGGGGCTCCAGCACGCCGGGGGCCAGCTGGAGGAACCACTGGGCGGCGGGGCTTGATCCCAGGAATAACCCGGCCAGCCGCACGGCTACGGAAAAAGCCATGATCAGACCGCCGATGAGAAGCAGGGCATAAATGGACTGGGTGACGGAGTCACCCAGCATTTTGCCGAAAACGCGGCCGTCATTGAGGCGGGCTTCCTCCATGGCGTTGAGGGCCTTATGCGGAAGGCGGCGGAGGCGAACAGCGGACGCACGCGGTGCTTCTTTACCCCGCTGACGCGTGCAGAAGCCGGCCATAATGGCGGACAGATAATGGATGATGGCCAGTAAGATACCGCTTTCGGGGCTGTGCAAAAAGCCTGCACCCACTACACCCACAATCAGCATGGGATTGGCCAAGTGGCCCAGTGCCGCCAGTCTCTCTGCTTCGGCGGAGCTCACCCCGTGCTGCTGGCTCAGCTTGGCCGCAGCGTCAGCAGATAAGGGGTAGCCGCCGGCAATACCTGACGCCAGCACCCAGCCTCCTGAGCCGGGAAGGCGGAAGACCCTCCGCATCAGCGGCTCCAGGAATACACCCAAACCATGAACAAGGCCAAAGCCCAGAAGCAGCTCCGTCATGATAAAAAAGGGCAGAAGCGCAGGGAACACCCAATCCCACCACAGACGGAGCCCCGAGAGGGAGGCTTGGAAGGCTTGTTCGGGGTAAGTGATGACCGAAACGACGAAAGCGGCGGTCACAAGGCCCAGGAACAGGGTATACATGTATTGGCGGCTGCGTTTGTTTCCCGATTGCATAGGCAATCACCTTCCGATCATGGGTTTGTACCATATGTACGCCGTTCGGAGGATGAATAGACCAAGCCTGCTTAGGCCAACACTGCCCGCCTTGACGACACCGGCGGGGGAAGGAATGGGATCGGCCGTGAAAACGATGGACAACGGGCGGACGCTTTTTGCAGCACGCGCCGTTATTTCGGGATTTCTGGCGTTGGTATTTTGCTATGTTACATTATTTGTTCCATTGCCATACTACATCTTCCAGCCGGGAACAGCGGACGATCTGCAGGGGATGGTCCATGTGCAGGGAGGCGGCTATCCGGAAAGCGGCAGGTTTCTTTTGACCACCGTTGGTGTGAGCAATGCTACATTGGCCAAAATGGTGGAGGCCCGTTTCAGAGGTTACGAGGTGCACCGGCAAACCTCCGTGCGCCAGCCGGGGGAATCGGAGGAAGAGTATGGGGAGCGCCAGCACCAGGTAATGCTGACCTCCCAATCCAATGCTATACAAGCCGCATACCGGGCTGCAGGGATTGGCTACACTATCGCCAGCAAGGGGATTGTGGTGCTGAGTACGGCGGTTGGATTGCCTGCAGAGGGAGTGTTGGAGCCGGGTGATGTGATTTTGAAGGCGGACGGTCTTCCGGTGGATGCGGGAAGCAAGCTGGATGCTCTTCTGGCGGGTAAAAAAGAAGGGGATGCGGTGCGTCTTACCTATAAGCGGGGAGGCGTGGCGATGGAGGCATCCTTCACCCTGCGGGCTTTGCCAACAGCAGTGGAGGGAGGCCGGAAGCTTGGGATCGGCATTGTCACGGCTGACCGCAAGGCGGTCCAAGCCACCAGGCAGACTGACGCGGTAACCGTGGAGGCAGGGGATATCGGGGGGCCTTCGGCAGGCTTCATGTTCGCCCTGGAAACCTACGGATTGCTGCTGGCAGATGATTTGTCCCGGGGCTATACCATCGCCGGGACTGGCACCATCGATCCGCAAGGTGTAGTCGGGGCCATCGGCGGCGCCCGCCACAAGGTCTCCGCCGCCCACCAGGCAGGGGCGGACATCCTGTTTGTGCCCCGGGACGAACAGTCTGCAGGTGAAGCCAAGAAGCAGGCCGGCAAGCTGCATACGTCCATGAAGGTGGTGGAGGTAAGCACCCTACAGGAGGCTATTGCCTACCTGGAAAGTTTGCCGCCGAAGACAGCGGGCTAAAGGCTGTAGGCTAGGGGAGGCCAATCTGCTCTACACCCGGTCCAACTGCAGCGGAGGCTGTGTGAAGTCCCGCTGCCACTGGGAGGGATCCAGCTCCCGGTAGCCCAAGCTGTAGACGGCGCCGGCCCGGATATCCATCCCGAGCCAAGCGGGGTCCTCCGCGGCGGCAGCACGGGTAATAACGGGCAGGGAGGCGGTCACGCGCATCCGCTTGAGCAGGGCTCTTCCCTTGGAACTGAAGCCCAGCACCCGGATGCAGGCAGGACCGGCCTGCAGGCTCTCCCGGCTGAGGCTTTGCTGCGGGTGTCCCAGCAGAATCCGCAGGAGCATCCGCTGCAGCTTGGTGCGGGTATACCGTTTGGTTTTAAGCAAATCCAGAAGCGATTCAACCGGCGAGGCGGTATCTGGAGGCAGTTGGGTCAAGCTGTGTTTGATCCGGTGCTCCAGTCCTTCGGTAACCTCATGGAGCTGCCGCAGCTCCTCTTCCGGCCGGGAGAGCAGCTGGGTGAACAGGGGGCGTGCGTAATGCTCCCAGCATAAGGGGCCCCGCCCTGCGGCATGCTCCCGCAAGAGAATATCCAGCGTATAAGCCGGCACGTACGGAGCAACGGCCCTTAAAGCCGCTTCGTCCGGCGACTTCCAGCCCGTGCCGAAGAGAAGCTTGCGCAGGGCAGTGGCGCTGGCAATGGACGTGCCCGTAATGTCAGCCTGATGGAAACCGGCTTCCCGCCGGGGTAATGTCAGCGGTATAATGGGGCTTTGCAGACGCTGCAGCGCCAGCATGTAATGGAGGCCCAGAATGGTGTTGGGCTGGTCCAAGGGCGGCAGGGGTCCGTCAGCGTCGTTGTCTATGCCGAACCGGCGGACAGCCGCGGCATAAGCAGCCGGATAGCTGGCGCCCTGCTTCAGCTCCTCCTGCAGCAGGCTGCGGAAAGCGGCGTCCTCCCGGTGGAGCAGTCCGGCCAGTCGGGAGAGCGGCTCCAGGGAACCCTCCTCGCTGCCGAAGCACAGCGCGTCCACCACGCCGGTGGCATCCAGGAGCCTGACTGCACCGTAGGCGAACCATTCCGCCGGCTGGCAGGCATAGGCCACCGGCAGCTCGATGACCACGTCGGCGCCCATGTGGAGGGCCATTTCGGCACGGGCCCACTTGTTGACGACGGCGGGTTCGCCCCGCTGCAAAAAATGCCCGCTCATCACGGCCACACAGGATTCCGCCCCGGCGGCTTGCTTGGAAGCCTCAAAATGATGCACATGCCCGTTGTGCAGCGGGTTGTATTCTACAATAATGCCGACTGTTTTCATGACGGTCCTCCAGCTAACATTGCATTTTATCCCGTTCCTTTAGCCATACTTAAAGAATATACCACATTTTTCTTATCAAATCTTGAATGAGGCGTTGACAAAACCTACTGAAAATCGATATAATAAATTTTGTTTGTTTGGGGTGATAACAATGATGATAAGCATCCGGGAATTAGCTCAAAAAAATGCTTCTGTTGCGCTCAAGGGCGTCTTCGATCTCTCCGGTGTTTTTACCGGGCGCGAGGACATTCAGATTGTGGGCAAGCTGGAAGCCGAACTTAGCGCCCATTCCCAAGGCGGATTGGCCGAGGTGGAGGGAACACTCCGCTTCAAGGTTCACTCTCTATGCTCCCGCTGTTTGACCCCTGTGGATGAGACCCTTGCAGTTCCCTTCCGGGAACGGTTCGCATCCCGGCCTGACGCTGTCCCCCAGGAAGATCAGGACGAAGTGCATCTGGTAACGGACGATCACATTACGCTGGATCCCTATGTGGAAGAAGCGGTGTGGCTGGCATTGCCACTGGCTCCCGTCTGCAGCTCCGGCTGCAAGGGATTGTGTCCCCAATGCGGGACCAACCTCAACGAGAAGCCCTGCGGCTGCAGCAATGACAGCATTGATCCGCGGCTGGCGGGACTGGCTGATTTTTTTAAGCAATAAGCGCTCCAGGCGATTATGGATGGTAATTTGTTGAAGGAGGTGGGAACATGGCAGTCCCTTTTAGAAAAATTTCCAAGACTCGTCGCGACAAGCGCCGTACTCACTTCAAATTGGAAGTCCCCGGCATGGTTAAATGCGACCAATGCGGCGAATTGAAACTTTCGCACCGGGTGTGCAAGGTTTGCGGAACTTACAAGAAGAGAGAGATTATTAAGCAATAATCTCGCTTCCTAGCGCATGAAGCGCTCCCCCTTAACGGGCGGAGCGCTTTTTTGCTTTTTTTACTCCTGTTATGTAATGAAATGCCACCTCCGGCGTATTAACAGGTGTATGAAAATGGACAACCGCCGGCTGTGGCAAAGGGCGCCCTGCCATTAAAGCCGCGGAGGTTCAAGCACATACAGCGCAAGGATGAGACGCGAGCAGAAAGAAGGGACAAGAATGACACAGCCGCAAACCATACCTCTGGCGCTTGCGGAGGAGATGTACGAAGCAGCCGCGGAACGGCCCAATGCTGCGGGTTCGCCGCAAGCCTCCTTCGGAGCGGTCTTCGAGCTGTATTATGAGCGTGTGTTCCGCTACATCCGCTACCGGGTAACGTGCGAGTACACGGCCGAGGATCTGACAAGCCAGGTGTTCGAACGTGTGATGGGCCGGTTCGCTTCCTTCCGGGCGGATAAGGCACCGTTTGAGGTGTGGCTGTTTGCTATCGCCAAGAACGCCGTCAATGATTATGGCCGGCAGCAGCGGAGACGGAGGTTTTTTTCGCTGGAGGCGATTAAACATGCGGCCTCCGCCGGCAAAACTCCCGAGGCTATAGCTCTTGCCGGGGAGGCGAAGGACAGCCTGCTCCAGGCTATGTCTGTGCTGAACCCGAAGGAGCGCAGCATTCTGGCGCTGAAGTTCGGAGCAGAGCTCAAGAACGGAGAGATTGCCAAGCTTGCCGGAATGAGCGAAAGCAATGTGGGGGTAACGCTGTACCGGTCCATGAAAAAACTGAGAGCAGAGCTGGAGAGGAAGGGCTGCCATGAGTGAAAAAAGAAGGATACGCAACTTTGTAAAAGAGCTGGATGCCTGTCTGGAAAGCGGCAAGGTCCCGCCATCCGCTGACAGATCCAAGGAATGTACCGATATGCTGGAGCTGGGGGTGGCATTATCCGGAGCCGTCCGTACCAGCGGCAAACAAAAGGAGGCCGTGCGGCAGCGCGTTCTAAGCACTGCCCAAACCGGCGGAAGCAGCCTCAGGCGGACTCCCCGGTGGAGGCTGGCAAGAACCGGTGCAATCGCCGCCACTTCCTGCCTGCTGGCTGTGCTGCTGCTTGCTCCCACCTCCTTTGCCGGAGATTGGATGCGTTCTGTGGTCCATACCATCTCGTTGGGACACATTACCGTCTCCCAAATGGAGGAAACCCGGCCGGAGACCATGCCGTTTCCTGCTGAATTGAAGGGCAAAATTTTTACTAAGGACGGTAAACTCGTAGAGGAGTGGGCCGGGCACGAAAAACCCTTTTATACCGCGGAGGGTGAGGAAATAGCAGGTGTAGCCAACGGGGAGATTATCACCCGGAAGCAAATGGAGGCGGAACCGGCTCCTGAAATCATCCGGATTGAGGATGCCTCGGTTATTCCGGAATACACCGCCTTTAAGGCAGGGCTGCCCGCTTATGTGCCGGAGGGTTTCGCATTTGACCGGGCTGAGGTGTACAAAAAGGGGGATAAGTACCTGGATGTGTATTATCTCAACCCGGCTACAGGCAAAACCATCCATATCCAGGAACGGCTGGCGGATGAGGAAACCGCCTATGCCATGTCCACCGAGCATAAAGTGGAGCAAGTACGGGTAAGCGGAGTTGATGCCGTGATCATAGGAGGCAAGACCATCGACTGGGAGAAGGACGGTGTTCTCTACAGCATTATGACCGGGAAATCCGGCGTGAAGCTGGATAACAGCCAATTGATCAGAATGGCCGAATCGATAGAGCCGATTTTCGCCAAATAACGGCTGCCGGTGCCTTATACAACAACACCTCTGCAATTCCGGAGCCTCCCTCATGGGGGGCTTTTCTTTTTGCGGATAATTCGTTATACTACAATTTAGCACCAGGTATTAAAACTACATAGCAAAACTCCGGCGCAGCATGCCGTGGATAATACTCGACGAGCAGTACCAAAAAGATGTAATATTAGACCTGTTGCGGATTGGAAAGTTAAAGAAGGCGGTGTTGCGCCATCGTACGGATGCCCAAGCGAGAGCGCCAGGAAAGGCTGGCGATATTGATAAAGGAAAACCCGTTTGTGACGGATGAGGAGCTGATGAAGTCCTTTCATGTCAGCATCCAGACCATCCGGCTGGACCGGCTGGAGCTGGGGATTCCGGAGCTGCGGGAGCGGATCAAGGCTATGGCCGAGCAATCCTATGACCAGGTGCGTTCCATCGGGCCTGATGAGGTAATCGGTGAAGTGATTGATCTGCAGTTGGACAAAAGCGGCATTTCCATGTTCGAAATCCGTGAGGAGCATGTGTTTTTGCGCAATCAGATTGCCCGGGGGCATCATATTTTTTCTCAGGCCAACTCTCTGGCGGTTGCGGTTATTAATGATGAGGTGGCCTTGACGGCATCGGCAGACATCCGGTTTATCCGGACCGTGAAGCTGGGGGAGCGGGTTATCGCCAAGGCGTACGTGCTCTCCCTGTCCAAGGGAAAGGCGCGGGTGGAGGTCAAAAGCTACGTGCAGGACGATCTGGTGTTTGAGGGGCGGTTTCTGATTTATCATTCCTATAAAGAGCGTCAGTCGGAGGAAGCCATGCCGATTGCCATACCGGGGGAAACGGATGAAGGGGGATTACGGGATGCGGATCGCAATTGATGCCATGGGCGGGGACCATGCTCCCAAGGCAGTGGTGGAGGGGGCGCTTGCAGCGGCCAAGGAATGGCCGGATACGTCGATTATTCTGGTGGGTCCGGAGGACACCATCCGTTCCCTGCTGCCGGAGATGCCCTCCAACCTGAGCATCCGGCATGCTTCTGAGGTGGTGGAGGCGGAGGATGAGCCGGTGAAGGCCGTGCGCCGCAAAAAGGATTCCTCCATGGTGGTGGCCGGCCGGCTGGTGAAGGAAAATGAAGCGGACGCCATGATTTCGGCGGGCAATACCGGAGCGCTTATGGCCACAGGCCTGCTGATTGTGGGACGTATGGAAGGCATTGAGCGCCCTGCTTTGGCACCGATGATCCCTACCTTGGACGGCAAGGGTGTGCTTGCCCTGGATCTGGGCGCCAACATGGACGCGACTCCCGAAAACCTGCTGCAGTATGCCATTATGGGCAGTTTGTACCGCAAGGCGGTCCATGGTGTGGCGAAGCCGCGGGTCGGCCTTCTGAATGTAGGCACTGAAGCGGCCAAGGGCAATGAGCTGACCAAAGCGGCTTATCCTCTGTTGGAGAATGCGCCCATCCATTTTGTGGGCAACGTGGAGGCCCGGGATGTGCTCCGCGCAGATTGTGATGTGCTGGTTTGCGACGGCTTTGTGGGCAATATCCTGCTGAAGTCGCTGGAAGGAACGGCAGGGGCCATTTTTTCCGTGCTGAAGGAGGAGTTCACCAAGTCCTTCTTGAGCAAGCTGGCGGCAGCGGTGCTGAAGCCGGGCTTAAGCAGCTTCAAGAAGAAACTGGATTACAAGGAACATGGCGGCGCACCGCTGCTGGGGCTTAAAGGGCTGGTGATGAAAAGCCACGGTTCCTCCGATGCGCTGGCTGTGAAGAACGGGGTCCGCCAGACGCGGCTGGCTCTGGAACATAACCTGGTAGGCGCCATTTCAGCAGAGATCGCCAGCAGGAAGGGAGCAGAATGATGATGAATATGAAGTCTGTCGGGATTCTCAGCACAGGCAAGTATGTGCCGGAGAAGATCCTTACCAATGCCGACCTGGAAAAGATGGTCGAAACCAACGACGAGTGGATCGTCACCCGCACCGGCATGAAGGAGCGCCATATCGCACGGGAGGATCAGGCCTCCTCCGATCTGGCCTATGAGGCAGCCCTGATTGCCCTGAAAAAAGCCAATCTTGCCCCGGAGGATCTGGATTTGATTCTCGTGGCTACCATAACCCCGGACTCTGCATTTCCGTCGACGGCCTGTATTCTCCAGAACCGTCTGGGTGCGAAGAAAGCGGCGGCTTTTGACCTGTCTGCCGCCTGCTCCGGCTTTATCTACGGCCTTGCCAGCGCCTCCAACTTCATCGCCACCGGCATGTACAAGAATGCGTTGGTGATCGGCGCGGAATGTCTGTCCAAAATTACCGATTATACCGACCGCAATACCTGTATCCTGTTCGGCGACGGCGCGGGTGCAGTGGTGCTGGGCGAGGTGCCGGAGGGCCGGGGTTTCCTGTCCTTCGAGCTGGGGGCAGACGGCTCCGGCGGCGAGCTTCTGAAGCTGGCCGGCGGCGGCTCCCGGATGCCTTCATCCCAAAGCACGGTGGACAACAAACAGCATTACATTTATATGGCCGGCAGCGAGGTATTTAAGTTTGCCGTACGCATTATGGGCAATGCGGCGGAGGAGGTCCTGCGCAAAGCAGGGTTGGAGAAGTCCGATATTGATCTGCTGGTGCCTCACCAGGCCAATATCCGGATCATTCAATCTGCTGTGCACCGGCTGAACCTGCCGGAGGAGAAGTGCATGATCAACCTGCACAAATACGGCAATGTGTCCGCCGCCTCCATTCCGCTGGCGCTGGCGGAGGCCGATGAGGAAGGTCGGATCAAGCCGGGAGATTGCGTCGTGCTGGTAGGCTTCGGCGGCGGTTTGACCTGGGGAGCCACAGCGATCCGCTGGTAAGATAAATCCCCCAAAAGTGAAGCGAAGCTATGTAGCGTATGCCGAGTACTTTTGGGGGAGCCCCCGGAAAGAACCCCCCAAAAGTGAAGCGAAGCTCTGAAGCTTATTCCGATTACTTTTGGGGGAGCCCCCGGAAACGAAGACTAACGATTTTGATTTATGAGGAGTGGCGATAATGGGTAAGATCGCATTTGTATTTCCCGGCCAGGGAGCCCAGGCCGTTGGGATGGGCAAGGACGCGTATGAAGCCCATGCCGGGGCAAAAGAGGTGTTTGAGCTGGCTGACCGGGTGCTGGGTTTCCCGTTAACGGAGCTGGTATTCGGCGGACCCGAGGAGCAGTTGAAGCAAACCGCCAATACCCAGCCTGCTCTGGTGGCCACCAGTCTGGCCTTGTATCAGGTGTTCCGGGAAAAGGGCATTCGCCCCGATTATGTGGCCGGGCACAGCCTGGGTGAATATAGCGCGCTTGCGGTTGCTGGAGCGTTGAGCTTCGAGGACGCCATCCGCACAGTACGGGCACGCGGTCTGCTCATGGAGCAGGCTGTGCCGGGGGGACAAGGCGCTATGGCGGCTGCTCTGGGCGCAGGCCGCCAGGAGCTGGCTGCTCTGTGTGCAGAAGTCAGCAGCTCGGTAGGAGCCGTGGAGCTGGCCAACCTGAATTGTCCGGGACAGATTGTAGTCTCCGGCACCAAAGAAGGAGTGGCTGCCGTAGCGGAACGGGGCAAGGAGGCCGGAGCCAAGCGGGTGATTCCGCTGGAGGTTAGCGGTCCGTTCCACTCCTCCCTGATGAAGCCTGCTGCGGAGAAGCTGGCCGAAGTGCTGGCCGCTCTTCCTGTTGCGGCTGCAGAGGTTCCGGTAGTGGCCAATGTGACCGCCCGTCCGGTAACCGAGCCGGAGGAAATCCGCAGGCTGCTGGTGGAGCAGGTGTATTCCCCCGTCCTGTGGGAGGATACCGTCACCTGGCTGATCGGCCAGGGTGTGGATACCTTCATCGAGATCGGCTCCGGCAGTGTGCTGGCGGGACTGATCAAGAAGACGGACAAAGGGGTCGCCACCTATTCCCTGAACAGCCTGGAAGCGGTCAACGCCTTCACCTTGTAAATCTGACGAAGCCAGTTTTTGCTGGCGCAAAAACTCAAGTATATGCTTACGAAGCCAGTTTTTGCTGGCGCAAAAACTCTTAGGAGGGATCGCTTATGCTATCCGGTAAAACCGCTCTTGTCACCGGGGCTTCCCGGGGCATCGGCCGGGCCATTGCCCTGGAGCTGGCGGCGGCGGGCGCAGATGTGGCTGTCAACTACGCAGGCAGCGAGGAGGCGGCAGCCGCCGTTGCCCGCGAAATCGAAGGGATGGGCCGGCGTGCCATCATCATCAAGGCGGATGTGGGAAATGCGGCAGAAGCGGAGCAAATGGTCAGCCAGACCATCGAGGCCTTCGGCCATATCGATATTCTGGTGAATAATGCCGGCATTACCCGGGACAACCTGATTATGCGGATGAAGGAAGAGGAATTCGACCAGGTGATCAACACGAACCTGAAGGGTGTCTTCAACTGCATCAAAGCGGTCACCCGGCCGATGATGAAGCAGCGCTCCGGCACAATTATCAATATTTCCTCGGTGGTAGGCGCCCTGGGCAATCCCGGCCAAGCCAACTATGTGGCAGCCAAGGCAGGGGTCATCGGCTTGACCAAGGCCTCGGCCCGTGAGCTGGCCAGCCGCGGGATTACCGTCAATGCTGTGGCTCCGGGCTTCATTGCCACGGATATGACGGATAAGCTCTCCGACGAGCAGAAGGGTGCCCTTCTTCCCCAGATCCCCCTTGGACGAATGGGAGGGCCTGAGGAAATCGCCCGTGTGGTGCGCTTCCTCGCTTCGGAGGATGCGTCTTACCTCACCGGGCAGACCCTCCATGTGGACGGCGGCATGTACATGGGTTGATACCCCTACATATTTTGCCGCGGGATATGGCATTTTGATTTTAATTCTCGTATAATACCAAAGAGGAGGTGAACCGGATGTCCGATATCTTGGAGCGTGTAACACGAATCGTCGTCGACCGCTTAGGGGTGGATGAAGCAGAAGTCACCCTGGAAGCTTCTTTTAAAGATGACCTGGGCGCTGATTCTCTCGACGTAGTAGAATTAGTGATGGAACTCGAAGACGAGTTCGATCTTGAAATTTCCGATGAGGATGCTGAAAAGATTACGTCTGTGGGAGAAGTAGTGAATTACATAAAATCTCATGCGTAAGTAGAGCACCAAGTCCCGTTTGTTATTATGACAACGGGACTTGTCCTCGTTGGTTTACCCCGCGCCAAAAAGCGCTACTGGATGCAGCAACGCCCCCTCCGGACGGGATGGGGTTCCATATAGATGAGGCTTGTCCTGTTTTTGACCATAACGTTTGGATACCGAGGTGATAGAAGTTGACGCAACGAGTTGTAGTGACCGGAATGGGCGTAATGACTTCATTGGGCCGCGAACTGGACACCTTCTGGGGCAATTTGCTGGAAGGCAAGTCAGGCGTGTCCCTTGTGGAGAGTATGGATGTCAGTGATTATCCGACGAAAATCGCCGCTTCCATTAAGGATTTTAACCCGGAGGATTATCTGGACCGCAAGGAAGCCCGCAAGATGGACCGCTTCGTGCAATTTGCCGTGGTGACCAGCCAGGCTGCGCTGAAGGATGCAGGAATTTCCATCGGCGAGAATGCAGATCCTGAGCGGGTAGGCGTGTATGTGGGCTCCGGCATCGGCGGCCTTCAAACCTGGGAAGAGCAGCATACCATTCTGATGGAAAAGGGCCCCAAGCGGGTCAGCCCTTTTTTTATCCCGATGATGATTGCCAACATGGCCTCCGGACAGATCTCCATGCTGACCGGAGCCAAAGGCCCCAACAGCACAGCCGTTACTGCGTGTGCCACGGGAACGCACTCCATCGGCGACTCATTCCGGCTGATCCGGGACGGTGAGGCGGATGTCATGATTTGCGGCGGTGCCGAAGCGACTATCGTTCCCATGGGGATGGCAGGCTTCTGCGCACTGCGGGCCATGTCCACCCGCAATGATGAACCCGAGAAGGCCAGCCGGCCCTTTGACAAGGACCGGGACGGTTTTGTGATGGGAGAGGGCTCCGGCATTCTGGTGCTGGAATCCCTGGAGCATGCGATGAAGCGCGGCGCCCGGATTTATGCGGAAGTGGTGGGTTACGGAATGAGCGCGGATGCGCACCATATGACCGATCCTGCTCCGGGCGGCGAAGGTGCGGCACGGTGCATGAAGCATGCCCTGCGCAGTGCGGGAATGACACCGGAGGACATCGGGTATATCAACGCCCACGGCACCTCCACCGGAGCTGGCGATAAGGCGGAGACGGCTGCAGTGAAGACCGTGTTCGGCGACTATGCCTATAAGGTTCCGGTCAGCTCCACCAAATCCATGACCGGGCATTTACTGGGGGCGGCAGGCGGTGTGGAAGCCGTCATTATTGCCTTGACCCTGAAGAACGGCATGATTCCGCCCACCATTAATCTGGACAACCCGGATGAGGATTGTGATCTGGACTATGTGCCCAACACCCCCCGCAAGGCGGAGGTTAAGGCGGCCATGTCCAATTCCTTCGGCTTCGGCGGACATAATGCCACTATTATTTTGAAGAAATACGAAGCATAAGCACCCGCCCTACGGCGTGCTGCATGAGATACGGGTTCGCGAACACGCAAGCGGGGGGCTGCAAGGCGGCTCAACTCCGCTTGCGTTTTCATTGAACCGGGGAGGGAATAATCTTGGGAAGCGATTTGAGAAAACTGGAAAAACAGCTGGGAGTGGCATTCCGCAATCAGGAGCTGCTGAGGCAGGCCTTTACCCATTCTTCTTATGTTAATGAACACCGCATGACGGTGAGCAAGGATAATGAACGGCTGGAGTTTCTTGGGGATGCGGTATTGGAATTGACCGTATCGGAATTCCTGTACGCCAAGTACCCGGAGCGCTCCGAGGGAGAACTGACCAAGCAGAGGGCCTCCATTGTCTGTGAGCCTTCGCTGGTGACACATGCGGTGGCTTTAAGCTTTGGGGATTTTGTGCTCCTGGGCAAAGGGGAGGAAATGACCGGCGGGAGGTCCCGCCCTGCTCTGCTGGCTGACGTGTTTGAGGCATTTATCGGGGCCTTGTACTTGGATCAGGGGCTGGCGGCGGTTCAAACCTTCCTGAGGGCCCATATGTTCCCGCATATTTACTGGGAAGGTAAAAGCCAAATGGCGGATTACAAAACCCAGCTCCAGGAGCTGGTGCAGCAGCAGGGCAGCGCTTCTTTGGAATACCGGATTGTGGACGAGCGCGGGCCTGCCCATGAGAAGCAGTTTTTGGCTGAGGTCTGGATGGACGAGCGCCTGCTGGGTCAAGGGAACGGACGCTCCAAGAAGGAAGCGGAGCAGGAGGCGGCGGCCAAGGCCTTGTCTCAGTTGGGCAAGGGTGCGGATGCCTGAATCCCTTCTATCCCTTTGGCTTTAGGGGCTGTCTTCAAACTCCGAGGGATGCCCTCAAGAGGGTTTGAAGACAGCCCCTAGGTGGCGCCGGTTCCTTAAGCGAGGGGGATAGGGCCTCCAGCGTGCTGTGAAGCTGTCCGCAAGGCCGGGCGAAGCGGGTAAGGGTGCCTATTTTCAACCGGGCGGGTTATGTTACAATAGCTGTGAGGTGAACGCAAAACATGCTTTTGAAGCGTATCGAATTGGCAGGCTTTAAGTCCTTTGCGGACAAAACGGAGCTGGAGTTTGTCCGTGGCATTACTGCGGTAGTCGGACCCAACGGCAGCGGTAAAAGCAATATTTCCGACGGCATCCGCTGGGTGCTGGGGGAACAGAGCGCCAAGTCGCTCCGCGGCGGGAAGATGGAGGATGTTATTTTTGCCGGAAGCGATGGCCGCAAGGCTGTGAACTTCAGCGAGGTGTCGCTGACTCTGGACAATGAGGACCGGGCGCTGCCCCTGGACTACAGCGAGGTTACGGTTACCCGGCGGGTGCACCGGAACGGGGACAGCGAATATCTCATTAACAAGCAGTCCTGCCGTCTGAAGGATATCACCGAGCTGTTTATGGATACAGGCATCGGCAAGGAAGCTTATTCCATTATCGGCCAGGGCCGGATTGAGGAAATTCTGAGTACCAAGTCGGAGGACCGCAGAGGGATCTTTGAAGAGGCCTCCGGCATTGTCAAATATAAATCCCGCAAAAAAGAGGCGGAGCGCAAGCTCTCGGATACCGAGCAGAATCTGCTGCGGATCCATGACCTGGTGTCCGAGCTGGAGGACCAGATTGCCCCGCTGCAGGAGCAGTCCCGCAAGGCCGTGAAGTTCAAGGAACTGAAGGAAGTGCTGAAGGCCAGCGAAATTGCGGTGTATGTGCATCAGATCGACCAGATTTACAGCCAGTGGTCGGACACCAACGCCAAGATGGAGGGGCTCAAAAAGGAGCAGCTGGAGCTGGCCACGGTGGTGAACGCCCATGATGCCCAATTGGAAACCCACCGGTGGGAAACCCGGCGTCTCGATGAGGAGCTGCAGAAGCTGCAGGAAACGCTGCTGGCTTTAAGCGAGGAGTTTGAGAAGTGCGAGGGCCAAGGCGAGGTGCTGCGGGAACGCGGCAAAAATCTCGGGGCCAACCGGCTGCAGATGGAGCAGGTGACAGAATCCCAGGATAAGCGTCTGGCGGAGAGAAATGCCGAGCTTACGCGGATTGCCGCCGTTATGGTGGATGTGAAGGAGCGTCTGGCCTCGGCCAGAAGCGCACTCCGGGAGGAAGAGGAGAAGCTTTTAGCCGTTGCCGGAGGGACCAAAAGCGACGAGGAGGAGCGTCTGAAGGGCGAGCTTCTGGACACGTTGAACAAAATGGCCCAGGCCAAACATGAGGCCCGTTACGCGGAGCAGCAGATCGAAAGCCTGGCCAAACGTGGCGGCCGCTTGGATGAGGAGCGGGCCCGCTGGAAGGAGGAGCTTATCCAGCTGGAGCGGCGCAAAACCGCTTTGGAGGAGGAGTTGTCCATCGTCCAGAAGGAATCCGAGGAGCTGCGCAGCCAATTCCTGCAGCTTTCCCAGAGCATGCGGGAGCGGCAGGGGCTTCTGGAGGAGCTTCAGGGGGCTGTGCGCAAGTGGGAGCAAAAGCTGGACGCACTCACCTCCCGCCGGGATACCATGCGCGAAATGCAGAATGACTATGACGGCTTTATGCATGGCGTCAAGGAGGTTCTGAAGGCGAAGAACCGGCCAATGGACGGACTGCGGGGCATTCACGGCGCCATTGCAGAGCTGGTGAAGGTGCCTGCCCAGGTGGAGCTGGCTATGGAAACCGCCCTTGGCGGAGCCATGCAGCATGTGGTGGTGGAGAACGAGGCCAACGGCCGGGAGGCCATTGCCTTTCTGAAGCGCAAGCAGCTGGGACGGGCTACCTTCCTGCCCTTGGATGTTATCCGCGCCCGTTCTGTTCCGGACCATGAGGTCCGTTCCATTTCGGGGATGGACGGGTTTGTGGGGCTGGCGGTTAATTTGGTCAGCTTCGCTCCGGCGTATGCTGATATTGTAGGCAGCCTCTTGGGTAATGTGATTGTAGCGGAGCGTCTGGAGGATGCCAACCGGATCGCCGCCCGCTGCCAGTACCGGTACCGGGTGGTAACCCTGGAGGGTGACGTGGTGAATCCCGGCGGCTCGATGACCGGGGGAAGCCTGCAGAAGAAGTCCTCCAACCTGTTGGGACGCCAGCGGCAGATTGAAGAGCTGGACGTGGAGATCAAACACTCCGTCGGCCAACTGAACGAGCTGCGCCGCAAGGCCCAGGTGATGAAGGTGGACCTGGTCAAGGACAACGAACGGCTGGAAGAGCTGCGCCAGGCTGGGGAAGCCAAACGCGGCGACGAGCAGCGCCTCCTGGCGGAGGTGGCTCCGCTGCAGAAGCAGTGGGTCCATGCCAAGGAGCAGCTGGAGCTGCATGCCCAGGACGGGGATGCGGTGTCCCTGGAGACTGATGAGTTTAGCTTAAAGCGCAAACACGCCCAGGAGCAGGCGGCTGCCCTCGAGGAAACGGAAAAGGAGCTGCAGACGGCAATCCGTGAGGCCGAGCTGGTCCGTAAGCAGAGTGAGCTGGCCAAGGAAGAGCTGGTGGGCGCCTTGACAGAGCTGAAGGTGAAGGTGGCCTCCATTGCCCAGGAGCAGGAATCCTTGTCCGGCCAGGAGGAGCGGATGCGCTCCGATGTAGCCGTCCAGACCGGGGAGCTGGAGCAGAACCGGCGGATGGTGGCTCAATTGGAGCGGGAGATTGCTTTAAACGAGGAGGAGCTGGTGAAGCAGCGTGAGCTGTTGAACCATTTGTCCATTAAGAAGCGGGAATGTACGGAGCAGACAGACTTCAAGCGGGCTTCAAGGGCCGAATGGCACCGGAAGCTGGAGGAAGAGGAGAACCATACCCGGGAGCAGCGCAATGCCCTGAAGGTAGTGGAGGAGAGTCTTCACCAGACGGAGGTGCGGATGAACCGGCTGGACGTGGAACTGGATAACCTGCTGAAGAAGCTTGGTGAAGAGTATGAGCTGAGCTACGAGCTGGCCAAGGCCCGTTATCCTGCACCGGAGGATGTGCCTGCGGCCCAGGCGAAAGTCAGGGAGCTGAAGCGGGAAATCCACGGGCTGGGCGAGGTGAATCTGGGGGCAATCGACGAGTTCGCCAGAGTCAGCGAGCGTTATGAATTCCTGAGCGGCCAGAAGAAGGATTTGCTGGACGCCAAAGCGTCGCTGTACCAGGTAATCCGGGAGATGGACGAGGAGATGTCCAAGCGGTTCCGGGCAACCTTTGAACAGATCCGCTCCCACTTTACGGTGGTATTCTCCAAGCTGTTCGGCGGCGGCCGTGCGGACCTGGTTCTGGTGGACCCGGCTATGCCTCTGGATACAGGCATCGAAATCATCGCCCAGCCTCCCGGCAAAAAAACACAGAACCTGCAGCTGCTCTCCGGCGGCGAGCGGGCCTTGACGGCGATTGCCCTGCTGTTTGCCATTCTCCATGTGAAGCCTGTGCCCTTCTGCGTGCTGGATGAGGTGGAGGCGGCCTTGGACGAAGCCAATGTAGCCCGGTATGCCGGTTACCTGCGGGAATTCTCCGATGTGACCCAGTTTATTGTGGTCACTCACCGCAAAGGCACCATGGAGGAGGCCGATGTGCTCTACGGCGTCACCATGGAGGAAGGCGGCGTCTCCAAGCTGGTTTCTGTCCGTCTCGAGGAGCTGGAGGAAGCGGCAGTATCGGCGTAGGAGCTGCAGAAGCAAGAACCATTATGACTCCAGGAGGAGACCATGAGCTTTTTTCGTAAACTAAAAGAAAGCATTACCAGCAAAACCGAAGCGGTCACTACGGTGTTTAAGGAAGGGCTGGCCAAAACCCGGGATGCATTTGTGGAAAAGGTGGAGGACCTGTTCGTCCGCCGGAAGAAAATTGACGAGGAATTCTACGAGGAGCTGGAGGAAATTCTCATCGGCGCCGACGTGGGTGTGAATACGGTAATGGATCTGATGGACGAGCTCCGCGCGGAGGTCAAAAAACGCCGGATCGAGGATGCCTCCGATCTGCGTCCGATTCTGTCCGAGAAGCTGATCGGGCTGCTGGATGCGGAAGGGGATGCCACGCTGACTATGGCCCCCTCAGGCTTGACAGTGATCCTGTTCGTAGGCGTCAACGGGGTAGGCAAAACCACCACCATCGGCAAACTCGCCCACCGCTTCAAGCAGGAGGGCAAGAAGGTACTGATGGCGGCGGGAGATACCTTCCGTGCCGGCGCTATTGAGCAGCTGGAGGTTTGGGGCCAGCGGGTAGGCGTGGATGTGATCAAGCAGCAGGCCGGCTCCGATCCCGCGGCGGTGATGTTCGACGCCATCCAGGCGGCGAAAACCCGCCAGGCGGACATCCTCCTGTGCGATACGGCCGGGCGGATGCAGAACAAGTCCAATCTGATGGAGGAGCTGAACAAGATTTTCCGCGTGATTAAGCGGGAAATTCCCGATGCTCCCCATGAGGTGCTGCTGGTGCTGGACGCCAATACAGGGCAGAATGCGCTGCAGCAGGCCCGCCTGTTCGGCGACAAAAGCGGCGTGACCGGACTGGTGCTGACCAAGCTGGACAGCACGTCCAAGGGCGGTATCGTCATCGCCATCCGCCAGGAAATGAACATTCCGGTGAAGCTGGTGGGATTGGGCGAGAAGATGACGGACCTGCAGGATTTCGATTCCGAGCAGTTTGTGCTCGCACTGTTCGCCGGTCTGGTAACGGAATTGCCGGAGGAGAAGTAAGATATGGGGGGGGCCTGCAATTGTGGGCCGCCTCTTTTTTAGTTATGCGGGAGTTGGCGCTGCGAAACAAGTTCGGATAACGGAAGCTGGTTTCCGTTATCCCGGGCGCGGATCCCAAGGAAGCAGCAATAGCGGAAGCAAATTTCCGCTATTGTCCGTTAGCTGGGCTATTTCTGCAGCTGCGTGCCTCCATAACGGAAAACCCCTTCCGCTAATCGATTCCGTGCCGCTCCGCCTTACACTTAGCGGAAGATCCCTTCCGCTAAACTCCCGCGCGCCTTTCTTGGACTTCCAATTGGTTCAACCAACCGATTAAGGGAAGGCAAACTTCCGCTATGAGCTGCGTCGGTCTGATAAACACCGCATAAGGGAAGTCAGACTTCCGCTATTGCCGCATCATACCGGCAAACCGCCGGCTACACAGCCAATAGCGGAACCTACCTTACTGCTATCCGCCCTCAGCCGTGGGCTTCACCCTAATAGCGGAAAGTTCCCTTCCGCTATCCAAACTGCAGCCCGGATGCCTTCCCGCCCCCTGCGGACAGCAAAAAACCTCCTTACCCGCAACTGCTGTAGCGGGAAGGAGGTTTAACTCTCCGGTTTTATTTGCTTTTGTCCTTGCCCTTTTCCTTGTGTTCCTTCGCCACCGGCGGCTTGCGCTCGATGGCCTTCTCCAGCGCCGGGGTCAGCTCATCCTTGATTTTGGCGATGAGCTCATCCTTGGAGATGCCCTTCTCGGCGGCGATCTCCGCCAGGGATTTCCCGGTTTTGAGCTGGGCCACCAGCTCATCCTTGCTCATCCCCAGCATCCCGGACAGCTTCTCCGGCCCCAGATGGGGAATCATGTCTCCCCGCTTATGGTGGGGATGCCCGGGCTCTTCTTCGAAGAGGCCCTTATGCTTCAGCTGCTGGGCCAGATGGCTTTGCATTTTGGTCTTGATGGTATCCGCACGCTCGCGGGTCAGCTTGCCGCTTTGCACGGCCTCCTCCAGCTTCGCCGAACGGCCGGCCATAATCTTTTCCAAGAGGGCTGTTTCGCTAATCCCTTTATCCTTGGCAATGTCCACGATGCTCTTCCCGGACTTCAGCTGGTCGGTCAAGGCCGCTTTCTCGATGCCGAGAATCTGGGCCGTTTCCTCGTAGAAGTGGGGTCCCGCTTTATGCAGCTCCACAGCCTGCTTGCGCCAGCGGTTCTGGAGATCCTTCAGGCTGGCATAACGCTGTACTTGCTGGCCCTTGGCGCTCAGACTGAAGGAACCGGCTGCGGAGGCGCTTGCGCTCCCGCTCCCCACCAGCAGACATCCGGACAGCACCAGGGATAAAGCCACCGCGCTTGTTAACGTTTTTCTGGCATAGAGGGTATCCAATTCCATCACCTTCCTGTTCGTTTAGGCCATAGTATCTCCGTATACCCGTCAATTATATCCGCCCAACCTTAAGATTAGGTTAATCCATCATGTTAAATTGATTACAAATCAGATTACCGCAGGATTACAACATATACGCAGGAAGACAAGGCAGCGTTGCACCGGCAATTCCTAATTTTTTCTTAAGAGGAAAATTGTATTCGCTTACATTTTTCCTTGTCCGGCAAATAAATAGTCAATAAACCAAGTTGCTAAAACATACATTTCATAATAAGATGGAGGAAAGCATTAATTTTCAGAACATTCAGTAAAAGTAATCATTCTAATCATTTCCAAATCTAAGTCTACTTGTTTTTTAAGCCGGAAACGGATCAATGAAACTTGGGGAGGACCACCATCAAGGAGGGATTGCCGTGAATAAGAGTCATGAGGTGGAATATTGCAACCTGGAGCTGAGATTTGATCGACGGCAAATCCGTTTTTTCATTAAGGCATTGATCCAGGAGGGGTTTTCGCTGTACTGGAACGAGAGCGAGCAGCATTTCATCATTTCCATCCGTTCGGGGCGCAAGCTGGTGAAGCTGAAATTTCAGCGGGTCGGTGATAAATACAAAATTGTGGGTAACTATTCCATAAAGGACGAAAAGCTGGCGGAGCTCATGGAGAAAATGATCGGGGATACCCGCGGCCATGCCATAGTCAAACGCTTCCGGGACCGGCAGATCCTGATCGAAAACATTATGTTCGGGGAAATCATCCGGTCTGTGGAGATTTCGGGGGTGGAGCATAAGGTGTTATTCCAACGGGAACCAATGATTACCACGGAGCAGATCATTCAGGCGTTTAAGTCCAGACGGGCGGAGGAACGGGCACCGGTGCTGAAGCTGGAGATGGACTATGAGCTATCCACTCTGTATGATGCCATGATGCTGGGGGACACGGAAGCTGTGGAGAAATCCAAGAGCAGGCTGGAAGAGATGAGACGGGAGTTGATCATGCTGGAATGCTGAAGGTTAGCCGAAATTTAAAAAGGTGAAAAGAGTCCGGACAATAAGTCGGGCTCTTTCAATTTTTTGGATTGTTAACGTGTGCATGATGTGGTATCATGAGTATCGAGGTGAACGCGATGAACGTTACAATCAAGGATATCGCCCGGTTGGCGCAGGTCTCCCACACCACCGTATCGCGGGCGTTGAACGATAGTCCCCTGATTAACTCCGAAACTAAGGAGAAGATCAAGCTGCTGGCACAGGAAATGGGTTATACCCCCAATTTCAGCGCCAAGAGCCTGGTAATGGACCGTTCCTATAATATCGGTTTATTCTTCTCCACACTGAATACCGGCACATCGGCCGGGTTTTTCTATGAGACGGTTCGGGGTATTAACAGTGTAGTGAAGGATGCATACAATCTGGTGGTGCGGGGGATCGACGACTACGAGCATTACCGCAGCATTCACCGCAAAAGCTTCGACGGCGTGATTGTCATGAGTCAAAGCGCCAAGGATGACCCTTTCCTGCATCACTTGTCCGAAGCGGGAATTCCCCATATCGTGCTGAACCGCAAGGTGGAGGGATTGAAGGCCATCAATATTCTATCCGACGATTCCCACGGCTCCTATAGGGTCGTGAATCATATGATCAAAAAAGGGCATCGCCGCATTGCGATTATCTCCGGTAAGCAAAACTTCCATTCTACTGTGGAGCGGAGAGACGGCTTTGTCCGCGCACTGCAGGATGCCGGAATTGAATTGAAGGAATCCTATCAGGTTGGGGCAAGCTATGACTTGAAAAGCGGGTATACGGCTATGCTCCAGCTGCTCGAACTGCCCGAACGGCCAACCGCCGTTTTTTGCATGAACGACGATATGGCGGTAGGTGCTGTGAAAGCGGTGCATGATGCGGGGCTGCAGGTCCCCGGGGATGTATCCGTGGCAGGTTTCGACGATAGCATGTTCTCTGCTTACCTGTCTCCCGCGTTGACCACCGTTAAGCGGCCCATCGAAGAGATCAGCAGACAAGGGGCACTGGTGCTCCTCACGAGCATCGAGCAGAAAACCCTGGCTCCGGATACCATCTATCTGCGTACGGAGCTGGTGGTGCGTGAATCGGTAGCAGAGCCTGCAAAGGCTTAGCTCATAAATCAGGGAACCTGGCAAGGGAAAATACAACGGCTCAGCCAAATCGATACTCCTAACCGCTTTTGACGCCTGACGCAGAAGAAGGCTGGTGGGTATAGGGCCGGTGTTTTTTGCCAAACCAAACCCTATGTAAGCGAAAACTAACTAAATTATGGAGGCGATTGACTGTGGGTGTCTATGCTAAAGCAATGGAAGGTTTGAAAAAAGGCGAGACAACTGGAGATTGGGGCGTAAAAATTTATCCGGGTTCTTATACGGTTCAAGACGGCGCTACCCTGCTCATGGTCAAACACGGCGATGAAAAGTTCATCCTGGCCGCAGGCAGCGGGTCCTTCTACGATGAATTGACCGGCCGGGAAGAGGACGGCGGCAAAATCTGTCCCCTGACCCATGAGAACCGGCTGGTGCTGAATAAATACCTCCTGTACACCGTACCGCGGGCCTTCGGCACAGGAATCTCCACCATCGGCTTGGGCGACCGGCTGGGACTAGCTTCCCCGGGTCATATCCAAACCGTCCGCGGACGGGATATCCGCCCGATTCTGGCCCAGCAAAGCATCCGCGAGCTCAGCCTGACCGGCCGCGACTACAACCAGGTTGTGGACGCCGCATGCTTCGCCGCATTCCAAGAGGGCTATAAGGACGGCTTCGGCGCCGACGGCGACCATCTGAAGGTAGAGGCTGACATCAAGATGTCCCTGGACATGGGCTTTACCATGCTGACCCTGGACTGCTCCGAGAAGATCGACAACACCATCGAAGGTTTGTCCGACGCAGAGCTGGAAGCCAAGTATCTGACTGTACCGGAGGAACGCCGCAGCTACTATGAGAAGAAATATCTGGACCTGGAATTCGAAGCCAAGGAGCACCGTCTGACCTTCGATAAGAAGAGCCTGATGAAGAATGTTCTGATTTATGGCGAAGCCATTGAATTTATGGTCTATATTTACGTAACCTATATTGTCAATGTCGGACGTGTGGTGGACTTCGAAATTTCCATCGACGAAACGGAAACCCCGACGGATCCTGCTTCCCACTATCTGGTGGCCAAGGAGCTGTATGACCGGGAAATTTCCATTCACAGCATGGCGCCCCGCTTCTGCGGCGAATTCCAGAAGGGCATCGATTACATCGGCGATCTGGAGCAGTTCGAGAAGGAGCTGGAGGTTCACGCGGCTATTGCCGACCAGTTCGGCTACAAGCTCTCCATCCACTCGGGCAGCGACAAGTTCTCTGTATTCCCGCTGGTTGCCAAACATACCACCGGCCGTTTCCATGTGAAAACCGCCGGCACCAACTGGTTGGAGGCTGTGCGTATCGTGGCCAAGTTCAACCCGCAGCTCTACCGGAGGATGCACGCCTATGCATTGGAGCATTTCCTGGAAGCCAAGGCATACTATCATGTGACCACGGATATTACCGCCATAAAGCCGTTGGAGCAAACCGAGGACAGCGCCCTTCATACTTACATGGACGACAACAATGCCAGACAGCTGCTTCATATTACTTACGGGCTGCTGCTGCAAGCGAAGAACGAAGCGGGCGAGCCTCTCTTCAAAACAGAGTTTTTCCGTACACTGTCCGAGCAAGAGGAGCAGTATGACGCCGCTTTGGCCTCCCATATCGGGAAGCATCTGCGTCTGTTGAATAAATAAGAACCTAACCATTTCAATATACGGAGGTTATAGTCATGAGCATCTTGGAAACACTGCTGCGCGATATTCCGGTACCACGGGTCGTGCGCATCCGCCAGCGTTTTGATAACACGAAGCTTGCCGATCCGGTTGCCACCCTCCAGGAAGAACTGAAAAAACCCGGAACGCTGGATGCTATCAAACCTGGCCAGCAGGTAGCGGTTGCCGTAGGCAGCCGGGGCATCGCCAACATTGCGGCCATCACCCGCGCCACAGTGGATGCCATCAAGGCCATCGGCGCAGAGCCCTTCATCGTACCTTGTATGGGCAGCCACGGCGGGGCTACAGCCGAAGGCCAGAAGGAAGTGCTGCATCACCTGGGCATCGATGAGGACACAATGGGGGTGTCCATCCGTTCCACTATGGAAGTGGTGAAGCTGGACGAACTGCCCAACGGTCTGCCGGTTTATGTGGACAAATACGCCAACGAAGCCGACGCTATTGTGGTGATCAACCGGGTTAAACCCCACACCGCCTTCCGCGGCCGGATCGAAAGCGGGATCATGAAGATGATCTCCATCGGCCTGGGCAAACAAAAAGGCGCCGAAGCCTGTCATCAGTTGGGCTTTAAGTACATGGCAGAGAATGTGCCGGCTATGGCCAACATTATGCTGAGCAAGCTGCCCATTGTATTCGGCATCGCGCTGATTGAGAATGCCTATGATGAAACCTGCGGAGTCGAGGCTCTAGCCGCAGCTGATATTGAAAGCCGCGAGGAGGAGCTTCTGAAGGAAGCCAAGTCCCGCCTGCCGCGGATTCTCTTCGATCAGCTGGATGTGCTGGTGATCGACTACATCGGCAAAAACATCAGCGGCGACGGTATGGACCCCAATATCACCGGCCGTTATCCCACTCCGTACGCCCATGGCGGTCCGGATGTGACCAAGATGGTGGTGATGGACCTGACGCCGGAAACCAAGGGTAATGCCAACGGTGTGGGCACAGCGGATTTCACTACCCAGCGCCTTGTAGACAAAATGGACCGTCCGGCTACCTATGCCAACGGCCTGACCTCTACCGTGTGCGCACCTACCAAAATCGCCACCACCCTGGCCAACCAGAAGCTGACCATTCAGGCGGCGGTGAAAACCTGCAACATTCTGGACTACACCACCTGCCGGCTGGTCCGTATCCGGGATACCCTGCACCTGGGTGAAATCGAAATCTCCGAAACCCTTCTGGAAGAGGCCAAGGGCCATCCGGATATTGAAATTCTGTCAGAGCCCTATGAGCTGGCATTCAACGAGGAAGGGGATCTTTTCTAACATGAGTCAACTGGCAGCGAAGCCTTATATTCTGGCAGTAGATATCGGCACCACCAGCGCCAAGACGCTGGTGATTCGCGGAACAGACGGCCACGTGATGGCCGGCCATTCCGTGGAATACCCCATGTTCACCCCCCGGGCTGATGTGGCGGAGCAGGACCCGGACGAAATCTGTGAGGCCGTAACCGGAGCGGTGGCGGCAGTGATGACCAAAGCGGATATTCCGGCGGATAAGCTGTTGTGTATCTCCTTCAGCTCCGCCATGCACGGACTCATCGCCGTAGATGAGCAAGGTAAACCGTTAACCAACCTGATTACCTGGGCGGATAACCGGGCTGTGCAAACGGCGGACATCATTAAGAAGGAGCATAAAGGCCGCTCCATCTATATGCGCACCGGTACTCCTATCCATCCCATGTCTCCTTTCGTGAAGCTGGTATGGATGAAGGACAGCATGCCGGACATCCACCGGAATGCCTACAAGTTCATCGGCATCAAGGAATATGTCATGCACCGCTGGTTCGGGCAGTATGTGGTGGATTATTCCATCGCCAGCGCCACGGGGCTGTTTAACCTGAACCATCTGGAGTGGGATAAGGAAGCGCTAGCTCTGGCCGGCATTACGCCGGACCGTCTGTCCACCCCCGTCTCTACCGTCCATGTGATGGAAGGGATTGAAGCGGGCATCGCCCGCCGCATGGGCATCAACCCCTCCACACCGGGTGTGGTGGGTGCATCTGACGGCGTATTGGCCAACCTGGGCTCCGGTGCCTTCGAGCATGGGGTCTGGGCCGTCTCCATCGGCACCAGCGGCGCTGTGCGGGCGGTGACCCGCAAGCCCTTGACCGATCCGGAGGGACGGCTGTTCTGCTACGCCCTGAAGGAGGACTTCTGGGTGGTGGGCGGCGCCATCAATAACGGCGGCATTATGTTCCGCTGGGTGCGGGACACCCTGGCAACCTTGGAGGCCGAAGAGGGGAGACGCCGGGGCATGGACCCCTACGATTACCTCACCCAATTGGCCGCGTCGGTGCCTGCCGGTTCCGGCGGTCTGATCTTCCTGCCCCTGCTGGCAGGGGAACGGGCGCCGTACTGGAATGCCAATGCCAGAGGCGTATACTTCGGCCTCTCTTTGGCTCACACCAAAAGCCATATGATCCGCGCAGTGCTTGAAGGAGTGATGTACCGCATCCACTCCGTGGCCGAGGCATTAACCGGTCTGGTGGGCGAACCGGAGGAAATCCGGGCGTCGGGCGGTTTTGCCCGTTCCGAATTCTGGCGCCAGATGCTGGCGGATGTTATGGGCACCACCCTGTCCGTTCCGGACGCCATCGAGGCATCCGGACTGGGAGCAGCACAATTGGGGCTGTTCGCCATGGGCGAGGTCAAGGATTTCTCCGGCATCCACAATTGGGTCAAAGCGGGAACGCGGCATGTGAAGCATCAGGAGAACCACGACGTCTATAAGCGTTTGACACCCCTTTACCAAAAAGTGTATCATCAGTTGAGCCGGGAATTTGACGAAATTGCCGCATTCCAGAAGGAGCAACTGTAGTTTCTTCAGCTTCAGCTTCGTCAAATTTTGAATACGGGAAGGAACGATTCAGGCGTGAACATGTTCGATTTAACCGGAAAAACGGCTGTTATTATCGGCGGCAACAGTACACTCGGCGGCTCTATGGCGGAAGGCTTGGGAGCGCAAGGCGCCCATGTGGCCATCGTCGGGCGCAATCAGGAGAAGTCCCTGGCGGTATGCGCCAAGGTGGAGGCAGCCGGCGGCAAGGCCAAGGCTTTCCAGGCGGACGCCGTCAATCCTGACGACCTGAAGCGTGTGCTTCAGGAGGTGCTGGACTGGACCGGACACGTGGATGTCCTGATGAATTGTCCGGGCGTCAACAGCGCCACTCCCTTTTTCGAGCTCCCCATGGAAGAATGGGACAAGATTATGGATGTGAACCTGAAGAGTGTGGTGCTGGCCTGCCAGATCTTCGGCAAGGTCATGATGGAATCCGGCAGGGGAGGCAGCATTATCAACATTTCCTCCGTATCCTCCGGACCGCCTCTGTCCAAGGTGTTCACCTACTCCGCCTCCAAGGGCGCAGTCAACAATATTACCCAATACCTGGCCCGGGAATTCGCTCCCGGCGGCGTCAGGGTCAATGCTATTATTCCGGGCTTTTTCCCGGCGGAGCAGAACCGCCAGATCCTCTCCGCCGAGCGGGTGGAGAGCATCATGCGGCATACGCCCATGGGACGTTTCGGCAATGCCGACGAGCTTCAGGGAGCAGCGGTTTTCCTGGCTTCCGAGAAAGCGTCCAGCTTTGTCACCGGCTCGCTTCTGCGGGTGGACGGCGGCTTCGGAGCCATGACCATATAATTTTTTTTCAATGCGAATCAGAAAGGATGAGAAACCCGTGTCCAAGCAGCAAATCGGAGTAGTCGGTCTGGCGGTTATGGGCAAGAACCTGGCTCTGAATATTGAGAGCAGAGGATTTTCGGTTGCCGTATATAACCGTTCTCCCGAGAAGACGAAGGAAATTCTGGAAGAAAACCCGGGGAAGAACCTGAAGGGTGCCTTCTCTGTTGAGGAGTTTGTCCAATCCCTGGAGACGCCGCGGCGGATTCTGATCATGGTGAAGGCAGGCAAACCGACGGATGACACCATCAACCAGCTGTTGCCTTACCTGGACCAAGGGGATATTCTCATCGACGGCGGCAACGCCTATTTCCCGGACACCCAGCGCCGCAACAAGGAGCTGGAGGCCAAGGGCTTCCGCTTTATCGGCACCGGCGTATCCGGCGGCGAGGAAGGCGCATTGAAGGGCCCCTCCATTATGCCGGGCGGCCAAAAGGATGCTTATGAGCTGGTAGCCCCGATTCTGACGGCGATCTCCGCCAAGGTAAAGGGCGACCCCTGCTGCATCTACATCGGCCCGGACGGAGCCGGCCATTATGTGAAGATGGTGCATAACGGAATCGAATACGGCGATATGCAGCTGATCTGCGAAGCCTACCAGCTCTTGAAGGACGGGCTGGGACTGACTCCGGCGGAGCTGCATGAAATCTTCGCAGAGTGGAACAAGGGTGAGCTGGACAGCTACCTGATCGAAATTACTGCGGATATCTTCACCAAAACCGACCCGGAAACCGGCAAGCCCATGGTGGATATCATCAAGGATACAGCTGGACAGAAGGGCACCGGCAAGTGGACCAGCCAAAGCTCTCTGGACCTGGGTGTGCACTTGTCACTCATCACCGAGTCCGTGTTCGCCCGGTTTATCTCTGCTATGAAGGACGAGCGTGTTGCGGCCAGCAAGGTGCTGAACGGTCCTGCTGCAGCTGATCTGGGTGTGGAACGCGCCGAGTTTATCGAAGCGGTCCGCCAGGCTCTCTACGCCAGCAAAATCTGCTCCTACGCCCAAGGCTTCGCCCAAATGCGGGCCGCCTCCGAGGAGTACGGCTGGGATCTGGACTACGGCGGTATCGCCATGATCTTCCGCGGCGGCTGCATCATCCGTGCAGCGTTCTTGCAGAATATCAAGGATGCATACGACCGCAATCCGGAGCTGAAGAACCTGCTTCTGGACGAATACTTCAGCAGCGTCATCCACAAGTACCAGGATTCCTGGCGCAAGGTGGTGTCCACTGCAGTCCGTTTGGGCATTCCGGTGCCGGCCTTCTCCTCGGCCCTGTCCTACTATGACAGCTACCGTACCGCCCGCCTGCCGGCTAACCTGCTGCAGGCTCAACGCGACTACTTCGGCGCCCACACCTACGAGCGTACGGACAAGGAAGGTTTCTTCCACTACCAGTGGCTGGAATAGGATAAATAGCTTGCACCACAGAAAAACGGCGGTAATTCTCTTCACTGAGAATTACCGCCGCTTTTTGCTTTTTGTTCCTTGTCTGTTCAGCCAAGGTTTGGCCGGTTTATACTTTTTATTCCTGAGGGAAGGGGACATCAGTTGAATGCACAAGTGGATGAGGTGGTTAAACGTGCGGTTCCGTTTGCCGCTGCTTTTTGTGTTTACATAATAAAGTCTCGTCACATGGCGTTCTGCCACACGGATGGTTTGCAGAAGCCGCTCCATTCGGGCAGGTTCCGGCATGACCGTTTCATTTATTCCCGCTGAGTCTCCCTGAACTTCAGGAAGAATCGACCTAAGCCAATGCCCGCTGGAGAGGATGCTGTGCAGAATGGTCTCACCTTGATGGATAATGGTATCCGTCTGTTGGAGCAGAATGGCCCAGTCAGCTGGCTGATATTCCTTGGTCATGGGGAAGGTGCCCAGAGAAGCAAGGAGTCCCATTATATCCTCCAGTGTATCCACCATGGCCGAATTGGTCCGTTTCAGTCCGGTTTGGATGCGGTCTAGTTTCTGGTGTTCGGAATCTGCAGCAAGAGCAAGCTGGATGGCCTTCACCCTGTTGGTTGTATAAACGGTTTCTTCCCTTAGCCATAACAGCGAGCGGGTAAATATTAACCAGGTCCCTAGTAGCTCCGACACCGTTTCCGGCATTAGGCGGGCACCTCTGCGCAAGGCATGTTGAAATGTTGGCTGAAAGAGGCCGCGGCAATGCCATAGTGTGGCAATGGCGGATTCCATGGAGGCCGTCGAGTCCAATAAGGTTACTCTGGAATCATTCGGAGGACCAAAGTTAGGCAGTTGGATCAGCTTATTTGAACTCAAGGTTTATAGCATCCTCCCATTTGAACAGGCTAAAAGTATGTCTACTGAATTATATGCAAAACTAGCAACAGGTTGTCCGTTTGGTTAAAAAAAATATAGCCGGATTTATCCGTAGTCCGGCCAGGAGTAAAGCAAAAATTCAGCTTTGCGTCCGGTAACAAGCGGCAATCCCCCGGATCCTGCCTTCGACGGCAATAGGTTCTTCCCGCATATAAGAAGCCAGATCAACGGGAGTAAGACTGTTGTCTCCCGTAACGAAGGCTTTGGAGCTGTCCTCCGTAATCCCTACGTCATAAGCGGATTGCAGCTCCACAAAGTGCGATGTTTGTTCCTCCTGTGGTTCAATGATGTGCAGTCCCGGCCGTTGATCGTGCTCCCCGGCAATAGTAATACAAATCTTGCGTTGATCCGGTGACCCCGCAATAATCCGTTGGCCTTTATAGCTTTCAATAAAATGTGGACCTGTGAACCCGGAGGAGATTTCCGCATGCAGGATACCTGGGGAAGGACCATTCCGGATAAAGTAAAAGTTGCCATGCCAACGTCCGTTGTCCGTACTGACCACACCCCAATGGGGCCCAAGAGTCCAGGAGCTGTGGTAACGGCAGCTGTTTTTTTGGATAGACCACATAACAATACGGGAAACACCGGAAACGGCAAACCAAAGTCCATTTGCAGAAACCGCTATGGGATTATGATCTGCTGAGGTCCAACATCCGCTTTCCATGTGGACCGAATGGTCTTCTGTATGAATAATGGCGTAGGAATCCAGTCCGGAGGAGCTTCCTTTGCAGGCGGCAAGCACAAACCGTCCATTAGGGTCCACTGTCAGTGAAAAGGGATGGTCCTGGAGGGATATGGTGGTGATAACGGTGAAGCTTGCATTGTCAATGACTGTAATGGCTTTGCCACCATAACCGGCCACGTAGGTCCGTTTGTTATCAGGTGTAATGAGAATTGCGGTCGGATTGGTGCCGGTTGGCAGAAGGGCGGAAACCCGGTTGGTGGAAGTATCGATAACGGATAAGGTGGCATCATCCCGGTTGGCTACATAAACAGTTGTCCCATCTGGGGATAAAGCAACCGGCCCTGGATTGCGTCCAACCGGGACCGTTGCCAGAATTTTGTTCTCCTTAGGGCTGATTACACCTACGTACCCTCTCCCGTCCTGTATACGGGTATAAGTCACGTATACCAAACGGGAAGCTGCGGATGACCGGCTGCGGAAGCTGCTGTTTATACCTGCATGGGTTGGATTCACCACGTTTTAACCACTCCTCAGGGAGAAATACCGTTCGATGCTAACATTGTATTAGAGGTGTGAAATTTAGGAATGGACGTAAGCCCACCATGCAGGAATTGGTTATTACTAGTGTAGAAGCATCCAGTAATATTACATAGTTAATATATGTAAATTAAAATAAATGAGTTATTTAATTATATAAAATGGTATATAATGGAGAGACCAAAAAAACCCATAGGATACCATAAATATACATAAATGAATGGGTTTTAGTGGAAGTATAAGGATTTTTGTGAGAGAATAAATCTGAAAAGTATATATCAGTTATGTTTACATTATTTAACATCAAAGAAAGGATGTTGGGGATGCGTGCGCTATTGGTGGATGATGAACCGCTAGCCCTCAGGTGGTTGCAAAAGAAGCTGAAGGAAGTGGCCGATTGGCAACAGTTGGCCATTTGCACCGAAGCGGGCGAAGCGCTTCGGACAGCTGAAGCCATGCAGCCCGACGTGATTTTTCTCGATATCAGCATGCCGGAAAGAAGTGGACTTGAAATAGCAAGAGATATGGAAGAGGTTTGCCCGAATTCAGCAATCGTCTTTGTAACGGCTTTTGATGAACATGCTTTAGCGGCTTTTGAAGCCAATGCCATTGATTATATGCTTAAACCTGTGGAAACCAAAAGATTGGCCCGGACGGTCCAGAAATTAAAAATTGGGTCAGCCGTGCGGAAAGCGAATGCCCCGATCGAGTCCGAGTCCGTTCAGGTCTGTTGTTTTCCCTTGCTGCGATACACGGATGCATCAGGAACCCCTTGCTCGTTTAAGTGGCGTACCACCAAAGCTGAGGAGCTATTTGCCTTTTTGGTTCATCAAAAGGGGCGTACCGTTAGCCGTGATAAGCTGATTGAAGCCATATGGCCTGACATCGATCCCCATAAGGCCGCAGTTCAGCTCTACACCGCCGTCTACCAAATGCGGCAGGGCCTTAAAAAATCCGGCCTGCCCATTACGGTAGAAAATGTAAGGCTGGAGGAAGGATACAGGATACCCTCTGAGCAGGTTTGTTTGGAGAGTACCGAGTGGGAACGGGAACTGCTGGAGCTTCGTGACCTTAGGGATGATGATAGTCTGGAGCGGTTATGGAAACGGGTGGAGCAGTATGAAGGCGATTATTTGGGTGAATATGATTATATATGGGCAGAGGAGGAAAATGTGCGCCTGCGCAGCTTGTGGACCTTACACGCCTTACGGCTGACGGAAGCGCTGCTCTCCAAACGGCGTTACAGGGATGCGGCGACCATCGGTGCAAGGATTCTGCGGATGCAGCCTTACTGTGAAGAGGCCCATTTTTTCCTGCTACAATCCTATGACGGCATGGGGGATTTTGCCTCCGTGATGAAACACTACCAGGTTACGGAAGGAATGTTTCAAGAGGAGTTGGGGGTAGGCCTGCATGAACGGATAGAACAATGGTTTAAGCATTGGTTAACCTCCCGAAGCGAACGGACATCCATATCCATCAATTAAGAATGACGACCGCCGGAAAAGCGATATCCGGCGGTCGTTTTGTTGTGCACTATCAGCTCATAGAAGCTGGGCTTGTAGCCTTCAGACCCGCTGGACCGGGTGGATTGGATGGACCGGACATTGCGGACGAAGGGGATGAAATGGACGGACCGGATGAACTGGACGAAACGGACGAAAAGGCAAAACCGCCATTAACCTTTTCCAGATACCAATTTTGACGGTAATGCTCTTTGCAATACCCTTTGGCATAATGCTTGCCTTCACAGTTTTTTTTCAAACATTTTCGCGGCGAGGCGGATTTGATTCTGCCCATAATTTCAACTCCTTATCTTAGGATGTATCGTAAGAAAATTGTAACGACTCCATCTGATAACAGTTTGAACAAATCCGAAGTGAAAAAGTGGACGCCAGTGGTCCGCACATTTTTTGATGGGTAATTTTTCTCATTTTTTGATGAGAATGTGAGTATCCTTTACTGTAGATGACACCAGATTACTTTAGGCGTAAAGCAGAGCTCAAAAAAATAAATTTTAAAGGAGAGAGGGCATGGGAAAGCTTTACAACCAGTTGGAGGTCATTAAAGCGCTGAGGGTATCACCAACCACTGTAAAACGCTGGATCCACTACTTTTCCGAATTCATCCCTACGGTGCGTCAGGGGGACGCAGTGATGTATGAATCGGGGGCGTTAAAGCTATTGCGGCGGGTCCGGACACTCCGCAATAACCGGTACAGCCTCAAAACCATTCTCAGCCTGCTGGAGCAGGAGGGGTTTGAGAAGTTTGCTCCCGTTGCCTCTACTGCTGAGGACTTTTTTACCATTCCGGAAGACCGGCCAATCCGGACACAGAAGCCTGTCCGTCTAAAAAATAAGTGCATTGCCAAACCCGAGGACCTGAAGCCTCTCGTCCACTCCTTTCAGGCAGTCTCCCGGGAATTCGCACAAATTGCCAGTCAAATCGATAAACTAATAAATGAAGACTAGGGTTAATATGGATGCTTGTGGTATAATTTCCCTATGGACAAATTAGCGAACCTTCATCTAAAAGTGAACTGGCGGCTGCCGAAATATTTGGCTCTTATCATACTCTTCGTAGGTCTGATGCAGGGGGTCCGGTGGGTATGGACTGCCGAATTGCATGTTCCGAAGCATCCTAAGGCAGCAGCAGGCACTGTGGATCTTAGCCGCTGGGACTTCTCCCATTCGCCCTCTATCACCTTGGACGGAGAGTGGGAGTTTTACCCCGGACAGCTGTTGACCCAGAAGGATATTGCCCAGGGTCATCATAAGGACCGTATGCTGCTGCAGGTTCCGGTAGAGGGGCAGTACCCTCTTGAAGTAAAGGAAGGCCCGGATTCCTTCGGTTACGGAACCTACCGCTTGCTCATCCGGGTTGATCCGACCTTGAACCTGTCGTACGGCTTCTGGATTGGGGATGTCCGGACATCCTCCACACTGGAGATAAACGGGAAGGTGGTGGCGGAGGCGGGACGGGTGGGCACTGACCGGGGAACCTATGTGCCCAGTGCTGCCACGTACATGAGTGCCGCATCGGCGGAGGGCAGCGATACCCTTGAGCTCATCATCCGGTACGCCAACTTTGACGATTCCCTGAATGGCGGCATTGTCAAGTCCATCCGCTTCGGATCCCAAAGCGCCGTTACCTCCGAACGGTTTATCTCCGTCGGATTACAGCTGGGCGTGGTTTTTATCGCGCTTCTCCATTGTTTGTACGGTTTTATTCTCTATCTCTTCGACCGCAGACAACAGGCCCTCCGTACCTTCGGCGTCATGATGCTGATGGCCGCTCTGACTGTGGTCCTGTCGGATGATGTGGTGATTCTGGAATTGGTTGCGGTTCCCTATGCATGGCTGTGGAAGATCAAGCTGCTGGCGTATATGTGGATGTCCTTTTTCATGATCCAGTTGGGCCGGACATTCCTGGGCAAAACCAAGCAGAATAAGATTTTTGTCATATACACCCTTCTGGTAGGCCTGTATTCCGTCTTTATTCTGGTTGCTCCAATGACGCTGGTCCATTACTCTATCCGGGCCCGTGTCCATGCATGCCTGTATGTGCTGCCCGTGGTCTGGTTCGGCGGGATGCTGTTCCGGGCCGTCTGGCGCAATGACAAGGATGCCGTATTTCTGGTTTTTTCTATGTCCTGTCTGGTGTCCAATGTGGTATGGAGCGTGATCAGCTACAGCTATACCGCCAAGCATATCTATTATCCGGTGAATCTGATCGGGGCCATGATCGGCTTCTCATGTTACTGGTTCAAGAAATACTTCCATAATGCTGCAGAAAATGAACGGT
The DNA here is from genome assembly GCA_023386955.1 of Bacillota bacterium. GTDB lineage: Bacteria > Bacillota > Bacilli > Paenibacillales > NBRC-103111 > Paenibacillus_AR > Paenibacillus_AR mesotrionivorans. The sequence goes on from JAEWIS010000053.1 coordinate 87,769, forward strand.
TGAACCGGCAGCTCAATGCCGCTTCCAAGGAAAAGGACCGGTTCCTAGCACAAACCTCCCATGAGCTGCGCAATCCTCTTCACGGGATGATGAACATTGCCCAAGCCGTGACAGCCCGCGAAAAAAACAAACTGGAGCAGCGCAGCTTCGAGGACATGGAGTTAATGCGGGTTATCGGAAAAAGAATGGCGAGCCTGCTTGATGATCTTTTGGATATGGCCCGCCTTCAGGATCACCGGATTTCGCTTCAGCCGAAGCCTGTTTCGCTTTTGTCTGTGATTTCGGGAGTTTGGGATATGCTGAGGCATAATCTGGAGGGGAAGCCCGTCCGTTTTGTGATGGATGTGCCGGAATCGCTGCCGCCTGTATGGGCGGATGAAAAAAGGCTGACCCAAAGCTTGTATAACCTGCTGCATAATGCCGTGAAGTTCACACAGGAAGGGGACATCCGGGTTTCCGCTTCCGTACGCAAGGGGATGGCGGCAGTGGAAATCACCGATACCGGCACAGGAATGGATGAGGAGATGCAGCTTCGGATATTCCGGGAATACGAGCAGAGCAAAGAGGGGGCTGAACTGGGAGGCATTGGACTTGGTCTCACCATTGCCAAACAGCTGATTGAGCTTCACGGCGGTGAAATAACGGTCCGTTCTCAGCCCGGGTTGGGCAGCAGCTTCCAGTTTACACTGCCGCTGGCGGCCCTGAACATAAAAGGAGCAGCCATACCTTCAGAAGCACCAGAGTCCCTGTTGAGCCAGGAACAGCAGACTGTTGCGGATGTTCCCGTTCAGGGAATCCAACCCAATCCGCCGGCACTCTTGTCGGAGAAGCCGGTCCGTATTCTGGCTGTGGACGACGACTCCATAAATCTGAAGGTGCTGTCCAGCGTATTATCCTCCGGGGAATACCGCATCACCACTGTCCAGAAACCGGAGGATATGCTGCGGATGCTGGATAAGGAGGCCTGGGACATCCTGATTGTGGATGTGATGATGCCCCAGATGTCCGGCTATGAATTAACCCGCCTTGTACGTGAACGGTATGATATTTCCGAGTTGCCGATTCTCCTGCTTACGGCCCGCAATCAGCCGGAGGATATCTATACCGGTTTTTTGGCCGGGGCCAATGATTACCTGGTCAAACCGGTGGATGCCCTGGAGCTGAAGTACCGGTTATGGTCTCTCGCAAGGCTTAAGCGCTCTATATCGGAGGGGCTGAGGATGGAGGCGGCTTATCTGCAGGCGCAAATCTCGCCCCATTTCCTCTATAACACACTGAACTCGCTTTTGGCGTTGAGTGAAATGAATAAGGAGAAAATGCAGGAACTGGGAGAAGCGTTCATCAGCTATCTGCGGATCAGCGTGGATTTCTTGAATATGGAGCAGCTGGTTCCGCTGGAGCATGAGCTGGAGCTGGTGCGTGCTTATCTGTATATTGAGCAGGCCCGCTTCGGGTCGCGATTGTCTGTGGATATCGATATGAACATGGACGGGGATATTTTTCTGCCGCCTCTCAGCCTGCAGCCATTGGTAGAAAATGCTGTCAAACACGGCATGACCGGGCGCAAGCTGCTCAATATCCATGTCCGGATCAGCCGAGAGGAGGATGAAGTTCTGCTGGAGGTTCGGGATAACGGCAGGGGGATGCCTGCGGGGGAGATGGAACGCCTGCTGGATTTCTCACGCCAGGGCAGAAGGGGAATCGGTTTGCTGAACACAAACAGGAGACTGATCCAGCTGTATGGAAAGGGGTTAAATGTGGAAAGTGCCCCGGAGCAAGGTACGAAGGTCTGGTTCCGGGTTCCATGGAATCAACCGTTGGATAATTAATTTCGGGTCAAGATTTTCTTGCCTATTCCCTTTCTTTCGCGGTAAAATCCGAGAATGAGCACGGGTTTGAGAGAAAGGGGGAGAACAAGATTATGCAACGAAATATTGTTCTTGTTGGTTTTATGGGCACCGGAAAAACCACCGTAGGCCGGATTCTGGCCAATCGCCTTGGTTGGACCTTCACGGATACGGATGCTTTTATCCAGGAGCAGACGGGGATGACCATCAGCCGGATGTTCGAAGAGCATGGAGAGGCTTTTTTCCGTGAACGGGAAACAGAAGCCTTACAGGAACTGCTGCAGCGCCGCAACCAAGTTGTGTCTACAGGCGGAGGGGCCGTTCTTTTGGAGGAAAACCGCAGGCTTATGCTGGAGAATGGTCTTGTTGTGGCGATGAAGGCGGAGGAAGCGGTGATTGTGGAGCGGGTCCGCGGCGATAAGGGCAGACCGTTATTGCAGGGGGATGTGGTGGAGCGGGTGCATACTCTGGTGGAAGCCCGGCGCCATGCTTATGACTTTGCGCCCGTTCAGCTCCATACGGACCGCCTGCCCCCAGAGGAGGCGGCCCGCAGGATTGAGGAAATGCTGGAGGCGTGAGGTTACGGGTTCCCGTAATCCAGCATCCCTCCCTCCATATTCTTAAGACCGCGGTAGCCCAGGTGCCGCAGATAATCGCATGCCCGGCCGCTGCGGCTGCCGCTTCTGCATACGAAGATGACCTCATCGACCTGGGGAATTTCTTCATGCCGGTAAGGCAGCTCGCCCAAAGGAATATGGATAGCCCCGGGGAGCATGCCCAACGCAACCTCCTCAGGCTCGCGTACGTCTACCAAGTTTAATGCTTCACCGCGTTCCAGCCGTTGCCGGACCTCGTCAGCGGATATCCAGCCAATTTCCTGTTCCATGTCGCTGCACCTCACGATTTGGGATGTTTTTTAGAAGTCTACCGGAATTGCGGAGGAGGGTCAAGCGGACCGGGTCTTCCTCGAACAAATACGGGAAAATTCGTGTTTTCTCGGAAGGATGCGACTTGTACCGCATTCCCAAGCCCTGCCGCATATGGTAAACTGTCAGTAACTATGAACGGCCGCATGTCCGGCCGCGCTTTTCCGAAGGAAGCTATTTTTTTGCTGGAGCAAAAAACTCTCAGGAGGGAACCTGCCCGATGAACGGTTTTAAAGCTGTGATCAAACCTACCCCGGTCCTCCGGGGTGATATACAAGCGTTATCGTCTAAGAATTATACGACCCGCTATCTTCTGATCGGAGCTCTTGCCGATGGGACAAGCACCATCTATTATCCTGCCCACAGCGAGGACAGCGATGCCATGCGCCGTTGTATCCGGGACTTGGGGGCTACTTTGACGGAGGATGAAACCAAGCTGGTGATTAACGGCTTCGGTGCCCATCCCGGCAAGGTGAAGGAGCTGGATGTGGGCAACGCCGGGGCAGTTCTGCGGTTTTTAATGTCCATTGCCGCGCTTTGCCAGGAGGAGGTCACCTTCGTAAACCGTTATCCCGAATCCCTGGGCAAACGCCCCCATCACGATCTCATCGATTCCCTCCGCCAAATGGGCGTTGAAGTTGCGGACCGGGACGGCAGACTGCCGATCACCATCGGCGGCGGTAAACCCAAGGGCGGGCATATTACCGTATCTGGAAATGTCAGCTCCCAATTTTTGAGCTCGTTGTTATTTATGACCCCCTTGCTTGAGGAAGACAGCGAAATTACGGTTCTGCATGATCTGAAGTCCAAGGTCATTGTCGGCCAAACCTTGGAAGTCCTCGAACAGGCAGGAATTCGGGTGGAGGCTGCCGAAGATTATATGCACTTCCGCATTCCGGGACGCCAGCGGTACTTGCCCAAGGACTACATTGTCCAGGGGGACTATCCCGGCTCCGCAGCCATTCTGGCTGCTGCAGCAGTCACCTCCTCAGATGTCACCGTGCGCAGGCTGGCCGAGAAGAGCCGCCAGGGTGAACGTGCGGTGGTGGATGTACTGAAGGCCATGGGTGTGCCACTGACGCATACCAACGACAGTGTCCATGTAACTGGCAACGGAAAGCTCCGCGGCGGCGAATTCGACGGTGACCATTTTACCGACGGCGTCTTGGCGATGGTGGCAGCCTCCGTTTTTGCCGAAGGAACCACCCGCTTCTATAATGTAGAGAATCTGCGCTATAAAGAATGCGACCGCATTACCGATTTTGTCCATGAGCTGAACAAGGCCGGGGCCAATGTGGAGGAGCGGCAAAGCGAAATTATTGTCCACGGCAAACCTGAAGGCGTAAAGGGAGGCGTGGAAATTAATGCCCATTATGACCACAGGGTGATCATGGCCTTATCCGTGGTGGGCTTGCGTTCGGAGCAAGGGCTTATCATCAATGATGCCCATCATGTCGCCAAATCGTATCCCGGCTTCTTCCGGCATATGCTTGATCTCGGCGCCCATATCGAACTGATCTGACCCGCATACTCGCAAGAATACTACAGCAAAAAGAGTGATCAGGATGAATGTTCTCTGGAAGACAACAAAATATGTGGCGGCCTTTGTGATGGTGGTAGGACTCGTGTTTTCCAGCGGGGTATTCAGCGTGCTGATTTATGGCAGGCTAAGCGGGAAGGAATGGGCGATTTCGCCTTATGCCGATGCAGCGCCTGCTGTTATGCGCCCGGCTGACTCCATGGTAGCCGAGCCTACACCTGTTCCGTCGCCTGCACCTGTCAAGCCGGAGAGAAAGCCATCCGTCCTTCTTGATGCGCCGATATACCGTCAGCATCCCGAGCTTCCTTCCGGCTGTGAAATTACCAGCCTGTCCATGCTGTTGAATTTCGCCGGCGTGGCCAAGACCAAATTGGACCTGCTTTCCGAAATGCCTGTCGATATGACGCCGATCACTTTGAATTCCGATGGCTCCCCCGCTTATTGGGGGAATCCCAACACGGGGTTTGTAGGGGAGATTTCCGGCAAGGGCAAGGGCTTTGGTATTTATCATACGGCGCTGTTTCCGGTGCTGAAGGCTAATGTTCCCGGGGCTGTGGATTTGACCGGAACGGAATTCGAGGAACTGGAGCTGCAGCTGTCCCAAGGGATTCCGGCGGTGGTCTGGACCACCATCGATTTCCGCGTCCCCGCCAAATGGGTGACCTGGGATACGCCAACCGGGCCGATCAAAACCACCTTTATGGAGCATGCGGTGCTGCTGGTGGGGTATGATGACCAATACGTATACGTGAATGATCCGTGGACCGGTAAAAAGCAGTTCCCTGTTAACCGCCAGCAGTTTCTGGAGACCTGGGAAGCCATGGGGCGTCAGAGTATTTCCTACACCCCGGGTGCCTGATTTAAAACATGCAATTACAAGGAGGCTAACCATAATGGCATTTGAGAACCCGTCGCGGGATGAGATCAGAACAATTCTGGAGAAAACAACCAATATCGCTGTGGTGGGTCTATCGGACAAACCCGACCGCACGTCCCACATGGTGGCTGCGGCCATGCAAGACCGGGGCTACCGGATTATCCCCGTAAACCCCACAGGTGCGGACACCATCCTGGGGGAGAAGCGGTATAATTCCTTGGCCGAGGTGCCGGACGCCATCGATATTGTGAATGTATTCCGCAGAAGCGAGTTTTGTGCGGAGGTGGCCGAGGAAGCCGTTAAGGCAGGAGCCAAGGTGCTTTGGCTGCAGCAGGGAATTGAGAGCGAGGAAGCCGCGGATATTGCAGCGGCGGGTGGTCTTCAGGTCATTATGGACCGCTGCATCAAGGTAGAGGATGCTGTCACACGTCCTGTACGCGGTTAATAAAAAATATAAAAAGGAACATGCAGCGAAGGGCGGTAAATCTGTCTTTCGCTGCAGTTTTGTCCGGGGAGAGGGTTCGCACATGCAACAAGCAGTAGAGTGGAACGGCCGTGCGCTGCGGGAATGGCTCCAGCTGTATCTGGTTATGGATATGCAGAGCTATGGGGGGCGTACTGCTGTGGAGATTGCCCGTGAAGCGATTGACGGCGGTGTTACCATGATCCAATGGCGGGAGAAAACGCAGCCGCTGCGGGATGTTCTGCAGATATCCAAACAGGTCAGAGCCCTGTGCCGCGGGTTGGGTATTCCCTTTGTGGTTAACGATCGGGTGGACATTGCTCTGCTGCTTGACGCTGACGGAGTCCATGTGGGCCAGGACGATCTTCCGGCCCCGGAGGTCCGGAGGCTGATAGGCCCTGACCGGTTTGTAGGAGTGTCTGCCGGCTCCTGGGAGGAGGCTTGTTGGGCCTTGGAACAGGAAGCCGATTATCTGGGTGTCGGACCCGTCTACGGGACTCCTACCAAGCCGGATGCGGGTGATGCCATCGGCTTTGAGCTGCTGGGCAGATTAAAGGCTGAATGCTCCGGGATTCCGCGGGTGGGCATCGGCGGAATTAACCGCAGCAATGCCGGTCTGGTAACAAAAGCGGGAGCGGACGGGATTGCCGTTGTATCCGCCATCACCCGCAGCAGCAATCCGCAGGAGGCTGCGGCGGAGCTGAAACAGCTGATTGAGCATTCATAATAAGTATGGAAACGGTGCAGGGAATCTGTGCCGTTTTCTTTTTTTTCCCAAACATAAAACCACTGGAGGTGAAGACACTAGTAGAGGCTTCTAAGGTGAGTGAACCGGAGAAGACTAACGCGAGCAACCATTTAAAGGAGGAACCACCTGTGTATCAATCCGAGCAATTCCACACCTCCAACTACCGCGGCAATCAAGCCGGCCACGACAACTATCTGAGATCCGATTCCCAATCCCCCAGCTCCTTCGGCATGGGCCAAAATGTAACCTCCCAATACAAAGGGATGCAAAGATCCTTCCAGCCTACCGGACCGGTGAATTCCGTTTATGGCCAACAAAACCAAAACCCGGCCAGCTTTCACACCGCCAATTACCGCGGTGACCAGCCGAACCATGACAACTACCTGCGCGCTGACTCCACACAGCCTTCCCAAACCGGCTTCAGTGGAGTAAACAGCTCTGTTAACTACGGCTTCACCTCCAATGTAGGTTATGGCTCTTCTTATGGCCAAAACCAACAAAATCAACAAAATCAAGCTCAATACGTTTCCCCCAACTCGTATCACACCGCCAGCTACAAGGGCGACCAAGCGAATCATGATGCCTATCTGCGCTCCGACTCCTTCCAGCCGACACAAGGACAATATACAAGCGGCTATGGTCAAACCTCCATTCCGCAGCAATACAAAACCCAAACCCAAAACTTCTCTACCGGCAGCTACGGTATGAATTCCGGGTTTGCAAATAACCAACAAAGCTATGGCCAACAACAATTTGTTTCCCCTAATTCCTTCCACACCGCCAACTATAAGGGCGACCAGCCGAACCATGACGCTTATCTGCGTTCCGATTCCGCCCAAACCTCCCAATCCCAGTTTGGCGGCACCAGCATGGGCAGCAACTTCAACAGATTTTAAGGGAAACCGCATATTTGAATAGATCTGGAAGCGGGCCGTAGGGTCCGCTTTCAGCCACAGATAAGGAGGCGTATGGCATGCAGCAGAATCAAAGCACCCTCACCCAGGACCGCAACCTGATTGGGGAAAAGGAATTGCTCTATATCAAGGATTATCTGTCATGGGAGCTGTTGGCTGTCAAAAAATGCGAGGAAACCGCCAAGACGATGGAATGCCAGCAGCTGGCCCAAATGGTGCGTGATCTAGGGAATAAGCACCAGCAGCACTATAACACGATTTTGAGTCAGCTCCATTAATTGAAGGAGGGATAGCTTGTGAGTGTGGAGATCGCCACTCCGGAATCAGCCAATCAAACTGCAGCAGGCCCTGAATTCAGCGACCGCGACCGGCTGAATGATATTCTGAGCATGGAGAAATACATGACGGCCAGCTACAACACCGGATTAAATGAAATGCAAAACCCCAAGCTCCATGAAACCATTCAAGGAATTCTGGGTGATGAGCATAACATGCAGTTCCAGGTGTTCGATAAAATGTGGCAAAAGGGCTGGTACAAGATTGAGGCGGCCGACCAGCAAAAGATCCAGCAGGCCTATCAGCAGTTTAACGGATATAAGTCACAGTTCCCCAAGCAATAAGCGGGTTGTGCAAACGAAGTCCAGGTCCGATTTTTCGGACCCGGGCTTTTTTTGACCTTTGACAAAAGTCGGGGCAGGCATTACCATTCAAAGGTAGAGCACTACGGGAGGTGGGATGCACTATGGCGCGGCAAGACAAAGTGGACCGAAACTATACGATGAACTGGATGGGCAATCTTCAGCAGCTCGGCCGTTCATTAATGCTGCCCACCATGGCCCTGCCGGTGGCGGCGATTCTGCTTTGGTTGGGACAGATGCCCTGGCACCTCATCCATTTTTCCCAGGCCGGAGAATTACTGGAGTTTGCCGGACGGCTGATTATTCAATACCTGCCCTACTTGTTTGCCGTTGGGGTGGCCATGGGGCTGACGGATAACGGCGGAACAGCAGGGATGTCTGCTGTCCTGTCTTATTTTATGTTTACACAAATTACCGAACGGTTTGCCGGAAGCACCATGCAGCTGGGGATCTTCGGAGGCATTCTCATCGGTGTGTTAGCCGCCTTATGCTACAGACGGTTCCGGTTTATCCAGCTGCCCGAATATATCCAGTTCTTCGGCGGACCGCGGTTTGTGCCTCTGGTGACCAGTATGGCCACCATACTCCTGTCGGGAGTGGTTGTGGCAGTGGGGCCCTGGGTCCAGGAGCTGTTTGGGCGGATCGGTGAATTCCTGCTTTCGCTGGGCGGCTTCGGGGCGTTCCTGTACGGCTTCGGGTACCGGCTTCTGGTGCCATCGGGATTGCATCATATTTTGAACAATGTATATTGGTTCCAGCTGGGGGCTTTCCAACTTCCTGACGGGACGATGGTATACGGGGACATCCCCCGTTTCTTCTCCGGTGATCCCAAGGCAGGGATCTTCATGGCCGGGCTTTATCCGATTATGATGTTTGCGCTTCCCGCGGTGGCGCTGGCTATTATCCAGGAGGCGCGGGAGGACTTGAAGCCCAAGATCCGCAAAACCTTCCTGACGGCGGCGCTGGCCTCCCTGCTGACAGGGGTAACGGAGCCTATCGAATTCGCTTTTTTGTTCGTGGCGCCGTATCTGTTTTTCATCCATGCCGTTCTGTCCGGCGCATCCATGTGGATTGCTTACGAATTGGACATCCATCACGGCTTCTCCTATTCGGCAGGGGCTATTGATTTTATCATTAACATGCATCTGGCCCGGAATGAATGGCTGATCCTGCCCATTGGCATTCTCTATGCCGCTGTGTATTACTTTTTGTTCCGGTATGCCATCGTCAAGTACCAGCTGCCCACTCCCGGACGGGAGGAAGGCTCCACCATCGACGAATTCGCCGGGGATATCCCCTACCGGTCCCCGCTGATTCTGGAGGCTCTGGGCGGCAAGAACAACATCAAAACCATCGAGGCCTGCATCACCCGCCTCCGCCTTACCCTGGTTAACGATAAGCTGATGGATATCGCCACCCTCAAGCATTTGGGCGCAGCCGGTATTATCCGGCTTGGAGCCGGCAATGTCCAGGTGGTGTTCGGCACCTTCTCGGAGCTGATCCGGGAGGAAATTGTGCGGATTACCAAAAAAGACCTTCATCAGGTGCTGTTCAACTCGCCCATGCTGGGCCGGATGATCCCCCTGGAGGATGTGCCCGACCAGATTTTTTCCAAGAAGATAGTAGGCAACGGTGTTGCTTTCCTCCCGGAAAAGGGCGAGCTGGTGGCCCCGGTGAACGGAACCGTAACCTTGATCTACCCGTCGCTTCACGCGTTGGGCATCACCACCGACGACGGTCTGGAGGTCCTTCTGCATGTGGGGATCGATACCTCCCATCTCAACGGGAAGTATTTCACCTGTATGGTGAAGCAGGGGGACCGGGTGGAGGCAGGGGAGCTGCTTCTGAAGTTCAACCTGAACAAGGTGAAGCAAAATGCCAAATCCTTGGCAACGCCTATGCTGATTACCAATTCCGACCGGATCAAATCCTGGAGCTTTGCCCCGTTCAAGTCCGTTCGCAAGGGGCAGGCGTCTGTTATGTCGGTTATTCTGAAGGATGAAATACGTGCAGCGGGGGGCGAGACCAATGGTTAGGGGATTCGGCGGAGCATCGGGGTTTGCCATCGGAAGAGCGTTTGTGCTGCCCTCACTGGAGCTGGAGCTGCCGGACAAGCTGGTGGACGTGGCAGATTTGGCGGTGGAGTTCGAGAAGCTGTATGAAGGAATTCGCTGCTCCAAAAGCGAAATTGAAAATATCAAGCAGGATATCTCCGATCTGATCGGCGAAGAGGAGTCCAATATCTTCAACGCCCATCTGGCGATCCTGGAGGATCCCATTTTTATGAACGAAATCCAGGGGCTTATGCAGCGCCATTACAAGGCGGCGGAGGTGGCGGTGAAGGAAACCATCGACAAATTCGTCAGCATGTTCGATCTTCTGGACGATGATTACATGAAGGAACGGGCTGCGGACATTAAGGATGTGGGCAACCGTCTCCTGAAGCATCTTCTGGGGGAGTGGGAGGAAGCCGATCCGCCGGCGGATACACCATACATTCTGGTGGCCAAGGAGCTAAGCCCGTCCCACCTGGCCCGTCTTGATTCCGCCCAGGTGCTGGGTGTGGTCACCATGCTGGGAGGCACCACCTCACATGCGGCCATTATGCTGCGGGCCATGGGCATTCCCTTCGTCATGGGGATGGAAAACCGGCTTCCCGCCGCCATCCAGACCGGCGATATTCTGGTTATCGACGGGGATGAGGGCAGCGTCATTGTGAATCCGCCGCAGGATGTCATTGCGGTCTATGAGGAGAAACGGAGCCGTGCCGCGGCCAATCTGGAGCGCCTGAAGCAAATAGCCCACGTGCCTACCGTCACCAAGGACAACGTCAAGATGGAGCTGAAGGTGAACATCAGCTCGGCCAAGGAGCTGGATATGGCCCTGAAGTACGGCGCCAAGGGTGTAGGGCTGTTCCGGACGGAATTCCTGTATATGGACCGGGTATCTCTGCCACTGGAGGACGAGCAGTATGAGGTCTACCGGGAGGCAGCCGTCAAGCTGGGAGAGCGGCCGCTGGTGATCCGCACCCTGGATATCGGCGGCGACAAAAGCGTAAGCTTCATGAATTTGCCCCAAGAGGATAACCCGGCGCTGGGTTACCGGGCCATCCGCATTCTGCTGGATTGCCGGGAGCTGTTCAAGACACAGCTGAAAGCGATTCTCCGGGCATCTCTGCATGGCAACATCCGGATCATGTACCCCATGATCTCCTCAGTAGATGAGGTGCGGCAGGCCAACGAGATTCTGGAGCAGGCCAAGCAGGAGCTGATTGAAGAAGGTAAACCCTTCAAGGATAACACTCCGGTGGGCATCATGATTGAGGTGCCTGCTGCCGTGGTGGTGGCGGACTTGCTGGCGGAGGAGGTGCAGTTCTTCAGCATTGGCACCAATGACCTGATCCAGTACGCTCTGGCTGTGGACCGGATGAACGAAACCGTGGCCAACCTGTACGATCCGTATCATCCGGCGGTGTTGCGGCTGCTCAAGCAGGTGGCGGACGCCGCCAAAGCCAGCGGAATTCCCGTCAGCGTCTGCGGGGAGCTGGCCGGTGATCCGGAGGCAATCCCGCTGTGGCTGGGACTGGGCATCCATGAGCTGAGCATGTCCGTCCAATGTCTGCTGCCGGTGAAGGAGCAGGTGCTGCAGAGCGATGCCCAAACAGGCAAAAGCTTTCTGGCGGAGGCGCTGCGGTTGAGGCGGTCCAGTGAGATTAAGGAAAGGTTAAGAGCCGCCCTTCGATAACACGGTCCAAGCCGCAGGCCGGATGTGTTATGGAAGCCTCGAAACCGGCAAAGCCGGTTTGAGGGCCAAATCTAGTCTTAACACGGTCCAGTCCGCAGACTAATTTCCAATTATAAGGAGGACGAAACGTATGGAGCTTATGGGCAAAAGGATACTGGCTTTTACGGAAGAGGAATTCGAGGATCTGGAAATGTGGTATCCCGTGCTTCGCCTGCGGGAATCCGGTGCACAGGTGGTGATTGCCGCTACGGAAGCGGGCAAGGTGCTGCACGGCAAATACGGGGTTCCCATCACCTCGGATGCGGCATTCGATGACGTCTCCTCGGCGGATTATGACGGGCTGTATGTGCCCGGAGGCTGGGCGCCGGACAAGCTCCGCCGTTATCCCCATGTACTCCGCCTGACCCGGGAATTCCATGAGGCCGGCAAGCCCATTGCGCAGATTTGTCATGCGGGCTGGGTGCTGATTTCGGCGGGCATAGTGAAGGGCTACACCATGACCTCCACGCCGGGGATCAAGGATGATCTGGAGAATGCCGGCGCTACCTGGATCGATGAAGAGGTGGTAATTGACCGGAATATTATCTCCGGACGCCGTCCGCCGGATCTCCCCGCCTTCTCCAAGGCCTTCGTGGATGCGTTGGCAGGTGCCGGCCGGGTATGATGAAGCATCTGGTCCGATGGCTTCCTCCCGTGTTGGTGATGGGAGCCATCTTTTATTTTTCCTCCCGTACCGGAGATGAGCTGGGTTCCCTCATGCCCTTCTTCCACAGGTTGTTTCCTGCGATGGAAAGCTTCGATTGGGGCCACTTTGTCGCTTATTTTATCCTGGGGTTAACCTTCGTGTGGGCCATTGCCGATTCTAGACCAACTGCGCGGCAGCGGCTTTTGGTTGTGCTGCTGTGTACGGCTTACGGGCTGACAGATGAGTTCCACCAATTATTCGTCAGCGGCCGCTCGTCAGACTGGCATGATCTGCGCAACGACGCCATCGGCGGAACCCTGGCAATGCTGGTCCTTTACATTCCTTTCATCGCCCGCTTCTATGCCCGTTTGCCCCACCGGATGAAGCAGTAATGCGGTCCGCCTGTATGAAGAATGGCTTTTGTGCCAATAAATACTAGCTCCTTTTTGGGAGGAAAACCGGCTCCCTGGTCGAATTACAAGAGAGTGGAGGCATGTGTCGCTGCTGCCTTCTCTTTTTTTTGGATGAAGGAGCTGGTTGTTTTGCAAAAGGAATGTAAGTGCGGTCAGACAATGAACATCTGTCTGCGAAGTGTCATCTACCAGGGCAAGGTAGAGATTGCCCATGTGCCGGTGCTGACATGCGAATCCTGCAGCCGCAGCGAGGTATTCGCCGCCGTTAAGCCGGATATGACGAAGCTGATAAGCCAATTGGGCAACAAACCTGAAAAACAGTATATACGCTTTGAGGAAATAAGCGAAATTTCCCATCTGATGGTGACGGTGACCGATAAGGAGCACCGCCATGAATCCGTGGGCGTTATACTGGAAGAACGGATTAACGAGCTGTTGGATATGCTGCTGCTGGCCAGATCCCTGCAGGATGATGCATGGAAGAGGGATGTGACCGAGCGTCTGTCCCAGATTACCCGCTACGCTATGAGTACTTACGAAATGAAGCTTTGACCGGTGAGGGCAAGGCGGGCTGTACAACATCCATAAGCAATGCGTAATCCGAACGGTAGATTCACGAGCTGCAGAACCGGATCGGGAGATCCGAATCGCAGAACCGGAACCACAGAAAGGGAGAAAAACAATTACAAAAAAACCTTCGGTTGACCTTGCCGATGCCGAGGTTGCCATTCTTGATCCGGCCATGGGTCCGGACCAAATTGTTCCAGTAAAGCCGCCTACAATAAGGTTGGCTTTTTTTCTTTATTTTTGATACTATTGATTGAAAGGAAATCATTTGCAGGCAGGTGAGCGTAATTGGCCGATGTGCAGGAATTGACGAAGGTTGAGGAATGGAAGCGGCTGCTGGCGGAGTCGGAGAATACGCCGGTTATGCTTATAAAGCACAGCACCCGCTGTCCCATCAGCGCCGAAGCCCATGACGAGTTTCTGAAGCATGTGCATGTGGAAGCGCTGCCGGGTGTCCGTTATGCCCGCGTTCTGGTGGTGGAGAACCGGACCGTATCCAATGCGGTGGCGGAGGATACCGGTGTGAAGCATGAATCGCCGCAGGTGCTGCTGTTGAAGAACGGCGCGTCCGTTTGGACGACCTCCCATTGGCGAATTACCGCAGCGGCCTTGAAGGAGCTGGCTTCCCGGCTGGATTGATTTCACCAAGCGGCGAAGTGGGAATCTCTTGCAAACGGGAAGGTTTCCGTTGCAAGGCGAATTATTTTGTCGTATCATATCGTTATTATACGGGAATGAAAATACGTCTATATATTGGAGAGAGATAACGTGACAGTAACTATTTACGATGTTGCCAGAGAAGCCGGAGTATCGATGGCTACCGTATCCCGGGTTGTCAACAATAATCCGAATGTGAAGCCCCAAACCAGAAAAAAGGTATTCGAAGCCATTGAGCGGCTGGGCTACCGTCCCAATGCCGTTGCGCGGGGTTTGGCCAGCAAGAAGACCACCACCGTGGGCGTTGTCATTCCCGATATCTCCAACGCCATCTTTGCTGAGGTGGCCCGGGGCATTGAAGACATTGCCAATATGTACCATTACAATATCATCCTTTGTAACGCGGACAAGCGCAAGGAAAAGGAGATCCGCGTAATCAACACCCTGCTGGAGAAGCAGGTGGACGGGCTATTGTTTATGGGCGGCGTTGTGACGGACGAGCATATGCAAGCCTTCCAGACGGCCACAGTGCCTATCGTGCTGTGCGGTACGAATGTGGAGGGTAATACCATGGCTGCAGTGGATATCGACCACCAGCAGGCCGCACATGATGCTGTGAAGCTGCTTCTCGACAAAGGCCACCGCCGTATCGGCATGATCAGCGGAAACCTGCAGGACCCCAACAACGGCTTCTCCCGGTACAACGGGTACAAGAACGCCCTGGAAGAAGCGGGGGTGGCATTTGATGAATCTTTGGTACGGATCGGCAACCACCGGTATGAATCCGGTATTGAAGCGATGAAATATTTCCTGGAGCTGCCTGAGCGTCCAACCGCTATCTTTTCGGCTACCGACGAAATGGCTATCGGCGCCATTCACGCCGCACAGGATGCGGGACTTGCCATTCCCGGCGATATCTCCGTAATCAGTGTAGATAACAGCCGGATGGCCTCTATGGTCCGCCCGCTGCTGACTACTGTAGCTCAGCCTATGTATGACATCGGGGCCGTGTCCATGCGCCTGTTGACGAAGCTGATGAACAAGGAAAATGTGGAGAAGGGCAAGGTTACCCTGATGCACGAGGTCATTCAGCGCCAATCTGTAGCTGAAGTATAATAGGCCGGATATAACCCGGATTTGACCGCAGCTCCCTTCCCGGGGAGCTGTTCTTGTATGTGCAGGGTTTTCGGGGGAAGGAACGGGAAGTTGAGAAGGATGAAGGGAGCGGCTGTGGTGTTGGGAAATCCGGGAGAGAGCGCTTACGGGGTTATCGGGATTATCGGAGCTATGGAGGAGGAGGTCCGGCTGCTTGCCGCGAAGCTGGTGCATCTGGAGGTAATCCAGCTGGCGGGGATTGAGTTCATGAAAGGGAGCTTCGCCGGGCGGCAGGTGGTGGTCTGTAAATCAGGGGTAGGCAAGGTAAACGCGGCGGTGACGGCACAGCTGCTGGTGACCGCTTATGGGGCGGAGGCTGTTCTGTTCACTGGCGTGGCCGGAGCCCTGGATCCGGAGCTTGCGGTTGGGGATCTGGTGGTGTCCCTGGATTGCCTCCAGCATGACATGGATGCCAGCCCCTTGGGCTTTGCCCGGGGAGTGATCCCCTTCCAGGAGCACTCCGTATTTGCTGCTGATCCGGAGCTGGTCAGACTGGCAGTAGAGTCCGGCGAAGCGGTGCTGCCGGGCCGGGTACGGACGGGCAGAGTTCTGTCCGGAGACCGGTTTATTGCCGACAAGGCGGAGGTAGCGGCGCTTAGGCGGGATTTCGGAGGAATGTGCGTGGAGATGGAGGGGGCCGCTGTAGCCCAGGTCTGCGGCATGAACGGCGTTCCCTTCGTCATTATCCGCTCCATGTCTGACAAAGCAGACGGTTCCGCCCCGGTGAGCTTCGCCGAGTTTACAGCCTTGGCGGCCCGGCGCTCCTGCGAGCTGGTGGAGCATTTGCTGGGAAGGCTGTAGGGGGAAGGCTCAACTCCAACGTATGTCCGGTTCCAGTGGCCTCAAGTAGCATCAAGAAGCATCAAGTAGTATAAGTAGCATCAAGAAGCATAGGTAGCATCAAGAAGCATAGGTAGCATCAAGAAGCATCAATTTGCCCCCAACTGCAAAAGTGCAGTTATTTCACCGCCTATGGGCTAAAACGGCGGGTTATCCTGCAAAAGTGCAGTTATTCTAGCTATAAAAAGCGGTATTTCCCCGCCTGCGAGCCAAATAACTGCACTTTTGCATTTACGGATACGTATGGATGAAACTGTGCAGGAAATAACTGCACTTTTGCATTTGCGCCTCTTATGCGGAGTGAAGCGGCAGCACTAGCCATCCTGTGGAGGAGCCGCGCGGCCTGCAGCAGATAGCGCAAACAACAAAAAAGCCTGAATTCGGTGCTCCCGAATTCAGGCTTTTTATAAGCGGTTGGGGGAGGCCCCGCCCGGAGGGATCAAGGGCCAGAGGGCAGCCAACTGTTACGGCTTGGTATAATGCACGGCGCCGGTCAGAGGCGACTCGCCCAGCTCGTTGACGGCGGATATCTTGTAATAGCCGTCATCGGTAGCGGCGAAGTATATGAACTCTGTGCCCTTGGAGGTGCCGATTATTTTGTAGGCGCCATTCTCGGTATCGCTGTAATACACATTGTACTCACTCACAGCATCTGCCTTGGGATTAGCCGTCCAGGTCAGCTGGAGGGAAACACCCTTGCTTTTGGCCTTTAAGCCCTCCGGCTCTGCAGGTTCGTTCTTGGGAGCAGCCGGGGTCGGCGTAGGTTTGCCTGCCGTGCTGCTGCCCCCTGGCGTAGGTGCTTTGCCGGGAGAGCTGCTGCCTCCGGGGCTGCCTGAGGGCAGCAGACCGCCGGGGCCGTTCTGGTTGGCCTGGCTGTGATTCTGGCCGTCGGCGAATACCGGCTTGGAGGCTACGCTCTCCCGTCCCGCCACATCTACCGCGCTGACGTAGTAGCCGTAGGCTGCACCACCTGGAGCGGTATCCGTGAAGATCGGCTCAGCCGGGTTCACCATCAGCACCTGGGGAGTGCCGGCCCGCACGAAGGTAAGCCCGTCTGTGGTCCGGTACAGCCGGTAACCCACAATATCCGGGGCGGTGACCGGCATAAAGGAGATGCGGTTCACATCCCCGTTGCGGGTGACCACAATGCTGCCTGGCTGCGGCGGAATAATGCCGTCGTCCGTCCGCGGGTCCGTCTCGGAAGGGGCGTCACTGTTGGCATCCAACGGCACAAACTGATCCAGGGGCTTTCGGCTTTTCTCTGGAAGCTTATCCATGGCTTCTTTAATCTCGCTAAGAATCTTGCTTATGGATTTCTCCCGGCGGATCACCACCTGCTCACTCAGGAAATCATCCGGCGTACCCGGCTGGGGAACATAGTTCACCCCATTGAAGGTAATGTACTTCATTTTGACCATCACATCATCTTCCTGGGTAGGCACATACTTCTTGTTGAACAAATCGGTAACGGATTTGCCCGCGGCGGAGGTAAGCTCATTGGGGAGCTTGCCGGACACGCTGGATACGGTCATCTGCACAATATCCTCGGGTTTGGTGAAGGCTTTGGTAGGGAACAGCTCGGCGCGTTTCTCCACCGCCTCGTTCATCACCTGCGCCCACACATTCAGGGCCCGTTTAGTGCCACTTCCCTTAATCAGCTTGTTGACGGGTTGGTCATACCCCGCCCATACCCCCAAGGTAATGTCGGGGGTAAAACCTACAAACCAGGCGTCAGCGTCATCCTGGGTAGAGCCTGTTTTGCCGGAGACCGCCATGTTCTTGTAATGCTTGAAGTTATTCTTGATTTCCGGAGCGGTGCCGTTGGTAATAACGGTGCGCAGCATATCGGTCATCAGGTAGGCGGTCTGCTCGGAGTACACCCGGGACGGCTTGCGGTCATGCTGGTACACAACCTTGCCGTTGCTGTCCACGATCCGGTCGATCAGATAGGCATCGTAGAACACCCCTTGGTTGGGGATGGTGGTATAAGCGTTGGTCATTTCCTCCACGTTCACACCCTTGTAGAGGCCGCCGATAACCCCGGTTTGGGCAACGGCATCCTCCTTGGTGATGGAGGTAATCCCCATCTTGGCGGCATAATCCCATGCTTCCTTAATGCCTACCTGGTACAGGAAGAGCTTCAAGGCAGGGATATTATAGGATTGGTTCAGCGCCTCCCGTGCAGTTACCAGACCTTGGAACTTGTTGTTCCAGTTCATCGGGATATGGACACCCTTCTGTCCGTCCGGCAGAATTATCGGCGCATCATCGATGACGGTGGCCGGCTGGATGGCGCCCTTCTCCATGGCGGGGATGTACGCCGCAATGGGCTTCATGGTGGAGCCGGGCTGACGGTAGGCCTGGGTGGCATGGTTCAGCTGCTCCGTATAGAAGTCGCGGCCCTCCATCATGCCGAGAATCGCGCCGCTTTTGTTATCGATCATCACTGCGCCGATCTGCTCCAGCCCATCCTTTTCCTTCTCCACATTCTTCAGGTTCGGGGTGAAGTTCTTCGGATTCTGCGCGATGGACTGCATGGAATCATAGATGGTCTTGTCGATGGTGGTATGAATATGATAGCCGCCACGCAAAAGCTGATTCAGCGCATCCTTCTGGGCCTCGTTAAAGGCGGTTTTTTTGCTGTCCGTATCCAGCTTCAGATCCGGGTATTGGGCCTTGACCATGGCTTCCGCGGCCTTGCGCTCCACCTCCATCATCAGGTAGGGGTAGGTGTTGTAGGCCTTTTGGGTGGTTTTGGCAAGTGAGCCCTTCAGATCAAAGGCAAGGGCCTCATCGTACTGCTGCTGCGTGATCTTGCTTTCCTCCAGCATCCGGCGCAGCACCAGCTGCTGGCGCTTCACCGCCCGGTTGAAGGCGGCAGAATCGAACTCGCCCTTGCCGGAGAAGGCGGAATAATCGCTGGGAAGCTGTGGCAGCCCGGCCAAATAGGCGCTTTGGGCAATGTTCAGCTCATTCAGATCATCCTTGTCGAACAGTCCCTTAGCAGCGGCCTTGATGCCGTACACGGTGTAACCGTTGGACCCGTTGCCGTAAGGGATTTTGTTCAGATAAGCCAGCAGGATCTCGTCCTTGGTCAGAATCCGCTCCATCCGCACAGCCAGGAAAATTTCCTTGAACTTCCGGGTCATCTCCCGGTCCAGGGTAAGGAATACCCGTCTGGCCACCTGCTGGGTAATGGTGCTCCCGCCGGTCTGGACATCCTCGTTCAGCAGCTTCTGCTTCACCGCCCGGATGAGTCCGTTCACATCCACCCCGATATGCTCATTGAAGGAGTTGTCCTCAATGGCCAGTGTGGCGTCGATAATTTGCGGCGGAATATCCGCCTTGGTGGCCATGCGCCGGTCCTCTTCGGTCCGCAGCTGGCCGATGGGGGTGTCGTCATTGAAATAGACAAAACCGGTCAGCATGTTCTGCTCAATCTGCTCCCGCATAAACGCCTCGTTGCGGATTGGCTCGTCCTTCAATACGGAGGCCAGATAGCCGAAGGCGGCTCCGCCTGCGGCAAAACCAGCGATAATGATGCCGATAATCATCCATTTTACCGTCATAAACAGGATCAGCCCGGTTCGGCGGACCGTCCGTTTCCGGAAAAATGCGCCGATGCGCTTCCAGATGGATGTGTTGGTTTGGGTCATTCAATTTCCTCCTGTACGTCCGACCCTATAAAGGATAGCCTGACGGCGGTATGTATGAAATTCGGGTTTCTTCGGACTGTATCCATTATACCGGGCCTGATTGACTTTTCCAAGCTGAGTATGGTATAAAAGGTGAAATGCTGGCGCAGGAATGCGTCTCTATATGGCAAAAAAGCGTTGAAGGACAGGGCATAATCCATGCCCCAGTAGGCAGCCGCAGATGTCTTGAAGAGAATCGGTGGGTGGTGCGAACCGGTACATGGCGGATGCTGAATTACACGGTCCTGAGCTTGGAGCAGCCTTATCCGATGGCCGAACAGGCTTGTCTGCGGCTTCTCTCACGGGTTCTCCGTTATCCGGTTCAAGTGAAAGCATCGGCTGCGATGCTTTAATCAGGGTGGTACCGCGGGTTAACCTTCTCGTCCCTTTGTTTGGGGATGGGAAGGTTTTTTTATTTTTTTCAAAAGAACCAATGAAAAGGGGGAGCAGCAATGGTGGAGTGGAATAAGTTGACCAAAGAGCAGCAGCAGGAGGTGGAGCGCCAATATTCCATTCTCCGGAGCGGCGCCGCCCAAGTGGTACCGGAGGAGGCGTTGAAGCAGAAAATCGCCGACGCCATAGCGGAAGGCAGGCCCCTAAACGTGAAGCTGGGCATGGACCCTTCGGCGCCGGATATTCATGTGGGCCATACAGTGGTGCTCCACAAGCTCCGCCAGTTCCAGGAATGCGGACACCGGATACAGCTCATTATCGGAGATTTTACCGGCCGGATCGGGGATCCCACAGGCAAATCAGAAACCCGCAAGCAGTTGACCGAGGAGGATGTGGGCCGCAATGCGGAAACCTACCGCAAGCAGATCTACAAGATTCTCGACCCGGTGCTGACGGAGGTGCACTTCAACTCCAAGTGGCTTGCCCCTTTGACCTTCGCCGATGTGGTAGGGCTGGCGGCCCAAACCACAGTGGCCCGGATGCTGGAGCGGGACGACTTCCAGAAGCGCTACACCGGAGGCCAGGCTATCCATATCCATGAATTCTTTTATCCGCTGATGCAGGGGTATGACTCCGTTGCCCTAAAGACGGATGTGGAGCTGGGGGGAACGGACCAGACCTTCAACCTGCTGATGGGCAGAACGCTGCAGAAGGAATACGGGCTGCCGTCCCAGGTGGCGATGACCATGCCGCTTCTGGAGGGATTGGACGGCGTTAACAAAATGAGCAAAAGCCTAGGCAACTACATCGGGATCGATGAGGCGCCTAACGAGATCTACGGCAAGGCCATGTCCATTCCCGATGAGCTGATGCTGAAGTTTTACCAATTGGCCACGGACCGCACACCGGAGGAGCTGGAAGTCCTCGCTGCCGGTCTGCAGGAGGGGCGGATTCACCCCAGGGATGCCAAGATGGCTCTCGCCCATACGCTGGTACGCCTTTACCACGGGGAAAAGCAGGCTGAAGCGGCAGAGCGGCATTTTGTGACGGTTTTCCGGGAGAGGAGATTGCCTGCGGAGATTCCGGAGGCGGTGCTGAACCGCAGTGAGCTGGGCGAGAATGGAGCCATCCGGGTAACCAAGCTGCTGGTATCTCTGGGGCTTACACCCTCCAATGGGGAGGCCCGCCGAAGCATTCAGGGGGGAGCTGTCAGGTTGAATGAGGTGAGGGTGGAGGAGCCTCTGGCGGAAGTGGCGCCAGCAGACGGTGATGTGATCCAGGTTGGCAAACGCAGCTTTGCGCGGATCCGGTTGCTATAGCTTTAATCTATACCCGACCATAATTTTTAAGTGTTACGCTATAGAGACTCCTGTATGCCACAATAAGAGAAACCTTCCTGAAGGAACTTATGGTGCAAAAGGAGACATGACTATGACAGCCTTATTCGGACATACCACCTCAAGGGGAACCGCCCCTTACCGCTATGATGTAGTCGGCAGCTTCCTGCGTCCGGCAGCGCTGAAGGAAGCACGGGAGCAGTTCGCCGCCGGAGCCATTACCCGGGAGGCATTGACGCAGGCAGAGGACAATGAAATCCGCAAGCTGGTGGAGAAGCAGAAGGAGCTGGGCCTGAAGGCCGTGACGGACGGGGAATTCCGCCGCAGCTACTGGCATCTGGATTTCTTCTGGGGCTTCGATGGTGTGGAGCATGTGATGATGGACCAGGGTTACATGTTCCACGGCGTGGAAACCAGAGCGGATTCGGCTAGACTGTCCGGCAAAATCCGCTTTACCGGGCATCCGTTCCTGGAACATTACCGCTTCCTGAAGCAGGAGGCGGGGGAGGAAACAGCCGCACGGCAAACCATTCCCGCACCCGCCCAGTTTTTCGCCGAGCTGGTGCGCGGGGTGAATGAAAACAGCGTCAAGGCCATCTACCCCGATCGGGAGGAGCTGTACCGGGATATTGCCGACGCCTACCGCCAAGTGATCCTGGCCTTTTATGATCTGGGCTGCCGGAACATCCAGCTGGATGACTGCACGTGGGGGATGCTGTGCGACGAGGGATTTTGGTCCACCATGGCGGGGCAGGGTTATGATATCCAGCAGCTGCAGGAGCTGTATCTGCGCCTGAACAATGATGCGATTGCGGAGCTGCCGGAGGATCTGACGGTGACCACCCATATCTGCCGGGGCAATTACCACTCCACCTGGGCAGCCTCCGGCGGCTACGACAATGTGGCGCCGGCCCTGTTCGGCGGTGAGAATGTGTCCGCCTACTATCTGGAGTATGATACGGAGCGCTCCGGGGACTTCCAGCCGCTCAAGCAGGTGCCGGACAACAAGCTGGTGGTGCTGGGGCTGGTTTCGTCCAAAACGGGCGAGCTGGAGGATAAGGAGCAGATTAAGGCGCGGATCAGAGAGGCGGCCCGTTATGTGCCGGCCGATCATCTGTGCTTGAGCCCCCAATGCGGCTTTGCCTCCACGGAGGAGGGGAATATCCTCACGGAGGAGGAGCAGTGGAACAAGCTCAAGCTGATTAAGGAAATCGCGAACGAGGTGTGGGGCGAATAGGATAAAGCCGCTGGACGGGGATGTATGGCATCCCTGCACCGGCGGTTTTTTTATGCGCTCAAACCGGCTTAGGGCTTTCGTATGGCTTCAAGGGGGTAGAACCGGGTTAGGGTGCTTTATGGCTCCAGCAGTGGTTTCGGATTCTAACGGCGGCCAGAGCCGCTATTTGTCCCAAAATCGACCTTTCCGGATTCTAACGGAAGCCACAGCCGTTATTTCCCCCCAAACAGGCGCTTATTGAGGCTGCACAGGCCAAATAGCGGCGCTCACTTCCGTTAGATTTCCAGTCTCCCGTTTTTCCGCCCGATAAGGGCTCTGGCTTCCGTTAGTGACCTCCGTCTCCGGTAATGTGACCAAGATCCGGCCGTATCTTCGTTTGGAAGAAGGATTTTCCAACGGGAATGGCGAATGGATGATTATGGTTCTCATTATTACAAATTTACGAAGGATACGGAGAATGAAATGAAGGATTCATACATTACGGTTTTTGATTTTGAAACGTCGGGGCTGGATGCGGAGAAGGACCGGGTGATAGAAATTGCGGCTATCCGCTGCAAAGGCGGCAAGGTGGTCAGCGAGTTTTCCACCTTGGTCCGGTTCGACGGGAGGCTCCCTCCCAAAATTACCGAGATTACCGGAATCCAGGATGCGGATCTGGTGGACGGTATGGATGAGGATACGGCTTTCCGGATCTTGAACCGGATGGTGAAGGACAGCATATTGGTGGCCCATAATGCGGCCTTCGATCTGGCTTTTCTGCATCACACCCTGATGCGGCTGGCCAAACGGAGCTTTGACAATGCATTCGTGGATACCCTGACCATCAGCAGGGATTTGCTGTTTTATCCCTACACGCTCCAGGAAACCTGCAATCAGTATGCCATTACGCTGGAGGGCGCACACCGGGCCATGAACGACGTGTACGCCTGCTGGGAGCTGTTCCAGCGTTTCTCCCAGGAGGTGGACATGGGCGGCTACCTGAATAAGCTGTCCTATCTGAAAAAGTACGGCCCGCCCAAATGGACACCGCCTCATGCGGTTCTTTATCCCACGGAAAACCGGTATCGGTCATAGAGGGGCATGGGTTGGGTGAAAAGGCGGGAAAACAAACAGGCCCATGCATTTGCGCATGGGCCTGTTTGTTGTACATCGTAAGGATTAACGGCTGTAGAACTCGACGATTTGCTTTTCGTCGATGTCTTGGGACAGCTCGGCGCGTTCCGGATAACGGACGAAACGGCCTTCCATAGCGGATTCATTGAATTCCACATAGCTCGGGATGAATGCGCGGCCGGCCATGGCTTCCTTGATAACAGTCAGGTTGCGGCTTTTTTCACGCAGACCGATTACGTCGCCTGTTTGAACCAGGTAGGAAGGGATGTTAACCTTCTTGCCGTTTACGGTAATATGACCGTGAGCGACCAATTGGCGGGCGCCTGCACGGCTGTTGGACAGGCCCATGCGGTAAACCAGGTTGTCCAGACGGCTTTCCAGCATGAACATGAAGTTTTCGCCGTGGATACCCTTGATCTTGGCGGACTTGTTAAACAGGTTGCGGAATTGCTTTTCGTTCAAACCGTACATTTGACGCAGCTTTTGCTTTTCTTGCAATTGAACGCCATAACCGCTCAATTTCTTCTTTTGGCCGGGGCCGTGCACTCCGGGAGGGAAAGGGCGCTTTGCCAATTCTTTACCTGTGCCGGACAGGGAAATTCCCAGACGGCGGCTCAACTTAAACTTAGGACCTGTGTAACGTGCCATGTATCAACGAACTCCTTTTAATTTTCAATTTGTTGGAGTGATCCATGGTGAACGTAAAGTGCCTGACTTTGTTTAAAGGCCTGTCCCCAAGGGGGCCTGCCTGACAGGAAAGTTCAGCCGCTGTCCCATCAGCAACAAAATCAGTAAGGGTGACACTTGTCATTCCACCTGCGGAAAAATTCCGCGTGAACTCAACAAACTATATTATAAGAAATGGGGCTAAAAAGTCAAGCGGCAGAATCATCATTTTTTATTAAATGCTTAGGTGCATCTTGGTTAAAAAAATAGTATCATAGAACTAACTGAAAAATTCAGAGAGGCACCCCAGTCCCATGGGAGTGCCTATCGGGTATTAAAGAAGAGGGATTCGTAATGGAAAGCCAGAGCATACGCCGGGAGCCGGCATCCGAAGAGAGGTTACGGGAGAATGGAGCAGCCGATGCCGCCCCGGTCAGTTTGCAGCTGATCCCTGATTACTGTGATGCTTCGGCTGCATTGTTTGGCAACGATATACAATGGATTGCTCTGGCCAAAGCCGCATTTTCCGATTGGGCCAAGCAGGCAGAGCCGGTTATGCATGCGGAAGCCAAGGGCTGGTTTATCCGGGACGTATCGGGCAGCTGGCTGGAATTCCGGGAGTCGGAACTGTTTGGCTGCGCGGCGGAGGAGCTGCGGGAGGGTTTGCTGGGGCTTGGCCTGGAAGAGCCCGGCAATGTCCTGTTCCAGCTGTCAGGGGAGCGGATTGCTCAGGTTGTGCTGCATGACTGCCGCGGCAACCCCGCCCTGCTGTTGGGGATGGTCATGCGGGAAGGATATCCCGCAAGCCTGGATAATTTATTGAGGCTTGCATTGGGCTTCCCTAGCTGGCTTTACGTACATATCGAAAAAACGGCAGGCGCCTTTTTACGGGCTGAGCGGCTTGTGGAGGAGCGGGAGGCCCGCAAGAAGGACATCCTGTTCCAGATGGCCCTGGACCTCTATTCCAAAATCGATACGGACGAGGTGCTTGGGGGCATCATCCGCCGGATTAATGAGCTGTATCCGGAGGCGCGGATCGACCTCCTCATGACCCAGGATCAGCCCCGTTCGGGACTGCCGGTGAAGGTTCTGAATTTTACGGGCATGGACGAGCATGTCTGCACCAGAGCGTTTATGGAGGGCAAAATCGTCATTGACGAATGTTTGCAACCCGGTGAATTTCAGATGGCCGTTCCCATCAGCGGGAAACAGGGGATTTACGGGGTCATGCACCTGCATTCCCATAAGGGCAACTTCGGCCCGTCGGATGCCCAGATCATGAAGGTGCTCTCCAGCGCCGCCGGATCGGCCTTCGAGAATGCCAAGCTGTATGAGCAGTCCAATCTTCTGGTGAATGAGCTGCGGCTGATTAATGAGCTGACCAAACAGCTGAACCAGAGTCTCAAAATGCATGATATTTTCAACTTCGCCTCAGCTGAGCTGATGCAGATATTCAAGGCGGATTACTGCTGCATCCTCCAGCTTGACCAGGAGACCGGCAAATTTGCGGTGCATGCGGCCAATGTTCCGGCCATCCTGCATGAAACCTTCGATGAAAACTCCGGCTTCGCGGGAATGGTGTGCAAATCCAAGGAGCCGGTGATCATCTCCGACTATTGGGCCAAGCCGCAAGCCCCTGTTTCCCGGCTGATGCAGCTTACCGGCGCCCGCTCCCTGATCGTGGCTCCCCTGATTGTCCATGAAGAAGCCAAAGGGGCCATTCTGGTGGCCCATCAGCAGCCCGGTTTCTTTTCCTACGACAATTACAAGCTGCTGCAGGTTCTGGCCGGGCACATCGGCTTGGCGCTCACCAACGCCTCCCTGCATGCGGAGGTGCGGCGGATGGTGATCACCGACAACCTGACGGGGTTATATGCCCGCAATTTCCTGGACGAGCAGGTGGGCAACCATCAGAAGAAGGATATTTGCGGCTCCCTGATTGTGGTGGACATCGACTATTTCAAGCAGGTCAACGATACATACGGGCATCAGGTGGGAGACGAAATCCTGATCCAGGTAAGCAAAATCATCCGCTCCTGCATCCGGGACACGGACATAGCAGCCCGGTGGGGCGGCGAGGAGCTGGCCATCTACTTGCCGCAAGTGATGACGGAGCAGTCCCTGAAGATTGCCGAACGCATCCGCTTCCGTGTGGAGAAGGATACCCGCCCTTCCGTGACCGTTTCCTGCGGGGTGTCCGAGTGGCACTGGAAGGATGACAAAATCAGTGTGGAGAGCCTGTTCTACCGATCGGATATGGCGTTGTACAAGGCGAAGCATGTGGGGCGCAACCGGATCATGATCGGGTAAAATTCCAGAGTCACAAGAAGACCGAAACCACCTTAGGGTGGTTTTTTGCGTTTTAAAGACGGGTAAACAACCCCGGCTTGGGATAAGCTAACTTATCTGTTGAGCGGTTGGCATTGAATCAATGGTTCGAAGGAGGGCTGTTCATGCGTGGTATGAAGCCTGCAATAGCGGCAGCTGTCATCGGAGCGGGCATGTGGCTCTCCGGGGGCTGCAGCGGAGCGGAAGGGCCGCAGATGGCCGGTGATTCGGACAGGGGAGAGAGCCTTCTGGTCAGAGCTTTATCCGAGCTGGACAAGGGCAGAATCACGGTGAAGGCGTCCGGGGCGGAAATTGTCACCGACGGTATCGTCCTGCCTGCGATTCAGCCGGAGCTACTGGCTTCTACTTGGGGCCGCTGGTCTGCAGACTACCGGGAAGCGGTCAAGCTGGTGCAGCTGATGGACCGCTCCGTTGAGATCCAGCGGCCCACGGCCCAGCTGCAGGCGACGACTCTGGTGGTTTCCTTGGCGCCGGAAAGCTGGAGCCGTGCCGTGAAGGAAGCAATGGAGCTGCGGCTGGCTGAGCTGCGGCGGGCAACGGAGCTGCTGGCGGACCAACAGGCCCGAGGCGCAGCAGAAAAGGAGCTCGATGCCTTAGAGGCAATGGCCCGATCCTTGACAGCGGAGGGCAGCTGCACCATCCGTCTGAACCCGGCTACGGGGAAGCCGGAGCGGCTCATTATGGAGAGCCGGATGGTTTATGGGGAAACGGGCGGGGCGCGGGGGGAAACAGTTCGAACAATATACGATTTTTAAGGCGTTTACATCATGTGCAAACATGGTACAATAGGGGAGGGAATTGGACAGGGGGTTAATTTTTTGGTTAAAAGCTGGCAAAAGGCGGGGCGGATTCTCCTCCCGGTCTGTTTAATTGCGGCGGCGGTGGCATTTATTCTGTTTACCGATACCGGCAAGCATCTTACTCGTATGAATGTGCAGCAGCTCTCGGACTATTTGCGCTCTTTCGGAGCCTTTTCCGTCATTTTGGGAATGGCCATTGTTTATGTTCAGGTTATGGTGCCGTTTATTCCATTTGTCCTGGTAGCCGGAGCGAATGTGCTTGTATTCGGGCTGGGCTGGGGGATTGCCATCAACTATCTGATGGCCGTGCTCGGGGCCATTACAGCCTTCGGGTTCGCCCGTTCGGCAGGCAGAGCCAAGGCTGAGAAAACCCTGTCGCGTTACAATGCCGTCCGCGTGTTCAACAAGCGGATGGAGGAGAACGGCTTTTTTTACGTCCTGCTGGGCCGGCTGATTCCGGTTATCCCCTCAACTGCCGTAAGCCTGGGGGCAGGGGTGGTCAAGATTAAGGCGCGGGATTATATTCTGGCTACCGTTATCGGCAAGCTGCCCATTGTTCTGTTGGAATCCTTCATCGGCCATGATCTGCTCCACTTCAGCCAATACAAAGGCAGGCTGGCCATTTTATGCGCCGTCTTTGTAATGCTGCTGGCTCTCGGCACGGTGTTCAAGAACAAGCTGACCGGCAAGCCGGTCAAATAACCGGGGCCGCTCTGTCGCAGCAACTGCGGAGGAGCGGCCCGCCATGTGAAAGGAGACATTATGCGCGATCCCAGACTTCAAACCTTGGCGAAAAACCTGATTGAATATTCCCTGGATGTACAGCCGGGGGATAAGGTGCTTATCGATATGTTGGGCTCCGAGAAGGAAATTGTCCGGTGCCTGGTGGAAGAGGTCTACAAAAGGGGCGGTATGCCGTTTGTGGAGCTGCGTGATGCCGCTGTGCTTGCCAGCATCCTCAAAGGCTGCACCGAGGAGCAAATCCAAACCTGGGCCAAGCTGGATCTGGCCCGGATGAAGGAGATGCAATGCTACATCAGCATCCGCGGAGGAGACAACCAAAGCGAGCTGTCGGATGTGCCCGAGGACAAGATGAAGCTGTACAGCCGGCTGTACAGCCATCCGGTTCATATGGAGCAGCGTGTGGAGCATACCCGCTGGGCCATTCTGCGTTATCCCAATGCGGCTATGGCTCAGCTGGCGGGAACCAGCACTCAAGCCTTCGAAGACTTCTACTTCGATGTGTGCAACCTGGATTACGCCCGTATGGCGGAGGCCATGGACCCGCTCCAGGAGCTTATGAACAAAACCGACCGGGTTCGCATCACCGGCCCGGGCACGGACATTTCCTTCTCCATTAAGGGCATCGGCTCAGTCAAGTGCTGCGGCCGCCGCAACATCCCGGACGGAGAGCTGTATACCGCTCCCGTACGCAACTCCGTGAATGGTGTCATCAGCTACAATACACCCTCCATCAATGGTGGCGTAACCTATGAAAACATCCGGTTTGTCTTCAAGGACGGCAAAATTGTGGAAGCCACCGCCAACCATACGGACCGGATCAATGCGGTTCTGGATGCGGATGAAGGAGCCCGGTATATCGGGGAATTCAGCTTCGGCTTTAATCCGTATATCCAGCATCCGATGAAGGATACCCTCTTCGATGAGAAGATAGACGGAAGCCTCCATTTTACCCCCGGACAGGCCTATAAAGCTGCGAACAACGGCAATGTGTCCAGCGTGCACTGGGATCTGGTGCTGATCCAGCGTCCGGAATACGGCGGCGGGGAAATCTGGTTTGACGATGTGCTGATCCGCAAGGACGGACGCTTTGTTCTGCCGGAGCTGGAGGTTTTGAATCCGGAGAATCTGAAGTAGAGAAAGCTGAAAAGTTCAGCTTGCTTGTAACCCTTTTCACATGTATTATTAAGGTAAGTTTTTCTAGGGTTCACCCAAAAATAAAAAGTTGCTTAACTATGGAGGGATTACAATGCCTAATGCCAATAACGCTGCGATTGTAGAAATTTCCCAAACTGCCAACAAATTCCGGTCTTCCATCGTCCTTCAATACGATAACAAGTATATCGACGTGAAGAGTATCCTCGGATTGTTCACTACGCTTCTGGCAAGCGGTACATATAATCTGCATGTTCACGGTCCGGATGCGGACGACGCCAAGAAGGCCATGGTTGAGGTGTTCGCCAAGCACAACATGACCGTAAACGCGGTTAACGACTAATTTCTTAGGAGCGGCCGCCAACGGCTGCAAGTGAAACCTGCCTGTAGAGGGCAGGTTTTTTTCTATTATCCGAATTCTGCAAAGGCCTTAGGGTGTGTTTGAAACTCCGAGGGGAGCAAATTTTAGCGAGTTTTCGTTCCAGGCAAGGCACTTGCCCGCGGGCGTATCGGGGGTACGTCAAGGGGAGGTAACGAAGTCAGGGGCGAAAAGGCGTTGAAAGGTGCCCTCAAGCGAGTTTTCAGACACGCCCTAGGGCGGCTTACTTGTTTATTCTTTCATTTTCGAATAATATAGAGCATAAGAGATGTTTTTTTGGAGGCAGGGGGAGTTCTAGAATGCAGCAGCCGGAAATCATGCGGGATCTCAAGCAGAAGTCTCTCAACCTTTTGCAGGAAGATGCGGAGCGCATTGAGAAGCTGATTGAAATACAAATGGAGAATTTGACCACCCGAAAGTGTCCCCTCTATGAAGAGGTGCTCGACACCCAGATGTACGGGCTTTCCCGTCAGGTGGATTTTGCCATACGTGCAGGACTGGTGGTTGAAGAGGACGGCAAGCAGATCATGAGCAGGCTTGAGCGGAATCTGGCCCTTCTGTTTGAAGCACAAAGCCCGAAGGAGTAACCGGCAGGTTGCTTCCTCGGGCTTTTTTTTGTGGGTATTTATGGGGAACGGTCGGCTTCAGGCCGTAAATGACATTACATCAGGAGAAAGAAGGCAAAACCCAGAATCACGTAAACGGTCAGCAGCAGGACACCCTCGTACCAGTTAGTGGAGCCGTCCCGGGAGATGGAGGAGGCAATAAAGACAGCCACCCCAATGGCCACCAGCTCGTGGATGGTGAACACAATATCCATGGTTTGGCCCATCAAGGCGCTGACGATTACAAGAACCGGAGCCACAAACAGGGCGATCTGCAGGCTGCTGCCAACCGCGATTTCCACAGCGGCGCCGATTTTGTTCTTCAGGGCCAGCATAATGGCGGCGGAGTGCTCTGCAGCATTGCCCACAATGGCGATGACGAAGGCGCCCACGAACAGCTCGGATAAGCCGAACCGGTGGGAGAAGTCCTCCAGCGTCCCTACCATCCACTCGCTGACCAGGGCTACCATAACGGTTGCCAGAACCAGAAACAGGATGGAGAGCTTTTTGCTCCAGGCGGCTTCCCCATGTTCTACTGCCTCGTCGGCCAATTCATTCTTATGGGTGACCATGGAAAACAGCAGCCAGAGAAAATAAGCGGCCACCAGCAGAATAGACACCGTCAGGCTCAGTGTGGTCAGATGCTCGTGGTTCATCCGCGAGGCGAACATAGCCGGGATAAACAAGGCGATGACCGACAGCAGCATCAAGGACGAGCTGTGGGAAGCCATCCGGATGTTGTAGGTCTGGTTCTTGAATTTGAGCCCACCCAATAGCACGCTTAATCCCAATACCAGAAGCAGGTTGCCGATAATGGAGCCGGTAATACTCGCCTTGACGGTATCGAACAGGGCGGGTTTGCCGTTAACGGCATCCTTGATCAGGATGATGGCGATAATCAGCTCGGCGGCATTGCCGAAGGTTGCATTCAGGAACCCTCCGAGCCGGTCACCGGCATAGTGGGCGACACTTTCCGTAGCTCTGCCCAGGAATCCCGCCACAAAAATAATGGCAACACCGGCCAAAGCAAACTGGAGAATCGACGACAGCCCCAGATAATGGGCACTGCCGCTGGCAATAAAGGTCAGGCCCAAGGCGAGATAAAACCAATTTTTCTTCAACAGCAACATGCAGCATGCGCCACCCTTTCCGTATGAATAAAATGCGTCCTCTGCCCGCTTTTTGGAGCGGGAATAAGAATCCTAATCGATTATATACAGGACTGGCTTTTTCTGACAAGCTGAAATTGCGGGGAAGAAAGTAGACCGGCCTGTCTGTCTCGTTGACGTTGGGCGGCTTCCGTTATTATAATGAAGGGGAAACGATTGCAGCAAAGGAGTGGAAGCCATGTCCGACATGATTGAAACGGGATTGATCCGCATATCCGATGATGTGGTGGCAACCATTGCAGGCTTGGCGACCTTGGAAACGCCGGGTATCACGGCTATGTCCGGAGGAATCTCCGAAGGGTTCGCCAAACGGTTGAGCGGCAAAAATGTGCAGAAGGGGATTACCGTGGAAGTAGGCCAGGTAGAGGCCATTGTCCATCTGCGCGTAATCGTCCAGTATGGCTCGAAAATTCAGGAAGTATGCCGGGAGCTGCAGTACAATGTCCGGGAAGCCATTGAGAATATGACAGGCCTGCGGGTTGTGGAGGTCAATGTCAAGGTGGAGGGTGTGTCTTTCCGTGAAGAAGAGACGGAGGAGCCCCAGAAGCTGCTAAAATAAGTGCTCCGGATACGAAGAAGGAGAGGCTCCGCTTGGGGCCTCTCCTTCTTTTCCCGGTTTACCGGGATACCGCTTGTTTCCGCCGGTTATTGTGCGCCGCTGTACCGCGGCTGTGGGCTTCCTCCGCCTCCCGGTTATAATCCCGGGATATCCCCAGGAGTATGCCGAGGCTGGCCAGAGTGACCAGCACCGAGGTGCCCCCGTAGCTGATCAGCGGCAGCGTCACTCCTGTCAGGGGAATGGAATTGGTCACTCCGCCCAGATTGATTAACGCCTGAATGGCAATGGTGCCGATAATGCCGATCCCCGTCAGGCTGGCGAAGGTGTCCGTTGCACGCAGCGCCACAATGATGCCCCGCCAGATGAACAGGAGATAAACCAGCAGGAAGAGGGAGCTGCCGAGAAACCCCAGTTCCTCCCCGATAATGGAGAAAATAAAGTCATTGTGGGGCGCGGGCAAAAAATGAAGCTTTTGGATGCTTTGGCCGAAGCCCGCTCCCGTCCAGCCGCCATGGCCAAAGGCATAAAGCGATTGGATCACATGAAAGCCCGAGCCGGTTTCGTCCGCCCAAGGGTCCAGGAAGGTGGTAATTCTCTCCATCCGGTAGCCGAATTCGGAATTGGCCAGGAACATAATAACCAGGACCACAGAAACCAAGGCTCCACCCACGGCTCCCAGGAAAGCCAGCTGCTTCAGATTGGCTCCTCCGACAATGATGACCAGGAGCGCCCCCATGGAGAGGATCACGGCAGAGCCGAAGTCCGGCTGCAGCATAATCAGGAACGCTACCATACCTACGATGAACAGGGCGGGAAGCAGGCCTTTTTGGAAGTCGCGGAACTTCTCTTCCTTCTTGGCGATCAAAGCGGCCAGGTACATCACAACTGCAATCTTGGCAAATTCCGAGGGCTGCAGCTGAAGAG
Source organism: Bacillota bacterium (assembly GCA_023386955.1). Taxonomy (GTDB): domain Bacteria; phylum Bacillota; class Bacilli; order Paenibacillales; family NBRC-103111; genus Paenibacillus_AR; species Paenibacillus_AR mesotrionivorans. Next base: position 120,905 of record JAEWIS010000053.1, read on the forward strand.
GTCCGATGGGAAACCAACTCCGTGCGCCTTTTACTTCTTTGCCGATAAACGGGACCAGGACAAGAGAGATCATTACGATCATGAAAAAGAGGGGAGTCAGCTTCTTCAGCTTGGTATAATGGATATTCATGCAAAAAATCATGCCGATAATGCCCAGCACGATGCCGAGAATCTGTTTCTTGGTAAAAAACAGGGCATCCCCGTTGTAATAGGCTGCCGACATGGAGCTGGCGCTGAACACCATAATGAGTCCGAATGCAACCAGGGCGAAAGTCAGAATCAGCAGCAAAAAATCGGGAGTTCCCCTGCGGGTTGTATTCATGGCGTTGCATCACGCCCCCTACCTATGTAATCGAATCTCAGAACCTTAAGAATCCGGCTCCCAATGGGAGTACGATTCATGTTATCATGATAGTATGTTTCCGGCACTTCCGCAAGGTGATGAAGCAAGAGAAAGAAGCGTCTTGGAATAGATAGATTCAGATCAAATAGTCGGAGGAGCTTTGTCATGGGAGGACCAATAACGCTTGAAGCACTGTTTCCGGATATGGTTGCCTGGCGCAGACATTTGCACCAGAATCCCGAGTTATCATATCAGGAAGAAAGGACATCTGCTTTTGTGGCGGACCATCTGGAGGCGTTGGGGCTTCAGGTGAAGCGACATGTAGGCGGCTACGGTGTGGTCGGGGAGCTGAAGGGCGGCGGAAGCGGCCCTGTGATTGCTCTGCGTGCGGACATGGATGCGCTGCCCATTCAGGATGAAAAAAGCTGCGATTATGCCTCCGCAGTGCCCGGAGTGATGCATGCCTGCGGCCATGATGGCCATGTAGCCGCGCTGCTGGGAACCGCCCGGTATCTGGCCTCCCGCAGAGGGGAGCTGAACGGGACGGTCCGTTTTATCTTCCAGCCGGCGGAGGAGCTGAGTCCCGGCGGCGCCCAGCCCATGATTGCCGAAGGTGTGCTGGACGGTGTGGACGAAATCTACGGCGCACACTTGTGGACGCCTTTTCCCGCGGGGGAGATTATGACCCGCAGCGGGCCCATTATGGCGGCTGCCGATGAATTCCTGCTGGAGATTATCGGCAAGGGCGGACATGGCGGCCTGCCCCACGAAACCATTGACAGTCTTATGGTGGGGTCCCATCTGGTGGTGAATCTGCAGTCCATCGTCAGCCGCAGCCTCAATCCGGTGGAGCCCAGCGTTATCTCAGTGGGATCCTTCCATGCGGGCTCTGGCTTTAATGTTATTGCGGAAAAAGCCATCTTAAACGGCACCGTCCGGACCTTCGAGCACGGCCTCCGTATGCTGGCCCGGGAACGGGTGACCCGGGTTACGGCCGATACCTGCTCCATGTTCGGAGCCGACTATAAGCTGGATTACAAGCTTGGATACCCTCCGGTTATCAACCATAAAGCAGAGACCGAATGGCTGAGGGGGACCGCGGCGGAGCTGTTCGGAGCGGATCGGGTGAAGGAATGCCCTCTGATTATGGCGGGTGAGGATTTCTCCTTTTACCTGGAAAAGGTTCCGGGCTGCTTCTTCTTCGTTGGCGCCGGCAACAGGGAGGCGGGGATAACCGCCCCGCATCACCACCCCCGTTTCGATATTGACGAGTCGGCCATTCTGCAGACCGCCAGACTGTTCTCGGGCCTTGTGCTGCGCAGGCTGACTGGGACATTTTAAACCGGGTAAAGGACTGTCTCCGCGGGAACTCTAGAGCTGCACCTTTTAGCTACCCTATAGGACCCCTAAGGAGGCAGGAGACCCATGAACAAAACGGTAAAGGATATTATGACTACGGACTGTGCCACCGTTACGCTGAAGGACAATGTGTATGAGGTGGCTGTGGCCATGTCCAAGCAGGATGTGGGCTTTATCCCTGTAGTGGAAGGCAAGCAGCTGATCGGCTGTATTACCGACCGGGACCTGGTGGTCCGCGGTTATGCACAGAAGAATGAAGGCTCGGCCAAGGTGGAGAAGGTGATGAGCCGCGATATCACCACCGTAACGCCGGACACCTCCGTGGATGAGGCTGCCCAGCTTATGGCCGATAAACAAATTCGCCGTCTGCCGGTTGTGGAAAACGGCAACCTGGTAGGTGTGGTCTCCATCGGCGACCTGGCAGTCCGCAGGAATTTCGAGAATGAAGCCGGAGACGCCCTGAGCAAAATTTCCGAGAAGGAATTTGCCGGCGCGGTGCACTAGCAGCTGCAGCTCCTCCGTAAGCCCTGTCCCCCTGTGGGGATGGGGCTTTTTTTGCGTGGGCATACTAGGGAGTGATTGAGAAACCGGAAGCGAGGATACACATATATGGAATGGAAAACCGGGGAGCCGCCTCTTTGGCTTCAAAAAGATCTCTCCTTATGGCTGGAAGCCGACCATCCGGAGGCTGCGGAGGCTGCAGCCATGCTGTCGGGGTTCGCCGAGCTGGTCAAAACACCGGGCAGCATGCACCAGTACCGGATGACCCCCTTTACCTTGTGGAATGCCGCAGCATCGGGCTTAAACGCCGACCGGATCTGCCGCTTCCTGCACGGGGCAAGCCGTTTTGGGCTGCCGCAGACGGTGCAGAATCAGATCCGCACCCTGATGGGCCGCTACGGCATGTTCCGGCTGACCCCAGCGGAGAATGGCCTTCTGCTGACAGCAGAATCCGGTGATGCACTTGGTCTGCTGGAGCAGCTGCCCGGGGTAAGCCGTTTTTTCGGCAGGCGGATGGACGAACGGAGTGTGGAGGTTGGGACAGCCTGCCGGGGGCTGCTGAAGCAGGAGATGGCCCGGGCCGGTTATCCGGTGGTGGATGAGGCGGGTTTTCTGCCCGGGGAAGCGCTGGCTGTCCGGTTTAAGGATAAGCTGATGAGCGGAGCCCCTTTCAGCCTGCGCAGCTACCAGCAGGAAGCGGTGGCAGCCTTCACCCGGCCGGATTACGGGGGCGGCAGCGGCGTTGTGGTGATGCCCTGCGGGGCGGGCAAAACGGTGGTTGGTTTGGCGGTGATGGCCAAATATGCCTGCGAGACCCTGATTCTCACGGTCAGCGGCACCTCCGTCAGCCAATGGAAGCGGGAGCTTCTGCAGAAAACCTCCCTTTCCGGGGAGTTCATCGGTGAATACAGCGGCGAACGCAAGGAGGTCCGTCCCGTAACGATTGCTACCTATCATATCCTGACCCACGGGGCGGGGCGCAAGGAAACCGCCCATCTGGACCTGTTCCGCAGCCGGAACTGGGGCCTGATTATTTATGATGAGGTGCACCTGCTTCCGGCGCCGGTATTCCGGATGACGGCGGAGCTGCAATCCGCCCGCAGGCTTGGCCTTACAGCCACCCTGATCCGGGAGGACGGGCTGGAGGCGGATGTGTTCGGGCTGGTGGGGCCCAAGCGCTACGAAATCAGCTGGAAGCAGCTGGAGAAGGAAGGATGGCTGGCGAAGGTGGAGTGTACGGAGGTGCGGGTTCCTTTTTCCGGGGAGGACCGGGAAAGCTACGATCAGGCGCTCCCCCGGGAGAAGATCCGGGTGGCGGCGGAGAATGCCCGCAAGCTGGAGATTCTGCGGAAGGTTCTGGAGGACTGCCGGGGGGATCGTGTGCTGATTATCGGACAATACCTGAACCAGCTGCGGCAGGTGGCGCAGGAGACAGGGATTCCGCTGATATGCGGAGATACGCGGCATGAGGAACGGGAGCGGCTGTTTCAAGCCTTCCGGCAGGGAGAGGTGCAGACACTGGTGGTTTCCCGGGTGGCCAATTTTGCGGTGGACCTGCCGGATGCTTCCGTGGCGGTGCAAATCTCCGGCAGCTTCGGCTCGCGCCAGGAGGAGGCCCAGCGGATGGGCAGGATCCTGCGCCCCAAATCCGGGGCGAATGCCGCCCGTTTTTATACGCTGGTGACCGAGGACAGCCGGGAACAGGATTTTGCCGTCAACCGGCAGCTGTTTCTGCTGGAGCAGGGGTACCGGTATGAGGTGAAAAGCGCTGCTGAGCTGGCAGAGGCGGCGGCCGGCCGGGAGCCCTTATGAGCGTTCATGATCCGGACCTTGTCGCCATGAAGGAGGAGCTGGAAGCCGCATATAACGGTCTCCGGCCTTGGGCGAAGGAGGTTCTCCGCCTTCTGGTGGCCCGTTTCGGCCCTTTGCCGGCTGAGCAGGAGGAGCTGGCCCGGCTGGCTCTGCGGGAGGGACTGAGCGGAGCCCATGTCCGGGCTTCTTTGCGTCTTCTGCAAAGCAACGGACTGGTTCATGCGGTTCCCAAAGGCTGGAGGGAGCACCAATACCGGGTGCCGGAGGGGCATGCGGCCTTTTGGCAGGAGAAGCTGTTCCCGCGGCTGGAGCCGGAACCGGAGGAGGCGAGCTTCGGAGCGGAGGGTGTCCGTAATGAACCGGGAGATGCGGTGAAGGATGTGCTGCAGGTGCTTTTGGCTGCCTCACGGGGAGAGCTGAAGCTGCTGAAGTCGGGGGGATTGTCAGGCCAGTCCGTTCGCAGGCTGGAGCAGGTGCTACTGGCCCGGGATGGGGAGCTGGAAGCAAGCGGACTTGCAGCAGCCGTCCCCCACCGCTATGGCCCGGCTGTTGCGGGAGCACTTCATATGGCCGCGGCCTCCGGTCTTCTCCAGGTGGAGAACGGCTTGGTAAGGCCGGCAGGTGAGGCTGCTGCGGCTTGGCTCGGGAAGCCCTGCCGAGTCCTCCATCAGGAGCTGTATGCCATCTGGAAGAAAGCGGTTGCCCCCACCTTCAGCGGTTGGGAATTTCATGCCCTGTACGCGTTGGAGACGGCGGAGCCCGGACGCTGGTATCCCTTGAATCATCTATTTGACTGGTTGCGGGTGTGTGGTATGATGGATTTAGACTGCATGGCACAGATGGGTTTCATTTCCACACGGCTTGTTCCGCTGGGCGCGTGGGGATGGCTGTGTTTGGAGCAGCGGGATTCCGGCATGGCGTTTATGCTGCCGGCGCCTGTTGCCGCCCTGCGGGAGAAGGATTTTGAGCCCCGTTTTGTGGGGATTATCGTACAGCCTGATCTGGAAATCATTGTCCCTCCGGATCCGCCCCCTGGATTATGGTGGGTCCTCCTCCAATGGTGCGAATGGACAGTCCGCGGGGAAATTTCCGTGTTCCGTTTGACTCCCCGGAGCATAAATGCGGGACGGACTGCCGGAGGCTCTGTGGAAGCGCTGATTAGGCAGATGAGGGATTACAGCAAGGTTGATATAGATGAAGGAGTCATCCGCTTTATCCGGGAGCAGGGCGGAGCCCGTCCTGCGGAAAGCACTGCTGGCCCGGATATTCATGCCAAGGAGCCACCGGGTCCGGTCCGTGCGCTGGAGCCGCTGTTTGCCGGAGCGACGGCAAAGGATGGGCTTGTCCGGGAGCCCGGTGTTGCTGATGCGGCAGCTCCGGAACCGGAACCGCTGCCTGCGGAGGTTCCTGCCGCGTGGTGGACCTTGAACAGGCGCGGGCATCCCTCTACGGAGAAGGAGATGGTCCGCAGGGCCATCGCCATGAAGACGGCTCTCCGGGTCGGAACCGCCTGCGGAGAAGTGATGCTGGTGCCGCTGCGGATTCATGAAGAGGCGGAGGACTGGGTGCTGTACGGTATGCAGGGCAGGCTGGAGGTTAGGCTGAAGCCCCATGAATGGACAGGTCTCCGGCTGGTTTGGCCGGGGATACATGAATAGATGAAAGGCGTGAGGCTGCCGTGAGCATAATGGAGAAACAAGCATTGGATATGTCGGCCCTGCTGCTTCGCGCATATGAATTGGGCGATCTGATTCTCGCCTCGCAGGAGGCGGCGCGGTATTTGGCCGAAAAGGAGAGGCTGTCGGGGGATCCGGTGGCCCAGGAATTGATTGTAACGCTGGGGAAGAAGAAGGAGCTTTTCGAGGAATGCCAGCGCTTCGGGCATTTTCATCCCGAGTATCATAAAGCTATGGATGCGGTTAAGGAGATTCAGGACCGGCTTGATGCGCTGCCCAGTGTGCAGGGTTTCAAGGAAGCGGAGAAATCGCTGGATGATTTGCTGTACGAGGTATCCGCACTGATTGCCGGAGCCGTATCGGATACGGTGAAAGTGCCCTCTAACGACCCGCTGCCCAAACAGGGCGGCTGCAGCTCCGGAGGGAGCTGCAGCGGGCGCTGCGGTTAAAGGCTGCGAAGCCGGCCGGAGAGCCTTGATCTCAACAAGGAGAACATCAGCCTTCCTGCCGGAGACGGAAAACAGGGAGGATTTCTCCTACCTCGGTGCCTTTCCAGTTGCGGACAACCGGTTTATGGAAGCCGGAGAGGGCGTCGCTTTCAGGTCCGGTCAGCCAGCCTAACTGAACCAGAGCTTCTGTGACGGCGGGGTAGATGGCCCGCTGGGCTCCGTCCTCAATCTTGAGGGCCAGTCCCAAGCCAAGCTCCGGTGCTGCCACGGCGAAGACGCCTTCGGCGCCCATCTTGCCGATGAGCCGGCCTTGGGTCACTTCGATCAGCCGGGTATCATAACGCCCGGTTCCCGCCAATTGGCCAGGGTGGGCGGTGATGGCCGAGATAATCCGCTTGGCTGCTGCGGACAAGCGGCCGGGCTGTTGCTCCGGACTCCGGCTAAGCTCTCCGAGCCGGGCGTAAGCTGCCGCCAGCCGGACCAGCGGCAGACCGAAGACGGGCACGCCGCAGCCGTCGGTGCCCAGCACAATCTTGGCGGCCGGGTATCCGGACAGCAGGCTGACCGTCTCCAGCATCCGCTGCTGGACGGGATGCGCCGGGTCCATGTAGGTGCCGGTATCGGCGCCGAGGTGCAGAGCCAGCGCCAGCATTCCGGCATGTTTGCCGGAGCAGTTGTTGTGCAGCTCCGAGGGTTCGATGCCCGCTTGGGCCAGACAGGCGGCGCTTGGTGCATGGTAAGGCGCGTGGGGACCGCAAAGCAGGCAGTGCTCGTCTAATCCCAGCTTATCCAGCATGGATGAAACGGTTGCGGTGTGGAACTCCTCCCCGTTGTGGGAGGCGGCGAGAATGGCGATTTCCGCATCCGTAAAGCCGTATGCGGCTGCTGCCCCCGTTTCCAGAACCGGCAGCGCCTGAATGGGCTTCATGGACGACCGGGCAAACATGAAGACTTCCGGATTCCCGGCGGAGGCAAGGATCCGCCCGGCGGAGTCAGTAACGGCAATATGGCCTCTGTGGAGGCATTCCACAAGCGCCCCCCGGGTAACATGAAGCAGGATTTCTGAGTTGTGCATCGTAAACATCTCCGAATTCGTGATAAAGTAGCATACTCGCGCGAGAAGCGCATTGGCGACCAGAAAAGAGGGAGAGCAATGATTACAGAAAGAACCGGATTGATTATATGGGTGAACGACATTAAACCGGCCAAGAACCTGGAACGCTTCGGCAGTATCCATTATATCTCCAAAAAGATGTCTTATGTAGTCTTGTATATTTATTCCGATAAACTCGAGGAAACCTTGAAGGGGTTGCAGCGCCTTCCGTATGTGAAGAAGGTGGAGCGTTCCTTCCGCAACGAAATCAAAACGGAATACAGCCGCAATAACCAGGAGGGGCTGGAAAAAAGCCTGAATCCCCAGGAAATCAGCGAGTCGTAGGTGTTTGTTCGTCCCGGATTGCCGCAGATCAGCAATACCAAAAAGACACGGCCGCGGCGGCAGTGTCTTTTTGGTATTGGATTCACATAGGCCAAGCAGGAAATCAGCTCAGCGACACCTGAACCAGACTCCGCAGGTACTGGTCGCCTCCGGGAACCTGGATCAAATCCCGGGAATACCCCTTCAGCGGTCCTACATAATCCAGTTCGCCCTCTACAAAAACCGTTACATTGCATTTGTTGACTACCGCATACTCCAGATCCGTATCCTTTTGCAAATATCCGCCTACTGTCATGATGAAAATCCTCCTTGTGTGGTTTTGTTATACAGACACTTCGAAACGGCAGGGTGTAACGGCGTTCACAAAACCTTCAATATTTAACCGGATAACGGACAGAAAAAAAGGCGGATACCCGTCTATCCGACTTGGAGACCATGGCAATTTTGCAATATAGCGAAAATAATGATTGCGTTATCGTGCAGTAATGTGATAAATATAGGAAAAGAAGGATATTGGCTTTTGATTTTATTACCAGATTTAAGGGGATTGTTTATATATTTGAATAGAATTTTAGTTATAATCGGGATGATTTAACTTGGAATTCAACGTTGCATCAGGTATCATAATTATATAGCCTAGACCATCCGGGTCTAAAGTCCTTCCAGGGTTATTAAGGAGTGAAGAGCATGAGAGATAAGCAAATGGATAGATGGAGCACTTACGAGCCCTTTTTCGTTGTTTTGGGAGAGAAGAAGATTGCCGATATAGTGATTACTCATCATGCCCGCTCCCGTTGGTTGGATCGGGTGGAGAGCCAAAAGGCAGGATACGAGGATATTTCTTCTTTTTTATGGGATAAGCTCAAAAACGGCCAAATCCGCAATTATTACCGTCATGAGCAGGATGTGTATCTGATTGATGAAGATCTGGTGATGGTAGCCGAATTTGTTCCGCTGGATAACGAAACGGATCTCACCGGAGGCCCGGTGTTCAAGATGATTGTGGTCACCTTCCTTGGGCGTATGTCGGAAACCATGGAGCTCCGCGATCTGAAAACCTATTATTCCTGGCTTCGCCATTCCCGTCGGATGACGCTGGTGAAGAACAGCCGCAAGCGCAAATAATCCAATCTGCCCCTGTTGGCCTATGCCATAGCCAGATATCATTATCAGCATTCCCCAAAAGAACTCTTTGGAGACTTCTTTTCGCGGGGATGCTTTTTATTTATATGTGGGAAACGGTAGCACAGAAGCTTTTTAAGCAACTTTGTTATAGAATGGGAAGGAAGGGACGGTGGGCGTGAATGGCGTTAAATTTCCATCAGCTGCATATCTTCTATACGGTGTCCGAGAAAGGCAGCTTCTCCGGTGCAGCCCAGGCGCTGCATATGACTCAACCCGCAGTGACCATGCAGATCCAGTCGCTGGAGGATTATTTCGGGGCCAAGCTGTTTTTGCGCACCACCAAAAAAATTGAGCTTACCGAAGCGGGGCGGGCGCTCCTTCCCTTTGCTAAACGGAGCATTGAGCTCATGCGGGAGACGGAAACCGGCATGTCCCGGTTCACGCATATGCTGGAGGGCCGGCTTCAGCTGGGAGCCAGTTTGACCATCGGTGAATATATTCTGCCCCGGCTCTTGGGTCCCTTCGGGCAGGAGTTTCCCCATATTTCCGTCAGTCTCAAGGTGATGAATACCGCCCAGATTCTGGAGGAGATCATGCAGCATCAGCTGACCTTCGGGCTGGTGGAAGCGCCTATTGAGCATCCGGATGTGCTCATGGATCCCGTATTAAGCGACGAGCTTCTGCTGGTGCTGCCTGCCGGCCACGAGCTGGCACAGAAGGAGGAAATCACACTGGAGGATGCGCTGCGCTATCCTTTTGTGGTCCGGGAGAAGGGCTCCGGCACCCGCCGGGTGATGGAGGAGGAGCTCCTCCGGCGCGGGATGGATCTGTCGGATATGAAAATCCTCATGGAGCTGGGCAGCACAGGGGCTGTCAAATCGGCGGTGGAGGCCAATCTGGGCCTGTCCATTCTGTCCCAATCCTCCATCAAGCATGAGCGGGCCCTGGGTGTTCTGGCGGCCAGAAGCATAGAAGGCATCCGCTTTATGCGGAGTTTTTATTCCATTCATCTGAAATCAGCATTGCTGCCCATATCGGCGGTCACCTTCCTCACCTTTATGAAGGAACGGGATTTGAAGCAGTGGCTGTAGTGTTATCTATATATCCATACGATTTTTGCGGAAAGGACTGCTGCAGGTATGAGTGAAATTATGGAAGGGTACGCTGATTTACATACCCATACCCGGGCTTCAGACGGGACGGGAACCCCCTCGGACAATGTGCGCCTGGCCGCGGCGGCGGGTTTAAGCGCCGTATCCATTACGGACCATGATACGGTGGCCGGTCTGGAGGAAGCGTTGGAGGCTGGCAGGGCTGCGGGAATCACCGTGGTGCCGGGAGTGGAAATCAGTTCCTCGGAGAACGGCAAGGATATCCACGTGCTGGGCTATTATATGGACGTGGCTGATCCGCTCTTTCTAAGCAGGCTGGAGGAATTGCGGAATGTGCGGGAGGGACGCAATGAGCGGATGCTGGAGCGTCTCCGGGAGCTGGGTTATGCCATTACACTGGAGGAAGTGCTGGAGCGCAGGGGACCCGTGGAGCAAAAGGATACCAGTGTGGGCCGCCCGCATATTGCCCAGGTGCTGGTGGACAAGGGTTATGCGGAGTCTCAGCAGGATGCCTTCAACCGGCTGATCGGTGAAAACGGAGCTGCCTTTATTAGCCCGAAGCGCATCTCCCCGGAGACGGCCATCGCCTGGATTCATGAAGCGGGCGGTGCTGCCGTTTTGGCCCATCCCGGGCTGTACGGCAACGATACGCTGGTGGAGCGCCTGGCAGGCACTGGCCTGGACGGCATAGAAGCCGACCATTCCGACCATTCCCCGGAAGAGGTGGAGAAGTACAGGGAGATTACCCGGCGCTATGGGCTGGTTGCTACGGCAGGCTCCGACTATCACGGGGAAAGAGGCGGCGAGGTGTTTCACGGTCCATTAGGCGGAAGGCGCGTAGAGGCTGCGGTTCTGCCGCTGCTGCAGGAGCGGGCAGAAAATCGTTCCGGGGGTATGAGCAAGTGAAGGAGGTTTAACACATGCGGATTAAAAAGGCCATAATTCCTGCTGCGGGTTTGGGCACCCGGTTTCTGCCGGCCACCAAAGCCCAGCCCAAGGAGATGCTGCCCATTGTGGACAAGCCCTCCATCCAATATATCGTGGAAGAGGCCATCGCGTCCGGCATCGAGGATATTATTATTGTCACTGGCCGCAATAAGCGGGCCATTGAGGACCACTTTGACAAATCGGTGGAGCTGGAGCTTATGCTCTCCAAAACAGGCAAGGATGATCTTCTGCATATGGTGCAGACCGTATCCAATCTGGCCGATGTCCATTATATCCGCCAGAAGGAGCCGCTGGGGCTGGGGCATGCCGTGCTGTGCGCCCGTAAATTCATCGGGAATGAGCCCTTTGCCCTGCTGCTGGGGGATGATATTATTGCCTCGGATCCGCCCTGCCTGAAGGGAATGCTGGATCTCTATGAGCAGGTGGAGACCTCCGTCATAGCGGTTCAGGAGGTGCCCTGGAGCGAGGTGGACAAGTACGGCATTATTTCACCTGCCGGCATGGAGAGGGAAGTGGAATTTATCCGCGATCTGGTGGAAAAGCCGGAGCGGGAGTCAGCCCCCTCCAACCTGGCGGTCATCGGCCGGTATGTCATCGAGCCGGAGATTTTCGCTATTCTCGAGCATCAGGAGCCGGGCCGGGGTGGGGAGATTCAGCTGACAGACGCCCTCCGGGTATTGAACAGGGATAAGCCCATGGCGATCTTCCGCCAGACAGGGGACCGGTACGATACCGGCGACAAGCTGGGTTATATCCAGGCCACCATCGAATTCGCATTGAAGCGGGAGGAGCTGGCCCCGGCGCTCCGCAGCTATCTGCAGGAGCTGGTGCGGCGAATGGAATAGGAGTCTTTGCCCCCCATAAAAAAACACCCCCTCCACTTCCGCCGGATTTCCGGTGAAGGAGAAGGGGGTATTTGGCGCGCGGGATAGCCGGTTCTGCCGGTTAACCTAAACCCGGAGCGGGTTCGTTGTCCTGGAGGAGAAAGCCGTAGTGTTCGCGGATAAAGGCCAGCACACGTTCGGAGATGATACGGTGCCCGTCCTTATTGGGATGGATCCCGTCCATACAGATGAACCGGGTAAAGTCGGGATGCTCCAAAAAAGCGCCGCGGATATCAATATATTTGGTTTTGGTAGCTTCCGCCACCTTCACAATGGTAGAATTATAGCGTTCCTGCCACCAATAAATTTTGGTGACGCTACCCAGCCACTGGAGAATGTTCCGCTCCGCCTCCGGATTGCTGCGGCTGACCCACTTGAAGTATTGATCCGCATTCAACGGGGGCAGATTCATGAGAACGGGGACAACGTCCTTGCTGCGCAGAAACTCGATGGTTTCGATCAGCATCTTTTCGAATACATTAAAGTCTGTTTTTGGGGTATGGTCCCCACCTGGATTCTCGGCAATTTCGTTCCAGTTGAAGTCGCAATCATTCCCGCCGTATTCGATCAGCACCACGTCCGGCCTTTCGTTAACCACATCCCGCTTCAGGTGGCCAATTCCCTTCAAGAGGGTATTGCCGAACCGCGCAGTATTGTGAATGACCCCCTTCAGCTTGTCCTGCAGCAGGGCCACATAGTTCTCTTCCAATACCACATATTTGTTGCGGACCTCGTCAAGCACCACACCCTTGGAGATGGAATCTCCGGAAACCATATACTTGGCGATTTTGCCCGAAAGCGGATTGTTCATGCTCTTCACCTCTGTTTTTTTCCTGTTTTCTATTTTCTACTGTAGCATAGTCCGACCCTCAAGTAAAAGCCTTCCTGTCTATGAAAGCGGGTTGACGACAAGACCTCCAGAGACTGATCAAAAAGGGTGAACCGGTTTTGCGCACGAAACAAAGAGGCCGTTTTTATATAAAATTATTGGTATTCTGCTTTATTCTGGCATCCCTTCCCGTTTTGCTCCTGGGTATTATTTCGTACGGCAAATCCGCCCAGGTGGTGCGGATGAAGGTGAGCGAGCAGAAGGCGTTAAGCCTCCGCCAGACCCAGCTGGGTGTGGAGGAGACGCTGAAGGTGGCGGACCAGGCCATGAGCCATTTTTTCAGCTCCCGGCTGATGGTGTCCGTCCTGTCGGAGCCGCTGCGCCCCGACCAGTTCCAGCTGTACAACCAGGTCCGCACGGAGCTGACCAATATGCAGCGGCTGGATACGGGGATCGAGGAGGTGCGGGTGTGGAGTGTGGCCGGCAACTGGATGATCACCAACGAAGGACTCTCCCGGCTGGATGCCTGGACACAGGGCCACCCGGAGGTCCGAATTCCTGAGCTGGCGGAGGTGACGGTGCACCGTTCCTCCGGGAGCACTGCTGACGACGGAGAGGCCGGCTGCGGCAGCTATCTTTTGCTGCAAAAAGGCCTGCCGTTGACGGCCTATTCCAGCCTTGGTATGGCAACAGTGAAAATTCCCGCATGCCGTCTGAATGAGGTGTTTATGGCGGAGGAGCAGAAGGAGCCGCTGTACCTGTTTGATGACCGGGGGGAGCTGATCCTGCAAAGCGGCAATACCAACGCCCAGCTGAATGCAGCCGTTGGGCAGACAGCCGGGGAACTGGCTGTTGCTGACGGGAAGCCCTTTGTGCTGAAGGCGGGAAACGAAAGGTATGCGGTGAATTATCTGGTTTCGGAATATAACGGCTGGACATATGTATCCGCCGTGTCCCTGAATGAGCTCAACCGCAATTCCCGGGAGATCGGCTGGTTTACCTTTTATATCTGTCTGGGTCTCCTGATGCTGTTTATCCTGCTGGCTTACCTGGGCTCCAAGAAGCTCTACCGCCCCATCGGCAATATTGTGAAGCAGGTTATGGCGGGGCAGCCTCCGTCAGGAAGCGGAGCATCGGGGGATGAGCTGGCTTTCATCGGGGAGCAGGTGCATGTGCTGTTTGACGCCAAAAAAAGTCTCGAGGAACGACTCTCCGGCCAAGGGGAACTGTTGCGCAGCTTCTTCATGATCCGGCTGTTTCTCGGCGGATTGAAGGAGGAGGAGGTGACGGAGCGCCTCCTGGAGTACGGTCTGAATGCAGACCTGCGGTCCTTCTGTGTGGTGGCGGTGCAGACGGGCAATTTGCAGGAAACCCGTTTTACCGAGAAGGACCGGGATCTGCTGCTGTTTGCGGTGAACAACATAATCGGGGAATTGATTCCTGCCGGCCGGCGGCTGGAGCCAACCGTATTGGGCAAAACCCAGCTTACGGTGATTACGGCCTCCGGTGGAGAAAATCTGGAGGAAGAGGCGTACCGGATCGCCAAGCGGATTGTGGACACCCACACGGAGCTGCTTGAGCTTCCCGTGGCGGTAGGCATCAGTCTTGTCCACTCCGGAGCTTTCTTCATCCCGCAAGCCCATGACGAAGCGGTAGAGGCCCTGCAGCGCCGGGCGGCCTTCGGGAACCAGCCCGTGGTCCGGTTTGCCGATTTGGGCGAATCCCATGCCCTGCATGACCGTTATCCCCGTAAGCTGCAGGAGGAGCTGTTCCAGTCCATCAAGCTGCTGGAGCGGGAGCAGTCGGAGGCGCTGGCGCTTACGCTATTGGGACAGATCCGGGAGGCGTATCCCGTTTTGTATGACCGGCAGTTCCAGTATGTCCGTCTGCTGGTAAATCTGCTGGCTCTGGCTAACAGCATTGCCCGCCAGGCGGTGCCGCCGGAGCAGCAGCAGATGCTTATCGACCAGCTGTTTGCCTTGGACAAGGAGGATGCGGCAGCAAGGTGGTTCATGGAGAAGATGATCGGCCCGCTTCTGGACAATATGGAGGAGCAGTCCGAGGTCCGGCATATGGCCATCGCCAAGGAAATGGTGCGGATGGTCCAGGAGGAATACGATTCGGATTTAACCTTGGATACCTGTGCAGACCGGCTTCATTACCAGAGCGGCTATGCCGGGACCATTTTCCGCAATTGTATGGGGCTGACCTTCGCCGCCTATTTGGCCCGCTACCGCCATCAGATCGCCCTGCAGTGGCTGAAGGAGACGGATATGCCTGTTAAGGATATCGCAGCCAGGCTGCAGTATAACAACCCGCAGAATTTTATCCGCTCCTTCCGCAAGCTGGAGGGTGTGAGCCCGGGCAAATACCGGGATAACCAGGCCGATGGTTTAAAACCGGAATCAGGTGACGGGGAGGAGGCAGAATAGATGAGGCTTTTGCAAAAAGCGGTTCCCGCTCAAGTCCCGGAACATGCTCACGATGCGGCTGATCGGGTGACAGAGGGATGGATGTTGCTACTGAAAGGCCCCCGTTTGGTCCTGATCCCCGTTATACTGTCCGCCATGTGGCTGCTGGCGTCCTGTCAGGATAGCAGCAGCGGGCCGACTCCCACGGATAAGCCGGCGGAGGAAGCGGTAATCCGGATGATGCTGGTGCAGAATACCGGGGACCCGCCTCTGCCGGGCATTGTGCCGGAGCTGGAGAAGCAGACCGGCAAACGGCTGGGCCTCACCTGGGTACCCGAAAATCTGTATTCCGACCAGATGGTTTCGGCTTTGGCCAACGGGATCCTGCCGGAGGTCCTGTCCGTCAAGGCGGTGGACCTCAAGCATCCGTCCGTAGTCAACGCTATCCGGGCAGGCGGATTTTGGGAGATTGGCCCGTACCTGTCCCGTTTTCCGCTGCTTACCCGTTATCTGGACCCGGAGGTCCTTCATAACGGCTCGTATTTCGGGAGGGTCTACGGGCTGTATTGGGAACGCCCGGTCTCCCGGCAGGGCATCCAGTACCGCAAGGATTGGCTGGAGCGCCTGGGGCTTGCCGAGCCGCGGACGGTGGAGGAGCTGTACCGGGTGCTGCGGGCCTTTACCTTTGATGATCCGGACGGCAACGGCAAGCAGGATACCTACGGTTTAATGGACCGTAACGATCTGGTATACGGCGCCTTCCGCAATCTGGCGGTTTATCTGGGGGCTCCTAACGGCTGGGCGCTGCAGAAGGAGGGATTGGTCCCGGATTTTTATACCGAGGCTTACCGGGACGCCATGAAATTTATGAAGACGCTGTATCACGAAGGTATCCTGAACCCGGATTTTACTGTGACCAGCAAGTCCCAGCAGGAGGAGCGGTTTGTCCGCGGGGAAGCGGGAATGATGATTACCAACATTTTGTCGTCGGGCACTCAGGATAAGATGTCCAAGCTGAATCCCAAGGCTGTTATCGGTATCCAAAACCGTATATCCGGGCCCCAAGGTGACCGGGTGTGGGGCGGTCCGGGCTTCGGCGGACTGTTCCTGTTTCCGAAGAGCAGTGTCAAGACGGAGAAGGAGCTGCTGGGAATTCTTGACTTTTTCGAAAAAACGCTGGCGCCCGAGGTTCATAATTTGCTGTCCTTCGGCATCCTGAACAAGCACTACACCCTTCTGGAGAACGGGAGGGT
Source organism: Bacillota bacterium (assembly GCA_023386955.1). GTDB lineage: Bacteria > Bacillota > Bacilli > Paenibacillales > NBRC-103111 > Paenibacillus_AR > Paenibacillus_AR mesotrionivorans. The sequence goes on from JAEWIS010000053.1 coordinate 137,045, forward strand.
GAAGATTTGGCCGGATACCAAAACCATGCGGGAGCGGGAGGTGGAGCCTTATACCACGGCACTGCGGCTCATGCAGATCCCCTACCTTAGCCAGGACAAGCTCAGTGTGGCTCAGGAGCAGATCAATGCCATGACCGAGGATAACAAAACCATCGCGGTAGCGGATCCCGCCACGGCCCTGATTTCCCAGATGCAGGCGGAACGGGGCAATGAGCTGGGGGAGATCATCACCAATGCCACCTATCTGTACATTCTGGGCCAGCTGGATGACGCGGGTTTTGACCGGGAGCGGGAGCGTTGGAAGGAGGCTGGGGGAGCGCAGGTGATCCGGGAGCTGAACGAAAGCTATAAGGAATCGGAACGGCGCAAGCATTAGGTAAGGGCTGCTTTCTGCAAGGCCTCTGTGGAGATGATCCGCAGGGGCTGTTTTGTCGTGGGAGGGATGGGGGGCGGTGCGGGCCGAATGGGGGAAGAAGCGGCGTAGAGACCCCACGGGTTTACGTGTAATGAACTGAGCGCCGGTTAGCTGTTAAACACATCCGTAGCATGAGTGGCTGTAACGGAACTGAGCGCTGCTTAGAGGCTGAAAATCCGGCGATCGTAGCTGTAACGGAACTCTAAAGCTGCTACAGCGGGAAAACGTCTGCCCGGAGCTCTTTTTGTGCTGCTAAGAGGTGTTTGATTCCGTTACGCTGTTAAAACCATGATTTTCCGGAGCGAAGAGTCAGATAGTTCCGTTAGCGCTGAAGACGGGGGCATATCCGCGGGCTTGCGTGAAAAAGCCCGTCACAACAGGCTTTTGCTGCCGATAATCATGCAAGTTCATAGGAAATGATTATAGTCACGTCCGTGGTTGGCGTCCATAATGATAACCGACCGGCCAAGCGTTTGCCCTATTCCGGCAAGCGCGGACGGCGGTACATATACCACAAAAAAAGGGAGAGGAAACGCCAACCATGAAACAGAAGAAAACATGGAAGCAGGCCGTTAGCGCCATGCTCACGGCAGCGCTGCTGCTGGGCTCCATTCCCCTGTCAGGGGGAACGGCCTATGCATCCCCGGTCGCCCCTGCGGGGAGCACGGTGCTGCTGCAGGAGGATTTTGAGGGAACGTATGCGGATAACGCCCCTCTGAACGGACTCGCCAATGGGGATAACCAATCCACCATTGCCGGGTTTGGAACGGCCTTTACCGGTACGCCGGGAGCGGGGGAAATGATCGAACTGGAGGCCCCCAACACTGTATTGTCCTCCAAGGCCTTGAAGATTTCACAATCGAGCTCCGCCGTCTCCACCTCCGGCATTAAACGCAGCTTTTCCGCTAACGGTGTCGCCACGGGAACCGTAACGGCAGAGTTGGATTTCGTTTTGTCCGACGTCTCCAAAAACGGAATGATTCTGCAGGTCCTGGATACAGAGGGCAAGGTGATTGCCGATCTCCAAAATAAAAATAATCCTGCCTCTGGGTATTCCGGAAAGTTCGTTTGTTTCGTGGATGCAGGCGGAGCCTTTGTCCCCGTGGGAAAAAAAGACTCGGCCGACGCGGCCATACTCAGCAAAACCGGCTATCATCTGAAGGCTGTGCTGGATATGGATGAGAAGAAAGCCAATTATTATCTGTATTCTCTCTCAGGCACGCTGCTGGGAGAACTGGCGGGCCAGCCCTTTAAGACGGAGCCGTCCGCCGGAGGACTCAAGTCCATCGCTTCTTTTACCAAGTCGGGCAGTTCCGGAGCTTGGAGCCAGGTTCTGGACAACATCCTGGTTTACCACAGTCTTCTCCCCAAAGCACCCGAAGGTGTAAAAGCCACTGGCGGCAACAAGAAGGTGGAGCTGGGGTGGAATTCGGTAACGGACGCCACCTACTATACGGTCAAACGCAGTCTTGAGAGCGGCAGCGGGTATACCGTTATTGCGCCTCAGGTTGCGGCTCCGCAAGGTGTGACAGAGGTCACCTACACGGATGCTTCGGCCGTAAACGGCACCACCTACTATTACGTGGTCACTGCTACAGCGCCAACGGGGGAATCTGCACCGTCCGCGGAAGTGAGTGCTATTGCGGCGGCAGGGCCGATTTTGCCGGCAGCACCCCAGAATGTAAGTGCAGCAGCGGGGAACGGCCAGGTTGACTTAAGCTGGGCGGCCGTGAACAGTGCTTTGTCGTACACGGTCAAACGCAGCAGCGACGCCCAAGGCACGTACACGGCTGTAGCAACCGCAATAACCGGTACCAGCTATAAGGACACCGGACTAACCAATAACAAAACCTATTATTATACGGTGGCCGCCGTTAATGCGGCAGGGGAAGGAACTCCGTCCCAGCCGCTGGCAGCGACACCGGGCGATTTCCTGATCGGCGACAGCTTTGAAGGCAGCGCCTTAGGCGCACTGCCCGCCGGATACCGCACACCTTTGGGCAGCGGTGTCATTACCAAATTTGATGCAAGCAATAACACAGCTGTGATATCCAATGCCTATCCGGCCAACAGCTACGGCAATATCTCCGGCACCATCGCCGGCAACGACAGCAACGTGCTGTGGATCAACGACGGAGCAGGACGGGGCGGTTTTAACCGGCCCTTCACCCCGGTAACCGCCGACAGCAACGAAGGCATTACTGCAACCCTGGAGTTTATGCAGCCTAAGAAAGTCGGCGATTCCTATATGCTGGAGCTGTTGGACAGCAGCAACAAGGTCGCCCTCTCTTTCAACATTAATTCTTCACCTGTCAATATCGAAATCAACAAGTGGTACAAGGTTACCTATGTGGCCGATGTGAAGGCGAACACCGCCGATCTCTACATCACTGCCAAGGATAATGATAAGGGCGAATTGGCGGCGTATTACGGGAATGTGGCATTTTCGTCGCCGGTCACCGATATCGCCTCCTTAAACGTTCGTATGGCCGGCTCCTCCACCGGATCGGCTTATGTGGATAATATCCAGGTTTATGAGCAAAAAACAGCGGTTCCCCAAGCCTTGACGGGAGAAGGCTCCGACCGGAAGACGCGTCTCACCTGGAATGCTGCCAGCGGTGCAGAGACCTATTCCGTCTACCGCAGCGCTGAGGAAAACGGCGTATTCGCGAAAATTGCCGACGGTATTGAAACCAATGAATATACCGATAACAGCGGCTTGGAAAATAACACGGCTTACTATTACAAGGTAACGGCAGTCCGTTCAGGCCTCGAAAGCGGCTTTTCGAATATCGCCAAGATTAGTCCTACGGATAAGAAACCGCCTGCCAAGGAAGTGGAGGGGCTGCATGCATTGGTCAGAGATGGCCAACTGACCGTAGCCTGGAATAAAGCAGAGACGGCCGAGTTTTATACTATCGAACGGGCCACCAATCCCAACGGGCCGTTCCTGCCCCTTTTGCTGAACGGCAAAACCAGGATTTATGCTGAATCCTATCTGGATATGGGATTGCGTGAGGACACAGCGTATTACTACAAAGTGACACCGGGCAACCCCGGCGGCATGGGCCCAGGTAAGGTGCTGGAGGCGGTTTCCCCTGCTTCCGCCCTGCAATCTCCGGTTTTACTTGCGGCTGAAGCAGTAAACGGCGCAGTGGAGCTTCAATGGTCCTCTGTTCCAGGAGCTGAAGCTTATCATGTGGCACGAAGCACGGTAAACGGCGGCCCTTATGAGCGGATCAGCCAGGAAGCCGTTACGGCAGCCACTTATACAGACAGCAAGGCAATAAGCGGAGTGACCTATTATTATGTGGTGTCCGCAGCCAATGCCAAGCAGGAGAGCAGAAGCTCCAACCAGCGCAGTGTATATGCTTATACAGCTCCTGCAGGTGCCCCGGTTGCACCGGTGAATGTGCGTGCCGAAGCCGCTACAGGCAAGGTAACGCTGAATTGGCAGGCGTCAGCCGCTGCGGAAGCTTATCAGGTGGAGCGCAAAACAGCCAATGGCTCTTTTGAGATGGTGGGAACTGTAACCGACACCGTTTTTGAGGATGTCTCAGCTGCTAACGGCACCATCTATACGTATCGCGTAACCGCCCGGAATGCATCCGGAGCAAGCGCTCCATCGGCAGAGGTCCAGGCTTTGCCTGCCCAAGTGCTGAAGGTAGACGGCAAGGCAACCGCCAATGGTAGGGATGTATTCCAAACTGTACAGGCTGCAGTTAATGCGGTGCCTGCCTCCAATACGGAGCGTGTGATCATCTCCATTGCACCAGGTACGTACACGGAAAAGCTCGTTGTCACCAGCCCCTACATTACCCTGGTGGGAGCCGGCATGGATGAAACGGTGATTACCTATGGCGATTATGCCGGGACCACCGCCACTACAGGCCAGACCGGTCATACGGGCAACACCTTCCTGAGCCAAACGGTGGATGTGAAGGCGGACTATTTCCAAGCGTTTAATCTGACCATTGAAAACAGTTCCGCGCCCCGCTCCAAAGTGGCTCAAGCTGTGGCCCTTTCGCTGAAAAGCGACATGGCTGTTCTGGAGGGAGTCCGTCTGAAGGGCTACCAGGACACTCTATACAACGGTCTAAACGGGCAAAATGCGGGCCGCCACTATATCGCCAACAGCATCATTGAAGGCGATGTGGACTTTATCTTCGGCGAAGCGCCTACTGTGGTGCTGGACAATGTGACCATGCTTCTGGTCAGCACAGAAGGCGGAGGCGGGCATATTACGGCCGGTGCCCAGAAGAACGTGGATGATATCGGCTATGTGATTATCAACTCCCGGGTGGAGGATCATGCTTCTGCCCAAGGCGCCTATGATTTGGGACGTCCCTGGAAGGATTACGCGGATGTCAGCTTCATCAACACCTTCATCAATTCTGAAAAGATGATTACCGCCGGTTGGGTGACCGCATGTGCGGGAACCTGCAAAACCAGCGAGCTGTCCGAATACAACAGCTACGGCCCCGGTGCAGCCGCATCCAGCCGCACGGCAGCCGTGATGGAAACGGCAGCGGAGGCGGACCGGACCATTCCCCAGTTGTTCGGCGGATGGGATCCGACAGTGGCCGTTGCGATGCCCGGGCTCAGCTACCGTCCGGCTCTGGCTTCCACGTATGCCCGTTTTGACGGTCATGCGGCCCGGCAGTCCGATGTTTATCTGATGGCGGAGAGCCAGGGGCAGGCCTTGAAGAAAGTAACCCTGAACGGAGCAGAGCTGCCAACGTCCGCCTATGCATTGCAAGGTGATGTGGTTGTGCTGCGCCAGGAATATCTGGCCGGACTTCCGTCTGGCACGGCACGGTTTGTTTTCCATTTTGACAATGGGACTGTGGAGTTCCCTGTGCAAATTGCCGATACCTCAGTAGTGGAGCTGGGCAGGCAGGTGCTTCCTTCCAATGACGGTTGGGCCTCTCTGGGTACAGGCACTACTGGCGGTTCCGCTGCAAGCAGCGCCAATGTGTTCTACGTAAGCAAGCGCAGCGAGCTGATTAAAGCGGTCAGCGGCAACACACCCAAAATCGTGTATATTACCGGCACCATCGATATGAACGTGGACGACCAGGATCAGCCGGTAGGGTTGGAATTCTACCAGGATCCTGCTTACAATCTGGAAGCGTATCTGGCTGAGTACGACCCGGCTGTATGGGGCAAAAACCTCCCCTCCGGCGAGTTGGAAAATGCCCGTTCCCGCTCTGCAAGCAATCAGGGAGCGCGGATCAAGATCACGGTTGGCTCCAACACCACTCTGGTGGGTCTTCCCGGCGCCAAAGCCCAAATTCTGGGCGGCAATGTGAACCTGGATAAGGTGGATAATGTCATCATCCGCAACATTGAGTTCGCCAACACCTTCGATTATTTCCCGCAATGGGATCCGACGGACGGTGAATTCGGCAACTGGAACTCGGCGTACGACAGCATTTCTGTCAAGGGCTCCACACATGTGTGGGTGGACCGCAACACCTTCAGCGATACTGGCGGGCTGGATGATCCCCACCATACGTATTTTGGACGGAAATTCCAGCAGCATGACGGAGCGGTAGACGTAACCAACGCCTCCGATCTGGTAACCGTGTCGTATAACTACTTCCACGATCATGACAAGCTGAATCTGGTGGGCGGAAGCGACCAGAACACGGCCGATGACGGCAAGCTCCGGATTACGTTCCACCATAACTATTTCAAAAATGTGGGCCAACGTGCGCCGCGTGTACGGTTCGGTCAGGTCCATGTGTACAACAACTACTATGAAGGTTCGGCACAGGCATCCACGTACCCGTCGCTGTACTTCATGGGTGTGGGCTACAAATCGCAAATTATCGCCAACAATAACTATTTTGTGCGGGAAGCGGGCGCCCTTTCCCAATCCCTGATCCAGGTTTCACCTGGCGGGACCATGTTTACCGATACAGGCTCCTTGTTGAACGGTGTGCCTGTGAATATTGCGGCAGCCTACAACAACGCATCCGCCGCCGCACCGTTGAGTCCGTCTGCGTGGACGCCGACGCTGTTCACAGGGATGGACGCCACTGCCGATGTACCCAAAGCCGTCCTGAGCGGAGCCGGCTCTGAAGGCACCCTGAAGTGGGTGGAGCCTGATGATTCCGACTCTGGGAGCGGAACCACTGCACCAGTTGTACCTTCCGTACCGCAGTCGGATGCTGTGAAGCTGACGCCTGCTTCTGTTCCGGCAACACTTGCCGACGGACGGAATGCGGAGAAGTTCACGCTGACGGACAGTGAAGTGGAGAAGGCGCTGCAAGGACTCAAGGCAGAGTCCGGCAAAACCCCTGTGCTTACTGTAGAAGCACAAAGCAAGGAGCCCGTGGCACAGGTGGAGCTGAGCGCAGCTGCCCTGGACATGGTCAAGGCGAAGGCTCCGGCTGCACTGCTGGTCATGAATGCATCATCGGGAAGCTACCGGATTCCGGTCCAAGCGCTTGATATGGATAGTCTGGCAAAACGTTTGAATGCAGCTAAAACAGATCTTGTACTGACACTGCAAGTTGGTCCGGCAGGGGCGGAAACGGCTGCCGCCATTGCCAAAGCAGCGGAAGGAGCGGCTGGCCTGCTGTCTGCTCCCGTCGAGATTAAGCTAACGGCTGACGCCAAGGGTTCCACCGAAGAAATAAAGGATTTCGGTACCCGTTATGTGGAACGGATTCTCCGGACAGAGAAGGCGGTTAACCCCGCTCTGGCAACAGCAATGAAATATGATCCGGTGAAAAAGACCCTGCAATTTGTGCCTGCCCTGATTACCCGTGATGGCAGCGGCTTGCAGGCAGTCATCAAACATCCGTCCAACGGCATCTTTGTCCTGGTGCAGACTGCGGAGAAGTCCTTCGCCGATCTGGCCGGGCATTGGGCAGCCAAGGATACAGAGCTTCTGGCGACAAAGGGGATTATTGACGGCATCGCCGACAATCGTTTTGCCCCTGAGGGTGTCCTGACCCGTGCGGAAATCGCCTCACTCCTGGTCCGGGCTGCCGGTCTGGAGGAAAAGGCGCTGTCTGCGGCCACTATGAACGATGTTCGGGGGGACGACTGGTACGCCGGTTATGTGCAGGCTGCCGTTTCCGCCGGCTTGATCGACGGTTACGAGGACGGCACCTTCCGGGCAGGAGCAGCTGTTACCCGAGAGGAACTGGCTGTGCTGCTCACCCGGGCGCTGAAGCTTGCCGGCCGTCCCGCTGAGGGAACCGGTACTGCAGCAGCCGCATTCACCGACAGCACTAGTGTAAGCGCGTGGGCTAAGGACGCTGTCCGTACCGCACAAGCGGCGGGACTGGTAAACGGACTGGAGGACGGAAGCTTCCGTCCTCAGGCCCAAGCGACCCGTGCGGAGGCTGCAGTCATGATCAAACGTTATCTGCTCAAGGCAGAATTTATGAACGAATAGAAAAAACAGTGGCAACACACAAAAGCAGAGGTCCTCTGGGCCTCTGCTTTTGCATGTTTGTTTTCCGTAGGGTATTGGGTTCCGACCTTTGAGTGGGAAGGTTCAAATGCAAAAGTGCAGTTAATTTTGGCACAACCCGCCAAATTGAAAGGGTCTTAATGCAAAAGTGCAGTTATTTTTTGGTCCCATTGGCCATTTTAGGGAGGCTGTAGGGGATTTAACTGCACTTTTGCATTACAGGGGCGGGGTAGAGGGTTAGCGGCAAGAAATAACTGCACTTTTGCAGGTAACCTCTTGCCTCCAAACAAATTAGCTTGTTAGCCCGCAGATCCCCGCGGTGCCCAACCCGACAAGCCCGGCAACTCAGAGCTCAGCTCTCTGCAGCGCCAACCCAACAAGCTCGGCAACTCAGCCCTCAGCTCCTCGCAACGCCAACACGACAATCCAGCAATTCGCTCCCTGTGCGCCAACCCCCGCCTCACCCCTTCCAAGCAGGGAGAGATTTAACCAGCTCCTCGTCCGGTGTGACGAACAGGGTTTTCTGGTGGTCGTAAATGACGAAGCCGGGTTTTGCCCCGTTGGGCTTCCGCACATGACGGATCAGGGTGTAATCCACCGGAACCAGGCTGGAAGCCTTGCCTTGGCTGTAATAAGCCGCCAGCTGCGAGGCTTCATGCAAGGTTGCATCGCCGAAGCTGGAGCCCTTGATGACCACGTGGGAGCCCGGCATATCCTTGGTGTGCAGCCAGGTGTCGGAGGGATGAGCCAAGCGGTTGGTCAAATATTCGTTTTGGGTATTGTTTTTCCCCACATAGATGGGGATACCCTCGCTGGATTGGAAGCAGGCGATAACCGGCTTATCGTTTTTCTTTTTCTTCCGGCTTTTTTTGCTCCGGTCCCGCAGATAGCCTTGCTCAACCAGCTCCTCACGGATTTCCGCCACATCCTGCATAGCTGCATTGTCCAGCTGCTGGAGCAGGGAGTCCAGGTATGTGATTTCCTGCCGCGCGCTCTCCATCTGCTCGCCCACCACCGCAAGACTGTTCTTCATTTTGGTGTAGCGCTTGTACAGGCGCTGGGCGTTCTCCGATGGAGACAGCAGCGTGTCCAGCGGAATCGTTAGCGTTGGCTGGTCCTCTTCATAATAGTTGACAACCTCAACAGTCTTGTCGCCTTTTTTGACCAAATGCAGGTGTGCCGTTACCAGCTCCCCCTGAATCCGGAAGCGGTCGGCGTTTTTGGCCTCCTCCAGCGTTTCGCCAAGCTTCTCCAGCTTCTTGATGTTCTTGTTCCGCTCATTCTGGAGGAATTTAAGCAAATCCGCTGTCCGCTGCTTTACCGTATCCCGCTCTGCCTTGTCGCCGTAGAACCATTCCAGCAGCTCACTGACAGAGCCTGCATGGCGCCGCTCCCCCTCCAAATGACTAAGGGCGATTACCGAGAAAGAAGAACGTCCTTTGGCATCCGTCACCATATTCAGTGAAAACCGCCCTGACCGGATATCCTCCATCACCTGGCTGAAGGTTTCCCACAGCGCTTCTGCATTCCCGGTTTCGCCGCGAAGCTCATAGCTGCGGTGGGCGATTTCCCGTGCCGCCAATGGCGAAATACCGCTGTAAGCGCCCACCAGCGCCTCTTCGGCTCCCCGGCCGGTCTGGGTGTCCGGATCACCGACGGCGGCCCGGAAGCTCTCACGGTCTGCGTCAAGTGGGTTGGACTTGCCCTGGTCCGGAGGAGATACATAAGCTGCGCCGGGCATAACGATCCGGTAGCTGCTGATTGCCGGTGTAACATGATGGATACCGTCCAGAATAAGGCCCGTCTCCGGGTCCGTCAGGATCAAATTACTATGCCGTCCCATCAGCTCAATCACCAGCAGCTTGACGCTGACATCACCCAATTCGTCCAGTTGACGGGTACGGATGCGGATAATCCGCTCCATGCCCACTTGCTCAACCGCTTCGATGACGGCGCTCTCGCAATGTTTGCGCAGGAGCATGCAAAACATGGGAGCTTCAAACGGATTCATAAAACTCTGCTCGGTAAAATGGGTACGGGGATAGGTGGGGTTGGCGGAAAGCAGCAACTTCCGGTTGGCCCCTTGGGCACGCATCTGGATGACAATATCGTGATCCGAGGGTTGGTGTATTTTGTTAATGCGTCCGCCCACACAAAGCTGAAGCTCTTGGACAAGGGCATGGACGACCAGGCCGTCTAATGACATGATTACAACTCCTATCTGAAAACCTTAAAAGGTAACGTTATTATATTGCCATATTCCGGGGAATAAAGTAAGCGACATAGACGATTATAGCTGATTTTTCGGGTGGGGGACAGCAGAGGCTCCACTTCAGTCAAACTGGAGCAGGGGATGTGGCTGCCGTTGTGTTTTTTGAGGTCAAATAAGAGCAGCAGGCGCTTGTCTTTTTTTTACTGTGCTAATCCGCTGCTTGTCTGAATAAATTTAGGCTATAACAGGACAAACAGGGGATGTCCGTAGATTGGACTTAAGGAGGAGTTACAACCATGAGCGAAAAAACCTGGCCTCAGTTGTCGGCAGAGGAGGTGCTGCAGTTCCTGGATACCCATCCGGAGAAGGGGTTGTCTGCGGCCGACGCTGCAAAGCGTCTGGAACAAAAAGGGCCGAATGAGCTGACAGAGGGGAAAACCGTCTCGCCCATTACGCTGTTCCTGAATCAGTTCAAGGATTTTATGGTGCTGGTGCTGATGGGCGCCACTCTGATTTCGGGCATGCTCGGGGAGTATCTGGATGCCATTACCATTATCGCGATCATTATTATGAACGGTATCCTGGGCTTTATCCAGGAATTCCGGGCAGAGCGGTCCCTGCGGGCGCTGAAGGAGCTGTCGGCACCCCATGCCAAAGTCCTGCGGGGCGGGGAAATCGAGCAGGTTCCCGCCAAGGAGCTGGTTCCCGGCGATATTATCCTGCTGGAAGCAGGGGACCGGGTGCCCGCCGATATCCGTTGGCTGACCGCCAACAACATCTATGTGGAGGAGTCCGCCCTCACCGGGGAGTCAGTCCCTGTCCGCAAGGCTACCGAGGCGCTGGGTCATCCTGACGTACCCCTGGGAGATCAGCGCAATCTGGGCTTTATGGGAACCTTGATTACCATGGGGACCGCTACGGCTGCCGTCATCCGGACTGGCATGGAAACGGAGATGGGCAAGATTGCCGGACTCATCGAAAGCACCGAGGAAATGGAAACGCCCCTGCAGCACCGTCTGGAGCAGCTGGGCAAAATTTTAATCATCGTAGCGCTGGCGCTGACCGTTCTTGTGGTCATCGCAGGCATCCTGCACGGCCAGCCGGCGTATGCCATGTTCCTGGCCGGAGTATCGCTGGCAGTAGCAGCCATTCCCGAAGGCCTTCCCGCCATTGTGACCATTGCCTTGGCGTTAGGCGTGCAGCGGATGATCAAGCGCAAGGCCATCGTCCGCAAGCTTCCCTCCGTGGAAACCTTGGGCTGTGCTTCCGTCATCTGCTCCGACAAAACGGGTACTCTCACTCAGAACAAAATGACCGTCACCCATTTATGGCTGGGCGGCAAGCTGATGGAGGTCAGCGGAGAAGGCTATACCCCCCGTGGCGAAATCCGCTGGGAGGGCAAACCTGCCGATGTGCGCAAGGACCAGATGCTGCGCCGGCTTCTGCAATCCGCCGCATTGTGCAACAACGCCAGACTGATCCAGGAGGCGACCGCCCCGGCTAAGGGCAAGAAGGAGAAGGGCTCCGAGGAGGAAGGGGAATGGCGCATTTCCGGCGATCCCACAGAAGGGGCGCTGGTGGTATTGGCCTCCAAAGCAGGGCTGTCACCCGCTTCTCTGGACGGCTTATACCGCCGGGTGAAGGAATTCCCCTTTGATTCCGAGCGCAAGCGCATGTCGGTTCTTCTGGAGCATCAGGGCGGCAGACTGGTATTTGCCAAGGGCGCACCGGATATGCTGTTGGACAAGTGCTCGTATATTCTCTGGGAGGATAAGGTAATTCCGTTCACAGGGACACTGCGTCAGAAGGTGATGGCGGCCAATGAGGGCATGGCCAAGTCGGCTCTGCGGGTCCTGGGGTTTGCCTATAAGGAAATCAAACCCTCCGAGCACTGCGAGGACAGCGATGCGGCAGAGCAGAATCTGGTGTTTGTGGGCTTAAGCGGCATGATCGATCCCCCCCGCCGTGAGGTCAGAGAGGCCATCTCTACCTGCCGCAAGGCTGGCATTAAAACAGTTATGATTACAGGCGACCATCAGACCACGGCTGAGGCTATTGCCCGGCAGTTGGGGATGCTGCCGGGCAACGGGCTGGTGTTGAACGGAACACAGCTGGCCGCCATGAGCGACGAGCAGCTGGAGAACCGGGTGGAGGATATCTATGTTTACGCCCGTGTTTCTCCGGAGCATAAGCTGCGGATTGTCAAAGCGCTGCAGAAGAAGGGGCATGTCGTAGCCATGACCGGGGACGGAGTTAACGATGCACCTGCCATCAAGGCTGCGGATATCGGGATCTCCATGGGGATAAACGGGACGGATGTATCCAAGGAGGCGTCGGCGCTTATCTTAAGCGACGATAATTTTGCCACTATTGTAGCGGCAATTGAGGAAGGCCGGGGGATTTACGAGAATATCCGGAAGTTCATCCGTTATCTCCTCGCATCTAATGTCGGGGAAATTCTCACCATGTTCCTGGCCATGATGATGGGGCTGCCGCTGCCTCTGGTGCCGATCCAGATTCTGTGGGTCAATCTGGTGACGGATGGTTTGCCGGCCATGGCCCTGGGTGTGGACCAGGCGGAAAAGGATTTGATGCAGCATAAGCCGAGAGCAGCCAAGGAGAGCATTTTCTCCCGCCGATTGGGCTGGAAAATTATCAGCCGCGGGATCGTCATCGGCGTATGTACCTTAGGCGCCTTCTGGATCACCCTGCAAACTGGTCCTGACGGGGATGCGGATACCTTGATGAAAGCACAGACCGTAGCCTTCGCTACCTTAGTGGCGGCTCAGCTGATCCATGTGTTTGATTGCCGCAGCTCCCGTTCCATTTTCCACCGGAACGTCTTCCAGAATAAAGCGCTGGTGTTCGCGGTGCTCTCTTCCCTTGCCCTCATGCTGGCAGTTATGTATATTGATCCGCTGCAGCCTATTTTCAAAACCGTAGATCTGGGACTGAAGGAATGGATTTTGGCTTTGGTTGCCGCAGGCATTCCCACCTTTTTCTTCGGCATCGGCAGCATGGTCAGCGGCACGAAGAAAAAACGTCCGCCCCTTGTGCAAAGCGGAGCCGCCTCCGGCAAAAAAGCGGCGTAAGTATAATCTTTTGTGCAGGCAGCTTGTTCCGTCCTTTGTCCGGGCTAAGAAAGCCGGATGGGATGGAAGGGCTGTTTGTTCATTCCGGCTGCTGCGGAAGAATGAAAGAGATGATGAATTTGCTGCCCCGGCAGCCGGTTTCCACCCGGATGGAGGCGTTATGTCGGGCGGCAATGCTGTAGCAGACGGCAAGTCCCAGTCCGGTGCCGCTGTCCTTAGTGGTATAGAAGGGAGTACCCAGCTTCTGCACCACCTCCTCCGACATTCCGCAGCCTTCATCGGCAATGCTGAGGTTAACGCAGGCCCCGTCCAAAGAGGTTTCGATACGCAGTGTACCCCCTGCCTCCATGCTGTCCAGGCCGTTTAAGGCCATATTCAGAATCATCTGGCGGATTTCCTTCTCATCCAGCCGAAGATCGGGGGTGGGCGTAAGCTCCGCTTCCGCCTGCTTGCTGTTCATCACGGCTTCCGCCTGGATCAGCGGAAAAATGGATTGGACAATGGCATTCAGGCTGCGCGGCTGCAAATCGGAGGATTTGTTTTTGGCTAAGGTGAGAAACTCGGTGATAATGCTGTTGGCCCGGTTGATTTCCTCCAGCATCATGTTCACGGACTCCTCCGTCAGCTCCCGGCGCTGCCGTTTGTATAACTGGAGGAAGCCGCTGACCGTAGTCATGGGGTTGCGGACCTCATGGGCGATGGCCGCTGCCATTTCGCCGATCAGGTGAAGCCGCTCCAGCCGGGCGGACTGGCTTTCCCAATGCTCCTTTTCCGTGATGTCCAGAATGACAATCAAGAGCTTGGGGACTCCCTCCAGCATCAAGGGCTGCTCGGAAAGCAAGCCGAACCGGACAGTGCCGGCTTTGGTCTGAAACTGAATTTTGGTGTTGCGGTAAAAGGGCGCATTCGCCCCTCCAGTGAAGGTGGTCTCCTGCTTCAACACCTTCATGTCAAGATAAGGCCCGGACATCTCGTTCATATCCTCAAGTGAATAGCCGGACAGCTCCCGCCACGTGTCGTTCACATCAATGAAGGTGTCCTCCACGGAACGGATGGCCAGCATGCACGGACTGGTGGAAAAAACGGTGTGGAACAGCAGGTGGGATTGTCGGATTTCCTGGTAAGCCCGGACCAGGGAGGCAGTCCGTTTTTCCACCGTCTGCTCCAGCTCCTGGTTGGCCCGATTCAGCTTTTCCTCGGCTGCCGCCAGCATCATATTGTTTTTCTCCAGCTCCAATGTTTTCTGCCGCAACCGGCGGTTGGCCCGCTCCAGCTCCTGCTGATAGTGATGGACCCTCACCAAGGCCCTGATTTTATAGCGGAGAATATCCGGATTGAAGGGCTTTTGCAAATAATCAATGGCTCCGGTGGAATAGCTGTTGGTGATGCCCGATTCGGACTGGCTGTGGGCGGTGACGAACAGAATGGGGATATTGCGGAAGGATTTGCGGCTTTTGATGAACCGGGCGGCCTCCAGTCCGTCCATACCCGGCATTTGGATATCCAGCAGGATCACGGCCACCTGGCTGACATCCGCATTCAGCATATAATCCAACAGCGCTTCTCCCGAATTCAGGCAGGTCAGCTTGTAGGCGGGATCAGCCAATACCGCTTCCATTGCGAACAAATTTTCCTTTCTGTCGTCAACGATGATGATTTCTACTGCTTCACCGGAAATGTCCGCTGCTTGTTGCATAGCGCTTATTCTCACCCCTTTCTATTGATTCTGGTAGCGGTAGATTCTGTGCTGCAGCATAAACGGCTCCCATTCCAGGCGTTCATTTTCCCTAAACAGGGTGAGGGCCTCCTTGCTTCCTAAAGCCAAAAAACCTCCGGCGGACAGGCTTTTCATAAACAGTCTCAGTACATCTTGCTGCAGTGAGCGCTGAAAATAAATCATCACATTACGGCAAATGATGAGATGGAATTCATTAAAGGATTTGTCCGTGGCCAAATTATGCTTGGCGAAGGTAATATTGCTCCGCAGCTCCGGCTCGATTACCGCATGATGCTCCGAAACCGTGTAATAATTCGAGAAGGGGAGATATCCGCCGGACAAAATATAATTGCGGGTATAGTTTTGCATCCGGTCAATGGGATACCTGCCCTCCTTGGCCTGTGACAGCCAGTCGTCATTCAGATCCGTGGCAAAGATGCTGCATTTGTCATACAAATTCTCCTCTTTCAGGAGAATAGCCAGGGAGTACACCTCCTCGCCGGTGGAGCAGCCCGCATGCCAAATCTGGATCCGGTCCAGCTTGCGCAGCTCAGGCAGCAGCTGCTGCCTGAGCACCTGGAAAAAGGGAGGGTCCCGGAACATTTCGGTGACGGGAATACAGATGTCGTTAAAAAGCTTTTTCCAGAGGGCGGGCTCCCGGAGAATTCTCTCTTGCAATTGGGATATGCTCGGCAGCCCCTCCGCCTTCATCCGGTACAGAATGCGCCGGGTCACCGAAGACTCGGAGTATTGGCGGAAATCATAGCCGTACATCTGATAGATGCCCTCCAGAAGCAGCCTGGCTTCAATTTGCTCGGCGGCGTTGGCCGTTGGGTTCAAAAGATCGGTCATGACGAATTCCTTCCGGGCAGCCAAACCTGAATGATCGAAAGCAGCTTGTCCAGTCTCACAGGTTTGCTGATGTAATCATCGGCTCCAGCCTCAATGCATAAATCCCGGTCTTCCTTCATTGCCTTGGCTGTCAGGGCAATAATCGGGATTTTCCCGAACACGGGTGATTGGCGGATGACACGCATGGCTTCATAACCGTCCATATCGGGCATCATAATATCCATCAACACCAAATCAATCTCCTGGGTCTCCAGCATGGACAGGGCTTCTTCGCCGTTGGCCGCACAGATGACCCGGTAATTGTATTCCTCCAGCACAGCCGAGAGGGAATAAATGTTGCGCATATCGTCATCCACCAGAAGGATGGAGAAGGTCTGCTCCGACATATGCACATGCAGGGGCGCAATTTCTAGAGCAGCGGCGCTTTCCGGCAGTCTGGCGCAGTAGGTTCCTTCTACAGGCAGGGTCAAAAGGAAGGTGCTGCCGGCATGAAGCGAGCTTCTCACCGTAATGGAGCCGCCCATCAGGGATGCCAGCTCCTGTGAAATTGCCAAGCCCAATCCTGTTCCGCCGAACTTCCGACTGGTATTGGACTCTACCTGGCGGAATGCCTCGAAGATGCCGAGCTGGTGTTCCTGGGAGATGCCGATGCCTGTATCCGTTACCTCAAAGCCCAGGGTGAACGGATCCTCTTCATGGATATACACCCGCAGGGTGACGGAGCCGGATTCGGTAAATTTCAGCGCGTTGGACAAAAGGTTACGCAGGATTTGGAGCAGCCGCTGCTTGTCCAGGCTCACGCTCATCGCCTTCAACTCCTCAGCCATCAAGAGATTGAAGGTAAGCCCCTTCCGGTCCATCATAGGCAGGAATTGATGGTTCAGCTCCTGAATAGGCTCCTGAAGCGGGAAGCTTTCCTCCAGGAGGGTCATTTGGCCTGCTTCAATCTTGGACAGGTCCAGAATATCATTGATCAGGTTCAACAGCTGATTGCCGGACATCACCATGGTTTCGGCATATTCACACTGCTTCGAGCTCATGTTGCCGTCCTTGTTCTCGCGCAGAATCTGGGCCAGCACCAGTATACTGTTCAGCGGGGTGCGCAGCTCGTGGGACATATTCGCCAAAAATTCGGATTTGTAACGGGAATTCATCTCGGAAATCTTAACCTGCTCTTCCAAACGTTCGTTCAGGCTGCGGAGGGCTTCCTGCTGCTGCAGCAGCTCCTCGGATTGCACCTGGAGCTCTTCGTTGTAGGTTTGGGACTCGGAAAACAGCTGTTCCACATGCTTCTGGTACTGCAGATTGCGGATGGAGGTGCCCAGCGAATGGTTGGTAATCTCCGACAAAAGGGTCATACCGCCGCCTTCCACAGGCTGAAAGGAAGCCAGCTCCAGCACAGCGATCACTTCTGTGTTGTGGCAGATAGGCAGGAGCAGCAAGTGTTCAGGCTGCGCCGAGCCCGTACCGGAAAAGACGCGGATATAGTTTTCCGGCACCCGGAGGCTCAGAAGTTTGGCCTCCTTGGCGCATTGGCCCACCAGCCCTTCTCCGTGGACAAAGCTGCTTTGCGCATCTGAGCGGATATCCCAGGCATATGTCCCTGACCGGACATACATCGGGGTTTCGCTGCTGTGGTCCATCACGTACAAACTGGCACAGGAGGCGCCTACCAGCGGTACAATTTTGGACAGCAGCTTCTCGCTTAAGGCAGTCATGTCGCGGTTATCCTGGTATATCGAAGCGACTTCCGCCAAGTTGGTTTTAATCCAATTTTCGGTTTCCAGCTCCTGCTGGTACAATTTCTCCCGGTTTTCCCGTTCTTCCAGGGCGTCGGCCATCCTGTTGTAGGCAACGGCAATGTCGCTGATTTCATCCTTTTCCTCGATGGTTATCCGCGGCAGCGCTCCATGGTGCCCGGCTTCGAAATCATCCATCACGCTGCTGATCCGGTTAATGCTGCGAAGCGCCCCCCGCATCACATTGGAGCCGATCAAGAGAGCCAAAAAGACCAGCAGCAGCCAAAATCCTACAATGATCAGCTTGGAACGCTCTATCGATGCTTTGGCGTTATTGGAGGTGGTCATCATTACATCTTCCTGGAAGTCGATGTATTGGCCCATATCATCGGCGAAGGCTTTGCGGACCACTTCCAGATTGTATACACTCATAAGGCGGGCATTGTCATTCAAGCCGGAGCTTTCATTGACGAGAGCGGTGGTTTTTTGGGTTGCAACCTCATAAACACTGAAGCTTTCTCGGGCTTTTTTCAAAAAAGTCTTCCCTTCGGTCAACCGGGTCAAATCGTCCAAATGTGTAAAATCCTCGTGAATTTGGGAGGAAAGGAGCAGGAGATCACGCTGGTCGACGGCTTTCATGCTGGGATTAAGCGTGGTCAGATTAATCTGGTTCTGGATTTGACTGGCATTGGCAAGAATTTTCTCTCCCAGCCGGACCTTGGTGTAACGGTCGTTTACAATATTGTCCACCTTTGTATCGAGTGTATTGCCGAGGTAGTAAACAATCGCGCTGAATATCGTAATCAGAAGAAGGATGGCGGAAAAACCGGCAATCAGTCGGTTGCGAAAGGTCATTTGAATTCTCCGATTTCGTTATTATTCTTGCTATCAATTTTTAAGTATAACAAATATTGATAGTTATTTCATTTCAATATAATGGAAACCGGCTCTTTTTTATAAAAGCGGGAGTTTGTGCCCATAGAGATTAGTCCTATGCTTTTGGGCGGGAATACGCTATGATTGTTCCCAATAAGCTCTTCGGCAGGCTGCAAAGCTACATGCGGCTTCCAGTGAAATAAAACATACTGAAAGTACATGGCGGCCGGCGGCGTTCTCGCGTAAGCTTTTGATACATGCCGGTCCGTCAGCGGACTATTAAATAGAAGGAGCGGATTGAAAGATGGAATTTACCAAAATGCACGGTTTGGGCAATGATTTTATCCTGGTGGAGGGTGAAACGGCGCTGCCTGCCAATGCAGGTGAGCTGGCCGTCAAGCTGTGCGACCGGTTTTTCGGTATCGGAGCCGATGGTCTGGTTTATATTCTTCCGTCGGATAAGGCGGACTTCATGATGCGCATTATGAATTCGGACGGCTCGGAGGCCGAGCAATGCGGCAATGCCATCCGTTGTGTGGCGAAATATGTGTATGACCGCGGCTTGACGGACAAGTCGGAGGTCACCATCGAGACTATTGGAGCCGGCGCCCAAAAGGTGCAGCTGACGGTTGAAAACGGCAAAGCTGTAAAGGTAAAGGTGGATATGGGAGCGCCGATTCTGAAGGGCTTGCAGGTTCCCACTACAGTGGATGAAGACCGGGTGGTGGACTATCCCATTGTGGTGGATGGCCGAGAGTTCCGCTTTACGGCAGTATCCATGGGCAACCCCCACTGCGTTATTTATGTAGACGATGCCGTCAGCTTCGATCTGCATACCTGGGGACCGAAGCTGGAGAAGCATCCCATGTTCCCGCGGAAGGTCAATGTGGAATTCGCCACTGTCAAAACCCGGGATTACGCGGATATGCGGGTCTGGGAAAGAGGGGCCGGTCCCACTTTAGCTTGCGGCACGGGAGCTTGTGCTACACTGGTTTCTTCGGTGCTGAACGGGCTGACGGACAGAACGGCTGTGGTATCCTTAAAGGGCGGGGAGCTCTTGATTGAATGGAATGAGGCAGACAATCATGTTTATATGACCGGCCCTGCTCAAGAGGTGTACACCGGCAAGCTGTCGGTGTAAGAAGCTTCCGTAACCTATCCGGCCTTTGGCTTGGACCAGGTTACTTCGGGATAACCCCTCAAATCGGCGTGCCGATTTCGAGGCTTCCGTAACCTATCCGGCCTACGGCTGGGACCAGGTTACTTCAGATGCATATAGGAGTGATTATAATGGGGGAAGGTCTGCGGCTGCCTGATCTCCGGGAGGCCCTTCTTCACGGAAGGCTGACCGGAGACGGCGCCATGGGCACCTACTTGTATCAGCTGGGTTTTCCTGTAGGTGCTTCATATGAAGAATTTAATCTGGAGAAGCCGGATATTATTCTGGACATTCACCGCCGCTACGTGGAGGCCGGGGCGCAACTGGTGGAAACCAACACCTATTCGGCCAACCGCGATAAGCTGTCCAAGTTTGGCCTGGAGCAGGATGCGGCAGCCATTAACCGGGCTGGAGTGCGTTTGGCCCGCGAAGCGGCAGGGGATGCAGCTTATGTGCTGGGTGCCGTGGGCTCCTTGGCAGGCGGCCGGAAACGCCCAGCAGGCCGGGAGCGGGTCCGGCAGAATGTCCGGGAGCAGGCTGAAGCCCTTCTTGAAGAAGGTGTGGATGGCATCATTCTCGAAACCTATTATCTGCTGGAGGAGCTGGAGGCGGCTTTGGAGGCGGTTCGTCTGTTGGACGGACGGGTGCCGGTGATCTGCCAGCTGGCGACAGACGGCAACGGGCTGACCCTGGACGGGACCGCTTATGCCGGCGCCTTTCAGCGGCTTCTCGGAAGCGGCGCGGATGTAGTGGGCTTCAACTGCCACAGCGGCCCCGGCGGCATACTGCGCGCTCTGGACCGGCTTGGCGCCGACAGCGCCTGGACACCGGGAGTGCCCTTGTCCGTGTATCCCAACGCAGGGCTGCCCGGCATTGTGGACGGCCGGTATACGTACCTGGCCACACCGGAATATTTCGCGGACATGGCCCTGAAGTTTGCCGCGGCGGGAGCACGGATCATCGGCGGCTGCTGCGGTACCACCCCCGAGCATATCGCCGCCATTGCCAAAGCGCTGGAGAGTTATGCTCCCGCAGCGGGTGATGCGGCTGTTAAAGTGAAGGAGGCTCAGCCGGCGCAACGGGTCAAAGCGGTTGTGGCAGAGCCTGATCCGGTGCCTGCGGCTTCCGAAGGAAACCAACCCTCTATTGTGGAGCTGGTCCGGGAGTCCGTCACGGTTATTGTCGAGCTGGATTCCCCCCGGGACCTTGCCTCCGGGAAATTCATGACAGGAGCCGCCGCCTTGCGGGATGCAGGGGCCGATGCCATTACCATGGCCGATAATTCACTGGCCCAAACCCGCATGAGCAATCTGGCTATGGGCTACCTGGTCAAAGACAGGCTGGGGATGCGGCCGCTCTTGCACGTGGCATGCCGGGACCGCAATCTGATCGGCACCCAGAGCCATCTGATGGGGCTGCATGCGCTGGGCATCGACCACCTGCTGGCCATTACGGGCGATCCCGCAGGTGTTGGGGATTTGCCGGGAGCCAGCTCCGTGTACGATTTGAATTCCTTCGAATTGATCCGCATGTCCAAACAATTGAATGAAGGCATCGCCTTCTCCGGCAAACCCCTGAAGCAGCGGGCAAGCTTCGTGGTAGGGTCAGCTTTTGATCCCAATGTGAAATATATTGATAAAGCTGTCCTGCGGATGGAGAAGAAGATCGAGGCCGGTGCCGATTATTTTATGACCCAGCCGGTTTACGACGCAGCTATGGTGGAGAGACTGTATCAGGCTACACGTCATATCAAAACTCCCATATTCGTAGGAATTATGCCGCTGATCAGCGGACGCAACGCCGAATTTCTTCATAATGAGGTTCCGGGGATCCGGATTCCGGATTCGGTCAGAAGCCAGATGGCCGGTTTGGAAGGAGAAGAAGGCCGAAAAATGGGTGTGAAGCTGGCCAAAGAACTGCTTGATGTCATACTCGGCAGATTCAACGGTATTTACCTGATGACACCCATGCTGTTTTATGAAATGACGGCAGAGCTGACACGCTATGCCAAAGAAAGGGTTTTTCCACTTGTACCCTTGGGCAAAATGAATTAGAATAGGATATCGGATGTGATGGCATGATTCGCAGTATGACCGGCTTTGGCCAGTCCGGCCGGAGGATTCCCGGATTCCGCATGCAAGTTGAGGTAAGATCTGTAAACCACCGCTATGCGGAGACCTCGGTCAAAATCAACCGGGAATGGCTGTCCTTGGAGGACGGCATCAAGAAGCTCGTAGCCCGTGACATCAAGCGGGGACGTGCGGACGTATATGTCACCGTGGAGCCGGATGGGCAATCCGGCAAGAAGCTGGTGATTGACTGGGAACTGGCTTCCGCTTATATGGAAGCGGCCAACCAGTTGAAGGCGAAGTTCGGCCTTACGGATGAACCCAGGCTGGAGGATCTGCTGAAGGTCCCGGAGCTGCTTCATCCCGGTGAAAGCGCCTTGGGCGAACCTGCTTTTCCCGAGCAGGAGCTAATGGCCTGTGTGGAAGAAGCGGCGGCACAGCTGTTCGTTATGCGTATGGCTGAGGGTGCCCATCTTCATGAGGATTTGATCCGCAGGCTTGCTGTCCTGGACGGACATCTGGCCGATATGAAGGCCATTTCGGCAGAGGTAGTAGGAGATTACAGCCGGAAGCTTGCCTCCCGGATCCAAGAGCTGCTCCCTCAGGATGCGGTTATGGATACAGGCAGGCTGGAGCAGGAAATTGCTCTAATGGCGGACCGCTGCAGCATCGACGAGGAGCTGACCCGGCTAGCCAGCCATATGGCGCAATTCTCCGGTCTTTTGGACACTGAGGAGCCTGTGGGGCGCAAGCTGGACTTTCTTATCCAGGAGATGAACCGGGAGGTTAATACCGTCGGCTCCAAGGCCAACCGCTATGAACTGTCCAAGCTTGTGGTAGAATTGAAGGCGGAGCTTGAAAAAATCCGCGAACAGGTGCAAAATATCGAATAAGCGGGAATAAGAAGGACGATACTGGTGTAATACTCGCGCCTTCCTGATATAGATGGCAGATTGCCAGATCTGCTTCATTTTCCAACATTTTTGCCTGCCGGCATGTAATCCCTTATAAGGCCCGGGGAACCGGCATAGGCGAGGAGGACCAAGATGGCCATCAAACTTATCAACATCGGATTCGGGAATATCGTATCCGCCAACCGCATCATCTCCATTGTCAGCCCTGAATCGGCGCCGATCAAGAGAATTATCCAGGAAGCCCGGGACCGCCATATGCTGATCGATGCAACTTACGGAAGAAGGACAAGGGCCGTTATCATCACCGATAGCGACCACGTAATATTGTCTG
This sequence comes from Bacillota bacterium, assembly GCA_023386955.1. GTDB lineage: Bacteria > Bacillota > Bacilli > Paenibacillales > NBRC-103111 > Paenibacillus_AR > Paenibacillus_AR mesotrionivorans. The sequence continues at coordinate 159,853 of JAEWIS010000053.1, forward strand.
CGGTTCAGCCCGAAACCGTTGCCCATCGGCTCTCCAATAAGGACGATGACAATGACGAATAAGAATAGAGGCATTCTGCTGGTGCTGTCTGGCCCTTCGGGTGTCGGCAAGGGCACGGTATGCAACGCTCTGCGCAAGATGGGGACGGAGCTGGTGTATTCCGTTTCCGCGACTACCCGTACGCCGAGAGAAGGGGAAGTCCACGGCGTCAACTATTTCTTCAAGAGCCGTGAGGAGTTCTCCTCCATGATTGAATCGGACGATCTTCTGGAATATGCCGAGTATTGCGGCAATTATTACGGGACGCCCCGAGAATTTGTGGAGGACACACTGGCTTCCGGGCAGGACATTATTTTGGAAATTGAAGTGCAAGGCGCATTGAAGGTCAAGAACAAGTTTCCCGAAGGAGTTTTCATTTTCCTACTGCCCCCGTCGCTGGATGAACTGCAAAGCCGAATCGTCACCCGTGGCACCGAGACGGAGGATGTGATTAAGAGCCGGATGAGCATCGCCCGGGATGAGCTGCGGCTCATTGAGCATTATGATTACGCCATCGTCAATGATCAGGTTGAGGCTGCCTGTCACCGCATCCAGGCTATCCTCACAGCCGAACGCTGCCGCAAGGAGCGTATGGTGACCACAATAAAACAATGGATTGAAGAGGTGCAATAATATGCTATATCCATCCATCGACAAGCTGCTGGACAAGGTAGACAGCAAGTATTCCCTGGTTGTCGCCGCTTCCAAGCGCGCACGCATGCTGAAGGACAATGCCAAGACGGATCTGAAAAATCCGAAGGCCCACAAGCAAGTCGGCGTAGCTTTGGAAGAGCTTTACGGCGATTACATCCAATTCGAGAAATCGCCTGACCGGGACAACAATGGTCTGAACTTAAAGTAAACCAAGAGATAACAACCGGATAAGCGGTTGTTATTTTTTTGAAAATGTGCGAACATATATACGTCTAATGGAGCGGAAAAGGGCGTTTAATTTTTGCCCCGGCATGGCAGCGTTTAATAGAGGAAGCCATATTGCCTCTATTTTGGCGTAACGAGGCGGAATCATGTGATAGCGGGAGACGGGTTTCCTTTATTGTGAGATTGGGCGGGATAAAACCTCCGGCGGAGGGACCGTAGCGGAAGATGGACTTCCGTTAAAAAGGAATAGCGGAAAGGAAGTTCCGCTATCTTATGCCGCGGCGGATGGAGGTAGTGAATAGCGGAAGGGTTTTTCCGTTATTTGTCCTGGTCTGCAGGTCACTCCACTTGTGCAGCATGATTAGCGGAAAAACCGTTCCGTTAACTGCCCTTCGTTTGGCTTGCCAGGAGCTTTAGCGGAAAAAGCGTTCCGTTATACAACCGGGAGAGCTCGAGGTTAGGTATGTGATTTGGATAAAAGGGGTCCCCGCAAAGTACCTGAATCTGCTTCGGAGCCTAGCATCACTTTGTGGGGATGATTTCAGGATAGGAGGAGAACGGATATGCTGAAGGGAAAAACGGTGATTTTGGGTGTGTGCGGCGGGATCGCGGCTTATAAGGCGGCGGCCTTGTGCAGCAAGCTGGTGCAGGCGGGCGCCAAGGTGCGTGTCATCATGACAGAATCGGCAGCCAAGCTGGTGCAGCCTCTTACGTTTCAGGCGCTGTCGAAATATCATGTGATTGTGGATGCCTTCGAGGAAAACGACCCCTCCGTCATCACCCATGTTGACGTGGCGGACAGTGCCGATCTGGTGATCATTGCCCCGGCAACGGCTAACATGATCGGCAAAATGGCCAACGGCATTGCCGATGACATGCTCAGCACCACCATGCTGGTGACTCAGGCGCCGATTCTTATCGCCCCTGCCATGAACGTGCATATGTATGCACATCCGGCGGTTCAGGCCAATATGCGGACACTGGAGCAGCGGGGGGCTTATTATGTCGAGCCCGGTGTTGGCCTCTTGGCCTGCGGCTATGTGGGCAAGGGACGTCTGGCCGAGCCGGAGGAGATTGTGGCAGCGGCGCAGCAGCTGCTGGCGAGTCTGGCGGACAGGCCTCTGGCCGGCAAAAAGGTGCTGGTTACCGCCGGAGGCACAGTGGAGCGTATTGATCCCGTCCGTTATCTGACCAACGACTCCTCCGGCAAAATGGGCTTTGCAGTAGCCGAGGCAGCCCGGGAGCTGGGCGCCGAGGTGACAGTGATTGCTGCCCGGACCAGTGCTCCGAAGCCTGCGGGTGTGGAGCTGGTGAAGGTGGAATCGGCGCTGGAGCTCCGGGAGGAAGTGCTGTCCCGGTATGCTTTTGCCGATGTGGCGGTTATGGCTGCCGCAGTGGCGGACTACCGTCCGCTCCGCCAAGAGGAGCAGAAGATCAAGAAAACCGGGGACACCCTAACCCTGGAGCTGGTCAAAAATCCGGATATCCTGCAAGAGCTGGGGGAACGGAAGAACGGCCAGCTGTTAATCGGCTTTGCTGCGGAAACGGAAAACGTGGAAGCCAATGCCCAGGGCAAGCTGAAGCGCAAACATTGCGACCTTCTGGTAGCCAATGATGTTAGCGCGGAAGGGGCCGGGTTTGGCACCGATACCAATATTATTACCATATATGGCTCCGACGGCTCCTCTCTGCCGCTGCCCCTTGTGTCCAAACGCGAGGCAGCGCTCAGGCTGATGCGGCTGGCTGCAGAGAAGCTGGGTCCGGCGGCGAAAGGGCAGGCAGAATGATTGCAAAGGTTATTGTGGACGTCCCTGTTAAGGGAACCAACCGTCCGTTTGATTATGAAGTTCCGGCCCGGTATGTTTCCTGGGTGGAAGTGGGCAGCCGGGTGGCTGTCCCTTTTGGTCCCAGGGTGGTACAGGGATTTGTGGTGGATTTGGCGGAGGAGCCCTCCGAGGATGCGGCCGGGTCCGGCAGCCGCAAATTGAAGACGGTGGACCATGTGCTGGATGTGGAGCCGCCCTTGACTCCCGAGCTGGTAGAGCTGGCCCAATGGATGAGCCGCACGTATCTTTGTCACTTGTCTGTAGCACTGGCGGCGATGCTTCCTGCAGCCTTGAAGGCCAAGGCTGAACGCAGGGTGGGCATCGGCCCGGAGGCGCTCCGGGACGGCGGCCTGGCTGAATACGGTCTGATGACAACGGAGGAAACGGAGCTCCTGGAGCATATCCGCCGGAGCAAGGGAATGCTGCCGGTGGAGCAGCTACTGGAGCGTTTCCCGGGTTCCGAGGCGCTTCTCCGCCAATGGGTAAGGCAGGGTATTCTGGCCGAGGAGCAGGTGCTGAAGGACCGGATGAACGTCAAAAAAGTGCTGACGGTGTTTGCGTGCCTGTCTCCCGAGGAGATGCTTCTCCGCGGACAGGAGCTGCCCGCTAGTGCCAAACGTCAGCGGCAGGTTCTCGAGTATGTAGCCAATCATCCGGACCCCATCCGTTTGACGGAGCTGACCTCCCTGTTAGATGTTACAGCCGGGACGGTGAAAGGTTTGGCGGATAAGGGTTTGGTCCGGCTGGAGGAAGTGGAGGTGGGCCGTGATCCGTATGCCGACAGAAGCTTCAAAAGAACCTCTCCTTTGCCTCTTACTGTGGAGCAATCACAGGTATTTTCCAATATATTCCACGCGGTGAAATCGGCAACCCACACCATGTTCCTGCTTCACGGTGTAACCGGCAGCGGCAAAACCGAGGTTTATATGCAATCCATCCAGACATGTCTGGATGAGGGGAAAGAAGCCATTGTGCTGGTTCCCGAAATATCCCTGACTCCGCAAATGGTGGAGCGCTTCAAGGGCAGGTTCGGGGCTGATGTGGCGGTGCTCCACAGCCGGCTGTCCAACGGGGAGCGCTACGATGAATGGCGCAAGATCTCCGCCGGGCGCGTGAGAGTGGTGATTGGCGCACGCTCGGCGGTTTTTGCCCCTTTTAAGAAGCTGGGGCTGGTGATTATCGATGAAGAGCATGAATCCTCCTATAAGCAGGAGGAAAGCCCCAAGTATCACGCCCGGGAGGTAGCCGCCGCCAGAGGGAGAGCCTCAGGCGCTTCCGTTGTGCTGGGCTCCGCAACCCCCTCGCTGGAAAGCTGGCAGGCTGCCGTCCAGGGCAAGTATAAGCTGCTTGTGATGGCCGAACGGGTGGAAGGGCGCCCCCTGCCTCCCGTACGCATCGTGGATATGCGCCAGGAGCTGTATGGCGGCAACCGGTCCATGTTCAGCAAACCCCTCTTCGAAGGAATCAAGAGCCGCCTGGAAAAAGGCGAGCAGTCGGTGCTGCTTTTAAACCGGCGGGGGTATTCCACCTTCGTCATGTGCCGCTCCTGCGGTTATACAGCAGGGTGTCCTCATTGCGATATTTCACTGACCTACCATCAAACCTCAAGCATGATGCGCTGCCATTACTGCGGGTATACGGAGCGCCAGCCGGCGGTTTGCCCGGAGTGCGGGAGTGAGCATATCCGTTATTTCGGCACCGGCACCCAGCGGGTGGAGGAGGAGCTGGCGAAGCTGTTTCCGGGTATCCGGGTTATCCGGATGGACGTGGACACCACCACGGAGAAGGGCGCCCATGAGAAGCTGCTTACCCAGTTCCGCCAAAAAAAGGGGGACGTTCTTCTTGGTACACAGATGGTGGCCAAGGGTTTGGATTTTCCCGATGTGACACTGGTGGGGGTGATTACGGCGGATACCATGCTGAACCTGCCGGACTTCCGCTCCTCAGAGCGGACCTTCCAGCTTCTCACCCAGGTGGCCGGTCGTGCCGGCAGGCATCATCTCCCCGGGGAGGTATTCGTGCAGACCTATACGCCGGAGCACTACAGCGTTACGGCCGCCGGAGGCCATGATTTCCACCGCTTCGCGGAGCAGGAGCTGGAGCACCGGGTGCGGGGAGGTTACCCGCCGTTTTGCCGGCTGATTCTCATAACCTTAAGCCATACGGAGCTGGCCCTTCTGGTCAAAACCTCGGAGGCGATGGTGAACCGGCTGAAGGCGCTGGCCAGAGAAGAGGGGATTCCCGGCTTTATAGAAGAGGCGGGCGGAGCCCAGAAGCGTGCCTTGGACGTGCTGGGGCCGGTTGCGTCGCCCATTCCCCGAATCAAGGATAGATATCGGTTCCAATGCATGGTAAAATATCGGGGAGATCAACCGGCCTCCGACCTGGTGGCGCGGGCTGTGGAAGCCTTCGATGAGGTTTGCCGGCAGACCAAGCTGACCATCAGCGTGGACGTGGATCCTCAGGTGTTAATGTAGCGGGAAACGCGGGACGTTTCTAGCTTAACGCTTATACAATCCAAAACTCTGTTAAGGCAGGTGCCCTTATGGCAATTCGTTTTATTGTAAAAGAACCAGATCCGGTGCTGCGGGAGCATGCGAAACCGGTACCCAAAATCACTCCCAACATCCACAAGCTGTTGGATGACATGGCGGACACTATGTATGAAGCCCAAGGAGTGGGCCTGGCTGCACCGCAGGTGGGGATTTTGAAGCGGGTCATTGTAATGGACTGCGGTGAGGAATACGGCGGGCTGATCGAGCTGATCAATCCTGAAATTATCAAGAAGGAAGGGGAACAGTTCGGTCCGGAGGGCTGCTTGAGCATACCCGGTCTGCAAGGGGATGTGCGCCGCGCCCAGAAGTGCACCGTGAAGGGCTGGGACCGCAACGGCCAGGAAATCGAGATTGAGGGCGAGGAGCTCCTGGCCCGCTGCATCCAGCATGAGGTGGATCACCTGAACGGCGTCCTGTTCCTTGACGTGGCTGAGCGGGTGTACCGTCCCGATCCGGAGGAAGATAGAGCGTGAAGGATACACTCCGGATCATATTTATGGGCACCCCGGATTTTGCCGTTCCTTCCTTGCAGGTGCTGCTGGAGGAGGGGTATCAGGTGGTGCTTGCCGTCACCCAGCCGGACCGTCCCAAAGGCCGCAAGCGGGTTCTGACCCCACCGCCGGTGAAGGAAGCAGCGCTTCGCGCCGGCATTCCTGTCTTCCAGCCGGAGCGGATCCGGCGTGAGGAAGCCATCCGGCAGGTAGCCGAATACAAACCCGATCTGATCGTGACCGCTGCCTTCGGACAGTTTCTGCCCAAGGCGGTGCTGGAGATGCCCAGATACGGCTGCATCAACGTTCACGCCTCCCTGCTGCCCAAATACAGAGGCGGCGCCCCCATCCATCATGCGGTGATGGCCGGGGAAGCGGAAACAGGCGTAACCCTTATATACATGGCGGAGGGGATGGATACGGGGGACATGATCTCCCGTGTGGCCATTCCCATCCGTGACGAGGACAATACGGGGATTCTGTTCGATAAGTTGGCCCGGGAAGGGGCCGAGCTGCTGCGCCGCACCCTGCCGGAGCTCCTGGCGGGCCGGATTCAGGCGGAGCCGCAGAAGCATAAAGAAGCCATCCTGTCCCCCAATATCCGCCGGGAGGATGAATTTGTAGATTGGAACCGCCCGGCGCGGATGGTATGGAACCATATTCGTGGGCTTAGTCCCTGGCCTGTGGCCTCCACTACCTGGAACGGAGAGAATTTCAAGCTGTGGGCAGCGCGTCTTCCGGAAGCGGCACAAGCAGGCGGAACACCTGCCCTGCCCGGAACAGTGCTGGCCGTGGAGGATCAGGGCATTCTGGTTATGGCCCAGGACGGTCCGGTTCTGCTGACAGAGGTGCAGCCCGCAGGCAAAAAAGCCATGCCCGTTTCCCAGTTTCGCATGGGATCAGCCATGAAGCCGGGAGATGTGCTGGGGCAAAAGGAAATACCGAATGAAAATAAGCCGGGATAATGCGGAGCACTATATATGGGGTGAAGCCTGTGACGGCTGGCATCTGGTCAAGGATGGGCAGCTCAGCGTCATCCATGAAAGAATGCCTCCCGCCACGGCTGAGGTCCGGCATTACCATAGCCTGTCCAGGCAGTTTTTCTTCGTGCTGTCCGGGCAGGCGGTTTTGGAATCGGCAGGGGTGCAGGTTGTGCTGAATCCCCGGGAGGGATTGGAGATTCCCCCGGGCGTTCCTCACCAGATGATGAATCTGTCGGGGGAGCCGGTGGAATTTCTTGTGGTTTCCACACCGCCCGCCCAAGGGGACAGGATCGCAGCCGGTCCGCCGGACGGCGGGCTTTAAGTTTATAATGGAGCAGGAGGAGCAAGACGTTGACTAAAGGTTCGATGAATCGTCCGGGAAAGAAACCCGGGGCACGCGAAGCGGCCATGGATGTGCTGACCCGGGTAGATCAGGATCAGGCTTACAGCAATCTGCTCTTGAACCAAACGCTGGAGAAGCTGAAGCTGGAGCGCCACGAGGCGGCTTTGGCGACAGAGCTGGTTTACGGCACCATCCAGCGGCTGAACACGATAGATTATTTCCTGGGGCGTTTCGCCGCCAAAGGACTGGAAAGGCTCCAACCGTGGGTTCGGAGCCTTCTTCGCTTGAGTTTTTACCAAATTCGCTACCTGGACCGGATTCCTCCCCATGCTGCCGTCAACGAGGCGGTGGAGCTGGCCAAACGCCGTGGCCATGCGGGAGTCGCCGGCCTGGTCAACGGCATTCTCCGCAATGTGCTGCGGGAGAAGGCGCGTTTGACACTGCCGGAGGGCCTGCCTCCTGCGCAAAAGATCGCATTGGAGGAATCCCATCCGGAATGGATGGTCAAACGCTGGCTCGCCCGGTACGGGGAGGAAGAGGCCCGTGCCATATGCCGGACCAACAACGAACCGCCTAAGGTGAGCCTGCGTGTGAACCCGCTCAAGGGCGGGCGTGATGCGCTTGCCGGGCGGCTGGCGGAAGCCGGGGTGGAAACGCAGCCCTCCCTGCTTGCGCCGGATGGGCTGGTAGCTGTTTCAGGCGGCAGGCTGGGCGGCCATCCGCTGTTTACTGCCGGAGAGTTCTCCATCCAAGACGAAAGCTCCATGCTGGTAGCCCGTGTTGTGGCTCCGGCGGCAGGGATGCGCGTGCTGGACTGCTGTGCCGCCCCCGGAGGAAAAACGGCCCATATGGCCGAGCTGATGGAAGGAAGGGGTGAAGTAGTGGCGGCGGATCTCCATGAACACAAGGAGGCCCTGATCCGGGACCAGGCCAACCGTCTGGGACTTCGGAATATCCGGACTGTAGTGTCGGATGCCCGAAAGCTGGATGAGAAGTTTCCCGCTGCGAGCTTCGACCGGATTCTTCTGGACGCGCCTTGCTCAGGCCTGGGGGTCATCGGGCGCAAACCGGATTTGAAATGGACCAAAACCGAAGGGGACATTGCAGAGATTGCAGGGCTCCAGCGGAGCATTCTGCAAGCCGTTCACAAGCTGTTGAAGCCGGGCGGGATCCTGGTCTACAGCACCTGCACCACGGAGCCGGAGGAAAATACCGAGCAGGTGCAGCGTTTCCTGGCCGAGGAGCCGGGCTTCGTGCTGGAGCCGTTCCCCGAAGGGCTGCTCCCGGAAGGAGTAGCCAGGGAAGCAGGCGCGGCGGGTATGCTGCAGCTCCTGCCGCAGGACTACGGCTCGGACGGCTTCTTTATCGCCCGTTTGCGGAGGCAGGAGTAAGCGTCCCTGTCCCGTTGCCCGGTAGGGTTGCCCAGTTTGGCTGCTGCTCTCCATGATACGGATCTACGATCCGCTATTTAGCTCATGTTGCCGGTTTTTTGATTTTCGCGGACAGAGGATCCGTTATTTGGCTCCATGTGGGCTCAAATCCCCTGATTTTCAGTAAATAGCGGCTTTAAGTGTCCGTGTAAAAGGAAAACCGGCGGATTCCCGCCAAATAGCGGAACCACGGTCCGCCAAGGAACTTTTTCCGGCAGCGGCGGGGCGGGATTGCGTTATCCCGCCTTTTTTCGTTACAATAATATAGTGGAGACTGTCCGGGAGTACGCCGCCGGACAAACTCACGAGATACGAAATCTAAAAAAGCAGGTTGTGAGAATATGAAGCCTTTTGTATATGATTATTCGCTGGAGGAATGGCAGCAGTGGATGAAGGACAACGGCGAACAGGCTTTCCGCGGCGGACAGGTATTCGATTGGCTTTATGTCAAGCGGGTTTCGTCCTTCGAGGAAATGAGCAATCTTTCCAAGGGATTGCGTGAAAAGCTGGCCGCCCAGTTCGAATTTGTCACCCTCCGGGAAATCGACCGTTACCAGTCCAAGGACGGTACGGTGAAATTCCTGTTTGAGCTGCAGGACAAAAACGCCATTGAAACGGTTATCATGAAGCATAACTACGGCAACAGCGTCTGTGTCACCACCCAGGTAGGCTGCCGGATCGGCTGCACCTTCTGCGCGTCCACCCTGGGCGGTCTGAAGCGGGATCTGCGCCCCGGCGAAATCGTAGCCCAAATCGTCAAGTCCCAGCAGCTGCTTGACGCAACAGAGGAGCGGGTATCCAGCATTGTCGTAATGGGCATCGGGGAGCCCTTCGAGAACTATGAGGCCACCATGAAGTTCCTCCGGCTCATGACCCATGAGAAGGGGCTGAACATCGGCCAGCGGCACATTACCGTGTCCACCAGCGGCATCGTTCCGGCTATCTACAAGTTCACGGAAGAGGATACCCAGATTAATCTGGCCATCTCCATCCATGCGCCCAACGATACCCTCCGGTCCAAGCTGATGCCGGTGAACCGGCGGTATCCTCTGGCGGACCTGCTGGATGCTTGCAGACACTATACGGAAAAATCCGGGCGCCGGCTGACCTTTGAATATGCGCTGATGGGCGGTGTCAACGACAAGGCGGAGCATGCCGAGGAGCTGGCATCGGTGCTCAAAACCATCCCGTTAAGCCATGTCAATCTGATCCCGGTGAATTTCGTCCAAGAACGGAATTATGTGAGAACAACGCGGGATGATATCTTCAACTTCCAGCGGATTCTGGAACGCAACAAAATCAATGCGACGATCAGGCGGGAGCAGGGCGGGGATATTGCCGCCGCATGCGGCCAGCTTCGGGCGAAGCATATGGAGTCGAGTCAGAGGTGAATAGAATGCGGACAGCGGAAAGAACGGATGTCGGCAGAATCCGCTCGGTCAATGAAGACCGGGCGGTGATCCTGCCGGAAAAATACGGTACGGTGATTGCCATTATTGCCGATGGTATGGGCGGCCACCAAGCCGGTGATATTGCCAGCCAGCTGGCTATTGAGAAAATCCGGGAGGAGTTGTCCGGATTGCCCGAAGGGGCTACGTTGGAGGAGCGCAAGGTTGCCATCCGGCTGGCGGTAGAGGCGGCCAACGCCGAGGTCTACCGGCAGGCCTCCCAGCGGGAGCAGCTGCGGGGAATGGGCACCACCGTTGTAGTCAGTCTGGCTACACCCGACCAGCTGGTGGTGGGCCATATCGGCGACAGCCGCGCTTATCTGGCGGCAGACAGCCGCTTGGTTCAATTAACCGAAGACCATTCCCTGGTGAATGAGCTTTTGAAGAGCGGGCAGATTACCCGGGAGGAAGCGGACCACCATCCCCGCCGCAATGTACTGCTCCGGGCCTTGGGCACGGATACGGAGGTTCAGGTGGATGTGGTGGAGCACAGTTGGACAGAAGGGGATATTCTTCTGATGTGCAGCGACGGGCTCAGCAATATGGTGAACGAGGAAGAATGCCTGGAGGTTTTGCAATCGGAGCATTCGTTGGAGCATAAGGTGGACGAGCTGGTGGAGCGCGCCCTGTCGGCCGGCGGGGACGATAATGTGACCGTTGTTTTGATTGAGAACCGGCCTGCGGAAGCTTCCGGTAAAGAGGGGTGAGATGCATTTGATCGGTGAAACGCTTGGCGGAAGATATGAGATTTTGGAGCGGGTCGGCGGCGGGGGAATGGCTTTGGTTTACAAAGCCCAGGACCTGTTGCTTAATCGCTACGTCGCCGTGAAGGTGCTGCGCCAGCAGTATGTCCACGATGAGGAGTTTATCCGGCGGTTCCGCCGGGAGGCCCAGTCTGCCGCATCCTTGTCCCATCCCAATGTTGTCAGTATGTACGACGTCGGCCAGGAAGGCGACAACCATTTTATCGTGATGGAATATGTGGAAGGGATGACCCTGAATGACCTGATCCGGGAGAAAGCCCCCCTTCAGGTAGAGGATGCCCTGCATATTGCCACCCAGATTTGCGACGCGCTGGAGCATGCCCATCATAATCAGATTATACATAGGGATATCAAGCCCCATAACATTCTGATCGGCAAAAACGGACGTATTAAGGTAACCGACTTCGGGATTGCCCGGGCGACAACCTCCTCTACCATCACACAGACCGGGTCTGTGGTCGGCTCGGTCCATTATTTCTCCCCGGAGCATGCCAAGGGGGTTTCCACCGGCGCCAAGTCAGACCTCTATTCCTTGGGGATCGTCCTCTACCAGATGCTGACGGGCAAGCTGCCCTTTTTGGGGGAAAGTCCTATCAGCGTTGCTTTGAAGCATCTTCAGGAGAATGTGGAGGAACCCCGCAAGGTGAACCCGCTGATTCCGCAAAGCGTGGAGAATATTATCCTGAAGGCCATGCGCAAAAATCCGGACGAGCGCTACCAGTCTGCTGCCGACATGCTCCAGGACCTGGAGACGGCTTTGGACCCCAAACGCCGCAACGAACCCAAGCTGACGTTTTTTGATGACGGCTTGGACGCGGATGCCACCCGGGTTGTGCCGGCCTTGCGTCCGGGGGCGGGACTCGAAGTGGATGAACGGAACGATTACGATGCGGAGCCACGGAAGAAGCGTAATATTTGGATCGCTCCGGCAATATGGACAGGTATTTTTCTTGTTTTTCTGGCGGTTATGTGGTTTTGGGTGATTCCCGGCTTCAAGGACAAGATCATTCCCAAGGATGTGGATGTGCCGCAGGTGGTAGGCAAAATGCAGGCCGAAGGGGAAAGTCTTCTCACTCAAGCGGGCTTCCAGGTGGTGGTGGAGCCGCAATACAGCGATAAGCCGGAGGGACAAATCACGAAACAAACGCCCGATAATGCGAAGCTGAAGGAAAAATCCAAGATCACGCTCTCCGTCAGCAAAGGCGCCGAGAAGCAGATGATGCAAAGCTACAAGGAAAGGCTCTTCAAGGATGTGAAGGCGGAGCTGCTGGCTGCCGGCTTAAAGCCGGATCAGATTCAATCCGAACCCAAATTTTCCGACCTGCCCGAGGATACGATCATCAGCCAGGAGCCGGGAGTGGGTGCCGAGTTCGATCCTGTTAAAGGCACCGTGAAATTCTACGTCAGCAAAGGCAAGCAAATGGTCGTGATGCCTGATCTCATCAACAGCACGGTAGCGGAAGCTGAGGCCAAGCTGATGGCTGTGGGGCTAAAGCTGGCTCCCGGAGACAAGGGCAAGGAAAATATTGAAAGCTTTGAGATTGCCTCCGGCCGGGTTGTGGATACGCATCCCTTCAAAAAGGGTGAATCCGTAGACCCCTCCGTGGAACTTAAGGTGTTCGTCAGCTCCGGCCAGCCTAAGGATGCTGGGACCTATAGTGCCAGCAAAAAGCTGACAGCTGCCACCAATGGGAAGTCCTCCATCTTCCGCATCGTGATTTCCGATGCCAGGGTTGAAAATGAGGATTATAATACTTTGGAAGTTGTGGGGTCCGAGTTAACGACTGTCAAGGTAACCGTGACCAAGGCAAAAGGCGCCACCATCCTGATCTACCGTGATAATGTTCTGTGGGATTCGGAAACTGTCACTTACCAGAACTATCTGGACCAAAAGACGAAGCCGTCGGCTTCCCCGTCGCCGTCAGCACCCAGCGCAAGCCCGTCGCCTTCGGCCTCGCCTGCGGCAACTAAGGCTGCGCCTTCCGGGTCCGTTAAACCGAGTCCGACACCATCAGGAGGATGAAATAAGATGCCAGATGGTCTGATTGTCAAAGCGTTAAGCGGTTATTATTATGTGCTGCCGGACGGGGAGGAGCCTGGCCAAGACGGCCAGCTTCCCACCGTGCAGTGCCGCGCCCGTGGTGTGTTTAAGAAACGCAGCATCAGCCCCTTGGTAGGGGACCGGGTCAGCTTCGAGCATTCGGAGAACAATGAAGGGACCGTTACCGAGATCCATAAGCGCCAAAGCGAGCTGATCCGCCCGCCGGTAGCCAATATCGAACAGGCGGTGCTGGTGTTTTCCCTGGATGAGCCGGCCTTGAACCTGCAGCTGCTGGACAAATTCCTGGTGCATATCGAGCATTCCGGCCTGGAGGCCGTGATTTGCTTCAGTAAGCAGGATTTGGTCAAAGGGGACGGCGACGGGGCGGATCAGCTGGATTCCAGCGCCGTGCAGAAGCTGTATGAGGAGATCGGCTACCGGGTTTTCATAACCAGCGCCAAGGAGGGGGAAGGCCTGGAGCCGGTCCGCCATATTCTGAAAGAACGGCTCAGCGTATTCTCCGGGCAGTCCGGTGTGGGCAAATCCACGCTGCTGAATGCGCTGTTGCCTGAGCTGAACCTGGAGACGGGGGAAATCAGCATGCGGCTGGGACGCGGCAGGCATACCACCCGCCACGTAGAGCTCCTGGCTCTGCCGGACGGCGGATGGGTGGCGGATACGCCGGGCTTCAGCCAGCTGGATTTTATGGAGATGGAGCCGGAGGATTTGGGCCGGACCTTCCGGGAGTTTCTGCCTCTGGCGGAGGAATGCCGCTTCCGCGGCTGCCTCCACCACAAGGAGCCGGGCTGCAGAGTCCGTGAGGAAGCGGAGGGCGGCGGCCGTGTGGCGCCAAGCCGGTATGAGCATTATCTGATCTTTTTGCAGGAGATGAAGGACAGGAAACGGAGGTATTGATATGTCCATCTATATTGCCCCTTCTATTTTGTCCGCGGATTTTGCCCGGCTTGGAGAAGAAGTCCGGGAGGCGGAGCAGGCGGGAGCCGATTTTATACACGTGGATGTGATGGATGGGCATTTTGTTCCCAACCTGACTCTGGGGCCGCTGGTGGTGCAAGCCATCCGGCCCGTAACCAAGCTGCCGCTGGATGTGCATCTTATGATTGAGAATCCGGATGCGTATATTCCGGCCTTTGCCAAAGCAGGCGCCAATTATATCACGGTCCATGCCGAGGCATGCACCCATCTGCACCGGACCTTGGGCTTTATCCGCGAGAACGGGGTGAAGCCCGGCGTTGTGCTGAATCCGGCGACGCCGCTTGCGGCCATCGAGTATGTGCTGGACCAGGTGGAGATGGTGCTGCTGATGACGGTGAATCCCGGCTTCGGCGGGCAGAAGTACATACCGGCGATCACCGGCAAGATTAAGGCCCTGCGGGACATGCTGGACGCCCGCGGACTTACGTCCGTGCTGATTGAGGTGGATGGCGGTGTCAACGCGGAGACAGCCCGTATGGTGGCTGAGGCGGGGGCGCAGGTGCTGGTGGCGGGCAATGCGGTTTTTGGCGAGCAGGACCGGGCGGAGGCTATCCGCAGCATCCGGGCATCCGGCTTGCAGGGATTTGAAGGGAGGAGCAAGTAACGGTGACTACCAGCAAGTGGCTTTTTACCGGGCTTATGCTAGCGGCCGCGGTCCTATTGTGCATGTTTATGTATACAAGCGGCCCGTTTAAATATGTGTTTTCACTGGGCGCCGTGCTGATCGGCATGGAATATTTCAAGCGGGAGGAAACCACTAAATACCGGGTATGGTTTGCGGTGCTGGCGTTTGTGGGGGCGTTGTTCTTTTCGCTGGTGTATACGTTTTTGGCGCTGGGGTATGGATGGGTAACACCGGAGCAGCTGCCGCAGTCGCCATTTTAACTGGGAATAACTTTGGTACATGCCGAAGGCCGTATAAAGTTATGGACAGCCTCGAAATCGGCACAGCCGATTTGAGGGGCTTCAGTGCAGTCCGGATATGCTGTGGAAGCTTCGAATTTGGCGAAGCCAAATTGAAGGTAGTTCTAGGCGGACAACACGTCAGGAATAATTATAAGCTGGTACACATACATTGGGTTACGGGGGTGAAAGCCTGCCGGGCCCTTTTTTTGTGGAAATGCGTGGTACACGCATTCTCCGGTAGGGCAATTCATAGGCACATATTTTGGGTGCTGCGAATATATATAGAGTAGCGGAGCAGGGGAATGAGGCTTGTTCATGGAGCGAAGGAAGCAACATGACGGTGGACGGCTGCAAGCTGGCAAGGGCTGCACGGCAGCCTGCGCGAAAAGCTTATGCTTACGATGCTGGCTTTTCTGACGAAAAGCGCTTAGGGAGGGGTTAGGATGAAATTTTACACCATCAAGCTGCCTAAATTTTTGGGGGGCTTCGTGAAGGCGATCCTCAATACCTTCAGCAAACACTAGAGGCACTCCGGCAAGCCAGCAGACAACTTGAGATGATCACAGCCGGGAGACCGACAGGAGCTGCGAGGAACTGCCGCCAAAGTCCCGATGGTCAGCGTATGCTTACGACGCCGGCTTTCCGGAGGATAGCCGTTAGGGAGCTTTGGACAACAAATAGCGGTGCTTTGGCCATTGCGCAAGTAAACACCGCTTCGGAAGCATAGGCTTTTCGCCGCAGTCGCATAGACAAAAAAAGCACCTCTCGCAAAAGCGGTACGGGTGCTTTTTGTCTATTCCGCACGGTAAGGTAACGGAATGATTAAACGCGGGTCACAAGGCCGGACTTCAGAGCGCGGGCGCTAACCCAAACGCGCTTCGGCTTGCCGTCAACGAGGATGCGTACCTTTTGTACATTCACTCCCCAGTTGCGCTTGGTCTTATTGTTGGCATGGGATACGTTGTTGCCGGTTTTGGGGGCTTTGCCGGTGATATAACACTTACGGGACATCTATGACACCTCCTTAAAATCGAGCTGCGGAGTAATCCGAGATCTGCATGTTATTGGAACTCTTTTTGAAACATACTATAACATAATAGCATAAGGCCCGGTTGCGGTCAATCGGTTGGGACAAGCATTTCCTCGTTTCTCCTGGAGATTGAGGAACACGCCGACTTACGGTATAATAAGGTTCGCATGCTTCCAAGAATTATAGTACAATGAAGAATGGACCATAATGTTTTAAACCACTTGTCAGAAAAAGGAGTTGGTACAAATGCCAATTCAACAGGCCAATGAATTCGGGAAAATCAATGTGTCGGATGAAGTAATCGCAGTATTGGTTGGCTCAGCCGCATTGGAATGTTACGGGCTGGTCGGCATGGCTTCCCGCAAGCAATTGAAGGATGGCATCACGGAGCTTCTGGGGCGCGAGAACCTGAGCCGCGGCGTGGAAATCCGGCAGGAAGCGGACGCATTGCATATTGATTTATATATCATCGTCAGCTACGGTACGAAAATTTCCGAAGTGGCGCACAATGTGCAAAACCGGGTCAAGTACACGATGAACGATGTCGTCGGTCTGCAAGTGGAGACCGTCAATATCTTTGTGCAAGGGGTTCGCGTATCTCGTTAACCAGGAAGGGGAATTATTCTTGAGTAAGCGCTTTATTTCACTTGATGGAACCGACTTTTTTCAGATGGTGCTGGCGGGAGCGGGCAACCTGACAGCCAATGTGAACCGTGTCAATGCACTGAACGTATTTCCTGTGCCGGACGGTGACACGGGCACCAATATGAATCTGACCATGACCTCCGGTGTGGAGGAATTAAAGAAGCGCCAGAACCCGCATTTGGGCAAGGCGGCGGAGGCCCTTTCCAAGGGCCTGCTGATGGGCGCCCGGGGCAACTCCGGCGTTATCCTGTCGCAATTGTTCCGCGGCTTCGCCAAATCCGTACAGGAGCTGGAGAGCGCCAATGCCCAGCAGTTTGCCGCAGCGCTGCAGAACGGTGTGGATACCGCATATAAGGCAGTGGTCAAGCCTGTAGAGGGCACCATCCTCACTGTCTCCCGGGAAGCGGCCAAACACGCCGTTGCCGTGAACCGGAGATTTCCTGATGTAGTGGAGCTGATGGGCGAGGTGGTGCAGGCCGGCAACGCGGCTTTGGCGCGTACACCGGATCAGCTCCCCGTGCTGAAACAGGTTGGGGTAGTGGATGCCGGCGGCCAAGGCCTCATGTGCATCTATGAAGGGTTCCTCGCCGCGTTGAGAGGCGAAACAGTAGCGGTTCTTCCTCCGATCCAGGCTGCGCCTGCCGCCGTGCCGGACAAGCTGCCTGCCGCTGCAGCCTCCCGTGAAGGCAAACACAGTGCCCAGTCCATGCTCAGCACCGAAGATATTGAATTTGGTTATTGCACCGAGTTCATCGTCACGCTGACGCCGGGCAAGGTGCCGGGATATGTATTCGATGAGCAGGCATTCCGGCAGGAATTGGGCAAAATGGGGGATTCCCTTCTGGTAGTGGCCGATGATGACCTGGTGAAGGTCCATGTCCATGCCGAATACCCGGGTAATGCCATGAATTACGCCATGAATTTCGGCGATTTGTCCAAGATTAAGATTGAGAATATGCGGGATCAGCATACCCATATCCTGATGGCCGATGAATATGAATATATCGCACCTGAGAGCGATATTGCCGCCCTGAAGCCCATTCCCGTGCATGGGACCATAGCGGGAGCGGACGGTTTGGGACAAAGCTCCAAGTACGGCTTCGTGTCCGTGTCCATGGGCGACGGAGTAACGGAGATTTTCAGCAGCCTGGGCGTGAACGCGGTCCTCTCCGGAGGCCAAACCATGAACCCCAGCACCGAGGACATTGTGCATGCAGTGGAGGGTGTGGATGCGGAGATCGTCTATGTGCTGCCCAATAATTCCAACATTGTGATGGCTGCCAAGCAGGCGGCTGACTTGGTGGAGGGCAAAACCCTCGTTGTGATTCCTACCAAGTCCATTCCCCAAGGAATGGCCGCCATGCTGGCCTTTGACGAGTCGGCTGATCAGGATGAGAATACTGAGGCTATGCTGAAGGCCATCGCCGGAGTCCAATCCGGCCAGGTCACCTTTGCGGTGCGGGACACCTCTATTGATGGCATTGAGATCAAGGAAGGGGACTTTATCGGCATCCACGACAGCAAAATCGTCACGGCTAACCGCAACGTCCAGGAAACCTGCCGCAATCTGCTGGACAGCATGCTGGAGTCCGGCGGAGAAGTGGTCACCATCCTGACCGGAGAGGAAGCAAATGTTGCGGATACCGAAAGCCTCAAGGCTTACCTGAAGGAGCAGCACGCTGACGCGGAAGTGGAGATTCACTACGGCGGGCAGCCGTTGTATGCTTATCTGATCGCAGTGGAATAGAGTAAAGAACGAAACGGAGGTGAACCCTTGGGCCGGATTTGCATTGTGACAGACAGCACCTCGGATATCCCGCCCGAGCTTCGGGAGTCGCTTTCCATTGAAATGGTTCCGCTGAAGGTCCACTTCGGCGACGAGGCTTATTTGGACGGCATTACCATTTCGCCGGAGGACTTCTATGTGAAGCTTGCCGGGGAAAAGCGGCTTCCTACCACCTCCCAGCCTTCCCCGCTTGATTTTCTTGCGGTGTACAACCGGCTGGCGGCGGAGCCTGGCACAGTTATCATATCCATTCATTTGTCATCCAGCTTCAGCGGTACCTACCAGTCGGCCTGTATGGCCAAGGGAATGCTGGAAACGCCCGCCGATATTACCGTTGTGGATTCACGCACCGCCACCTACGGCATCGGGCTGCTGGTGGTGGAGGCGGCCCGTGCCGCCAAGGCCGGCGAAAGCAAGGAGTACATTCTGAAGCGGGTGGAGGAGCTGCGCAAGCAAACCACCCTCTACTTTCTGGTGGATACGCTGGAGTATCTCCATAAGGGCGGACGGATTGGCAAAGCCGGGGCGCTTTTGGGGTCTCTCCTGCAGATCAAGCCGATCCTCTCGGTGGAGGACGGCACGGTGGTATCCGTGGACAAAATCCGCGGGACCAAAAAAGCTATGATCCGTATCATGGAACGACTGGCGGAGCGTTACCAGGGCCCTGTCCGGGTGGCGGTGGCCCACGCCAATTCTATGGAGTATGCGGAGGAATTAAGTGCGCTGATACACCAGCAATTTGAGGTGGTAGAAATGATGTATACAACAATCGGACCGGTCATCGGCACCCATGTGGGCGGCGGGACGGTCGGGGTTTTTATGGTTCCGGCTCATGGCGGCCGTTGATTTATATACCATCCCCCTGCGGCAGATCCGCGGCGTCGGTGCGGAGAAGGCCAAGGAGCTCGGCGCACTGGGGCTCCACTCCGTAGGGCAGCTGCTGGAATATTACCCGTTCCGTTATGAGGATTACCGCCTCCGTGATCTCACCGAGGTCAAGGATGGGGAGAAGATTACCATACAGGGCACTCTTTACGGAGAGCCCGTCCTGTCCGTTTACGGCCGGAGCAAGTCACGGCTTACCGTCAGATTGATGACGGGGGGCCGTTTCTTGATCACGGCTGTTTGGTTTAACCGGCATTATATGAAGGACAAGCTGACGCCGGGCAAGGAAATTGTGGTCTCGGGCAAGTGGGAGGAAAAGCGGCAGACCATCATCGTCAGTTCGTCGGAATTTCCCGAGGCGGCCGGGGATAAGGCCCGTACCGGGACACTCCAGCCGGTGTACTCCACAGCGGAAGGGATCACCCAGACCTTCCTGAGAAAGGTGATCCGGCAAGCTCTGGTGCAATTCGGCGACAAAATCGGCGAGGTCCTGCCCGAGGAGCTGGTGGAGCGCTACCGGTTTATTACCCGCAAGGAAGCGGTAGCCATTCTGCATCAGCCTACGGATGCCCGTGAGGGTCAGGCGGCCCGCAGGCGGATGGTCTATGAGGAGCTGTTCCTGTTCCAGTTGAAGGTGCAGGCCTACAGGCTGCTGAACCGGACCAAGGCAGACGGTGTCCCCCACAAGGTGGACAGGCCCAAGGTCCGGGATTTTGTCCGGAGGCTGCCTTTTACCCTGACCCACTCCCAAAAGCAGGTTATCGCTGAAATTCTCGATGATCTGGAGGCGCCCCATGCCATGAACCGCCTGCTCCAGGGCGATGTGGGCGCAGGTAAAACGGTTGTAGCCGCTGCAGGCCTCTATGCGGTGATTACCGCCGGCGCACAGGGTGCCTTGATGGTACCCACGGAAATTCTGGCGGAGCAGCATAAAGCCTCCCTGGAGCGGTTGTTCGAGGGCTTCGGCGTCCAAATTGCACTTCTGACAGGCAGCCTGACGGACAAGCAGCGCAAGGATGCGCTGGCCGCCCTGCAGATGGGGCTGACGGATATTCTCGTTGGCACCCATGCCTTGATTCAGGAGGATGTATTCTTCCGCAATCTGGGGCTGGTCGTCACGGATGAGCAGCACCGCTTCGGCGTCCAGCAGCGGGGGATTCTGCGCCGCAAGGGGATGAACCCGGATGTGCTGTCCATGACAGCGACCCCGATTCCCCGAACCCTGGCTATAACCGCCTTCGGCGATCTGGATATTTCCACGCTGAAGGAGCTGCCCAAGGGGCGGAAGCCGATTCTGACCTATTCCGTCACCCACGACAAAATGGACCGGGTGCTGGGTTTTATCCGCCAGGAGGTGGGGAAAGGGCGGCAGGCTTATGTGGTTTGCCCGCTGATCGAGGAATCCGAGAAGCTGGATGTGCAGAACGCCATCGACGTGCATGTCCAGCTTATGCAGGCCTTCCCCGACCTCCGCATCGGTTTGCTCCATGGCCGGATGAGCAGCCAGGAAAAGGACGAGATTATGACTGCCTTTAAGGAGAACCAGGTGCATGTGCTGGTCTCTACAACGGTAATCGAGGTTGGGGTGGACGTGCCTAACGCCACTCTCATGATTATCTATGACGCGGTCCGCTTCGGGCTGTCGCAGCTTCACCAGCTCCGGGGGCGGGTAGGCCGCAGCGAGCTTCAATCCTACTGCGTGCTCATTGCCGATCCCAAAAACGAGATTGCCAAGGAGCGTCTCAAGGTGATGACGGAGACCAATGACGGCTTCGAGATTGCCCGGCGGGATCTGGAGCTGCGTGGCCCCGGAGACTTCTTCGGTACCAAACAGAGCGGGCTGCCCGAGTTTAAGGTGGCGGACCTGGTCAGCGACTTCGAGGTGCTGGAGCAGGCCAGGGAGGATGCCGCGGAGCTGGTGGCGGAGCCCCGGTTCTGGACTGCGGCGGAGCTCGCTCCATTGCGGGAGTTCCTGAACCGCGACGTGCCCGAGGGCGGAGAGCCCTTGGATTGATAGTGCAAGACCCAAATTGAAAAAGGCCTTCCTTCGGCAAACTGCCGCTGGAAGGTCTTTTTGTGTTGTACGGAGAGGGAGTTCCTGGAACAGGATGTGAAGCAGTGTTCCAACGGACACCAGAGACGCTATTGTGCGGAAAAAGGGTGTTTTTTCATCTATGCGGACCCAGGAGCCGTTATGTGCTGAAAAAAAGCCCAATAGTACGGTTTAGGCAAGCAATAACGTCTGCTGAGTCCGCGAAAACCGCGGAAGCATCGATTTAGCCCAAATAACGGCTTCTCGGTCCGGCAGCGGACAAATCGGCTTTAGTTAATCTCGTGTGCCGCATGACAGACGCCATTACTTTTGTGCCTGAAGATGTATTCTACATACTCCCTGGCGTTTTGGTCAATATGTGCGTCGCTGGCCTGGAAGGAGGAGCCGAACACGGCGAAATACGGCAGCAGCTCCGCCCCCACATGGATCATGCTTGCTTTGAAGGGGGCGATCATCTCATCCACTGTAAAGGATACGGAGCCGGCCGGCGAGTAGTTCTCCTGCTTGTCCCCGATGGTCATGGCGATGCCGAAGCGTTTGCCGCGGAGTTTATCCCCATTTGAACCGTAGGCCCAGCCGTAAGTGAAAACCTCATCAAGCCATTTTTTCAATAAAGGGGGGTAGCTGTACCAGTATAAGGGAGACTGCAGGATTACAAGATCATGGGCCTCCAACAGCTTTTGCTCCAGCGCGACGTCTATATTCCAGTCCGGGTATTGGGTATACAGCTCATGGACGGCAATATCCGCCGGGTATTGGTCCAGCTCCTGCTTCCATCTGCGGTTTACTCTGGAATTCTCCATATCGGGATGGGCTAAAATCACAAGGGGTTTCATAAGGTTAATCCTTCCTTTCGCATGTGTTTCATTGGATTGAACTCATTATCCCCTTCCCGCTCCCGTTCGTAAATACACACAATGAAGTCAGTGTATGGTTACTTTTCGGTAACTATTGGATAACCGGGAAGGCTTATGCGATAATGGATGCCATAGTTGGCCTTATCCGACAGGGGGATTCACGATGAAGCAGTACCGGCTGGGCATTGAAGCGACTCTCGAGATACTCGGCGGCAAATGGAAGGCTCTGATCGTCTGCCTGCTCATATCCGGGACCAAAAGAACCGGTGAGCTTCAACGCCTCATTCCCGGCGTTTCCCAGAAGGTGCTGATCCAGCAGCTGCGTGAGCTGGAGCGGGATGGCATAGTAGGACGGCGGGTGTATGATGAAATGCCGCCCAAGGTGGAGTATTACATCACCGAGTATGGCAGAACCGCCAATCAGATCATCGATGTGATGTGTCATTGGGGGAGAGATCATGTGAGAATGAAGCAGCAGCAGGGGGAGGCTATCGAACTGTTGGAGAATGAGCCCTGAACGCGGAGTCAGATGAATTCCAGGTATCACTCCTGTGCGGATGCCCATATACTGTACCAAACCCGGCACGCCGGGGAGGCTTCCCGTATTCGGGTAACACGGGCCCCCCCGGCAGCGGAAGAAAGGGGGGACAGCATATGGGCTATCAGAGCTACAGCGGATACGGCATTGAAAGGGAATGGGTGGAAAAGCTCAAGAAAAAGGCCAAGGACCCGCTTAGGAAGGAACGGCTGAAGGAGCTGGCAGACGGACTGACCCGGGAGGACCTGGCTAACCCGGAGACGGTAACTTTTCTGGTGGACCGGGGGCTTAGAATATTGAATGAAAAATCCCCGGAGCGCCAAAGGCAGCAGCTGGTCCGTTTTGTAATGGAGCAGCAAATCGACCCCAACAATATGCTGCATCTGTTGAGGCTTTGGAATATGTTCCGCTGAAAGTGACGATTTACAGTGCAGCGCCCTCATGTTACCATTAACGGAAAATGGTAACATGAGGGTTTTTGCATATGACTGCGATTATTGTAACGGTATGTATCCTGACAGGGCTGATCCATTGTGCGGAGACTCTGTCTTATTCCCTGCGTCTGGCGGGTGTACGGACGGGCAAGCTGGCGGTATCCCTTTCCTTGACAGGGATTCTGCTTCTGGTCTCCCGAACCGCCAACATGGTCCAGTCTCCGCTGGCCGGCGGTCTGATTGATTTGGCGCGGGCGGAGCCCGGTGTTCCCTTGAAGGAGGGTTACCATTGGATCATCATGGCTTCCAGTGTGGGCACCGCCGTGGCCATCATCCTGTTTCCTTCCTTCGTCCTGCTGTTCTCCCGGATGATCAGCCATCTGGAGACGGCAGGCTCCTTGCCCCGGATGGTAACCAGCGTCACGGTGGAGCAGCTCCGCAATGCCAGGTACCATCTGCGCCGTCCCCGGTGGAGCATGCTACGCAGCCTGCGCTATCACGGGGTGCCGTATTCCCTGTTCATAATGAATGCATGTGTGACCGGAATTTATACCGTGGGGGTGCTGGCAGCATTGTATGCGTCCTTTTTGTTTCCTGATATGGCAGCCTTCACCTCCCAGTCCTCCGGTCTAATCAACGGTGTTGCCACGATTCTGCTGACAGTGTTTATTGACCCCCACCTGGCTATGCTGACGGACAAGGCCCAGCGGGACCCGAAGGCGCAGGCCGGTTTAGGCCAAGTGCTGGGGGCGTTTATGCTCTCCAGGTTGGCCGGCACCCTGCTGGCCCAGCTGCTGTTCCTGCCTGCCGCGTATTGGATCGGCTGGGTTTCCGGACTACTTCATTGAAAAAGGGAGTGACGCTATGAACCAGCGGCATTCGGAAACCATCAGACAAGCCACGAAGTACATTACTGCCCACCTGGAACGGAAGCTGTCGCTTCAGGAGGTGGCGGAGGCGGTATCCTTTTCCCCGTACTATTTCCACCGGCTTTTTATCCGGCACACAGGGGAGAGCCTGCACGCTTACGTCAAGAGGTTGCGTCTGGAAGAGGCAGCCCGGCAGCTTATCGAATACCGTGATGCCACGGCCATGGAGATTGCGGCGAGGACGGGCTTTTCCGGGCCTCCCGCTTTTTCCAGGGCATTCCGCGCACAATATGGCATGCCACCTTCCGAATATAGAAGAAAGGCGGGATATCAGACTTGCGGGAAAGGGCAGTATGATGCTGCTTGCCGCACAGAAGAAAATTCCTTCCGCATAACCCTGCACAATCTGCCCCGGTTCCATGTGGCGTACAAACGGGTGAAGGGAGTCCGTGGAGGCACGCCGGACGCCAAGGTTGCCGAAGCATTTGCTGATGTCTCCGCATGGTGGGCCAATCTTTCCCGCGGGAAACCTTGCGGCCCGTATATTCTCGCTTCCGTAGAGGAGAATTGGAGCTTGCCGCAGCCGGAACGGACTTATGATGTTTGCGTGGTAATCCCGCCCTTCAACTGTACAGGCCCAGTTGAATATCCGGTGAAGGAGCTTGAGGGCGGACTATTCGCAGTCTGCCGGATAGAAAAGAAAGGGGAAGTTCCTCTTGTTTTTGCGGAAGCGATCCGGGAGGCGACCTGGGCATCAGAATTCATGTATGACCACTGGATTCCGGAAAATGGGTACCTGCTGGATAACCGTCCGGGCCTACACCTGTTTTATACGGAACCGGAGAAGCTGGAGGTTGTGATGGAGTGCTGCCTCCCGGTCATTTTCGTCTGACGGAAGAAAAGAGCAAGAAATGGTAAGTAAATCAAACTCCCTGCTTGTTATGCTGATGCCATAACAAGCAGGGAGGCGACTAAATGGATAAAAAGGCAACAAATAAACAGTGTTTCTTGTTTCTGTCGATCACCTTTTTGTTTACGTGGCTGTGCTGGTTGGGTCTCCTGACAAGCGGGCTGGATCCTGCCGATCCCGAATCCAGCCGCCATCCGGCCATGCTGTTGTGGCCGTTGGGACAATTCGGTCCGTTCATAGCAGTATTGGTACTGGCGGCTGCCGGTTTGCGGACAGGCGGAGTCAAGAACCGGCTGCTTTCATGCCGATGGAGGCCAACCTTCCGGTTTCCGGCATGGTATTTGACACTACTGCTCCCGGTATTGTGGATTTGCCCGGCATGGTTCTATGCTTCTTGGAGCCTGACTGCTGAAGGAGCGGGAGAAGCGCCTAACCTGGCATCTGCTCTCCCGGCTCTCCTGTCCGCTACGGTGTTTGCCTTTGGAGAGGAGGCGGGGTGGAGAGGCTTTCTTCTGCCCCGACTTTTAGGCTATCGAAACAGATTGGTCTCCAGTGTAATGATCGGCATGGTCTGGTTTGTTTGGCATCTGCCTATTTTGTATCTGACATCCTACGAGACCCCGCTGCGATTCGCCGTCTTTCTGGCGGGTTATGCACCTACACTTGTGCTGTGGTCGATCTTGCTTACATGGGTCTTTGAACGAACCGGCCGCAACATTTGGATGCCGGTGCTGCTCCATGGCGCTTTTACCGCGACTTACAATTTGGCGGCACCTTATCTCGCAGGAGAGGGAACGGCTCCAAGCCTGCTGTCTCTTGTTTCGGCTCTGCTTTTGGCCGGTACGGTGGTGCTTTGTGACAAACCCTTCTGGACAAATCCGGTTCCCGCCGGGCGGCAGCGTTTTACAGATGGGGCAGAGCGTGCTACCATATAGCAAAACATTCTAGTGAACGGAGCGTGAAAGCTGTGCAAAGAAGACCAGAGCTGAAAGATTATCCGGATCATATTGTCCACTACCTGCGGCAGGTTCCGGAGGGGGATTTACTCGCTATTCTGAAGAAGCAGACAGAGGAGGTTCTTGCCCTGCTTTCTCCTTTGACTGAGGAAGAGAGCCTGTACCGCTACGCACCGGGCAAGTGGAGCATCAGGCAGCTTGTGGGGCATATTGCCGATACGGAGCAGGTGTTTGCTTACCGGCTTCTACGGGCGGCCCGCAATGACCGTACGCCGCTTCCAGGTTTTGATGAAAATGAGTTTGTGAATGCCGCCTTTTTTGATGAGAAGCCACTGTCCGCTCTTCTGGCCCGGTTTGAGGCAACCCGACGCACAGCCATTCTGCTGATGGAGAGTCTGAAGGAAGAGGAGTGGAACAGCAGAGGTATCGTGAACGGCTATGAAGGAACCGCCCTGTCCTGGGGCTGCGTACTGGTGGGACATGCTGCCCACCATCTGCGGGTGTTAGATGAACGTTATTATGGGGACCAAGGAGGATTGCCCCGCCGGTAATCTTTGTCTGTCCTCCCCACAAAAAAACCGCCAAGCATCTTACGGCTTGACGGTTTTTTACGTTGCGTTTTATTGTTTGCCCAGCTGCCCAACCTCCACCCAGAAACGGCTGAGAGTGGATGTGCCTTTGCTGAAATTCTCCAATTGGAAGTATTCATTGGGGGCGTGCATGCCTTCCTCGGGCAATCCGAAGTCCAGCATAACCACTGGTGCGCCAAGCACCTTGGAGAAAACCTCGATAATCGGGATGGAGCCGCCGCTGCGGATATAGACCGGCTTTTTCCCGAAGCCTTCCTCATAGGAGACGGAGGCAGCCTGTATGTACGGGTGATGAACAGGGATGTAGAAGGGTTTGCCGCGGTGGGTCTGCTTCATAGTCACGGTGACCCCGGCGGGGGTATGAGCCTTCACATGCCGCTCCATCTTCCGGTAAATATCGTCCGGGTCCTGGTTGTCCACCAGGCGGCAGGAGATTTTGGCCCCCGCACCAGAGGGGACAATGGGCTTCAGCCCTTCTCCCTGGTAGCCGCCGTAGAGTCCGTTGATTTCCAGGGTGGGGCGGGCGCTGGTCCGTTCCAGGAAGGAATAGCCGGTTTCTCCGGCCAGCTCCTGCACATTCAGCTCCACACGGGTTTTCTCCTCATCGAAGGGGATCTCCCGGAAGGCCTGATGGGCAGCCTCATCCATGGGAATGACTCCTTCATAGAAGCCATCGATAAGAATCCGGTCCTGCTCATCCTTCATGGAAGCCAGGAGCTTAACCAGCGCTGTCGCCGGATTGGCCACACCGCCACCGAAAAGTCCGGAATGCAGGTCGGACTTGGGTCCCTGTACCTCCAGCTCCAGGCCGCAGATGCCTCGCAGGCCATAGCAGATGGAGGGGGTCTCTTCACTGATCATAGGTCCGTCAGAGATGGCGATCAGGTCAGCCTGGAGAAGCTCGGCATGGGCCTCCAGGAAAGGGGCCAGATGAGGGCTGGCAATCTCTTCTTCACCCTCAACGCAGAATTTGACGTTCACCGGCAGGTTGCCTTTGGTCTTGAGGAAGGCTTCCACGGTTTTAACCTGGGTGTAAAGCTGGGCTTTATCATCGGTTGCGCCTCTCCCATACAGCCGTCCATCCTTTAGAACCGGCTCGAAGGGATCGGTTTCCCATTGGTCTACCGGGTCGGCAGGCTGAACGTCGTAATGGCCGTAGACCAGTGCCGTCGGCTGGCCGGGATTGTGGAGCCAATCACCGTATACCACCGGATGGCCTTCGGTTTCCAGCACCTGCACATGCTCCAGTCCGGCCTCTTCCAGCCGGTCCGCTAGCCAGCGGGCTGCCTTCCGCATGTCTTCTTTATGCGCAGAACTGGCGCTTACACTGGGAATCCGGATAAAATCCTTTAATTCCTCTACATGCCGTTCATGATGCTCTTCCAAATAGCGGGTGACATCCTGTGTCATCGGATCTTCTTCTCCTTTAACGAAAGTCTCGCTGGTAATTGTAACATATTTTTGCGGCATTTTCTTTAGCGGCAGGGGTTGCTGCTGTCATGGCATGTCATATCTTAAACAATTCTTAATTTTTCCAAAACCCATTATTTTGACCGTAGTAAATGGCGTATAGTTCTGGTATAGTGTGATGAGTCAGTTTGAAGAGAAGGAGAAATGCCGCGTGAAACAGAAAATCATGTCCACAGTAAAACAGCTTTTGCCCCTTGGCTGGCTTTTGACTGTTATGGCATGCAGCTATGTCTATGGGTTGA
This sequence comes from Bacillota bacterium, assembly GCA_023386955.1. Classification (GTDB taxonomy): domain Bacteria; phylum Bacillota; class Bacilli; order Paenibacillales; family NBRC-103111; genus Paenibacillus_AR; species Paenibacillus_AR mesotrionivorans. Next base: position 187,819 of record JAEWIS010000053.1, read on the forward strand.
CCAACGGGATCGCACGTCCGCTGCATACCATGGAAATTTGGCTGGACCGGGTTATTCCCTTTAATGAATACTTTATTATTCCCTATATTATTTGGGGCCCATGTATCTTTTTGTCCTTCGCATTCTTCTTCTTCAAGAACCGGGATGCCTATTACAGAATGATTATCTGCTCCGTTATCGGCCATATCGTTTGTTATGCCTTCTATATGACCTACCAAACCTATGTGCCGCGGCCCTTTATAACCGATGATACGATTTTCCTGAAGCTTGTCCACTATATATATTCCAATGACCAGCCGGTGAATTGTTTTCCCAGCATTCACGTCCTGACAACGTATATGATGATGCGCGCCTACCATTGGGAGAAGCTGTCCAAGAAGGTGGCGTGGATTCCGCAGTTTATCGGTCTTTCCATTATCCTGTCCACCGTCTTTGTGAAGCAGCATGTAGTCATTGATGTAGCCGGTGGAATTGTACTGGGTGAAGCCATGATTCTGCTTGTTTACCACCCGGCCTTCGGCAAACAGCTGTTTTCCATGCGTAGCCGGAAGGTTGCCAACAACCGCCAATTGCAGGCCTAAATTTGTTTTCAATTTGCTGACACATTGGAAAAGGCTCTCCGCCTAAGCGCGGAGCGCTTTTTTTGTTATGGCTGCAGCCTCCCCCGACTTTTTCTAGGGATAACGGGACGGGAACAAGGAAAAACAAAAGAGGGGCAGGATGAAGCAGGCGGAAAAATGAGAAGGCCGTGTTTTATCTCCTACATCGATGAAAAGACAGAAGGGAGAACCGTCATGAACAAAAAAGTAGCAGCTTTTGCAGCGGCACTGACGCTGTCTGCCGTGGTCGCGGCACCGGTATTTGCTGAGGACAGCAGCATGTATGGCACTGGCATGAGCACAGGAACAGCAACTGGGGGGACATCTCCTACAGCCACCAGCACACCGGGAACCGGCATGATGAACTGGGGGGCAACTGCATCGCCCAACACCTATTCCGGCACCACAGGCGTGAACAATTACGGCACCAATGGCACCAATGACATGACAGGCACCAGCGGAACCGGCGGAATTTTCGGCGGCGCAGGCGCTGACGGCAGCTATACCGGTCATGGTACAGGCACCGGTTATGGCATGGGCCACGATGGTTTAACCGGTACCGGTACTTATGGCACAAACAGCTACAACGCGTTGGCAACGGATGATGATAACATGGACTGGGGCTGGCTTGGTCTCCTCGGTTTGTTGGGTCTGGCCGGTTTGAGAGGCCGGAACCGCGACTCTGACCGTGGCGCCATCAAGTAATAACAAGCTAATACATGAGTAATTGCCCATCGGAGACTCCCGGACTGTGCCTTCAAACAGGCGGGAGAGCTGCCGGTGGGCTTTGCTGTGTTTACGGCGTGTCAGAACCCCCTTAGGGAACTTTTGTCGAAATCCGAACATTAATGTGGACTATAGGGATAAAATGCATGTTGATGCAGTAAAACACGAACATTTCCATTGACATTACCCCTCAACATTGTGTAATATCAATGAGGATGTTCGTATAACCCCTTAATATGGTCGGGGGTCTCTACCGGAAACCGTAAATTTCCGTCTACGAATGAGACTTTAACCACCTGGGAGGACTGCATCATGGCTGAATACGATCTGATTGTCGTCGGCGCAGGGCCGGCGGGCATTTTTGCGTGTTACGAAATGGTACTCAAAAAATCGGAAGCCAAGGTGCTTCTCATTGATAAGGGACATGATATCTACAAACGCACTTGTCCGATTCTGGAGGAAAAAATCAAGCTCTGCCCACCGGCTGCCGGCAAAAAGGAATTTGCCGGTTGTTTGCCTGCCTGCTCCATTACCAGCGGGTTCGGCGGAGCGGGAGCCTACAGCGACGGCAAGTTTAATATTACGACGGAGTTCGGCGGCTGGCTGACGGATTATCTGAGCCCGTCCCGCGTGCTGGAATTGATCCGCTATGTGGATGAAATCAACCTGAAGCATGGGGCAACGGACCATATTACCGATCCCACTACAGATGCGATCCGCAAGATTGAGCAGCGGGGGTATGCCGCGGGGCTGAAGCTTCTCCGTGCGCAGGTACGCCATCTGGGGACCGAACAGAATCTCAAAATTCTCGCAGCTATCTTTGAATTTCTCCGCACCCGTGTGGAAATGCTGTTTAAGACGGAAGTGCTGGACATCATCACCGAAAAAACCGGAACGGGTTATGTAGTGAAGGGTGTGGAGCTGAAGGACGGAACCGCGCATCATTCGAATTATGTGATGATTGCCCCCGGCCGCGACGGCTCGGCATGGCTGACCACCGTGCTTAAAAACCGCCGCCTCAAAATGTACAATAACCAGGTGGATGTGGGTGTCCGGGTGGAAACCTCCGATGTGGTAATGGCGGAAATTAACGAACATCTGTATGAAGGCAAATTTATCTTCAACACCTCTGTGGGCACACAGGTCCGCACCTTCTGCAGCAATCCCAGCGGACATGTGGTGGTAGAGAACCACAGCGGCATTATGGCGGCCAACGGACATTCCTACCAGGACCCGGCGCTGGGATCGGCCAATACGAATTTTGCCCTGCTGGTTTCCCATAAATTCACCGAACCCTTCGACAAGCCCAATGAATACGCTCGTGAAATCTGCAAACGGGCCAATGATTTGTCCAATGGGGGCGTTATCGTCCAGAAGTATGGGGACATTAAACGCGGAAGACGCTCCACGGTGGAGCGGATCAAGGAAGGATTCCTGGAGCCTACTCTGAAGGAAGCCGTCCCAGGCGATCTGGGTCTGGTCCTGCCCTACAATACCATGAAGAGTCTGATCGAGATGGTGGAGGCCTTGGAAAAGGTAACCCCCGGCATTTCCTCCGAGCACACCCTCTTCTACGGCGTAGAGGCCAAGTTCTACTCTGCACGCCCCAAGCTGACGGAGGAGCTGGAAACGGAAATTGCCGGCCTCTATTGCGGCGGCGACGGCGCAGGCATTACCCGCGGCCTGGCCCAGGCCGGTGCGGCAGGGGTATGGATTGCACGCAGTGTGGTCAACAAGCTGGCATAATAGAGAAGCGTCTCCGGTATATGCCGGGGACGTTTTTTAATAGATGGACGGCTGCAACAATTTGGAACGGACCTGCGTCTAGGGCGTGTGACAACCATAATCCGAATAGGAGGCAACCTTATGAAGAAAAGCTTAAAAACCATGACAGTCGCCTTGACGGTTCTCCTGACAGGCTCCTTGGCCGGCCAGGCCTTCGCCCAAACGGAATTTTCCGACCTTGCGGGAGTGAAGGAGAAGGAGCAGATTCTCGTGCTCCAGCAAAAAGGGATTGTGGATGGGGTAAGCGAAGGGATTTATGCGCCCCAATCCCAGCTGACAACCGCAGAAGGGATCGCTTTGATTGTCAACGCCTTGCAGAATAAATTCGGGCTGGAGACAGTCAAACTGGCTGGTCCCCATGCTTATTATCCGAATGTGGCCGACGGGGAATGGTATTCCTATGCCTTTTCTGTGGCCCGGTATAAGGAACTCGGTCTGCCTCAAAACGTGGACCCCGCGCAGCCGCTGACCAAGGAGCAGTTCATCTATTACCTGCAGCAGGGAATTGAAGCCACCGGTGATTACGCGATGATCAAAATTTTTATTCATATCGCCGATGAAGCCTCTATCACGACCGCATACCAGGGTGCGATTCAACGCTCCCTGATTACCAAAATCAGCACTTTGGATGCGGATGGCCTGTTCCATCCCCAAGCTCCGGTAACACGGGCGGAAGCGGCCGGCTACATATTTAACGCGGTTCGCTTTGTTGAATCGGTGAAGCCGATACCCCCCCTTCATGAGGAAGGCCATGATGTGTATATCGCCGACCAGGAGCTGACGGCGGCGGAAGCTGTATCGAGGATTGCTATGGGCTTACAGCTGCAGGCTAAGGATGATGCGGTAAAAGCCAGCAGCCTGTTCGGCAAGGTCGAGGATGATGCCTGGTATGCCTCCGCCTTCGTAGCAGCCCATGATGCCGGTATCGAGCTTGGCGAGGAAGTGGATCCCTCCCAAACCCTGACCAAGGAGGAGTATGCCTTCTATCTGCAGCAGGCTCTGGAGAAATCCAAGCAGTACCCGCTAATTAACCTTGTGCCTGCCGCTATCAGCGATGAGGCGGAGCTGAACCCTGGGTATCAAGGGGCCGTGCAGCGTTCCCTGAAATTCGGCATCACCTCGCTGGATGCGGAGGGCAAATTCCACCCCAAGGCGAAAATCAAGCAGGAAGAAGCTGCAGCCATGCTGGATAAAGCTGTCGCTTATGCGGCAGAGCATCCGGGACCGGAAGCAGCCAAGTAAGCCTCTTAGCGCAGCTTTTTTGCACGAACGCCGTTTGCCCTGCCATGCAGGGTCAAATGGCGTTTTTTTGGTCAATTGCGTATATATAATCATGCCCTCACGACGGTTTTCAGCTTTGTTTGTTTGAACGTTTCCCCATTCAGGTTAAAAGACTAAAAGTCCGTCCATATAACAGATTTGAAAAACAAAGATGGCCGAGAGGATGATGCATGTAATGAAAAAGGCGGAAATGGCCCGGGCTGCCTTCCGGCGAATGATGATTGCTGCATGTTGGCTGAGTCTGGCAATGGTGTTTAGCCTGTCGGAGGGCAAGGTGCAGGCTTCCCCTGCAGCCGGCAAAACCATTGAGGTTAATCTGGACGATAAAGCCTTGTCCTTCCCCATCGCTCCCTTGCTCGAAAATGGCACCACCCTTGTTCCTTTCCGTCCTCTGTTTGAGGCAATGGGCCTTGAGGTAGGCTGGAATCCTGAGAAGCAGACGGTTACCGGGCAAAAGGATGGCCTGACCATCGTTATGACCATCGGCAGCCAAGCGGCTACTGTCAACGGGAGCGGTGTTCAGATGCTGCAGGCTCCCAAAATTATCGACGGATACACAATGGTGCCCCTCCGTTTTGTAGGGGAGACGACTCAAGCGCTTGTGGCATGGAATCCGTATAAGCCGCAAATTCTTGTTTACACGGAATCGTACCTGGCTGCCAACGGCCTGACGAAGGCCACTGCCGAAGCGGAGATCAACAAGCAAATTGCCGAATTCAAAAAGATATATGATGAGCTGACCGCTAATAGTCCGCAACAGCCGCAAACGCCGGTTGTTGTGCCGGACGCACCTGCCGGAGACGGCTCTTACCAGCCTGCCGCCTCCGATCAGGTAAATCTGAATGATCTGCTGGGCATGTACTACGGCTTCAGTCCGGACTACGACGGCTACGAGTGCGGCGGCATGTGCTGGAATATCATCACCTTCCTGCCAGAGAACAAGGTTGTGGTTGGGGCTCCGCCACAAGGCGGCCCGGAAACCATCGACTGCTCCCGGGACGGCTGCCGGAGCTATACCATCCAAAACGGCTCATTGGTGCTGGATAACGGAGATACCTATGAAATTGCGGTCAAATCCGGCAAGCTGTATATCGATGACGTAGAGCTGGACCGTGTCAGTACAGTCCAAAACGGTCTGACGCTTAACGGGACTTATGTCCACCGCGGCTTCCAGGGTCTCATCGGCATATCTGCCGGATCAACCTCCTGGACGCATACGCTCACGCTGAATGCCGACGGAACCTTCAAAACCGACAACATGATGATTGGCAACGTGCAGGGGAGCGCACCGACAACGGGGGCGGCCGGCGGTTCTGACAGCGGCTCTTACCGGATCAGTGGCAATACCATCGTATTCGCCTTCCAAAACGGCAAGATTGCCAGCTCCTTGTTCTTCGAGCATGAGGACGGCAGCATTCAGGTGGGTGACGAAAATTACGACAAGGAATAGGGCGTCCTGAGGGGTTATTTCCCCTCAGGCTTTTTCCAGCTGTCCTTCAGCGCTACAATCCGGTTGAATACCGGGCGGCCTTGTGTATGCAGCTCCTTGTCCGCGCAAAAATAACCGTGGCGGATAAACTGGAAATGCTCCTCAGGGAAAGCATCGCGGATAACCGGTTCAATCTTCACATGTCTTAGCACCGTCCGGGAGGCGGGATTGATCCGTAAGCTCCAATCCGGCTCCTCCTCCTTGGGCAGCTCATCATGAATCAGCAGCCTGTCGAACAAATGTACCTCCGCCTCTACCGCATGGGAAGCGGAAACCCAGTGAATCGTCCCCTTCACCTTCCGCTCCGTAAACCCGCTGCCGCTTTTGGTGCGGGGGTCATATGTGCACAATAACTCGGTGATTTCTCCAGTATGGGGGTCCTTGACCACCTCCTGGCACCGGATGAAATAAGCCCCCTTCAGCCGTACCTCACCGCCCGGGAACAACCGGTGGAAACCCTTGGGCGGCTCCTCCATAAAATCCTCCCGCTCGATAAACAGTGTCCCCGAGAAAGGCACCAGACGTTTACCCAATTCTTCATTTTCGCTGTTGTTTTCGATTTCCAGAAGCTCCGTCCCGGCTCCGGGATAATTGGTGATGGTCACCTTCAACGGATGGAGAACCGCCATTAGGGTGACGGTGTTGTGCTTCAGCTCTTGTCTGGCACAATGCTCCAGCAGTGTGATATCAACCGTTGTCTGTGCCCGGATATTGCCGGTCTCTTCAATAAAACGGCGGATGCTTGCGGGGGTGAAGCCCCTCCGCCGGAGGCCGCGGATGGTAGGCAGCCGCGGGTCATCCCAGCCGTCCAGATAACCCCCTAGGACCAATTGGCGCAAAAAACGTTTGCTGGTGACAACTCCCGTAATATTCAGCCGTCCGAATTCCCGTTGGCGGGGAGGCTCATGGATGCCGAGCCCCTTCAGCACCCATTCGTATAAGGGACGGTGATCCCTGAACTCATTGGAGCAGAGGGAATAGGTGATTCCTTCGATGGCATCCTGGATGGGATGGGCAAAATCATAGGTCGGATATATGCACCAGCTGCGTCCGGTACGGTAATGCTCCGCATGGATGATCCGGTAGAGAACCGGGTCCCGGAGATTGATGTTGGGGGAGGCCATATCGATTTTGGCCCGGAGCACCTTGGACGTGGCGGGATGTTCACCCCGCTTCATTTCCTCCAACAAGGCCAGATTTTCTTCGGGTGAACGCTCCCGCCACGGGCTGTTCCGGCCCGGCTCCGTCAAGGTTCCTCTGTAGTTGGTCATTTCCTCGGGCGTCAGATCGCAGACATAGGCCTTGCCGGCCTGGATCAGCTTCACAGCAGCGGCATAAACCTCGGCGGAATAATCAGAGCCGTAATAAATATGCCGGCCCGGATCATAGCCCAACCACCGGATGTCCTCGATAATCGCCTTGACATAAGCGGCGTCCTCCTTCAGCGGATTGGTATCGTCCATCCGCAAGTGGAACTCGCCGCCATAACGCTGAGCCGCCATATAACTGGTATGGATGGCATAGACGCTGCCGATATGCAGATAACCGTTTGGCTCCGGCGGGAACCGGGTGCACATCCCTCTGGAGAAAGGCTCCGAATCCAGCTCCTCCGCAATTTGCCGCAGCAGAAAATGTTCTTCCTCTTGATCCTTTTCGTAACTCATGTTAACCCCTCCTAAAGTGATAAATTGAACGCAAAAAAACTCCGACCTCCAAGACAAAGATTGTCTTGGGGACGAAGTTTCGCGGTGCCACCCCAGTTCAACGGGCATGTCGCCATACCCGTCCTCATTTCAAGTACGGCAAAGCCCAAAGGCTCTGCGATACTCCAGCTCTGTAACGGGAGCGCCCGTCAGCCATCCCCCTGCGGGTTCCGGACTGCTGTTCGGAGTCTTGGTTCGGGTCAAGGCGCCAGACTCCTTCGCAGCTGCCGGAGCTCTCTGTACAAGCGTATTTGCCCTACTCTTCTCGTCATCACGTTTCGATTTATCTTGGATCATAACAAACTGCGGCAGGTTTGTAAACGGGCAGGTTGTGAGCTGGAGGGAGGTGGGAGGTGGATGCTGTTAATTGCATAAAAAATGATAACGAACATCAAATGTATCTCATTCCAAGTAGCGATCATTTTATGGCGCTTACACAACGCTCTTACCAACGAAACCCCTGGAAACATGAAAGTTTGACCAAAAACAAAACAATACGAAAACAAACGAAAATATATTGATAATGAAATGAAATTAATAGATAATAAGTTTATTGAAAACGATGATAAACGGGAGTGAACGAAAATGAAAGACTGGTCAGCCCTTCCCAATTGTTATGATCCCATGAAGCTTCTGGGCTTGGAGCTTGTAGAGGTATGTGAAGCTGCGGCGGTGGCGTCCGCCCATTGGATCGGCCGGGGCAAAAAGAACGAAGCGGACGATGCGGCTACTACTGCTATGCGTCTTTTGCTGAATCGGCTGCCTATGCGGGGAACTGTGGTAATAGGCGAAGGGGAGCTGGACGAGGCTCCTATGCTCTACATCGGGGAAGAGCTGGGCACCGGCAGCGGACCTGCCGTGGATATTGCCGTGGACCCTCTGGAAGGAACCAGTCTTGTAGCGGACGGCCGGGAAAATGCCATTTCGGTAATCGCCTTGGCGCCCCGGGGAGGCCTGCTTCACGCTCCCGATATGTATATGGAGAAAATCGCTGTAGGGCCGGAGGCCAAGGGCTGTGTGGATCTGGACCGCAGTGTGGTGGAGAATGCCGTAGCGGTGGCGGAGGCTTTGCGGAAGCCCGCCTCGGAGGTCACCATCGCCATACAGAAGCGGGAGCGGCATGAGGAAGCCATCGCCGCCTTACGGGAGGCGGGCTTCAAGGTGATGACCTTCCAGGAGGGAGACGTATCCGCGGCGGTGGCGACGGCGGTTTCCGGCTCGGAAGTGGATATGTTCTATGGCATCGGCGGTGCGCCGGAGGGGGTTGTGTCTGCGGTGGCGCTGCGGTGCCTGGGCGGGGACATGCAGGGCAGGCTATTGCCCCAGGACCGGGTGGAGGCGGACCGCTGCCGCCGGATGGGAATCAAGGATTGCCGGGTCATTCTGCGTCTGGAGGATATGGTCCGCTCTGACGATTGTCTGTTTGCGGCGACGGGCATCACCGAAAGCCCGATGCTTCAAGGGGTGAAACGGCAGCAGGATCAATGGCTGACCCATTCCATGCTGGCTTTGGGACGGAAGCGGCAGATGTATTTCCTGAAGAATCTCCGGGCCCAGCCTGCCGAAGAGAACAACTCACCGGTCCAGCGTGAGCCGGCATTATGTGTTTGAATCCACCGGCAAAAGGTGGTAAGGTGGGTTTATCCTATGAATGCTGCAGGTGATTTCTGTTGTCCAAAAATTTAATGGCAGACGAGCGCAGGTCGCTCCTGATCGAATATTTGATCAAACACCAGCGGGCGACGGTAAAGGAGCTTTCCCTGGAGCTGCAGGTTTCCGAAGCTACGCTGCGGACGGATTTGAACCTGCTGGAGGAGGAAGGCATTCTCCGCCGGATCCATGGCGGGGCCGTGCTGGTGGCCCAGCAGCAAGTGGTGCCTGCGGGCTCGTCCTTCAGCTTTTCCGCCCGGGAAAAGAAGAACACCGATGAAAAAGCGGCCATCGGCCAAAAGGCCATGGATTTCCTCCAGGAGGGGCAGTGCATCATGATTGATGCCAGCACCACCGCCCTGGAGCTGGCCAAGAGCCTCAAGCGGACCCAAATCAAGCTGACGGTGATTACCAGCGGAATTTATACGGCGTTGGAGCTGAAGGATAACCCGTATCTCCACGTGATTCTCATCGGAGGTGTGCTGCGTATGGGCTCGGGCGCAATCGAAGGCACCTTGGGTGCAGGTATATTAGGCGAGGTTCGCGCCGATCTGCTTTTTACCTCCCCCGCGGGTTTCAAGCCCGACAGCGGACTGATGGATTTTAACGTCTATGAGGTGGAGCTGAAGCGGAGGATGGTGGAGTCTGCGGACCGGGTTGTCGCCCTGATCGACAGCACCAAGTTCAATGTGGGCTCCATCGCCAGCTACGCCCAGTCCGGCAAAATCCATGACGTCATCACAGATACCGGAACACCGCCGGAGATGATCCGGCAATTGGAGGAGTCGGGAATCCGGGTGTCCACGGTCAGAGCACAGAGGTAGAAGCGGATGAGAATCGGAATAGGCAGTGACCATCTTGGTTTTGAATTGAAGGAAAAGCTGAAGGATTATCTGGCAGGCCGCGGCTATGAGGTGACGGACTACGGCTGTCCCAGCACGGAGCATGTGGATTATCCCGATATCGCGTTCCAGGTAGCGGGCCAGGTGCTGTCCGGGAACCACCCGAGAGCGGTGCTGGTATGCGGCACCGGCAACGGCATGACCATCGCCGCCAACAAGGTGAAGGGCATCCGGGCGGCGCTTTGCCATGATCCCGTATCCGCAGAACGGGCGGGCAAAAGCAACGACGCCCAGATTCTCTGTATGGGGGCGTTAATTATTGATTTCGAGAAGGCCAAGGAGGTTGTGGACCTGTGGCTGGCTTCGGAATTCCAGGGTGGCCAATCCGCCCGCAAAATCGCAAAAATCCGGCAGCGTGAAGAAAGCGGAGAGTTGGATTCGGAGTCTCCCGGCTTCTGCTGAATAAACCATCGTTACATAAAAAACCCCCTTGCTTCCTGACGGAAGTCCGGGGGTTTTGTGTTGATTTAACGTTCCAGCTTGAAGGCGGGAGTTTCGGCAATGACGGTATCCTTGCTATCAATCACATGGATCTTGATCTCCAAGGGAGTGCCGGCTTTGTTTAGCTCGGCAGGGATTGTAGCCAGAAGCTTCTCATGGCAATCATACGTGCTTTTGACCGTTTTGCCATTGACTACAACTGTGGAGAGCTCGGGGAAGTTATGCCCCGCAATTTCCACCTTCATGTCATGTCCCGGGGCTGCTGCGGGATCCACGGGGGTAACGGAGGTGATGTCCATGGTCCCCAGTCCGAGGATAAAATTGGGCGACAGGATTTTGTCCTTAATCTCGGCGTAGCCGTGCTGTTCCCCAAACATGATATCGTACTGCAGCTTCTCATAATCCTTCAGATCCTCCGCCTTGATATTCATCCTGGCGTAATAGTCCTGCGGCGGGATAACAGGGATTTTCTTGTAGAGCTCCTTCAGATAATCCGTATAATAAGTGCCCTTCAGCTGTGCCTTCTCCAGAATATACGGCCCCAGGAAGGAGGGGCTCATATAGAGATCCTCGCGCCCTTCGGGAAGATAATTGTTCCAGATCAGGAGCGGAGTGCGGTACATTTTGGTGAGAAAATCCGGATCGTCGGTTCCGCTGATGTACTTGGCATCAATAAAGCCCTTGTAATCATCGCCCAGGGAGGGCAGATGGTCCCCGAAGAACACCAGAATGGTCGGTTCGTTAGTCTGGCTGAAATGATCCACCAGCTTCAGGAGCATCCGGTCTGCGCCGTTAATGCCCTGGGAGAGTGTCTCCAGGAAACCCTTGGCCTGTCCGTCAACACCGCTGATTTTGAAGGTGTTTTCCTTGAACTTGCCGGGCCAGAAGTGGAAGTGGTTTTCCATGGTATTCGTGAAGATCATGTCAGGACCGGAGCTGGCCTTGCTTTCCTTAATGATGAGATTGGCGGCTTCGTCGTCAGCCAGATAAGGGCCTTCAAACTTCTGGTCGAAGAATTCCTGGCTGATAAACTTGGAGAAGCCCATATTCTTGTAAACCGTTTTGCTGTTGAAAAACCAGTTGTGGAACGGGTTGATGGACACCGTATTGTAGCCCTGGCGGGATGCAATGGAGGCCAGCGAATCTACCTGGCGGGTCATATACTGGTTATAGGGTGTGGAGCCCGGCGGCATAAAGCGCATGCTGTTGCCGGTAAGCACCTCATATTCCACATTGGCGGTGCCTCCGCCGTATTGGGGGGAGAGCAGCCAGCCGCTGGAGAATTTTTCGGATAGCTGGTGGAAACCGGGAATCGGGTCCTTGCTGAAGCTCAGGTTGGGGATAACCGTCGGATCCCAGAAGGCTTCACTCAGCACTACAATGATATTTGGCTTTACATCAGTCTGTCCCGCCTGTACAGGATCGCTTGCACGGTTGACGATGGCGGTAATGGCATTTTCGTCATAACCGGCCACCTTGCTGACATTCATATGATTCAGGTTCAGGAGGGTGGAGAGCATAAGACCGTTGGACAGGATATTATCCTTCTGGTTCCAAGGTTTCTCTTCAATGCCGAAAACCCCCTGCATCATGGCTTTGGGCTGATAATAAACGAACGCAATGAAGATGGCGGCAGCCGCCACAAAGGCGATTCTTTCCTTGCCGCGGATCTTGCGGACCATCTCGGGAATGAAATACAACAAACCAAAGCTGGAAGCCACATATACGGCGATGCCGATGAGTGTTTTCGGTTTCATGATATTCTGGAGATACTGGGTCATATCCTCCGTTTCGCTGGTGAGCACGAAATCGGTGGGAAGCAAAGGAACACCAAGGATCTTCATTTTAATGCCGCTGATCAGGGACAGTAAAAAAGCGATTGCAAAAACCGTCCAATACGCCCATCGGGTACGGCCGAAAATAGCTGTAAACAGCATAAGCAGACCGGTCAGCAGAACCATATTGGCAAGAAATGCGGGTATGTGATGATACGTCCATTGAACCGCATCCTTGGCGGAGGAACGGCTCAAAAACTCCATTAAAAAGACCAGCCATGCACCCAGTAAAAAAAGGACGTATCTGCTGCGCAAATAACGTCCCGTAGAAATCAGCCACTTCTTCATAGCATTTCTCCCAATGTAAACGTTGTGTAAAGCCACACTAAAACGTATTATACCATGGGCCTATTCTATGGGAAACGGCTTTTTTTCTCCATTATGCGATTTTCTCTTGAACGAATTATGAACGTTTATGGACATAGGGAACAAGGTTTACCAGCTCATCCTTTTGCGCAGGGAGGTGATGTGGGCGGTATGGTGCCTGCCATGCCAATCATACAAACCCAACGCTCTGCGGAGAGGCACCAGCTGCCGGCTTTCCGGATGGAAAAAAGCGCGGCTGAAATCTTCCTCACTCATCCCCTCCAGGAGCAGACACCATCTTTGGTGAAGCCCCTCTAGTAATTTCAGGGAAACCTCTATGGAGGCTGAAGAATCGGGCAACTCCGCCCACAGCTCCTCCCGGTAAGGCTTGATCACCGGCTCCTCTTCAGTCAGGGCCAGCTTAAAGCGGATGTAGGAATTCATATGGGAATCCGCTACATGGTGGACCACCTGACGAACCGTCCAGCCCTCGGGCCGGTAGGGGGTATCCAGCTGCTCTTCCGTAAGGCCTGCAACCGCCTCTCTCAGCTGGTCCGGAAGCTCGCGGATGCCTTTCGTCCAGGCGGACCTCAGCTCATCATTCCAGTCCCCGCTCCAAGAAAATTGCCCCAGCGGAAAACGCAGCTCCTCCAATGTATCCTTCTTTTGTTCGCTCATTCGGCACGGCTCCTTTGCTTTTGTTGGAATAATGAATATTGTACCAAAAGGAGTCGGCCGGTTGTGATGAAGAGTGGCGATGGGAATCATCGGGCGGAGTGATGGGAAGCCAGACTGAGTTTATAAACAGACCCTACGAGGAGGCTGCCCGCCTTGGCCGCTCGGAAGGGAGTTGCTTCGGCTGGGGCTAGCTGCGCGGGACTGCCGTTTTATCCAGCCCTTCCTGGTAGGCTTTGAAGCTGTGGCTGCTAAAAGGGTTAATCTTGCGGTTGTGAAGCAGGTAGCTCCGGCCGCCATGCCGGTATCGCACCCCCAAGAAATCTTCCGGGGGCATAGTGGTCACCCAGTCCCCTTCATTCACCACCCGGACGCAGGAGGAGGTGCGCTTGGACAGGGCTTCCGCAAAGGGAGGATTGCCCACCCGGGGAGCGCCGAAGGTATACAGTCTGACGGAGGAGGCGGTTTTTCTTACCGCCGGGTCCATAGCACACAGGCAGGCCAAAGCTCCTCCCAGACTGTAGCCGGTGACGTACAGCTGCTTGCGGGATTTGATCTGGGCCAAAGCCTTGCGCAAGCCGGGGCGGAGCAGCCCGTACAGCTCGGTAAATCCGGCATGGGTTCTCCAGCCTTTACCCGGCAGAAAAGGGTAGGCAGTTTGGGTGACCAGCAAATCCTTCTTCAAGTCCTCCGCATCCTTGGTGCCGCGGAAGACAATAATGAGCTGCGTGCGGGATTGTGCGATATATCCCATCCGGGGAAAACCCGGTGCCTCCAGCGCAGCAAGATAACGGAAGCCCCGGGGAAGCTCGGGGGGCAGACCGGTCCGGTAAAGTCTTATAGCTTGTGCAATGAAAGTGGCCATGCGCAGCAGCTGGCTGTGTTCGATCATACAGGCTCCCCCTTGTGAGTCTTTCGTTACTACACCTTATGCAAAGCTGGAAACACATGCTATAATGTCACGTAGAGCTTACATAAGGCGGTGGAAAACATCGGAAATTTACATTGGTCTACCTGGGTTTTGCTATTGTTTTGTCTCATTTGCGCCGGTTTGACGGCCAAATACTGGTCCTTGCCCAACCGCAAGGAAGCACGGGGCCTGAAGACGGCCGCATTGCTGGCCGGTTCCCTGGCGGTATTGATGGGAGCGTTTAATTCCTCTGGAATGTGGGAGAGCCGGGATAAGAAAGAATCCATGAATCTGATCCAGATATATGGCATGACATATGACCGTTCCGGCAGCGGAATTATGGTTGCCACCCATGAAGGCATCAAATGGTGGCGGGACAACCGGTGGCAGTCGGAAGGGGGAGACCGTCATGATTTTGTGGCCTTCGCCCCGTTTGAGGGAGGATTTTATGCCAGCGGGAAGCCCGGTCCGGGCTCCAAGCTGCCTAACCCTTTGGGTCTGGCCAAAAGCACGGATGCTGGGCAAAACGTGCAGCTTCTAGCCTTGGAGGGAAAGGTGGAATTCCACTATTTGGCCTCGACAGTGCGCTCTCCCGCTACTATCTACGGCTATCATGAAACCTACGGGGTTCAACCTCTGCGTCAGCCCGGCTTGTATCATACGACGGATGAGGGCGGCAGCTGGATGAGGTCATCCATGAAGGGATTTGAGGGTGAACCTACCGGATTGGCGGTGCACCCGGAGCGGCCGGAGCTGGTGGCTATGGGGGCAAGAGACGGACTGTTTTTGTCCCAGGATAAGGGGAATACCTTTGAGAAGGTGCTGCCCGGTCTGGGAATCTCATCCCTCTCCTTTGATAGGGACGGTATGATCACTGCAGGAACCTTCAAGGATAAGCCGGCTCTCTTGCAGCTGGATTCCACCGGCAAACAGACAGCGGAGATTCCTCTGCCCGAGCTGAAGGGGGATGCGGTGGCATTTTCCGCGCACAATCCTGTGAAGCCGGAGGAACGGGTAATCAGTACCTATGAGCATGATTTGTATCTGACATCCGACGGAGGAGCGACCTGGTACCAACTGGCTGCAGGAGGCAAAACAAAGCCTGCTCCGGAACGGGTGCCTAATGCCGGCCAGAAGCCGGAGGGAAAATAGCATAATATGAAGCCAGAGGTAAGGGGGAAGCTGCATGAAATTCCAGCGGACAGCTTTACAGGTTGAGGAAGCCGCGGCACGGATATTGGAAAGGCTGCAGCCGGGACGGACGGAAACGGTTCCCTTGGCGGAGGCATGGAACCGCTATCTGGCGGAGCCCCTGGCTGCAGATCAGCCGGTGCCCCATTTCCGGCGTTCGGGCATGGACGGATATGCTCTCCGGGCGGAGGAAACGGCGGGAGCGTCGGAGGATTCACCCGTTCGTCTGGCGGTTACGGGAATAATTCCTTGCGGCAGCATCTATGACCGGAGGCTTGAGCCCGGCCAAGCGGTCCGGATCATGACCGGGGCTGCGGTTCCCGATGGTGCGGATGCGGTGGTCAAGCTGGAGGATACCTTGCCGGAGGAGGAAGGGGAAGGCGGGGCGGTTTCCATTCTGCGGAGTGCCAAAGCGGGCGCTAATATTTCCGAAATCGGGCTGGAAATTGTTCAAGGGGAGAAGCTGCTGGAGCCGGGCAGACGGATCGGTCCCGGAGAAGCGGCATTGCTGGCCATGTTCGGAGCGGCTCAGGTAAAGGTGTATGCCAGGCCGCGGGTTGCCGTGTTCGCCACGGGCTCGGAGCTGCTTGCCGTAGAGGAGCCGCTTGCACCGGGCAAAATCCGTAACAGCAACAGCTATATGCTGCTGGCGCAGCTAAGGGAGGCTGGCTGTGAGCCTGTTCTGGCCGGGGCGATTCCCGATGAGCTGGAGCTGGCCCGTCAAGCCGTCACCGCTGCTATGGACGACTATGATATGGTAATTACCACCGGGGGTGTTTCGGTGGGGGATTACGATATCCTGTATGATCTGACCACGGGCTGGGACGGAGAGCTTCTATTTAATAAGCTCGCGATGCGTCCGGGCAGCCCAACCACCGCCAGTATCCGGCGCGGCAAGCTGCTGTTTGCCCTGTCAGGGAATCCGGCTGCCTGCTTTGTAGGTTTTGAGCTGCTGGTCCGGCCGGTGCTCCGGAAGCTTATGGGTGGAGTCGACGTGGGTTTAGGCGCTTTCCCCGCTCTGCTGAAGGCGGATAGGTTAAAAACCGACGCCAAGTTTACCCGGTTCGTCCGCGGGGTCCGCACCGTGGGGCCGGAAGGGCAGCTATGGGCGGCGCCTGTGGGCGTGGATGCCTCCAGCATTACCGTATCCCTGCGGGATGCCGACTGTCTGATCGTAGTGCCGCCGGGAGATGCCCCGCTGGTGCAAGAAACGCTGGTCCGTGTGATACCTCTTGGAGGAAGCCGCTTATGATGAAGCAGCAGCCCCTAGTGGTACAGGTGGTCGGCTACAAAAATTCCGGCAAAACCACTCTCGTTTGCCGGCTTGTGGAGCGGTTGGCCGCCCGGGGAATTGTAGTCGGGACGGTCAAGCATGACGCCCACCGGTTCGAAATGGATGTGGAGGGCAAGGACACCTGGCGCCACCGGGAGGCCGGTGCCAGGGTGGTAGCTATTTCCTCCGAGGCTATGGGCAGAACCTGCTATCTGGAGGAACGTTATACGCCACTAGCGGAGATGCTGGAGCGGATGCGGGACATGGATGTGGTGCTGGTGGAGGGTTTCAAAACAGAAGGCTACCCCAAGCTGGCGATGATCCGCCAGGAGGAGCAGTTGGAGCTGCTGGGCAGGCTGGAGTCTCTTCTGGGAGTAGCCAGTTGGCTGCCTGGGGAGACGGTCCGGGGAGCTGCCGGAGCGGGTGTGCCGGTTTTGGATAAGGATGACGCCGAGGGGCTGGAGGCGCTGGTCCTGAAGCTGCTGGCCCGGTAGAGCAGGGGCTGAGGTGCCGGATTCGAGGCTCGATAATCCGTCGTCGGACTGGGGCAGAGGGCGGCTGTTACTGTTGTCTGAAGGCGGCCGCTAACCCATTGTTAGGGTAGGATGACCTTTTGGCCGGCCGGGAGGTTTAGCGGAAAGACCATTCCGCTATTGCTTGGGAGGGCTTCCGGCTGGATGGGATAGCGGAAGCCTTTTTCCGTTATCCGCTGGTTTTATCCCTTGCGGTGGCACGAATTGCTGCGATAACGGAAAACCTCTTCCGTTTTCCCGCCGGAATTTTTCCTTTCCCGGAAAATAGCGGAAACCGGCTTCCGGTATGCCCGAGCAAGACCTCCGGGGTATAGAAAATGGGGGTTGCATTTCGGTACAAGCCGTGATATTATTACAAACGTTGCAGATCCGTAGCTCAATGGCAGAGCAACCGACTCTTAATCGGTAGGTTGTGGGTTCGACCCCCACCGGGTCTATATAAGCAAGGGAGAGCGCCCACGCGGCGCTCTTTTTTTATGCCCGGTTTCTGCCCACCCGTATCCCGTAAGGGGGCGGGTGGCGCGCCAAAAACCCGCGGGCCGTTATGGCTTCCGCGGGTTTTTGGTTGTTCAGTATTAGGTTAGGCAACCGTTCAGGGACGAAACGGACTGAGAATCCGTTATTCTACTGAAAAACACACTTTTGGTGATTTCGCGGACTGAGGATACGTTATTTGCTCCCATGGCTGGTGAAACCCGCGGTTTGGCGTCACATAGCGGATTCTGTGTCCCTCAGTAGCGCCAAATCGGTCTTTTTAGCTAAATGGAGGAACGTGGGTCCGCTAGCGGGGAGGGGCTGCCGGCAAGCCTGGGTTTAGAGCCCAACAGGCTCAGTAAACCGAGGTGTGGACTCAAAAAGGCCGCGACTGCAGGGGAAGAAACGAGCCGCTCTGCATCAATTAGCTAGGAAAAGCGCCGCTCTGCATCAGTTTGCTAGGGGAGCCCTGGGTGCAGCGGCAAAGCTTTAATTAGTATCCATGCGACCAGATTGCGTCAGCAAAGCCCGGAAGCGCTGTAGGGCTGCGCCTTCCTCCTCGCCTGTAATTTCCCGGAGGAAAGCATCCACATCCAGCTCCTTCGCCACCGACAGCGGCGGGCCTTCCACCATATACACCCGGTCCGCAAGACAATAGGCCTCCTCGGGGTCATGAGTGACAAATAGGACCGTCTGTCCCTTACGGCGGCATTCCTCTCGCACCAATCCCATCAGCTCCTGCTTCAGCGCATAGTCCAGCCCCTTGAAGGGTTCGTCCAGGAAAAGCAGCTCCGCCTGACAGACCAGCGCCCGGGCAATGGCCACCCGCCGCTGCATGCCTCCACTCAGTTGGCTGGGCATAGCGCGCAAGAATGCGCCTAATCCCACCCGTTGCCCGCAGCGGTCCGCCTCCACCAGGGCGGCAGCCCGGCCCATCCGGCTCTCCACCGAATACGCTATGTTGTCCCGGACCGTCAGCCATGGCAGCAGCCGGTCCTCCTGAAACACCGCAGCAACGCTAAGCTCATCCTGCGGCATCCGGATGCTGCCCGCATCGGGGGCAGTCAGACCGGCCAGTATCCGCAGGAAGGTGGTTTTGCCGCAGCCGGAGGGGCCGAACAGGCAATGAACCCGCCCTTGCTCCAGCTCCAGGGAGAAGTCTTCCATTACCTTCAACCCGGCATACCTCTTATGAAGACGCTCCACACTAAGCATCCGGTCTAACCACCTCCCTATTACCGGCGGGCAGCCGGCGGATCAGCAGGGTGAATAGCCGTTCAAACCCCATGCTGAGCACAATGACCACCACCGTCCAGGCAAACAGCTCCGCCGAATCCAAATAAGCCTTGGCTTCATACATATGGCTGCCGATGGATCTGGCCGGATGGCTCAACACCTCCGCAGCGACACCAACCTTCCAGCCGTAACCCAGCGCATTGAGACAGGCGGGCGTAAAGTAGGGCAGCAGAGACGGAACGTACAGCCGCCGGATGCGCACCCAAAGCCGGACGCGGAAAACCCGCGACATCTCCAGCAGCTGCCCGTCCACATTGCGGATGCCCTCCACCATAGGGGTCCACACAATGGGAAAGCACATCAGAAAGCAGATAAACACCGGCACCTGGCCGGAGGAAAACCAGAACAGTGCGATCATGATAAAGGACATCACCGGAGTCGCTTTTATAGCCGTAACCACCGGACTGATGAGTGCATGCACCAGGCGGCTGAGTCCCGATGCCACACCCAGCAGGACAGCCAGGGCCAAAGCCAGGATAAACCCCTCCGCTACACGCAGCACGGACCACAGTGTATCCACCCAGAAGGTCTTCAGCCGGATCAGCCCGGCTAACCGATGCAGAACAGTAAGTGGTGCAGGCAGGTACAGCTCCCGGTTCACCGCCAGATAAGCCAGCTGCCAGACCAGCAGCCAAAAAACCAGCACTGCGGCTTTTTTAAGAAACCCCATCCGGATTAGGCCTGCACCGCGTCTCCCGTCATCCGGTGCTTTATTTGGAGTAATAGAAGCCTTCATCCGCCAGCTTGCCTCCTACGGACTTGGGCTCAAAGTCCAACAGCACCTTGTAGAACTGGTTCAGCATCGGTTTGGCTTCCTGAGCTTCGATGTAGGTGATGTTGGAGAAGGGAATGGCCTTCAACGCCACAGCCGCACTGGGCAAAATGGCATATTTGGCGATCAGCTCGGAGGCTTTAGCGCTGTCCTTATTGACGAATTCAGCAGAGGTCTTGTACTCGGCCAGGAAGGTCTTCACTGCATCCGGCTGGGCGGCAACGGTTTTTTTCTGAACAACAAGACTGCCCATGGCCAATTGGCTGCCAGCACCTGCGGCTTTTGACCATTCCTTGGTCACGTCCAGGGCGATTCGCAGCTCCGGGTTCTTCAGCATGGCAGTGGTCACATGCGGCTGTGGAAGCAGGGCGATGGGAGCGTCCCCGGAAGCGGCAGCTGCCGCCAGCTCGGTCTGCTGGAGCTTGTAATCCAGGGTGACATCCTTCTCGGGATCAAGCCCGTTCTGCTTCAATATGTAGCGGAAAGCAAAATCCGGAGTAGCCCCTTTGCCGCTGGTATATACGGTTTTCCCTTTCAAGTCGGCAATGGAGGTGATGGTGTTCCCTTTTTCCAGCACGTACAGGACCCCTAACGTATTAACAGCGGCCAACTGGATGGCGCCTCCCGTTTTGTTATAGAGGGTCAGGGCCAGATTGGTGGGAATCGCGGCGGCATCCAGCTCACCGTTAATGATCTTGGCAGTCATATCATCCGGGCTGTCCAGCAGTGTAAACTCATAGTCTGCTGACGCTGCACCAAGCGCATCCTGCTCCATCAGCTGGGCCATGCCCATGCCTGTTGGCCCCTTCAGGGCACCGACCTTCAGCTTGGCCTTTGCGGCAGGTGCGGTGCTTGGTTTGGCAGTAGACGCCGTGGATGAAGAAGCCGCTGCTGGTACGGCCGCTGGAGCAGTAGAAGCCACGGATGAAGCGGAGCCGTTATCCCCGCCGCCGCATCCGGCCAGATTCAAAATCAGGACCGTGCCCAATAAGGCGGATAATGCCTGTTTGCAAATACGGTTCATGTTGTTCCCCCCAAAAGTAGATGGTTACTACATATGGCTACCCATAGTGAAGGTCTCCATAGGCTGCCATTTCAGTGAAAATCAGTCTCATTGTATGGCCCGGTTTTGGAAGATGTCAAGGACTTATGTAAGCCGTTTCAATGGGATGCGGCAAAGTTCGGTTTTTATCCACACTTTCGAATTGTTTCACTGGACTGCGAGATTAAATTTCTATCGAAAAAAATAAAATACTTACTCAATTTGAAATCGGATCACTAAGGATCACCTTATACTCCCAAAGAGCGGCAGAATCCGATATGGAGTTTAATTTCAGTCAGCATAACGGAACCGGGAAAATGTCAATTGGGTTCAATTTTGAAGATATTGATCATGAAGTAATAAAGATGAAAGAATTAGGTGTTGAAATTGTAGCCGGTCCGAAGACATATTCATGGGGAGCATTTAATGGTGAAAAGAATGAAAGCCCAAAGCGCCGGAACCGTCATCGTTCCTGACTTTGGGCTTTTATAAAATTTCGGGAGTTGGCTTATTCCTTAACGGCTCCCAGCACCATGCCTTTGACGAAATAACGCTGCAGGAACGGGTACACGGCCAGGATGGGCAGCATGGCGATGAAGATTTGGGCGGCCTTGAGGCTCCGGTTGGAGAGCTGCTGCAGGTCCTCGTAGCTGATACCCGCCTTGCTTAGGTCCAGCGCCACAACAATGGTCTGCAGGAGGGTGGCCAACGGCCATTGCTCCGGCGAACGCATGTACAGCATGCCGTCGAACCAGTTGTTCCAGTGGCCCACCATGGAAAACAGCGAGATGGTGGCGATGGCCGGCATGGAGATGGGCAGGTACACGGAGCCCAATATCCGGAAGGAGGAAGCCCCGTCCACAATGGCCGCTTCATCCAGCTCCTTCGGGATGGTCCTAAAGAAGTTCATCATGAGAATGACATTCCAGACACTCAGCAGATGGGGCAAAATGTAAACCCAGAAGGAGCCGATGAGATGGATTTTCTGGATCAGGAGGTAGCTGGGAATCAGGCCGGCATGGAAGATCATGATGATCAGGAAAAACCATACATAACGGTTGCGGGGAGCAAACTCCCTGCTGTTGCGGGACAGGGGGAAAGCCGTCAGGATGGTGACCATCATGGCCATCCCTGTGCCGATCAAGGCGCGGAGAACGGAAATGCGGATAGCGCTGACAAAGTTTCCGTTCTTTAGGGTTTCGGTATAGCTGTCCAGATTGAAATCGATGGGGAAAAAGGTAACCAGATTGCCCTCGGCAGCGGATTTGCCGCTGAGGGAAACGGCGAAGATATGCAGAATCGGCAGGACACACAGCACCGATACCAGCAGCAGGAGAAAAATATTGAAGCCGTAAAAAATCTTATAGGTTGAATTTTTGTGGTACATGGCAACCTGCCTCCTTGTTTTGTCGTCCCGTCAGAATACCCGGTAATCCGTCCACTTGTAGGCGCAGTAATAGCCGCCGCTGATGAGGATAAAACCCACCACGGATTTGAACAGGCCCACCGCCGCCGCCAGACTGTACTGGCCGCCCTGGAAGTTGCGGAAAACATAGGTATCGATGATATCCCCCTGCTGGAGCACCAGCGGATTGATCAGGTTATAGATCTGATCGAAGTTGGCGTTGAGAATGTTCCCCAGAGACAGGGTGAACACCACGCTCATCATAGGCAGCAGGGACGGCAGGGTAATGTGGAGGGTTTGCTTCCAGCGCCCCGCGCCGTCGATTTCCGAGGCTTCGTACAGGTCGGGGTTGATGCCTGCCAAGGCCGCCAGGAAGACGATGGCCGAGAAGCCGAACTCCTTCCACTGGTCGCTGACAATCACCGTTACCCGGAACCAGAAGCCGTCTCCCAGAAACAGGATGGGATCCAAGCGGAAAAAGATCAGCGCCCGGTTAACCAGCCCGTCCAGGGAGAGCAGATCCAGGAGAATGCCGCCCAGAATGACCCAGGACATAAAGTGGGGCAGATATACCATGGTTTGGATGGAGCGCTTCAGCTTCATAGCCCGGACCTCGTTCAAGAGCAGGGCGAAGGTGACCGGGACCGTCAGGCCGAAGAAGATTTTGAGCACGGAGATGGACAGGGTGTTCCAGATGACCTGGACCGAATCCTTCATGGTGAAGATCAGCTTAAAGTTGTCCAAACCCACCCATTCCGAGCCCTGGATGCCCAGCCAGGGTTTGAAGTTCTGGAAGGCCATCACTATGCCCGGCATCGGCGCGTAGCTGAAGATCAGCGCTGTCAGGACAGCAGGGAGCAGCATCAGGTGCAATCTCCAATTTTTATAATGACGCGTAATAATTTTCCTTTTTAAAACGTTTCCAACCCCGTATAATGGTGCAGTATCGGTTTTCCTCATTCCGGCCCCTCCTTGTGGATTCCTCTGTAGTTCCCATTGTAAGGCGGGGCGGGAAACGGTGTATAGAACAAGGTTTTAAGATCGGTGTCACTATCTTAAGACGCGGACGGCACGGTGTAACTTGGAGCGGGAGGGAAGCGGGATGCGGAGAAACCGGCCCATTTTTGTCAAAATGAACGTGGTGATGCTGATGCTGCTGGTGCCTGTGGTGATTCTGTTCGCCTATTTTAACAGGACCAGCCTGAAGGTGATCGACGACCAGATTACGGCGCAGAATACCGGACAGCTCCAATTTCTGAAGCAGCAGATTGAAGCCAACGCCGAGCGGCTGTCTCTCTCCTCCAGCGTGCTGATCCGGGATTCGTCGGTGCTGGAGCTGCAGACCAGCATGCTCAGGGACGATTATTACGCCATGATCAATACAGAGCGGCAGGTGAAGGAGAAGCTGTATATGCAGAGCTTTTCCAGCAGCTGGTCCAATCATCTGTCCATCTATTGGCCTACAGTCGGGCACCGGGTGTCCACCAACCCGGGGGACAGCTACGATCAGGCGCTGTTGGACCGCTCGGAAAATGGCAAATGGGCCTTCCGCCAAAACAGCCCCCTGGAGGAGCCCTATTACCAGCTGTTTATCTGGGATCCGTATTTCTCCAAAAGCAACCCTCAAACGGCAAGCGCCGTGTACGAGGTCCGGTTCGGGCTTGACAATATCCGCAGGATGCTGCAGCAGTATCAGTCGGAGGCGGCAGGACAGTCCTTTTTGCTGACCAAAGGAGGAGCGGCCATTGCCGGAACAGCCGCCGGAGACGCGCGGTTCGGCGAGATGGGGAAGGAGCTGATGCAGGAGCAGCTGGGGGAGAGCGGCCACCGGAATATGGAGGAGGACAACCGGAAGGCCTATCTGAGCTATGTGCAGCTGCCCTCCTTGGACGCCTATTTGTTCCACTACGTGCCCCTGAACGTAATCCATGCTCCGATTATCCAGGCCCGGAATCTGTTTTATCTCAGTTTGGTCTTTCTGATTCTGCTGGCCTTCACCGTCGCCTATCTCTTATATCTGCATGTGCAAAAGCCCATATCCGCCATTGTGAAGGGGCTGAAGCAGTATGAAGGGGGCAATTATTCCTTCCGCATCCGCAAGAAATTCCATAACGAATTCGATTATATGATGCTGCGGTTTAACGATCTGGGCACCCAGATCCAGCATCTGATCCATCACGTGTACGAGGAGCAGAACCGGTCCCGGCTGGCAACGCTGAAGCAGCTGCAATCCCAAATTAATCCCCATTTCCTGTATAACAGCCTGTCCTTTATCGCCGCCTGCGCCAAAGCGGGGGAAACGGATACCATCAAGCGGATGGCCTATCATCTGGCGGATTATTACCGCTACACCACCCGTGTGGAGAATCAGCTGCCCCCTCTCCGGGAGGAGCTGGAGCTGGTGGGGCATTACCTGAAGATCTATGCGCTGCGGCTGGAGCGGCTGGATTACTGTATTGAGGTTCCTCCGGATATGCTGGCGGAGCCGATCATGAGGCTGATCCTGCAGCCGGTGGTGGAGAATGCCATCGAACACGGGATCGAACCCAAACCAGGCCGGGGAACCGTCCGGATTGCCGGCTTTCGGAAAGAGGGCTGGAGCCTGCTGGTTGTAGAGGACAGCGGGGTTGGCCTGGAGGAGCAGGCGTTACAGGAGCTGGTGCAAAGCCTGGAGCGGCCGATGGATGCGGAAACGGGCTGCGGCCTGTGGAATGTGCATCAGCGGCTGCGCTCGCGGTTTGGTGCGGGTGCAGGCATAAGCCTGGACAAGTCGGAGGAACTGGGCGGTATGCGTGTTATCCTGCGTTGGAAACAAGAGGAGGAGGGTCATGATGAACCAATTGCTGCTGGTGGATGATGAGCCGGTGATTCTCAAGAGTCTGGTAAACAATGACTGGGCAGGTGTGGGCATTGATGCAGTGTATCAGGCGGAAAACGGGCTTGCTGCTCTGGAGGTGCTGAAGCGGGCGGAGGTGGATATTGTGGTGACGGATATCCGGATGCCGGGTATGGACGGGCTGGAGCTGTGCCGCTGCATCCGGGAGCAGTATCCCTTGATCAAATGCGTCCTCCTTTCTGGCTACGGGGAATTCGAATATGCCCAGCAGGCTATCCAATACGGGATCTCCAGCTATTTGCTGAAGCCGGTGAAGGATGAGGATTTGCTGTCACAAGTGGCGGAGCTTGTGGAAGCCATCCGCCTTGAGGAAGCGGAGAAGGGCTCCCTGGAGAAAACCAGACGGACCTTGCGCACCCATTTGCCCATTCTGCGCGCAGGACTGTTGAAGGAGCTGCTGGCCGGTCCGGCACTGCCTGCCCGGGAACGGGCTGCACGGATGGAGGAATACGGCCTGTCCTTCCGGCCGGAGGTGCCCTGCTTCATGGTGCTGGCCCGGCTGGAGGGAGTGTTCCGGCAATCCGGTGACCGGGATCTGGCCCTTTATGAGTATGCGGTCCAGAATATTGCCGGGGAGCTGCTGGAAGCCCGCTGCCGGGTATGGTCCTGCAAAGACGCCAACGACTATCTGGTTTTTGTGCTGCAGCCCAAGGAAGAGACGGAAGACGCCGGCGGAGCTGCGTCCATAGCCGAAACCGCTGCGCTGGAGCTTCAGGAGAAGGTGTCGGATTTCCTGAAGGGCCAGGTTTCGGTGTGGGTCAGCGGCGGCTTCCGCCTGCCGGAGGAGCTGGCGGATTCCTACCGGGTTGGCTTGAATGAGTTCCGCAAGGTGCCCCGCAGCGGAGAGGGACGTCTCCTGCGCAGCGGGGAGCAGCGCAGCCAGTCCAAATCCCTGCAAACCCTGCACAGCCCGCCGGGCTTCCAGCAGCTTCTGGAGGCGGGCCGTTATGACGATGCCCGGCACAAGCTGGAGCAGGTGTTTGCCGAGATGGAGGAGCGGATGCTGGACTCGGAGGAGCATCTGATGGAGATTGTATATACGCTGGCCAATGCTTTCCTGTATTTGGCCCATCTTCAGGGGAAGACACTGCTGGAAATGTCCGGCTGGGAGGCGGGGCTGACGGCGGACCCCGGGCTCTTCAGGCATCCCGGGCGGGTGCGGGAATGGGCGTTGGATGCCTTGGGAAACATGGAGGCTGCCAGCTTCCGGGATCTCAAGGACGGCAAGGGCCAACTGATCGCCCGGATTCACCGGTTTATCGAGGCCCAAATTGCCGGGGATGTTTCCCTGCAGACCATTGCCGATCATGTGGGGCTGCACCCTGTTTATTTGTCCACCCTTTACAAGCAGGAAATGAAGGAGAATATCAGCGACTTTATTATCCGCTACCGGATGGAGAAGGCAGGAATGCTCCTGCGCACCACTGACATCAAAATTTATGAGCTGGCCAGCCGCCTCGGCTTTCAGAATCCCCCTTATTTCAGCAAGCTGTTCAAGCAGCATTACGGGGTGACGCCCCAGGAATTCCGGGACCGGCTAGGCCTGTAGCAGATCGTGGGGACCTTAACAAATTAACAGGCAATCT
The DNA here is from genome assembly GCA_023386955.1 of Bacillota bacterium. GTDB lineage: Bacteria > Bacillota > Bacilli > Paenibacillales > NBRC-103111 > Paenibacillus_AR > Paenibacillus_AR mesotrionivorans. The sequence continues at coordinate 214,589 of JAEWIS010000053.1, forward strand.
TAAAACTTTCTCTCTTACCGGGTTGTAAGCGCTGTAATAAGATAAGAATTGCAAACGGATTACAGTCCGAAAGGGAGGTTCGAAAACAGATGAACAAAAAATTCGCATGTATGGCGCTTGCTGCGGCAATCGCCCTCTCCACGGCAGCGGGATGTGCGGACAGCAAGGATAACGGCAGCGGCACAGCAGAGCCGGCAGGCTCACCTGCAGCCACAGCCGCAGCCAAGAATGAAACGGCTGAGGCCATCCGGAACGGTACGTACAAGTTTGACCCGCCGGTGACCATCACCACGGTGAAAGCCACGGACTCCACCATCAAATTCAAAAACGGGGAGACCATGGAGAACAACGTCCATACCAAATGGGCGCATGACCAGTTGGGCATTGACATTAAACATCTGTGGCAGGTGCCGGGTGACCAGTTTAATACCAAGCTGCGGCTGATGCTTACCGCCAACGAATCCCTGCCGGATGTGATTACCACCCAGGATATGACCCTGCTGGATGAGCTGATTCAATCAGGCAAATACCGGGATATCACCGCTGATTTTGAAGCGTATGCCTCTCCCAAGGTGAAGGAAATATACAATTCCAACCCCCTGAACTGGAGTCAGGTGACTTATGGCAACAAGAAGATGGCCCTGCCCAATTTCGCCAATGCGGGCAACGACAACTCCGTGCTGTGGATCCGCCAGGATTGGCTGGATAAGCTGGGGATGAGCGCTCCCAAAACCTTTGCGGAGCTGGAAACCCTGATGCAGACCATCCTGGACAAAAAGCCCGGCGGCAATGACAATGTGATTCCCCTGGGGGTCAGTTTCGGCTCCGGCGGCTCCTACCCCAACCCCTTCACCAGCTGGCTGGGGGAAAGCTCCTGGGTATTCGGCGCCTTCGGCACCGTCCCGTATCAATGGAATGTGCAAAACGACAAGCTGGTCCACGGCTCCACTGTCCCCGAGATGAAGGGCGGTCTGACCAAGCTGAAGGAATGGTACAACAAGGGCTTCATCTCCAAGGAAGCGGGCTTGCATGACGAGAACAAGCTGGCGGAGCTGATCGCCCAAGGCCGGGTTGGCATTGTAGCTGCTCCGTACTGGATGGGCACCTGGCCTGTACCTGATCTGCAGAAGAATGTGGCCGGCGCAACCATGAAGCCGTATCCGCTGCCCACCCAGAACGGCAAGGTGGCGGCCCGGGACACCACCTATCTCCGTGGCGGCATGCTGGTCAAAAAGGATTTTAAACATGCGGATGCGCTGTTCCTGTATCTGAACCGGATTTTCGAAGCCGTCAATGCCAAGGAAGGCAGCGAGTTCGTCAACGGCTGGTATAAGGATTACGATTACACCCTCAAAGCCGACGGTACCCGGTCCGTAGAGGACAAGGATATTCCCGGCGGCAAGGTGGGCCCGGCCAAGTATCTGCTTATCGAGCCCAAGGATCCTTTTGTAGGGCTGAAGACCAACGCCCGGCTGAGCCGGGGAGAGGCGCCTGTCACTCCTTCGGAGAAGCGGGCGGCCACCAGCAACAAGGATGTGATCAAAGCCTCGGAAATCGTGGACGACGGCTGGAAAGCGGGCATTTTTGTGCCGCAGGCCTTCACCGGAGCCAACACCCCGGCCATGCAGGCGAAGGGCGGTATTCTCGCCAAGCTGGAGGGGGATAACTTCATCGGCATGATCTATGGCAAGAAGCCCATCGAGGAGTTCGACAACTTCGTCAAGGAATGGAAGAGCCTAGGCGGGGATGACATCACCAAGGAAGCCAACGAGTGGTACCAGAAGATGAAGAAATAAAGATAGCTGCAAGGAGCCTGCCGGAGACGGCGGGCTTTTTTTGTCCATCCGGGGAGCCTCTTCAATCCATCAGGCGGATGCCGGAATGCGCGGCAGACTCCGGGCGATTGCCGGCTTAAGATCTTATAAGAACTTCGAAAGATCCAAGCAATAACCCCCATAGCCTGCATGCTAAGATATAGAAAAATAAGGAGCAGTGATGATATGCAGACGAAATGGGCAGCAGGACCAGGCTCCGGCATTCTACCCGCCAGCCTGAAAACCAAGATTAAGACAATCCGCAGGTATAAAACCATGTACCTTTTATTATTTCCCGCGCTGATCTACTTTGTTATCTTCAAGTATATCCCGATGGCGGGAATCGTGATTGCATTCAAGAATTACAATATGGTGCTGGGACTGTGGGACAGCCCTTGGGTAGGGCTCAGTAATTTCAAGGATTTCATCAATGGAGTATACTTCTGGGACATTATGGGGAACACCATCATCATCTCGCTGTATAAGCTGTTAATCGGGTTTTCCGCTCCTATCCTGTTGGCCCTGCTCCTGAACGAAGTGCCGAAGCAATGGTTCAAGCGGATTGTGCAAACCATCACCTACCTGCCCCATTTCCTGTCCTGGGTCATTGTGTACGGCTTAATGGTATCCCTGCTGTCTCCGGGAGACGGCCTAATCAATATGCTGTTAAAGGAAAACGGCTTCAATCCCATCTCGTTCCTGACTGAACCCTCCTGGGGCAGGCCGGTGATCATCATGTCCGAGGTCTGGAAGGACATCGGCTGGGGAGCTATCTTGTACCTTGCTGCCTTGGCGGGAATCGATCCCAGCTTGTATGAAGCAGCCCGTATGGACGGAGCCTCCAAGTGGAGACAGCTGTGGCATGTGACACTGCCCGGCATCCGGGGCGTCATCGTGTTGATGCTGATTCTGAAGCTGAGCCACATTTTGGATGCCGGCTTTGACCAAATATTCATGTTCTCCAACACCTTCAACCAGGAGAAGATCGACATCATCGATACCTGGGTGTACCGGGAGGGCTTGGAACGGTTAAGGATCGGCTTGGCGACTGCAGTGGGTTTGTTTAAAGCCGTGATCGGATTTGGGTTGGTGCTGGCGTCCAACAAGCTTGCCAAAAAATTCGACGGGCAAATCTGGTGAGGAGATCGATTATGGTAAATCAGACGTTTGGAGAAAAAGTGGGACAAGTCTTTGTCTATAGCATACTGGTGTTGTTATCCGCGCTTTGTTTGTTTCCCTTCCTGTATGTGGTTGCCGTTTCCGTTACCTCGGAGGCGGAGGTGCTAAGAAGAGGGGTTGTGATTATCCCCGAGGCAGTTACCTTCGCGGCCTACAAGGAAGTGCTTTTCTCCCAGGGTCTGGGGCAGGCATATAAGGTTACCCTGTTTCGTACCCTTGCGGGGACAGCACTCAACATGCTTTTTACCGTGATTGCCGCTTATCCCCTATCCAAGAGATATTTGCCGGGACGCAGTCCCTTCCTGTTGTTTATCGTCTTTACCATGATGTTCAGCGGGGGCCTCATCCCTTCGTACTTGGTCATCCGTTCCCTGGGATTGCTGAATACCCCGTGGGTGCTTATCGTTCCGAATTTGATCAGCGCCTTTAACCTGGTTATTATCAAAGGCTTCTTCGAGCAGCTTCCTCCCGAAATTGAGGAGTCGGCACGGGTGGACGGAGCCAGCGAGCTGCAGTCTCTGTGGAAGATTATCCTGCCTCTCTCCATGCCCGTCTTAGCAACCATTTCCTTGTTCTATGCAGTCGGGCATTGGAACAGCTACTTCGATGCCATCGTGTATATCAATGATACGAAATGGATGCCGCTTCAAGTGATTCTGCGCAATATCCTGCTTAATGTTCAGGCGCAAAGTGCGGATATGGGCTCCAGCTCGGAGCATGTGAGCACCATTGCCCTGCAGATGGCTGCTGTTGTGGTGACGACGGTACCGATCCTCATCGTCTACCCGTTTTTGCAGAAGCATTTTACCAAGGGCGTACTTGTAGGCTCCATTAAAGGGTAAGAAGGGCGGTGGCTTTAACGCCGGAATGTTCTTCCTTTCCACGATCTGCGCTGTGAGGGTATAGGGCATTCCGGTGTGATACTATATATACAAAGGAGAGGTCAACATGCAACGTAAAAAGATTATTTTTCCCGTGCTGGCTGCAATAGTCGGCTTGGGAGCGGCTGTGTCAGGCTGCGGAGGAAAGAATGAGGCTGATCCTGCAGCCGCAACGGCTGCTTCGGGCAGCCCGAAAGCCGAAGCCAACAAGTTCGCCAACAGGTTGAAAATTACGATGTTCAATCAAGGTACCTTCAACGCGTCGGCTCCGGTTCCACCCCTGGAGGAGGATATTCAGCGTCAGATGCTGGGGAAAGCGGTAAATATCGATCTGGATATGATTATTCCCCAATCTGGACAGGCGACCACCAAATTGAATACGCTGATTGCCGGCGGAGATATTCCCGATCTGATCTTCCTGAAAACCCGGACGGACCTGGCGCAATATTACGACCAGGGGATTCTGGCGGACCTGACTCCGTATCTGGAGCAATTCCCCGAATTGAAGAAGCGCTTTGGCAGCGGCTCCTGGGATGCAGCCAAATATAAAGGAAAAACCATTGCCGTTCCGGGCTACGACAATGTAAACGGGATGATCAACAGCATCTATATCCGCAATGATTGGTTAAAGAAGCTGAACCTGAAGGTGCCGACAACACCTGATGAGCTGTTCGAGGTAATGAAAGCCTTTACAGAGAAGGACCCTGACGGCAACGGCAAGAACGATACCTACGGATTCATCGGGGGTATGAATAAGGAAGGGACTCTTACATCCTATGGCTTCGACACCCTGATGTGGATGTTCGGTGTAAACCCTCCGGGTGCTATTGACGTCAAGGATAATAAGGCAGTTATGCTATTCACGGATCCTAAAATGAAAGAGGCGCTTAGTTATATCAATAAGATGATGGAAGCCAAGCTGGTGGACCCCGACTGGGTAACCATGAATACCTCCGATCTGCTCGATCAGAAGCTGTTTAAGGGCAAGGTCGGCGTGATGGTAAGAGATGCGCGCAGGATGGAGCCGGATGCCCAGCAGAAAATGAAGGAGGTCGGCGGAGAAATTCCGGATTGGGTCATTATTCCTCCCATGAAGGGGCCGTACGGGGATCAGCTTCTGGAGAGAAAAACATACCAAAGCAACACCTGGGCGATTTCCGTAAAAGCAAACAAGGAGAAAATCACCCGAATCCTGGCCATGCTGGAGTATGTTTTTACGGATAAAGAGGCCTACCCCCATTTTGCATACGGAGTGAAAGGAATCCATTGGGATTTGGTAGACGGCAAGGCAAAGAATAAAATCCCTGAGTTATCCAAAGAGGTGAAGGATAAATACGCCTGGGTGGACCATTATAAATTCCCCCGGCGCGGTGATGACGCGGAATACTTCAGCTTCAAAAACCCGAAAACCATAGAGGCCTTCGAGAACAATCAGAAGTACGTAGCTCCTACTCTGCCCGGAGCCTCCTTGACGGCTGATGCCAACGATACCAAGGCAGTGGAACGGGTACGCTTCATCAATGAATCCTTAATCAAGTTCATGAGCGGCAAGGAACCGCTCTCCAACTGGGATAGCTTCATCAAAACCCTGGAAACCAAGTTCGACCTGCAGAAATATAAGGATAATGTAGATCAGCAGCTGAAGGAACTGGGATATATCAAGTAAATACAGGGAAGAGGGGAGCGTAGCGCTGCTCCTCTCTTTGTTGGATTATGGTATGCTTGAATGAAATCTGCATAAAGGGAAGACAGCCGATGCGAAGAAGAACAAGCCTGCCTATGAAACTATTTCTCATGTGCTTTGCATTTGTTTTAAGCTGCATCATCTTGATCAGCCAATTGTCTTACCGATATATCCAGATGGAGGTAAGGGCTAATGACGACTATTATCTCAAGCAGATCCTCGATAAGGTGGATCAATATTTAACCGTCAACTTTTCCTCCTTCCAGACCATTCTCTTTTCCCTGCAAACATCGGTGCAGGCCAATCTGGGCAACACGGATATGATCCGGGATCAGGTCAGGCAGCTGTATGAGCTGAACAGCAATTATGTCAACAATATTTATTTGATCAACAGCGATCTGTCCATTATCGGCGGAAGCACGGCTACCCGTATCTTTGACGAAGCGCTGCCTGACCGGAAGCCTCTGCTTGAGGCGGCGGACAAAAACAGAAGGGCAACCTTTGTAAGCGAGCCTTATCAATCCGCATATTCTGGCTGGACGGTGACTATGGTCCGGTATTTAAGCGGTACTCCAGTCCCCCTAGCAGTGGCAGTTGACTTGGATCTGAATGCCATCGAGGAAGCCTTATTCAAGATTAATAAACAGGAACAAATGAATCTGGCGCTTATCACCTCAACAGGTAAAATAATCGCCGGCTTCTCCGAAAATAGAGAGCCTCTGGAAGTAGATGACCACATGTTTTTCATTGGGGAGACGTCAGGGGAACAGATTCTGGACAGCAGCGGGTCCAGTATGCAGGTCAGCACCAAGGAAGGGAATCCGGTTTCCATTTTGAAGCAGCCTACAGAAAAGTTCAATTGGTTCATCATTTCGATTAACGATGAATCGCGTTTGGAGGCGGCGCTGGCCAGATTGCAAACGTACTACTTCGGGCTGTTGCTTGCCGGCTTAGTGCTAAGCCTGCTCATTTCCTACTTCATCGCCAAGTATATCCGCATTCCGCTGTATTACCTGAAGGCCAAAATGAACCGGGTGGAGCAAGGCGATCTGAATGTGACCATATCCATAAAACGGAGTGATGAGTTTGGCGAGCTCTCCCGGGCATTTGACAGGATGCTTCAGCAAATCGGTGAGCTGATGCAGCGCTCTGAGCAGCAAAACGAGCTCAGGAGAAGGCTGGAAATTCAGGTTCTGCAATCGCAGATTAACCCCCATTTCCTGTATAACACCCTGGGCTCCATCAGCAATGTCGTCCGTCTGGGACAGCTGGATAAGGTGGATGTGGTGATCGGCTCGCTGATCTCCTTATTGGAATACGGAATATCGGAAGCTTCGGAGCAGGTTGAGCTGCGTTATGAGCTGCAGAATGTTTCCGACTATATTGCCATCCAGAATATCCGCTATAACCGGAGCTTTCAATTGATCGAGCAGATTGAGGAAGGGCTTATGGCGTTCCCGGTATTCCGGATGCTGCTGCAGCCGTTAGTGGAGAATAGTGTTTTTCACGGATATAGCGGCGGGCAGCTGGAGGGATCGATTGCCATTCGTGCTTATGGCGAGAGTGAATTCACTGTCATTGAGGTGGAGGATCAGGGTGTGGGAATCTCAAGTGATAAGCTGGGGCATCTGCTGGTGCCCGATTCGGCCGGTTCGGAGCCTAAGCGCAAAAGAATCGGGATGAACAACATTCACGAGCGAATCAAATTGCATTACGGGGAGCAGTATGGTCTGCAGATTATCAGTATCCCCGGCAGGGGAACTAAAGTCCGTGCGTTATTCCCGCCCAGTCCGGCAAAGGAGCTGCATAAAGATGAGAACCTACACCTGCCTCATTGTTGACGACGAGGATTTGATTCTGCAAAGGCTGGAGCTGTTCTTCCAGGAGCTGGCCCGCAGGGATAAACGGTTTCTTCTGGTGGGTAAGGCATACAGCGGGATAAAGGGGATGGAGGAGGCGCTTAGACTGAAGCCCGATATCATCCTGTCGGATATCGTCATGCCGCAGCTGGATGGAATATCCATGATTGAGGAGCTGAAGCCCAAGCTTCCCAACACCCGCTACATTCTCCTTACGGCATACTCGTCGTTTGAATATGCCCAACGGGCGATCCAGGCCAATATTATGGAATACATCATCAAGGTTCCCCTTCGGGAGGAAGCCCTGCAGCGGGCATTGGATAAGGCGGTCGCCTCCATGGAGGAAGCCAGAAGAAAGGAGGACGAGCTGCTATCCCTGAATGTGGCGGTGCAGGAGAATAAGTACCGGGTACGCAAGCAGTTCTTCAACGAACTGGTCAGGGGGGAGGTTCCCGCCCACCGGGCTGCGGACTTCGGGAAACGGATGCAGCTTCAATTTTTTGAGGCTCATTACTGCTGCTTTATTGCAGAGATGAACCACTATGACAGCTTTCGAAACGAATATTCGGCAGTAGACCAGAGCATTCTGAAATATGCGGTTACCAATATCATCGATGAAACCCTGGTCAGCTTCGGTGCAGGAGCGGCCTCCGAATTGCTCGACAATCATTTTATCGGATTTCTTGCCTGGAGCCATACCCGCAGTGAAATGGATACGGAGCTGGTCTGCCAGACGATGGGACGACAGATTGTGCAGAACTTGAAGCAATTCCTGAATCAAGAGGTATCTGTTGCCTTCGGCAGTCCCCACCGGGGCTGGGAGTCGGTTAACCAAGCCTATACGGAGGCGGCTGGTGTGTGTGCGGACTTCTATTTTCATGAGGATAAGACGGTCATTACCTTAGCACACCGCATCCCTTACCATAATGACCGGCGGGAGGCCCTTCAAGAGAAGCTGGCGGATTTTCTTGACTGGATGTTCAGGGATGTTACCAGAGCGGAGCTGGATGAACGGATGGCAGAGATAAGCCGGTTTTTCTCGGATAATAAAATTCATAAGTCCATCTTGGCGCCTATGCTGCGGAATTTTTATCGAGGCATTTCAGTCAAATTGAAATCATGGAGTGTCATGGAGTCTGATGAGGAGGAGTTTCCGCTGCAATTTATGACATTCCGGGAGCAGCTCAGGTTCATCAGCGGTTTTATCATGGAATGTCTCCAGGATAACAAGTTGGTTCACCGCACAGAGATTACAAGAGCCAAACGGTTCATTGAGCAGAATCTCAAGCTGCGCCTAAGCCTGCAAGCCATTGCCGATCATGTGAACCTGGCCCCCACCTATTTCAGCAGCCTGTTCAAGAAAACAATGAAGGAAGGAGTCGTGGATTACATTAACCGCCGGAAGATTGAGCTGTCGCTGGAACTGCTGCAAGCCAGAGATTACTCGATTATGGAATTATGCGAGGAAGTGGGAATTGTGAATGAAGGGTATTTCTGCAAGCTGTTTAAGCAGTATACGGGAATGACGCCCAAGCAATACCGTAAAAAAATCCACGGGCTGAAGTAGTCCTGTCTGTCAACGGATAAGAATCTATGAGTTTTTCATAATATCCTGTAAAAAAGCGGCTCCGAGAAAGGTTACCATGAATAGCAAATCGATTCATGGAGGTTATCACAATGGAGCTTATTAAATCGGATGTGACCGTCATAGGCGGAGGAATTGCAGGAGTTTGCGCCGCCATTGCCGCTGCACGGAAGGGATTGAAGGTAACCCTCATTAATGACCGTCCTGTTCTGGGCGGGAATGCCAGCAGCGAGGTCAGGGTTCATATCAACGGCTCGGCTTATCACGGAATCAGCCCATCCTATTATGCCCGTGAGGGTGGACTGGTCGAAGAGCTGAAGCTGAAGCTTTTTCATTACAACCCCTTGTATAACAAAAAAATCATGGCCTCGGTTTCGGATACGGTCCTGTTGGATATGGTGTATGGGGAACCGGATATCACCCTCTTCCTGAATACCTCCGTGTATGAAACAGGGATGGAGAACGGAAGGATTGGTTGGGTGGAAGGTCTGCAGCTGGCCTCCGAACGCAGGCTTCGGTTTGAAAGTCCTTATTTTATTGATTGCTCCGGCGATGGAGTGGTGGGATACCAGGCAGGAGCTCTTTATAAGCGGGGGAGAGAGGCCAAGGCCGAGTTTGACGAAGATTTGGCCCCGGACACCGCAGACCACTACACCATGGGGGATACGATCCTTTTTCAAACCCGAGATGTGGGCTATAAGGTCCCGTTCCGAAGGCCCGAGTTTGCATACGATATTACCAAGCTGGATTTCTTCGATAGTATCCGCAGAGGCTTGAATTATCGTGCGATTCCCCGCAAAATCAATGGAATTGGCGGGTTATGGTGGCTGGAATTCGGCGGGCATCTGGATGTAGTTCGGGACAACGAGGATATCACGCTGGAGCTGCGTAAGCTGGTTTACGGGATCTGGGATTACATCAAGAACAGCGGCGAATTTGATGATGTGGACAATGTCATCCTGGATTATGTGTCTCCGATCGCCGGGAAACGGGAATCAAGGCGTTTTGTCGGGGATTATATGCTGTCGCAAAAGGATCTCACGGAGAAGCCGTATTTCCCGGATGCCGTGGCTGTAGGAGGCTGGGCTATGGACCTGCACGCTGCCAGGGGGATCTATGATGAAGGACCGGCTACGGCGTGGAATTTTGTTCCCGGGCTGTACAATATCCCGTTCAGAAGCTTGTATTCAGCCAATGTTCCCAATCTGATGATGGCAGGCCGGAATATAAGCGCCACCCATGTGGCCTTTGGGTCCACCCGGGTGATGGCTACCTGCGGCTGTATGGGGCAGGCGGCAGGAACGGCTGCCGCTTTATGTGTGAAATATGGTGTGAACCCGTCTGCTCTGGCAGCAAATCATGCGCCGGAGCTGCAGGCGGCCCTGCTAAGGGACGGGCAGACAATCTCCGGGCGCAGGGAGGAGCCGGACCCTTATTTCGCAGAGGGGTTAACGGTGCGCGCTTCGTCTCAGCGGGCGTACAGTAATGCAGTGGGTGCTGAAGCCGTTTCTTTGGATAAGTCTCTATGCTTGGTGCTGCCTGTTCATACGGAGCATGTGGAGAACGTAAGCGTGAGGGTCAGGAATCAGGGAGCAGCAGCGGAAACCCTGTTCGTACAGCTCTTCGGTGGAGACCGGAAGGAGACGTATATTCCCGGCAGCAGGCTCAGGAGCAGCAGTGTGGATATCGCGGCAGGCTACGATGGGTGGGTCACACTGCCTTTGGATTGCAGCAAACCTGCGGACAACAAGGTATATATCGTGCTTGAGGGTACAGAGCAGCTTGCTGTGTATTGCAACGATGATAAGCTCACGGGGGCGGTCAGCTTCCAGTATCAACCGGAGATGCCGGCCAAGCTCAAGAAGTGGAGCAGGAATATATGCTTCAAGGATCTGCTTCCCGCCCAGAACATGTATGATCCCGCCAATGTGGTCAACGGGTATTCCCGGCCTTACGGGCTGCCCCATGTATGGGTATCTGAACGCACGGAGGGGCAGGAGTGGCTGGAGCTTGCCTGGAATTCACCCCGGAATGTGGAGGAGCTCCATCTCGTACTCAATCCGCGGTTGGATCTGGAGCACTTCGACGATCCTATTGAAACCCTGATTAAGGATTATGATGTGATCCTGAGCCTTGCGGACGGGAGCCAGCAGAGAATAGAGGTCAGAGGGAATTATCTTTCGTTAAATAAACATCAAGTTGGCGCTCAGGGCGTAACCGGCATCCGATTTGAATTCACAGCTACTTACGGCTCGCCTTACTACGAGGTATTCGCCGTGAAATTGTACAATTAACCTCATGTAAAGCTATACCCGCTTAATTGCCAGCAACCGGGTATAGCTTTTTTCAATTTTGCGGACAGCGCGGCAACGGCAAAAGATCGTATAAGAATTTCTTAAAATCCTAGAAATGTAAGGGCCTTGGACAAGCTATCATCATTTTAAGAAAGCGTTTACAATATGTGGAATTGCTTTCTATCTGATTGAAAAGGGAGGGTATGGGATTATGTTCAGAAAGCTATTCATCATTTGCCTTATTGCGGCCATCGTTTCACCATTGGCCGGGGGTGTAAGGAATCCCCCTGCAGTGTCGGCTGAGGAAGTGCTGCCGTACAAGACCATCATCATTGACGACGGAAGCCTGTCCATTGACGGTGCCGTGACCAGCGACCCCACCAACACCTTTAACGGCTATAAAACCACAGGCAACTGGAAGGTCAGTACCACTGTGAAGGGCTACAATAATTCCGGCACCAGGTACACGGATACCATTAACAATACCGTCACCTGGAACCCCGGACTAAAGGCAGGAACAGCCAAAATCTCTTTGTACAAGCCGGATTGGGCGGATAAAGCAGACAGCAATGTGAAGGTCGAGATTGTCCATAACGGGATGACGGAGGTGCAGGCTATCGATCTCCGGCCTTCGGCGGGCGGTGCCGGCTGGGTCGAATTGGGTGACTTCTACTTCAACGGTGTAGATGAAGAGTTTGTCCGGGTGACCCGGGTTCAGGCTACGACCAGCACCATCCTGACGCGTGTTGATGCCGTGAAATTCGAAGGACATATCCAGCAGCAGGCCATTCCTTACAATACCATCATCATGGATGACGGAGCGGAGGGTTTTTCCGCTTCGAGCGGCTGGAAGACAAGCACCGGTGTAAAGGGATATAACAATTCCAGCACCCGGTATACGGACAGCATCAATGATGTCATCACCTGGAATCCCAGGCTGGAGGCCGGCAGGGCCAGGATCTCCTTATACAAGCTGGATTGGGCGGAGAAGGCGGATGGCAATGTAAAGGTTGAAGTGGTTCATAACGGGTCAACGGAGGTCCAATATATAGATTTGAGACCCGCGGCAGGGGGGACGGGCTGGATCGATTTGGGAGAGTATGACTTCAGCGGAGCAGGCAGCGAATTCGTCCGGCTGACCCGTGTCCAGCCGACCACCAGCAACATTCTGACGCGGGTGGACGCCCTTAAATTCGAGGGCTATATCAGGCAGAAGGCCGCGCCGCTTCCGCCGCTGCGCAGCCGGACACTGCCGAATTTGACCTACACGGATAAAGGCAGCATTGAAAATAACAGCTACAAGGCTACCTTCTATGAGGCGGCATGGGATGGCGGAGGAAAAGCGATAGTCCGTGACTTGTTCTACAAGGATGCAGCAACAGGAGGCTGGATACCGGCCAATACGGTACCGGAGCGGCTTGAGGAGCAATGGGTTATTCTGGATGGAGATGCGGGTCAGCAGACCAATTATTATGAAACCATGAACAAAAGCTGGGTTACGTTGGACAGCATCCAATTCCCCGACGGGCAAACGGCAGTATTGACGGATTCCTCCCATGGGGAGGATTACGATTTTCAGACAACCTGGTCGATGACACAGGATAAACCGGATGTGTCTTACGCCTTTACCCCGCGCCGGGATGGCAGCTATGTGATCGGCTATCAGTCCTTCACGGCGGAGGCGCCTGCAGCCGTGAATGAAGTGCTAAGCGGGTTCAAATCCCATGCCAAGATGATCGGTACTGTAGAATCCACAGGTTTATGGGAGCTGACCGCCCCGATGAGTCTGGTGGAGAAGAACGACGGGAATGGCTCTGCCTTCACATACGGGGTATTTGTGCCGGCCGATGAGCTTCCGCTGGAGTTCGAGCCCCATGGCAGAACCAACGGTCAGCGTCTCGGGATGAGCCTTGTCAACAACGAGGGTGATGTTCAACCGATCCTCTATGCGCCACAGCTGGGAGCATACTCGCGCATGACCGCGGAGAGTACGTACCGGTTCCACCTGGGCCTGGCTGCTCAGAGGGGCAGCCTGTATGATGCTTACGAGAATGTGCTTCGCAGCGAATACAGCTATACCGCATACCGCGAGAATGCAGCAGGCGGATCGCTTACGGATGCCATGTTCAATATGATCGATCTCCTGAAGATGGAGCCCCAGGGGGATGACTCAGTGAATTATGTGCCCTCTCCCAGCGGCTGGTGGAGCAGGGCCAAGGGCTTTATTGATATCGAGAATGAGGATACGGTCCGCACATCATCCAATGGTGTCCTGTTAGGCGCCTACTACCTGACCGGGGATGATGAGCTCTACGATACAAGGGCTCTGCCTGCCATCGAATTCGGAGTTTCGCGAAACGGACAGGGTTGGTCGCCGACGAAGAAGCCGGTGTACAGTGTGCCCTCCTTATGGAAAATGGCCTCTTTGCCCTTCGATGTGACAACGGTTTCGGCCTTGTCCCAACTGATGGAGGGCACAGCAGGAATTCAGGAGCTGGGGCAGGAGGAATACCGCTTCCGCAACCCGGATGAGAGCGGCCGGGGGCCTGTCATTCAACCGCTAATGATGTATAGGGTGACAGGCGACACTGCGTATTTGCAGCAGGCAAAAACAGCCGCAGATTCATATATCGCTCTAAATATTGACACACCCGCCTCCGTAAACATCTCCCAGAATGAGTTTATTTATCATTACGGCAAGCTGTGGATGGAAATTATGGAGCTTTATGAGGAAACCAAGGAAACGAAATACCTGGATGCCGCGTACAAGGAGGCCAAGCGGTACGCCACCATGTTCGTCGCCCGCCCTGTGCCGGAGGGCATCACGACCATCCCCCAGCCGAATGCCCCCTACAAGGAATCCTTCCATTGGCCGGCGAGCGGCAAATATGAGTATCCCCGGGATAACTTCCCGGAATACGAAACCGGGGGTGTGCAGGCGGAGAACTGGCTCATCTCATCCACCGGTTTGACCTTTGAAGCGGGCAGCACGGATGCCTATTACCGGATGAATGCCCAGGAGGCGCCGTTTATGCTCCGGCTGTCGCAATACACCGGCGACACGCTGCTGCGGGATATTGCCCATAATGCAGTGATCGGACGGTATTCCAATTATCCCGGTTATTATTACAAGGGCTTCTCCGTGAGCCAGCTGGAGCCGGAGTTTCCGCTGGAGGGTCCCAGCGAACCCACCTCCGTTTATTATCACCATATGCCGGGTCAGCTGGGGCAGACGATGGATTACCTGATCAGCGAGCAAACACTGAAATCCAGCGGAAGCATCTCCTTTCCGGCGGTATTCGAAACCAATTTCCTGTGGTTCAAATACCATCTCTACGGGCATAAGCCGGGTACCTTCTACGGGAATTCCGGTGTATGGCTATGGATGCCCAAGGGAATTATCCAGACCGGCAATCCGCAGCTGAACTGGATTACAGCAGAGAGCGGCGACCAGTTCTACATCGGGCTAAGCAACGAATCAACGGAGGCGCAGACGGCCTCGATCACCTTGAATCAGCAATTGATCGGCTTCAATCCGGCTCTGGAATATCCTGTGACCGTTATCCGGGATAACGGCACACCTGAACAGACGGTGATGCGCAACGGAAGCATTGACGTCACCGTCACCAGCCGGGGATTAACGGCAGTTATTGTAGGCGGTCTTGCGATTCAGGTTCCGCAGCACCAAATCAACACGGCTGCAGAGGATACGTCCGGCGCAAGCTATTTTTTCGATACGCATAGTCCCATCGATGCTGTCAAGAGTATGCTCATCGTTAAACCTGACGAAACCTCTTATAACGCCTATATCCAGGCCAAAACAGAGCAAGCCTCCATCCTCCACTATTCGCTGGATGGCGGGAGCACGTATACGGCAGCTCCAGATTTGATCTACCCGATGGAATGGTCGATCCGGGTGAACGACTTGTCCAAAACCTTCACTTATTATGTAGAGTCAGAGGGGAAGCAAACAAGAACGCGAACCCTGTATCTTCCTGACCGGGTAACAGTCCCTCCAGTCCAGCCGGATTGGCAGCCGGGAGGCTCCATCGTGGTGGATAATACCGAGGCGGAAACAGAGGGCGTCTGGATACGCGATACATCGGGCAACGGATACTACTATGACGGCTATGTTTATGTGAAGCCTGTGACGGGTACGGCAACCAGCAGGATTCGCTGGCGGCCGGAGCTGCCCGACAGCGTCACCTACAGCGTCTATCACAAGCTTCCCCAAATGCCTGCAGGTGAAAACTGGTCAACCAACGCTTCGTTTACGGTTTATTACAACGGAGGCTCGCAGACAGTTACAGTGGATGAGAAAACCAACGGCGGAGGTTGGGCATATTTGGGCGCATTCCCTTTTGCAGCAGGAAGCAGCGGCTACGTAGAGCTAACGAATCAGGCCAATAACACGCGGGTTATTGCCGACGCCGTGATGTGGGTAAGTGAAAGTGTACGTCCGCAGTGGCAGTCGGTTGTCCTGAGCTCGGACAAGGCATTTTTGGAAATGACCACTACCGCACAGCTGAGTGTAACGGGCTACATGGATAACGGGCTTCCCGGTGATCTAAGCCAAGCACAGGTGGCGTATTACGTGGACAGGCCTGATTTGGCGTCAGTAGACGGGAATGGGGTGTTGACGCTCCAGCATCTCGACGGGGCAACCGACCAAATCCAGGTATGGGCCGTTGTAACTGTTGACGGAATCATCATGGAAACCCCTCATGTAGCCATCCCTATAAGGGATTTGATTGTGATCGTGGACAGTACGAATACGGCGGGGCTGTATGTCACGGAGGGCTCATGGAGCCAAAGCAACCTGTCCGGCTACAAAACAGGCGTGAAATCCCGCTATTCTACGACACAAGGGTCGTCAGCCATGTGGAAGGCCCAGTTTCCGGAGGGGAATTATACAGTCTCCCTCTACAACCTTGTCCACACCGTATCCCAGGACAAGAATATAAAGGTGGAGGTGAAGCATAAAACCGGCACCGAGGTTATGTACATCGACCAATCCTCCGGTCCGTCGGGCTGGCTGGAGCTGGGCACCTATGATTTTGCCGGAGACGGCAGCGAATATGTCAAGATGACTAGAGTAACTCCCAGCACCATCGACCCGCCAACCCCGGCAGCGGATATGATCTATACCCGGGCGGATGCAGTCCGGTTCCAACGGCATTCCATCAGCCCGGCCGATCATGTGGGTGTGGATGACTTGTCGTTGCCCATCAACGGAGCTATGAAGGAGCACTAGCTGATTCAATCAGGTAACCAAAGGCCGGCCATCCCCGGATGGCTGGCCTTTGGTGTTGGAGGGGGCACTTTCGAAATTTACAAGAAGCTGCTGAAGCTGAAGGAACTGATGAATACGCCGGCCGGACGAAGGAGAGCCGAGGGGCGGCACCGGTTCATGGAGCAGTACCTGGAGCAGTTTTACGGTGAATGGGACGGCCGGATGTAAGGTGCCTTTTGGGACCAATCTTAATATTTTGCCAGCGAATCTTAAAAGATTATCACTTACCCCAATGAAAGCGCTGTAATAAGATGGAAATGGAGGTGGTGCCATGAGGGCGGGGAAACGGGTGGCATTGTTGACGGCGGCAGTTCTTGCAGTGGTTGCGGGTGCGGGAGTGTTTGTTGCCCAAAGCGAAACGGGCGAAGCTTCCACGGTTGTGGCCAAGGTAAACGGTATGGGCATCACCGCCGTGGAATTCAGACGAGAGCTGGACAACCAGCGTGCGCCGGTTATTGATTATTTCCTCCGGACCTATCAGGCGAATGTGACGGAGGCCTTCTGGGACACCAGCTATGGCGGGGAAAACCCGGAGATGATGGCGAAGGCCAGGGCCATGGAGGAGCTGGTCAAGCGCAAGGTAGAGCTGGAGCTTGGAAGCCGGAATGGGCTGCTTTCCGGAACGGCATATGAGGATCTGCTGGAGCAGATGGACCGGGAAAACAAACGCAGGGGGGAAGCGGTGAAGGCCCGCCAGCCGGTATATGGGCCTGTCCGTTTGGAAGAGACGGTATTCATTCCCTATTATATGAGCAAGCTGCGCAATGAGCTGAAGGAAAAGGTTGCTGCCGCTGATTTGGGTGTTTCGGAGGAGGAGCTGCTGCGGCTGAAGGCGCTGGAGAAAAGTCCTGCCCCGCCTGAAACGGAGCGGGTTAGGTTTCGGAAGCTGGCTGCATCCTACCGGGGTGCAGAGCTTATGGGAGACGGGGCGCAGGCAAATCAACAAGAGACGTTAGCCCGACTGAAGCAGCAGCTTGAGCAGGCAGCCGGGGAATCCGGGGAAACGGCACTCTCCCGGGGAGGGGCGGATATCCGGGTGACTGAGGAGGAGCTGAACGGGGAAACGGCGGGCATTTATTTTAAATCCCAGCCTGTGCTGTATGCTGTCCTGGCCGGGGGACTTCAGGAGGGACAAGCAAGTCCCGTCTTCGACGAAGGCCTGCAGGGCCAGTTGGTGCTGGTGAAGGTGCTGGAACGGGAAAAAGGAGATTCCGGCGGGGGGAATGGCGGGAAAGCGCCGGAAGCGGCAGTTTCCTTGGACAGTCTCTATCGGGAATATATCGGGCAGCTTACGGCGGAGGCCGAGGTGATTCTGAGCCAGGGCTATGATCGTATCCGGATGAAATAAGCGGGAGGTAGATGGTATTGTGAACAGGATCTTGAAAGCGGTTACTGTTGGTTTGGATAACGGCAGTCCCGCGTTCTTGATATATATTCTACGTTGGGGAGGGAATTGAGGAAATGAAGCTGATGCGGGTTGGATGGTTGCGGCTAATGCTGGTGTTGGCGCTGGTTGTGGCAGGGATAGGTCCGTGGGCGGCAGCTCCGGAGGTGCAGGCGACAGGGGCGGTCTATTATGTGGATGCTGTTGGAGGCAATGACAACAATGCGGGAACGTCGGCAGGAACGGCATGGAAAACGCTGGCGAAGGTGAATGCCAC
The DNA here is from genome assembly GCA_023386955.1 of Bacillota bacterium. Taxonomy (GTDB): domain Bacteria; phylum Bacillota; class Bacilli; order Paenibacillales; family NBRC-103111; genus Paenibacillus_AR; species Paenibacillus_AR mesotrionivorans. The sequence goes on from JAEWIS010000053.1 coordinate 232,839, forward strand.
TGTGTTTCAGCCGGGTGATGCCATTTTGTTCAAGGCAGACGGGGTATGGACAGGCACGCTTTCGCCCCAGGGCTCCGGGGTGCAAGGCCAGCCCATCACCATCGATATGTACGGCTCCGGCCGCAAGCCTCTGATCGCCGGAGCAGGCGCTGCTGCTGCGGTTTATTTCTACAATCAGGAGCAGTGGGAGGTCCGGAATCTGGAAATTACCAACGATTCCGCAACCAAGGGAGTCCGCAGGGGCATCCATGTGGACGGCAGCAGCGGCACCTGGAGCAATCCCAAGGTGTACCGCCATTTTGTATTCGAGAATCTGGACATCCACCATGTCAAAGGGGATGTGTCTACGGATTACGCCCATAACGGAGGCATTATTGTCTGGGGCACAGCATGGGACTACCATGTGGCCGATGTGGTGGTCAAAAACAGCAAAATCTACACGGTAGACAGTGTGGGCATCTACATCTACGGTGCCCAGAAGGCGTATTCCTCCGGCTTCCGGGTAGCGGACAATGTCATCTACGATATTGGCGCCGACGGCGCGTTTATTCTGGATACCACCGGCGGGGTGATTGAAAACAACGTGGTGTACGATACCCACCTCCGGGCCAGCGGGTATCATGTGCCGTTATGGGTTTTCTCCAACAAAAATTCTGTAATCCAGTTCAATGAGGTCTATAATACCGCCCCGGGCGGAGATGCCATGGCGTATGATGCAGACTATAGAAGCGACGGCACCATCATCCAGTACAATTACAGCCACAACAATGCAGGCGGAGCCTTCCTGGTAGTAAATGACGGCACGGTGGCCACCAACTCCAACACGAACACCATCATCAGGTATAATATCAGCCAGAACGACGGAGGCGCCGTGTTTAATTTCAGCGGTACACCGGATACCACCACCATTTATAACAATACGGTGTATCTGCCGAGATCCTCTACGGCCAAGGTGGTGGATGTGCTGAATTGGGGCGGTTATGCCAAGAATACGTACTATTACAATAATCTGATCTATAACCTGGGCTCGGGAGGTTATAATTTCGCCGGCAGCACCAATAATGTGTTCGACTATAATCTGTTCTACGGCAATCACCCGACAGGCGAACCGGCAGATGCCCATAAGCAAACCGCGGAGCCGCAGCTGGCTTCTCCGGGCTCGGGAGGCATCGGCAAGCATACGCTGGCCGGGTATCAGCTGCTGAATACCTCGCCTGCCATTGGCACCGGGAAAATTATTACGAACAACGGCGCTAGAGACTTCTTCGGCAATCCGGTTGCCGCCGGGACTGCCCCAAATATCGGCGCTTATCAGGGACCGGGGCTTGATCCCAACAATCTGCCGCCTCTTCCCCAGCCTCCCCAAGAGGAGAATCTGCTGAAGAATGCAGGCTTCGAAGCCGGAGACTTCACCAATTGGCCGACGCATTATAACGGGGCCACGGTTGAAGCGTCCAATGCTTATGCGGGAGCCTACGCCGCCAAGCTTACCGGCTCTTATGCCGGAGCGGAGCAGACGGTCAGCGGGCTGTATCCCAACACCATCTATAAGCTGTATGCCTACGGAAAAAGCACTGGCGGCGGCGATGCGGTGATCGGTGTGAAAAACTACGGCGGCACCGCCAAGGACGTCCATGTGTCCTCCACCGCCTATACCAAAAAGGAGCTTACCTTCACAACAGGCAGCGATTCCAACAGCGCCACGATCTATCTGTACAAGGCCGGAGGCGGCGGAGAGGTCTGGTTTGACGCACTGGAGCTGATTCAATTCAGCGCCGCTCCAGGCGGGCCGTCGGGTCCGGTCTATACGGTAGGGACCAGCGACGAATTTAATGCGGCGGCACTGAACAGCCAATGGCGCTGGGTCAGAGAAAACAGCGCCAACTGGTCCTTGTCCGCCAATCCGGGCAGCCTGCGCATCGTCAGTGAAGCGGGGGACATTGTGGACGGGGGAGCGACGGCTAAGAATATTCTCCTGACCGGGGCGCCGGAGGGCAATTGGATGATCGAAACCAAAATGAGCGGCAAACCCTCTGCACGCTGGGCCCAGGGCGGCCTGATCGCCTATGTGGACGACAGCACCTATTTCCGCATGACCCGGCTTTACGGCAGCGGCAACCAGTTCCAGTTCACCAAACAGATCAATGCCGTGCGGGAGCATATGGAGGTCGCCGACACCATCCAATCGGCGGTTTCCTATATGCGGATTTTGAAATACGGCAACACGTACAGCGGCTATTATTCAGCGGACGGGGTGACCTACACCCAGGTATGGACCACCCAAACGGCTGACCTGTCCAATCTCAAAATCGGCCTGATAGTGTGTGCGGGAACTGGGCTGACGGCAGACTTTGATTATTTCCGGATTGTGACGGACGGCCTGACACCTCCCTCCAGCCCAACGCCAACGCCGACACCAACAGCTACACCGACCGCTACTCCAACACCGATTCCTACTCCAAGTGTAACACCTACTCCAACGCCAACAGCTACACCGACTGCAACACCCACATCAACGCCGACCGCCACACCAACTCCCACACCCGTCGCGGTTACCGGAGTTGTGCTGAACAAAAGCAATCTGCTGCTGCAGGAGGGCCAAACCTTCACGCTGACGGCTACGGTGGCACCAACCAATGCCTCTAACAAAACCGTGCTGTGGAGCTCGGATAACCCAACCTCAGTAACGGTGAATGTGTATGGGGTAGTGACGGCAGCAGGACCGGGCACGGCCGTGGTGACCGCTACAACGGCGGATGGCGCTAAAACCGCAGCTTGTACGATCAAGGTAGTGGCTGCAGTCAATCTGCTGGCTAACCCTGGGTTTGAGACGGGAGACTTCACCGGCTGGCCCACCCATTTTACCCAGTCTGCAATTGTCAATTCCAACGCCCGTACGGGTGATTATGCGGCCAGACTGACCACGGCTTATGGAGGCATCGAGCAGTACATCAGCGGACTCACGCCTAATACCACCTATGTGCTGAAGGGCTGGGCTAAAGGAACCAACGGGGAGTTCGGCGTCCGCAACTACGGCAGCTATCAGCGCCAGGTTTATGTGAATGCGGCAGACTATACCCAGGGTGAAATTACCTTTACCACCGGCAGCACCAATACCACTGTCACTGTTTTTATGTATAAGCGCGCTGCAGCGGGAGAGGTATATTTCGATGATTTGGAGCTGATGATTAAGACGCCGCAATAAAGCCGCAGAGTTTCATTCATAAATAATGGGACGCAATCCCCAAATAGAAAATTGGGCAGATAGTTTTTCTGCCCAGTTTTTTTGTGTGGTGCGACGGTATTGCAGTCCGGCGGATGTTTGCTCGCTGCCACCCTTTTTGTTCAAATCCCCCGTGTCCCAGAGCCGATATATGCATCTGCCGGGGACAATTAGCCTCAGCGGGAGGAACGCGAGAATGTTAACGGAACTGAGCGACGCTTAAACGGCGAAAATGCCCTCTGCGGTTTTTTATCGGAACTCTCTGACTCTTAGCGGTAAAGAAGCAGGGTTAAAGCAGCCGAAAGCAGTTGAAAGAGTCGCTGAGTTCCGTTACGTATTAAACCCGCCGCATTCTTCGGGCTAAGAGTCGCTGAGTTCCGTTACAGCATTGCCTCTCCACTTGGCGGGCTTTTCGGTTATCCTTTCTTTATTGTTCGGTGTTTATTGACCTCTGTTATTTTGGCCGTAGAGGAAACGGGGTTTTCATGTTATAATAGGTAACATCAGTTTTGCGGCGAATATACTGTAGCAGAACAAAACAACGGCATGTAGAGAAAGGAAGGACGCCATGGGCAGAAAAACACGTAAGGTTGCCATAGTGGGAACCGGCCTGGTGGGCTCCAGCTGCGCATACGCCATGATCAATCAGGCGGTATGCGAGGAGCTGATGCTCATCAACCGGAGTCCGGAGAATGCGCTGGCCCAAGCCCTGGACCTGTCGCATTGTATGGATTTCACCCATTCCAGAACCAAAATATATGCGGGCCACTACGAGCAATGCGGCGATATGGATGTGATTATCCTCGCAGTGGGCGGCAACCCGAAGAATCCCGGCAGCCGCCTGGATGTCCTGGATTCCTCCCTGGAGATGGTGAAAAGCATCATTCCGCCTATTATGGAAAGCGGATTTAACGGGATATTTGTGGTGGCCACCAATCCGGTGGATATTGTGACCTATGCGGTATGGAGACTCTCCGGGCTGCCCCGCCAGCATGTGATCGGAACGGGCACCTCCATTGATTCCTCCCGGCTGAAGACCATAATATCCGATATTTTTCCCGTGGAGCCGCGGAGTGTCCAGGGTTTTGTCATGGGGGAGCACGGAGAATCCCAATTCGTCGCCTGGTCCCATGTCACCATCGGCGGCAAGCCGATCCAGCAGGTGATCGAGCAGAACCAAAGCCGGTTCGGGCATCTGGATCTGGATGATATCGCCGACCGGACCCGGCTGGCAGGCTGGGAAATTTATAAGCGGAAGGGCTCCACCCACTACGGCATCGGCAATGCCCTGGCCTTTATCACCCGGTCCGTGCTGAACGACGACCACCGGATCATGGCCGTGTCCGCCATTCTGGAGGGGGAATACGGGCAGCACAGTGTATGTGTAGGCGTACCGGCCATTATCTCCGCCAACGGTGTCCAGGAGGTGGTGGAGCTGAACCTCAATGCGGAGGAGCAGGAGAAGTTCGCCCATTCCTGCAGCCTGATGCGTTCCTTTCTGGAATCCTCCCATCTGGTGGCTCCTTTGGACACACCGGAGATTCATCCCGCCCAGCTGGGCCACGCCGGGAACGGGAGTGCTGCAACCGCCGAATTCGGGGCGTAGGCTTTGCATACTATAGAACCGCTGCCTGTTGTCAAAAACGGGGTAGCGGTTTTTTTGTGATAACCGGTGGAATATTCATAGGGGCTTGTCCGGAAAGTTGACATGAAATTGCGGTTTCGTTGCAAAAATCAAGTTAAGGACATAAAATGATAATAATTCTGACATGAAGTTGAGGCGGCGTCCGGAATGGGAATGGCCCCGAAAAGGGCGGACATCAAGGGGGATGATTGTATGGGAACGCTGTTAATCCGGAATGCCGTCATTATGACCATGAACCCGCAGGAGGACATTCTGCAAGGGGACGTGTTCATCGAAAACAACCGGATCGTGAAGGTGGAGCCGAATATCGGGGATACTGCGGATAAGGTGATTGATGCATCGGGCAAGGTGCTGCTGCCTGGTTTTGTGCAGACCCACATCCATCTGTGCCAGACACTCTTCCGCGGGCGCGCCGACGATCTGGAGCTGATCGATTGGCTGCGCCAGCGGATCTGGCCCTTGGAGGCGGCTCATGATGCAGATTCCGTCTATTATTCCGCCATGCTGGGGCTGGGAGAGCTTATCCGCAGCGGCACCACCACCATACTGGATATGGAGACGGTACATCACACGGATTCGGCTTTCCAGGCCATCCGCCAAAGCGGCATGCGGGCCTTGTCCGGGAAGGTAATGATGGATTACGGCACGGAGGTGCCGCTGCCGCTCCAGGAGCGGACTGAGGATTCCCTACGGGAGAGTGTGGAACTCCTGGAGAAATGGCATGGCGCAGCCAACGGCCGGATTCACTACGCCTTTTGCCCGCGGTTCGTCGTCTCCTGTACGGAGGAGCTGCTTATGGGGGTCCGGGACCTGTCGGCACAGTATAACGTGAAGGTGCATACACACGCCTCCGAGAATCAGACGGAAATTGCCATTGTGGAGTCGGAGCGGGGGATGCGCAACGTAATTTATTTGGATCATATCGGCTTGGCCCGGCCCAATCTGATTCTGGCCCACAGTATTTGGCTAAATGAAGAAGAGAAGCGGATTATCCGGGACCGTGGGGTGAAGGTCACCCATTGCCCGGGCTCCAATCTGAAGCTGGCCTCCGGGTTGGCGGAGATTCCGGCCCTGCTCCGCGAGGGCATTCATGTGGGACTGGGCGCGGACGGTGCCCCCTGCAACAATAATCTGGATATGTTCCAGGAGATGCGGCTGGCTGCGTTTATCCAGAAGGTCCAACACGGCCCCACGGTCATGAATGCCAGAACCGTTCTGCGGATGGCCACCATGGGCGGGGCGGAGGTATTGGGTCTGGAGGGGGAAATCGGCAGTGTGGAGCCGGGAAAGCTGGCGGACCTGCAGCTTTTGGACCTGGAGGATTTCCATGTGTACCCTTCCTTTGATGCGGATTGGTATTCCCGGGTGGTGTATGCGGCTACCCGCGGCGATGTGGATACCGTGATTATCGACGGCGAAATTGTCATGCAGGGCAAGACGGTGCTCACCGTCGACAAACCCGTGGTGCTGAAGGAGGCGGACCGGGCATTGTCCAGGCTGCTGGGCAGGCTGTAATCCGGCCGTATCCCCAGACAGCGCGGAACTAACGGAGGTGCTTACATGTCAAACCCATCGGGCATATATACGTTGCAGCAGTTAAATGAAATGGACCGAGCAGCATTTGCGGAAGCGGTAGGGGTCATCTTCGAGTCATCCCCGTGGATTGCGGAAGCGGCATGGGAGAGCCGCCCCTTCCAAACGGTCCACAGCATGTTCGCGTCTATGCTGGAGCACATGGAGCAAGCGGATGAGGAACGCCAGCTGGCTCTTCTGCGGGCCCATCCGGATCTGGGCGCCAAGCTGGCCATGACGGAGGCATCCACCCGGGAGCAGGCGGGAGCAGGGCTGGACCGGCTGACCAAGCGGGAGTTCCGCTATATGAATTCCATGAACCGGCTGTACCGCCAAAAGCACGGCTTTCCTTTTATCATTGCGGTAAAAGGCAGGACCAAGGAGGCGGTGATGGCGTTTATGCGCCAGCGGATGGCCAATTCCAGGGAAGCGGAACTTAGGCAGGCCCTGAAGGAAGTAGGCATCATTGCCGGCTTCCGGCTGGCCGGTCTTATGCAGGCGGCCGGCAGGCTGTCCACCCATGTGCTGGACACGGCTATCGGCAAACCTGCCTGCGGCATGCGGGTGGAGCTGTGGGAGCTGGAGGGTGACGGAATGGGAGCTGCCGCAGTGGACATCCGGCTCTTAAAGGACGTCCGGATGAATGAAGACGGGCGGTGCGGGGAGCCGCTGCTATTGGGTTACCTGCAGACCGGAACCTACGAGCTGCGGTTTCATGCGGGGGATTATTTTGCCGAGCGCGGAGTAGGCTTCCTGGATGTTATCCCGATCCGCTTCGAAATCCGGGACCCGGAGGCGCATTATCATGTGCCGCTCCTGGTGTCGCCAGGGGGATACAGCACCTACCGGGGAAGCTGATGAAGGGCGGCAAGCGGCTCAGTTGCTGCTTTGTTGAAGGGGAAATTTAACAATAGCCCGCCCATATGGTATAACAGAACTATCGGTATCCATCTTGGCTATCAAGGAGATCTGTTTATGGGAACTGCCCAAGTTGCTTCATTGCTGGTATCGGTGCTGGCCGGTACGATGGTTATTTTTCTGCGGCTCCGGGCCTCCAACCGGCCGACCAATCTGCGCAAGATCATGATCCCGCCGTTGGGTATGTCCACCGGGTTTATGATGTTTGTGGCGCCGGACACTCGCATTCCCTGGTCCTGGGCGGGGATTGCCTTTTTGGTGGGGGCGGTGTTGTTTTCGTTCCCGCTGATCCGCACAACCCAACTGGAAATCCGCAATGAAGTCGTCTATATGAAACGCTCCAAAGCATTCCTGTGGATCATTATCGGCATGCTCCTGGTCCGTGTGCTCCTCCACGACTGGGTGGAGCGGTACATAACAGTGGTCCAGTCCGCAGGGATATTCTTTATCCTGGCCTTCGGGATGATTCTCGTCTGGCGCATCGCCATGCTGCGGGCCTTCCTGTCCCTCACCGGGAGCAAGGCGGCTGCAGGGGGAAGCGGGGCTGACAACGGGTAAATTTCTTGTATTCTCGGCCCGTGGTACGCCATAACAAAAAGCCTGTCCGGCTGCCGGGCAGGCTTTTGCGTTTTGATGCAGGCATTGCCTATGCAGAGCCTGTCAGAAGGTCTTCTCCAGCCGCAGCGCATATTCCACAAACTGCTCAAAGCGGCGGAAACCGATGCCTTCCATATAAAAATCGCACAGCTCATGGAATTCCGGACTCCGGAACATCCGGTAAGTGGAAATTCGGCGCGGTTCGTCCCCTAAGTGGCTGATCATCCTTTTTCGCAGCATAGCGTGTCCGGCAGCCTTTTGAACGCATGACCTCATGGTGTACGGGCTCCTCCTCGTGGTAGTTTCTGGCGCGAGTATTGCGGGTTGCAGCTTGCTACCCCGGATGGATTTCAGTTTGGTCAACAGCAGGGCAACTCATACTTTCGAAAACTTTTTTGCAATTCGTATTGACAGATACACCGAAACAAGGTATCTTAATATCAACGAACGATATTGAGAATCATTATCACTCAATATCGGAGCCGTCCTGAATGAACCGCCTGCGATGATGCCCTCCCGATAGAGGAGATTGCATCTGCTGCAGAAAGGCTTATGAGCCGGGAACCGGGCCACCGGATCTGCCATACGCTGCGGAACTCCTTCCCGGCGGACTCAGCAGTATGCTTGACCCAACCATCGCGTCTCACCATTTTCCATAGTTATCCTCTTCTCAACCGCCAGAGTGGCAAGTCCGGTTATCCGGAAGCCCGCTCAGGCGGTCTTTTTTTTTGTGCGGAATGTCTAACGGCAGTGAGAGACCTTATATCGGCGAAAACACCGCCCGCAAAATTGTAACGGCGGCCAGAGACGCTATTTGGTTCAAAACGCCCACCGCAAGCTTGATTTTAGCCAAATAACGTCTCCTGCTTCCGTTAGGTTTTCCATGCCCTTCTTGAGGGGCATATAGAGGCGCTCACCGCCGTTAGAATACGCAGCGTACCATTGCCTGATCAAACCCGGGGCTGGAAACCCATGGGTGCAGCGGCCAGGGACTAAAAGCGGGGCTCCGAGACGGACGGCACCATTTGACGGGCCGCGGCAAAAGGAGCATGATGAAGGAAATGCAATTACCAGATACGGGAGCATGCCTTGATGAAAAAAATTGCCCAAGCCCCGGTGAAATTTTACCGGAAATTCCTGTCCCCGCTGAAGCCGCCAACCTGCCGGTTTTATCCCACCTGCTCGGAGTACGCCCTGGAGGCTATTGAGATTCACGGCGCTGCTAAAGGCACCGTGCTGGCGGCTGTGCGCATCTGCAAGTGCCATCCCTTCCACCCGGGAGGAATCGACCGCGTTCCCCCCAAGGGAAGATGGAAATCTTGACAGGGCGCCGCTTTTTCGCTATCCTGAAGGAACATATTGTCAACCCATATGCATTTTTTCTGTGAAGGGATAAGTAGGGGACAGAAGCTGCTGCAAGAGAGCCGGGACAGGTGGGAGCCGGTGCAGGGGAATCCTTCGAAGATGGTCCTGGAGAAACTGCCTTCGAGCATGCGCGGCACACCGTGCAGGTAAGGGGGCGGCGCGGCTTCCGGCGTTAATGGAACAGCAGGCTGCAGCCGGCATGGATATCGCATGCGGATGTGGCTTGACTGACTTGAGCCCCGGGCCTTTAATGGTTTGGGGGAATCTGGGTGGTACCACGTGAGGCAGCTCTCGTCCCAATGCGGACGGGGGCTTTTTTTGTTTACAAATTAAGGAGGCCATTTCTGTGGAAAAGAAAACATTCTACCTGACAACCCCGATTTATTATCCCAGCGACAAGCTGCATATCGGACACGCCTACACTACGGTGGCGGGCGACGCCATGGTGCGCTACAAGCGCCTGCGGGGTTATGAGACCCGTTTCCTCACCGGAACCGACGAGCACGGCCAGAAGATCGAGGAGAAAGCCAAGGCGGCGGGCAAAACCCCTCAGGAATTTGTGGACGGCATCGTCACCGGCATCAAGGAGCTGTGGCGGAAGCTGGATATTTCCTATGATGATTTTATCCGGACCACAGAGGAGCGCCACAAAACCTCCGTCGCTGATATCTTCGACCGGCTCTTGAAGCAGGGGGATATCTACTTGGGCGAATACGAAGGCTGGTACAGCATCCCCGATGAAACCTTCTACACCGAAACCCAATTGGCGGATGTGGTCAAGGATGAGCAGGGCAATATTGTTTCGGCCAAAAGCCCCGACAGCGGCCATCCGGTGCAGCTGGTGAAGGAGGAATCCTACTTCTTCCGGATGAGCAAATATGCGGACCGTCTCCTGAAGTATTACGAGGAGAATCCGGAGTTTATCCAGCCGGAATCCCGCAAGAACGAAATGATCAACAACTTCATCAAACCCGGCTTGGAGGATCTGGCAGTTTCCCGGACCACCTTCGACTGGGGCATCAAAATCAAAGGCGACCCCAAACACGTGATCTATGTATGGGTAGATGCCTTGTCCAACTATATCACCGCCCTGGGCTACGGCTCCCAGGACGAGACGCTCTACAATAAATTCTGGCCGGCGGACGTGCATCTGGTCGGCAAGGAAATTGTCCGTTTCCACACCATCTACTGGCCCATTATGCTGATGGCGCTGGAGCTGCCGCTCCCCAAGAAGGTATTCGGCCACGGCTGGCTCTTGATGAAGGACGGCAAAATGTCCAAGTCCAAGGGCAACGTGGTGGACCCGGTTACCCTTATCGACCGCTACGGCCTGGATGCGCTGCGCTACTATCTGCTGCGTGAGGTCCCATTTGGCTCTGACGGCACCTTCACTCCGGAAAGCTTCGTGGAGCGGGTGAACTCCGACCTGGCCAATGACCTGGGGAACCTGCTGAACCGGACCGTCGCCATGATGGAGAAATATTTCGGCGGGGTACTGCCTTCTCCCCAAGACGGACAAACCCCCTTCGACAGCGCACTGAAGGAAGCCGCTGCCAACGCAGTCACCAAGGCGGAGGAGGCTCTCGAGAAGATGGAGTTCTCCGTGGCCTTGACAGCCATCGGCAGCCTGGTCAGCCGCACCAACAAGTATATCGATGAAACCGCACCTTGGGCCTTGGCCAAGGATGAGGCTAAGAAGGGTGAGCTTGCGTCTGTCATGTACCACCTGGCAGAAAGCCTGCGCATTGCCTCCGTGCTGCTGCAGCCTTTCCTGACCTCCGTACCGGCCAAAATCTGGGCCCAGCTGGGCATCCAAGCCGGTCCGCTGACCACCTGGGACAGTGCCGGGCAATTCGGACTTCTGGAGCCGGGCACCCGCCTGCAGAAGGGCGACCCGCTGTTCCCGCGTCTGGATGTGGAGGCGGAGGTGGCTTACATCACCCAAGCCATGACCGGCGGCAAACCCGTTTCGCCTGCGGAGGCTTCCACTCCGGCTCCGGCTTCCGCCAAGGCCGAGGCCCAACCGGCAGAAGAAGCGCTGCCTGAGATCACTATTGATGATTTCTTCAAGGTGGAGCTGAAGGTGGCCCAGGTGCTGTCAGCAGAGCCGGTGAAGGGCGCCAACAAGCTTCTGAAGCTGCAGCTGGATCTGGGCTCCGAGCAGCGCCAGGTGGTATCGGGCATCGCCCAATATTATACGCCGGAGCAGATGGTAGGCCGCAAGGTCATCTGCGTCACCAATCTGAAGCCGGTGAAGCTGCGGGGCGAGCTGTCCCAGGGCATGATCCTGGCCGCCTCCCACGGGGATCAGCTTACGCTGGCTACGGTGGCCGAGGACCTGCCTGTCGGTGCTATTGTGAAGTAAAAGCGGTCCGTTTGCACATGGTAATTTATGAGCCTGTCTCCCGTTTGGGGGACAGGCTCTTTTTGGGTTCCGGGTATAGTCCGCCGCGTCTAGGAAAAAACTAGCCCCAAAAGAAGAAGGTGGATTTCTTATGAAATACGCGGCAGTCCTGTTCCTGGCAGCCTGGCTGGCAGTGTTTTTTCCCCGCAAGGATCTGGAAAATGAGAACAAACCGGCAAAAGCCAATGAAAAAGCAGCTTATGCCATTCTGGGTGCTTTGGCTGTTCTATTATGTGTGCTTCAAAAATGGGAACTATTCCCGGTTCTTGCCCGCTGGATGGATGAAAGCATGATGGAGATTTACCGGTTAACCGGTGGTGGACCCTCATGAGAATATGGGGCAAACCCCGTCAACCTACCCAAAACCCCAACCGGGTGGAGGATCTGGAATCCTACCCGAAGGGGCAAATCTCAGGAAACCTGGAGGAAACTGTAGTCTTTTTCCGGGAAAGTCTCGCTTTATGCAGCGATCTGGTGGTGAAGGAGGGAGTTGTCCGGAATGCCGGGGGCGGATTGCTGCGTACGGCGGTCCTGTATATGGACGGGCTGGCAGACAAGCAGCTGATCCATGAATTCATCACTCAGCCTATGCTTCAGAATCCCTTGCCGGACGAGGAAGAGGGGATTGGCAGGCTGGAGCAGCTGATATCGGCCACTAATATCCGCCGGGAGAAGGACCGGGCCAAGCTGATGCAATCCCTGCTGTACAGCAGTACGCTGGTTTTCCTGGAGGGAGAAGCAGAGGGTCTCACCATATCCACGGAGGGCTGGGAGCACCGCTTCATCAAGGAGCCCATCACGGAGGTATCCATCCGCGGACCGCAGGAGGCGTTTAACGAGGTGCTCCGGGCTAATACGGCTCTCATCAGAAGGCGGATCAAGGACCCGCGGCTGGCGGTGGAGGCACTGCAGATCGGTACCAGGAGCCTTACGGATACGGCGATCCTGTATTTGCAGGATGTGGCCAACCCGGCTCTGGTCAAGGAAGTGCGGCGGCGTCTGCAGGAAATTGTGGTGGATGGCATTCAGGACAGCGGACAGCTGGAGGAATATTTGGAGGATAACCCCTTGTCGCCATTCCCCCAAGTTTTTAACTCGGAGCGGGTGGACCGGACAGTCGCCTCCATTCTGGAGGGCAAGGTGGCGGTCATTGTGGACGGGTCTCCTTATGCTCTCTCCATGCCGGCTACCTTCGCCAACTTTCTGTATGCCTCCGAGGATTATTACAGTAAATTTATGGCGGCCACCTTCATCCGGTGGTTCCGGGGACTGGCTTTTTTTATAGCCCTGTTTCTGCCCTCCCTTTACATTGCGCTGATCACTTATCACCAGGAGATGCTGCCTACGCCTCTTATGCTCTCCAGCGCTGCCAACCGGACAGGGGTGCCGTTTCCGGCTTTTTTCGAGGCGTTGCTGATGGAGGTCAGCATTGAGCTGCTGCGTGAGGCCAGCCTGCGCCTTCCCGGCACCATGGGGCAAACCATCGGCATTGTGGGTGCGCTGGTTATTGGCCAATCGGCCGTGCAGGCAGGTTTTGTCGGCCCGGTGCTGACCATCATCGTGTCCTTTACGGCTATCGGCTCCTTCGTGATTCCCAGCTACAATACGTCCATCACCATCCGGATGCTCCGGTTCCCCATTATGTTTCTGGCGGCTACGATGGGCATCTTCGGGATTATTTTCGGAGGGGCGGCCATTTTACTGCATTTGATCAGTTTAAGGCCCTTCGGCGTGGGGTATCTGGAGCCCTTCCAGGCATCCCACTGGGAGAGGATCGACGATTCCATTGTTGTCCGCAAGCCCACATATCTGATGAAGCTGCGCCAGCGTTACTTGAAGCCGCAGCAGTTGAAACGGCGAAAATGACCAAGCAGGGAAAGGAGGGGGCAGGGGGATGGAAAAAAGCAAAATCACCCAATATCAGCTTATGTTCGTCTCCGGTTTCTATATATTCGGAACCATGTTCATTACCCTGCCCCGGTCCCTGACAGCTCTTACCGAGCATACGGGCTGGCTGTGCATATTCCTGGCCACGGCGTTGTCTGCTGGATATGCCTGGCTTCTGACCCGCCTGCTGAAGCGGATTGGGGATCAAGGCTTTATCACCTACGTGATCAGCATGATGGGACGTTGGTTGGGCCTGCCCTTTACTCTGTTGTTCCTGCTTGTGCCCACTCTCTTTTATTCCTCTTATGTGATGCGCCTGGTGGGGGAGCTGTTCGAAACGCTGGTGATCCCGGAGACACCGCTGGGAATTATGCTGGCGATGTTTCTCACGCTCCGCTACTGGAATGTGAGAGGGGGCCTGCGTTCCATAGGCACCTTCGCGGAGGTGCTGTTTCCCATAATCATGCTGATTCTGTTAATCATGCTGCTTCTGTCTGCCGGACATGTGGAGACCAGTCGGATCCTGCCTCTTTACGACACCGACTTGGCGGGGCTTTATAAGGGCACGATGTCCGTGCTGGCCATCTTTATGGAAATCGGCATCCTGCTGTATGCATCCCGGGGCATCGAGCAGCCGGAAAAGACAACCGGTTCCCTGGTGAAGGTGAATGTAGTGGTGGGTATCCTGTTTTTATTAACCTACTGGCTTTGTCTTGGAACCTTCGGTACGGCTTATGTGAAGCGTCTGGCATTTCCTACGGTAGAGATGGTCCGCAACATCAGCTTTGTCCATTTTTTTGAGCATGTGGAAATTATCTTTCTCACCATGTGGGTGATGATGAATATGGTGAAGGGCGCCTTGACCTTCTATGCGTGCGCCGCGGGTTTCCAAGGCTGGTTCGGCTTAAGCAGCTACAGGCGGCTCTTGTTTCCTCTGGCGGTGATCATTTATTATCTGGCGTCCATACCGCAGAATTTGGTTCAGGCCGTATTCCACATCGATCAGATCAAAGGGCACCTGTATCCGTATGCGGGTTTGTTGTTTCTCCTGCTTATGGAGCTGCTGGCCTGGAGAAAGGCCAAAAAAGGGGGGACGGACCAGTGAAAGCCGCCTATTTATGCCTCCCGTTCCTGCTGATGCTGGTTTTGTCCGGCTGCTGGAGCGCCAAGGAAGCCAATGAAATCGACTATGTGCTGGGGGTAGGGGTGGACAAGGCGGATAACGGGGACATTATCCTGACCATCCAGTCGCCCGATCTTTCCGCACTGAAGGCGGAAAAAGCCAGCAGCGGCGATAAGTTTAAATCCATCAGCGCCCGTGGCTCCACCACCTTCGAAGCCCTGCGGAACTATATCAATGTCGGGGGACAAAAGCTGTTCTGGGGCCACATTCAAATATGCATCATCGGGGAACATGCGGCGCGGGATGGGGTAGAGGATTTTTTGGATTTTTTCAGCTCGGATCCGGAGCTCCGCGGTACGTCAATGATTTCCGTTGTGAAGGGCAAGGCCAAGGATGTAATGGAGGCGCGGGTCAGTCTTACCCCGATTCCATCCGACTATCTGTCCAATCTGCTGACCAATGCTACCGTCAACGGGAAAGCCCCTAAGGTGCAACTGGTGGATTTTAACCGGATGCTGACAGAACCTATTGGCAGCCAGCCCTATCTTCCTCTGATGGAGCTGATGAGCCAGTCGGAATATGACAAGCGCATTGCCAAGCTGAACACCACCTCCTCCAAGGGACCCGGCCAGTCCCCGGTCATTTATACAGGCGGCACAGCGGTATTCCGTGGAACAAAGCTGAAGGGCTTCCTCGACGAAAAGGAGACCCGGGGCCTGATGTGGACCAAGCAATTTATGAAAAGTGCGTTGATCGCGGTTAAAACTGATGATGGCGGATTAGCTTCCCTGGAGCTGATCGGCGGGGTCAGAAATAAGGTTTCGGTAAAAATGGAAGGGGATACCGCTGCCATCAAATTGACCATCCATGCTAACCTCAATATCGGGGACCGCAGCGGAAGCAGGAATCTGGCCGAGGTGAAGGAGCTGAAGAAGCTGGAGGAAGGCTTTAACGCCTTGGTCAAGAAGGAGGTGGAGATGGCCTTCGACAAGGCGGCCCGGAAATTCCACAGCGACATCTTCTCCTTCGGCAATGCCTTAAACGATAAAAATCCAAAAGTATGGAACCGGGTGGAAGAGCGGTGGGAGGATGAAATTCTGCCCAATGCCAAGCTGGATATAGAGGTGAAGGGTACGATCCGGCGAACCTCCAGGACCTTGTATACACCATGGGCGGAAGAAAAGTAAGGCCTAACAAACGCAAAGGGAGCAACCCGGCAGTGATCCCGCATGGGGCCAGAACGGCCTAGGCAACGGACCTCCGCAGGTTTGCTCCCGGTTTTATGTGGAGAAGATTTGCGAATCATGGTTGACAAACCGGGTGCGATAATCCTATAATCATCCCTGTTAATAAAAATTACGATTAAGATAGTGATCGGGAGGATATGGACTCATGAGCATACGTTTGAGCATACGTTCTAAATGGGCAGGAGCCATGGCGCTTACCTTGGGAATCGCCATTTTGGCAGGGGGCTGCGGTAATAACTCCGGTATTGTGCTTTCCGAAGACAAAACCAATGTGGTGGCCAGCTTTTATCCGCTGTATGATTTCGCATCCAAAATCGGAGGGGATCGCATTCACGCTGTCAGCGCCGTTCCCGCCGGAGTGGAGCCCCATGACTGGGAGCCGAAAACCAGGGACATCAGCCAGATTCTGAAGGCCGATGTGTTCGCCTATCAGGGCGCAGGGCTGGAGGGCTGGGTGGATGAGATGCTTAAGAGCCGCAAGGACAAGAGCAGCCTGATAACAGTGGAGGCCAGTGCCGGGCTTGACCTGATCAAAGCGGAGGAGCATGAGGAAGAAGGCCATGAGGATGAGCACGGCCACGAAGGTGAGGAAGGCCATGACCACGGAGATTTCGATCCCCATGCCTGGCTGAGTCCGATGAACGCCAAAAAAATGGCGGAGGCCGTCAAGAACGGACTGGTGGAGGCTGATTCCGCCAATAAAGCCGAATACGAAGCCAACTTTACCAAACTCTCCGCGTCCTTCGACGAGCTGGACCGCAAGTACCGGGAAACCCTGGGCAAGCTGCCCAAAAAGGATATTGTCGTCTCCCACCAGGCCTTTGCATACCTCTGCAGGGATTACGGACTGAATCAAGTGGCGATAATGGGATTAACTCCTGACTCCGAACCGACTGCCCAGGATATGAAGAAAATCAATAATTTCGTCAAGGAGCATCAGGTGAAATACATCTTCTTCGAGGAACTGGTGTCGGATAAGCTGGCCAAAACCCTGGCCAATGATCTGAAAATCGAGACCCTGGTGCTCAACCCGCTGGAAGGACTGACAGATGCCCAATTGAAGGCCGGGGAAGATTATTTCTCCATCATGGAAAAGAATTTGCAAAACCTAGTAAAAGCCTTACAATAATATCATTAACTAAGGCTGTTTAGAGAGAAGGCTAGTACATGAACAACACAGCTCAGCCCCAAGCCCATTGCCATGAACCCGTGGTGACGCTTGCGGGTGTTTCCTTTTCTTATGAGGGCAAGCAGGTTATCCGGGATCTGAACTTTAATGTGCTGCAGCGGGACTTCGTGGGCCTGGCCGGCTCCAACGGCGCGGGCAAAACCACCCTTCTGAGGATCATTGTCGGGCTTCTGAAGCCGGAGCAGGGGGAGGTTCGGCTTTTCGGAGAGCCCTATTCCTCCTTCCGCGGCTGGAACCGGATCGGTTATGTACCCCAGAAGAATGCCTTTAATCCCTTATTTCCGGCGACGGTGCGTGAGGTGGTGTTATCCGGGCTGTACGGGCGCAACAAGCTGTTCAAGCGCTTAACAGCGGCGGATACCCGCAAGTGCGAGGATGCCCTGGAAATCATGAACATTGCCGATTTGGCCGACCGGCGGATCGGACAGCTGTCCGGCGGCCAGCAGCAGCGGGCGTTTTTGGCCCGGGCGCTAATCAACAATCCGGAGCTGCTGATTCTCGATGAACCGACTGCAGGAATCGATGCGGAGACGCAGGAGGGCTTTTTTGAGCTGATCCGCCATATGCACCAGCATCATGCCATTACCTTCCTGATGGTGTCCCATGACATTGACATGCTGGAGGATTATATGGGAGGGGGGCCGGAACAGGTCTGCGGCAAGCTGAAATTCTATGTCCGCCATACCCATGAGCCGCAGAACTGCTCGGAGACCCGGCTACATGTTTCCGGCGGGACCAAACGCGAAAAAATTGAAGTAAGGGGATAAACAAAAACGGTGGATATTTTCTCGGAAATCTTTTTTCAACGGGCCCTGCTGGGCGGATTATTTATCGGCATAACAGCCCCCCTCCTGGGCATATTCCTGGTATTAAGGCGTTTGTCCATGATTGGGGACACCCTCTCCCACGTATCCATCGCGGGTGTGGCGTTGGGTTTTCTGATCCATGTATACCCGGTGGCCATGGGCCTCGTTTTTGCATTATTGGCCTCCTTTGCCATTGAGAAGCTGCGGCGGACCTATAAGACCTACGCGGAGCTCTCTATTGCCATCATCATGTCCGGCGGGGCGGCTTTGGCTGCATTTCTTTTTACCATGGGCCGGAACTTCAATGTGAATGTAACCAGCTACATGTTCGGCAGCATCCTGACGCTGGATAACAAGGATTTGTGGCTGATTGCCGGGGTTACAGTTTTGGTCGTGGTGTTTATGGTGATGAACCACAAGGAAGTATTCCTGCTGGCCTTTGATGAGGATGCCGCGGGAATCAGCGGTCTGCCTGTCCGCTTGTACAACATTGTTATTACCATGCTGACCGCACTGGTCATCAGCGTAGCCATCAAGATTGTAGGCGCTCTCCTGGTATCGGCGCTTCTGACCATTCCGGTTGCCTGCAGCCTGCTGGTAGCCAAAAGCTTCCGCAGCGCCGTATGGACGGCCTTATTGTATTCGGAGGTTGGGGTGCTGGGGGGATTAAGCCTTGCCGGCGTAGGCAACTATGCTCCGGGCGCATCCATTGTGCTGCTGCTCATTGCTATGCTTATGGGTACACTTCTGGTCCGTAAGGGGTTTAAAACTGCTTAATGCCGCGGGAGTGGATACAAAAGGAGGGGAAAACCGGTGAATGTGACGGTCTGGATGGCTTTACTTGCAGGAGTTGCTTCCTTCATTTCGCCGTGCTGTCTGCCTTTGTACCCTTCTTATCTGTCTTACATGACCGGAATTTCAGTCAGCCAGCTGAAAACCGGCGAAGCCTCCGGAACGGTACGCACCAGAATAGTGCTACATGCCGTATGTTTTTCCCTGGGATTTTCGGTGATTTTCTTCACCATGGCCTGGGGAGCAGGCCGGCTGTCTGCGGTGTTTGTGGACTACCGGGAACTGATTAGCCAGCTGTCCGCCATTCTGATTCTGGTGATGGGGCTGTTTATGCTGGGGATTTTCCAGCCTCAGTTTTTAATGAAGGAGAGGAAGTGGCAGGTCTCTGCCAAACCTGCCGGCTTTGCCGGCTCTTTTGTTATCGGGGTCGGATTTGCCGCAGGCTGGTCTCCTTGTGTGGGGCCGATCCTGTCTGCCATTCTGGCGTTATCCCTGACTGAGAACGGATCTTGGCTGCCTCTGATTGCCGCTTATTCCACCGGGTTTGCAGTCCCCTTCGTGGGTCTGGCCTTGTTTCTTGGCTCTGCCAGACGGATTCTGCGGTACTCCAGCGTACTCATGAAAACGGGAGGGGCGGTGATGGTGCTGGTCGCGGTTCTGCTCTATACCGGCAAGCTAACGCAGATTACCATCTGGTTCAACAGCCACACTCCCGGCTGGCTTCAATTCTGACTCACCGTTTACGTAAAATACTCGATTTTGGCCTGAGGGAATTTCTCGAAAATTTGTTCTGTCAAAAAGACCCGCAAGGCCTCCGCCTGCTCATCGGGATATACATATTTTCCCTGACCCCATCTCCCCCATTTATACTTCCGCTTGGCCTCGTCCATCTCCAGCTTGGTTTTGGGGTAACGCTCCAGAATCACCCGTTTGGCCGTTTTGGTGAACCGGTGCTGAATCATCTCGAAGGTGAGAGAATTTTTCGTTTCCGCATCCGTCGGCAAGGACTGCTTCAGCTTCTCCATCAGCTCGCCATAACCCTGCTCCCAGCCCTCATGCCAGATAATGGGGGCGATGATGAAGCCCAGCGGATAACCGGAACGGGCGATTTTGCCCGCGGCTTCAATCCGGTCGGCAAAGCCGGAGGTATTCGGCTCGAAGTTGCGGATCACATAATCGGCATTGACGCTGAACCGGATCCGGGTATTGCCGTTATGGCGGAGATTCAGAAGCGGTTCAACATGATGGAACTTGGTTACGAACCGCAGTCTGCCCAGAGGCTGATCCGCCATAAATTCGATCAGCTCCTTCAAGGAGCCCGAGATATGCTCCAGGCTGACGGGATCGGAGGTACAAGCCGCTTCAAACCGGGTAATTTCCGGCTGCCGCTCCTCGATATATTTGGCCGCGGCGTCCATGATATCATCGGTGTTCACATAGATCCGGATATAGGGCTTCGCCCCCAGGGTGGTCTGCAGATAGCAATAATGGCAGTGGGCCATACAGCCGGTAGCAATGGGAATGGCATATTCCGCAGAAGGCAGGGACGTATCGAATTTCAGCGTTTTGCGGACACCCACCACCAACGTCCGTTTGGCGATTTTGTATTTCTCCAGTTCGGAATCTCCGGGCAAATCGGTAATCCGGTTATGGGACGTGGTTTGTTTAATGGGCAAGCCGTTTTTTTCGGCCCATTCCATGATCCGCTTGCCCTTGGGATATTCCAGCGCGCCCGGCTCAAAGTAGACCAGCTCAGGCAAAAAAGGCTGCAGGCTTGGAGCAGGACGGGAAAGCAGCTCTGTGGCCATTTCGTCAAAACCTCCTCCATTTTCTAATTTCCTAGTGGGGCTTGCTTTATCCCCATTCATTATTCATTTGTAACCGTTCCAATTAGTCAAGGGAATTACACACTTCACTTGAAATCCCTTGAACAAGGGGCTTGCCTTTATTCGGCAATATCAGGTATCATACAAAGGTATCTTATCGGACGGTAGGGAAATGGAAGAGGAGGAGGGTGTTGTTAATGGCAGCGACTCCCAGTATGGAAGATTATTTGGAGAAAATTTATAAGCTCATTGATGAAAAAGGCTATGCCCGCGTATCCGACATTGCCGAGGGATTGGAAGTGCATCCCTCTTCGGTAACGAAGATGATCCAGAAGCTGGATAAGGACAACTATCTGGTTTATGAAAAATATCGGGGTCTGATTCTGACCTCCAAGGGCAAGAAGCTGGGGAAGAGGCTGCTGGACCGGCATAAGCTGCTGGAGGAATTTTTGCAAATTATAGGGGTGCAAGAAGAGAATATTTACCGGGATGTGGAGGGCATCGAGCATCATCTGAGCGCCGACTCCATTGCCTGCATCGGGACATTATTGGAATACTTCACCCGGGAGCCCTCTCGTCTGGAGTCGCTCCGCGAGCTCCGTACGGAGCTGGAGACGGAGCCGAACTAAGACTTGGGCGTGTTGCTTCCGCCATATAACCGCATCATGAGCAGAGAACCTGGCGGAGGCCAGGTTTTTTTTTGCGAAAATGCATGACTGCAGCATTTTCGTTCGGGGGCTCCCCCAAAAGTATCCGGAATTTGCTTCAAAGCGTCTCGTCACTTTTAGGGGATTATTTTGTTTGGGCAAGCCTGTGACAGCCTCTTTCCTTCATATACATCTTAAGTAAAAGATTTTGGAGGAAAGAGGGTGGCAGACATGAAAATCAATGCGGTGTTTCAGGGGGGCGGCGTGAAAGCTATCGGATTGGCCGGAGCGGTGGCGGAAACGGAGAAGCGCGGCTTCTGCTTTCATCATATGGCCGGAACCTCCTCGGGCTCCATTGTGGCCGCATTACTGGCGGCAGGGTATACCGGACAAGAGCTGAAGGAGATTATCCAGGCAACGCCGTTTACTTCCTTTCTCAAGAAAACGTGGATTCATCAGATTCATTGGGTAGGGCCGGCTGTACGGATATTCGTCAAAAAGGGCCTGTATTCGGGGGAGGCGCTGGAGGAGTGGGTGCGCCAGCTGCTGGCAGCCAAAAACATCCGGGTTTTCGGCGATCTGGAGCCAAACCGGCTGCGGATTATCGCATCGGATATCAGCCAGGGGAAGCTCATGGTGCTTCCGGAGGATATCAGCCAATACGGCATTGATCCCAAGAAATTTTCCATTGCCAAAGCCATCCGCATGAGCACCAGCATCCCTTATTTCTTCGATCCGGTGATGCTGCGCAAACGTCCCGGGGCCCGGAAGGGGGAGGCATTCCGGAAGCAGTTCGTGTATGTGGTGGATGGGGGGCTTCTGAGCAATTTCCCGTTGTGGCTGTTTGATAAGGAAGAAGCGAAGGGCCAGGATAAGAGGATTCCCGTCATCGGCTACCAGCTGGTGGGCCAGACGGATCATGAGCCGCGGGATATCAAAGGCCCGATCAGCATGTTTCAGGCGCTGTTCGGCACTATGATGGATGCCCATGACGAGCGGTATATTGAAGACTTCAACCAGTTCCGTACCGTCAAAATCCCCACTATGGGCGTTCAGACCACTCAATTTAATATATCCAAGGAAAAAAGCGACGAGCTGTTCCAGTCCGGGGTCCGGGCCGCCTCCAAATATTTTGACCGGTGGTCCTTGGCGGTTTATCAGAAAAAATGCGAAATGTACGCGCCAAAAATTTTGGTCTGAGCCTGCCGGAGTTAAGGGTTAGGCTCTTGTGGAAAGAAGCGGTTTACCGTCCACCCTCCAAGACAGATGCCCGCCAAAATCACAATGACTCCTGCAAAAATTGGGCCCAGCTTCTCCAATCCGAAGAAAGGCCGTTGCCCGGAGCTCCAGATCACCACCACAGTGCCCACGAAGCTGGTTCCGGCGAAGGGGATGTACAAGTAGGGTGAATGGGGCTTCTGCATACGTATGCTGCACTCATGGTACGCATCATAAACAGCGAAGACATACATACACGGGTAGAACAGCAGCCATTCATAATTCAGGCAGCGCTGGGCGCTGGGAACATCCCATAGCCAGGAGTAGAAAATCGCCTGATTCAAGTGGGAGTAAATGTTGACCAGGAATTCCATGACGATCAACGTAACAGCCTTTATGTAGGAGCGGTTGCAGAATTGGCCGAAGCCTGGAATAGCCGCAGACCACAATGCGGCAGACAAAGGGCTGCAAGATGGTTTCATGGAGAGAGCTCCTTCGTGGTAAGTAAGAATTTGTAAGATATAGTATGTCTATAACATCCTGTGAATATGAGAAAACTCCTGCTGAAGTCTGGCTGAGATCACCTGGAAACAAAGCTGAGCCGGTGTCCCGACGGCAAAAATAAAAAGCCGCCCGAGGGCGGCTTTGCTGTTGAGCTTTTACTTTACTATTGAAGCTTAATGATATTTGGGAGGCTGCTCCTCGTCTGAGTCCGGCTTGCTTCCCGGAATGACCCGGAAGTGTGCCTTGCGGCGTTCCCGTTCCTCGTATTTCTTGCGCTCCGCCGTTCTGGTCCTGTGCTGGACAGGCCTGCCTTGCTTCTGCAGCCGGTTGGGAGGGAATTTGTACAGAAGGAAAATGACACCGAACACCAGGAGCGGAATCAAAAGCGGACCGGGATTCACCAGAAAGCGGTAGAGGATTCCTACTACCAAGAGGCCATAGATGATGTAATCCGGCAGGGACAACCGTCTGTACATATTCATAACTTCCCCTCCTAAAGGCTTTCCGGAGGAAAGCCTGCATCTTAAGCATAAGCTAAGGGCTTTCCTCCGGAAAGCCTGCATCGTAAGCATAAGCTGGGTATTGGCTGGTTTGACCTTAGGAAGCTGCTTGCCCCGGAGCGGGGGCAAGCTGGCTGTCCAGCTCGCGCACCCGGTTAAAGGAGGCAATGGAGACCTCCACCTGATCGTCGGTTGGCTCCTTGGTGGTCAGGTATTGGAGCCACAACCCCGGATACCCCAGAAAGCGAAGCACCGGCGTATCCCGGAGGGAGTTGGTCAGCTTCAGGAATTCATACGCCAGC
Source organism: Bacillota bacterium (assembly GCA_023386955.1). Classification (GTDB taxonomy): domain Bacteria; phylum Bacillota; class Bacilli; order Paenibacillales; family NBRC-103111; genus Paenibacillus_AR; species Paenibacillus_AR mesotrionivorans. The sequence goes on from JAEWIS010000053.1 coordinate 256,604, forward strand.
ATGGTGACGACGGGCAACAGGGCGATACGCTGGAGAATCCGCTCCCAGAAGCCGTCGTAATGGAAGAAGGAGTAAACAATGACGCCGATTAGAACGGTCATCACCAGGAAGCTGCTGCCGCAGCGGTAGTGCAGGGTATTAAACTTCTGCACATTCTCAACGGTAAGCTCCACACCGGCCTCGTATGCGCTGATTACCTTATGCTCCGCCCCGTGGTACTGGAATAACCGCTTGATGATGGGGGTCAGGGAGATAATATAAATATATGCCAAAAGCAAAATAATTTTCAGGACACCTTCAATAATATTATGAAGGATGCGGCCGCCGAACAATTCGCTGAACAGCAGATGCTCTACTGCGGCGGGGACAACTGTAAAGATCAGCTTCCCGAAGATAAAGGACAGGACACCGACGACGGCGACGCCAAGGAACATGCCGATCTTGCCGAAGAGGGTTTCCTTTTCCTCCTCCACAGGTCCTCCTTCATCCTCCGCGTAAGCCTCAGCGGAAAAATTCAGATGGCGGGAGCCTTTGGCGCTGGAATCCAATAGTCCGACAATACCTCTGATAAACGGGATTTTACCCAGCTTCTGTACCCAGGGTTTGGTGGTGCGCGGCACCTCCAAAAAGCTGATTTCATTATTTTTGCGGCGGACGGCTGTCACATGGGCGGTTTTGCCCGCGAACATAACGCCTTCAATGACGGCTTGTCCGCCATATATGGTCTTTTGCGGCACTGCATTCACCTGCTTCTCTCCATGAAGTTGGTCCTAAGCGCGTTAAGCCGCGCAAGGAATGGGCTTGTGTATCTATTGTAGCGGAAACAGCGGTTGAATTCCACCTGATTTAACCTGGTCCGCCTGGTGCATACTACAGGAAAATCCTCCACATGCGTGAGAAAGGCGGATCGTTATGAAGGTGAAGGCTAAATACCGCTCCAAACATAAAAACCGCAAGACCACGCGGCCTTGGGTGTTCTCCTTATATATCGGTTTATTCGCGGGTATTATCTGGGGAGCGTTGAAGCTGCTGCAATTTGCCATGAAGTATACGGATGTGGTGCCGGGTTTTATGCTGGAGCCCTTCTTCCGGCACGACTTCCTGGTAACCTGGCAGGGGATCCTGCTTGGTTACGGCAGTCTGATTGCCTTATCCCTTGTCGCCGCGCTGTTTTACGGTCTGGTATTGCGCAAGCTGAAGGGACCCTGGCCCGGCTTGATATACGGTCTGGCCTGGTGGGGGGGACTCTACCTGTTAATTGGTCCGTTAACCGGCATGGTCCCCGCCATTACTCAGATGGACGTTAACTCCCTGGTCACGGATATGTGCCTGTTTGCCGTATGGGGCTTGTTCATCGGCTATTCCATCACGTTTGAATTTACAGACGAACGCTCCCGCGAACCCATGGTGATGAAGGCCGAGCCGGTGAAGTAGCCACTCAAGCCGGTTTTCAGACTCGCTTTTACAATTCAATTTCTCTCCATCCTTAACTTATGGTAAAATGTACCCGTTGTTGTAAGTGACCAAGATGCAAAGACAGGTGATTTTGCCATGAAACGGATTCTTATTCTGCACGGGCCGAATTTGAATATGCTGGGTGTCCGAGAACCGGGTGTATACGGCAGCATGTCGCTGCCGGCCATCGAGGAGTCCCTCCTTGCGTGCGCGGCGGAGCTCCAGGTGGAGCTGGAATTCTTCCAGTCCAATCATGAAGGGGCTCTGATTGACCGCATTCACGCCGCCTTCGGGACAATGGACGGGATTGTGATGAATCCCGGTGCCTTCACGCATTACAGCTATGCCATCCGCGATGCGGTGGCTGCGGTATCCCTGCCTGTCATTGAGGTGCATCTGTCCAATATCCACAAGCGGGAGGCCTTCCGGCATACGTCGGTGATCGCTCCGGTGGTCCTTGGGCAAATCAGCGGACTGGGACCGTACAGCTATGAAGCGGGCCTGCGCGCTATGGTACATTATTTAAGAGAAAACGGGTGAGATGGAGATGTCATTGAAACGGTTGGCCAATTTGAGAAAAGCGATGGAAGGGCTCCGCCTGGAAGCCATTTTGATTACCAATCCTTACAACCGGCGCTATATGTCGGGCTTTACCGGCACAGCCGGTTATGTACTGGTGACCGCGGGCAAAGCCTTCTTCCTGACGGATTTCCGCTATATGGTACAAGCGAGGGAGCAAGCTCCCGCGTATGAGATTGTGGAACATGCGGTGAGACCCATGCAGACGGTCAAGGAGCTGTTGGACGGTCTCGGCATTAAGAAGCTCGGTTTGGAGCAGAACCATCTGAGCTACAGCTTGTACAAAAGCTACGAGGCCGATCTGGCCGGCATTGAAGCGGTACTTACCTCCCTGGTGGTGGAGAAGCTGCGGATGTACAAGGATGAAGAGGAAATTGCAGTGATGCAGGATGCTGCCGATCTGGCGGACAAAACCTTCACCCATATCCTGAGCTACCTGAAGCCCGGCGTGTCCGAACGGGATATCGCCCTGGAGATGGAATTCTTCATGCGCAAGAACGGCGCAACCTCCTCCTCCTTCGATACCATAGTCGCCTCCGGCGAACGCTCCGCGCTTCCCCATGGGGTGGCCAGCGACCGGATCCTGGGGATGAATGAATTCGTGAAGATGGATTACGGCGCACTGCTCAACGGCTATTGCTCCGATATTACCCGGACCGTATCCCTGGGAACTCCCAGTGACAAGCTGAAGGAGATTTACGGGATTGTGCTGGAGGCTCAGCTGGCCTGCATCGCCGGCTTGAAGCCAGGTATGACGGGCCGGGAAGGCGACGCGATCGCCCGGGACATTATCGCCAAGGCCGGCTACGGCGGGAACTTCGGGCATGGCACAGGCCACAGCCTGGGTCTGGAAATCCACGAGAACCCGCGGCTGTCCCCCAGCTGCGACGTAGTCTTCGAGCCGGGCATGACGGTAACCGTGGAGCCGGGTATTTACCTGCCTGGTATCGGCGGCGTACGGATCGAAGATGACCTGGTCTTTACCGAAACAGGGGTTAAAGTCCTGACCCATTCCACCAAAGAACTTTTGATATTGTGAGCCGCTTAAATTTAGACTATAATAAAGAGATGACTTTTCCACTGGGAGGAAGTATTGCATGATTTCCGTTAATGATTTCCGGACAGGCCTTACTATTGAAACCGACGGCGACCCGTTTACCGTCATTGAATTTCAGCACGTGAAACCGGGCAAAGGCGCCGCCTTCGTCCGCACAAAGCTGAAGAACCTGAAGAATGGCAATGTGGTGGAAAAGACCTTCCGCGCAGGTGAAACGGTGAGCCGTGCCATCGTCGAAAACCGCGAAACTCAATATTTGTACAACAGCGGTACCGAATATACCTTCATGGACAATGAAACCTACGACCAATTCGAGCTGTCCGCCAAACAATTGGAGTGGGAGCGCAACTTCCTGAAGGAAAACATGCTGGTGAACATCGTCAGCTACCAAGGCTCCATCCTGGGCATCAACCTGCCCAACAGCGTTGAGCTGGAAGTAACCGAAACCGAACCGGGCATCAAGGGCAACACCGCAACCGGCGCTACCAAGAACGCAACCATGGAAACCGGCCATACCGTACAGGTTCCTCTGTTCATTAACCAGGGAGACCGCCTGCTTATCGATACCCGTGAAGGCAAGTACATTTCCCGGGCATAACAGCCGGTCTGTTTGGCGTCTATGGCGGCAATGTGAAGCAACAGCGAACAAATCCCCCTAGGGTTGTCTTCCAACTCGCTTGAGGGCATCTTTTACCGCCTTTTCGTCCCAAGCTGCGTTACTTTCGCTTGACGTACCCCCGGTACGCCTTCACAAAAGTGCCTTGCCTGGAACGAAAATTCGCCCAAATCTGCTCCCCTCGGAGTTTGAAGACAGCCCCTAAGGACCATGTGCCTTGGGGGATTTTTTGTACGGGGATTTTTTTTGGATGGTTTTGGTGATATAATAGGAAAAACCTTTTGCAGGATTAGCTACGGTAAGGAGTGTTGAAGTTGTCGGTAATTGTGATGAAGTTCGGCGGCAGCTCCGTCGGTACCCCCGAGCGCATGCGGCGTGTAGCCCAGCGGATCGTGGACAGGAAGCGGGAGGGGAACCGTTGTCTGGTTGTGGTTTCCGCTATGGGCGATACAACAGATGAACTGATTGACCTCTCCAAGCAGATTTGCGACGGCGCCCCGCCGGCTAGAGAGATGGATATGCTCCTGACCACCGGCGAGCAGGTATCGGTGGCGCTTTTGGCCATGGCCATCCAGAGCCTCGGTGAAGAGGCACGGTCTTATACCGGCTGGCAAACCGGGATTTATACGGAGGCTGTCCACGGCAAAGCCCGCATCAGCCATATCGAGCCCAAACGGGTGCAGGATGCGCTTGAGAAGGACTGCATTGTCATTGTTGCAGGCTTCCAGGGAATGACCGAGGAAGGGGAAATCACCACCTTGGGCAGAGGCGGCTCGGATACCACAGCTGTTGCCGTTGCCGCGGCCATTAAAGCCGACCTGTGCGAAATTTACACCGATGTGGAAGGTGTCTACTCCACCGATCCCCGCATTGTGAAATGCGCACGCAAGCTCAATGAGATTTCGTACGACGAAATGCTAGAGCTGGCCAACCTTGGTGCGGCGGTGCTTCATCCCCGTGCGGTAGAGTGCGCCAAGCTGAACCAGGTGCGCCTGGTGGTGCGTTCCAGCTTTAACCATAATGAAGGTACGCTTGTGAAGGAGGAAGCCGCAATGGAGCAGGGAATCGTAGTCAGCGGTATTGCATATGACAAGAATGTGGCGCGCATCAGCATCCTGGGAGTGCCCGAACGTCCGGGTCAGCTGGCCAAGGTGTTTACCGCGCTGGCCAATCAGCAAGTTGACGTGGACATTATTGTCCAAAGCGGTGTCCAGGACGCGGCGGATTTCTCCTTCACCGTAGGCAGCGGCGATCTGGATAAGGCTATGACCATCATCGCATCCATCAAGGAAACCGTGGGTTACCGTGAAACCACCTCCGAAACCGGGCTAGTCAAGGTTTCCATCGTTGGCGCGGGTATGGTCAGCAATCCGGGCGTAGCCGCCAAGATGTTCGAGGCCATTTCGGAGCTGGGCATCAGCATCAACATGGTCAGCACCTCCGAGATCAAGGTAAGCTGTGTCATCCCCAACAGTCGTCTGAACGAGGTTATCCAAACCTTGCATACGGCTTACGGGTTGGATACCGATACGACGGTTTCCGTAGGCGGACCGCAAGACCGCAGATAACCGGAATTTCTTCTATAAAGATCCGCACAGACGGCCTGTAAGGGCTGTCTGTGCTGCTTTTATGCAGCATACCGGGAGGAAAAAGGAAGATGAAAATCGGCGTTACAGGGAGGATCATGCTGATATACGGCAGCCTGCTGTTGGCTGTCATATCCCTGGCTTTTTTCTTTTCGTACCAAAGCACGGTCCGGGGTTTGGAGCAGCAGCTGAAGGAAACGAACATGGCTCTGTTGAAGCAGATTGACCAAAAAATTGAGCTGTCGTTCCAGCAAACGGAAGCCAATTTACTTCAACTTACAAATGAGTTAGAGTTTGTATATTTTATGAATGACAGCTACAAGGACAATGCCCAGAAGAATGATAATTTCTTCGTCCTGAACTCCAAGCTGGGCAAATTCCTGAACAACAATCTTCAATTCTCCTCCATCTTTGCGTATTCGGATGTAAGCGGCAACATCCTGTCGGACAGATTTTATACCACCAAGGACCAGTCGGAGAACAGCTGGATTGCGGAATATCTGGAGATTCCCGACTATTTTCAGTGGCTTACCACCCATAAAATTTGGGACGGTAATGTGAACCGGGATGTGGTGACCTTAATCCGGTCCTATCCGCCGCTCAGCGCACCGGGCTACCGGAAGGGAGTGGTGGCCGCCAACATTGACGTGGATGTGCTGTACCGGATGATTCATGATATTTACGAGAAGGAATCTCCCGGACATACTTTTATTTTGGATAAAACAGGCCAGGTTGTCGCACACGATGATGCCTCCATGCTCTACAGCAAGATGGGGGATCTGCCTTATATCCGGCAGGTGCTGGGCGGTCAAGAAAGCGGCTCGTACAGCGCAATGGTGGATAACGTGAAGCAAACCGTTTCCTTCAAAACCTCCGCGTATACCGGCTGGAAGATCGTGAATATTATCCCCGAGAGCCAAATGTACAAGCCCCTGACGGTGACGCGGAACCTGCTGATTCTGCTGGCTGTGGTGCTCTTTCTGGTAGCATTCGTGATTCTCTTCGTAGTGAACCGGCGCACATTTAGCCCGATTGACCGGATGCTGGGCAAGCTGTCCCGGAACGGCAGACCGGCATGGGGCGGTGCTGCCGCCTCCGCTCCTCGGGGTGTTTCTTATCTGGAGAGCTTCTTTGATCAGATGTTTGTGGATCGGGAGAAGCTGGAGCAGCAGCTACGGGATTCCAAGCCCATGCTGAAGTGGCGTACGATCATGGATGTTCTGGTGGGTTACCGGACAGACTATGCGGTTATTGCCCCGCATCTGGAATTTACGGGAATCCGCCTTTTTCCGGAATGGTATGTGGTGTGTACGGCGGAGATTGGCAAGGAAGGGGGCATAGAGCCCCGGGATCAGACACTCTACACCTATGCCCTGTGCAATGTGGCCGAGGAAATCATCAATTCGGAGAATGCCGGATCGGCTATTGACCTGGGCGGCGGCCGGGCTGTGATTGTGTTCAGCTTCGCGGAGGGGGATGAGGAGCAGAATCATCTGCGGGCCATGGCCCTTCTGGAGCAAATTCTGAATGTGATGAACAGGCAGATCGGACTGACCGTCATTGCAGGCTTGGGCCGGGGATACCGTGAGCTGAAGGATGTTCCGCTGTCTTACGCCGAGTCGCAGCAGGCTCTCCACTACAAGATGGTGGCCGGCAATCACGGCGTCATCTCTATTCTGGACGTACAGACACCGGATAATCAGGATTATTACCATATTGTGCGGATGATCGACCGGATTGTGGATGCCTTGAAGCAGAGTGAAATGGATAAGGGGCTGCTCTATCTGAAGGGGATCTTCCAGGAAGCGGTCAACCATAACCTGCCGCCGGATTTAATCCGCCAATTTTCCTTCGAATTGGTCATGCGGGCCACCCAAACCATGGAGTCCATCGGCATGGATACGGAGGAAACCCTGAACGAAATCGGCAACCTGTATGAACGGATCAACCGCTGTGAGAATGTGCGGGAGACCGAGCAAGTGGTGGAGGCCGTGCTGGTGGGGTTTGCCGACAAAATCGATAAGCGGCGCAGCCAAAGAGGGAAAAACGAGCATATCGGGCGTATCCTCCAATTTATCCAGGAGCATTACCGGGACAGCGGCTTGTCCTTGGACCGGCTGGCCGAGGAATTTGATCTTCACCCCACCTATATCTCCAAGCTGTTCAAGGAGCAGATGGAGGATAATTTCATCGACTACCTGATCAAAATCCGCATCGAGGCTGCCAAGGAGCTGCTCCTGGACAAAAACATCAAGATCAACGACGTTTCGGATGCCGTGGGGTACATGCATTCCCGCAGCTTCACCCGCACCTTCAAAAAATATACCGGACTGACGCCCACGGAATACCGTGAGCAGGCTATCGGCAGCTCCGGTCAATAAGACTCCGTATATTACTGACCGCCCGCCTGTGACTCCAACAAAGAGCCATGGGACGGGCTTTTTTTTATGCGGAAACCAAGAAAATTCCCCTACTGCAAGAATGGTGAGCACCCAAAAACCAAGAAATGTGCCCGATTTGGGAAGCGGTCTGTATCCAACAGGACAGGGGATCCGGTACGATGATCCTGTCAGCGGGAGAATAGGATGTCAGGAGATGGTGAGAGAGATGAAAGAGAAAATGGCTGCAGCCGCCGGAGAGGGCTTGCAGGGCAGCCCGGCTTTGGCCGCACCGCGGCAAGGGAGACTGTGGAAGGGACTCAAGCGGGATAAATCCTTATATATGATGCTGGTCCCGGTGCTGCTGTTTTATCTACTGTTCAAGTATTCCCCCATGTTCGGGGAAATCATTGCTTTTAAGAATTACCGCTTTGCGGACGGCATTCTCGGCAGCGATTGGGTAGGACTGAAGAATTTCCGGCTGCTGTTCGAAAGCACGGACTTCTGGCGGGTGCTGCGCAATACCCTGCTCTTGAATGTGTACAGTCTGGTGTTCGGTTTTCCGGTGCCCATTCTATTGGCGCTGCTCTTAAATGAGGTCCGGGTGGAAGGGTACAAGCGGCTGGTGCAAAACCTGCTGTACATTCCCCACTTTATCTCATGGGTGGTGCTGGGCGGCATTCTGATTGCCCTGTTATCGCCAAGCACCGGTGTGGTGAATCTGCTCTTGACCAATGTGTTCGGCATAGAGCCCATCTATTTTATGGCCAAGTCCTCCTGGTGGCCGGTGGCATACACCGCTTCCTCCATCTGGCGGGAAGCCGGCTGGGGCACCATCCTCTACTTGGCGGCGATGGCTTCCATTGATCCGCAGCTGTACGAAGCCGCCAAAATCGACGGAGCCAACAAGCTGCGCCAGGTATGGCATATTACACTGCCGGGTATCCGGAGCACCATTGCCATTCTGCTGATTCTGCGGATGGGCAGCATGATGGATGTAGGGCTGGAGCAAACTCTGGCGCTGCAGAATGATTCCGTGCTGGATGTGGCCGATGTAATCAGCACCTACGTGTACCGGGTGGGCCTGCAGAATATGAATTACAGCTACACTACGGCCTTGGGGCTGTTCCAGTCCCTGATCAGTCTGGTTCTGGTAGTCAGCGTGAACCGGATTATCCGGCTATTCGGTGAAAGGGGGCTTTGGTAGGCATGAAGCGAGCTATCGCAAGGCTTTCCCCGTGGTCGTTGGCGGGGCATACGCTCAATTATATTTTCCTTGGCATCATGTCCTTGTTCACCTTGTATCCATTCCTGTACGAAATAGCCGCTTCCTTCAGCAGCAGCCGGGCTATAACAGCCGGTGAGGTGTTCTTCTGGCCGGTGGAGTTCAATACGGAGGCGTACAAACGGCTGTTTGAGGACGGGCAATTGCTTCATGCTATGGGAAATACCGTAATTGTGACCGCAGTGGGCACACTATTGAATATGGTCATGACCGTGCTGGCGGCATATCCCTTATCCCGCAAGCGGCTGGTGGGCCGGGGCCCGTTATTGATGTTCATTACCTTCACCATGATTTATATATCCGGCATTATCCCCAACTTCATCCTGATTAAATCTCTGGGGCTGATGGATTCCTATTTTGCGCTTTGGATGCCTGCACTGATCAGTACCTATAACATGTTCGTCATGAAAAGCTTCATGGAGGGCCTGCCCGACGAGATCGAGGAGTCCGCATCCATTGACGGTGCAGGAAACTGGCTGATTCTGGTGCGGATTATGCTTCCGCTGTGCAAGCCGATTCTGGCGGCGCTATCCCTGTTCTATGCCGTAAGCTGGTGGAATTCATACTTCAACGTCATGCTGTACATTACCAGCGCCGATCTGCAAACCTTGATGCTGAAGCTGTACCAGATGATCAAGCAGGTGGACCAAAGCCTCTTGAACAGCGGCGGCGGCAGCGAAGGTGCCTCCTCGGTTATGCTGACGCCGGAGGGCATCAAAGCGGCATCAGTGGTCATCGCCATTACCCCGGTATTATGCGTATATCCGTTTTTGCAGAAGCACTTTGTCAAGGGCGTATTGATCGGTTCTGTGAAAGGTTGATATCATAGGAGGGAGCTTCGGACTTCCTGCCTTCGATATAGATCAGCTAAGAGAATCTAACTAAGGGGATGAGACAATGAAAACAGCATCAAAAGTAATCGCTTCCGTTGTCGTGGCAAGCTTGTCGGCAACCCTGCTGGCCGCTTGCGGAGATGACAAGGGCAAGGATTCCGCCGCTTCTCCCGCTGCCTCCGCCGGGGCGGGTACAGCCTCCACAGGGCCCAAAAAAGAAATCAGCATTTCCATGTTTGACCGGGGGAAGGTTCCCGCCGAGGAAGGCAACTATGAGAACAACCGGTGGACCAAGTGGATCAACGAAAACGCTCCGGCTACCGTCAAGTGGGTGCCTGTTCCCCGGAATGAAGCCCAAACCAAGCTGAACACGCTGATCGCCTCGGGGAGCGCTCCGGATCTGATCTGGGAGTACGACCGCAACTATATCGCCCAACTGGCCAATCAAGGTGCCATTCAGCCCATCGACCAGTATATTGAGAAGTACAGCACTACCTACAAGAAATATCTCGCAGAGCATCCCGAGCTGAAATCCTACCTGACGGTGGAAGGCAAAACCTATATGATGGCCAGTGTCCGGGGCGCCGATTCCATTGCCAACATGGGCATTTGGATCCGTCAGGACTGGCTGGATAAGCTGGGTCTGAAAGCCCCCACCACCACGGAAGAGCTGCTGGAGGTAGCGCGGAAGTTCAAAACCGGCGACCCCGACGGCAACGGCAAAGCCGACACCGTACCGATTGTGTTCACCAACACCGGCAATATTATTCTGCGCAACCTGTTCCTGACCCATCCCGTTCAATGGTATCTGGAGGGGGATAAGCTGGCCTTCGGGAGAACCCTGGACCGTTACGGCGACAGCCTGGATTACCAGAAGAAGATGTATGACGAAGGCCTCATCGATCAGGAATTTATTACCGACAAAAGCTTCCAGCGTGCCCTTCAATTCTGGAGCACCGGCAAAGCAGGCATTTTGCTGGGCAGCTGGAATATGGAGCAGCAGTTTGTGGATCTGAAGAAGAATGTGCCGGAAGCCAAAATGACAGCCTTGGAGCCGGTAGCGAGCCCCTTCGGCAAATCCGGTCTGTTCCAGGAAGCGCCTCCGTCCATTCTCGTAGCCTTCAACAGCAAGATGAAGGAGGATAAGGTTGAAGCTGCTGTGAAATTCCTGGATTGGATGCTGGAAACAGGCTGGAAGCCCTTGAGACAAGGGGAAGAAAACGTTCATTATAAGGACGTCAACGGTGTTCCGCAAACCATTGATGCGGCCAAATTCCGCAAGGAAGTGGATTATGCCAACGAATATCCCATTCTGAGCCAATATTCCCCGAAACCGGACTGGTTCCCGGTTATGGCTGCTTCCGATGCCATCTCCCAGGAATATGCCAAGGAAAAAGCCAATGCCCTGACACTGGCCATGAAAAATAAATACCGCAAGGATATTCCGTACAGCCCCAGCATGCCGGAGCTGAGCCAGCTTATCGCCACCTTCAATCCCATCGCCGAGCAAATCGAGTCCAAGGTCGTCACCGGAGGCTCTGCCATGAGCGCCAAAACAGGCCTGGAGGAGCTGCGCAAGGAATGGAAACGTCTGGGCGGCGAAAATGTGGAGAAGATGGTCAACGAATGGTATCAAAAAAATAAGGACCAGTTAAAATAACGGATGCTCCGCTTCAACGGGAAGCAGTCTGCCTATGGCAGTCTGCTTCTCCGAAAGGAGCGTGAAGGAGTGGAGGAAATGATGAATCTGACCCAATTGCCGTCCCCGGTTTTGCTGCGCGGGGATCACTGTCGGGCTTACCGTGACCCTTGCGCGGTCTATCACGACGGCATCATCCGCCTTTTCTATACTTTGGTGGAAACGGAAGCGGATGGATCTGTTTATTTGTACACAGCGGTGAGTGAAAGCGCTGATCTTTGCGCCTGGAGCGAGCCCCGGATTTTGACTCCAAAGGACCGCAGCTTCAATTATTCCAGTCCCGGCAACATCATCCGGTCAGACGGCAGATGGCTTATGTGCCTTCAAACCTATCCCCGCCCCAACGGGGAAAAATACGGCAATGGCAACAGCCGGATTTGGATGATGGAAAGCCGGGATTTATCTGTTTGGGGGGAGCCGCAGCTGCTCCGGGTTAAAGGCGATGGAGTCGCGGAGCAGGATATGGGCCGGATGATCGACCCTTATCTGGTGGAGAATGCGGCCAAACCGGGGGAGTGGTACTGCTTCTATAAGCAGAACGGCGTCAGTATGTCCAAAACGGAGGACTTCCGTCAATGGACGTATTGCGGCCGTGAGGATGCCGGAGAGAATGTGTGCATTATCCGGCATGAAGGGGAATATGTGATGTTCCACTCCCCGGAGAACGGCATTGGCGTCAAACGTTCCCGGGATTTGCTGCATTGGCAGGATGACGCCGGATTGATCACTTTGGGCCAGGAGGATTGGGGGTGGGCAAAAGGCAGATTGACTGCCGCTTTTGTGTTGGACCTGCGTCATGTAGCGGGAGTGGAGGCGTATGTGATGTTTTTCCATGGCAGCGGGCCGGAGGATGAGCGTATTCTGTTCGATACATATGCCTCCATCGGCATTGCCTGGAGCAAGGACCTGCTTCATTGGGAATGGCCCCGGTAGGTAAGGGGTTGTTCCCGCACCCAAATTTAGGAGGGATTGCGTGTTGAAAAAAAGTGTTTCGCGGATGCTGGCATGGGTGATGATGGTTTTACTGTTTTTGCAAGCGGTTCCATTCGGGACCGCCTCCGCTTCTTCAGCGGAATCAGGTCAGAGCGCACCTGTGATTCGGGTGGAGGGGGAGCAGTATAGCTCTGTGAACCAGACACCCGTGGCCAAAGCCGAACGGGACAGTCTGCGGGGGACCAGCACGGAATTATCTGGCAATGATTTTCTGTTCTTCAAAAGCGCAGCAGGAGCCCCGCTGCCGTCCGGCGGATATATCGCCGAATACCAGGTTACTGTTGCCGTGCCGGGCACCTACAGCCTTGAGATTATGGCTTCTCCGTTAGCCATGAACCATGTTTCGCCCTACCAGATCCAGATCAATGACGGCGGTTATATGGATGTGAATTCGTCCATTGCCACCAAGATTGGGCAAATTCAAACACCTGTGAACCTGTTCTACAAGTATAAACTGAATCCGGTAACGCTGCAGGAAGGGCTCAATACCGTTTCCTTCCGGGTATTGAACGGAAGGCAAAGCGACGGCCGGGTATATTTTTTCCTGGATTACCTGGAGCTGTCCAAACTTCCCTGGGGAATCAACAAAATCAGCACCAACGGCTCCAACAATCTGTTTGAGGAAGGGGACGATAAGAAGGTCACCGTCCACTTCACCGACACTGCCAGCTTGGGTCATAGTCTGAGTTACCGGGTGGAGGATTACAACGGGAATGTTGCCATGGAAAACAGCCTCACGTTAAGCGCCAATGTGCCGTCCTATACCTTCCCCGTAACAGGGTTGGAGCGGGGACATTACACAATCACGGTTGAAGCCGACCAAAGCGGGGTTCCGGTGAAGGAATACCTGTCCGTGGTGATGAACACCTCGGAGCGCCGGAGCATTGCCGATTCCCCCTTTGCCATGGATGTGGCCGGAGGTTCGCTGATTCCCGCAGGGGAAGCGGGGCAGTATGCCCGGGCCGTACGGCTTACAGGCGTGGATTACGTCCGGGAGCGGATGCATTGGAACTCGGTGAGCACCGGGAGCGGTGTGTATGATTTCAGCAAGTATGACCCGTACAACCAGGCCTATGCGAACAATGGCATCAGGGTACTGGAGCTGAACCATATTGCTCCAGGATGGTCCAAGGATGCGGGCAAGAATCTGCCCCGCAATCTGTTCGACGCTTATCATCTGGCGAAGGCCTCTGTTCAGCATTTCGGCACTCAATCGGATTGGGAGTTCTGGAATGAGCCGGATATCCAGTATACGGCGGAAAGCGAAACCGCAGACCAGTATGCCGCCTTCTTGAAAGCAACGACGATAGCAGCCAGGGATTCGGGAGTACCGACCTCCGTGGCGTTGGGCGGGATCGCTTATCCGCCTGGCGGTTATGTGGAGCTCCTGATGCAGAATGATGTGGCGGCGTATATGGATGCCTACAACTACCACGCCCACCGTAATGACAATGACAGCATCCTGGTGCCCGAGGTGCCCCCGTCCTTCGCGGCCCATACCGAGCTTATTCAGGGTTATAATCTGGGGGAGAAGCCTGCGTATGTGACGGAAGCGGGAATGTCCCTGAAATTTGCCGACGCCACCCAAACCTTGGCAGCAAACCAGCTGCGGATGCAGGCCCGTTACCTGGCTGCCTCTACCATCCAGTCCGTTGCCTCCGGCGTGGATAAGCATTTCTGGTTTGTATTCCCCTATTATCTGGAGAACGGTATGTCCTGGGGAAGCTTCTCTGCACGAGGAACCCCTTACCCGGCCATTAATGCCCAAGCGGCCATGACCCATGCATTGGGAGAAGCGAAGTATATGGGACCGCTGTCCGGCTTGCCGCAGGGAATAAAAAGCTATGTATTCCGGGACGGAACGGACAGTGTGGCCGCTTATTGGAGTGAAGCGGAGACGCCGTTTACTTTGACTGCAGGGGGCACTCAAGCACTTTTGACTGACATTATGGGTGTGGAGCAGGAATTGTCCCCATCCGGAGGCAGCTATGCTTTATCCTCGGGACCGGATGTGCATTATCTGCGGATTGCAGGAGATTTCCCGGGGTTGACTGCACCCGTTTACGGAACCCCTATCCCCCATGCACCGGAGCTGACACCGGCGGAGCGGGTGGTGCTGACGCAGAAATACCCTGAAGCCACTGCCACCAAAGCCAAGGCCAAGGGTTATCAGCTGGACACTGCGCAGCAGACTGAGATTCAAGTGGAGGTGCATAATTTCAACGGCACACCCCTGAGCGGGACGGTGACCGGAACGGTCTACGGCGGATGGAGCCTTGCGGTGCCAACGCAGCAGGTGACGGTAGCGCCTTATTCGAAATCGGTGCTGTCCTTTGTAGTAACAGGCAGTGCACAGGTGGCGGCAGATGTAAAAGCCCCGGTCATCTTCCAGGGCAGCTTCGGCGGGGAGCTTACCTCCAAGTCGGTGACACTCATTGCCTCCACAGAGAATCCCCCGGTAACACCCAGCGTAACCGTACCGGATGTTGACAACCCTTCTCTGTGGGAAACCAATATTTCGGACGGCGCCACCAGTACCATTACCTCGCCTGCACCAGGGGAAATTCAATTCGATTATAGCTTTGGCCCCGGTGACAAGTGGAGCTATCCGTATTTCACGCTGCCTGGTGGAGTGAGCTTTGCGGATACGGAGGGAGTGGTCTTCGACGTGTACTTCCCGGCTCCAGCCGATGGGGTTGTGGTTCGCACCTTCATGTATGAACAGAACGGATCGGGTTATTTCACAGCCGGA
The DNA here is from genome assembly GCA_023386955.1 of Bacillota bacterium. Taxonomy (GTDB): domain Bacteria; phylum Bacillota; class Bacilli; order Paenibacillales; family NBRC-103111; genus Paenibacillus_AR; species Paenibacillus_AR mesotrionivorans. The sequence goes on from JAEWIS010000053.1 coordinate 271,837, forward strand.
GGTATAGCTCCTGTTGGTGGCTGGCAGCAGATCAAGATGCCCTGGGCGGATTTTGCCGCCTTCGGAACACCGGATGACAATTTCCATCTGGATCCGGAACAGATTAAGGAATTCAGCCTCGGCATCAATTCCAGAACGGCAACACAGGTAAGCTTCAAGGTGCGGAATATCGGGGTGTACACCCAGCCGGATACCGGTTTATACAGCAAGATTACCGGGCTGGTGCCGTCCCACGGACAGGTGGTGCCAGCGGGTCAAGTGAACATCAGTGCCAATCTGGTGCAAGGGGACATTCAGGTTCTGGCAGACACGATCCAAGTGGTGGTGGATGGTGCAGGTGTTTCGCATCAGCTGAATGGAGGAGTGATTACGGCAACGGCGGTGCTGGAGCCCGGTGCACATACCATTACAGTCAAGGCCTTCGACGTGAACGGCAGGCTGATTTCCGCCAAATCCGCGGTAATGGCAGCCGCCGGAGCATCCGGCCATTAAAAAAGCGTAACCGCTTATTTTTATCCGATCTGCTGAAACGGCATTCCAAGCACAAAAAAGCAGATTCATTGCTTTTCATGTAATCGCTTTCGTGTAAGGATGGGGATACGGCTAAGCCAAACAACCGACAGAGAGGTGTGCATATGAATTGAAACAGATGACGGGGCAAAACGTATCCCCTTCCCTTATCCGGGAGCCGGCCGCTGTGTGGAAGCGGAAGCGGGTTTGGGGGAAAATGAAGCGGTTCGGTCCGCTGTATCTATTGTTTCTTCCCGTATTGGCGTATTACGGCATATTCCATTATGCGCCTATGACCGGTGTGGTCATCGCTTTTAAGCAATACAATTTTATGGATGGGATTTTTGGGAGCCCGTGGGCGGGGTTGGATCATTTCAGGAGGTTTGTGGAAAACGGGGATTTCTGGATCATCTTCCGCAATACCCTGCTGTTGGCCTTTTACCGGATTCTCATCGCCTTTCCGGCACCCATTTTGTTTGCAGTCCTGCTGAATGAAATGCGTTTTCCGAAATGGAAGCGCTTTTTCCAAACGGTATCCTATCTGCCTCACTTTGTTTCGTGGGTAGTGGTATACGCCCTGCTTTATAATTTCTTCTCCGAAAGCGGTCTGGTGAATACCCTGCTGAAGTCTACCGTCGGCCACTCCGTGGAGTTCCTGTCCTCGGCGGATTATTACCGGACCATGTTTGTGGGCAGCGCTGTGTGGAAGGAGATTGGCTGGAACGCCATCATCTTCCTGGCGGCCCTGACCCGGGTGGACCCGGATCTGAACGAAGCCAGTGCCATTGACGGCGCCAGCCGTTGGCAGCGCCTGTGGCATGTGACTCTGCCGGGAATCCGCAGCGTTATCAGCATTATGTTCGTGTTGAGCCTGGGAGGAATTCTGAGTGTAAGCTTCGAGCAGACCCTGGTAATGATTAATCCCCAGGTGGCTCCGGTGGCGGAGGTTATCGATTATTACATTTACCGGGTGGGGCTGTTGAACACCAATAATTACAGCTATGCTACTGCAGTGGGATTGTTCCGTTCGGTAATTGCCTTGTCTTTGGTTCTCATCGCAAACTTCGTATCCAAAAAAATTGACGAGGAGGGAGCAATATGGTGACCGGCCCCTCCAAACATTTGACCAAACCGGGAATTGCCGACTATGTCATCTGGTTTTTTCTGATCTTCCTGTGTTTATCTACGCTGTATCCCTTTCTGAATGTGCTGTTCGTCTCCCTGGCCAATATGAAGGATATCGTCAAGCAGGGTGGGATGCTGATTTACCCGCGTTCCTTCCACTTCGACAGCTACCGGTATGTGATCCGCTTCTCCGGGCTGATGGATGCGTACGGAATCACCATCTTCATAACGGTGGTGGGCACCACGATTAATCTGGTGATGACCTCTCTAGGTGCTTACGTGCTGTCCAACAGAGAGCTGCCTGGCAGGAATTTCCTGATGTCCATCGTGCTGATTGCTATGCTGTTCAACGGGGGATTGATTCCCACCTATCTGGTGGTCCGTTCCCTGCATCTGGTGGATACGGTATGGGCCTTGATGGTGCCCTTCGCCATTAATACCTGGCTCCTGATTCTCATGCGGAACTTCTTCCAGGGGATTCCGGCAAGCCTGCGGGAATCCGCCCGGCTGGACGGCTGCTCCGAGCTGGGGATTCTGGTGCGGATCATGCTGCCCTTGTCTATGCCGATTGTGGCTACACTGGCTTTGTTTTATGGAGTGGCCCACTGGAATGAATATATCAATGTGATCATTTACATCAATGACCCCAAGCTGTCCACGCTGCAGCTGATTCTCCGGAAGATGTACACCTTCTCCCTGGAGCAGCTGGACGGAGACAGTCTGCCGCCTCCGGTGGAAACCATCCGGGCCGCAACGGTGATGATGTCCGCATTGCCCATTATCATTGTGTATCCCTTCCTCCAGAAATATTTTGTCCAGGGTGTAATGGTAGGTTCGGTGAAGGGATGATAGACCTCCAGTGATTGTAGGCCGGTCAGGCTTATAATATAACGACATGAAAAGGGGAGATCACGAACATGAAACACCAGAAGCTCATTATCGCGTCCATATGCACTGTCTCCATGACTGCCGCCTTGGCGGCCTGCGCCAGCGACAAGGCGGAAACGCCTGCGGCGGGCAGCGCCAATCCGCATACCTCCAGCGGAGCAAGTGCTCCGGCTGCGCCCACCTCAACGGCTCCGGTGGCAATATCGCTGATCCAGCCCGACCTGGGCCGGGTCTGGCGGGATGACAACGCCGTCACCAAGGAAATTGAGAAAAAGGCCAACGTCAAGCTGAACGTCACCATGTTTCCCAACAATGACTTCAACAGCAAGTACAATGTGCTGGCCGCCTCCGGGGATATTCCGGATATCAGCCGCCTGGGCTCCTTCGATTACCAGAAATATGTGGACCAAGGTCTTTATATGGATATCAGCAAGTATCTGGACCAATATGCACCCAATCTGAAGAAAAACCTCAAGCCAGAGCTGTGGGAGCTGACCAAATACAAGGGTAAACAATTCGTGATTCCTTATGAAAATGCTGCAGGCAAGGAGGTGCCGGTGATCCGCAAGGATTGGCTCACCGCCCTGAACCTGAAGATGCCCACAAACCTGGATGAGTTTGAGAGTGTTCTGAAAGCGTTTACCTTCAATGATCCGGATAAAAACGGCAAAGCGGATACCTACGGCCTGGGTGTTACCAATTCGTATTCCGAAACCTTCATGCCCATATTCGGTGCTTTCGGGATAGCTCCGGGCACTGTGGGCGGCAGTACACCGGTTAACAGTTATTTGAAGGATAACAAAATATATCCTATCGCCGTATCGGCCGAATACAAAGCAGCCATCGAATATCTGAAGAAGCTGTGGGATGCCAAGGTGATGGACCCAGAGCTGTTCACCATCAAAGCGGATCAGGCGCTGCAAAAAGCGGCCCAGGGAAAAATCGGCTATTTCACCGCCTGGTGGTCCATTGCGCCCCAGCAGCTGGTGCAGCAGCTGAAGATGAAGGAAATCGTACCCGGCGCCCAATGGGATCCCATATTCCCGGCAATTACCGGACCCGACGGCAAAAGCGGCATGCTCTCGTACGGTAATGTAGCGGCTACGCTGGCCATCTCCGCCAAGGCCAAAAATCCGGAGGCCATCCTGAAATTCCTCGATTATATGTCCACGGACGAGGGCTGGGAGCTAAATCACTATGGCTTGAAGAGTGTTCACTATACCACCATTGAGGAGCCGCGAACCCCGGAGGGGCAAAAGGCGTATGACGAAAAGTGGCTGGATCCGCTGAGCCAAATTGTGTCCAGACAGGATTTGTCGGATAAGGTAAGCGCCGCTTCCAAGGACCCGATTCAAGTGGAGAACAACCGCTTCATCCAGGCTGCCGCCAAATATACGCTATACCAGGATGTGTTCTACGGCATTCCCTTAACGGAAGAACAAAAGTCCTTTGGGCCCGACGTAGCCAAATACGAAGAGGAAATGCTGATCAAGTTCATCACCGGCAAGGAGCCCCTCTCCAAGTGGGACGAATATGTGGATACCTGGAAGAAGAAGGGCGGCAAAACCCTGATGGAATCCAAGGTGAAAAAATACAATGAGCTGAAGGCGGCCAACGTGGGTCTGGCGCTGTAAGCTTCAGGAGCAATTCCGGTTTACACAGATGAAGGGGGGCCGGCAAAGTGGCGGTTTATCAAAAGAAAGCCAGGCGTTTGATGCGGAGCAGTCTTTTTGAATACTTCAACTACTTTCTGGCCCTGTCCTTGCTGGTGACGGCCATTACCGGTGGGGCGCTGTATTACACCTCCTGGTCAATCCTGTGGAAGGACGCGGTCTCCAACAGCAGCAACACCCTGCAACTGCTTAAGAAGGGCCAGGAAATTGTTTTGGCCGAGGTAGACAAAGCCATGGAATCCATCTTTTTGGATTCCTCTTTTCTCCATTACGTGGACTATTACGCCCAATCGGATATCTACATGCAGCTGCAGCTTAGGGAGAAACTGGAGGCTGCGGCATTATCCAGCGATTATATCCATTCAGTGAGCGTTTATTATACAGGTCCCCGACTGGTTCTATCTTCCCTGCTGGGTTCGGTGCCTCTGGAGCGGTTTCCGGACAATGGTTTTATCCGTGCTCTGGATGCTGAGCCGGCGGAGAAGTCCATGGTCCGCAACCGGCTGCTTCCGGGGATTTCCACCGACGTTGAGGAAACGGTTATTTCCATTGTAAAAACCATGCCGATTGTATATTCCGGCATTCCGTCTGCCTACGTTGTCATCAACATCAAGGGTGATTATTTGGCGCAAATCCTGCAATCCCTCAATACCAATCCGGATGCCCAACTGGTGGTGACGGACCGGGAGGGCCATATTCTCTCCCGGAAGGCCGGGGGAGAGGGTGCCTCCGCCGCCGGAGGTGTATTTGACGCTATGGACATGACCCGGCTCAGCGGACCGGAGGGAAGTCTGTTCACCAAGGTCAGGGGTGAAGAGACCTTGGTTTGTTATGTTTCCTCCTCCGCCAACGGCTGGCTGTACATCTACACTATCCCCAAACCGGTGCTGAGCCGCAGTCTGGATATGTGGAGCAGAGGAGCGCTTTTTATCTGCGGGCTGGCTTTAGTCTTAAGCCTGCTGGGCTCCTTTCTCCTGTCCCGCCGTGTATACAGCCCGGTGAACAGGCTCTTGTCTTTATTGCGGAAGACGGAGGATGAAACGGAGGGCGGCGGGGTTGATTACGCCAAGGAAACGGTTCAGCTCGAGCGCAATGTCAGCCGGCTCATCGACCAGAACCGGGATTTAACCGTTTTGTTGAAGGACTATGAAATTCAAAGCAGGCATAAATTTTTGCTCCGGCTGGTTATCGGGGATGAACCGGTGAATCCGCAAACGCTGGAGCGGCTGGCCTATTACGGCCTGTGCTTCAAGCAGGACGGGGCCTATGCCGTTGTGAAGCTGGCCATGGATGAATATGCCCGGTTTGCCCAGGAAACCGGGGAGGCGGAGCGCAATGCTCTGCTGCTCCGGTTATCCAAGATGCTGCAGGAGGAGGCTTTTGTGAAGCAGCCCTACTTGGGGTTTATGGTGGAGACAGATGCCAACGAGCTGGTGCTGATGCTCCATGGCGAGGAGACGGATGCGGGCTTGCAGACGGATGAGCTCCGTCTGTGGCTCTGCCAGCTTTTGGAGCAGCTTCAGGAGACCTTCCGTATGACTTTTACAGTAGGCATCAGCAGCACCCAAAACAGCTTGGAGGCCATCGGCGGCAGTTATCTGGAGGCGGAGGCTGCCCTGCGGCAGAAGCTCATGTACGGAGGAAATACGGTGATTTGTTATGAGGCGGTACGGCCGGAGACAGGTTTTTCCATGTATCCGCTCCATATTGAGAAGAAGCTGCTGACCCATTTCCGCACAGGCAGCCGGGAGGGAATTACCGCCAGCCTGCAGGAGTTCGGAACTCATTTAATGGAGCATCATTTCCGGCAGATTGAGGTGGTCCGCCATTATTTCCTGCAATTGTTTTCCTCCAGCCTGCGCTGTATCTATGAAATTGACGCCAATCTGGGCTTCCAGCCGGCCATTGCCGCGCTGCGCCATACGGATTTGCTGGAGATGGAAACGATGCAGAGTATGGTGGCTTATATGCAGCAGCTGTACGATCTGGTGTTGGACCAATTGGAGCAGAAGCGCTGCCAGAAGAACAAGGAGCTTGCTTCCGGCATCACTGCTTATCTCAAAGCGCATCTGGGGGAGGACTTGTCTGTGGAGCGGCTGGGTGAGCTGTTCGCCATCAGCACCTCCCATCTGCGGAAGATATACAAGGATGAAACCGGCAGCACAATCAAGGAAATGGTATCTGAGCTGCGGATTCATGCGGCCAAGGAGCTTCTGGGCAATCCGCGGTTACGGATCCAGGAGATCGCCGGGCAGGTGGGGTATTTGACGGTGCAGGCCTTTACCAAGGCTTTCAAGATGGAAACAGGCAAAACCCCCGGGGAATACCGGGCGGAGGTTTTGCGGGCTAAGGGGTAAGGCGGAAATAACTCGGAGTTCGAAAACACGTACGTACTGGGACTTCCAAATGCAAAAGTGCAGCTATTTTGGAAGAAACGTCATTATTGGCAGGGTCATCCTGCAAAAGTGCAGTTAAATTTAGCATTTTCATTATCTATCGGGTGTTCTGGTAGGTTTAACTGCACTTTTGCATTTGAAGTGGCTCCAACCGCACTGGCGATGCACTAAACTTAACATGGCTAGGTGGATGCCTAGAGATAGGGATAAACATGCTTTTGTTGAAAATATTTACATGTCCTTCTCTGCTCTTCATCAAAAAAGAGAATAGGCAACTAA
>JAEWIS010000015.1 GCA_023386955.1 Bacillota bacterium
GTCCTTGGGTTTGTCCTTGGGTTTGTCCTTGGGTTTGTCCTTGGGTTTGTCCTTGGGTTTGTCCTTGGGTTTGTCCTTGGGTTTGTCCTTGGGTTTCCATGATTTGCGGCCTTCCACCCCGCTAAAACAAACAATCCCCATTCTGGGATTCCCGTCAAAGGGAACCGCCAAAATGGGGATTTGTTATTGAGTAACCGATAATGGGCTCCCCCAAAAGTAACCGGAATTCGCTTCGGAGCATCGCGTCACTTCTGGGGGTATTTTGCTACCAGGCCAGCTTGCTCTCCAGGAAGCTCTTCAGCTCGCTGATGGGCATGCGGGTTTGCTCCATGGTATCCCGGTCGCGGACGGTGACTTGGCCGTCGGTTTCGGATTCGAAGTCATAGGTGATGCAGAACGGCGTGCCGATTTCATCGTGGCGGCGGTAACGTTTGCCGATGGAGCCGGAGTCGTCGTAATCCACCATGAAATCCTTGGCCAGATCCGCGAACACCTTTTGGGCGCTGTCAGCCAGCTTTTTGGACAACGGGAAGATGGCAGCCTTGTAAGGAGCCAATGCCGGGTGCAGGTGCAGCACGGTGCGGCTGTCCTCACCTTCCAGAGCCTGCTCCTCGAAGCTGTCGATGAGGAAGGCCAGGGTAACCCGGTCTGCGCCCAGGGAGGGCTCGATGCAGTAAGGGATGTAGCGTTCCTTGTTGTCCTGGTCGATATAGTTGAAGTCCTCGCCGGAATGCTCCATATGCTGCTTCAGGTCATAGTCGGTGCGGTCCGCAATGCCCCACAGCTCGCCCCAGCCGAAGGGGAAGCGGTATTCGATGTCGGTCGTTGCGTTGGAATAGTGGGAAAGCTCGTCGTCGGAGTGGTCCCGCAGACGGATGCTGTCTTCCTTGATGCCCAGGGCCAGCAGCCAATTTTTGCAGAAGCTGCGCCAGTAGCCGAACCATTCCATATCCTCGCCGGGTTTGCAGAAGAATTCAAGCTCCATTTGTTCAAACTCGCGGGTCCGGAAAGTGAAGTTGCCCGGAGTGATTTCGTTCCGGAAGCTTTTGCCGATTTGGCCAATGCCGAAGGGCAGTTTCTTGCGCATGGTGCGCTGCACATTCTTGAAGTTCACGAAGATGCCTTGTGCAGTTTCCGGACGCAGATAAATTTCATTGGCGCTGGAAACGGTGACACCCTGATGGGTTTTGAACATCAGGTTGAACTGGCGGATGTCCGTGTAGTCGAAGGCGCCGCAATCCGGACACACAATGTTGTGCTCACGGATCAGATCCATCATTTGGTCGAAGGACAGGCCGTCTACAACCATCTCAATGCCCTTGTCGTTCAGGGCGTTCTCGATAATCTTGTCGGCGCGGTGGCGGGCTTTACATTGTTTGCAGTCCACCATCGGGTCGTTGAAGTTGCCCACATGGCCGGAAGCGACCCATGCTTGGGGATTCATCAGAATGGCGGCGTCCAGGCCTACATTGTACGGGGACTCCTGGATGAACTTCTTCCACCAGGCCTTCTTCACATTGTTCTTCAGCTCTACGCCCAGAGGGCCGTAGTCCCAGGTGTTGGCGAGACCGCCGTAAATTTCGGAGCCGGGAAAAATAAAGCCCCGGTGCTTGGCAATGGCAACAACCTGATCCATTGAAACTTCCTTCATGATCCATTCTCCTTTGTCGGTTAAAGTTGCGCCCGGCAGCCGTCGGCCCAATCGAAAAAGCCCCCGTCCCCGGACATGAGTCATGTCCGGGGACGAGAGCTTGTATACTCCCGCGGTTCCACCCCAGTTGATGCTTTCTCTTGTGTCCTGCCCACCCGCTGAAGCTGCAGGGGCCAGAACAAAAGAAGATGCGCATCCGCTTTCTTGTCACCGGCTCGGGAGCGCCTGTCCTGCGGCTGCTGTACCGGGCTTCCACTATCCCCGGTTCGCTTCAACAGCAGGCTGCCGCATAGATTTCTCCGTCACAGCCGAATCTTCGATTTGCTTACCATGTTATCCATAATGAGGGGGTTTGTCAAGCTGCTGATGTCCCGCGGCAAGTGTCTCTCATCCCGGCACGCAGCCCCTGCTTAATGCGCCGGATCCCAGCCGTCACTGCCGGCCAGCACCGATTGCGTATTGATGGCCGCTGCCTGGGACGTGCTAAGCTGCCGTGACCAGCCCACCCTGCCGGATACCGCCGCGCCTGAGCCTGTGTTGCCGAATTCGGCATACCGGGCGGTGCTTTCGTTGGCGGCATTGCCCCAGTTATTCCAGCCCTCCGGTTTAATGTGGGTATCCATGAAGGAATACAAATAATGCACGGAGGCATACGGTCTCCAGGGGCGGCCCAAATGAACGGCGTCGTCCAACGAACCCGAACGGGTCAAACTGCTGTTGATGAACACATAGCCATAGGCTGTGGCCTGGTCTGTGGAAGCCGCGGTAACGTAACCGTTGCCCAGGCTTTTGATCTCGCAGTTTTCAAATACCGCAGTGGCCCCGCCGAAGATGAAGTCCACTGTGCCTTCAATATAGGAGTTGCGGTAATAGTGCCTGCCGCCGTTGGCGTACAGGGTGTCCTGGTTCCCCAGAATCCGCACATTGGTAAAGCTGGCCCGGTCTCCGGTCACATACAGGGCAACCGCCTGTCCGGCAGTGGCGCCGGCGGTATTGCGGAAGGTGATGTTTTCCGCCGTAAAGTTATTACCTCTGACATAAACGCTTGAGCTGTTGGAGGTGCCGCCTGCGGAGCTTGCCGTATCCGCATAGGTCAGGATGGTGCCTTCGGCGCTTTCCCCGATCAGCGTGATATTCGGCTTGTTGGCGGGGAAATTGAGCTTTTCCGTATAGGTTCCATTTTTCACAAAAATAGTAACGTTGGCTGTGTTATTGACCGGCACGGCATCGATAGCCGCCTGGACAGTAGTATATACGCCGGAGCCCCCGCTTTTGCTGACCACAAGAGCGCCTGACGGTACGGCTGAGGATACCGGCTTCACCAGAATATCGTCCAAATAATGGGATCCGGCGGAGCTGTTGGGCGTAAAGGACTCGTACCCGTCGATGTTGGAAACAGCGTTGAAAAAGGCGGCGGCACTGGCTTTTTTGACCCCGTTGACGTAGACATCCGCCTTATCCGTGGCCGGATCAGCTACGATCCGGATGGTGTACCAGGTATTGGCGGCATAGCCGCTTTGGAGGGTTACATAGGTGCTGTCCGGGTTCCGGTACGAAAGGCTGCCGCCGATGGTTTCGATGGAAACCGCAGCTGTTGTCCCGCTGAGGAAACGGAATATCTTGGTATTATTGACCAAGGACGGCTGCATGAACTTGAAGGTGGCCTCCACCTTGCCGTTTTGGGAGGTGAAGCTTTTTTTCAACCCGGATAAGGCCGTGGTGCTGGTGTCGTTAAGAAAAATACTGCGGTTTGCCGAGCTGGGCACGGCCGCCACACGTACTGTCCCCCCATCTTCGGATACGGTAAAGCCGGAGGGCTGGCTTCCTGCGGCGGTACTGTTAAAGTTGTTATCCGCAAGCGGGGCTGCAGCCAAGGCCTGTCCGCTAGGCGCCAGCCCGAATAATGCTGCGGCCAGTACGGCGGCAGCACCGGCAGTGAACCATTTTTTCATCATCATAAATTCCTCCTTTAATTGGGAACTGCCCTTTATTTGCGGATCTTGCCTGCTCCTGCGCTCTTCAGGACATAAGCGGGAATGGATGAAGCGCTGTCCTTCACGTAGCTGTAAGAGCTGGCGGGGTTAAACGTGGTACCCCCGGTCTGGTTGACGCCAGTACAATTCTCCTTTATATTGTCGCTGGTGAAGACGACATTGGCCGTTGAATCCCCCAGGGTGGTGATATCCTCGGAATTCTTGAAATAATTAGCCTCCAAAAGCACCTGTGCCGTATTGTGGCTGGCTGTACCGTAGTCCCCCAGATTGAGGAAATAGTTGTTGAATACATGGACATCCGAATTGTTGACCCGGGGATTGCGCTGGTTGGTGCCGTTAAAGAAATTATGATGGATCGTGACCTTGGGACGGTTATCGTATTCGTCGTTGCCTACGGCGAAGGTTTTGTTGTGATTGCTGAATTCCGTGTTGGATACCGTCACGTAGTCAGCGCCCTTCACTACATCCACCAAACCATCCTCCATATGCATCAGGGTACAGCGGTCAACCCAGACATGGTGCGCCCCGTTCTGCACAGTAATGGCATCCCAATCCCCCAGCTTGCCGTCCCAGGACTGGAAGGAATCCTTGATGGTCAAATTGCGGATAATGACGTTTTTCTCATTATTGGTTACCTGCAGCCCGCCATATTGCAGCGTAGCATTGGTGCCCATACCCAGAATGGTCTTGTTGGATTTCACCGGAATGCGGGCGCCCCAGGGGGACATCTGGATGGTGCCCTGGACCCGGATGACCAACGGCTCCGCAGAAGCGGCATACGCCTCCAGCTCCGCTTGGGTAGTGGCAGTTACAGTGGCGCCTCCCAAACCGCCGGTGGTCCCATTCTGGCCAAGGGCATTAACACTGGCCCAGCCTACCGGACTCAAATCCTTGACCATAACGGAATACATCTCCCCTCCGGCTGTAGGGCTGCCTAGGGAAACCGAAGTGTTTGCCCCTACATCCTTTTTGTACACGCGGAAGGTTTTGCCGGCGCTATTCGTGATGTCGTCGTCCGTATCGTACCAGTCCGACAGCCAGGAGGGGACGGCCTTGCTTTTGTCTGCCGCCACATAAATCTGCGCCCGGACCAGCACCTTGAAGGAAACCAGCGTACTGCCGGTGTAGCTTTTGGAATCGGCCGTCGTCTGGATCCACTGCCAGCCGTAATACGGGTCCTTCAGCGCGGTCCAGGTGATGCTTTGGTCACCATACTGCTTGTCCCCCGTCTGCAGGCTGTACTGGAGCGACCAATCCGCACTGTTGGCGGAATCCTGCACGGCAAAATTGGTGATAATGCCCAAGGATGCAGGGCCCGCCGCCTGGACCGGAGCCGGTGATGCTCCCACTGCCGCTGTTAAAAGCAGCACCAACACAAGGAGAAGCATGGAACTGGACTTCTGGAATCCTGCCTTCACACTCATTCCATTCATTCGATTTCTCCTCCATATAAAGCGTTTTCATTACTTATATAAACGAAAGCCTGAGGATCAATTCCCCAGGCCTCCGATAAGCGCTTGCTCCTGATGTCCAATCAGCCCTTCCCGTCTAACACCTGCTGCAGAAGCAAATGCACTACGGTACAGCTCATTATGGTACGGTTTTCCAATAGATTGCTATATGCACCGCATAACCAATTTGCTCTGCTGCTATGCAGACGGCAGAACGGGCCGGCAGTATACCCCAGACAACCTGTCCATGTGCCGTAAACAACCATTTTATACTAGTTTTATGGTGTTCGTTCCATCCTCCCTTGGCCTTGACCCTGGAATTGACCTTGGCCTTGGGATTGGTTTTGGCCGTTATCCGGAATGGTCTGGGCGGAGATGTATTCGCAGGCGGCCAAAGACAGGCAGCAGACGAGCAGCACCCCTAGCCGGGCGGCAGCCTTCACTCTTTTCATCCCTTCATCCCTCCTTTTCCGTGAATAGGGCATCGTACATATCCTTGAAGCCCATGTAGGACATCACCAGCAGCAGCGGGTAAACAGGAAACAGATAACGGGATTTGATCTCCCACAGCAGATAAAAGGCGATAAAACCCAGAACCACCAGCACCAGCGGGATTTCGGTGAAACGCCCGGATTTCAGCCCGCCGATCAGCCGGACCAATATAAAGCCATACATCAGGATGTTCATAGCGTACATAGCCCATGTAAGGCCTACTCTGGCGGTGGAGTCACCCTTGAACAGCTCCGTGGCAAAGGTGGTGTAGCTGTATTTATCCCCTACGGCGCCCATTCCCCGGCCGAAGGTGGAGGAGCCGTTGCCAATACCGTACCGTTCCATCTGGTAGGTGCCTTCGGTCCAGGTCCAGACCAGCTTCTTGGTGTACATCTTGAGGAGGCCTCCCGCTCCCGCTTCAGACAGCTTGCGGCTGATCTCCTCCTTAAACAGCTCCGTGCTTTTCTCCTTGTTATAGCCAGCCTGCCGCTGATAAATCGTGTAGCTTTGGCGGTTGTCCCAAAAACCGAAGGTGCTTTGGTTCACCCCCATGTTCAGCCACATGTAGACGGGAGCGGAGTTGGCATTGACGGAGCCCTCCACCTTGCCTGTGGTCTGAAGCAGCAGATTCTGGGTCCAGCCCGGCACCATAAAAACCAGCACCGTTACTACAAGCGCCAGGACAGATTTTTTGACCCCGATCCTCCGGATTTGAAGCAGGATAGTGATGGCGATGGCCACCAAGAAAATGGCCCCGATGCTCCGGAAATAATTCCCGATTGCCAGCAGAACCGCTGCAAGGATCATATCCTTCAGGGCTCCCTTCTTCATAAACCGGACAGCAAAATAAAGGGCCGAGGTAAGAAACGCCGTTGCGATGACATCATTATAAATGAGGTTGTTCATAAACAGCGCCGGGGCATAAAAGGCTGCCAGGATAAGAACGCCGTAATCCCGGCTTCGGGATTTCACATTCAGCTCCTTGTAGAGCAGGTACACCATCAGCGTCGTGATAAGGGTGAACCCGATGTTGAAGAGCTTGATAACCAGATAATTGTCCGGGAACAAAAGCAGCAGCGTCTTCAAATACAGCACAATAGAAAAGTTAAACGGAAACATATGCAGATAGCCGGTGGTTTGGAACGAGGAATAATCCTCCCTGTAAAGTATGTTTTGGGCCAGGGTCAGCACCGTCTGGGAGTCGTCCGTAGGCAGCCGGGGAAACAGGAAAATAATCGCTGTCTGGACGGCGAAGGAAGCAGCCAGTACAGCCGGAATGATAATTTTCGGACTTAATCTGTCCAGCCTCCGGCACAGCGCATACATGCCAAGCCCCGCCAGCAGCAGTGCCGCGGCAGTAACGATGAACAGCAGAAGCTGCTGCTTTTCCAGCACAGGTGTATCTCCGTACACTGCATACAGGTACTTTGCCCGCATCAAAAAGGAGGAGGCGACAAACAGCCCCAGGAACAGTGTAAGCAGGATGTAGAGCAGTTTGTGAATTCCTTTGACCATGGAACCCCTCCTAAAGCTTCCGTGTGATTTTTCGGCAGGATGCCCTGATTATAAAGGCCCAACCTGAAAATCCGTTGAAAGGCGGAAGCAGGCAAAATGCAAATCTGCAGTTATTTTTCAACATAACTGACGGACGGGCACCTCATCCTGCAAATCTGCAGTTATTTGGGGCCGCTCCCCCTTCAAACGTACGTTTGCTGCGCAAATAACTGCACTTTTGCAGGTAAACAACGGGTTTTCCCCGATAACGCGAAAATGAACTGCACTTTTGCAGGATGGGCCGGCCCCTTGCACAGCAAAAAACCGCTGGAGCATCTTTCCCTCCAGCGGTTCCATCCTTGCTTATTATAAAAAAATCAGCTCCGCGGCACCAGATCGCAGGCATCCGCCGGCATCCAGTGCTCGTCCTGGCCCTCCCACTTCACATTGCAGCCAATGGGATTGGTCAAAGGCACGGACAACGGCTGGCCTGCCACGAGCTCCGACAAGGCCCGGTCCAGATCATTGACGGTGGCCTTCTCCGATTCCCGCGGGTTATCCAGCCCCCGGCCGGAGTATACCAGCTTCCGCTCCCCGTCGAACACGTAGAAGTGCGGCGTGCGCAGAGCGCCGTAGGCTTTGGCTACGGTTTGGTCCTTGTCGCGGAGGTAGGTCCAGGGAAACTTCTGCTCCTCCATCCGCTGGACCATATGGTCGTAGGAATCATCGGGCTTGGTCTTTTCACTGTTGGCGTTAATGCCCACAAAAGCGACGCCCTGCTCCTTGTACTTTAGCGCAGTGTGGCGGGTCACCTCATCGGAGCCGACCACATAGGGACAATGGTTGCAGGTGAAGAAAACAACGAGTACAGGGGCTCCGGCAAAGTCTTGCAGCGAGTAGGTTTTACCGTCAGTAGCCGGCAGGGAAAAATCCGGCGCTTGCTCACCCAATTGCAGCGTAAATGCCATTTCATCGCCTCCATCACGGATTCCGGCCTTGGCCGTCCCCTAAATTGTAACGGAGCCTCCGGGAGAAAAACAAGGCGAAACCGGATCTCCGGCTTATCCCACCCTTAAATCCACTGAACAACCTCTTCCATCGGACGTCTTGTTTTGGGCTGGGGCTCCTTGGCGCGGTAGCCGAACCCGGCCATTACGGATACGCCGAAATGCTCCGGATCGAGAATGCCCTCTTCCTGCAGGATGCTCTCCACCGCTGCCGGATTGAAGCCTTCGATGGGGCAGGAGTCGATGCCCAGGAACGCAGCCGCCGTCAGCATATTGCCTAATGCAATATAGCTTTGTTTGCAGGCCCAGTCAAACAGCGCACGGTCATTCCCCAGCAGATTGAATTCATTGCGCTGGAAATTTTCGTACACAGCCTTCATCTTCTCTGCCACAGCCTCCGGCAGCTTCTTCACCTCGGTCATCATCTGGGTGATGTAATTGCCGCTATAGATCACGTCTTTGGACTTCCGGGCCAGGATAATGACAAAATGGCTGGCACCGTTCAGACTATTCTGCGCGCCCCAGGACACCGGGAAAAGCTTCTGCTTCAGCGCCTTGTCCTGGATCACCAGGAATTTCCACGGCTCAAAGCCGAAGGAGCTGGGGGACAGTCTCCCCGCCTCCAGAATCGTGTTGAAATCCTCCGGGGTTATGATCTTCTCCGGATCAAACTGCTTGCAGGCATGGCGGAACTCCATTACATCCAGGATCTGCTGATTTTTCGTGGAAAGGGTTGACATTATCAAAACCCGCCTCTCATTTGGTATGCTTTTACCATAGCATAACCATATACCGGATTGTAGTACGCACATTTTTGATATACAATATCATATTAATATCCTAAGTATCTTTTTTATCCTAGGGGGAGAGTGAAGAGGAATGGACCATTGTGAAGCTCCGGCAAAGCATCAGCCCTGCGCCGTGGAAATCACCTTGAATATTATCAGCGGCAAATGGAAGGGCATTATCCTGTACCGGCTGCTGGACGGTAAAAAGCGGTTTAATGAGCTTAAACGGCGCATCCCCAATGTGACCCACCGGACGTTGACCCTGCAGCTGCGGGAGCTGGAGGCGGACGGGATTTTGAAACGGACCGTCTACGCAGAGGTTCCTCCCCGGGTGGAATATGAGCTGACGGAGCTGGGGCTGTCCATGACCCCCATTCTGAAGGCTATCTATGATTGGGGAGTCAGCTACCGGGACAGCCAGCAACAGCAATCCGCTGCAGCTCTGGAGGCCTCGGGCGGGCAAGCCTAACGGGCAAAAAATCGGAAGAGGCAGAGGAGGATGGCCGTTTTGATGCGGATTTATGCGGCCGACGATCATATTATGGTGCTGACCGATGCGGTGGATGCCAGCTTCCACCGCCATCTGTACGTGCAGCTTTCCATTTCGCTGGATAAGGAATTTTATGTGGAGGTGGACGGCACACGCTTCCTGTGCAACGGGATCGTGCTGGATTCGCAATTGGAGCACGGCATGGACAGCAACAGCGGCAGGCAGCTGTTTTTATTGGCGGACCGTGCTTCGGATCTGGCGGCCAGCCTTCGTGCTGCTTTTCTGGAGCGGGAGGGCGAACGTTATGCCCTGCTGCTCGGAGAGACGGGACGCCGGATCGGCCAGCTGCTGGACCGGGAACCGGAGCTGTGGGAGCAGGCCGGGAACTATCCGCAGCTGCTATCCCGTGTGCTGGAGCTGCTGGGCATTGTTGACCGGACAACGGTGAACCGGCGGATCTCCGATGAGAGAGTGAGGCAAACGGTGAAGGCGCTGCGGACCGGCCGCCTGAGCGGCTTGACCATGGCGGATCTGGCCCGGCGCACCTTTCTTTCGCCCAGTAGGCTCTCCCACCTGTTCAAGGCCGAAACCGGCATGCCCCTGGGCAGCTATATGGCGCTGCACAAGCTGGAGAGCGCCATGCAGCATCTGCTGGAGCATGGCAACGCCACAGAAGCCGCCATGGAGGCGGGCTTCGACAGCCCCTCCCATTTTGCCGCGGCCAGCAAAAAAATCCTGGGCATGAGCGCCACCTCCATCCGGCGGGATAGCGTCTTTTTGAAAGTTTCCCTCTTCGCCCCGTGATACGCTTGGATCAGGAGGTGCTTGAGGATGGAGCATACGAATCCGATGGAGCGGTTTTTGAAACCAACGGCAATTCTGGACTATAAGGATGCGGGGATAAGGAAGCTGGTGGAGAGGCGCGGCTGGCTTGGCCTGGACAATAACGGGAAGATTTTGCAGATCTATAACTTTGTCCGGGATGAGATCACTTTTGGCTATAACGAGGATGACGCTATTCCGGCTTCTGCGGTGCTTGCGGATGGTTACGGGCAGTGCAACACCAAGGGGGTCCTGTTTATGGCGCTGCTCCGCGCCGCAGGCATTCCATGCCGGATGCACGGCTTTACCATTGACAAAAAGCTGCAAAAGGGAGCCATGAAGGGCTTTTATTACCGGCTGTCGCCGCCGGAAATTCTGCATAGCTGGGTCGAGGTTTATGTGGAGGAGCAGAGCAGGTGGATTAATATGGAGGGTTTTATTCTCGACCTGCCTTACCTGTCCAAGCTGCAGCGGAAATTCTCCGATTGTACGGGCTCCTTCTGCGGGTATGGGGTAGCTGTAGCGGATTTCCGGAATCCTCCGGTACAGTGGGAAGGCAACGATACCTACATCCAAAAGGAAGGTATCGTCAGGGACTTCGGGGTCTTCGACGGTCCGGACGAGCTGTTCGCCGCACAGCAACAGGGACTGGGACCGGTTAAAAGGTGTTTGTTCCGGTATGTGATCCGGCATCTGATGAACCGGAATGTCCGCCGTATCCGCAACGGGTAGACGCCGGTCAGGCCAAAGGGGAGCTGTTACGTGCTTTGTTGAGACAGCTCCCTTCGTTTGGGCCGGTTATTGCAGCTTGCTGATCCGTCTCAGGTTGATTATGTTTGATATCACCGTTGCCATCCCCCCGAAAAAGCTTCCCCACCCCCAAATACTGTCGAGCACAATACCGACAACCCCCACACCAAGCAGGATCATGCCGATGGCGCTGCCGACATACGAGCCGGTTTGGGCAACCTTGCGGGAAGGATATTCACCGCTTGCGGCACGTTTGGTGAAAGCGGCCATTTTTTCGTTGTGGGCCTTCAAATCGAATTTTTTCATTACTGCTCCTCCTATTCGAAGATGTGATCCAATACATGATCCAGCATAAAATCAAACACCTGGAAATGGTCGTACAGCAGCTTTTCCTTATTCGCAGCAATGTTCAACATGGAAGCCAGCACGGACAAGGCCATCTCCTCCGGAATCCGCAGGGTCAAATAGGACTTGGCCAGGAGCCGCTTGGCCCCGGCCAGACTGTCAAAGCTGATGGCCTGCTTTTCCTCAGGCGCCAGCTTATTGATAAACCCGGTAAAATCGGCGCTTGCCGTGTCGTAGAGGAATGGGCTTTTATCGTATTCGGCATACACGGCCTTCAGCGCTTTGGCCAAACCCGACTTCCCCGGCTCCTCCGCCAGAATATCCTCCATCAAGGCATACAGACTTTGCTGCACATCCAGCAGAGTCTCATAAAACAGCCGTTCCTTGGACGGAAAAAAAATATAAAACGCACCTTTGGAAATGCCGGCCTTCTGGCAAAGCTCATCGATGTTGGTCCGTTTGTAGCCATAATGTTTCCAGCTGAGTCTGCAGCTGTCGATGAGGATGCCGCGGATATTCTGTTTTTCCTGCTCGCTGAAGCTTTTGGGCAAAAGACTCACTCCGTTGTGGGTTTATGATCAAGCTTTGTTCATGATCAAGCATTTCAGTTATTGTGACTGTATTTATTTTTTTAGTCATATATATCATAATCCATACTTTCACTGTCGTCAATCCGGAAGCACACTAAAAAACCCAAGAAGCAAAAGCCGGTTACAGCTTTTCTTCCCGGGTTTGTCCACCGGAAGGCATTGTGAAGACGGGTTATGCCACCGGATACCCGATCGCCTCCAACTCCTCTAGGGCAGAAACGCTGTCTCTGTCCGGATTGAGGGCAGCAATAATAGCAGCGGTAACGGGCTCCAGCCGGTAAATGGAGGCCACAGCCTCCAACTGGCCCTCTCTTTCCGCCATTTCGTAATAATCCTTGGCCCACTCCAACCAGGCATCGGCATCGATGAAGATGAGGCCCAACAGAAAGCCCTCCCCATCATCCTCATCCTCAGGAATCACCACATTTCCTTTTTTCCAGGCGGTATCCGTTGGGGTTCTCCACAGGCAAAAGGTCACATCCTCCCGCTCCGTCTCTTCCCCCAGAAGTGCCAGCAGGTCACCGGGCACATCCTCGTAAATCCCCGGCGCAACCGTTTCTTCCTCATTGGCATAAGGTGACAGCGCGGATTCATGGTCGAAGCCCTTCATTACAGCGCCTGCTTCATGGAACAATATGTACATATGGTCTCCTGACCCGTTGTCAATCTTCACCATATCGGTTCCATCCGAAACATTCCGGTGGAAGTGATGAAGACGCAGATACTCCTCGTGACCCTCAACCAAAATAATATCCAGTGCTGCCTGGGACCGCAGGATGCCCTTCAGCACCTCCGGCACTGGTAAAGCGTGGTGTGCTGCTATTGACATATTCATTCTCCTCTTGTTGTGGTCCGGACTCCCCTGTGGCTTACAGCCTTTTGCGGTACATCAGCTCATCGGAGCGGCTATATCCCTGCAGCTCATAAAAATGCTGGGCGCCGGTGTTGGTTTTGCCGGTGAACAGCTGGAAGCTCCTCACATGTTGGTCCCTGAAATAGCTCTCCGCCGAAGCCATCAATGCGGAGGCCACCCCTTGCCTGCGGTATTCCTCGCGGACAAACAGCTCCGTAATCTCGATATAGTTGGTGTCGTAGCACATGGAAACACTAAGCTGCACGCAGCAGAAGCCGGCAGGTTCACCGTTTACCTCGGCGATCAGCACTGTTTCGCGCGGATTGTGGCGGATCGCTTCTGTAAGCAGCTCTACTGTTGTGGAGCCTTGTCCGTTAAACAGCTCATTCATGGCAAAAAGGGCCGGGACATCAGCGGTTTGGGCCTTCCTGACACTGACCCGTCCGCCAGGAGAGGAAGGATCAGAGCCAGCCTGTGGCTGCGCCGCTGCGGCAGGTTTGTCCGGTTGCAGCTCCACCGGGCTGCTGTATGTATTGCGGAAGGTTATCTCCCGGACCGGTCTGCGGGTGATCTCCTTCGGCGCCCCCGCGGGATATCCCACCGGCAGCAGAAACAGGCAGACCACATCCTCCGGCAGACGGAGAATCCGGCTTGCCTCGGCAATGTCCACAAACCCCACAAAACAAGCCGCCAGCCCATGGGAAACCGCCGTCAGAAACATATGCTCCGCCGGAATCAGCGGGGCGGCATTGGCGAACAGGGTGCGTACGCTCTTACGGTCAACGTACCCGTTGAGATAATCCAGGAACGGTCCGCCGAAGCGGGTCCGGTTAACCATCAGGCCAAAATCCTCCTCCGGCAGGTTCCTCAGATCCGCTTCCAGTCTGGCGCAGCAGGCAATCACTACGGGCGCTTCGGCAATCCACATCTGCTCTCCTGCAGCGGTAACCAGCGCGGTTTTGGTCACGGGATCATCCACCAGGCCGAAGATGTGGCTTTGTCCGTTCCCCGCCGACGGTGCGGTCTGCGCCGCCTCCAGCATCTCCTCCAGAATATCCGCTCCGATGGGAGTAGGCAGGAATGTGCGGGCGGATCTCCTTTTACGGAACACTTCTCTCATATGCATGTGCAGCTCCCCTAACGATAAGGCATGTTAACCTAAGTGTAGCAAAGGCAGGAGGCGACTTGTTGGGAAAGTATGGGTCTAAACAGTTCTTTCGCGGGACCGCATAAGGATCAGCATGGTGATACGTAAGGTCCGGCACGGTGATACGTGGGGATTCGATGTTACGTAAGGGTTCGGCATGATGATACGTGGGATCCGATGATACGTAAGGGTTCGGCATGGTGAAACGTGGAATCCGGTGATACATAGGGACCCTGTAAGTCTAACGGCGGCAGGAGCCGCTATTTGGCGGTTTTTGGGCGGCGGGGAAATCTAACGGAAGCCACAGCCGTTATTTCCGATTTTTCGACCCGAAGCATACCCTTTTGGGGCAAATAGCGGCTGTGACCGCCGTTAAAATTTTTCCCAGGGCTAAAACAGGCCAATAAGGGCTGTGGCCGCCGTTAGCCGCGGGAATTCAGTGGGCTGCCAGGGAGAGACCGGTGGGCTGAACACGGCAGCTGCTCCGGGGAGAGGCCGGTGGGCTGACCCTGGCAGCTGCGCCAAGGGAGAGACCAGTGGGCTGACACCGTGGCCTATACCCCGGCCGGCATCCTCTCCAGCCGCCCCACTCCACGGCTTCAGCTCCTATTTCTCCTCCAGGGCCGAGCGGATGTCCGGATAGCGGTAGCGGAAGCCCGCCTCCAGCGCCTTGCCGGGAAGAACCCGCTGGCCCTCCAGCAGCAGCGCGGACATCTCGCCCAGGGCAAGCCGCAGCGGCGCCCCCGGTGCCTTGAGCCATGCGAAGCTGTGGAGCACCTCCGCCGCCGCTTGGGCAAACTCGCGGTTTTGCACCGGCTGGGGCGCCGTTGCATTGATGATGCCGGACATGGCCTCATGGTCCAGCACATACTGGATCAGACGGACCAGATCCTGGCGGTGGATCCAGGACATCCACTGCTCCCCGCTGCCCAAGGGGCCTCCCACGAAAACGCGGAAGGGCAGCAGCATCAGCGGCAGCGCCCCGCCGTCCCGGTCCAGGACAATGCCGAAGCGAAGCACCGCTCTCCTCCGGGCGGGAATGGAGGCTGCTGCCGCCTCCCAGTCCCGGACTACCCCGGAGAGGAAATCTCCTTCGCCCAGGGAGCTGTCCTCCGTGAAGGTCCCGGAGCGGGAAAAGCCGTAAGCATTGATGCCGGAGGCTTGGATCAGCACCTCCGGGAGAGCATCCGCCGATTCCAGCAGCCGGGACAGCCGGTCGGCCGTCTCCACCCGGGAATCGCGGATTTTCTCCTTGGCTGCGGGGGTCCAGCGCTGGTTGATGGTTTCGCCCGCCAGATTCACCACGGCGTCCACGTTCTTCAACAGCTGGGGCTGAGCCTCCAGCGCCTCCCAGCTGACCAAGGTGAACGCCGCATCCCCCTCCGCCGGCAGCACGGCGGCCCCTCCTCTCCGGCTGATGATCCAGCCGCCATGTCCCGCTTCGGCCAGCGCTGCGGTGAGAGCGCTGCCAACAAAACCTGTGCCGCCCGTGATCAGAATGTTCATGCCGTTTCCTGCCTCCCCTTTTGCCTAAAGTAAATTTCCATATATCTTCTGCATCCGCGTCTGGGTTAGAGCGGGTTTCATACAGCCCTCCGCCACGCCCATCTACAGGGTGCGGGTGTGTTCTGGGACAGCGTCGTGGCGTAACGGAACTGAGCGACTCTTAGACTGGCAAATTTGCTGTTTTCGACGGCTAACGGAACTGAGAAGCGCTTAGCAGGGAAAAACGGGCTCTTCAGAGTAAAATGAGGCCTGTAAGAGTCGCTGAGTTCCGTTAAAAAGCAAAGTTGCTCCAAAACCGCATGTAAGGGTCTCTGAGTTCCGTTAGCGTTGTGCCATTAGTATAGTACCGTTAGCGTTATGCCATTAGTATAGTGCCGTTAGCATACGTAATGCGGTTATCCCATGCCCATCCTCATGCTGCGGTACTGGCCTGGTGCCATTCCCGTCCGGGTGCGGAACAGGCGGATAAAATAGTTCACGTTCTCAATGCCAACCTGAAGGCCGATCTCCGTGACGGAGAAGCCTGTGCTCTCCAGGAGTGACTTGGCTTTTTTGATCTGCAGATCATGGAGATACTGCAGCGGGCTCATGCCCGTATGCTGCTTAAGGCAGCGGGCCAGGTAGTCGAAGTGGAAATGCAGCGCCTGCTCCATATGCTTGGCATCGAAGGGCCGGGCCAGATTCTGCTGCAGGTACAGGATGACCTGATCGCAGAGCAGCCTGGAGCGGGACGTGGACCGGCTTCGCGCCGAAGCCTGCAATTCGGCCAGCAGCCCGGAGAATTGGGCCTGCAGGGGCAACGAACTGGCCGGCGACAAGGTCTGCTCCAGCTCCAGCATCCGCTTAAGATACGGAAGGATATCGGATTTGTGCCATTCCGCAAACTTGGGCAGATACATGAGCTGGGAGCACGGAGCAAGATCGAAGTCGGTCCTTTGAGAAACGGGCACCGACCAGGGGATCTGGCTGCTGTCCACAGTCCGCACAGGCGCCGGGTGGACGAAGTGGATCCAGTAGATTTCGGTGGTATCCTCGCAGGGCCGCTGTCCGCCATGGGTGCGCCCCGGCTCCAGCACCAGCATGGAGCCTTCACCAATATCATATTGCTGACCGTCCTCCCACATGTACAAAGCGCCTTTTACGACAAAAATCATGTCATAAACATGGAAGGACCGCACAAAATGATGCTGGCCCGGTTTCCAGAAGCCGTAGCCGATTAACATTAACTGGGGTAAGGGCGGAATCGCCAGCTCCAGACATTGCAAGCCAAGGGCCTCCTTTTTCCTGAGGGATCATGCCTCCATTCTAACATAGACGCCGCCTGAACAGGTAGAAACTGTGCTATATAAAGTCGTTTATGTTCCTACCCCGGCGGAATGCAGCCCCGTATAGTAAAGCTGTAGAAGCATCCATCATATCCCCATTCACGAAGGAGACGATTCTTATGCGGTTTCGGCAGGTTCATCTGGATTTTCACACCTCGGAGGCCATTCAGCCCATCGGAGGGCAATTTAACAAACAGCAGTTTCAGGACATGCTGAAGCTGGGGTATGTGGACTCCATCACGATTTTTTCCAAGTGTCATCATGGCTGGGCCTATCACCCCTCGGAGGCCAATGAGACACACCCCGGTCTTTCCTTCGACTTGTTGGGGGCCATGATCGAGGCTGCACATGAAATTGACGTAAAAACACCGGTTTATCTGTCGGCGGGCCTGGACGAAAAGCTGGCGCGCCGCCACCCCGAGTGGCTGATTCGTGACGCGGAGGACCGGACCAATTGGGTGAGAAGCTTCATGGAGCCGGGTTACCACCAGTTCTGCATGAACTCCCCTTATCTGGACCTGCTGCTGGCCCAAATCCGGGAAACACTGTCCCGTTATGATGCAGACGGCCTTTTCCTGGATATTGTCGGGGTACGGAAATGCTACTGCCACAACTGCCTGGAGAGCATCCGCAATGAAGGCGGGGACCCCCGGGATGAAGCCGCTATGCAAAAGCTCTGGGAGCGGACTTACGCCACCTATACGGCGAGAGTGAAGGAGGTGGTGGAGGCTGTGAAGCCGGGCCTTCCCATCTTCCACAACAGCGGCCATGTCCGGCGGGGACGGCGTGACCTGGCAGCGATGAACACCCATCTGGAGCTGGAATCTTTGCCTACCGGAGGCTGGGGATATGATCACTTCCCGCTGTCGGCCCGTTATGTCCAGCCGCTGGGTATCGACTTTCTGGGGATGACAGGCAAATTCCATACGTCCTGGGGGGAGTTCGGCGGGTACAAACATCCCAACGCCCTGCGTTATGAGGCGGCGCTCAGCATCGCCAACGGCGCCCGATGCTCCATTGGAGACCAGCTCCATCCGGACGGCCGGATGGACGAGGCGACCTACCGGCTCATCGGCGAGGCGTACCGGGAGGTAGTCGATAAGGAGGCCTGGTGCGTGGATGCCACCAACGTGGCCGATGTGGCCCTGCTCTCTCTGGAGGCGGCAGGTGTCCACCCGCTGGCATCCCGCGAGCCCGAATCAGATTCGGATGCCGGAGCGGTGCGTATGCTGCTCGAGGGCAAGTTTCTGTTCGATGTGATTGACCGGGAGCAGGAGTTCGCCCCGTATAAGGTAGTGATTCTGCCGGATTATGTGGCGGTGGATGAAACGCTGCGGAGTAAGCTGGAGCAATATGCGGCACAGGGAGGCAAAATTCTGGCTACCGGATGGTCGGGGCTTGCTGCAGACGGCAGCCGGTTTGTTCTGGATTTTGGGTTGCGGTATGAAGGGGTAAATCCCTTTCGGCCGGATTATTTCCGCCCTTCGTTTGAGCCGGGCCGTCTGGGCGAAGCCTCGTATATCTTCTATTCGCAGGGCCAACGCATCGGGCTGGACGGAGGTACGGAGCTTGGCCGCCGGGAGGACCCTTACTTCAACCGGGACGCTGCCGCCTTCTGCTCCCACCAGCACACACCCAGCAGCAATATGTCCTGCGGCCCGGGTATGGTGGAAAGCGGAAGCGGGATTTATGTGGCGTGGAATGTGTTTGAGGACTATGCAGCCAAGGGCAGCCTGATTCTGAAGGAGACGGTCATGTATGCGTTAAACCGCCTGCTCCCCGGTAAAACGCTGACGACTTCACTTCCCGCCCAAGGAGTTGTGACTCTGCAGGACCAAAGAGGGCAGAAGCGCCTGGTCAACCATCTGCTGTATGCGTCCCCCGTACGCCGGGGCAAGGATATTGAGATTATCGAGGACATTCTTCCGTTGTATGAGGTGGAGGTATCTGTTGTTGCCGCCCGCCCGGTAAAAAAGGTCTATCTGGCGCCGCAGCTGACAGAGCTCCCATTCCGGCAGGAGTCGGGGCGGGTTTCCTACACCGTGCCGCGCCTGGAGTGCCATCAGATGGTCGTGCTGGATTACGAATAATCTCCGGAGAACATCTTCTTGGCCAATTGCATAAAGTATGGAGCTAATTAATAATCATTTTTATATAAAAAGTTTTATTGCCGCTCTGGACGGGTATTCAATAGGAGGTCTGCATCCTAGGGTCTGTCTTCAAACCCGCTTGAGGGCATCTTTTACCGCCTTTTCGTCCCGAGCTAGCGTTACTTTCGCTTGACGTACCCCCGGTGAACTAGCGCAAAAGTGCCTTGCCTGGAACGAAAATTCGCCAAAATCTGCTCCCCTCGGAGTTTGAAGACAGCCCCTAGCAGCCTTATCCAATAGAAAAGGAGTGAGCACATGCGTAAGCATATACTTGCCCTGACAGCGGCTGTGATCTCCGGCGCCCTTTTGCTCAGTGCATGCGGCAAGGAGGAAAGCGAGCCCGTAACGGCTTCACCGGGGATGTCGGCAGCGGCTGCAAGCCCAACCGCCGTCAGCGGAGCAAGCACCAAACCCGGGGTCAGCCCTGCCGCCAGCATGTCGGCCAGCGCCAGTCCCAGTCCCAGCGCCAATGCCGGTTCGGTGGAATTGCCCGATAACCTGCCGAAGGATTTCCCGCTGCCCGCGGATGCGAAGATCAGCACCACCCATTCCGGCAGCTCGGACGGCAAAAAAACTGCGATTCTGATCTTTACCACCAAGGAAAGCATAGACGCCGTTGCCAAGCTGTATAAGGATTATTTCAACGGCAAGCTGGGCCGCGATGCCGCCCAGACCATAGACGAAAAGAATATCATTATCCAAGGCTTCACCCAGGACAACAAACAAAGCTGGTCGATGATCGGCGGCAAGATGGCGTCCCAGGAAGGCGTGATTGAGCTGACCGTCACCTGGGCGGAAACCTGAGCCAGCGTGCAGCGTATCCCATCCGGGAGAGCTCCCTTTTATTCGCTCTCATGCAAAAAGACTGTCCCCCAACAAATCCGGGGACAGTCTTTTTTGCAGCTACTCCACTCGGAAAAGATAAGGTGTCAGCGGCTCCAGAGTCAACACGGGATTATCCTGAGCCTCTCCGGTAATCAGATTGGTATACCCCGCCGCCTGCACTCCTCCGGCATATACGGCAGCCAATACCGTTTCATTTCCATAATTCACCACATTGACCAAAGTGCCGCCTTGATAGCTCACACTCCGCCACTCTACATTGTACGGCATGGCGCCTGTTGACGGGTCCCCCAGCAGCAGCCGACCCGGGTTCAGATCCGCCAGAATGGGCTGGAGGTAATCGCGGAGCTGCGCCGCCGTCCCATTCACAGCGGTAATATAGTCCGCCTGCAGCAGAACCGCGTTGCGGTCAGCGGCAGACTGGTTTTCCCCACGGGGAGTCTTCTCCAGAGAATGGCTGCCGATCACCAGCACCCGACCACCCTGCTCCTGGAAGGCCTTGATGGCAGCCAGGGTAGCCGTCTCCACCCGGCTTGCAGCAGGTACTACCAGCAGCTTATAGGCGGACAGCCCTCCCCCGGCAGCCTGCTTCTCCGAGATAAACCCCACCTTTTCCCCGCTGTAGGACAGGGCTTCGTAGGAACGGAGCAGCACATTGTCGTAATCCCCGGAAAAGACGGCTGACGCTGTTGAATACAAAATGGCAGCCTGAGGCTGTTCATTCTGGAACGCCGTTCCCTCCCGGGCCAGCCGGTTCAAGTCCAGATTGGAGCGTCCGGCTGCGGCCACCGCATCGGGACGGTGGAGAATGCTCCCCTCCCGGCTGGAGGCTTCGTCATACGTGCGCTCCCACACCCAGAGTGTGGAGGCTCCCCGGCCGTGAATGGCGCTTTGCCACAGCACAGAACGGACATGCTTGGCCTGCTCCGGGGTGTACACTCTGTCCCCGTCGGCGATGACATGATGCTCGGAATTGAACACAGGAGCTTTTTTGAAGGAGGTTTGCATATCATAGAAGCTCAGCTCCTCCAGGAAGCCCTTCGGCCCTTCGTTGATGTAATTCCAATTGTCATTGCCGTTGATCTGGCTGAACTCCGAAAAGCGCTCCATGTCCACACCCCAGGACAGGCTTCCCCAGGGATCGCCCATAATCTTGGCATGGACCGGAAGGTCAGGAGCCAGCTCACGGATGATTCCGGCCATCCATTCATGCCAGCGGGCGAAATAATCGTTATTGAACAGCACATAATCGTACGCCTGCGGGGCAGCCGACACATTGGCCGGCATAGGCACCTCCGAGAACGCGGCGTAGCTGCTGCCGTACACCCGGTTCAGCCCGGCAATGTCCCCGCCGTACACCTCTGACAGATAGCTGTGCCAGAAGGGCAGGGTATACGGATCCTTATTGGTCTGATAGACGGATTCGTTGGTCAGCGTAATGCTGTGCAGGGAGCCGTATGGCTCCACAAGGGGAATCAGTGCTCTCAGATAATCCTCGATGATGGATTGGGCCATGGGATGGAACACGGAAAATTTGATAAAGCCGTTGCTGCTGATCCCAAGCTCCGGCCACTTGGCCAACGCCCAAGCCGGGAAATAATGGGGCGATACCAGGAGATTCACCGACACCTGGTTAGCGGCGGCATTCTGCAGAACTTGAACGATATCCGACTGGATTTTTTTGGTGGACACTACATATTCCTTCTCCGCCGAAAAACCGCTCAGGTCCTCAAAGCCCGGATTGGCCGCCAGATTCACACTGCTTCCCGCCTTGCCCATCCACAGATCATCCACCCAGATGGTTCCCGTATTCTCGGACACCACCATCAGCTTATAGCTGGTTTCCTGGGGGCCGGTGGTGTATTCGTACGTCACCTCCTGCCAGTCATAGGTGCCGCTGGGAAAGGATTTCCGCTGCTTCATGGAGCTGCCGCCGGGAAACCAGGTATTGCGCGCGTTATCGCCCTTGACCCAGACCTTGAACTGATAGGTGGTATTGGGCTCAACTGCAACGGTCTGGGCCACATTGATATACACGTTGGACTGGTACGGCGAGGAATTGGCGATCCGCAGAGAGCGGGAGCCGGAATGGCTGACCCCTTCAGCCACCGCAGCGGTTGCATTCACATTGCCTGCGCGGCTCACCGAATATTGATTGACGAAGTCCGTCTTGTCCAGAACCACATCCCGCGGGCCGATTTCCACCTGGATGGCATTCATACCCAGGTCCTGAAACTTGGGAATATCCTCCCTCACCTTATTGAATGCGCCATAACCCGTGAAGAACACCGGCCGCTCCTCCACTGCCCCCGTGCTGCGGACAGCCGTATTCGCCATGAAGGAGCCCCCCTCCACCTCCGGCCTGCCGGTGATATACCGCGGAACCGCCACCGGCGTCCGGCTTCCGTCGAGAAGCCCCTCCAATGCCTGCTTCGCTTCGCCAAACAGCTTCTCCAGCTCCACCGCCACATAATAAGCGCGGCTCAGCCTGCCCTGGGCAATATCCTCCTTGCCGTAAGCAACGAAATCCTTGATTACGGTATAGTTGATCCGCTCGTAATCCGTAGACAGCCCCTGCGCCTCACAGGCCAGCAGCAAGGACTCCAGACCGGGAAGCTTGGCGCCTACGGCATCCAGCATGGCTGCTACCTCCGCCGGGGCTTTCACCGCCGACACAGCCGCAGAGGTTTGAGCGGACTTGCCTGCAGCATCGCTAACCGCAAAGTCCAGGGTGTAATCTCCCGCCTGATTTGGGGTAAAGGGAAGCTTCACCTCCCCCACGGTCCCTCCCGGCAGCTCCAGGCTGGTGCCGGTGCCAAGGGCGTCCGAGGCCAATTGCAGCGTTGCCGGGTGGGGTTGCCAATTCACGGCGTATACGGAAACATACACCGTGGCGTTCACCGCTGTCTCTGCCGGGCCCTCCGCCCAGATGCTCCACTCTTCTCCTGCGGGAATCAGATGTACTTTGCCGTGGGAGGAGGGGCTTTTGGCCTTGCCGATGCCCGCCGTCCACTCGACCCAGCCTCTGCGGCCGGAGCCGTCGTTGTCATTGATCAGCAGGGTAAAAGGAAGCACATCCGCAGCGGGTCTGGAGCTATAGATGGTACTCCACGGCATACGCACCTCATAGATGATTTCATTGCCCTGCTGGACAGCAGCCGCCGTAATCCCGTCCGCTCCCGCCTGAGCCTTGCCTTCGCTGAAGCGCCAAAGGTGGGCAGCTCCGTCCATATAGTTGATCCCATATTCAGGCCCGTACGCAGCATCCCTGCTAAACGCAAACTGGATGCTGTCCCCCCGCCACATGGTACTGCCTGCCACCGGGGCATGCACATTATCCGTCACCTTGGCCGCCCAATAAAAATAGTCATTGTGATAGGCCATATAGACGCTGGCGGACACATCCTCCGGACCTGCCCAGCCGGTCATCTGAATCTGGGCGCTGTCGGCGGGAAGCCGCAGCTCCGCATAGGGCTGCCAATCTGCCAGAGAGCCGTCCATGGCAATCCCCCCCGCCTCCGCCTCCAGCGCCAAGGCATGGTGATGGCTGCCGAAGGAGAAGCGGAAATCCTCCCATGCCGTATAGACCGGAGGCTCCGGGGAAGAGGATGCCGCCGCTGCGGATTGTGGCAGCGCTTGCAATTCTTGCCCCAGCACAGCAGCAGGGAATCCCCCTGCCGCCAGTGCGAATACGAGCAGCCACACCG
This sequence comes from Bacillota bacterium, assembly GCA_023386955.1. Lineage (GTDB taxonomy): Bacteria > Bacillota > Bacilli > Paenibacillales > NBRC-103111 > Paenibacillus_AR > Paenibacillus_AR mesotrionivorans. The sequence continues at coordinate 23,406 of JAEWIS010000015.1, forward strand.
CCGCCGCAGAGCACCGCCGCTTCCACGGAGCCCGTATGCTGCGGAATCTGCGGTGTCCAAGCCTGTTGGTTTGGTTGTTCATTCATTTGCTCCCTTCGTGATAAGAGCTGCGGGGAAATGTTTTCGCCGCAGTCTCTAAGCTGCCGGCTCAGCCCTTTACCGAACCCAGCAGCACCCCTTTGACAAAATATTTTTGCAGAAACGGATACACGCACAGAATGGGCAGCACGGTAATCATAATGCCCGCCGCCTTCAGCCCCTCCGGTTGGATATAACGGGAGGCGTCTCCGCCGCTGAGCAGGGCGTCCAGCGGAGTTTGCAGCATCTGGTACAGCTTCACCGTCACCGGCAGGAGCTTCGATTTGCTGATGAAATAAAGGGCATTGGCGTAGGTATTCCACAAGGCCACCGCGTAGAACAGCGAGATGGCGGCCAGAATAGGCTTAGACAGAGGCAGGGTCAGCCGGACGAATATGGTCAGGTCCGTGGCCCCATCGATCATGGCGGACTCCTCCAGCTCCTTGGGCAGCCCCTCAAAAAAGGACTTCATCACAAACAGGTTATAGGCGCTTACCAGACCTGGCAGCCAGATGGCCCAGAAGGTGTTCATCAGATGCAGATTCTTGATCAGTAGGAACAGCGGAATCAGCCCGGTGCCGAACATCATGCTGAACAGCACGGCAAAGGTGAACATGGCTCTGCCCTTCAGGCGCTGCTTCGACAGGGAAAACGCAGCCAGCGTGGTAGCTGTCATCTGAAGCAGGGTGCCCAGCAGGGTAATCACTACCGTATTGCGCATGGCATACAGCAGCTGGCCGTCCTGAAACAGCTTCAAGTAGGCCATACCGTTGAATTCCACCGGCCACAATACCACCTCGCCGGACACAATGGCCCGGCTGCTGCTGAAGGACATGGCCAGCACATTCAGGATGGGGAACACGGTGGTAAAGGCGCACAACGCCAGCACCAGATACAGGGGAAGACCTCTCAGCCTGCGCTTTACCATAATCCTCCCTCCCCCAGCCTTTTCACAATTTTATTGACTGCAAGCACCAGGATCAGACTGATGATTCCCTGGAACAAGCCCACCGCCGTCGCCAGGCTGTATTGGGCATTCTGCAGACCAACCCGGTAGACATAAGTGCTGATCACATCCGATACGCTGAACACAGCCGCATTCTGCAAATTCAATACCTGCTCGAAGCCGACATCCATCATTTTGCCCATTTGCAGCACCAGCAGAATGGCAATGGTGCCCCGGATGCCAGGCAGCGTAATATGCCAGATTTGCCGCAGCTTGGAGGCTCCGTCGATTTTGGCTGCTTCATACAGCCCGGGGTCAATGGAGGTAATAGCCGCCATATAGATGATGGTCCCCCAGCCGGCGCTCTGCCACACGGTGGAGGCGCTGAACACCGCCGGCCACCAGCGGGTGCTGGTCATGAAGAAGATGGGCTCCTGACCGAAGAATTGCAGCAGCGAATTGACCACCCCTGTGGAGGGAGACAGCAGGGAGGTGATGATTCCTCCCAGCACAACCCAGGAAATGAAGAACGGCAGATACAGCATATTCTGCACAACCCGTTTGAACCAATTGACCCTTACCTCATTAAGCAGAATAGCCAGCACAATGGGAGCGGGGAAGGCCACGATCAGATTGTATAGGTTGAGCAGCAGGGTGTTGCGCAGGATCATCCAGAAATCCGGGCTGTGGAACAGAATCCGGAAGTGCTTGAGCCCCACCCACGGACTGCCCCAGATGCCCTCCAGCAGCCGAAAATCCTTGAAGGCAATAACCTCTCCGAACAGAGTCACATATTTGAACAGCAGGAAAAACGACATGGCCGGAAGCAGGAACAGATACAGATAACGGTCACGCACCAAATAATACAGCAGGCCTCTCCGGGACCTCCGCTCCGGCACTCCGTCAAGGGGAACCTTGTTCACCAGGGAATGCTTTTGTAATGAGTTCATCTCCTACCTCACTTCAGCTTGTCTTTGTTGGCATCATACCAGGCCTGCACCTTGGCCGTTACACTGTCTCCGCCCAGGCTGTCCCAGGCTTGCCTGATTTCCGCTACGGACTTGTCCGGGGTTTCATCCGTCATGGCCATCCGCGTGTTGATTTCCTTCCACTTGGCCTCAAACTGGGTGGCAATGGCGGAATATTCCGATACCGGCGGCACATACGGGAAATCCTTGCGGAACGGGGTGGTTTCCGTGTTTTTGATGATGGCATTCTTCAACTGTGCCATGGCCAAATCCGTCGGGTCCTTGCCGGCCCGGGTGATCAGGTAATCCGGAGTCTGCCGCTCCTGAAGCACCAGCCGGTATTCATTGCCGTAGGCGACCTCCGTTTTCCACTTGTCATAGTTGCTGGTGACGGGAATGCCGTTGACCAGCTGGTAATGGGTTCCCTCCGTGCCATAGGTCAGAGGCTTCCAGCCCGAATCCAGCATCCAGTCAATGAATTCCATCGCTGCCTTGGGATTTTTCATTTTTTTGTTGAAGGAGGTAAGCAGAAAATTAGGCACCTCCATCTCGTAGCCGTTGGTGCCGTATTTGGTGGACAGAGGCGGCACCACAGCCAGCTTGGCGCCCGGATTGTTTTTCTGCAGATCGCCTAGAGTGTTATCCATGCTGATGTTGCTGAAATAAATGCCTGCCCTGCCGGTGGTCCACAGCTGCTTCTGGCGGGAAAACTCCTTATCCGTGGCATATTCCTTGTCCACCAGGGACTCCTTATAGACCATTTGGCGGAAGGCCAGCGCATCCTTGTACCGGGGGGTGAAGAAGCTTTGGGTCACCTTGCCGTCCTCCACAAACCACGCTCCGCTGCGGGCCTGGAACCAATCATCGGTAATGGCGGAATAGGCAGTGGACATAGCCATGGGAATGGTATCCTTCACATTGTTGCCGTCCGGGTCCCCGTCACGGAAGGCCTTGGCTACCGAAACCAGCTCATCCACCGACTTGGGCATGGCAAGCCCCAGCTTATCCAGCCAATCCTGCCGGATGTAGATGGCGGTATTGGCCCGGGTGGGACGAAGGCTGGCGATGGCGTACATTTTCCCGTCCTCCAACGTCAGATACGGCTTCAGCTCAGGATGCTCCTGCAGGTATTTCTTGTAGCTGGTGCTGTATTGGTCAATGTACTCATCCAGAGGCTGGATAGCCCCCTCCTTGGCCCAGCGGACCATGAAGTCCCGATTGTAGGTAGCCAGCATATCCGGGGCTTGCTCCGAGGCCAGCAGCACATTGAACTTGTCGGCCTCCTGGTTGCGGGGGATGGGTACCCAGTTGACCTTCACGCCGGATTGTTCATTGATCAGCTTGGTCCAGCGGTTCTCCTCATAGGTGCCTTCGCTGGTAGCCACCTGCCCCCGGTCATAGATGGAAGCCGATACCACCTTGGGCAGGGCATCATACTTGTCACCCCCGGAAGCGGATGCCGACGGCTGGGCAGCATCTGAACCGCTGCTGCTGCAGCCGGACAGCACCGCCGAGCCTCCCGCCAGGATGGTCAGAAGCGCCGGAAGCAGCTTCCTCGTTCTGTTTGTTTTTGCCATGAATAAACCTCCTCTTCTGTATGAAGCAAAACCGGATCCGAATCAGGGGCAGCGTATACCTTATCCCGGTGAAACTGCCCCCGTCCCGATGCAGCCACAGCGTACCAGACGGGGCAGGGCACAAACCAGTGGCAAAATGGCAGATCGGGTGGCAGTTCCCCCACTCCGGGCTGTTTGTGCAGGAAACGGCAGCGGATTATGGAAAATAACACCCGCGTAAATCTGGCGCAGCAGCTATAATGAATGGAGACTGCTGAGGGGGGCAACGGGTTTGCTCAAACGAATATCTCTGAAAATACAGCTGATTTATATCAGTCTTTTTGTTCTTATAATCGGACTTCTTGCGGCCATGAACTATATCAGCTCCATCCGCCAGCTGGAGAGCCAAGTGGTGGAATCCAACCGCAATGTGCTGGCACAGATCACCAAACGGCTGGACAGTATGCTCCAGGAGGTTAATCTTACGGTCATTAATTATTTACGCATGCCGGGAGTCCAATCCTTTTTTGAGGCGCCGTCCTCCGGCTCCCCTGCCTATCTTCTGGGCATCTCCGCCCTTCAGGACCAGCTGGGCAGCGTTATGGGAACCAATTTTAATATGCAATCGACAATGCTCTACTCCCGTGCCAAGGACGAGGTGATGACGGCCTCCGATGTATACAGTCTGCAGGAACGGACGGATATGGCGTGGATCAGATCCTTTATGGAAAGCAAATTCCCCAAGTGGACAGGGCTTGGGCCGAAGGCAGGACTGAACGGAGGAGAAGCCGCAGGCGCCAGCCAGATTCTGCTGGTTCATTATTATCCTCTGAATACGGGACCGTCAGACAGCAAAGGACTCGCCATTACCCGGATCAACGAAAAAAGCATCTCCGCCATGTTTGACGACCTTCAGTTCAGCGGCAGCGGCAATGTGTTCCTCATGGATGGCAGCGGCCGCATTCTGTCCCATCAGGACCCCGGCTTCATCTGGCAAAGCATAGAAGGCCAAAGCTACAGCCGGGAGCTGCTGGCCAGGCAAGGGCAGGGTTTCCTGACGGACAAAGGCAGCCGGAGTCTGATTTTCTACGATACGTCGTACACGGGCTGGAAGCTGGTATATATTGTTTCGCAGCGGCAGATCAGCACACTTACCCTGACCATCCGCTACATTCTGGCGGGTTTGGCCTGCGCCATGGTGCTGGTGGCTGTAGCCGCCACTCTGTTTATTAACCGAAGATGGTTTGCGCCTATGGAGCGGTTTGTGGGCAAGCTGGAGGAGCTGGCCGGCAGACGCGGCGGAGGCAGAAGAAGCGGAGATTCGTTTCATGAGCTGGAGTTTGAAATCCGCCAGGTGTTTACCGGATATTACGATGCGGAGAGGCGGCTTCACGAAAGTCTGCCGGCGCGGAAGCTGCAGCTGATGTTCGAGCTTCTTACCGGAGCGCGGACGCGCTACCAAGCGGCCGAGCCGCTGCTGGAGCAGGCGGGCATCCGGCTGTATCCCGCCCATTACACGGTGCTGGCGATGGAATTTGACCAGTCGGGAGGCTGGACCAAACCTGGAGATATGAATCTGTTTTTGTATGCGCTGTGCAATGTGGCGGAGGAGCTTGCCGCCTCATCGGAGGGAATGAAGGGGGCCGCCGTCCAGATGAACGGCTATCAGGCGGTGATGGTGCTGAGCTTTGCCGATTCATCGGAGGCCCGCAATCTGCAGGCTGCCAGAGGTTTTGCGGAGGCTCTGCTGGGTTATATTGAAGCCTGCTTCAAGCGGACCATCTGTGTAGGAATCGGAGGCTGTTATACCGGCTTCGACAGCATCAAAACCTCCTACCAGGAAGCGCTGCAGATGATTTCCTGCAAGATTCTGACCGGGCAGAATACCATCATTACCCCGGATGAGGTAGGCAATTGGGACAATGGCCGGCTGCTGGAGGTATTCGAAACCGCCGATGCCCTGGTGGAAGCAGTGCGGCAGGCACAGGCGGAGCGGACGGAGCAGCTGCTGAAGGAACTTTTTGCCCGGTCATCCCAATGCGGGCTCTCCAAGGAAATGGTGGTACAGCTCTGCTTGCAGACCGTGCTCCGTTTCCTGCAGACGGCGGAGGAGGCGGGGCTGGGGGAGCTGTTCCGAACGGAGCACCTGGCGCTTCCCGGCAAGCTGGAGCATAGCAGATCACTGGCGGACATGCGGGAGGCGGTGGGCGGTATGGCGGGGCAGCTGGTTGCGGCGCTTCAGGAGAAACGGAGCAGCCGGAGAAAAAGCGCGGAGCTGATCGAATCGGTTATGGCTTATGTAAACGGACATTATGACCAAAGTGACCTGTCTGTCAATTTCCTTGCAGACCGGTACGGATTGACACCCAATTATATAAGCAGGCTGTTTAAGGAGTATGCCCGATGCAATTTTGTGGATTACCTGGCGGGGGTACGGGCCAAGGAGGCAGCCCGCCTGCTGCTGGCTTCGCCGCTCAAGCTGGACGAGTTGGCGTTCCAGGTCGGTTACACCAACTTTTCCAGCTTTCTGCGGAACTTCAAGAAGCATTACGGGATGACTCCCACCGAATACAGGCAGCTGCACCGCAGCGGAGATTCTATCGGCTAACCGGAGGAAGGCGGCGGCAATCCATGAATGGCGCCGGTGCCCCTCCTCCCGCAGCTAATCCTTGTACGGATCGAACTCATCCGCCCCGGCCATACATACTCCAATGGGCTTCAGCGTATGCAGCACGTCGATGGTTTCCGCATGGGCGTCCAGCACCTGGCGCAGGCTCCTGTATACGAAGGGGCTTTCGTCCGTGCCCGCTCCCCGCAGCTCTACACCGAAGGCCGCAACCGCCGCCATCATCTGTTCCTTGGCAATTTGACCGCCGGTTCTGGCGCGGGTTTTCCAGTTCATTTTCCCGGCGGCTTGGGTCCGGCTCATAATCCGTCCGGCTCCGTGCACCGTGCTGTAGAAGGCCTCCTTGTTTTCGGCGCTGTCCTTGCCCTGTACGATCACCGAGATATCCCCCATGCTGCCGCCTATAAACCCCGTTTGCCCGGGTGCGGAGGGGGTGGCTCCCTTGCGCACCACAATCACTTCCCTGCCGTTATGCTGCTCCCGCCAGGCATAATTGTGGTGGTTATGCACCTGAAAATCCGCGTCCGCCCCCAATATCCGCAGCACCTGATCCATCACGTAATCCCGTCCGGCATACGCATACCGTCCGGCCAGCCTCATAGCCCGCTCGTACATATCCCCCAGCTCGCTGTCCAGGTCCAGCAGAACCGGCGGCTGCTCCATTTGTTCGCCGGGCGCACGGTCCAGAAAACCTCTGCCCGCCGCCAGGTTGAGGAAGCCGCTGGCTGTACGGTGCCCGAACCCCCTGCTGCCAAAGTGGTTGGCAATCCACAGACGCCCGCTGCCCGCCTCCTCGAACAGGTCCACAAAGTGATTGCCGCTGCCCACTGTCCCCAATTGATCCCGGGCCAACGTGTTGAGCTTGTCATGGACCGGCTTGCCGAGGGTTTGGTACACCGCCCAGTCCGGGTCATCAAACAGGGCATGGTCCACCCTCTCCTGGTTGACCCGTCCGATGCCGAAGGAAATGCTCCGGGCGATGGTATCCATCAGCTTCGGCAGCTGGGGCTTGATATCGGCGGCATAGAGGCGGGTGCGCACCGCCTTGTTGCCGCAGCCAATATCGTAGCCGACGCCGGAGGGGGAAATCTGCCCGTCATACACCACCACACCGCCGATGGGCTGGCTGTAGCCTTGGTGATGGTCCGCCATCAGCAGGGTTTGCACCACATTCCCCGTATGTGCGCAAGTGCGCGCTTGTGCCAAAGCCCCCTCATCGGGGCTGCCCCATACCCGTATACCGTCTATTTGTTGATAAGCCATTATGCTCACTCCTTTGGATTAGTCCTTCTGTTAGCCACACTCGTTCATGGCGCTGTTCCTAACGGAACTCAGCGTCCCTTAGAGGCTCAAAATGTGAGCTTTCCGCGGGTAACGGAACTCATCGACTCTTAGAGAGGGATGCGTGCCTGCAGATGGCTAAAAAACACATCTAAGGTACTCTGAGTTCCGTTACAGTAGAAAATTAGTTGAAATGCCCCTCTAAGCGCGTGTGAGTTCCGTTACAGCTCCATGAGCGCAGCTGCCGGCAGAAGGGCAACGAATCGGCTGCACTCAGCTCCATACCTCTGCCAGCGCCCTGCGGAACAGTTCATCCAGCTCCCGGTCCTGCTTTGCTCCGGCCTCCGCCATTCCCGGCGCCGCCTGCTCATAGTGGGCGATGCCCGCCTCAAGATAATCGCTGACAGGTGCGATTCTCGCTCCCATATCCAGCTCCTCACCTGCCATTTTCCGCTCCAGCAGCCGGTCCACCGCCTCCCGCAGGGCGCTTCCCTCCGGGAGCAGATTCTCCATCAGCCGGTGAAATTCCACTGGCGGCATGGTGTTATACTTCTCGATCCATCGGCAGGCCAGGATGGGGCGGAGGACGTAGAAGTACTTTTTGACCCGAACCTGCTCGCCCTGCAGATATTCCCGGTAGTTGCCCCTGGCCATGTGCAGATAATGGTACATACATGATCGGGGGGAAAAGGTGGCGGGGAATATACGCCGGATTTCCTCTGCCGTACTATAGCTCTCCTTGTATACGATAGGCGAACGGAGCCATTCCAGCAAGGGCGGGTTGGACCTGCGGAACAGGTTCAGCGCTTTCCGCAGATCCCAGCCGTTGATGTCCAGCATACCGCTGATGGGACGCTCGATGACATCCCGTTTATCATAGATGGACAAATACCAGTCCACCGTCCGTACATAGATGAACCGGACATCGTAATCGCTGTCCCGGGAGGGAAATCCCCAAGCCCTGCTGCCGGACTCACAAGCATACAGAATCCGCACCTGCTCCTCCGCTTCAATCCGGGCCAATTCCGCTGTAATTTTTACCATCATTTTCTCTGTCATGTATGCTCCTCCTCCCCGTGCACCGTTGCCGCTGCAGCCTTTCTTGTATCCATTGTGCCTTATCCCGGACCGGCGGAACATGGCGGAAGTATTACGACCGGCAATTAATTGCCATTTGCGCCCAGCCCAACCCCTGCTACAATTAAACCAAGACGAAACGGAGGAAACTCATGGCTAAGGAGAGCTTCGATAAGGAAATCCAATTTTTGCGCTTGCTGGCACTGACCAGCGGCGCCTTCAATAGACAGCAGTTTGCCGAACGGCTGGGCATTTCGGTGCATACCTTCGATAAAACCCTGCGCCGCCTGAAGGATGTGGTCGGCTCCCTGCAGCAGCAGCTGCCTAAGGAGCAAGGCAAGGAGCTGTCCGACACCATCCGCTACAGCTATTACGATTCCGCCGACCCGCTGCTGCTATTTCTCTTCCGAGCCAAGTCCGTGAAGGAATCCGAAACCGAACGCCTCTCCCTGCTGTTAGGGGCGATGCAAGGTGAGGCCTTAACGGCTATGGAGCTGTTAGATACCTGCTGCGGCGCTATGCCCGCCAACCTTCCCATGCCAGACGAAAAAACCATCCGCTCTGACCTCAAGTACCTGGAGGAGGTAGGTGTCATCCGCAGGGAGCCGGGTCCCCGCCCTTACCGGTACCGGATTCAGGATCAACTGGTGCGGAGTCTCTCGGACGATGAGCTGGTGGATCTCTACGATTTTGTGGATGTGATGGCCAACACTCAGGTTCCGTCCGTACAGGGTTATCTCCTGCGGGACGGACTCAAGAAGCAGCTTCTGCGCACGGGAGGCGGCGGACTGGCGGTGGAGCCTTTTTTATACAAATACCATTATCATTCAAGAATTCTCGATGAGGCCCATCTGTTTACCCTGCTGCATGCCATCCGCCGCTGCAGCAAGGTGGAGTTCCTTTATTTTTCACCCAAGTCTGAAAAAAGCTATGCCTCCAAAAATACCAATCCCCTGTTCGAACGGGAAACGGAGGGCAAATCTATCCATACTCTGCCCCTGCGGATCGTCTACGACCATCAATACGGCAGGTGGTATCTGCTGGCCCATGGCAGAGAGGGCTTGCGGAAGTACCGGATGGAGGGATTGACCCAAATTGTGGAGCACGAGGCCGTGGATCAGGAATGGTACGGGCAAAAGCAAACGGAGCTGGATGCCAAGCTGCGGTACAGCTGGCTCATCGATACGGGACCGGCGGTGCAGGTGCGGGTCCGGTTCTTCAACCCGGAGGGCTCCGAGCCTAACTTCGTAATGGAACGGGTGCTGCTGCAGGGGCAATGGGGAGAGATTGTGCAGGAGGAGGAGCATAGCTTCATCTATGAAATCACGGTAAACGGTTTTACGGAGATCAAGCCGTGGCTGCGCAGCTTCGGCTCCAGCTGTGAGGTACTGGAGCCCCGCCAGCTTCGCCAGGAGATGATCACCGAATGGAAGGAGATCCGGGCCTATTATGAATCTGTTTGAAAAAATCTTCAACTACCAGATCCTCTCCCGGCTGGAGGATTCCGGCGTTTTTATGGTCACCGCCCATGAACGGGCCTGGCTGAAGACCATGCTGGCCCATCCCGCCGCCACAGAGGCGTTTACCCCGGAAACCCTGGAGAAGCTGCAGACCCTGCTGGAGCCGGATGATACCCTGGATACGGACCGTTATCTGCTGCAGAAGGGCGCCAGCGTGGAAAAGCAGGTGTACCACCCTCTTCTGCGGACGGTCCGGCGGTTGATCCAGACCAAAAGCGGCTTCCGCCTGTCCTGCAGGGTGAAGGACGGCCGGATCCATACCGGGCAGCCGGGTTATCCCTACAAGCTGGAGTACTCCATGGTCAAGCGGGAATGGTATCTGCTTTGGTTTCACCTGCAGAATCACGCCTTTATGAGCACCCGGCTGGACAATATCCTCTCTCTGGAGGCGGAGCCGGTACACCCCCAAACCGCGGATGCCCTGTGCCGGAGGATCGGCAGGCTGCTGGATACCCGCAGAAGTGAAGTTTTAATCGAAATTGTTCCGATTTACAATGAGGAGCTGTCGCGGATTCTGTATGCCTTTTCCAGCTTCGAAAAGGATGTGATCTATGACGGCGACTCGGATACCTACCGGGTGAAGGTGACGGTAATGGGGGATCAGGCGGAGTATCTTTTGTCCAAAATCCGCTTCCTGGGCAAACGGGTCCGGGTGGTGGATGGGAGCTATCTCAAGCGGCGTATGCTGGAGGCCTCCACCAAGGCGTTGGACCGTTACGGGGCCGGGTCTCCGGACGCCGAAGAGGGGGAGGCGCTCTCTTCATAGCGCATATAACACAAAGCGGCTTGCCAGACGGCAGGCCGCTTTGTTTCAGCTGAACAGCTGCATTTTCAGAATGGGAAACGGATTTCCCTGCTCATCCAAGGGCAGGCGTTCCACCACCTCAAAGCCCATATGCTCATAAAATCCCCTGGCATTGGGATTCTGCTCATTCACATCCACATACCGCACACCGTATGTACGGAGTGCCTCCTCCACCAGTCTTCTGCCGGTGCCTTGGCCTGCATAGTCCGGTGAGAGGAACAACATCTCGATTTTGCCATCGGCAATTCCCATAAATCCTGCGGGGATGCCGTTTATTTCAGCTCCCACCAGTACAGGGATCTCTCCAAGAGCATCTTTAACCAGTGGCGCCAGTCCGTCGATGTCCTCTCCGCTCAAAAAAGTATGCGTCGCCTCCACCGAACACCGCCACACCTTCCCCAAAGCTACGATAAGCTCCGGCGGTCTTTCTTTATATAGGATCAAGTCCATATTCTTCCTCCTGTTCCGGCGCACCATACCGGGCAAACATGTCCTCCGTATACGGGGTGATATTCGAATCGTAATCGGGATATGTACACCCTAACCGCTCCGCAACCTCCACCGCCGTCTCCCGGAACAGCCGGTGGCAGACGAACAGCGCCCCCCAAACCTGGCGGCAGCCATCCATCCGGTAGGTGGATATCAGGTCTTCCCAAGCAGCTTTTGGCAAATAGCGGCTGATGAATGTATTATTTTTGCCCAGGCTCAGGGAAAATCCAGTTTCGAAGCCCACCTTCCAGGCCAGCATCCGTATAAGCTCCGGCCGCAGAATCTGGTTCAGATGGTCGATGGCGAACAGAAGCCTGCGGCGGCACAGGCCTTTTACCACATAGGTGGTGACGTTCCAGAATTCATTGCAGCAGTCATCGAATTGCCGGCAGGTGGGTTGTTGGACATGGTACTGGATGTCGGAGGGGACAAGCTCCCGCCCAATCCGGTTATCCTTATCCAGCAGAACCTGCACCAACTGGTCTCCGTCGAGATAATTTTCCAGCTCGTCCAGCGGAAGCAGGGTCAGGTCTATTTTGGTATAGTCGTCAAACAGCATCAGATAGGAGAACCCCTTCTCCTCAGCGGGGAACAGCTCCATGTCCTCCGGCTTCTGCAGCAAAATCCGGCTGCCGAACTGGTTCAGCCATCCGTCATGAGAGGTGAACGATTCCATATCCGTTACGAAAAATGTAATATCATAATCCTGAAAATCATCCTTGGGAATATGGACATTGGTGCGGGAGCCCTCCAAGGTGGCGATTCGGATCCGTTCATCTGCAGTAGCCGAGGATAGGATCAGCTCCATCATTTCCTGTTCAGTGCGCATCTGTTGCTCCTCTTTGGTCAGGTTATAATTTGACGGCGGAAATAATCAGCATCATCGGCCTGCGGAGCTCTTGCTCCATCCCCTCCACCGTGCGGAGCAGCTCCTCGGGCGGTGTCGGCTCCACGATCCCGGTAATGGTAAAAACCTCTTGCAGTAAACAGCCCAAGTAGGTGGTGAGGGTCCGATGATATTTGGTCACCTGCTCCCCCAGAAACACTGTATCGCGTCTGCCCTCCTCAAAATAACGGTCCACCGGGAAATGCATGATGCTTCCGTCCCCGCCATAATGCCAATCCTGGCTGCCGGAAGCGGTAAATACCGGATGCTCCACGGTAAAGACAACATACCCGCCGGGTATCAGCCAACGGCTCAGCTTTTCCGCCACCGCCCCAAAATCCTCCACATAATGAAACGCCAATGAGCTGAGGATAACGTCGAAGGACTGCCCGGGGAAGTCCGCCTCCTCGATGGAGGTGCGGTAGTAGACGATACGCGGGTCCGTTAGCTCCTTGGCCCGGCGGAGCATGCTTTCGGAGATATCGATACCCGTCACCGACTCGGCCCCCTGCTCAATGGCATACTGGCAGTGCCAGCCGAAGCCGCAGCCCAGGTCCAGCACCCGTTTGCCGGTCAGCGCCGGCAGTATCCGGCAAAGAGCAGGCCACTCCCCCGCCCCGGCCAGCCCATAGACGGAACGGTTCATTTGGCTGTATTTTTCAAAAAAAGACGGGTCATCATACTTGTTCTGCTTCACCTTTACCTCCACTCCCTATTGAAAAAAATGCAGTGGCTGTTGCTGTCGTCCCCTGTGCCACCTCTTCGGCCGGCTTGCCCAGGCACTGGGCTACCGTGTGCAGAATATGGGGCAGGAGGGCGGGTTCGTTCCGTCCCTCCGCAGGCTTTTCCTTCAGATCCCGGGGGGTTAGAAACGGAGCGTCCGTTTCCAGCATCAGACGGTCCAGCGGAATCAGCCGTACCAGCTCCCGCAGATCCTTGCCTCTGCGCTCATCGCAAATCCAACCTGTGATGCCGATAAACCAGCCTGCGTCCAAGTAGGCAGTGAGCTCCTGCCGGTTGCCGGTGAAGCAGTGGACCACGGCTTTTTGCACCTGCTGCTCCTTCAAGATAGCGGTAAAATCTGCAGAGGCTTCACGCTCGTGGAGAAACAGGGGCATGTTCAGCTCCTTCGCCACCCGGACCTGCTCGGCAAACCAGCGGCGCTGGACATCCCGCGGCGAAAAATCCCGGTTGTAATCCAGGCCGCATTCCCCGATGGCCACCACCTGGGGCAGGGCCGCCAGCTCCTTCAGCCGATTGAGTGTGGCTTCGCTGCAGTGTTTGGCATCATGGGGATGCACCCCTGCCGTGGCATACAGCTTGCCGGGATATTGCCCGGCATAACGGGCCGCCTCCTCGCTGCTCCGCAGGCTGGTTCCGGTGATGATCAGGGGAGTCACCCCATTGGCCAAGGCCCGCTCCACCACCTGCTCCCGGTCCTGCTGGAACGAACGGTGCATCAGATTGATGCCGATATCCACGATGGGGGTTTTTAAAGTAGAGTCATTCATTTTGCAAATTCTCCTTCCTCATGCTCTGCGACAGAGCAGCTGTTTGCCGGAACCCGGTCCGCCAGCCAGACCTCATTGCCTGCGTAGTAGAAGGTGGCGCCGGACTCCTGTGCCCGTGCTGTTTCTACCTTCAGGATGACGAGCTCCCCCCTGCGGCTGCCCGCCATTGTGGCAAAATGGGTGCCCTCCGACAGATGGACATACTGCCGGCCCATAGGGAGCAGCCCCTCCTTCAGTATGGACGGGAGCGCCTTTTTGTTGGTGCCGTGATAAAGAATGCCAGGGGGAATTCCCGGTGTATATGAGATATGGTCATGGCTGTGGCCGTATCGGGCCCGAATCCGGTCCCCGTTCCATTCAAAGCGCTGCTTGTCCGAATTGCGCACCACCTGCCGGATATCCTCCAGTGTTACCCAAGACCAGCGGGGCTGGGCGGTAATGGCCGCCAATAAGGAAGCCGCCGGACATGATCCGTCCTCCGGATCCAAGGTTAGACCGAACTCCCCGGGAGTGTGCCGGAGTGCTTTGGTCATGATTTTACTTAAGCTTTTTTCTTGTGTTTGATCAAGCATCTTATTCATCACTTCCAGTTTCTATATATGGGTGCGGATGATGCATCACACGTTTTCCGCCGCTTTTGGTACGTCACATATTTTGCTCCGCCACTGGTGCCTCTGCTTCTATTATACCTGGCTGCAGCCGCCCGCTCCCGGGAATCTTTGGATAGAGCGAAAGATTCCGCAGCTTAGGGGCGCTGCAAACACACCGTAGGCCGCTGTTGCGGGCTTCAAGAGCAAGTCGGATTTTCTAAAGGCGGTGAGCGCCGCTATCTGGCCGGATTCGGCCCTCTCCGGATTCTAACGGCGGCAGGAGCCGCTATTTGGTACAAAATGGGCTGATTCGCCACTAACAGGGGCAAATAGCGGCTGTGGCCGCCGTTAGATTTCTGCGCGGGAGAAGGCACAGGCCTCCAAAAGCAGAAAGGCGTGCCCCCCTGGGGGAGGTCCTGACGCCAAAAGCAAAAAGGCATGCGCCCCTCCGGGATGCACGCCTCTATTTTCAACCGCAATCTGCACCACTTTGAGAGGTTGACTGTTCCTCGCGAACATGCCTATCTGCTGCCGAAGAGCCGGCATCTTCCCTTTAATATCGCCGGAAGCGAGCGCCAGCTTAGGCCGTGATTTTGTGAATAATGCAGCTTAATAAAATTGCAGGTCCAGGAACCACTCCGGCTCCCCAGCCTTGGCCATATTCCGGGCAATGTAAATAGTGCCGCTGTCCACCCAGTTGAGACGGACCTTCTCCTCTGAGTTGATCTGCAGGCAGAAAGCCGGCTCCGCGCTGTCCGGGCAATTCCAGCTTTGAGGATGCTGGATATTGCTGGCCCAGCCGCCGATTTTGGTTCGTTTCAGATTATACAGCTCCTGGTCCTCCAATAGCTCCTCCAGCTTTTCCTCCGAAACACCGGGTACGGGAGCCTGCTCCGGATCATCATAAACCGGATAATCCTCCTTTTGCAGCTCCCATCTGCATTCGAAGCCTTTACACGGGGTGATGCCCTGCGGCGGCTGCAAGGGCACCAGTCCTTCCAAAGAGCTGTAGGCCCGAATGCACCAGGCCTCATCATTGCGTTCATCCGCCAAAAACTGATCCACATTGATATAAAAGGTGAGGATGGCAATATCCTTCAGCATGTCTGGAACATAGGGCGCTTCCGTCAGATTCAATTGGCAGATGTAAGTCAAAGGTTGCCCATTATTAGCAGGCCAGGCCTCTTCCGGCCTGCCCACCGGGGCCAGGAAGAAGTTGCTGGCTAATGGGTCATTGGCAGGCCGGAAGCCTCCCACTGTCAAAACGGAGCATGTTCTGGCATTACGCTTTTTGTATTCCTTCAACGGATTCATGTGGTCCTCCCCCAATAAAATAGCTTAGTGGCCTTCATCCGTCATCGTCCCGATCAAATCGCATTCCAGCTCATCCTTGAAGTGAACGCCGGGCATCACCAGCTGGATGGCCATGGTATCCTCTTCGAAGTGGCAGATGAACATGACCATCTGGAGCCTGTCCAAAAGATGCATATGGAGGATGCAGGTGTGTCCATCCACCCAGGTGGCAGCGGTGCAGCAGGCTTCGGTGCCGCTGAACAGGCTGTCCGTAGCGGTCACCCAGTGGTGGAGGCCAAAGGGCAGCACAGCAGCATCCCCACCGCCTGCGCATTCTTCACGGGTCAGCCGTAAGGTGGAGGCTTCCCCGGCGAATTGGAACCGGCAGCCCGTGAAACCGTGGCGGTTGGGCTCCAGCCGGTAGGAACGGCCGTTTACGGCAGCAGCCATGACGGAATCCGGCTGCCCGGGAGGAAGCGAAAGCTGCAGGCCGGCCAACCGCTCCGCCAATCCGCTTCTGTCAGAATCGGCAGATGCCGCAGACGCATCAGCAATGCTGCACTCCGGCAGTATGCCGGAAGCCATTGCCGCTAGGGAGTCAGTCCCTGCCCCCTCATCCGCCATCGCCGGATACAAGGCCTCCCACATACAATCCAGAATGACCTGGTGGCCATCCTTGACAAATTGGGTGTTGGCGGTAGAAATAAACACCGCATCCTTATCCGGCATGACCACCACGAATTGCCCGCCCAGCCCGAATGCACCGTACGCCCCATTGCGCAGGCGCCAGAATTGGTAGCCATACCCCGGTTTGCCATCCAACATCCCCTTGTGGCCGGAATTATCTGTATGGCGGGCCGTGCTGCGGGCCACCCAACCCTCGGGCAGCACCCGGCGGTCATTCCAAATCCCGTCCTGCAGGTACAGCTGGCCAAAATGCGCCAGCCCCTCCGTGGTGCACCGGATCCCGCTGCCGCCTCTGTTAATGCCCATGGGGCAGAACTCCCACGTCAGCGGCCCCATGCCGATAGCGTCGAACAACCGGGGCTGGAGATAATCATGAACGGTCATTCCCGTGGTTTCCTGCAGAATGGCACAGAGCAGGTTAGTGCCCGAAGTATCGTAAGCGAACAGGAAGCCCGGCGGCCGTTCCGGTCTGGAGGTCAGGTAGGTACGCACCCAGTTGGGTGTCTCCGAGGACGGCGCCTTGTGGTAAACTGTGGTCATCTTCAAGAGATGCTCCACTGTCAGCTTGGCCGTATACGGATGAACCTCTCCCGTAATGTGGTGTGCCAGCAGCTCCACTGCCTTATCCTGAAGATTGAATCTCCCCTCTCCGATGGCAATGCCAACGGCGGCGGAGGTAACACTTTTGCTGATGGAGAATATGGGGTGGAGCCTGTCCTTATCGAACGGGGCAAAAAAAACCTCCGCCGCCACCTTCCCATGCCGCAGCAGCATGAAGCTGTGCAGGGCGACCTGTCTTTCCCGGATCAGCCCGATAAATCGTTCAATTCCCTTGGAGGCGATGCCGACTTCTTCCGGCTTTACGCGTCCAAGCAATGAGGCTGTTTCCAAGCCGTTCCCCTCCTTCTTTTTTCAACCATACCTTACCACTAACCCCACGATGCATCAACCTGCTTCCCTACACCTTTTTTGTTAACCCTGTCACAGAAGTCCTAGCCCGATTGTCTTACCCTATATGAAACCCATGAAGGAGGTGAGACGGTTGCAGAAGGAGCATCCGGCGGGATCCGAGGAAACGGTGCGGGATTTGATCGTCCGTTTCCACACGCCCGTCTTCCGGTATTGCTACCACATGCTAAGGCACAAGCAGGAGGCAGAGGACGCGGTTCAAGATATATTCCTGAAGGTGGTTCAGCATTCAGCGCATTGGGAGGAAATCCACTCCCCGTCCGCCTGGATCTACCGTGTTGCCCATCATCATTGTCTGAACCTGGCTGCCAAAAAACGGCTCCAGCGCCTGCTGCCCGTCCGCCTGATAGGCGTACAGCCGACTGTGGCGGAGGACAGCCACAGCCGGGCGGAGGAAGCGATGGCCATCGATGCGATGCTGGCGCGTCTAAGCCCTGCGGAACGCTCCATCATGATCCTGCGGATTCTCGAGGATAGAAGCCATGAGGAAATTGCTCTCATCACCCGCGCAAGTCCTGCCGCAGTCCGCAAGAAATTCGAACGGGCCAAAAACAAGCTGCGGCTATCATGCTGCAAAAAGGAGGAGGAGGTCCATGACCCGGAAGGTGTTTCTTTCATTTGAGGAATTCACACAAGCCTGGAGGCAGGAAAACATCCCTGAACCCAAAGGATTGGATCTGCTTCGTGACTCTGATCCCCGCCTGTCCCACCGCTGGAAGCGGCTAGCTGTGCCACTTCTGTCCTTATGTCTGCTTTTGGCTGCAGGTACGGCCTTGTCCGCCGCCATCTGGGATTCGCCGAAGCTGCGGAACAAACAAGGGGATGTGGTATTCAGCTACGGGCAAACCAACCCGGAGCAGATGGAGAAGGATGCGCAAAGCAGACAATTGTTCGAGAAATACCGCGGTATCCGGCAGGATGCGGAAGTAAACGCCGCTCCCGGCGAAATGAACTATCTCTTGATTACCGAGCTGTATGAGCTGGACCATTATTTTTATACGGCGCAGAAGAAAAGCGTGTTTACCTCCCCTCAAGCTCTGCAGGCGGCCACCGCCACAGCCTTTCAGCTGCCTGCTTATGTGCCGGAGAAGCTGGCCTTTCTTCAGGGGATCATCCAGTATGAGGGGGAGCCTGTGGATTCGGAAGCTCTATATCAGGAGGCGAAGAGAGCGGGATTGGACTACATCGTCCGGCCTGCGAAGCTTAAACCGGAGGCGCTTAATATCTATCTGGAATACGGCGGTTCCGCCACCCCTGATGCACCGGCGTTTCCCGTGCTGAGAATCGGTATCCGGCCTGAAAAAGATCTGTCCCTGGCGAATATGACCGCAAGCGATGCCAACCACAAAGCGTACGAGATTGTTACTATCAAAGGCCAAGAGGCGCTTTACATCAAGGATGAACAGCTGCTCTACTTGCCGGTGCAAACCGCGCAGGGCGGATTGATCTACGAAATCCGGAGTGTGTTTACGCAAGGCCGGGAACAGCCGGGGGGGAAATCGGGAAACCAGCCCCAGCCCGTTTCCAGGGAGGAGCTAGTGAAGGTAGCGGCAAGCTTGTTGGGGAATTAAGGAGCAGTGGGACAGCCTATACGGCATCACCGGGCTTACCCCCGCCGTCCGATACGGCTGCTGATTTCCCCGCCTAACACAGAGGTATTGAACAATTGTTCAATATGGTACACACCGGAGCGCTGTTCCCCCCGGTAAAGCTCCGCCGCCACTGCCGCAGCCACCCGTGCCGTCATATCCGAGTCTATGCTGCCGTGGAAGAAACGCTCCGCCTTCTGCGGAACTCCTAATTTGCTGCCGGAGGCCTCCACCTTCAGTGCATAAGCCTCCGTGCCGAGCCGCATCCGGGCAAAAAGTCCGGCGGCCAGCCGGGCCATGGACTTGAAACGCAGCAGCTTGAGCACTCCGGCTTTCTTCATGACGAACAGGAGCCCTGTAACAAAAGCAGAATCGAAGCATAGCCGGGTCACCACCGGGGAAACACCCAATGTCCCGGGTAACGTATGCTGGTCGGAAAAGTTAAAGCGGTAGGCGGTTTTTCGGCCGATTCCTTCACCGAAGTCAATGGTCTTACCTGATGTGAAGCTGGACACCTGCCGCCTCTGCGTTCCGGCCCCCGTCCAAAAATCCTGAGCCATGTTCTCCACGGTCCATTCGATGGCCGCTCTCCCGTGGGCTTCGCCCATTCCCAGCATCAGGGCAATGTCCATGCTGTCCACCTGATCCATTCCGGCTACAGCATCCGCAGCCAGCAAATTGCTCATTCCCGGGACCAGCCCCACACTCAGTACAGCCGTTGCTCCTGCGGCTGCTGCCTCCTCATGCAGCTCCTCCATAGCAGCCATAAACCCTGCCTCCGCCGTCACATCCATATAATGGATGCCATGCGCGAGACATTGCCGGGCAAAAGCCGTATTCTCCTGGTCCAGGCACATGACCACTGTTCTTACGCGGCTCATCGCCTCCGGGTGAAAGGGCCGGGAAACATCCAGCAGCATGGGCTTGACCGCGCCGTCAGTGGCGCTGCTGAACTGCTCCGCTTTTATCAGATTGCACCCCGCCGCGTAAACCTTCCCCGGAAACCGCTCCGCCAGCAATCTGCTTACGCTCTGCCCAACCTGCCCGTAGCCGCCCACAACCACAATGTGCTCTCTCATGATGTTTCCTCCTGCTACGCATGATTCCGGATCAACCGTCCGGCGTGCTTCAGGAATCCGCTGACGGCCTCCAACTGCTCCCCGTTCAAGGTATCAATATAGTCAAACAGCTCCCGGTCGAAGCGCTGATGATATTCCTCATGGAACCGGTATGCCGTCCAGCCTTTTTCCGTCAAGTGGAGGCGGAAGCGCTTCTTGTCCTCCTCATCCTGCTCCTTCATCACCAGGCCCCGCTCCTCCAGCTTCGTCAGGGTCTTATGAATGACAGCCCGGGTAATGCCGAACCTCCGGGCAATCTCGGAGCTGTAGACGCCTGGATCGTCACCGATGGTCTTTACAATATGAATCTCTCCGCGGTAAAACACCATATCCTCACTGCCGAAATCCAGCACATTGGTCCTGCTGTTGGCGATTTGCTCCGTCAGCGCAATAAACGAATGAATGACATCATCCTTCATTTTTTTCATGGTTCATCCCTCCTGGCTGTATATAAATTTCCGCTGAACGGTCCGGTGGGCAGCTGCCGGACAAGCTCCAGCCCTGCGCTGCGGCACGCCTGCTCCAGTTCCCCTGCACCCGGCCCGGCCGATAGCCCCGCCAGTCTTCCCGACAGCCAAGCCAGAATCGATGCTTTCCCTTTGGCTAAATTGCCCGATGACCAGAAGGAACCCGCCGGGAGCAAGGACAGCCCTCATGCGGCCACGGCCAGCAGCAGCTGCGCCTCCCGCTGTTGGTGAAGCAGCTTATAGTAGCGGGTAGGTGTTGGAGCTGAGGTTTCCATCATGTGCACCACCTCCTAATGTACGTTTATTTGTATACGTAGCATACAAATAATTATTTTGTATGTCAAGCATACAACTGATTCTCCAATTTCCAACCCTCTGCCCCTACTAAACAGCCCTTCCCCTGCCGGATAAAAAAAAAGCCGCTGGAACAAAGGTTCCAAACGGCCTCTATCATGTGCCAGAGTTTTCAGCCTTTCCTCGAATAACTGTTCAGCGCAGAGTAACGCAGCAGCCCTGACAGCATCAGGGGATTGGACTGGGGATTGCCACTTAGGGCTGACATAAGAAGCGAATTCTTCAATGAACTGCCGTATGCGTTGGATCCGCCTCCCCAGGTCAACGGATAGAGCGTGTTTGTTGCCATCATCGGATTAGCCGTCATGGGTCCCGCTAATGCCAGTGAAAGCCAGTCCCCAAAATTGGATAACGAACTTTTGTCCCGGCTTCCCTCCTGGAGCTTGCCTGCAACCATTCCTGCTTCATAACAGCGGCAGGTACATCTGGTGGAATCAACCAAGGTCATACTTTTCACCCTTTCAAATGTCATTTACAAAAGACTATAACCATAGTCCATCACTCCACAGGAAACTCCTCAGCGTTTCCCTTCATCCTTTCGTCCCGGTTCCTCCGCTTCGCCGGCGGACAAGGAATCCCCCTCCTGATTCTGCTTCTGCTGTACCTCTCCAGCATCTGCGGCAGAGGGTTCATCCTGCTTATGGCCGATTTGCTTCGGCTTGATTGCGCTGCCTCTTTTTAACACCTCCTGGACCTCCATGGATTTTTGCATGATCCGGTCTGTCATTTGGGCGGCGCCGGCATAATTCTTCTTGGCAATCATATCGGTTTTTACACGATGCAAGGTTTTCATCTCATCTAGTTTGCCGGTAACTGCAAACAGGTTGACGGATTGACGGACCGCCTGAAGCTGCTCCTCATTTTGGTACCGCACCGCTTCCTCCTGTGCTTTTTCGGCCGCCTTGGAAGCAGCCTCCTCCTTGATTTGCCGGCTTTCATCCATTGTTGCCTGCTGGAGATTTTGCTGGAGCTGTTGAATTTGCGCATTCAATTCCTTAATTCTGCCGGACTTGGTTTCCGGGGAGTCCTTGCTTTCCTTCAGCTTTTCCAATTGCTGCTGCAATTGTCCGATTTGCCTGCGTATTTGTTCAGCCGCACTTGGCCGGCTGCCGCTTTTGGGATTCAATGCTTCCTGGGAAGGGGAAGCCGGCTTTTGTCCGATTAACATCTGACACCATCCTTTCACGTTTATACGGAAATGATTCGTTAGTACAGCTTGATCTGCTCCAGCTGCTGAAGGGTAGATAGATCGGTGAGGCTTTGTTTGCCAACGCTGATTCCTGCCGATCTTCCCATATAAAAAGGAAAATGGAGAAGAACCAAAATCCGCCCATGCCCGATGTCCCGGCGCTGCATCTCCTCTCGGATGGGGCGGGTGTTCACACGGACAGGAGCATCCTCATCCAGCAGCATAAGGTGGGCTGAGATAAGCCACCTTTCCGTCCGGCTGCCGCGGAAGGGCTGATTCAACAGCAGTTCAATCCCGTCATCAGGCCCTTCCTCCCCCAACATAAGAGCAACAATTTGTTGAAGCGACGCCTGGCTCCTGGGGTTCACCGAGTCGTCCAGCCAAAAGGCATACATCGTAGGCACTTGAGAAGTGGAGGCCAGATATCTGGAAAGCTCACTGCCGCCGGGAAGCACACCCGCCCCGATGATCACGGCCAATACTCCGGCTGCCAGCCGCAAACGCTTTGCCTTTGGGGTCGCGCATAGGGAAAACGAAACTGCACGGACACGCTCTGTCAGGACAGACTGGCTTTCCAGCCAATGAACGGCGGCACCCATCCGGCGAGGCCGGGATAAACGGAGGTTCAACTCCCCTTGTTTGAGCAGAAGCCGGCCATATGCCAGCTTGTCCGCATGCTTCAGCCTGCTCAGCACCCGCTTGTCGCACCGCAGCTCCAGATCATCCCGAAGCCGGACTGCCGCCAGATGAACAAGCGGATTGAACCAATGAGGGATACGGAGCAGATCTGCTGTAAGCTGAAGCAGGCTGTCCCTGGACCGCCAATGCTGGAGCTCGTGCAATAGGATCAGACGGAGCTCGGCTTCGGTATAATGCTCCGAATAATCATACGGAAGCATAATCCGCGGTTGAAGCACCCCATAGAGAAACGGAAACACCGTCCCTCCCGACAGCAGCTGAACGGGAGCGGAAATGCCGGTTTCCGTTTTGCATTGCTCCAGCAATTCGAGCACAGCGTTGTCCCCGCAGGGCAGCCCCCGTTGTATCAGACTCCTTGTCCGCCATGCGGCCATCCCTTCCTTCCCTGCCCAAACCAAACAGCCAAGCAGCCAGAGGAAAGCCACCGAAAGCTGCAGCCCGTTTACAGCACCGGCTTTGCTCCGGGTCGCCATGGACTCCTCATCAAAGGCAAAATCGTCCCATTGGGCTTCCCGTCCGACTTCATACCCTGCCAAGGGAACAGCCGCAGAAGGAGACTCCCGCCAAGGGAGCTTATCCCATAACCCTGCAGCCGTGTCCATCATCCAACCTACACCATATGGCTGCTGATAGACCAATCGGTCGGACCAATTCTCCACTCCGGTCAAACCGGGGAGAGTCAGCGGCGTCACCAGCTTCACCAGTACAATCAGCCACAGCACAACCATACAGCCGGGCGATACCCATCGTTTGGCCAAACCTCTGAACAAAAGCAAGATTCCCCCAACCAGAGCGGCCGCAACAGACAGCTCGAACATCCGGGCGAAGGAAATCTGCAGCGCAATCATGGGCGATGGCCCCGCTCCGCCGCTTCGTCCAACAGCCTCCGCAGAGCCTCCAGCTCCTCTTCAGATCCGTGCCGGTCCTTCAAAAATCCGCTCAGCATCGCTCCAAAGTTGCCGTCATAATACTCCTCCAGGAAGTGCTCCCGCTCTTGGGCGAGATAAACCTCCTCGCTAATTAGCGGAGAGTAGTGGTATACCCGGCTGTCCTTCCCGTCCACCTCATAACCCGCCAGCCCCTTCGCCACCAGGTTGCGGAGCAGCGTTTTGATGGTACGGAAATGCCACGGTCTCCGCTTCTCCAACTGCTCCACAATAACCGCGGCCGTACAACGCTGATTCTGCCACAGCACCTTCATCACCGAAAGCTCCGCGGCTGTAATATGCAGCTTCTTGTCCTCCATGGTCCAGCTCCTTTCCTCAAAAAATGGGGGATATCACCTATATCGGCCAAGGAACCGACTATGATTATAGTCTTTTCTCCCGAAGAATCCTTGCGAATAAAGAAACCCGCTTGAAGGCAGGCGGGGAGTTACAGCTTATTTCTTCTCCGTTCGCTTTACCGCGGCAACCGCCTCAATTTCCACCAATTGATGCTCATATCCCAGCAGGGTTACCCCTGTCAGCGTGCTGGGCACATTATGCTCCCCCAGCTCCTCCCGGACCGTGCGCCATACCTTCACCAGATCGGACCGGTCCTTAGCCGCCACCAGAATCCGGGTATACACCAGATCCTCCAGAGCAGCGCCGCTTTCCTGAAGCACGGCCTTGATATTGTCCACACAGAGCTTGGCCTGGTGCTCATAACCCGCTCCCTCCGGTATGGTCCGGTCCTGATCCAGCGGACAGGCCCCTGCCAGAAACACCACATCCATTCCCGCAGGAATGTTGGCCGCGTAAGGATAATCCACCGAGGCCAAGGATGGAATATTGCCGGGTTGGATAAACGTAACCTTGGGTTCCATTTCGTTCTTCTCCTTTCTGATTCCGGTTGCCCATGTGTCTTTGTCATTCCGCAGCCTTGCTTTTTTGAATAAACACAAACTTCTCCCCGTCCGACAGCTCCTCCGCGAATGCGAAATCCATCCGGTCGAAGCCCTTGATGTCCTCCACCGACTTGATCCGGTGCTCAGCCATGTACCGGACCATCTCCCCTCTGGCCATTTTGACCAGGGTAGCCCTCTCCACAACCTTGCCGCCGATCCGAACCCCAAACACACAGGTGATAAACCGGATGCCCTGCCCCACATAGGGGGAGATGCACTTGCTGTATTCCTTGGAGGCCAGGTTGACAATGACGCGGGTCTCGGCAAACAGCTGATCCGCCAGCTTCCGGTTCCAGAAAGCGTACAGGGAATTTAGCTCCGGCCCGTTCAGCTTCGCCTGCATCTCCAGCCGGTACGGCACCACCCCGTCGAAGGGCTGCACCATCCCGTAAAAGCCGGACAATATCCGCAGATGCTCCTGCAGATAATCCAGCTCCTCCGTCTGAAGCACCGCGGGAGCCATGTACTGGTACTGGATGCCCTCATAGGAGAAAATAGCCGGGGTCAGTCTACGCCGCAGATCCATGCTCCGGATACGTTCGTAATTCAGCTCCGCAATGGCGTCATTGCAGCTCCAGATGGCCTTTGCCTCTTCATAACGAAGCTCCTTCAGGTGCGCCAGAAGAGTTTCGGTCTCATCCATAAACTGCGGCAGCCGTTTGCCGGCAAAAATATCATTGTCCGTTTTCATTTTTTTGGCTGGTGAAATGATGATTCTCATGATGGCTCCTGTCCCTTTAACGGTGGATCCTGCAGCAGCTTCAACGCCTCGTCCGCCCACTCCAGATACGCATTGTAAATCCGCTCCCCGAACAAAACCGTGATGTAGAAAAACAGATGATCCTGATCCTCCCCCATCACCCGCTGCAAATTCCCTTTGAACATCTCGATCATCTTCAGATTTTCCGTATGGCGGGTCTTGAAGGCGTCAATCCGTTTGGCGCTTTCCTCCACCGGAACCAGGCTGCCAAAAAACAGCTTCAGCAGAATTTCGTACTTGGTATACTCCTTCTGCTCGGGAACCTTCAGCCACCGGGTCAGCTCCCCCCGCCCCGCTTCGGTAATGGAGTAGAGATTGCGCTCCGGGCCTTTGCTCTCTTCGCTGACCCGCTTGGTCACCAATCCCTCCTGCTCCAGCTTGGCCAGTGTGGGATAAATCTGTCCGTACCCGATTTCCCAGAAGCTTGCGATCATATAATCCGCCCGCTTCTTGATGTCATAACCGCTTAAATCCTCGTGGTTCAACAAGCCCAGAATAATATAGACTGTTGTGTTCTCCTTGGCCATTCCGCCGCCCCTTATATCAAAATGATATGCGGATTATAGCCCTTTTGATAGAGGACTGTCAATTGGTGCGCGCCTGCCCAGTCCGATGCGAATCGCACCTTTGTGGCAGCCGTCCACGCAATTCCGGCACAGGATACATTCATCATGATCCATCCGTTCTTCCTTAACCATCCGGCTCACCGGGAGGCTCATGGGGCAGGTCTTGTCACAGGCCTTGCACGACACACACTGGGAGGCGGCAGCCTCCAGGCGGAGGGAAGGATACCCAAGCTTATTCTTGATCCGGCTGCCGATGACCATAAAGGGTGCCATCCAGCATAGGGAATGGCAGAAGGAGCGCCGCCCGAACACAAGAGATGTGCCCGCAATCAGCCCCACAACCAGGAAATACGTGATGTACCCGTAGTTATTGGAGACCGAAATGCCATGGTCCGTGAAATAAAAGGGCTGTACCTTCCTGATCCCCCCTGCCGAGATGAACCCTGCAAGAATGGACCCCACCCAAGGCGTCCACACCCAATACTTGATTCGGTTCTGCCTGGGGCCGGTCGGTTTGCCGTTTATCTCCCCGCAGGCCTCCTGCAAACCTCCCGCCGGACAGATCCAGCCGCAGAAGGCTCTGCCGAAGATCAATGAGGTCAAGAACAGCGCCGCGAACAACAGGAAGCTGCCGGAGGCGATCCCCGCAAAGCTTCCTTGGACAACGAGATAAGGAGAGAAATAGTTCAGTGTAAGGGGAAACACCAGCGTGGAGATAAGAAGAATGGCCTTCCGGATTTTTTGAGCCTTCATAACCGCATGTTCCTTTCCGCTGAAGAAGCATTCCTGATGAGTCAACTATATTATGTTGATATAGTATTGTCAATGATGATTTGCCCCCCCCATGAACTACATAAACCTGCGGGATATGGAGATAGTAAACCCATGAAACAACTCAGCAAAGCCGGGCTATTCCGGTATTTGCCTAAGGGGATTTACTGACATGGCTCAACATGGCAACGCTCCTCAACAGGAGAAGCTGCTTCCTTGGTGGCAATTGTCACTGCTTGGCGTTGCCTGTACAGTCGGTACAGGTTTTTTTCTGGGCTCTGCTATTGCTATTGAGATCGGCGGACCGTCCGTGCTGTTCAACTACGCTTTGGCCGCTGTCGGCACCTATCTGGTATTCGACCAGCTGGCCCGAATGACGGCGGACCATCCCATGGAAGGCTCCTTCCGCTCCTATGCCGGAAAAGCCTATGGCCGTTGGGCCGGCTTCAGCAGCGGCTGGGTTTATTGGTCCGCTGAGCTCCTGATTATGGGCAGCCAGCTGACGGCCTTGTCCTTGTTCAGCCGGTTCTGGTTTCCGGCGGTGCCCATGTGGTGCTTTGCCGCGGGCTTCGGGTTGCTGGGACTGCTGGTAATTATTTGGGGAACCAAGGTATTCGACAGGCTGGAGAATACGCTGGCTGTGATGAAAACGGCCGCCATCCTGATGTTTCTGATTATTGCCGGATTGGCGCTGGCAGGGGTGCTTACCCCCAAGGAGCATGGTGCGGCCATGCCGGGTGAATGGCTACCCAAAAGCTACACCGGACTTTGGTCGGCGCTGATCTTTTCCTTTTATGCCTTCGGGGGGATTGAGGTCATCGGGCTTCTGACTACCCGGCTGAAGAAGCCGGAGGATGCCCCGAAGTCGGGAAAGGTGATGCTCCTGGCCCTTGCTGTGCTGTATGTTTTGTCCATTGGGTTTGTCCTGCTGCTGGAGCCCTGGACCTCGTATACCTCCGATGAAAGCCCGTTTATCATATCCCTGGCTGAATACAATCTGCCTTTTGTCCCCCATCTGTTCAATGCCGTACTGATTGTCGCCGGATTTTCCACCATGACCGCCTCCCTGTTCGCCGTCACCACCATGGTGGTCACTCTGGCCAAGGATCATGACGCACCGGCGGTTTTTGCCGGGAAAGCAGGCGGAAACGGCAAAAAGCCCTTAACTGCCGTGGGTTTGTCGGCAGCAGGCTTGACCGCTTCTGTGGTATTCGCACTCCTTATGCCGGAGAGTGTGTATGAATATTTGACGACGGCAGCAGGCATTATGCTGTTGTACAACTGGTTTTTCATTCTGGTAACGGCAAGGCGGCTGCTTCCGGCCACGCCCATGATGCGTACGAAGCAGTTCGCCGGTATGGCGCTGATCGCACTGGCGGTTTTGGGCACCCTGTTCCACGGCATCAGCCGTCCAGGCTTCTTCATCAGCCTGGGCTTCACCGGAGTTATCGCTGCTATCACCTTTTTGATGAAGCGGATCTGGAACGAACAGGACGGCGGGCCCTCAACCAAAGAGAAGCCGGAACGCCTCCACACCGAAGAAGATGCCGAAGCCGATAAGGGACAGGCCGGAAATCACCGACACCGCCACAAGGAGCCCGCGCGTTAAAAACCGGCGGAAGGCACTGGCCATCAGCGCCATCAATACATCCCACAGCATAATCCCGGCCATGATGGCACCGCTGTACAGCAGGACCTCTCGGGCTTCGTATTTGGCGATCATATCCGCCAGAACCGAGCCGTATATCCCCAACCAGAACAGGATGGACATGGGATTGGAGACAGACAGCAGAAACCCTGACAGAAACGACTTTATAGGCGCCTCGCCGCCTCCCCGGTAGGAGTCTCCTTGTTTGCCGGCATGAAGCAGGCTTTCGATACCCGTATAGGTCAGGACAAAACAGCCGAACAGCCACAGGAAGGTTTTCATAAACGGTTCATTCAAAAAATGGATGACGCCAAAATAAACCAGCAGCATAAAGGCACCGTCGGCAAGCATGGCCCCAAGCCCCACCAGCCATGCATGCCAGAAACCGCTGCGGATGCCCCGCTCCATCTGCGCCGTATTAATGGGGCCGATCGGAGCGGCCAACGATAGACCCAACAGAAAATGGCTGAACAATACGGCCATTTCACACCACCTCCCATATTCCTCATAAGAGAATATGCGGCTGCCCGGGCTCGTACCACAGTAATCTGGGATTCGTTTCGACGCCACCGGGTAGGGCGATTACCCGTAATTGAAGGAGGGAAAAACATGAGCGCGCCTAAGAAAAAGGACCTGCTGGCCATATCCTCCATACCGTTGATTATGACCCTGGGAAACTCCATGCTGATACCGGTGCTTCCCGGCATGCGCAGCCAATTGAATGTCAGCTCCTTTCAGGTCAGTCTGATCATTACCGTCTATTCCGTTGTGGCGATATTCCTGATTCCGGTAGCAGGCTTTCTGTCCGATCGTTTCGGCAGAAAAAAGGTGATTGTGCCCAGCCTGATCCTTACCGGGCTCGGGGGGCTGCTCTGCGGGATTGCCTCCGTTTGGTTCGGGAACGCATACCTGTGGATATTGGTGGGCCGGTTTATTCAGGGGATCGGCGCAGCGGGGGCGTTTCCCATTGTTATGCCGCTGGTAGGGGACTTGTTTCAGGAGGAAGCCCAGGTCAGTGCAGGCTTAGGTATCGTCGAAACCTCCAATACCTTCGGCAAGGTGCTGAGCCCTATTCTGGGCTCCTTATTGGCCGCCCTGATTTGGTACGCCCCCTTTTGGGCCATCCCGGTGCTGTGTGCAGCCTCTCTCTTAATGGTATGGTTTATGGTCAAGGTGCCCAAAAAAAAGAGTCAGGACAAACCGCCCCGGATTCCGGATTTCTTCAAATCGGTTAAAACCCTGTTCAAGGAAAAAGGCCGCTGGCTGTATGCCATCTTCGCCTTGGGCGGCATCAGCATGTTTGTGGTATTCGGCACCCTCTTTTATTTGTCGGAAATGCTGGAGGATGAACACGGGATGCATGGGGTGCTGAAGGGGAGTATGCTGGCGATACCGACTGCGGCGTTATGCGTATGCTCCTTCGGAACAGGGAAGCTCATCGGGGACCACAAGAAACGGATGAAGTGGTTCAACCTGGCCGGTGTGGTCCTGCTCTCTGCCGCGGCGCTGGCCTGTGCCTGGTTTGGCGAAAACTCCCTCCTGCTGGATATGACCCTGATTTCATTAAGCTCCGCAGGGGTGGGCATTGCCCTGCCTTGTCTCGACGCCTTCATCACCGAGGGAATCGAAAAGGAGCAGCGCGGCACCGTCACCTCCTTCTACAGCAGCATGCGGTTCATCGGCGTTGCGGCCGGGCCTCCGGTTGCCTCTGTTATGCTGAAGCCATCAGCAGGTCCCTTCTTCTATCTGGCGGCGGGGTTAGGAGCCGTTGCGGTTCTGCTGTCCGCCTTCGCCCTCAAGCCGAAGGAAGACCAGGCGGCGGAAAGCTGACGAGAAGGAGGAGCAAATTAAAAAGCAGGGAGCACGATCACCGTGCCTCCCTGCTTTTGGCCAGAATATAGAGCCCTTGTCTCCTCCATTGGAATATGCAGCGCAGGGCGAGACGGTATTGGAACGGCGCTCGGCCTACCCGCTATCTGTCTGCCTCATACTCAAACGGCGCTTCGCAGGAGTAGATTTCATGGTAGAACCCCATATACGAAATATTCTCCTCCATACATTTGATCTTGTACAACAGCTCCTCATCACACTCCGGCTCTTCACCGTTATGCCGCATTACCTCAAAGGCATCCACGATGTTTTCCATCAGCACCGTTTGAATGAATAGTGGGAGTTGATCCAGCATCTGCTGCTCCAATCCGGTTTCGGACCGGTACCCTTCCAGCACGGCTGCAAAATACTCCTCCATAAACCGCCTGCGTTTCTCCGTATCCCGCTCGCGTTGGATCCAGCCCGTCCCATGTGTCCACAGATTGGCCAGATCGTACATGTACCAGCAGAAGCAGGAGTTGTCGAAATCGAACACGGTGATGTCTCCTGTATCGTAATCGATGTTGTAATTCCCGTCGCTGTAGTCAAAATGGACCATTCCGAACACTTCGCTGCTTCTGTCCAGGGCTTCCAGCGAAGCCAACAGCTCGGCCAGCTTCTCCCGGAGCAGAGATAAGGAGACAGGGATCAATTCACCGATGTAGCCCGTATTGTACTTGTCAAAAAAGGTATACCGGCGGCGGACTGGACGGTAACCCTTGGACAGGTGGTGGAGCTTGCCCAGGGTTTTGCCGCAGTTGTAGAAATATTCGGTGAGGGGTGCACCCTCGCGGTAGCGGTAATGGTTTTCCGCCAGTGATTTTCCCTTGGCCTTGTGGAACAGGCAGATCAGGTAGGTGTGGCTCCCGAGTGTAATTTCCTCCGCCAGCTCCCCGCTGCGGGAGGGAATCACATCCGCCACACTGCCGCCGGTGGCCGCCAAATAACGGATGTATTCTGCCTCGGCCAACACATCCTGGCGACTCCGGTCCGGTAAATAGGCGATACGGAGTATTAGGGGCGCCGCCCCCTCTTTCTCGCAGGTAAATACAACGTTGCGGCCTCCGTCATGGCCTTCGACCGGGCTGAATTCGTATCCTTCTAGCCCGTACGACTCCGAGATGGGCCCAAGGAAATGAGTCTTCGTGATGTGAACAACCTCGTTATGGTTCAAATGTGTCCTCCTTCGTGTTTTGGTAGTAAAGTAACCTTTGGGGTGCGGGTGCGCCCGTAACGGACCCCACAGACCTTATTTCGCCGAAATGACCACTTTTGGAAATGTTACGGACAGGAGAGCCCTTATTCACCCCAAATCCTCTTGTTATGAGGAGAATCGGGACAAATAAGGGCCGTGGAGTCACTAGCGATGCGTCAAACCTAACATGGAATTATCCAATATTCCTAAATATGGGTTAATTTGAACGTTGTCACCTGGTCAAAGCTGAAAAAAACTCCTAATGTAGAAGGATGGCGCGTTATCCATCCCCCTTACAAAAGGAGCCCTCATGGATAACATATCGAATTTGTCTACCCTTTGTCAATGCCTTCGTCTCCTGGACATAGGCCAG
>JAEWIS010000039.1 GCA_023386955.1 Bacillota bacterium
TGGAGGGAGCCCTTAAGCGCGCGTCCGCGTCACATTCGGCCAAGTATTGGCCGGAAGACACGGAGTATTCCCATCACCCGCTTGAAAAGAAAGAAGCCGTCGCGGACGGCTTTTTTCTTTGTATGGGGTATATTCGACCTGCTTTCCTTGCGGCGCAACCCGGAACACGAACAATCCGAAGCTATGCTAACGGACACCACAACCGCTATTTCGGCCAAATAACCCTCCCCTGCAATCTAACGGACCCCAGCGCCGTTATTCCGTCCATTTCGCCCGCTGACGAGCTAAAATAATGGAAATAGCGGCGTCTGCTTCCGTTAGAATTACAAATGGCACCTTTTAAATAAACTTACTGGATGAAATATATTGAATGTGGCCAACAGTCGAACCGAATGGAATGACTCGCACCCTATACCCCACAGACCACTTCCTCTAGAGCGCCTGCTGCTCTCCCTCTCCTGCTGCAAGAGCGGCTTCGGACAGACTGATCTGTTCAATTCTTACGGGAAGCCGGCCGGAAGGAGTTTGCACATGGACCAGCTCCCCGCACGGCTTCATGAGAAGCTGTTTTCCCATGGGGGACAGGAACGAAACCGGGCATTCTCCGGAACCGTCCTCCGGGAGGACTGCATGATGGGGACTGACAATGGTCAGCGTGTCCGTGGACATATCGTCCAAGTAGGAGATCACTACACGGCTGCCGATGAGCACCTTCCCGCACCAGCCTTCTTCTCCGTCGGCCAATTGCTGCCGGAGGATCTGCGTGTAGTCGGACAGAAGCTGATCCGCTTGGGAGCGCCCGTTTCCGAAATCGGGAAAATACGCGTCAAGAAATCTTGCGCGCTCATCATCGAACATAATCAGCTGACGGATGAAAAACTCACGCCATACACTCTCCTTGACTCTAGGGCTCATAGTAGATATCACCTCCTAAATAAAGCATCTTGGAACGGATCATGTCTTGTTTGGGCATCATCATCGCGCTTTCCTCCTTCAATAGAAATAGAAGGCCCCTATAGGATATAGAGGCCTTACCCTCATCTTAGCACCTGCGGCAGGTATGTCAAGGCCAGGGGTAATGGGCCGGGACGATCCGACGAAGGTTAACATCATTCGCGAAAAATGCTATACTACTTTTATTGCCCGGTTCATGCCGGACAGCTGCAAGTTAACTAAAAAGCAACAGTTAGGAGTGTCCCTTGAAAGCGACAAAAGCAGCCAAATTAACCATCGCCATGCTGCTGGCGCTTCTTGTTGTGTCCGTGTGCGCCCTATTCTTCATACAGCGGGAGGAGCGGGTTACCCTCCTATTCGCCGTAAGCGCGGATGGTTTCGACCAGGCCGCTTACGACCATTTCAGCCAGACCCTGGCCGCCAACGCGAGCGTGTCGAAACATCCCTTGGCAGAGTTAAGCCAGCGGCAGTTAAACCGGTATGATTCCATCTATCTGGACTACAATCTGAAAGCGGCCCCCGAGCTCACCGGCGCTGTGGAGAAGCTGTCCCGGTACGTGGAGCAGGGCGGTCATCTGTTCCTTGAAAATGATTTTGCCGCAGACTTTCCTGCCGCCCTCCTGGGAGGCTCGGAGCTGGTCCGGATGGGCTCGCCCACGGAGATTTCCTTTGAATACCCGGACGTCGACCTTCATCTGCAAAACATGCAGCAGGTGTTCCGGCTGTTCGTGGACAGCTTCGCCAGCCAGAACCAGATGACGGACAGCCAGGCGGCCAACGGCCAATTGAATGCCTTGCCCGGCTACGACTGGGGATATGGCTTGAAGCCTACCACAGCGGAAACCCTGGTGCGCATGAACGGCGCCAGTGTGATGACCGCCAACCGTTACGGCAAAGGAACCGTGTTATGGTCCAGCGCCCTTTTGCCCACCCACTATTATATTACAGGCTTCGATCTGGCCAGCGGGATGGACCCGGAGAAGGGCTTTGCCGAGAAGCAGAAGCAAGCCGCCGGCAGCTACCAGCTGACCCAAGGGGGTACATATTTCCGGTTCAAAAATGAGGCTCCCCTTCAGCCTTACTTCCAGTTTGCCTTTGCCACCGCCAACTACCAGCTGCGCAATGCCTATCTGGACTACGTGTCCAAGGAGAAGCTGGGATACAGCGTCACCAAGATTCATGGCCCTTACGGGCGTCCGGCTATGGCGTACCAAAACCACTTTGAGGTGGCAAGCGCTTATTTCCATGATGAAGGGATTCAATGGACCGAGCTGCTGCGCAAGTACAACCAGATCCCTTCCTTCTCCATTGTCCGTTCCTCCTACGAATGGAATGAGTGGTTCGAAAATCTGACCGTACATCTGAACACGGGCAGCACCCGGGAGCCAGCGTTTATCGGGCAGCTGGAGAATTCCTTCTATGGAAGCGGCGTGCGCATATCCAGTGAAGGCCGAGCCCTGACACTGGAGAAATACCCGGTCCCGACCCAGTTGGGCGACAAGCTGGATAACCCCTACCGGGCTTATCCGGCATTGGCCGACCTGGACGGGGATGGGCGAACAGATTTGGTGGTGGGCAGCGCCAACGGGCAGCTGTATCTCTTCCGCAATCTGGGCAGCCGTCCGGAGGATTATGCCGACCAGCGGCTTCCGGAAGGGCTGGCTGCTCCTGATTCCTTTGGCAAAAAAGAGCCGCTCCTGAGCATTTCCGGCAAGTCCCTGCAGCTTCCCTCAGGTTATTCGGCCCCTGCTTTAGGGGACCTGAACGCAGACGGCGTTTTGGATCTGATTGTAGGTGACAAGGACGGCAGGGTATGGGTGGCTTACGGCAAGCAGAACCTTCGCTTCACCGAGCCGGTGCCCGTGCGGGCAGGTGGTGTGGAGGTGCGGGTGGAAAGCTATGCGGCGCCTGCCCTTGGAGATTATGACGGAGACGGCACGCTGGATCTGGTAGTCGGCGACGGCCTGGGCCGGATTTACGGCTACCGCGGAGTGCCCGGAAAATCTGGCCAATGGGAAAAGGGACAGCTGCTGTTCACTCATTCCGCCCATTATGCCTCCCCTGCCGTCCGGGATATGAACGGAGACGGTGTACCGGATATTGTAACGGGCAGCCAGGACGGGGATATTACGGTTTACATCCGTTCCCCCGGCGGAAGCTACACGAAACAAGGCACGGTGAACGGAGCCACCTCCAACCAGGTGAACACCAAGGCGCTTGTGGGCGGGCATAATTCCGTGCCGCTGTGGGCGGACTTGAATCACGACGGCAAGGAGGATCTGGTGGTAGGCCAATTGGAATTCGGTCTGCCTGTCCCGTTGGACGATCCGGACTTCCCTTACCCCGGCGAGGTGAAGAAATTTGTGGAGTATGCCAAGGCCAACAAGCTGGAGCTGTACCCCCATCTTTTCTTCCACAGCTATCTATCGGATGCCCAGGAAAAACGGGAAATTGAGCTCCACCGCCAAATGTTCGAAAAGCTGGGTATTCCTTGGACGGCCATGGGCACCAACCAGCATACCTGGCGGATCAACAATACCGACCGGCTGCAAACCCTGCGTAACGAAAATGAGGCAGGGCTGTGGTTCAACTTCGGCTTCCGGCCTCCCAATAATCCTATGGACCCACAGTACGGCCAGGATTATGTGTGGAGTATGCCGTTTCTGCTGGAGGACAGCAAGCTTGCGCGGCCCATGGTGCTAAGCTCGCCCAACATGATTTTCCGGGCCAAAGGCTCCGATTACGCCACGGAGGATATTTACCGGGCTTACGCCGCATTGGATATGCCAATTATTTATTTTGATCATATTGAGTACAAGCTTCCCGGGCAGACCAATCTGCTGCTGCCTTACGTGACGTTTTTGGACCAGCTGCGCAATACGGAGAATTACAACTTTATGACCGAGCCCCAGCTGGCCCGCTCGGCACTGACCACCCTGAAGACCAAGGTGCATGTCAAACAAACCTATGCCGCCTGGCTGATGGACAAGGTGAAGAACAAGCTGGGCAAAGGCGCCCATTTGACGCTGACCCTGACCGCCGACACCTCGGAGGTTTCCGATGGGCTGGCGGGTGTATACAAGTTTACACCCGGGGTGGCCATCGAAGCGGGCAAACCTTACCAAGGCTCGCCCCTTGGCGTGGATTCCCGGATTTACACCCGGCAGAACGGAACTCTGTATACGGGACTAGGCGAGCCGGTGAAGCTGACCGTGGACTGGAGTCCGGCGGGGCTGCATCTGGAGCGCAGCAATGTGCCCTTCCGGTGGACGGAGGTGCGGGACGGCGAAGTTACCCTGCAGCTTCTGGACGGCGGCATGCAGCAGGCAAAGATCTACAGCCCGACTCCGCTTGTGATTAGCGGCGACAATCTGAAGATTGAGCAAAGCGAAGCCGGCTCGGGCGGGCTGCCCGGACAAACGGGGCAGAATGGGCAGACAACGCCTGTGGGATACACCTATACGGTTACCCACTTTGGGGAAGCCACCACCGTGACGCTGAAGTGGGCCAAGGATTAACTGCAGCAGCCCGATGACCGGCCACCGGGACCATAGGGGGCTTTAAACGAAAGTGCCACACCTGTACGTGTACCCAGCATTTCCGTTGCTGGCGCTGGTCATCAGGCCATAGGTGAAATTCTAACGGCGGTCAGAGCCGTTATTCCAGCTAAAAGCAGGCCATTGAAATTCTAACGGCGATGAGCGCCGCTATTTGGAGCAAATGCGTCCGATTGGGTGCCATCAAGGCCAAATAAGAGCACTGGCTTCCGTTAGAATTGGGAAAGGCCGATTTTTCGCCAAATAGCGGCTCCTGCTTCCGTTAGAAATGCCGGGTGGATGCTGCGGCCCCAGCGTATGCTTACGATGCGAGTTTTGCTGACGCAAAACTTAGTTTATGCTTACGATGTTGGCTATCCTTCGGATAGCCCAGCTTATGCTTACGAAGTGAGTTTTTGCTGACGCAAAACTCTTAGGAGGAATAAAAATGACCGAGATTGCTAACCAACTGGAGGAGCATATCCGCGCCCGCTACGAGATTGATCCGGACGACGAGGATTTTTCCCAGAATGTGCACTTGTTCGATTACGGCTTTATCGATTCCATCGGCGCCACCGCTCTGATTGCCCACATCGAAAAAACCTACAATCTGCAAGTCACCAACCAGGACCTGATGCTCTACCCCCTGAACACCATCAATGAAATCGCGGCCTTCATCAGCCGCAAGATTGCGAGGTAATGAAAATGGAATGCACGGTTTCCCTGGAGGGATTGTCCACCTCCCAATACGGCCAGCTGAAATATGCCTGCGCCTTTGTGGACGAGACCATTACCGGGATTGACATTGAGGGGGATATTCTGCGCATCACCCACAGCTCACCCCTGGGCAATGCGGTCATCGAGGAACGGGCCAAACGGCTGGCGGAGCGTTTTTCCAAGGGGGATTTCGGCTTTAAGGAAAACATCCTCTTCGAGCACCGGGTAGACGTTCCCCACCACGAGGACATTATCGCCGAGCTGGTCGAGAAAAAAATCATCAAGGTGCTGGAGCCCGGCATGTTCATCTTCCGGGAGCCCTTTTCCAGCCTGATGCGGTTTATGGATGATTCCTTCGTGGCCAAGATCGCCCGCCGCTTCGAGGGCTTGAAGGAGGAGCATTACCCCGCCGTCATCCATGCGGATACCCTGAACAAAACCAACCACTTCACCTCCTTCCCCGAGCATATTCACTTTCTGACCCATCTGCGGGAGGATCTGGACGTCATCGAGGGTTTCTCCCAAACCATCCGCGAAATCGGCGGCTGGAAGCAGGACGCACCGCTGGACCTAAACGCCAGCATGCCCAAGCCCAAATTCACCATGAACCCCTCCACCTGCTACCACTGCTATGAGGGACTGCAGGACGAGGTGCTGGAGGGCGACGGCATCACCGTCACCGCCATCTCCAAGTGCCACCGGTTCGAGTCCCGGAACCATACGGATTTTGGCCGCCTGCTGGACTTTAGCATGCGGGAGATCATCTTCGTGGGCAAACCCGACTACGTCAAGGAAAACCGCCTGAAGGCCATCGAGTACCTGAAGGAATTGGCTGCCGAGTGGGACGTAGACAGCTGGATGGAAATTGCCAACGATCCCTTCTTCACCAACGACTTCCAAGTGAAGGCCTCCTTCCAACGGAACCAGGAGATGAAGTACGAGCTGCGCCTGTCTGTCCCCTATCTGGACAAGTCTATTGCCGCCAGCTCCGTCAACTTCCACAGCAACACCTTCGGCAATGCCTTCAACATCAAATTCGGCAAACGCAGCGCCGTAACCGGCTGTGTCGGCTTTGGCATCGAACGCTGGGTCTTTGCCTTCCTGGCTCAATACAGCCTGGACGAGACCCGTTGGCCCGCCGCTTTCCGGGAGCAATATGCGGACTGGCAGAAAAAGCAGTTTTAATCCCGGCAGGCCCTTCTCGAAAGCCGCCTCGCGCACCCGCCGGTACGGCTTCCTGATCGGCCTGGCGGTGTTGTTCCTCCTGGCGGATCTGGCGTTGGCCTGGTGGAACCCGATGGAATCCTCCCGGCGCTTCTACAAGAATGACTTTACCAAAACGCTGTACCATCACTCCTGGGCCCGCACCGGCTCCGTGTTCTTCGGAAACTCGGCGGTGACGGGTGCCTATATGGAGGACAAGTCCTCCCATCCCCTAACGGAGATGGGCCTCTCCTACGGCCGGATCACCGATCTAAAGGCTATCCTGGAGAAGGGTCTATACCAGGTGAAGGACGAGCTGGTGGTGGGCATTGACGTCCATACCATGATCGACGACATGCAGACCGACCCCACCTACCAGTGGTTCAAAAAGCCCTATCAGCCTTACATCTATGCATACCGGGATTACTTCCGGGATTCCGGCACGGAGGCGGTGAAGAACCTGTATGCCGGAGCAGTGGAGCTTGATGCGGGGAAGCTTCTGGACTACCAGCCCAGGTGGATTGATAAGGAGCTGTATTTTGGCCTGAAGGAAAAGGCGTGGATGGCGGAGCGCTGGGACTACTACGATAAGCTGTGGGGCCATCT
Organism: Bacillota bacterium; assembly: GCA_023386955.1. Classification (GTDB taxonomy): domain Bacteria; phylum Bacillota; class Bacilli; order Paenibacillales; family NBRC-103111; genus Paenibacillus_AR; species Paenibacillus_AR mesotrionivorans. Next base: position 7,017 of record JAEWIS010000039.1, read on the forward strand.
GACCCTGCCTGATTTCCGGGAAAATCTCGATGCTCTGGCTTGGGTGGCCGACTACGCGGCCGAGCACGGATTGGCTCTCCGGGTCATCTGGATGCCGTGGCATAAGGACTTCCCCAAGCCGCCCTATGTAGAACCGCTTAAGGCGGAGGCCAACCGGATTCTGGAAGAGCATCAGACACCGGTGCTGGACGTAATGGACCGGTATAGCGCAGAATACTTCCACGATCTGGTCCACCTGAACCGGGAAGTAGGGGCTCCCCTGTTTACGAAGGAGGTGGATGAATGGCTCCGGTCATTCGCAAAACCGTCGAACTCCTAGCCTATCTTATCATGCTGATTCTGGTACTGATGTATTTTACCGGCAAGGGACTATTCATTTATGAGGGCTTCTGACCCGATTCCCCCAACCAAAAAAGTAAAAAAACCCTTCATCCGCAATCGCGGCTACGGGTTCCTGGTAAGGCAAGTCAATTGAGCATCAATTGGCTTGTCTTTTCTTCATTTTAAACGGCCCATTACAATGGTGTTGTAAAACTGCCCGTCGGAAAGACGTTTATCCCGGCGCAGAAGCCCTTCCTGCTCAAAACCGAAGGTCTCGTACAGCCGGATTGCCGTGGTATTGGTCTCCAGCACATGCAGGCCAATCTTCTCCACACCTGCGGCATCCGCCCAGGAGACGGTTTCCTGCAGAAGATTCCTGCCTACCCCGTATCCCCAGAACTCCTTCAGGATACAAATGCCGAACTCTACTTGATGGGAAAGCCGCTTCAAAGCACTCCCCTGGCACCTGCAAAAACCCAGCAGCCTGCCTTCAGCCTCCGCTACCAGAAATAAATTCCGGGCTTCCTCCGTGTCTGTACGGATGATCTCCTCAAACCCCGCCGGGTCAATAAAACCCTCGCCCCGCTCCCGGTCCATAAATTCCGTCTCTCCGTCGATCTGAAGCCGGATGTCGGACAATGCCGCGGCATCCCCGGGAAGGGCAGAACGGATAACATAGCTCATTCCTTTAACTGAAAAAGCTGCAGGTTGGATCTTCATCAGCTGCTCCTTTTTGAACCGTTGTGGGTTACCAGCCCTATTGTATAGCGGTTCTCCACCCGGTTCAAGCCTCTCCACCTTCATCAGTGGGTGAATCCTTTCCTTTCATTGGCTGAGCGCTTCCTCGGTAATCCGTTTAATGTCGATAGGCGAAAGAGACTCTTCGTTGACCATATCAGGCAGGATGTGCTTCAGGAAATAATCCACACACGCCAGAGGTATATGCTTGATCTTCACCAGCGCCTCCCGGTACATCTTCACAAATTCCTTCTCCGTATTGCCCCGCTGCAGCTCTGCAAACGCCTCGTACACCTGGTCCAGCTTGTCCGCCACTTCCAGAATAAGCCCCTCTACCGACTGATCCTTGCCTTCCCGCAATTGGTTGAAGAAAATCGGGCGGAACTCCTCGGGAATATGCTCATTGATGAAGTGATGGACCATCCCCTCTTCCACCTGCTGGATCAGGGAACGCAGCTCCATGGACGAATGCTTCACCGGCGTTTTGATATCCCCGATGAAGATTTCCCCGTAATCATGGCTGCTGGTGATTTCATAAAGTTTTTTCCAATTCACGGGAGTGCCGTGCATTTCTTCGATGTCCGCCAGAGTTTTGGCATATTGGACCACCTTCCAGGAATGGGCCGCCACCGTATGCTCCTCAAACTTAAACTTGCCGGGGCAGCGGTAAATCCGCTCCATTTCGTTCAGCGACCGGAAATACGTGTGAATTCCCATCGATGCCACTCTCCTTTTTTACCTGATGTAAGAGCAGTATACCAACACCGTGTTAGCGGCGGATTAATGGAGGGTCTGTACTGTGTAAAGAGGGTTTGCACCCCGGCTGCACAAAAAAACCGGCAGCGGCTGGTAAGCAGCCAACTGCCGGGTATAGACGACACATTTAAACTTCAAATTAAGGATGCAGATGACGGTCCAGGAACTTCTCCAGTGCACGGTAGAAATCCAGCTGGTTCTCCAAATTAAGGAAGCCATGGCCTTCATCCTTCTTCAGCATGTACGGCACATCCACACCGCGTTCCTTCAGCGCCTGAACGATTTGATCGGATTCCGCCTGCTTCACCCGGGGGTCATTGGCACCCTGGGCTACGAAAAGAGGCGCCTTGATTTGGTCCACATGGAACAGGGGCGAAATCGCCTCCAGCATTTCTTTATCCTTCACCGGATCCCCCATCCGCTCGTGGAACAGCTCACGTTCGGATTCCCAATACGGAGGCAGGGATTCCAGCAGGGTAAACAGGTTGGACGGACCAACATAGCTGACACCTGCGGCATATACGTCAGGCGTAAAGGTCAATCCGGCCAACGCGGCATACCCGCCGTAGGAGGCGCCGTAGATGGCCACCCGGTCGGCATCCACGATGCCTTGATCCACCAGCCATTCCACACCGTCGGTAAGGTCATTCTGCATGGCCTTGCCCCACTCCTTGTTGCCGGCATTCAGGAAGTCCTTGCCGTAGCCGGTGGAGCCGCGGAAGTTCACCTGCAGCACCGCATAGCCGCGGCTGGCCAGGAATTGCACCTCCGGATTGTAGCCCCACATATCACGGGCCCAGGGTCCGCCATGAGGGTTGACCACCAAAGGCAAATCCTTGGCTTCCTTGCCCTTGGGCAGAGTCAGGTAGCCGTGAAGCGTAAGGCCGTCGCGGCCTTTGAAGGTGACGGGCTTCATGTCCGCCAGCTTGCTTTCGTCCAGCCAATAGGAGAGCTCGGCAATCTTTTCTAACTCGCCGGTTTCCGCATTGTAGGTGTAGTCTACACCCTTGTTCTTGTCATTGTAAGCCTGGAAGCGGAAGTTGCCCTTCTCATCCGGGCTGCCGAGAGCAATTTCCTTGCCGGGCAGCTCCTTGCGGATTTTGTTGTAGGCCTCCTCCAGCTTGGAGTCAAAGAAGGTATAGTGAATTTTATCCGTGATATAGAGAGCGGCTACCAGGGTTTTGGTGGCGCGGGACGATACAGCTCCCGACACATCCACATCCGGGTGGGAAAATACGGTTTTGACCACCTTGTTGGCGGAGGGATCGAATTCCACCAACGCCGCCTTGTCCGCGCCCAGGTTGGACATGGCGTACAGATTTTTGTTGTCATTGGTAAACATCAGCGGAGCGAAGGTTTCCCCCAGCCGGGTTTCCAGAAGCGGCTTGAAGGCATCCTCCTCCTTCTCGCGGTAAAGCAGCGAGGAGATGTTGCCGTCGCTGGAAATGGCAATCCGCAGCTTGCCGTTATTGTCCGTCATCCAGCCGGTAATATTACCCGGGTTCTCTGCGGCCAATACGGTTTCACCGGTGTCCATATTGACCCGGTACACGTCGAAGATCCGCGGGTCACGTTTGTTCATGCCGATCAGCACCTGATCCGGAACCTCCGGCAGGAGATCAATCAATTGGGAGGTGGTATTCTCATAGGGAGTCAGATCACGCTGCCCCTTGCCGTCGATGCCCACCACCAGCAGGTGGTAATTTTCATCCCCGCCGGTGTCCTTGGCATAAATCAGCCGGTCATTGGATACCCAGGCAAATCCCTGGATGCTGCGCTCGGTTTCATGGGTAAGCTGCACCGCATCCTTTTCCTGCCCGACTTCCATCACAAACAAGTTGAGACGGTTGTTTACAGGCTGAACAAAGGCCATATGCTTGCCGTCCGGGGACAGCTGAAAGCCTTGCTGGTCGGATTCCCGGAAGAAGTCCTCCAGAGGGATGGCCCCCGGAGTGGCTACGTCCAGTCCAAGTGTCATATACAGAGCACGTGCGAATTCAGCCTTGGTAACTACGGTCTGGGGAGCAAAATTCTGTCCGTCCCAGATAAAATGCTGCTTCAGCTTCAGCGCATCCGCCGCATGGGCAGCCGAAATCGCCTGTCCGTCTGCATAGGAGGTTTGAATGCCGTTGTCATTCAGCTGGAAGGCCCGGCTGAGCAAAGAAGCCAGCTGCTCCCGGGTCAGCGCGGCATCAGGCTGATAGCCGGTGTCGCCCCCCTGCACGATGCCTTGTGCCCGGAGGGCATAAATGGCAGGCGCCGCGGCATTCTCCGACGTGACATCCGGGAAGCCGGTGAGGGCTTCAGGTGCCTTCAGCTGAAGGGCCTGCTGCAGCAGAACAGCCGCCTGGGCACGGGTCATGGGGGCGGTTGAATTTTGCAAATCCTCGGTATATTGTATGTACCCTTGGGTAATTAACGCGCGCATGTATTGGCCGCCGTCATTAACAAGCGATGTTGCCTGGGCCTGGTTCTGAACCTCCGGTGCTGCGGATGCAGCTTGGGCAGCCGGCAAATAAGAAGTCGCGATAAGTGCCGAAAGCAGAATGCCGATGCTGATTTTTCGCATGGATTGAAGCGGATGCTTAAACAACTAATCTCCTCCTTCGTGAATGTGTCCCGTCCGTTACGCCCGCTATGAAGCGGACAAGCTTGGACAGACTCCTTCATTATACGTCCAAACCCCCAGATCGTTCCAATTTTTCAGGAAAAACCATTCCGCCGGGAGGATGCTGCCGAAGCCCCCGTTAACAGCACTGCCGAAAAATGCTATACTACTTTTATTGCCTTCGTTAGGAATGAGGAGATTCGACACATGTGGTATTTGAATATGACGGCTGTGCTGGCCATTGCCGGCATGTCCGTGCTTATGGGGCTGACCCGCAGGCTGCCCGGACAGAAGCGATGGCTGCTTTTGGCCTTCAATCTGGCCTTTATCGGATTGTACAGCCAGCGGCTGCTGGTCTTCTACGCGGTGTATACGCTGGTCAACTATCTGTTGTTTGTGTTTCTGGCCCGCCTTGAGCGGGGGAAGCTGTTTTGGTTTATCCTGTTTCTTGCCCTGAATGTGGGAGGTGTGGTCCTCCTTCGCCTGGCGGATATGGAGATCTTCCAGCATCCGGTATTGGGCACCCTGGTCACCATCGGAATCATCTATAATGTACTGAAAGCCATCGACGCTCTGTACTTTGCTTATTTCATCGGGCGGGACGCCATCTGCAAGCCGGTGGACTATGCCAACTACCTGCTGTTTGTGCCCACCTTCACCTCCGGTCCGATTCTTAAGTTCCGGGATTTCATGGCGGATACCAAGGTTCCGTATCAGGTGGATGCACCCATGGCCGAAGCTTGCGTGAAACGGATCATCCTGGGCATGTTCAAAAAAATCGTCCTGGTCACCTGGATGACCACCGCCTTTGACCATGTGTCGTCGGGCGAGCTGAACACCTTTACCTCGTTGTTTCTGATGGTGTGGTTCTACATCCTGATCTTCTTCGACTTCTCCGGATATTCGGACATTGCAGTAGGCTTCGGACGGCTGTTCGGCTACCAAGTGCCGGAGAACTTCAAACGGCCCTTCATGTCCCCCACCCTGACCCAATATTGGCGCAACTGGCATGCCACTCTGGGTGACTGGTTCCGGGATCACATCTATATGTTTTTCTCCCGGAAATCCCCCTCCAAGTGGACCGGCGCCGGGTTGTCCGTCCTCATTATGGTGCTCATCGGCCTGTGGCACGGCTTTACCTGGCTCTATGTGGCCTGGGGAGTTTACCACGGCGTCATCATAGCGGCAGAATCTCTGTTGAAGAAATCGCTGGTTAATCGCAAAAAGGTGTCCAAGCTTTACTTTTACTGGCGCTGCTTCCTGACCCAATCCATTGTGACCCTGGCGGTCATCGTATACTGCCCTAATCATGAAATCGTCATCCGCATTTATAAAGGCCTGCTTCATTTCCCCTCCTTCTTCTGAAGGCGGGGTTTTTCTTTTGCAAAATCGGATACAAACTCCGCAACTTCGGACATAGGCAGGAGCGGGCTTTTTTTCTACAATGGAAGCAGAATGAAGAAGGTTTACGCTATCCATAACGGAGGTGCTTTTTGTAATGAAACTGGGTGTATTCACTGTACTGTTCCAACAAAAGCCGTTCGAGGAAATGCTGGATCATGTGGCATCCAAGGGCCTGCAGGCCGTAGAAATCGGCACCGGCGCCTATCCCGGAACCGCCCACTGCAACCCTGACGAGCTGTTAGGCGACCCGGCCAAACTGAAAGCGTTTAAGCAGGCGGTGGATTCCCGCGGCCTGGTCATTAGCGCCTTATCCTGCCACGGCAACCCCCTGCATCCGCAAAAGGCTGTTGCCAAGGATTATCACGATACCTTCCTCAAAACCGTAGAGCTGGCCCAAAAGCTGGAGGTGCCCGTAGTCAACACCTTCTCCGGCTGCCCCGGCGACCATGAGGATGCCAAATACCCCAACTGGCCGGTCGCTCCTTGGCCCAACGATTATCAGGAAATTCTGAAGTGGCAGTGGGAAGAAAAGGTGATCCCGTACTGGACGGAAATGGGCAAGTTCGCTTCGGACCATCAGGTGAAAATCGGTCTGGAGCTGCACGGCGGTTTCTCCGTCCATACACCGGCCACCCTGCTGCGTCTCCGCGATGCTGCCGGAGAAGCCATCGGCGCCAATTTGGACCCGAGCCATATGTGGTGGCAGGGGATTGATCCGGTACAAGCAGTGCAAGTCCTGGGCCGTGCCGGGGCGATTCACCATTTCCATGCCAAGGATACCTCCATTGACCCCATCAATGTGAACAAATACGGCCTGACGGATATGCAGACCTATGACCATATGCTGGACCGGGCTTGGCAGTTCCGCAGCGTAGGCTTCGGCCATGACCTGAAGGTATGGGCCGATATTATGAGCGCCCTGCGTCTGGTGGGTTACGATTATGTAGTGAGCATTGAGCACGAAGACGGGCTAATGTCCATTGACGAGGGCTTCAGCAAGGCCGTGGCCAACCTCCAGCAGGTGCTGATTAAGGAGCCTTTGGGCGAAGCTTGGTGGATTTAATAAGGACATACCGCTTGTTTATTGACATAACCGCCGGGCTTTAGGCCAGGCGGTTTTCTGTTTGGGCGGATTATAACCCGAATGCCCGTTATCTATAATAAACCCTTATGGCACGCAGCATTTACGCTGGGCTTGGGATATGATACGATAGCGGTATAAAAACATACTAGATTAATCGGATTTATTTTTTCGAATCCGAAGGAGGATAAAGACGCTATGGCTTACCAACCCATTTGGGCGGAGGATACCTCCAAGCTGAACAAGGTAGAGCTGATCAAGCTCGAAAAAGACGGACTGGATGTCATTCGTACGATTATTGAGGAATATGCGGCAGGCGGGTATGCATCTATTACCGAGGATGATCTGAACCGGTTCAAATGGGCCGGCGTCTATGAGCAGAAGCCCCGGGACGGCCATTTTATGATGCGGGTGCGGATCAACAGCGGAATTGTCAATTCGGCGCAAGCCCGGGTACTGGCCGGGATCTCCCGGGATTACGGGCGCAACCTGCTGGATATCACTACCCGCCAGGCTATTCAATTCCATTGGCTCAGGGTGGAGCATCTGCCGGATATCTTTAAACGTCTGGAATCGGTGGGGCTGTACTCCTACGAGGCCTGCGGCGACTGCCCCCGCACCATTGTCGGCAATCCTTTGGCTGGAATCGACCCCAATGAGCTCTTGGATACGGAGGCGCTGGTCAATCAGGTTAACGACTTCTTTCTCTTGAACCGGGACTTTTCCAATCTTCCCCGCAAATTCAAAATGTCCATTTCCGGCAATATCTACAATACCGCTCATGCGGAAATCAATGACTTGGCCTACACCCCGGCTGTTAAGGTGATTGACGGTGAAGAAGTGACCGGCTTCCATGTATGGGTGGGAGGCGGCTTGTCCGCGAAGCCCCATCTGGCCAAACGCCTGGATGTATTCGTGCGTCCCGAGGATGTACTGAAGGTAGCAGTTGGCGTTGTCACGATTTTCCGGGATTACGGCTACCGGGAGAAGCGCCATCATGCCCGTCTGAAGTTCCTTGTAGCGGACTGGGGACCGGAGAAGTTCCTGGAGAAGCTAACGGAGATTATTGGCGAGCTGCCTGCTTCCGGCGATGATAAAACCGCAGGCTGGAATGCCGCTTATTTCGACGGGGTTCACCCCCAAAAGCAGTCCGGCCTGAACTATGTGGGCCTGAATGTTCCTGTAGGACGGCTGACCGGTGAAGAATTTGAGGAACTGGCCCGCCTATCCGATGAGTATGGGCAAGGTTCGCTTCGTACGACCATGGCCCAGAATATCATCTTCTCGGATATTCCTGATACCAAGGTGGACGCCCTGCTGGCGGAGCCGCTGCTGAAGCGCCTGACGCCGAACCCCAATACCTTCATGAGCCGGACGGTTTCCTGCACAGGCAATGAGTTCTGCAATCTGGCGATTGTGGAGACCAAGGTCCGTGCGGTGCGTGTGGCTGAATATCTGGATGAGCATGTGGATTTGAACGAGGATATCCGCATTCACTTCGTAGGCTGCCCCAATGCCTGCGGTCAAAAGCAAATCGCCGATATCGGCCTTCAAGGGGCGCTGGTGAAAACACCGGAAGGCACCGTTGATGCCTTCGATATCGCTGTCGGCGGCACCTTGGGCCCCAATGCCCAATTCAATCAGCCGTTGAAGGGCCGGGTGAAAGGCGACGACGTTGCCCCTGTATTGGCCCGGCTGATCCTGTATTATAAGGAAAACCGGAACGAAGGAGAATCCTTCAACCGGTTTGTAGCCCGGGTGGGCGTCCCCGCCTTCCAAGAGGTGCTGAACGGTATCCTGGCAGCCTCCTAGGTCAACGGGAGTAAGAGTGAACGTGAAGTTGAAGAACCCGAGTGGGCGTGAGCCCTTCGGGTTCTTTGGGTTTTGGGAAATAAGGAGCTGGACAGCAGGAGAGCTTGAACTCCTGGGGAGGGCGGCTTGGGTCCTGGGGAAGAGCGGCTGGAGCTCCTTGGGAAGGGCGAAGGGCTGGGGCTCCCTGAGGCGGAACTGATGATTGGGGCTGGAGCATCCCGGCTCTTGAGAGCTCACCCTTTGGCTCCCTGAGGCCTCGGAGGCTTTTGGGGTTGTGTGCGAAGGCTATCTCCCATGGAGAAGCCCCACGGTAACAGCCGGGTTGAGCTGTAACGGAACTCAACGAAGCTTAGACACCGAAAATCGGGAGCTGCCCCGGCTAACGGAACTCAGACGCTCTTAGCCGCTGTTTTGGGACTAACTAGCCACCTTTTACTGCTCTAACGGTTTCTGAGTTCCGTTACAAATTCAAAACCTCCAAATTCCCCCTCTAAGCGTCAAATCGTTCCGTTACAGCTCCAGTCCTGCAGAAACTAAGTCTATATCGCCCCAACCAACCTTCTGTGAGGCCTCAGCCGGACGCCCGACCTTGGCCCGGTCCTCGAAGATACTCCTCCGGGGTTTGGCCCGTCACATTCTTGAAGTCCTTAATAAAATGGGCTTGGTCATGGTAGCCTAAATCCATGGCCAGTTGCACCAACTCACCATATGTGCCATTATCCAGCCGCTCGGCCGCTTCTTGTATCCGGTACAGCCGGATGACCCATTTGGGACTGACCCCGATATACTGATCAAACATACGCTGCACAGTCCGCTTATTCATATCCATATGAGCACATAGCAAATCCACCTTGGTCAGTCCGCGGTCATTGCAAATATGCTCCACCACCTCCCGCAAAAATTGGACCTGCGAGTCAGACTCAGGCAACCGGCACAAGAGAAGCCGCTCCATTTCCTCCGCCATTGCCTGCTCATCCTTCCGGCTAAGCACTGCTTCCTCCAGCTCTCTGCCGGAAAGTCCCAGCACTTCGTTTGCGGGTATGGGGGTCCCACGGTATGAAGATATCGGCGCTCGGATAAAAGGGTAGAAACCGCCCGGGTGAAACTTTACACCAAAGACACAACCGGCTCCCTTCAGCCTATAAGAGAAGGTGGTAACACCCGGAGCAAAACATGCCGTTTTGCCCGGCTCCACCACCAAATTTACACATGGATTGGGCACCACCAGTTGGTCATACTCCTCTCCATCCGCCAAATTCCAAGCGACAATCCAATAATGCTTAACGAACGGCGCTAGCTCCGCACAAGGCTGGATGCGGGTTAGACGGAACCGCTGCGCACCGTCCTTTGTATGCAGCACACCCAATGCAGGTGTGGGAAAATCCTGGTGCATGAAGCATCCTCCTCTGAACAAAGGTAACTGCTCAAACCAAGCTGCTGCTCATAGCTTTCTACCATCTGTCGCGTTTTTACAAGACTTGTCCGCTTGGGCACTATATAGTAAAGGCACTCACCAATAAGGAGGATGTTTGATGGGACATCAATATGATTTTTATATAGCGGCAACTCCGGAGCAACTGTGGGAAATTCTCACAGGGCCTGAGGGAGTACGTCAAATTTTCTTCGGCTGTGAGCTGCGCAGCACTTTCCAGCCCGGGGAGGACTTGGCATATGTCGGTCCCGGCAATGACGGTCCCGAAACGGTCCACGTATATGGAACCTGGCTGGAGTGGGAGCCGCATCACAAATTCAGCTATATCGAACATCCCGGGCCTTCCTATGCCCCGAACCATGCCAAGCTGGAATCCCGGGTCACCTTTACCTTCGAACCAGCGGGCAGCTGTACCAAAATGAGACTGGTGAATAATCAATTCACTCCCGGCCATCCGGCAATGGAGCGGTCAGGTGAAAGCTGGTGGATGATCCTAAGCAATATCAAAACCTTGGCGGAAACCGGAAAAACTTTAGACTTCGGCTGGTAACCTAAGGTCCTGCCGATACAAAGGAAAAGCGAATGGCCGTACAGCTTTTGGTGTACGGCCATTCGGTGTTTTTTTGCTTTATGGGTTCTTCATCGTTTTCTGTTGTTCTATACGCTAGCCGCGTTCTCTTCCGCTTCCTGCGGCTCTTCTTCCTCCAAAGCCTTCCGGGTCCGGGCCAAATCCCGTTCCAGAACGGGCTTCAGATATTTGCCGGTATAGGAGCCTGCCACAGCGGCAATATCCTCCGGGGTCCCGGTAGCCACAATCGTACCGCCCCGGTTGCCCCCTTCCGGTCCCAGATCAATCAGGTAATCCGCTGTTTTGATTACGTCCAAATTATGCTCGATGACCAGCACCGAATCGCCGTTGTCCACCAGCCGGTGGAGTACAGTCAGCAGACGGTCGATATCATCGGTATGCAGACCTGTTGTAGGCTCGTCCAGAATATAGATGGACTTGCCGGTGCTTCTGCGGTACAGCTCGGCCGCCAGCTTCACCCGTTGGGCTTCACCGCCGGACAGGGTGGTAGCAGGCTGCCCCAGCTTCATATAGCCCAGGCCTACATCCACGAGAGTCTGGATTTTGCGGTGAATCCGCGGGATGTTCTTAAAGAACTCCGCAGACGCCTCAATGGTCATTTCCAGCAGCTCGGCAATGCTCTTGCCCTTGTACTTGATCTCCAGCGTCTCCCGGTTGTAACGCTGCCCCTTGCAGACCTCGCAGGGAACGTAGACGTCGGGCAGGAAGTGCATTTCGATGCGGATGATTCCGTCCCCGCGGCAGGCTTCACAGCGTCCGCCCTTCACGTTAAAGCTGAAACGTCCCTTTTTGTAGCCGCGGATCTTGGATTCCGAGGTAGCCGAGTAGACATCGCGGATATCATCGAACACACCTGTATAGGTGGCCGGGTTGGAGCGGGGTGTCCGCCCGATAGGGGATTGGTCAATATCGATAACCTTCTCCACATGCTCCAGGCCGCTGATGGATTTGTATTCGCCGGGACGGGTTTTGGCGCCGTTCAAGTCACGGGCCAGCGTCTTATACAGAATCTCATTCACCAATGTGGATTTGCCGCTGCCGGATACACCGGTCACACAGCCGAAAACCCCAAGGGGGAACCTGACGTTCACATTCTTCAGGTTGTTTTCCTTCGCGCCCTTTACCTCCAGCCACTTGCCGTTAGGCTTGCGCCTGGTCAGCGGCACCTTGATGAACTTGCGCCCGCTCAAATATTGGCCGGTCAGGGATGCTTCGTTATCCATTACCTCTTGGGGAGTGCCCTGAGCGATGACCTCTCCACCATGGATGCCTGCTCCCGGACCGATATCGATGATATAGTCGCAGGCCAGCATGGTGTCCTCGTCATGCTCCACTACAATCAGGGTATTCCCCAGATTGCGCATATGGTGCAGCGTCTGGATCAAACGGTCATTGTCCCGCTGATGCAGGCCAATGCTGGGTTCATCCAAAATGTACAAAACGCCCATCAGACTGGAGCCGATCTGAGTAGCCAGCCGGATCCGCTGCGCCTCTCCACCGGAGAGGGAGCCCGCAGCGCGGCTCAGAGTCAGATAATCCAGGCCCACATTAACCAGGAAACCCAGACGAGCTTTGACTTCCTTCAGAATCAAGTGGGCAATCGTCTCTTCCTTCTGCGTCAGAGGAAGCTGATCGAAGAAACCCTGTGCTTCGCCGATGGACAGCGAGGTGACGTAGGAAATGTTCTGCGTGCCTACCGTAACCGCCAGAATCTCAGGCTTCAGGCGGTGTCCCTTACACTTGGCGCAGGGTTTGGAGCCCATAAACTGTTCGATAAACTCGCGGATGCCCTCTGAGGCCGTATCCCGGTACCGCCGTTCCAGGTTATGGACAATCCCCTCGAAGGGAACCATAGCGTCCTTGCGCTGGCCAAAATCATTCTCATACTGGAAACGGATCCGCTCTCCGCTCGTTCCGTACATAATGATCTTCATTTGTTCGGAGGTAAGATCCCGTACCGGTACATCCATGGGAATGCCGTAATGACGGCAGGCGGAAGCCAGAAACTGGGGGTAGTAGGTGGAGGTGCTGCCAGCCCAAGCGGCAAACGCTCCGTCCTCAATGGTTTTTTCCTTATCGGACACCAGAAGATCCGGGTCCACAATCATCTTCATGCCCAGACCGTCACATTCCGGACAAGCGCCGAAGGGGCTGTTGAAGGAGAACATCCGGGGGGATAATTCCTCCATGCTGAAGCCGCATTCGGGACAGGCCAGATTCTGGCTGAACAGAAGCTCCTCATGCTCCATCACGTCCACCAATACTCGGCCTTCACCCAGCTTAAGAGCGGTTTCGAGAGAATCGGCAAGACGGGACTGGACGTCTTCCTTGACGACGATACGGTCCACCACAACCTCGATGCTGTGCTTCTTGTTCTTCTCCAGCTCGATTTTCTCCGAAAGCTCACGCAGCTCGCCGTTCACACGGACACGGACGAAGCCCTGCTTCCCGATGTCGGCCAAGAGCTTGGTATGTTCGCCCTTACGCCCTGAAACCACCGGTGCCAGAATCTGCAGCCGGGTGCGCTCCGGGTATTCCATCAAACGATCCACCATCTGCTCAACCGTCTGGGCCGTGATCTCCACACCGTGCTCCGGACAATGAGGGCGGCCGATCCGCGCAAACAAAAGCCGCAGATAGTCATAAATCTCCGTTACGGTACCAACCGTGGAACGGGGATTACGGCTGGTGGTTTTCTGGTCGATGGAGATGGCCGGGGAGAGGCCTTCAATGGAGTCCACATCCGGCTTGTCCATTTGGCCGAGAAACTGCCGGGCATAAGCGGACAGCGATTCCACATAGCGCCGCTGCCCTTCCGCGTAGATGGTATCAAAAGCAAGAGACGACTTGCCCGAGCCGCTCAAACCCGTCAGCACCACAAACCGGTCCCGCGGGATGGTGACATCGATATTCTTCAAATTATGGGCGCGGGCGCCCTTCACAACTATGGATTCACTTGCCACTTTCAGGCCTCCACCTTTCTCCTCAACCGTATTGGAGCCGTAAGCCCCTCTCTAATCCTGCACCTTCAGCTCCATAATGGCGTCACGCAGCTGCGCCGCCTTTTCGAACTGCAGGTTTTTGGCCGCATCCTTCATTTCCTTCTCCAGACGTTCGATGAGGCTCATCCGGTCCTTCTTGGACATCTTGGCACCCTTGACCTCCGCCAGATATTCGGTCTTGGATTCGGCCGCTTTGGTGGCTTCGATAACATCCCGTACCCGCTTTTGGATGGTCTGGGGTGTAATGCCGTTCTTGCGGTTATGCTCCTCCTGGATGGCACGCCGCCGCTTCGTTTCGCTGATGGCCTTCTCCATGGAGTCGGTTATTTTGTCCCCGTACATGATGACCTTGCCGCCCGAATTCCGGGCCGCACGCCCGATGGTCTGGATCAGGGAACGCTCCGCACGGAGGAACCCTTCCTTGTCCGCATCGAGAATAGTGACCAGAGATACCTCAGGAAGGTCGAGGCCCTCCCGCAGCAGGTTGATGCCCACTAGCACATGGAACACCCCAAGACGCAGCTCCCGGAGAATCTGCATCCGCTCGATAGTCTTGATATCGGAGTGCAAATAGCGTACCTTAATGCCCAGTTCCTTCAGGTAGTCCGTCAGATCCTCGGACATCTTCTTTGTCAGAGTGGTGACCAGCACCCGCTCGTCCTTGGCGATCCGGTCGCGGATCTCTCCGATCATATCGTCAATCTGCCCCTTGGTGGGACGGACCTCCACAATGGGGTCAAGCAGCCCGGTAGGCCGGATAATCTGCTCCACCATCTGGGGGCAGTGCTCCAGCTCGAAGGGACCCGGAGTTGCCGATACAAAGACCCCTTGGGTAAACTTGCTCTCGAATTCCTCGAAGCGCAGCGGCCGGTTGTCCAGCGCAGAAGGCAGACGAAACCCATGGGCCACCAGCATCTCCTTGCGTGCCCGGTCACCGTTGTACATCCCCCTGATCTGGGGCAGGGTCACGTGGGATTCGTCGATAATAAACAGCATATCCTCCGGGAAATAATCCAACAGCGTATATGGGGTTTCGCCCCGCTGGCGGAAGGTCAAATGGCCGGAGTAATTCTCGATGCCGGAGCAGTAGCCCATCTCCATCATCATCTCGATATCGTACCGGGTGCGCTGCTCCAGACGCTGAGCCTCCAGCAGCTTATTGTCCGCCCGCAATTCCGCCAGGCGTTCCTCCAGCTCCACCTCAATGTTGGCCACCGCCCGCTGAAGCGTGGACTGTTGGGTGACAAAGTGAGAGGCCGGAGGAATCGTCACATGATCCCGCGTACCGAGAATTTCCCCGGTGAGCACGTCGATCTCCGTAATACGCTCAATCTCGTCCCCGAACATCTCCACCCGCACCGCATGCTCCCCTTGGGAGGCGGGGAAAATCTCCACCACATCGCCCCTCACCCGGAAGGTGCCCCGGACAAAGTTCAGGTCATTGCGCTGGTACTGGATATCCACCAGCTTATGGAGAATGTCGTTGCGCGGCCGCTCCATGCCAACACGCAGAGATAGGCGCAGGTCCTTGTATTCCTGCGGCGAACCCAAGCCGTAGATGCAGGACACACTGGCCACGATAATGACGTCCCGGCGCTCGAACAGTGAGCTGGTGGCCGAGTGGCGCAGCTTGTCGATCTCGTCGTTGATGCTGGAATCCTTCTCTATATAGGTATCCGATGAGGGAATATAGGCTTCCGGCTGGAAGTAGTCATAGTAGCTGACGAAATACTCCACTGCATTATTCGGAAAAAACTCCTTGAACTCGCTGCACAGCTGGGCTGCCAGCGTCTTGTTGTGGGCGATGACCAGCGTCGGGCGGTTGAGCCTGGCAATGACCTGGGCTGCCGTAAAGGTTTTGCCTGTTCCCGTAGCACCCAGGAGGGTCTGGAACTTCTGTCCCGACTCGATGCTCTTGACCAGCTCCTCAATGGCGGCAGGCTGATCCCCCTGAGGCGAAAACTCGGACACCAGTTCAAATTTCCGCTGGCTTAATGCAGATTCACTCATACGATCACCCTCACAGCGGAGAACCCGCTTGATTGATTTATGGTAGGGCCCTAGGGTACCCCCGGTACGCCTTCGCGTAAGCTCCTTGCTATGGACGAAAATTCGGCAAAATCTGCTCCCCTCGGAGTTTTCAGACACGCCCTAAACTTTTCAGTGACAGAACCCGATAAAAAAATTGACAAAGTTACAAATTTTGTACAATGGGAATGCATGTTCCTATCAATTATACCCGCTTTCCCAGTGGATTGCAAAGGGAACAGCATACTTATTTTTTCTTTACCTGTAATTGTTTTACATACATAACTAATACCAGCCTTGAAAGGGGAAACATGATGTGGATATTACAACATTAATCGGCCTGATCATCGGCTTTGCCGGCCTGATCGGCGGATATGCAATGGACGGAGGCCATCTGAGTGCGCTCTTTATTCCCAGCGCCTTGCTGATTGTATTCGGAGGCACCCTCGGTGCGGTGGTGGTCAGCTTTCCCGCATCCCGCCTGAAGGGAGCCGGCGAAGGTCTCAAGATGGCTTTTACCCAGAACAAAAGCGATCCGGACGTATTAATTGATGAGATTGTGGATATGGCCACCATTGCCCGCCGGGAGGGTGTGTTGGCCCTGGAGCAGCGGGCTCTGGAGAACCCGCATCCGTTTTTGCACGAGGGGCTGTTGATGGTGGTGGACGGCACTGATCCGGAGCTGACCCGGCAGATCCTGGAGCTGGAGATGGATTCCCTGGAATCCCGGCATGAAGGCCATGCCAAAATTTTTGAAGCCGCCGGCGGCTTTGCCCCGACTATGGGGATTATCGGTACGGTGCTGGGGCTGATCCACGTGCTGGGCAGTCTGGAAAACCCGGAATCCCTGGCTCCTGCCATCGCCATTGCTTTTACCGCCACCTTGTACGGCGTATTCAGCGCCAACGTGATTTACCTGCCCATTGCATCCAAAATCAAGGTCAGAAGCGAGGAGCAGATTGCCGAGCGGGAAATGATGCTGGAGGGCATCCTGGCTCTTCAAGCCGGAGAGAATCCGCAATTGATTCGCAAGAAGCTGCTTTCCTTCACCCAGCATAAGAAGAACAGGGGCAGCATCAGGGAGGCAGGTGCCGGCATTGAGAAGGAGCAATAGGAAAAAGCGGAACGCCCCCGAGAATCATGAACGCTGGCTGATCACCTACTCGGACTTGATTACACTGCTCCTGATTTTTTTTATTGTCATGTACTCCATGAGCAAGGTGGATATGGCCAAATACGAAATGCTCTCCGAATCCCTGCATCTGCAGTTCGCCAAAGGCGATACCATTATCGAAAAGCATAACGGCCCTGCAGGCGATTTGAAGCAAGGGGATAAAGCCACGCCCATACCCACTGACACTCCCACCCCCTCCCCAAGCGCCAGCGCCCAGGCGGAAAGGGAACGGGAGCTGCAGGACCTGCTCTCCAAGGTGAATCAATATATTGAAGAAAACAATCTGCAGGCTCAGGTCTCTACCGGGGATCTTCAGCGGGGCGTGGTTATCAAGCTGAACGATATGGTGCTGTTCGATTTGGGCAAGGCCGACTTGAAGCAGGCCTCCCTGCCAATTCTGGACAAGCTGGGTTCCCTGTTCCGCAGTCTGGACACCAAGATCAGCATTGAAGGCCACACGGATAATCTACCCCTGCAGACCGGTTCTTTGTACAAGGACAACCTGGGGCTGTCCCAGGCCCGTTCCGTTTCGGTAATCCGGTATCTGCTCAGTACTCCGGGGATGAATGACAGGATGTTTGTATCCACTGCCTATGGAGATACCATGCCCATCGCCCCCAACGATACAGAAGAAAACCGGGCGAAAAACAGGCGTGTGGAAATTGTCGTCCTGCGGGAGCCGCAAAAGCTGAATTAACCTATAAAACCCCTTCGCGGCTGCGGCTCGCGCAAGGGGTTTTGCAGTTAATTGGAGTATGTACAGGAGCCTATACAGGAATCTTGCTTATGTACAGTAAACAATGGAGCTGTTTACGAGGTATGCTTGGAGCGTTCAATCATGGAATTTGCTTAAAAGGAGGCTCAACATGTCTGCATGGGTGCACAAGCAAAACCGGTTGCCGGTTAGCGCGAAAATCCTGGTTCTGGGGGACAGCGTCACGGACAACGGTCTTTATATCGCCTACCTGGATGCTTATTTCCGCCGATACCATCCCGGAAAGGACCTGTCCCTGATTCCCCTGGGAGTGAGCAGCGAAACCGCGTCCGGCCTGAGCGAAGCCAAACATCCCTTTCCCCGCCCCTGCGTCCATGACCGAGTACAGAGGGCACTGGATCTAACAGAGCCCGATTGGGTGTTCTGCTGCTACGGGATGAACGACGGGATCTACCATCCCTTGTCGGAGGAACGGTTCCAGGCTTACAGAGCGGGGATGCTCCTGCTTCTCGAAAAAATCAAAGCCGCGGGAGCCAAAGCGGTGGTTTTAACCCCGCCGCCTTTTGACGCCGCATCCTTCTCATTTCCTGCCCCGCGGACCGGAGAGGGCGGCAAGCCGGATTACAGCTATTTATCCCCAAACCGGGATTATGACGATGTGTTGAGTGCTTATGCGGAGTGGTTGTTAACTGACCCGGCACTGGAGGCAGCTGGCGCCGTAATCGACATCCGGACTCCCCTGCTTCAAGCCACCGCCTCAGAGCGGAATCGGCAGCCGGGTTATTCTTCAGGCGACGGGATCCACCCTAACGCTTATGGCCACGGGGTTATCGCGCGCACCCTGCTGGCCGAGTGTTTTGGCGAGAACATGGCCCATATAGAGGATCTTTCGGCGTCACTTGAGGAATGGATGGGGTTTCCGTTGGTCCTTAGGCGGCACCGGATTCTGGCGGACGCTTGGAAGGAGCATGTGGGCCACACACATCCCGTTAAAACGACGGAGGCCCTACCTCTGGAGGAAGCTCTGGCGGCTGCACGGCTCTTAGAGCAAGAGATTACACATATCGGCACACTACAAAATGAGGAGAGATAATTATGCGGTTGCGACAGGTCCATCTGGATTTTCATACATCTGAAGCCATTCCCGATATTGCCAAGGATTTTTCCAAGACTCAATTCCAGGCGATGCTGCGGGAGGGTCATGTTGATTCCATCACCGTATTCTCCAAGTGTCATCACGGCTGGGCGTACCACCCCAGTGAAACCAACGAGATGCACCCGAATCTGTCCTTTGACCTGCTGGGGGAAATGATTGAAGCCGCCCATGCCATCGGAGTCAAGACTCCCGTGTATCTGTCCGCCGGACTGGACGAAAAGCTGGCCCGGCGCCACCCCGACTGGCTCATCCGCGACATTCAGGACCAAACCCGCTGGGTGAAGGGGTTTATGGAGGCCGGGTATCACGAATTTTGCTTTAACACCCCTTATCTGGATATCCTGCTGGCTCAAATTGAAGAGGTCACCCGCAACTATGACGCGGACGGTATCTTCCTGGATATTGTGGGCAGCCGCAGATGCTACTGCCAATATTGCGTCGCCGAGCTGCGGCGCAACGGCCAGGACCCCCGCGATCTGAATGCGGTCATCGCCCTCGGACGCAAAACCTATCTCCGCTACACCGAGCGTGTGCGGGAGGTGGTGCATGCAATTAAACCCGGCCTGCCGATCTTCCACAACAGCGGACACCAAACCCGGGGCCGCCGGGAGCTGGCCCACGCCAACACCCACCTGGAGCTGGAGTCTCTGCCCACCGGAGGCTGGGGCTATGACCACTTCCCCTTGTCCGCCCGTTATGCGCAGACTCTGGGAATGGATTTCCTGGGCATGACCGGCAAATTCCATCAGGCCTGGGGAGAATTCGGGGGTTACAAACATCCCAATGCCCTGCGGTTCGAAACGGCTCTGAGCCTGGCCCACGGAGCAGGCTGCTCCATTGGCGATCAGCTCCATCCCAAGGGGCTGATGGACCCGGCCACTTATTCTCTGATTGGAGAGGCCTACGCTGAGGTGGAGGCCAAGGAGCCCTGGTGCACCGGCGTTTCCGGTGTGGCGGAGGTAGCGGTGCTGTCTCTGGAGGCAGTGCAGGAGGCCGCTCCCCCGGCGTTGAAGAAGCAGGAGCGCAACAAGCTGGCTGACCCGGGTGTGGTGCGGATTTTGACCGAATGTCACTACCTGTTTGACGTGGTGGATACGCAGGCAGATTTTGGTGCGTACAAGGTTCTGGTGCTGCCGGATGAGGCGGTGCTTTGGCCGGAGCTGGCGGAGCGGATCCGCAGCTTTATCGCCGGAGGCGGCAAGGTGTTGGCTACGGGGCAGTCCGGGCTGGATGAGACAGAATCGGCCTTTGCCCTGGAGCTTGGGGTAACGCATATGGGCACTAACCCGTATTGCCCGAGTTATTTCCGGCCGGATTTTGTGCCTGGGCCTCTGAAGCCCGCCGCCTTCGTCATGTATGCGGAGGGAGAGCAGGTAGAGCTGGCTCCCGGAGGACGGCAGTTGGGCAGCAGGGAGAACCCCTATTTTAACCGGGACGTCTTCGCCTTCTGCTCCCACCAGCATACCCCCACCAACGGCGAGGACGCAGGTCCGGGTATGGTGGAAAGTGATGCAGGCATCTATATCGCCTGGAAGCTGTTCTCTGATTATGCCGATAACGGGCATCTGATTCTGAAGGAAATGGCCCATTATGCGCTCCAGCGCCTGCTGCCCAAGCCCATAGTGGAGACCAGTCTGCCGGCCAGAGGGATTGTCACCCTCCAGCATCAGGTGAAGGAACGCCGTTACGTCCAGCATCTACTCTACAACACTCCGGTGAAAAAAGGCCGGGTAGAGGTAATCGAGGATATTGTACCGCTGTACAATATCCCCGTCACTCTCCGGCTGCCTGAGCCGGTGAAGCGGGTCTATCTGGCCCCGCAGGGGACGGAGCTGGCCTTCACCGCCGACGAGGGCGGCCAATCCGTCAGCTTCACGCTGCCGCTGCTGGAGAATCACCAGATGGTGGTGCTGGAGGTGTGATGGGATCCGGACGGCCACTCGGGGCACTTGGGGCACTTGGGGCAACACTTTTGGCGGGAAAAGCTTCTTGGATAGGATGGCCCGGCAGGCTGCGGGAGGATTAACGGAAGAGAATTTCCGCTAAGCTTGATGCAAGCACAGCGTGGAAGGGAGTTAGCGGAAGGGGTTTTCCGTTATGAGTCCTGCAACCTCGGGTTACCAGCAGGCAAATGGGTCATTAGCGGAAGATTGCTTCCCCTAATAAGATGAAACGCCCTTGTTGACGGCAGATAGCGGAAGATTACTTCCGCTATCTGGGCGGAATGCCCTGTTAGCGGCGGATAGCGGAAGAGGAATTTCCGCTATTGGCGGCGTAGCTGGCCATTTTTCCGAAATGACGCTGCAATAACGGAAGGTTGCCTTCCCTTATGCAGCGTTTATCGGGCTGCCGCGGCAAATAGCGGAAGGTTGCCTTCCGTTATCCGCGTAAAATGGGGGAGTGGTTGTCCGACCAGGTGCGCGCGATAAGCTCTGCGGGCCCAGACTGCCGTCAGGTGAACGGGCAATAGCAGAAGAGGCCTCCGCTCCCGAAGTAACACCGGTTCTTGCTGCAGCCACACTCCATACAACCGAAAAAGGACGCCGCCGGATTTCAGTCCGCTGCGTCCTTTTCTTTGTGCGTTCTTACATCGCCCTGTCGTTGCTCCTCTGCTGCTTATCGAACAAGCCGCCCAAGGAGCGGGCCAGCACCGATACCAGCCCATGCTGCTGCCGCTCCTCCACCACATAACGGGTGTCCTCGTCCGGGCAGAGAAGAATACCCAGCTGATGGTGCTCCCCCGCAAAAATCGCTCTTCCCGCAAAGCGGCTCTCCCCCTGCAGGTTGAGAATCTCCAGCTTGCAATAGGCCGGATTCTCCTGCAAGGCGGCATGGAGCCCTTCGCGGGTGCGCACTGGGAGTCCGTTTACCTTGGCGAGGATTTCTCCGGTCCGGATACCCAGTGCCTCCGCCGGACTGTCCGGCAGCACGGCGAGAATCTTCAGCCCGCGGCTGTCATGGACAAACCGGAGTGTCTCCTTGGTTTCCTCCCAGCGCCCCCACCACAGAATGCCTTCGTGGAGAACGATAGTCAGCACCGCAGCCACCGGAAGGAACGCCCCAACCCAATGGGACAGAAGAGCCAGCCCCGTTACGGCCACACCATAAATCAGGAGCCGTCCCGAGGTTCTCCGGGCTTTGTCCTCCGGCAATTGGGTCCACGTGGACTCCATAAAGCCCATGGCTACGGGCAAGGCCAGAATGGTCCAGCCTGAAGAGGCCAGACCGGAGCCGAACACCGGTGTCCACGGCAGCTGGAAGCCGCCGGACTGGGCCGGCACCAGCAGGAACAGTGCCACCGGCCAAAAAGCATATAACTGAAAGCCGCCCATGACGCGGCCACGCTTGCTCTCCGAAAACAACGGTGTCCGGGTCAGGCTTCCCTGATGGCGGACAAGCAGCGCCTCCGCCAGATGGAGCACCCCTGCCAAAGCTAGCAGCGCCGGTGTCTCCACTCCCTCCATCCACCGGTACAGCCACCCCAGGGCCGCCGTATCCGCTCCTTGGGGCAGCCAACCCATCACTGCATCGGCCAAGGCCAGGATGCCCGCGGCATACGCCAGGCACAAAAACCGGAGCCGGAACAGGATCAGCACCGCCGACAGCGCCCATAACAGCACCATAGCCTCCAGCGTGAAGGCGGAGCCCAGTGCTGCCAGCACCAGGGATGCCCCCAGCCCGGCTGCCAGCCCCCAAACCACCAATCTCCAGACAACCCGGCCCATATAATGAAAGCGGGAATGGAACAGCTTGCGCTCCAGCCGGATCTGCCGTCTGTATTGAAGCAGAATCACCACCAGCCCCAGGTAATAGAAGGGATTCACCAAGAGCCCCAGCAGCGCTCTTCCCCAAGCGGACAACAGATTCAAAGCCAGGTCCATAACCGCATATCAGCTCCTTTACACAATCCCCCTCATGGAACTTGCAACAACGCAAAAAAAGAGAAGGCGGGGAACCTAGTCCCCTGGGCCGTGCTCGCAAACACGCCCTAACCTTCTCTTCATTCTACATGGCTGCCGCTTTTTCCTGCCAAAGCCATCATTTTCCCTAATTATTCCATGAACGCCATAAGAATCACGGGTTCAAAAGCCGGATAGCCTCCTGCAGCTGCGCATCATTGGCCGGGCTCTTCAGGAGAGTGATGATATCATTCTCCAAACTCTCCATCGTGGCAATGTTGGCCACTCCGGTGGCAGGCAGACTGCGGCTGTTCTGATACTGCTTCAGCACCTCAGCCGTTTGCTGGCTGAAATACCCGTCCGTACGGCCCGGCTTGAAGCCCAGCCCCTCCAGCATCACCTGCAGCGACTTCACCTCATCGCTGTTGGCATCCACCGTCAGCTCATTCTTCTTCGAGAACGGCATCACGTGGTAATAGGCAGGCTGATCCACCTTCACATCCGGTTCAATCCCCGTTTTGTGAATCCAGGTTCCTTTGGGCGTCAGCCACTTATAGGTGGTCATTTTGATATTGCTGCCGTCGCCCATTTCCTTCTCGAAGGTCATCTGGACGGTACCCTTGCCGAAGGTTTTTTCACCCACCAGCTTGCCCAGTCCCGTATCCTTGAACACGCCGGCCAATATTTCCGAAGCGCTGGCACTGCCGTTGTTGATGAGCACCGCCACCGGAAGCTGCTTGCCCGCTGTAGTGCCGTTGGACAAGGTGGGGGCACGTTTGCCGTCCCGGTCCTCGATCTGCAGAATCGGTTTGCCCTTGGCCACGAAGTTCTCGGAGATATCCACAACAACCGGCAGGAGGCCGCCCGGATTATTCCGCACATCGATGATCAGGGACTTCATGCCCTTGGTTTCCAGACGGGTGAGCTCCTCCTTGAAGCGCACAGCCGTATTGGTGGCAAACTGCCGGATTTCGATTTTGCCGACGGTATCGTTCACCATCTCACCGTAGACTGTTTCGACGGGAATGTCATCCCGCACCACGATGACCTCGATGGCTTCCGTCAGCCCGGTGCGCACGACACCCAGCTTGGCCTGTGTTCCCTTGGGGCCGCGGATTTTGACTACCGCCTGGGTAAGGGTGAGTCCGTCCAACGGCTCCCCATTGACGGTCAGAATTACATCATTGGCCCGCAAGCCGGCCTTCTCCGCAGGAGAGCCCTTAATGGGGGACACAATGGTCACCTTGCCGCTCTCCAGGGATACCTCCGCTCCTATTCCCTGGAAGGAGGAATGGATGGTGTCGTCAAACTGCTTGGCCTCTTGCGCATCCATGTAGCTGGTGAACGGGTCCTCCAAGGCATTGACCATGCCGTGAATAGCGCCGTTCATCAGCTTGTCGTGATCCACCTGGCTGAGATACTTGGAGCTGATCAGCTCGAATGTGGTGGATAACTTCTTCAGATCGTCCTTCGACAAGCTGCTGCCGGGGGCGGTTGAAGACACCGCAGCCGAAGTCGCCTGTACTCCCGCCTCCGGGGAGCCGACGATGGTAAGGGTAAGAATGCTGCTGGCAAACATGCCTAGCAGCACAAAGGTAAGAACTGCCCGTCCGCGAAACATCAAACCAAACCACCACCTTTTACTCTCTAACCTGAAATAACACGGTTTAGTATATGACAAGCGCGTCCGGAATATAAAGCCTCTCCCGGAAATGTATCGCCTTCATTTGGAAAAAAAGTCTGCAAAAGCCTGCATCGAATGCAGGCTTTTGGGGAACTGCCATGTAAGTAAGGGGGCTACAGGCCCAGATACGGTCTCGGGTTGGTCGGGGTATCCCCGTTGTCCTTCCGCACCTCAAAGTGCAGATGGTTACCGGTGGAATCGCCGGTGGAGCCCACTTCCCCCACCTTGCCGCCGCGTTTCACGGAATCGCCTTCGCTGACGCTGATAGCCGACATATGACCGTACCAGGTCACCAGACCATTGTTATGGTCCACGACTACCGCATTGCCGTAGCCGCTAACCCAGCTGGCCAGGATAACGGTACCCTCATCGGCCGACAGCACCGGAGTGCCCTTGGGCGCTGCGATATCCATGCCTTTATGAAGCTTATTGACCTTCTTGATGGGGTCAACCCGGTAGCCGAACTCCGAGCTGATAGTGCCGTTTATGGTTAAGGGCCATTGCAGCTTGCCTCCGGCATACACCGGTTTGGATGCGGCTGCCGTTCCCTTTTTCTTCGCTTCTTCCTTGCGTTTCTCCTCCGCCAGCTTCGCATACAGGGCCTGCTTGTCCTTGACCAGCTTCTCGGCGGCTGCTTCTGCCTCCTCGCTGATATGCTCCTGCTTTTGCTCCTCTTTGGTCAGACTGGCGATGGTTACTTCTTTTTGCTTCAGGTTCTTTTGCAGTGTGGCATAAATCGCTGACTTCTGGCTGTGCATATCAGTCACCTGGGCCAGCTGCGTTTTGATTTCGGCTTCCTTCTGGGTAATGGCCTCCTTGTCCAATTCATTGGCATGGAGGATTTCCGTGTCCTTACCTACAATGGTTCTGAGGTTTTGGAACCGGTCGATGAAGTCGCTGAAGCTGGTAGAGCTCAAGAGGACATCCAGATAAGAGACAGAGCCGTTCATATACATCAGACGGACTCTGGATTCCAGCAGACTTTTGCGGGAAGCCACACGCTCCTCCGCCTCCGCTTTCTGCTTGCCGGTGTCCGCGAGATTGAGATTGGTTTGGGCTATCTGCTGCTCCAATGCCATGACCTGATTGCTTTGCTCCTCAATTTCCTTCTGGAGCTGGTCCATGCCTTTTTGCTCCTGCTTGATCTGCCCACTGATGACGCTTTGCTTCTTCTCGGCGTCCTCTTTTTCCTTCTGCCGGGCCTTCTCCTGCTGTGCAATCTGATCAATCTGCTTCTGAATATCCAGCACTCCGGCATGCCCGCTCACAGGCACAAATACAAGACTGGCGGCCGCTACAAAGGCTATAAAAGGGACAAGTACGCGTTTTTTCACCGACCGTTTTCCTCCTGAAACTAATATATTTAGGCCTTCAAATATTTGCGGACAGACAAAAGACTTCCCCAGATTCCGATCCCGATGCCGATGGCCAGGAGGATCGCCGATAATTGCAGATGCACATCATCAAAAGGCTTTAATTCCATCATCATGGTTTCGAGACCCGACCTGCTGGAATCCACCAGCCGGTAGTAGCCGTACAGGAGTACACCTGCGGGAATGACCGAGCCGATCACACCCAGAAGCGCTCCTTCTATAAAGAAAGGCCAGCGGATAAAGCCGTTGGTGGCGCCAACCAGCTTCATAATCTTGATTTCCCTGTCGCGGGCCATAATGGTCAGCTTAATGGTATTGGAAATAAGGAACATCGCCGTTAAAGCCAGGCAGGCTACCAGAATCAGGCCGATATTGCGCACGATGCCGGTAATTCTGAACAGGGTGTCTACTGTGGATTTGCCGTAGTCCACCTTGACCATCGGTTTCGGGTTCTTAGATTCGTTCAGGCTTACGATCCGGGCGGTCACATCCCCAACCTCCCGCGGTTCCTTGACCGTCACCGTAAAAGCGTCATTCAAGGGATTGTTCTCCCCGTCCATCCCCTCCAGGTACTGCTTGCCGGTTTCGCCCATGCGCTCGCGCATCAGAGCGAGCCCCTCATCCTTGGAGATATAATCCACCTTGGCAACCCCCTCCAGCGCCTCCAGCTCGGAACGCAGCTTGGCGACACTTTCCTGGGCAATATTCACATCAAGAAACACCTTGATTTCAACCTTGGATTCGATTTGCGCGGACATGTGGTTGACATTAACCGCCAACAGCAGGAAGATGCCCAGGATAAACAGGGAAATGGCGATGGAGCTGACTGAGGCGAAGGTCATCCAGCCGTTGCGGATAAGGCTTTTGCCCCCTTCCCGGAAGTGCCTGCCCAGGGTACTAATCTTCATAACCGTAATCCCCTCTCGCCTGGTCGCGGGCGATGAGGCCCTTCTCCACAGCGATGACCCGCTTGCGCATGGAGTTCACGATCTCTTTGTTGTGGGTCGCCATAATGATGGTGGTGCCCCGGTAGTTGATCTCTTCCATCAGCTTCATGATATCCCAGGAGGTATCCGGATCCAGATTGCCCGTAGGCTCGTCGGCGATGATAACCGATGGGCTGTTGACAATGGCTCTGGCAATAGCTACCCGCTGCTGCTCTCCTCCCGACAGCTGGGTCGGCAGCGAATCTGCCTTGTCCCGCAGCTTGACCAGCTCCAGCACCTCCAGGGTGCGCTTCCTAATCAGCTTCTTGGGGGTTTCGATGACTTCCATGGCAAACGCGATATTTTCCGACACGGTCATCTTGGGCAGGAGCCGGAAGTCCTGGAAGATGACTCCGATATTCCGCCGCAAAAAAGGGATTTTCCGCGGTTTCAGCTTGGCGAGATTAAAGCCGTTAACAAAAATATGCCCCTTGGTGGGCTTTTCCTCGCGGTAAATCATCTTCATGAAGGTCGATTTGCCTGCGCCGGAAGGCCCTACCACGTATACGAATTCATTGCGGTCTACCTTGAGGTTGATGCCCCGTATGGCGTGTGTTCCGTCCGGATATGTTTTCCAGACGTCTTGCATTTCGATCACAGTATCACATCCACTCTTTCATAATGATCGGACAGCGCGCAGGTAAAACAAATAGCCTGAAAACACAGTCAGCTTATTAAACTTCGACAGAAAAACTGTTATTCCTTTATCGCAGAAGCGATTTTCCGTAAGATTCCATGAAATGTACACTTTTCTGTGAAAATCCGGGAATTGCCTACGGGCCGAATGCGCCATTAGACGCCTCCGGGACAGGGTGAACTATTTCGGCGGACACGCTCATATAGTGGTAGGAGAAGGCTTGGACTTCGGGCTGTTGCTGTTGCCTGCGGACCAAACCTCTCTCACACAAACTTTTAGGGGGGTGTCCCCATGTTAGCGGACAAACACAAGCGTGCAGCCGCGGCGGCCGGTGTGCTGGTACTTCTGGCAGCCGGGGGCTTATGGGGAATCAGAGCATACGGCCTGGATGATCAAATGCCACATGGCTTGGCCTTCGGCGGTATTCCCGTAGGCAAACTGCCGCTTACCCGGGCGGAGCAGCTGCTGGAGGCCCATCTGGCGCAAACAGCGGGCTGGCGCCTCCGCTTTGCCTCGGAGGTACCCGGCGCCGAGCAAGCGTCTGCCTTCGGCAGCACGGGGCTGCGCTGGGATGCCTCCGCTCCCCGGCAGGCACTGGCAGAGCTTAAAGGCGGCAGCCCCTTCCGTCGCGCCTGGGCTAAATGGCAGCTCCGCAACCGGGATCTGCCCGTGGGGATTCTATACGATGAAGGGGCTTATGCCGGATTCGTCAAACAAACCTGGGCGGAGCTACATGCCAAACAACCCACACCGGCTAAACGGCTGATTACCGGACAGGATCGGGTGGAGATTATTCCCGACATCCCGGTGTACCGGGTGGACGAGAAAAAATTGCTGGACAGCCTGCTGGCTACGGACTGGCTCTCCATGTGGCGCGGACTGGCTCCGGAGCAGGAGGCGGCCAAAGCGGATCCCGTCGTGATTCCGGTGCCCCTTGCGGAAATCCACGCCCAGGTCACCTATGATTCCCTGACTGGTCAAGGCATTGAACGCAAAATAAGCGAATTCGCCACCACCATTCTTCCCGGCGGCGAAGGGCGCCTGCACAATATTGTCTCCGCGGCCAAAACCATTCAAGACCGGGTTCTTGCGCCGGGTGATATATTCGATTACGCCCCAGTTATTGAAGAAACCAAAAACCGCTTCGGCTTCCGGGAGGCTCCGGTCATCTATAACGGCAAGCTGGTGCCCGGCGTGGGCGGCGGAATCTGCCAAGTCTCCTCCACCTTGTACAATGCGGTGCTGCGGGCCGGGCTGGAGATTGTGGAGCGGCGGAATCATACCCTGCCGGTAAGCTATGTTCCGCTGGGACAGGATGCCACCTTCTCGGAGGGGTATATTAATTTCAGGTTTCGCAATAACACCGGCGCGTATCTGCTGATCCGCACCGTGACCGAATCCAAGAAGCTGACAGTGAAGCTGTTCGGCACACTGCCCCAGAGCCAGTCCTTCGACATTGAGTCCGTCACCGTGGAGGAGTTGGAGGCCCCGGTCAAAACCGTCATCAACCCCACGCTCCGCATCGGCCAGCGTGAGGTGCTGCAGAAAGGCAAACCGGGTTATGTGGTGGAAACCTACCGCACCAAACGGGAGAACGGCACCATCCTCTCCCGGGAGCTGATTTCACGGGACCGTTATCAACCCCAGCCAGCCCTGGTGGCCGTAGGGGGCAAAGCCGGTGAAGGTACAGGTTCCGGCGGCGAAGGTAAGGAGGGTGTGCTGGAGGACGGAGTGGAGGGCCCCCGCTTCCGGTAAGCCTGATTTTGGGCCCCCGGCTGTCCGGCAGCCCGCGTCTATGCTGGTCTTCGGGATAGTCCGGCTCCCGGTCTGAGGTCCGATCCCCCTCTTCACTTCCGTCATATTACTCTGCGGGAGCCTTGGCGAGAATGTGACAGGTCACATGACTGCGGTTACTTCGTCCTCCACATATTGCCTGCTATACTAAGAATCAAGTTCTTCATCAAGAAAAGAAGCAGGGGATGCACATGTCAAAGGCCGATTTTTTCCAGCAGCTCCGGGCCCGTCTCCGCGGCTTGCCTCCGGAAGAGCAAGAAAACATTCTCGGCGTGTATGAGGATTTGTTCCGCCAGGCCGAAGCCGGCGGCAAAAGTGAAGAGGACATTATCCGATCTCTGGGCTTTATACCCGTTCCTGTGGAGCAGCCGCCCCACATGCAGAACCACCAGTTAAATGCAGCCCGCAAGGGGGGCTTGCGGCCTTACGCAGCAGCCGTCTCGCTGCTGCTGTTCAATCTGGTTTTCGCAGTGGCGCCTTTTTTGACCATAGCCTTGCTGTTGTTTTCTTTATCCCTGGTGGCCGTATTGTTTTCCTTCAGTGTGGTCTGGGTTATTATCGGAACGGGAATTCCCGCAACTGTGGATGTGCTGCTTCTGGAGATTTTCACCACCATGACATTAAGCGGGCTAGGAATTCTGCTGGGGGCTGCAATGTGGAAATTAAATATTGCCTTCTGGTCTGTGGTCAAACGCTATGTGGCCTTGAACCTCAGACTGGTCAGGGGGGATTAGGTTGAACTTGAGATGGAGTTTGAAGCAAATTGTAATGACGGCGCTGGCCTGTACCCTGATTGGGATCGGCGGGCTGATGCTTCTGTACCGGGTTGGAGTCATCGACAATGCCACTATAGACCTGGATGTTCAAAAGGAGCTGGATGTGTCAACCGTCCAAGCCTTCTCGCTGACGACGGATACGACTCCCATTACCGTGGTTTCCACCACCGGCGATCAATTGCGGATCAAGCTAAGCGGACGGGTCCGTGAAGCCGATGCGGAGTATGCCGCCATTGAGCTGGATAACCGGAGCGGTGAAGTAAAAGCGGTAGCCCGCACCACCAAGAAGTTTTCCATCGGGATTGACGTAACCCAGTTGTTCCAGCTGTTCTCTAACAACCTGGAGGTAACTGTGGAGCTGCCCGAGAAGGTATACCGCAGCCTTTCCTTTAGTGCCGATACAGGGAGGATTACCCTGCCGGCGCTTCAAGCGGATACACTGGAGATAAAGACTGACACCGGCGAGATTCGTCTGGACGGGTTTACCGGCAAAAGCCTTACAGCCCGGAGCGACACCGGCACGATGAGGCTGGACCACTTGTCCGCCAAGCTGGCGCTTCGCACGGATACCGGACATATTATTGCTGGACTGGATGCCCTTCCGGCTGCTGCTGATCTGCAGACCGATACGGGGGATATCCGCTTGAACCTGGCCAAGGTTATCCCGGCGGAATTAAAATTCGCCACAGATACCGGCCGGACCACCCTGCAGATTCCGTCGCAGGATCAGTTTAGCGCCAAACGGATGGAGAAACGCCGGCTGGAGGGCCAGCTGTCCGGCGGAGGTCCTCTGCTGCAGGCCCGTGCGGATACAGGAGATATTGAGCTTGTTGTGGAATAGTCATCCATGTCTTTTTATCAGATACAAAAAATCCCCGGCACTCCTTTTAGGGAGCCCGGGGATTTTGTATTATTTGCTCTTTTCGGCATATTCCTTGTGCCAATCCTGAAGCTGCTGCAGCGCCGCTTCCGCACGCTCCACCGCTGCCGCCACCTGTACGGAGGCTGTGCCGCCGTAGACATTACGAGCGTTGACCACATGCTCCGGCTGAAGCACGTTGTAGATGTCGTCACCGAAGAGTTTGGAGAAGCTGTGGTATTCGGACAGCTCCAGATCCAGCAGATATTTCTTGTGCTCGATGCTGTACAGCACCAGCTTGCCGATGACTTCATGGGCTTGACGGAAGGGCATACCCTTGTTCACCAGATAGTCGGCAATATCGGTGGCATTGGAGAAGTCCTGGTTGACGGCCTGGCGCATCCGCTCCTTGTTCACCTTCATGGTGGAGATCATGGGAGCGAATAGCTGGAGGGCACCATCCAGAGTTTTGACGGTATCCAGCATGCCTTCCTTGTCCTCCTGCATGTCCTTGTTGTATGCCAGCGGCAGGGACTTCAGGACGGTCAGGAGACCCATCAGGTTGCCGTAGACCCGGCCTGTTTTGCCCCGGACCAGCTCCGGCACGTCGGGATTCTTCTTCTGCGGCATGATGCTTGAGCCGGTGCAGAAGGCGTCATCCAGCTCCACAAAGGCAAACTCATTGCTGGACCAGAGAATCAGCTCCTCGCTGAGCCGGGAAAGATGCATCATGATCAGGGAAGCATTGCTCAGAAACTCCAGAATGAAATCCCGGTCGCTTACAGCATCCAGACTGTTTTCGTAAACCCGTTCAAAACCCAACCGTCCGGCCACAAAATGCCGGTCGATGGGGAAGGTGGTGCCCGCCAGGGCACCTGCGCCAAGGGGCAGGGTGTTGACCCGCTTGTAGCTGTCGGTGAGACGCTCCGCATCCCGCTGGAACATGGAGACATACGCCATCAGATGATGGGCGAATAGAATCGGCTGAGCCCTCTGCAGATGGGTATACCCGGGGACAATGGTATCCAGATTGGCCTTAGCCTGTCCGATCAAGGCCTCCTGCAGCTTCGCCAGGAGTCCGACGAAATGGACCACCCGCTTGCGCAGGTACAAATGCATGTCCGTGGCCACTTGGTCATTGCGGCTGCGGCCCGTATGAAGCTTGCCGCCTACCGGTCCGATTTCGTCGATCAGCGCCTTTTCGATATTCATGTGGATGTCTTCGTCACCGATGGAGAATTCCTGCTCTCCGCGTTTAATCCGATTGGAGACCAGATGAAGGCCGTCCGTAATTTTCTCCACATCCGCCAGAGGCAAAATCCCGCATTTGCCCAGCATGGCCACATGGGCCAGGCTGCCTTGAATATCCTCCTCCGCCAGCTCCTTGTCGAAGGTAATGGAAGCTGTATATTCCTCCACCAGTTGATCCGTTTGTTTGGTAAAGCGTCCGCCCCACAATTTTGACACGCGCTTGCCCTCCTCTGTCTGCTCTCGCACTTACAATCTTCGTTCTATTATACACAATATGCAGCCATTTTTCTTTGCAAGAAACGGACTGCCGAACCCTCCGGCAGCCCGTCCCTTTACCTGCATACAATTGATTTATTTGGTTTGATCCACGCCGGAGGATACCTTCAACCGCAGCGCGTTCAGGCGGATAAAGCCGGTGGCGTCGTTCTGGTTGTAGGCTTGGGTCGGATCGGCTTCCATGGTGGCGATGTTCGGGTTGTACAGGCTCACCGGGCTCTTCACGCCGGCGCCGATCACATTGCCCTTGTACAGCTTCAGGCGCACGGTTCCGGTGACGTTCTTCTGGCTTTCGCTCACCAGGGCCTGCAGCGCCAGACGCTCCGGCGCAAACCAGAAGCCGTTGTACACCAGGGAGGCGTATTTGGAAATCAGGGAATCCCGCAAATGCATGACATCGCGGTCCATGGTGATGGATTCCATCTTCCTGTGGGCGGTGAAGAGGATCGTGCCGCCAGGGGTTTCATACACGCCGCGGCTCTTCATCCCCACGAAGCGGTTCTCCACCATGTCCACACGGCCGATGCCGTGTTTGCCGCCCAGCTCGTTGAGCTTCTCCATAGCTTCCAGCGGGGTTACCGGCACGCCATTAATGGCGGTGCAGTCGCCTTGGGCGAATTCCAGCTCCACATATTCGGGCTGGTCCGGAGCATCCTCGGGAGCTACGCTCAGCACGAACATCCCCTTGTTGGACTCGGCGCTAGGATCAAACCAGGGGTCCTCCAGAATGCCGCTTTCGAAGCTGATATGCAGCAGGTTGCGGTCCGTGGAATAGGGTTTGGCTGCGGAAGCCTGTACGGGAATGCCGTGGGCTTCGGCATACGCAATCATTTCGGCGCGGCCCGGGAACTCTTCGCGGAACTGCTCGGAACGCCAAGGAGCGATGACCTCCAGCTCCGGAGCCAGGGCTGCCGCAGTCAGCTCAAAGCGGACTTGATCATTGCCCTTGCCGGTTGCGCCGTGGGCGATGGCGGTGGCGCCTTCGGCACGGGCGATTTCGACCATGCGCTTGGCGATCAGCGGACGGGCGATGCTGGTGCCCAGCAGGTATTGGCCCTCATACAGGGCGCCTGCCTGGAACATGGGGTAGATGAAGTCCTTGGCGAACTCATCACGCAGATCGTCGATGTACACCTTGGAGGCGCCTGTAGCCAGAGCCTTGGCCTCCAGGCCGTCCAGCTCATCCTTTTGGCCGATGTCGGCGGTGAAGGTAATGATCTCCGCATCGTAGGTGTGCTTCAGCCAAGCCAGGATCACCGAGGTATCCAGACCGCCGGAATACGCGAGAACAATTTTTTGCTTTGCCATGTTAAGTTGATGCTCCTCTCATTTCACTTATCCTATATTGTACACGATTATCACATGATCGCTGCCATAATTGCTTTTTGTGCGTGAAGGCGGTTTTCCGCCTCGTCGAAAATCTGGGAGTTAGGGCCGTCGATGACTCCGGCACTGACCTCTTCGCCCCGGTGGGCGGGCAGACAGTGAAGGAACATATAATCCGGCTTGGCATACTGTACCAGCTCTTCATTCACCTGATACTCGGCGAAGGCCTTCTCCCGGATCTTCTGCTCTTCCTCAAAGCCCATGCTGGCCCACACATCGGTGTAGACAATATCCGCATCGGCAATAGCCTCACGGGTATCCCCGGTCACCAGCACGCTGCCGCCGGTGGAAGCCGCTACGGTCATGGAGCGTGCGGTCATTTCCGCATCCGGCAGATACCCTTCCGGCGCGGCAATGGCAAAGTGCATACCGAACTTGGCTGCACCCATCATCAGGGAGTGGGCCATATTGTTGCCATCGCCGATAAAAGCGACCTTGAGGCCGGCCAGCTTGCCCTTTTGCTCCAGCACCGTTTGGTAATCCGCCATAGCCTGGCAGGGATGGGACCAGTCGGTAAGAGCGTTGATGACGGGAACGGAGGCATACTTGGCCAGGTCCGTCAGGGTGGTGTGGGCGAAGGTCCGGATCATAATGCCGTCCACATAACGGGACAGCACCTGTGCCGTATCGGCAATGGGCTCGCCCCGGCCGATCTGCAGATCATTGCGGCTTAAGAACAGCGGATGCCCGCCCAGCTGGTACATGCCGACCTCGAAGGATACCCGTGTCCGGGTGGAGGATTTTTCGAAGATCATCCCCAGTGTTTTGCCCTTCAAGGGCTGGTAAACCTCGCCTGCCTTCTGCTTGCGCTTCAGCTCGATGGCGTAATCCAACAGATACTGCAATTCCTCGGTGGTAAAGTCCTCCAGGTCCAGGAAATCCCTGCCCTTGAGCTGTAACTGGTCATTTTGCTCCACAAACTGCGCCATGAATGGATTGAGCCCCTCTCCCGCTTAAAATAAAGGGTACACGCACCGCTTTACCCGTTCCGCGATGCTGCCCTGTTTCCTGATCGTTTCTT
The DNA here is from genome assembly GCA_023386955.1 of Bacillota bacterium. Lineage (GTDB taxonomy): Bacteria > Bacillota > Bacilli > Paenibacillales > NBRC-103111 > Paenibacillus_AR > Paenibacillus_AR mesotrionivorans. The sequence goes on from JAEWIS010000039.1 coordinate 41,775, forward strand.
AGAGACTGTCACGAAATAAGTACCGCTAATTTGCCGACAAAACTCCCTGAGGGCTTTCCCAAGGAAAGCCGGCTTCGTAAGCATCAGCTACCCTTGGAGATTTTGTCAGCAAAAGCGGGTACTAATCTCCTGACAGCTCCTTACTCCGCTACGCCTGCTGCCTTCTTCGCCGCATGTTCGGCCAGCACCCGGCAGATGACGGCAATGCCCTCATCCAGCTCTTCCTTCGTAACCAGCAGATTAGGCAAAAGACGCACCACATTGGGGCCTGCCGGCACAACCAGCACTCCTGCCTGGTGAATGTCGGCGATAACCGCTGCCGTCGGCTCCGTACAAATTACACCGATCAGCAGCCCCAAACCGCGAACCTCCTTCACCAGCGGATTACCTGCTGTTCCTTCCATAAGCTTGTCGATGGCGTAATGGCCCATCTCGGCAGCATGCTCCGGCAGCTTTTGACCGAGGATGATTTCCAGCGTTGCGATGGCCGCAGCCGAAACCAGCGGCGTTCCACCGAAGGTGGAGGCGTGCGCCCCAGCCGTGAAGGCGTCGCGCAGCTTGGCTTTGCCCAGCATAGCGCCCATAGGCAGCCCTGCAGCAATTCCCTTGGCCAGGGTGAAAATATCCGGCTCGATGCCGTAATGCTCATATGCAAACAGCTTGCCGGTCCGGCCCATTCCGGTTTGCACCTCGTCGACGATCAGGAGCAGATCATGCTCCTTGCAGAGCCTTACGATCTCGTCGATAAAACCCTGCTCCGCCGTAATGACGCCGCCCTCGGCCTGCACCATCTCCAGCATAATGGCACAGGTTTTGTCCGTGATGCAGGAGGAGAGCGCCGGCGCATCGTTAAACGGGGCATAGACGAAGCCTTCAGGCAGCGGATGGAAGCCGTCCTTAACCTTGTCCTGTCCGGTGGCCGTCAGCGTCGCCAGAGTGCGCCCGTGGAAGGATTGATGGAAGGTAATGATCTCATAGCGGTTTTTGCCCAAAATCTTGCTGTTATAGCGGCGGGCCAGCTTAATGGCGGCTTCGTTGGCCTCCGCTCCGCTGTTACAGAAGAACACGTTGTCGGCGCAGCTGTTGTCCACCAGCATCCGGGCCAGCTTCTCCTGGTTCTCCGAATAAAACAGATTGCTCACATGCCACAGCTGGTCCAATTGTGCGGCGATCCGTTCAGCTACCTGCTTAGGGGCATGCCCCAGACTGGTTACGGCCAGCCCGCTCATCAGATCCAGATACTCCTTGCCCTCCGAGTCCCACAGCCGGCTGCCCTCCCCCTTGACCATAGTAATGGGATAACGGGCATACGATGGAAAAATGGCACTTTCCTGATTGCTCACGTCACTCACTCTCCTTTCGCCTGAAACAGAATGTGTATGGGTTAAATCCTGATTGAACGGTTGTTGTTCGTGCACCTTCTTAACGTACGATCCGCGTACCTGCCGAACCCTCCGCAACTGCCTGCCGGAGAATACCCGGCTCGGCGCCGTTGACGATCAGGACCTCCTGCACCTCGCCCTGAATGCATTCCATGGCAGCCCGCACCTTAGGGATCATACCCCCATAAATCTCACCGGAGGCAATCATGGCCTCAATCTCCGCTACGGTCACCACGGGAAGCACCCGCTTGACCCCTTCGCCGTCCGTCCGCAGGATGCCTGGCACGTCCGTCACCACCACCAGCCGGGAAACGCCCAGCTGGGACGCTACCGCACCCGCTGCCGTATCCGCGTTGATATTATACCGCTGTGCGCCGTCTTTACCAAGACCGACGGGAGCAATAACAGGGACATACCCCATATCCACAAGACTTTGGATCAGCTGTGCATTCACCCGGGTGACGTTGCCCACCAAACCCACCTCATGGGCATTGGGCACCGGTTCCGCTTCAATCAGCCGCCCGTCTGCGCCGGAGAGGCCTACCGCCTTGGCGCCGGACAATTGGATCCGCCGGACGATTTCCTTGTTGATTTTGCCCGCTAAAACCATCTCCACTACATCCAGCACCGCTTCGCTGGTTTTGCGCAGGCCGCCGACGAACTCCGACTCGATGCCCAGCCGGTTCAAGGTTTCGGAGATGGCCGGGCCGCCGCCGTGTACGATCACGGGCACAAAACCCTCCTCCGCCAGCTCCTTCATCTCCCGGAAGAAATCCTCCGGCAGAGCTGCCAGGGTGCTTCCCCCGCACTTGATCACGTAGGCCGAAGCCGTACGCTGCTGCTGATTGCTTATTTGCGTCACCTGTGTTGCGCCTCCTGTTCCGGTTCGGGCTTTGGTTTCGGTTTATGAGACTGGCCTTGCAGCCTCTATCTACGTCCGGTATGCCGCATTGATCCGCACATATTCGTAGCTGAGGTCACAGCCCCACGCTGTGGCGGTTTCCCGGCCCATATGCAGATTCACGTATATCTGAACCAGGTCTCCCCGCAGGTAAACCAGAGCCTTCTCTTCATCAAATTTCACCGGCCGGGATTGCTCCAGCGTCACCAGATCGCCGATGCGGATATCCACGGTTTCCGTATTCACCGGGTATCCGGCTCTACCGACGGCGGCAATAATCCGGCCCCAGTTGGCATCCGCGCCGAAGCAAGCGGACTTCACCAGAGAGGAACCGATCACCGTTTTGGCAATGGCCCGCGCCGCTTCCAGGGATTCAGCACCCGCCACGTTCACCTCAATGAGCTTGGTAGCTCCTTCACCGTCACGGGCAATGGCCTTGGCCAAATATTCACCCACATACCGAAAACCCTCGGCGAATGCCTCATAGTCGGGATGCGCTTCGGTCAGCTCTCCGCTGCCGGCCAGACCGCTGGCCATGGCCACTACCATATCGTTGGTACTGGTATCACCATCTACTGTAATCATATTGAAGGTGGTGTCCGTCACGCTGCCCAGCAGCTTCTGGAGACCCTCGGCACTGATCTTGGCATCAGTGGTGATAAAACCCAGCATGGTGGCCATGTTGGGGTGGATCATCCCAGAGCCTTTGGCCGCCCCGGCAATATGCACCGTCTCTCCGCCTACGGTCACTTGAACACAAACCAGCTTCTGCGCCAGGTCTGTGGTCATAATCGCCTGGCAGAAGTCCTCACTGCCGTCCGCCTTCAACACCTCCGGCAGGCCGGCAATGCCGTTACGGACCTTCTCCATGGGCAGCGGCTCGCCTATGACACCGGTGGAGGTCACCCCGGCCAGCTCCTCCGCCACACCGAAGGCCTTGGCAGCCAGCGCCCGCATCTCGTAGGCGTCAGCTTCCCCTTGTTTGCCGGTGCAGGCATTAGCATTGCCGCTGTTCACCAGCATCACCTGAAGCTTGCCGCCGTGGCCGATGCTCTCCCGGGTCACCGCAAGCGGCGCCGCCTGGAACTGGTTCAAGGTATACACACCCGCCGCCGCTGCAGGCACCTGGCACACAATGACGCCAAGGTCATAACGCTCCGTCTTCTTCAGGCCGCAATGCAGCCCGGCTGCCTTAAATCCCTGGGGCGTCGTGATGCCCCCGCCTTCCACTACGGCGAACCGCTTCGTCATTTTATTCATCCTCTCCTGTGATAACATGGTCCTTAGCCGGAGGCCGGATATGTTATGGAAGCCTCGAAATTGGTGCGACCAATTTGAGGGTCATCTTTGCTTTTCATTAGCTCTTTATCCTTACGGATACACCGGCGTAAACGCCAATCCCGCACCTTCGTCCCAGCCCAGCATCAGATTCAGGTTCTGCACCGCTTGGCCCGCTGCACCCTTCATCAGGTTATCGATTACCGACAGGATGGTGACGCGGCCTGTCCGCTCATCTACGGCAAAGCCGATGTCGCAATAGTTGGAGCCCCACACTTCCTTGGTGGCGGGCCATTTGCCCTTGTCGCGGATACGCACGAAGCGCCGTCCTTCATAATACTCCCGGTACAGCTTGATAAAATCCTCTTCCGTATGCGTCCCTTGCACTGTGGCATACATGGTGCTCAGAATGCCTCGGGTCATCGGGGTCAAATGGGTAGAGAAGGTAACCGCCACCTCCCGCCCGGCAATGCGCCCCAACGTTTGCTCAATTTCGGGAATATGCTGATGTTTGTTCAGCTTATACGGAGCCAGATTTTCGTTAATCTCCGCATAATGCACCGATAACCCCAGTCCGCGCCCTGCACCCGACACACCGGACTTGGCATCGATAATAATAGTCGCCGGATCGATCCAGCCAGCCTCTACCGCAGGGATCAGTCCCAGCAGAGTAGCAGTGGGATAACAGCCCGGGTTGGAAATAAAGGGCTTGCCCGGCACCTCCGTACCAAAAACCTCCGCCAGGCCATATACAGCCTCATCCAGATAGGCTTGTGCCGCCGGCTCTTTTTTGTACCACTTGCTGTATACATCGGGACTCTTCAGCCGGAAATCTCCCGACAGGTCAATCACCTTCAGCCCCGCCTCCAGCAGCTGCGGCGCAAGCTTGGCACTTACACCAGAGGGAGTAGCGGTAAAAACCACATCCGCCTTTTCCTTCATCTCCGCTACATCCACACCGTCCAGATTCTCCACCATAATCTGATTCAGATGGGGATATCCGTCGGCAATAGGCACGCCAGAGCTCGAGGAGGAAATTACCGAGGTAATCTCCACGTGGGGGTGCTGCAGCAGCAGTCGGATCAGCTCCACTCCGCCGTATCCGGTAGAACCGACAATGGCAACCCTGCATTTGGTTTGCGTCATTCGAATCCCTTCCTTTCCGCCGTCCAAAAAGATATGTATTATTATACGTTTCATGGTATAAAAATTCAATGCATTTTTCTTGACATTCTCCGGCGGTGTTCAGGTCTCCAGCTTAAATCCCTTGCCCAGCACCTCCCGGGTTTCGCTGATAATAATGAAGGCCGCCGGGTCCACATCCCGGACCAGCTCCTTCAGCCGTGAAACCTCATTCTGGCTGACCACCACCATCAGCACCGTCCGCTCTGCGCCGGTATATCCACCTGCTCCGTTCAGCCGGGTTAAACCCCGGTCCAGGTCATGAAGCACCGCTTCGGCGATAGCCTCCGTCTCCTCGGAGATGATATACGCCACCTTGGCGTAATTGAAGCCCAGTTGCACCACGTCAATAGTTTTGCTGGTTACATACAGACCGATCAGGGCGAACAAGGCTTTTTCCGCATCGAATACCAAACCCGCTGTCAGAATGACCAGCCCGTCCAACATGGCAACGGCAATCCCCAGACTGATTCCGGTAAAACGGTGGAGCAGCTGCGCCGCCAGATCCAGCCCTCCCGTGGAGCCCCGTCCGCGAAACACAATGCCCAACCCCACACCGATTCCGATCCCTCCATAAATCGTCGCCAGCAGCAAATTATCCGTCAGCGGCTCGCCGTTTTGCGTCAACAGTACAAACAGCGGGAGCACAAAGGATCCCACTGCCGTTTTCAGCCCGAATTGCTTGCCCAACAGTGATATTCCCAGCAAAAATAACGGGATGTTCAGCGCCCACTGGACCAGCGCGGGCTGGAAGCCGAACAGCTCCAGGGTGATTACGGAAATTCCTGTCACACCACCGGAGGCCACCTGATTGGGCTTCAGGCAGTAGTTGAAGCTTAGGGCGATAATCAGGGAGCCCAGCAGCAGCAGGCCGTACTCCAGCATATAATGGGCCGCGGTGCCCTTCCGGGGCGAAAAGGATCTTCTTCTGGCGGGAAGCCTCCATATTCTGGCCGGTTCTTCCTGCGCCCCCTCCTTCCGGTGATGGTTGTCATATTCGTTTGTGGACATGCCTTCCCCTGCCTCCTGTATTCATGCATTCTCGCAAAAAAATCCTACACCGCCCGCCACCCCCTGCCGGTTCGGGTTCGGACTTGATGTAGGATTCTTTTTCCTGACAGTTTGTTAGAGACTGCGACGAAATAAGCTTATGCTTACGAAGTGGCGTTTGCTTTCGCAAACGCTCAAGTACCGCTAATTTGCTGACAAAACTCCCAAAACCGTGGAGATTTTGTCAGCAAAAGCGGGTACTAGTTTCCTCGCAGCTCCTTACATATTATCGCTGTCGTTTTTGGTGTTGATTTGGCCCCGCAGATAAGCATCGATCAGAAAATCGATTTCCCCGTCCATCACCGATCCGATATTGCCGGATTCGGCGCCGGTCCGGTGATCCTTGACCATGCTGTAGGGGTGAAATACATAGGAGCGGATTTGGCTGCCCCAGGCAATATCCATCTGTACCCCGCGGATCTCAGCCAGATGCTGCTGCTGCTCCTCGATCTTCTTCTCGTAGAGCTTGGAACGGAGCATGGTCATACAGCGTTCTCTGTTCTGAATCTGGGAGCGTTCCGTCTGGCAGGAAACCACGATGCCTGTAGGCATGTGGGTAATCCGCACCGCGGACTCCGTTTTGTTAATATGCTGTCCGCCGGCACCGCTGGAGCGGTAGGTATCCACATGCAGATCCTCGGGGCGGATTTCAATCTCGATGGAATCGTCAATCTCCGGCATCACATCACAGGAGACAAAGGAGGTATGGCGGCGTCCTGAAGAGTCGAAGGGAGAAATCCGTACCAGCCGGTGGACCCCTTTCTCCGCCTTGAGATAGCCGTAAGCATTGAAGCCCTTGAAGAGAAGGGTGACACTCTTTACACCCGCTTCATCACCGGGAAGATAATCCACAACCTCAACCTTGAAGCCCCGTTTTTCACCCCAGCGGCGGTACATACGCAGAAGCATATCCGCCCAATCCTGGGATTCGGTGCCGCCTGCACCGGGATGAAGCTCCAGGTAGGCGTTCAGCTTATCATAAGGCTGGTTCAACAGAAGCTGCAGCTCGTATTCATCCAGCTTCTTCATGAGAGCGGCAACACCGGTTCCCAATTCAGCAGCCAAACTGTCGTCCTGCTCTTCCTCCACCAGCTCCCGGGTCAGCTCCAGGTCCTCGTACTGGTTGCTCAGCTCGGTGAATTCCTCCACCACAGCTTTGATGGCATTCAGTTCGCCGATAATCTTCTGCGCCCGGTCATTGTCATCCCAGAAATCGGGAGCCGTCATCTTTTCCTCATAATCCGAAATTTGCTCCTGCTTCAGATCTAAGTCAAAGAGACCCCCTAAGGTTTGTGAGTCGCTCCGCAATCTCGCGGAGGTCTTGCTTTATTTCAGGTTCCAGCATACTGCATACACCTCATTCGGATTTCTATAATGTTCAGCCTGCACCATGGCAGTTCTTGTATTTTTTGCCGCTGCCGCAAGGGCAGAGCTCGTTGCGTCCAACCTTTTCATCACGCCGAGCAGGGGACTTATCTGCAGCAACCTGGCCTTCGGCCACAGCCTGGCGTTCGATATTGGCTTCCACGTGAGCCTTCATAATATAAGTGGAAACTTCCTCTTGGATGGAATCGATCATCTCCTGGAACATCTGGAAGCCTTCCTTTTGGTACTCGCGCAGCGGATCGGTACCGCCATAAGCACGCAGGTGGATACCTTGACGGAGCTGGTCCATGGCGTCGATGTGATCCATCCACTTGGAGTCCACGGCACGCAGCACAACCACCTTCTCAAACTCCCGCATCAGCTCGCCCAGCTGCTCTTCACGGGCATTGTACAGGGGGTCCACCATCCCCTTAAGCTGCTCGACAACTTCTTCCTTTTCCTTGCCCCACAGGTCGTCGCGGGAGATTGTACCTTCCTGCAGGAAGGTGCGGTTGCAGTATTCCACCACTGCCTCCAAATCCCACTCTTCGGGAATCACATCGTCGCCGCAGTGGGCGTCCACAATGCGGTCAATAGTTTCGTTAATCATGCCTACCACTACATCGCGGAGGTTCTCGGATTCAAGGATTTCCTTCCGCTGCTTGTAAATGATGTTCCGCTGCTGGTTCATGACATCGTCATACTGCAGGACGTTGCGCCGTGCGTCGAAGTTATTGCCTTCCACCCGCTTCTGGGCAGATTCGACGGCGCGGGTAATCATCTTGCTCTCGATAGGCATGTCTTCCTCAAAACCAAGCCGGTCCATCATCCCCATGATGTTCTCGGCGCCGAACCGGCGCATGAGTTCATCCTCCATAGACAGATAGAACTGGGAGGAGCCCGGGTCGCCTTGGCGTCCGGAACGGCCCCGCAGCTGGTTATCGATCCGGCGGCTCTCATGGCGCTCCGTACCTATAATATGCAGCCCGCCCAGATCCGCTACTCCCGTTCCGAGCAAAATGTCTGTACCACGGCCAGCCATATTGGTAGAAATAGTAACGGCGCCAGGCTGACCGGCCTTCGCCACGATTTCCGCTTCTTCTTTATGATACTTGGCATTCAACACCTGGTGCTGAACGCCTTTTTTCTTCAGCATGGCCGACAGCTTCTCGGAGTTCTCGATGGAGACCGTACCGACCAGCACCGGTTGTTTGTTCTGGTGGCGCTTGACGATTTCCTCCACCACTGCACGGAACTTACTGCCTTCGGATTTGTAGACCACGTCCGGCAGATCCTTCCGGATCATCGGCCGGTTGGTGGGCACGACCACAACCTCCAGGCCGTAAATCTTCTTGAATTCCTCTTCCTCGGTCTTCGCCGTACCGGTCATACCGGCAAGCTTGCGGTACATCCGGAAGTAGTTCTGGAAGGTGATGGTAGCCAGGGTCATGCTTTCGTTCTGGATCTTAATGCCTTCCTTGGCTTCGATGGCTTGATGCAGCCCGTCGCTGTACCGGCGGCCTACCATGAGGCGTCCGGTAAATTCGTCAACGATAATAACTTCCTCCGACCCGTCCTCATCCACCTGCACCACATAGTCCACGTCGCGCTTCATAATGGCGTGGGCCTTCAGACCTTGGGTCACATGGTGGTTGATGGTTACATTGGCGTGATCGAAGAGGTTTTCAATATCGAAATAGCTCTCCGCCTTGGCTACACCCGCTTCCGTGAGGGTAACCGACTTCAGCTTCACATCCACATTGTAGTCCAGCTCGTCCTTCAGCGTCATCACAAACCGGTTAGCTGTTACATACAAGTCCGTGGACTTGGAGGCTTGTCCGGAAATAATAAGAGGCGTCCGCGCTTCATCCACCAGAATGGAGTCGACTTCGTCCACAATGGCATAATAAAGGGGCCGCTGCACCATTTGCTCTTTATACAGAACCATGTTGTCCCGCAGGTAATCGAAGCCGAACTCATTGTTCGTCCCGTATGTGATGTCACAGGCATACGCGGCCTGCTTGTCCTCATGGCTCATTTGCGCCAGGTTCAGACCCACAGTCATTCCCAGGAAATTATATATTTTACCCATTTCGTCCCGGCCCACGGTGGCCAGATAATCATTGACCGTTACCAGATGGACACCTTTGCCTGTAAGGGCGTTCAAATACAAGGGCAAGGCGGCGGTTTGGGTTTTGCCTTCACCAGTTTTCATCTCGGAAATACGGCCGCTGTGGAGCACCATACCACCGATCAATTGCACATCAAAGTGGCGTTTGCCCAGCACCCGCTTGGAGGCTTCCCGGACGACAGCAAAAGCATCGGTGAGGACATTGTCCAGTTCTTCCCCTTTGGCCACACGTTCCTTCAGTACCTCGGTCTGCGCACGAAGCTCCTCATCGGACATGGCCTGATATTTCGGTTCAAGGGAGTTGATGATTTCCACATTCCTCATCATCTTCTTGATTTCTCTCTCGTTGGCGTCGCCAAAAATTTTCTTTACGAGTCCCAGCATGGGCGTACTACCCCTTTCAACATCCATTATCGATGGACACACATACAGAAATTGTAACAGTTTCGTCCCCCGGTAGCAACAGCACATCCTGCCAGCTGCCGGCCAAGCTGCACACATAACTCTTATTATACGCAAGAAATGTCCGGGCGTTTCATTTTCTCTACCGATGTCACCCGCACGCCATATATAAAAGGCCTGACCGGTAACGGTCAAGCCTTGGATAATCAGGTCAAAATGGAATTATTGAGCCGGCTCGATCAAGCCGTACTTGCCATCGGCACGCTTATACACTACATTCACCTGGGACGAGTCCGAGTTGGCAAAAACAAAGAAGGTGTGTCCCACCATGTTCATCTGGAGGATTGCTTCCTCCACATCCATGGGCTTCAGCGTAAACCGCTTCGTCCGGACGACCTCATACTCATCTTCTTCCTCCAACAGATGTACGGGGGTAACCACATCATCCTTAAACAAGTTCTTGTAGCCGGATTCCTGGCGGATCTTGCGATTCACCTTGGTCTTGTGCTTGCGGATCTGGCGCTCCAGTTTGTCTACCACCAGGTCAATGGAGGCATACATGTCGTCGCTCTTCTCCTCCGCACGGAGCAGAACACCAGTCAAGGGAATGGTCACCTCAACGCTCTGCTTCTCCCGGATGACGCTCAACGTTACATTCACTTCAGATGTAGGGGGAGCTTCGAAATACCTTTCGAGCCGGCCGAGCTTTTTCTCCACGTAGTCACGCAATGCTTCCGTAACCTCAATGCGATCGCCTCTGATGCTGAATTTCATGGATAAACTCCTCCTTTCTCTCTCTAGTATATCCTATTCGCCGCCCATCTTCAAAAACCCTTTACATTGGCCAAAACATTTTTATTCCCAGGGTTAGAAGCTTACGAAATTGGGAATACCTGATATCAAACAGAAAAACACCCCGAACGAATCGGGGTGCCTCTCTGCTTATGGGACCATTTATTCAAGCGGTCACCCAGACCGGTTGATTACAGTTTTACCACATTAGCTGCTTGCGGACCGCGTGCGCCTTCAACGATATCAAATTCCACTTCTTGTCCTTCTTCGAGGGTCTTGAAACCTTCGGATTGGATTGCGGAGAAGTGAACGAATACGTCGCCGCCATCTTCGCGTTCGATGAAGCCATAGCCTTTTTCTGCGTTAAACCATTTCACTTTACCTTGCATGCAGAACATTCCCTTCGTGTTCAAGTAGCTGTGAGTCATGCTCACAACCTGATGATATCACCGGATGTAACCGATGTCAATTGAAATGAAGCCCCCCAAAAGCCATTCGACAAAACTAGATATTATTCTCCTCAATTTTCTAAAAATTCCGGTATGCACACGATAAGCACATTCTATGCACTCTATGAAACCTTGTTTTCATTGACTATCCACAAAGTTATGCACATTATCCACAGGCTGGGGATAAATTTGTGCACAGGTTGTGGGGATTTTTTTGTTGCCTTTGTTCGATTCTTGTCTATCTATGCCCCCGTTTGGCTTACCGGCCGCCTCTCTTTACTCCGTAACCGGTCCCTGATCCGCGTCTCTGTTTCTTCAATATATATCACGGTCCTCTCCGCGAATATGCTATGATAGAAATCAGAATAAAGAGACAGGGAGACAGATGTATGGACTTAACTTCAATCGGAACCAGAATCAGAACGCTCCGAATGGGCACTGGTCTTTCGATGAAAGCGCTGGCGGAGAAAATTACGGAACAAACCGGTGTAACCATATCCTCCGGGCAAATCAGCGATTGGGAGAACGGCTACAAGAACCCTTCCGCCCCGGGGCTAATTGCCTTATCCCTGTTCTTCCAGGTTTCCGCCGACTGGCTTTTGAAGGGCAGCGATCTTCCCGAGGACCAAATGGAGCTGATCCGCCTGTTTCACGAGCTGTCCGACCTGGATCAGGCCTTCGTCAAACGATACTTCCAGCTGGCTCTTCTGGACAAGGACATTTCACTCCCAACAGGGAAAATCCCCAACAAGCTTTTGCGCCGTTCCAAGGCCCTTTCCTTAAAGAAGCTTCCGGCCGTTCGGGAGGACGCCTCTGAATATACCCTGGATGCAGGGAGGATCATTCCTGTGCTTAAGCCGGAGTCTGCCGGTACTGCCGCAGATTGGCTAAAGCATATCCAAGGTTATCTCCATGTTGCAGAGCCTCTAGATCATTGTTTTGCCATTTCTGTTCCTTCCGGCAAGGACATGCTTGAACAGGAAACCGGTATCGGCACCCATTATGCCATCGTCCAGCCGCAGGAACGGTACGAGCATGGCGACCCCGTAGCGGTCTACTCCGCAGAGGGGATTATAATAGAAGCCTTCGACGATACACTTGGCCCCGCCGTCATCGGCAGGATCATCAGTGAAGCAGCTCCTCCTTCAAAATAAACGCTCGCAGCAGCTCTGTATTATTGGCCAGCGCCTTGCAAATATGATAGACACTGTATTCGTCCGCTTTGACCGAAAGCAGGAGATACACCAGCTCCTGCTGGCAGGGGCGGTTTTTCAGGCTTAATATGAAATCCCATCCATGCTTATGAAGGTAATAGGATCTGCACCGGGAGACCAGCATCACTTCCTTCTTCCGCTGGTCACCAGCATGGAACCTCTCCAGCTCCTCCCGGCACACCTCCCGCCCTACCCCTGTTATATAATCGCTGACCTGGCCCAGCTTCTCTATAATGCGGGGGTGGATGCGATCTCCCCATGTCCATCCCATAAGACCCTCCACTTGATGAATATCGTAACCATGGGCCTGGCTTTGCTCCAGATCATCCATAATCAGCTCCATCTTCTCCAGGAAAGCATTCCTTCTACCCGCCCTTACAGATTCCGCGCGCCGCTCCAGAACCGCATTGATATCACAGTGCTCCCCTAGCTCCGCCCTCAGCAGGTCCACAACCTCGGAATATGAGTTTCCAATCCGCAAGGGCTCACTCACCCCCGCTACCGTCAAAATTACCCTTCCCAGCATAGAATAGACCGTCTCCGGTATTTCCCGCCGCGGCTCCAGCAATCCGGATAATCGTTTATGTTCCTTCTGTTCTGGACCATCCGTCCACCCTAATTGAAGAACAGCCTCAGCGAAAGCCGCAGCGTCATACTTGCAGCCCTTCGGGTCCAGCACACAAATCCGGCAGGCTTCTGCCAGAGGAAAGCCCTGGAGCAGAAACTCCTGCAACACCTTACGGAAACCCATCATCCCCACCGGATGCTCCCGAAACCGGGCAAGATAATAAGAACGAATCACCGAAACGGAAAATTGCCCTCTCATAAACGCGCCCCGCTCCTCATCCGAGTCCACCAGGGACAGCCTCATCCACGCCTCCAACGCGCTTACCTCATTGCGCACCAGCGGACGAATCCGATTCAATAACCGGCTGGCATCACACCGTTCGGAAGCCGTAATCGGTTGCTGCAGGATCGCATTCGCCCACCCCACCGCAGACATCATCTGCTCCCATGTTACGTCCCCCGTCACCACAGCCTTTCCCGGGAAGCGGCTTTCTATTAAACAAGCAATTGCCAACACATACAAATGATACGGATGTCCTTTCGTCTTCCCATCAAAAACCACCACAGCGCCACCCGCATCCGCAGCGGCCGGCTCCAGCCACTCCTCCTCCAGCAAACCGGCCAACACATCCGTTCTACTCCCCCCGCCACGCCGGGACAGCCTACTCCGGTACACTTCCAGACTCCTCACCAGCTCGAAGGATTCCCCAGTCTGCAGCGACACCTCATCCCCGAACACATGCCACCCGACACCATTCCCCGCCTGCTTCAACAGCCGCTCCCTGGAGCGGTCCACATAGGACCACAACACCTTATACGTCTCCTCATCAACCAGCAAATCCAAAAAAGGATACGCCCCCACCAGCAGCAGCGACTCCTCATACACCCGCTCCCACTCAACCGGCTCCATCTCTATCGGCAGAATCTCCAACCGGATGTAACCCCCCATCCTCCAGCCCTCCCCCAAATGACATTCCCACGACCGCTCCTAAATGAGATTAAAATATCTCATTTTTATTCATTATAAACCCTTTTAGGAGTGAAGATCAATGTGGTGGGTAATTTTGGGAATGAAAGAACCATATTCATAGGAAAAAGACCCATTCCGAGGGTTCGGAAATGGGCCAACTCTGGGATAACAAATGCTCAGTTCAAATTAGGTAATATCCAACCACCTTGTTGACTGCTTTAATGACATCATGTACATCCTCGTTTTTCATCTTGGGGTATAACGGCAAGGTCAGCAGGCCTTCATAAAGCTGTTCCGCTACGGGGCAGTCCCCCTTTTTATGTCCCAGTTCTTTGTAATACGGCTGTAGATGCACAGGAATATAGTGAACGTTGACCCCAATGTTTTCAGCACGCAAAGCCTCAAATACCTCTTTACGCGTGACATTGATACAACTCAAGTTCAACTGAAGCATATAAAGATGCCAAGCCGACTCCGCTTCAGGATGCTGATGGGGAAGAAGGACCCCTTTCATTTCAGCAAAAGCCTGATTATATAACTGGATGATTTCCCTACGACGTTCCAAAAAATAATCAATTTTACCCATCTGGGAGATCCCTAACGCCGCTTGCATATCTGTCATCCGGTAGTTATATCCCAAAGCATGCATTTCATAATACCAAGGGCCCTGCTGCTCCAACAGCTTCCTAGGCTCCCGTGTTACACCATGACTGCGGAACAGAAGCATTTTTTCGTAATATTCCTTGTTATCGGTGACAATGATGCCGCCTTCCCCCGTCGTTACATGCTTCACCGGATGAAAACTAAACATCGTCATGTCTGCCATTGTCCCTACACTCTTGCCTTGAAATTTGGCTCCCAAGGAATGCGCTGCATCCTCAATTACAATTAACCCATGTTTGGCGGCCAGCTCTCGGATGCGCACCATATCAGCAGGCTGACCCGTGTAGTCCACCGGAATAATGGCTTTTGTACGGGCGTTAATCTTTTCTTCAATCCTTTGAGGGTCAATATTATAAGTATCTGGAAGAACATCCGCAAAAACAGGGGTTCCGCCCTGATACAGCACACAATTGCTGCTAGCCAGGAAAGTAATGGGGGAAGTAATGACTTCATCACCAGGCCCAATCCCCGCTGCGAAGCATGCTCCATGAAGTGCGGCTGTCCCATTGCAGAAGGCGACTGCATATTGGGCTCCCACGTAGTCGGCAACCTTCTGCTCAAACGCCGGAATAGCCGGGCCTTGCGTTAAATATTCACCTCGTAGCACTTGTACTACCTGTGCAATATCCTCTTCATCAATCCATTGTTGGCCATAAGGCAGCAGGGTATCTCTTGCGGGCCTGCCTCCATAAAGGGCTAAATCGCTCATCAGGCACACTCCAATCTCATGCTGATTTCGTAATAGAAAGAAAGCCACCCGACTACATCAGGTAGCTTGTCTGAATCCACTCTTCCGTTCTGCGGATTCCTTCCTCCAAGGATACTTGCGGCTCCCAACCCAGCAGCTGCTTCGCTTTGCTGGAATTGCACAGGAGTTTCTGAATTTCGCTTTGGGGATGAATATGCGGCACATGATGGATGCGGCCCGGGTCTTGTACAATCATAAGCGCCAGATCATTCACGCTGATGTCGCGGCCCAAACCTGCATTAACAATATGCCCATCCACTTGTGAGCAATACCCGGCTTCCACTACGAAGCGTGCACAATCCTCCACATACAGCAAGTCCCGGGTTTGGGTTCCCTCGCCATAGATATTCAAATCCATACCAGAGAGCTTGTTGCGGATGAAAATGGCAACAACGCCGCCTTCACCACCCGTCTTCTGAAAGGGACCATAGGTATTAAATGGCCGGATAACGACGGTAGGCAGCCCATAAGCGTAATAATAGGACAATACCATGTTCTCAGCAGCGATTTTCGCTCCAGCATAGGGAGACGCAGGTTTAATCGGATGAAGTTCTGTAATTCCGGATGCATCTGTGCAGCGGTCGTATACCATACACGTACTCATAAATACAACCTTCACCTTGTGTTTACGGCATTGCTCCATCACATAGAAGGTACCTACCGTGTCATTATTAAAAGTAGTTCGTGGATCGTCGATAGAATCCTGTACATTAATGGAGGCTCCTAGATGATAGCAGATGTCAAATGTATGGGCCTCAAATAATGCTACTAACAGCTTCTCGTCCTTAATATCGCCCTCAATAAACCGGATCAATCCGGGATGATCGTCAAACTCGTCCAAGTTTTCCTTGCGGCCGTTGGATAAATCATCCAAAATCCATAGTTGATGTCCATCCGCCAGCAGGCGTTTTGCAACCCATCGACCGATAAACCCGGCTCCGCCGGTAAGAAGAATATTCAATGTTCAAACCTCATTTCTTCCTATACTCAGAATGCCTTCACAAGCGGCGGAGCCTGATGTCCCAATTCCCCATCCAGATAACGGTCCACAATGTCATTATCGAAGGTATTATAAATCAACCGTAAATGCTGCGGCGTCCAGTCTGTAGAGGTAAATAATTTGCCACTGGATTTTTGGGGAACCGGTACCGGCTCTACTCCAGCTTCCACCATCTGCAGCAGCCTGACCAAATCCTCCCCGGCTTGTTTAACAGCCTTACACGCTACATCATGAATGCCGTCTCCCCGGGCAAGCTCTGGAACAGAATGGTGAATAATGTTGCCTCCATCCAGCCGTTGGGTAAGCTGATGTATGGTCATACCTGCCCAATTGGGCTTCAGGAAGTAAAAAGGCCAAAATAATGTAATGTTGCCACGGTACCAAGGTGAAAGCCCACCATGAATATTCCATGCCCGCTTGGGCAAAGCCTGCAGGGTTTCCTCATCTACCTTATGAATGCCGTAGCTGATGGCTGTGTCCGCACCGAGAGAAGATAGCCAGGCCCTGGTTGCAGCATGATTAAGCTCCTCTGGATGAACTGAAAGTACAGGAACCGCTGGAAAAATCGACTCTTCACCATCTGCACCAAAAGCATTTCGCTCGGCATTCATACGATCCGTAAAGTGGCGAATAAAATTATCTTTATCCAAAAGGGGAATTCCCTGGGGAGGAGCGGGCATAAATGCTGCTCTGGTCTCAACAAGGAGGCCTTGGAGGAATCCCGCATCATACAGCTTTTTCGCCAAATAGTAATGCCTTGGATGAGAGCCAATCAGCAACACCGTATTCAAAAAACACCAGCTCCTCTCTCTGGATAGGGTCCTTCTATTATACCCTTCTCTTTTAATGTATCTACAATCGGAAGTAGTACATTTATGCCGCAGCCGCATTGATTCGCTATGTCCGTCAAGCTATGTTCACCGTCTGCATAGTTTAAGACTGTGAGAATCAAATGGAGCTGCTGCTTGGCGTTCAAATTTGATCGGGTGGCAGGGGAATTTACATCCGGATACAATCCGTGCTTATCCAGTTTTACCTCACCAAAAGGATAACGATTCACATAGTAGCCATCTGCTTCAAGGATTTGGAGCAAAAGCTCCAATTCATCAAGACTTTGCTGCAATGCATCAATAGTCATAGCTTCTTTCGTATCGAGAGAGTTGTGGTATCCTGCAAAGGTTCCGTACACATTTCGGGCCATCTGCCCCACAGGCAGATTAAAGCCAGGAGAACAGTATTGACGCTCATCGGAACCAAATGCCGGCGTGAATGGTCGGGTCTTTCCCTTTATTGCTTCATGGGAAGTAAGCTGCTTCCATATAGCATCAATTGGATTAAGCCCTGAACGCGACTGTTTATAGCTTAACGGCATATTCCCTCCCAAACAGGTCAAAACAAGCCCGGCATAAAGCCTTTCTTTCAATTCCTTGCCGTGCCGGTGCAAATAAGCGATGCTTCCAATGGTCTCCGGCACAAATACAAAGCGGTAGGTGAACCGACGGTGCTTCCACCGCGCTAGACGCTTATACAGTTGCAAGGCCACTAGGGGGCCGCTTAATTCGTTATTTGCCATGGAGGGATGGCATATATACGAGCTAATTAGCACCTCTTGATTTATCTCACCTGGAAGAATTGCATGAGCATAATTCAGCTCTCCCTCAATATGCTCACTATCAATAAATGCGTGGTATTCCCCCTCCCGTAATTTCTCACGGGCGGAATGGGGTATGCAAAACCCCCATCTTTCCTTGTAATAGGATGTTACATAAGGAACAGCATCCGGTAAATGCGGAATAGAAAACAAGTGATTATCTAGCTCAGCTAATGACAGCTGTAGATTTACTGGTGTGCTGTAATTTACAATATGCAAATTGCTGACGTCAAAATCTGCAACAACCTCACCATCAGGACCTTTCAGCCATCCTCCACGAATGATCCATTCCTTAGGAACCTGCCAATCGAATAGCTGTGTTCCTGTTGGGACGGAGAACATCTCCAGAGGAATTTGCTCTGACATTATGGAGATGGTTTCCCTTAATCCTGGTCCCGTAATACTCCTGCATATGGGAAAGAGTTTATCAAATAATTGGTCGAGTTCTGTCCACTCTTGAGCCTGCAAACTACCCTTATCATTAAATTGTTGCTGTCCAAGTAATTTACTGCTTGATTCCACGTCCCTGCTGCCTCCCAATGTATGATTCGGCTCTATTATTAGCATACCTCTTACAAGAGCTTCCAGGACAGTGGCGTTCCTTTTGCAATATCGGTTTTAGCTTGTTTGCCAATGATCCGGTCAAAATACTTTGGTGAAAGACCAGAGCCAGGACGAATGGCACGCACATTATCCTCCGAGAAAAATTCTCCTGCTTTGATATCCTGGGATACATAAAGAGAGCGGCGGTGCTTCATGGAGGCTTGTTCCGCTTCGGTAGCCCCATAGAGCACACTTCCAACAGCCTGCCATGCCCGCTCCGTTTCAATTGCTAATGAAGAAAATTCTTGAGGCTCTAGAGAGAAGGCTGAGTCGACTCCACCATCGGCACGTGCCAGCGTAAAGTGTTTTTCGATTACGGTTGCTCCAAAGGCTACCGCCGCTACAGAAACACCAACGCCCATAGTATGGTCAGATAAACCTGCTTGGCACCCGAACAACTGCTTCAAATGAGGTATTGTCGCCAAGTTGGTGTTTGCCGGAGTAGCTGGATACGTGCTTGTGCATTTCAGTAAAATGAGGTCGTTACAACCCATCTCTCTGACAGTTCTGACCACCTCATCTAATTCGGCGATAGATGCCATCCCTGTAGAAATAATTAGGGGTTTGCCTGTTGCAGCAGCCTTGCGGATAAGTGGAATATCCGTGTTTTCAAAAGAGGCAATTTTGTAAGCTGGAACATCCAGTCCTTCAAGAAATTCTACTGCTGTCGCATCAAACGGTGTGCTGAATGCAATTAACCCAAGCTCTTTGCACCTATCAAAAATCGGTTTATGCCATTCCCAAGGGGTATATGCTTCCTGATAAAGCTTGTATAATGAGTTGCCCTTCCATAAATTATTGGGATCGGAAATAAAAAAATCCCCTTCATGGATATCGAGCGTCATGGTTTCCGCAGTATAGGTTTGCAATTTCAACGCATCTGCTCCAGCAGCCGCCGCGGCCTCAACAATGGCCAATGCCCTGTCCAGAGAGTGGTTATGGTTGCCGGACATTTCTGCAATCAAAAAAGGCTTATGGTTCGGACCAATTAATCTACCTGCAATACTAATATCATTGATCACGTTGTGGCCTCCGAATTTCTGATGTTTTATTCATACTATTTATATCGGCATCAGACGCCATTTCTTGCACTTCTCTACAGTGTTACCACGTTTGTTCCATTAATATTCGGGCCACCCGGCTTTCGAAGGGTCCTTCTTTGCTTCCCGAAGCGGCCAGCGCCGACTGTCCCATGTTCAAAAGCGCATGAGCAGAGTCCGCAGCCTTGGTTAACACATTAGCATAATCCGAAGACATCACCCGATCATGCCAGCCCAAATTCCAAATAGCATCTAGCCTGCGAGCTGAATGAACTGCTTCTGCTTGGTTATCTGCCACTATTGTAACGGCAGACGGCAATCCCAGGTAACAGCGTTCCCACATGGCCACTCCACCCGCTCCTAAAGCAAAATCAGCTTTTGCGATTAATTCAGCCACATTTTCAATTTGAATATGGAGGGTGACATTCTTCATCATTTGGCAGTGCTGCTCAATCTGATGCCGCCTGGGATTGGCTTGTCCAATAACTACGTCTACGAATATCTCTTTGTACGGAATAAGAGCCAGGGAATGAAGTGCTTTTGTGGTTTCGTCTGTCGGATCGCTGCCCCCAAAAAACACAAGAAGCCGTTCAAGATAACCAGACCGTTTACGCAGCGTACGTCTTGCTTCAAAAAAAGATGGACGCAGTAACAGAAATTCTACCCCAAGCAACATGCGGCATTGCTCAGAAACAAGTCCTTTGTATCTCGATTGTGGATGCTCGGACAGATTTTGATCCAATAAAATATCCACATCATGCCGGCGGTCGGCCAAATCATCTATAGCCATGCGCTTACTGCAATAAGGGCGCATTTCCTTCTCCCATTGTTCATCAATATTGTAATGATCTACAATGAGCCAATCACAAGTGGATTGGGTATGCTCCACTGCCGCTTCAATGGTAACGGCTATGTCCTCTTGATCATAAGGTTGTGCCTTTAAATCCAAAGGAATAGCACTTGTGATTGGATAAACCCGATAACCTCTTTGCTTGATATAATTGCAAGCGTTTCCTTCCAATAAGCGGCAGACAAAAACGACTTCTTTCCCATAGCTTTGCAGCTCATCAGCCAACGTTAAACACCGCATCACATGGCCGCTTCCGATCAAGGAGGAGGCATCTGTCCGGATAACCACTCTTCCCTTATGTTGATGTGTCCCCACCAAATGTCCTCCCCCTAAACCAGCTTCTACTCCGTCTCCCGGATCAACTGAGGCAATTCCATTAATGTTAGGATGGTCTTGTCTGCTTCAAACTCATCAGTCAGACTGAGGGCGCTGAAATTCCCTCTCCTCACTCTTACAGTACGGTATCCTAAAGGCTTAATCCCTACAAAATCTTTGTTGGGATTGTCACCAATATAATATACCTGCTCGGGAGAAACCTTCTCTATGCGGCGTATGATTTCAAAACAATGGGGTGACGGCTTTTCATTATGAATTCCGAATCTCCTGCTGATAAAACAACGGCGGATTTGCTCATGCTCATATAAACCAAGCGCCTCCAGTTTGCGTTGCTGGACATGCTTGTTCCCATCTGTGACAATGTACATCGGTTGCCCCCCCAATGACTGGAGGCAGGTTGCTGCATCAGGATAAAGCTGTATAGTAGGGGTATGGGTACGATAAACAGATAAACAGCGGCTGATTTCCTTTTTGCTCAACACACCGAATTTGCTAAGCACGCTGTCAAAAACCTGCCCACGTCCTGAAAGTTCGAGCGCCTCCAGCATCAAATGATAGGAATGATCCTCATTTATCCCATAAACATCTTTTAAATAGCGGGAAACTGCCCGAAAACCACTCCGTACGAAGGTTATTTCTTCGTATAGAGTATCGTCCAAGTCAAACACAATTACAGGCATATAATTTTATCCTCCGCAAAACGCACCAAACGAAGCTCCTGCTCCTTCCGGATGAACGGCATTTCCTCAAGCCCTGCTCCTTCGCATTCCTGCAAAAACCAATAAAAGCTGTCCAGGCCCGCTTCAAGGCCTAAGACGGAGGCTCCTCCAAATCGCCCGTTGCATTCTATAAGATGAAGGTTGCCTGAATCATCTTCTATGGCCTGAATTACCGCATGCCCATATAGGCCCAACACTTCCACTAGAGCTGAACAGAGTGTCTCCAACTGGGGATGCTTGACTGTGGTCGTAATTTGCGACTCTCCGGAAACAACCAGATCCCGGGTACGGGCTACGGTTCCTTTGGCAACTCCCTTACGGTCAACATAAACATCCACACTATATTCTTTTCCGGTTACAAAGGGCTGAATTACCGGGTGCTTTAATCCGGCCGCGTGGGCATAGGCCTCCGAATGCCCAAGCTTTAGTCCAATTTGATTCGCTCCTGCGCCATAACGCTCCTTGACCACAAAGGACTGATAATTCTGCAGTTCCTCCATATGAAGAACTGTAGGGATAACAGGAAACCCGCGTTTGGCTAATACATGATAAAACTCTAATTTATCCAATGTAGGTCGTACCGCTGCGGGAGATGAAACCATCACCTGAATCCCCTGCTCCTGCAACAAATCACGGCAATCTGCAAAAAATGACAGCTCCCCATCCCGTGAGGGAATGATAGCTTTGATTCCATGCTCCAGGCAGTATTCAATAAGGCTCCCTGCCGTGAGTTCACTCAATCTTGGCATATGCCAAAAGTGATCTACAAAGTATCGTCCGATACAAGCCTCGTTCACGTCTCCGCCGTACAGATGCCCATTATTATTCCATCTGTTCAGAGCGTACCGTACAGCCTTCAGCATAGGGACCTTCTTGGATATGCTCGTCACCAAAACATTTCCTTGAGAGGACTTGAATGCATCTGCGTCATTCGATTGAAGCATCATAAGCTCCTTTGAGTTTAGCCATGGTAATTTGCTACCCGCTTAAATCACTGGCTTTTGCTTAATATGACCATTAATTGCAGCAATCTCGGGATGCTCCACCAAATAACGCACCACTTCCTTGGAAGAGATAGCGGTTCCGGGGAATTTGCCCGCAATTTCCTTCAGCATGTCGTAGTCCTCCGGAGTGTCTAATGTAATACGAAACTCCGGATGTCTCAGCAATTCAGGCAGCTTGTAAACATGTCTCTTGAATTGCCCGGCATGTTCATACGCATAGTAAGTCACATGTTCCCTGTGGCGATCTTCATGTCCATGTAGATGGATATACTCCAGGGCTTCAAAAGAAATTATTTCACTCCATAACCCCCGTGCAGGCTCATGGTCATGAACCACAATATCCCGCTGCTCCTGTTTCATGCATTCTATAATATCACGAATCATTTCATAGTCCACGAAAGGACAATCGCTGGTTACCCGGATAATGTAATCAGGCTTTACCATTTTAGCACATTCATAATAACGGGAGAGCACATCATCCTGAGAGCCGCGGAAGCAAGATACTCCTCGCAGTTTACACCATTCAGCGACTGCATCATCAGCGGGAAGAGTAGATGTTGCCACAATTACATCCGAAAGCTCTTCCACCATTCTGCAGCGCGAAACGGAGTAATCTAGAACCACTTTATCTCCCAAAGGAAGCAAAATTTTACCTGGCAGTCTTGTGGAGCCCATTCGGGCTTGAATAATGACAACTGTTTTCATTTCAGATCACACTCACATGACAAAATATGTCGCCTCTAAATCGCTTTGTTCATTAGTATACTCACGGTCTGCCTAATACCTTGCTCCATAGAAAATAACGCCTGCCAACCCAATCCCTCCAGCTTCGAAGCATTCAATACCGATCTGGAAACTGTTGAATAACCGGAAGGGGCTGGTGCAGCGATGGGTTCGACAACAATCTTCCGGCCACAAGCATCGGCAATTAATTCAGCCATACTGCGGATGGTTATGATGCTGTCCTTGTTTGCTATATTATATGCTTGTCCAGAAGCACCTGCTAATAGAATAGTTAGCAAAGCCGTTGCGCAATCCGCTACATAGCAGTAAGATCTTTCTTGCTTTCCTTCGCTTTTCATAATGATATCCTTGCCGCTTAAAGCCTGAAGTAAAAATTGGGCATAAGCCCGGTTATCGTTCAAACTAGCAGTGGGTCCATAAACATGGCAAGGTCTTGCTACAACCGTATCAAGTTGGAATTGGGCGCCGTAGCTTACACACAAGGTCTCTGCCGCCCGTTTGCTGGAGGGGTAACATGCTCTCGGATTCATAGTGTCCACATAACCGCTGTATTGTTCCGTGAAATCCCTGCCATCGCCCTCTCCATATACTTCACCAGATGAAATATACAAGATTCTTCCGGCTCTTCCCTGCCGCGCATGCTCCAGCATATTTCGAGCGCCAATTAAATTGGCTGCCATCACTCCTGCCGGTTCAGAGGAAAAAGCTTGAGGAAATGAATTCCCTGCCCCACATATCACATAATCGAACAGGTATGTTGTCGGAAGCTGATTAATAATATCATGCTCAATAAATATGAAGGATTCCTTACCAAAATGCTCGGGGAACCGTTCTCTAGCTCTCTCCTCGCTTCGGCCCAATGCATATATCCTCATTTTGCGGGACATCTTTTGGTTTCGGTACATAAGCAAATCGATTAGATACGAACCAATTAATCCCGTTGCTCCTGCAATCAATACGCTTTTTCCTTCGAGTTGCTCCCATTGTAATTTGCTTTCGGAAACCCTATGGAGCTCTTCCGCATACGTTTCATTTAGGTAAAGCACATTAGAGCCTACCATACTCTTCCCTCATTTTAGCCAAATATCTTTTTTTGAATGAAGCAATGCCTTAAAAATTTCAATATCATCCGTAGTGGTGAGCTTAATATTTTTTTCTGAACCGGAGGAGAAGTAAACCTCTCTGCCCAGCTCAACCATTAATGTGCAGGAGGCAATCGAGTTAGTAATCCCCTTATCTAAAGCCTCCCGGTGTATTTCGCCCAATTCTCCAATTCGAAATCCCTGAGGCGTTTGGGTTCTTACCAATTCATGTCTGGGTATTGTCTCAAGGGAGGAAATGCTGTTATCAGTCCGGAGCATGGCCTCGGCACAGCCGATGCACGCTGTAGCATTACCGAATTTGCGTGTTGTTGCAATACAGTCCGAAATAATTTCCAAAGAAACCATGGGTCTGATTGCATCATGAATAAGAACTGTATCCTCATGGGCATAATGGCGCTCTAATTCTACAATTCCGTTTCTGATAGAACTTTGGCCGTTATCTCCTCCGGGAATAATCCACTTCAGCTTATTAATATTGAACTGTCTGGCGTAAGCCGATAAGATCTCCTGCCATCCTTCCAGACAAACCACTGCAATCGCAT
The DNA here is from genome assembly GCA_023386955.1 of Bacillota bacterium. Lineage (GTDB taxonomy): Bacteria > Bacillota > Bacilli > Paenibacillales > NBRC-103111 > Paenibacillus_AR > Paenibacillus_AR mesotrionivorans. The sequence continues at coordinate 66,461 of JAEWIS010000039.1, forward strand.
GAATATCAGGATGCTGCTGAAACCTTTCCAGCGTGTAAATAATAACTGGCTTGTCATAGACATTAATAAACTGTTTGGGAATATCCTGACTCATTCTGACGCCGCTTCCGCCGGCAATAATAAGAGCGATATTCATGGGCACTCCCCTAATCCTCAATAAAACCCCTTGGTCTTATCTTGGAGAAATTGTTCATATCAAACAGGTTTTTTTCTTCGCAGTCAATGCGGGAATGCTTGGCTTGAATTCTCTCCATCAGCTTCCGGCGATAGCTCTTGTAATTTCTTATAAAATCATACAGCTGCTCATCGGTCATGATAATGCTTCTAAAATGCCCCCGCCAAGCCCCACGATTGTCGAATGCAATTATATCCCCATTATCATCTATTCGGAAGAAGCTTAGTATATTGTTATAGGACAAAGGATCAATTTTATTGAAGAAAAAATCCATGCCCCGGCTGCTTACTACCATACTGTAGCGCTGGCCCACAATCCCATACGCTTTATTCTTTTGCTCACGTTGCTTAAAGTGGTGCAGCTTTATCATTTCCAGTGAATCAATTTTATCGTTTTCCCTTTGATTGGCAAACAGCCTCTGAGAGTAGACGAATTCGTTACTTTTTTCAAAAATATTAATTCCGCCATATTCAAAACTTTCTGAATGGGGAATACCAAGGATAAACAAGAGAGTAGGTTTTAAATCAATCAAGCTTACCGGTTCTTCCCATAATAAAGGTTCTATCGAAGACGAATAGAGGAAGGCGGGGGTCTCGATAACATTAGTGTAAGGCTCGATGGTATGAGAAAATCCGTCATTCATGGCTCTTGTCCATTTGTCATCTCCATGATCGCCGTACCCCGCAATTATGGTATTGTCCATTAGTTTATGCTTTTTCAGGCAATCCAGGGTTCTCTGGATAGTCATATCCAAAGAAGTATAGGAGATATCCATACGCTCATCAAAAGATATGCAGGTTTCCGTCTCCTCGTTTCTTTGACCTGAGTGAGTCAGCAGATTCCAAATATGCAGAGCAAAAGGCTTATCCTTATTACCTTCAATAAAGGTTTCGATTTTATCTAAAAATTGATCGAAATTGTTATCCCACTGATACGGATTCTTTTCCAGATTCCAGACGTTATGGCTGTTGACCTCTTCTGTATCTGGAAAAAAATTATAACCGATACCAAGCGTGCTATACCCTTCCCGGTCAAGTATATGATATAAATTCTCCCCGTATTTAGCCTTTACTGACATTTCATGGAAATGAGTAAAGCTGTCCAGCTCGAAATCATTTCCGTACAAGAAGTAGGTAAGTGCCATGGCTGAGGAGGTGGCTGAGGAGTAGAATTTCTCCAATTGAATGGATTGACTCATTAGGGCATTCAGGTGCTCAAAACGAGAGCGGTGGTTACGGTATATCTCATTGGACAAACTTTCTAAATGAAATACGATCAAATTCTTGGGGCGTTCTTTTTCTTGAACAAGTCTCGCGGCAGCCGCTTGCTTCCTTTGCTTAAAATGGCGATTTCTAGCCTTAAATTCTCCCCGAAGGGTTTGTTTCTGAACAGCAGTTTTATTATCACCATTTAACAGATCCACAATTTGATCTAAAAGTTCATTTGGGAAACTATCCGCATTTATCGCTTTTTTGAATAATTTAAAGACAAGTGGATCAAAAGAATCTTCCCCCAAATCGGTAATGCGATTCATAAAATAAAGGTCCTTGGTTATCTCATACCGAAGAAGTTCAATAAACAGCTGCTGCGAATGAGCGGAATGAAGCCTATGATAACATTCTTTAAATTCATCCACATAGGGAAGCAGTCTTGTATATGCATAAGGAATGGAAAAAGCTATTTCACGAGCAGACGTTAATAATAAAATATCTTGTTTGCCGCATAGGGGATTAAATACAGTCTGGCAAAGTTTTCTGATCTCTGCATACCCATCATCATTCAATATTTGCGCGTCTGTTACAATCTCAGCATTAATCTCGTGAATCAGTGATTCGATTTCAGGCTCTAGATCGGGACTGTAAACAGTATTTACGGAACAATTTTTCATCTTCTCCTGAAAGACTTCGAGAGTAAGGTACTCTCCTGCAGGATTACGAATTACTTGGAGGGTCCAATTATGCATGAGTTTCACCAGCTTTCCAACCATTCTTGATTTAACAGTCCATTAATCGGGTTTATATATGATAGGGTGTATGCCCGTGCTCTGGTAGCTGCGCAGTATTCCAGCTTCTATCTCATTCGCAAAGGCAAAGGAAGCTACTGCATATACATGACAACCCGAAGCTATTGCCTGCTGGAGCGACATAACCGGTAGATCGCTTACGACTGTGCCCTGTAACGATTCTTTACTTTCCACAAATCCCTTTACAGTGCACGAATACATACGGGCTACTGCTGCGAATGCTTGCCCAGCTTCTCCCGCTCCATAAACAAAATACTCCTGGCTTCCCTGCTTCAGTATCTCCTGAATAAACCGGCTGAAAACAACCATATAATTTTGAGAGTCAGCCACTGTCACAAATTTGTTATATAAAAACATGGGCTCCGTTTGAACAACAGCACCGGCAGGCCAGCAAACCTGTCCATTGCGGTAATGCCGCAATGTCCAGCTTAGAAATCGCTCAGGCCCCATCTGTCCAACCAACTCCTTAGAGGATGCGTCCACAACAGGATACGCAGCCTCACTCCCAAAGTTATCCTCCGTATTTAGCGATCCTAAATTCATGGCCTCACCTGGGCTAGGGAAGTCTATTGCCCGATGAATAACCTGGAGCAGCTCTTTTCGGAACATGGCATCCCATACAACTATATTGCTGGTTCCACCCATAAAACCATAATAAGTATCCTGAAAGGAAAGGATCCCCTTCTGACACTGGCGCTTTTTTTCTAAGTCCACACGGGCGGGGCTGCAATCCGAAAATACGGGATGTATTCCTTGTTCTGTCTCTTCATACCCCATTGTCGAGCAATCGTCATCCATGAGAAGCTGCTCGAAAATATCCGGTGTTCGAAGAATGGTTCTCACATAGGAGGGGAATTCGCCTGTATTCCCGACAAATCCCCTGATATCATAACCACTGAGCAGGAATGATTTAATTTTCTCCGTTCCAATTGCAAGGAAATGCGTAACTTCAGCTGTAATATTGCCACAGTCAATGGTGTCACTGATAGACTTCTGCATGGTTCCCTGGAACCCAAGATCTACCGTGGCCCACTTCCCGGCTGATGATAAACCTACAACGGAATCCAAATACTTTAGTAGTTGCTGGCGTTTTACAAGTATCAAGGCATTGATCTGGTGGCAAATACTTGTGTCGATTAGAAAATCAATTAGGCATTCCTTCAGTGTAGCTCCATTGCAGTCTACTGATGCACTATCGGTTGAAAGAATCTCTGTATAAGGCTCCCATTGATCAGAGATAGGCAATTCCAACATGCGGAATATATCACCAATACGAACATTTCTTCGGTTTACTAGAGCGGTCGCATGCTCTTTTGACCATCCAGATAAACCAGCCAAAAAAGTGGATTGACGTGAGACGTATAAGGGTTCCACCCGGAGAGCACCCCTTCTCCATCTGGAAGCATTGCTTAACAGTTTGCTTAGAAATCTTCCTTCCCTCATCAGAGGATAAACAGCTTCAATTTGCTCTTGCTCACATTGCTGAAGAACCCAATCGGCAAAAAAACCAAAAAAAGGCCCGAGAACCTCCGCGCCAAAACGGTACCAAAAATCGGACTGCTTCCCTCTTCCTCCAAGTGAAGCTGCCGTCTTCCTAAGAGTGGAAAGTTGGGGGATAAGCTCATGGTGCCTAAGTTGCTCCCAAGCGTAGACACTATCCGCGTGATCAGAAACAATCTGGTAGTGCAACGCGTGTATGCCCTTAGACAATGGAGACCTCACATCTGCTTGAAGCTTGTCCCCGACATGAATTATTTTATGAGCTGGAACATGACCGTACTGGGAAAGGAGAACATCAAACAGATAGCCGGTAGACTTGTCTCCCCCCTGTTCTCCTGAAACAAGGGTCAAATCAATCCATTCTTCAGAAAGGCCCAGTTTCCTGAGAATTCTCCATAATTGACCTACAGACAAATACATGTCGGACACAAAAACTATCTTAGATCCGTTGGTAATACAATTATTAATAAGAGACACCATACTTAAATTCAAATAACACAGTTTCTCTTCCGTAGCAATCTCCACTTCCATCAGCTCATGAACATGTGATTTACCGAATCGCTCCGGCATCTGTGCGTAAATTTCCTCCAGAGTAATTTCGCTGTGATTACGAGTCGAACGAGAAACCGTACGAGCTTTCGCTTCAGCCGCGATGCGGACCTGTTGAAATTCAAAGGGCTGAATACACATAGAAAGTATATTTAGTCGCTGTGCTTCTTTACAAACCTCCTGAAAAACATCAATCGGCTTCCCACATGCACGAAATAACACGGTATCAAACAAATCTAGGCTAATGACCTCATAACTGGCCCAATCAATAGTAGAAAGATATACATCAGATTCCCATAGACCGTCGCTGCACATGTTCAATGAGCTCACCATGCCTCGTCCAATTATTCAATTATTTCTGCAGGAAAACTAATAAATGGCCTGAAATCAACTACCCGGTGCCTGCATCCCATTTCACGAAGCTGCTTCGTAATTTCGTAGGAATATTGGCTGGCAATACCCACAATGATTTCATCATTCGGGTCAGCGATCAGATGCTCTGGCGAATAAACCATCCGGCCCCTATACGGCGTGTTCCATTTTTGCTGATTGTTATCCACATAATAAACAACATTCAAATTGAATACACGAAATAATTTCTCACAACCCGCACCAGTTCCGAACATGACGAAAGGCCGTTCATTCATAATTTCACGAGCTAGAAGGATAAAATCTGCATACTCTTGACCAATCTTAACTAAATCCTTCTTTAACTCCGTCTTCCACGGAGTCATCTCCAAGTAATCCCAATATCTCTCTGCCCCTCTGAAGACTGTGTTCCACGCTTTTTTGTATCCCGTAAAATGGATAATCTTATTCAGATACTTTGTTTCATCATTTTGATAAACTAAAGAACCCAGTAAGGTATTATACTCTGAATCCAGCTTCAAATAATTACTCCCAAAGACGTAATTCAAAGCGTCCTGATCATCGAAAGCAGCATTAGGAAATCTTATGAAGAAATCGAGTATCCGTTCGTACCATCCCTCATTTCGCCTGATATTATCAAGAGAAAGGAGAAGCACACCCGAATTAAAATAATTATCTGCTTTAAATCCATAACGATCTAGAACTTCTGGAAAACGCTCTATGCCTTTATCCTGGGCAGCAGCCAGGTAGTAGTCGTACAACTCTATATTCCACAGATGCTTAATATCCATTGTTACCAAGATGTCACAGTCCAGGTAAATCATCTTTTCTACATCTGCCAAATGTGGGAGCATAATTCGATAATATGCCGCTAGAGTGATTTCTTTTATTCTTCCGGTATGGGAGACGGCCGCGACAAAATCATCCGGCAACTGAACGAGGTAGAATATTAATCTATGACCTTTATCCTCAACCATTTCTGTTAGTCTTTGCTTATTGGTTTCTTCTAGGGTCTCATCATGTAGAAGATGTACACAGATCGGGCTTTGGGTATGCATAAATATGGACTGGAGCAATACAGCAGCGTGCTTTGAATATTGGCCATTGGAATCCCTAAAAGCCAAGCACAAATGAATCATTTTTCTTCCCTCTCCGGCGTAAGCCATGATCTTCGATTCATATATTCCATGTCGATTAGCTGTCTCCAGGAGTAAATTGGAATATTTCCTCCGGTTATTTGCTGTAACTGTTCTTTTACTGCTTTATCATTCATTTTTTCAATTGTTATAATGATCGCATCCACTTTATTGGTTTCCAGGTATAAGGGCGATTGAACGGATACATCCCTAATTTTCAAATTCTGCATACGGCTATTATTATCCAAAAAGAGCGCAACTTCAAAGCCTTCTTTTTTTAAATCTTCATACATATATAAAGAAGCCTTCATTGTCCCAAATATAGCTACTTTGTGAATGTTTAATTTATGAAGACTATTTGTTATTCCTTTTTGGTGCAACAAGTTCATCTCCAACCAAAGTTTATAATATTTACCTACTACCTCCAATTCACTTTCCGGTGTTTTTGCAGAAAAAGATTCACCACCAAAGTGCTTTATTATAATTGAACTTATCTCCAAATCAGTATTTATTTGATTAAGTGGATTGCTGCTTAAACCGTTTAAGCGAAAATTAACTAACGTCTTATCGAGATAGCGGGCTGACATTTCGTATTCTTTAAAACAACGTATAACAAAGTCAAAGTCTGCTGCAATTTTGTAATCTAAGCAAAAGAGGCCAAGTGATTTAAACAAATCCCTTCTTACAAAAAGTGTGTTATGTGGAAGCATATGTCCCTGCTTTAAGTGTTCTAAAGTGGTAAATTTACCTCGGAAGCAAAAAAAGCCGTCATAATCATCAAACTGTCTGATATTACCATATACCATCGCAACTGTTTTATCGCCATGAAATATTGTTGCAACTTCCTCTATAACATCATTATTATAATAATAGTCATCGGAATTTAAAAATTGGATTATATCTCCGGTAGCTGCTTTCACACCCTTATTAAATGCATCGTACACTCCCTGATCCTTTTCCGATATTACCCACTGAACCCGGTCACGATACTTATTAATAATATCCAAAGTGCCATCCGTGGAAGCTCCATCCACAATAATATACTCAATATTAGGATAAGTCTGATTTAAAACACTTTGTATTGTCTCTTCAATATATTCTTTACTATTATAACAAGCCGTTATCACAGAAACTTTTGGCCATTGCATATGCACAGCACCTCATTAGATAGTTCTTGGTTCAGATCTTGTCCATAGAATGGACAAACCATTCGTATGTCTTCTCAATACCCTCTTTCAACGGAATAGTCGGAAACCAACCCAATGCACCAATCCTCGAAACATCCAGCTGTTTGCGCGGCGTCCCATCCGGTTTGCTGGAATCGTACTCGATATTCCCTTCAAACCCAACGATATCCTTAATCAATTCGGCTAATTCTGCAATCATCATGTCTGTTCCCGTTCCAATATTATATAGATCATCCTTCGTTTTCTCCGGATGTTCCATCAAATAGACACAAGCCGACGCCAGATCATCCACATGTAAAAATTCTCTTCGAGGTGTACCGCTCCCCCATATCGTTACCTTCTCTCGATTAGCGAACTTCGCCTCATGGAACTTGCGGATAAGAGCCGGCATAACGTGTGAAGTATTTAGATCAAAATTATCATGAATGCCAAATAAATTTGTAGGCATTACTGCGATATACTTCGTGCCGTATTGGCGGTTGTAGGATTGGCATTGTTTAATTCCTGCAATTTTCGCAATAGCATATGGCTCATTTGTGGGCTCCAATAATCCAGTTAACAAGTACTCTTCTTTTATTGGCTGATCTGCAAACTTAGGATATATGCAGGAGCTTCCTAAAAACATCAACCGCTGGACTCCGGCTAAATAAGCCCCATGAATAACATTTGTTTGAATCATTAAGTTCTCGTACAGAAAAGATGCTGGTAGGGTATGATTGACCATAATCCCGCCTACCTTAGCAGCTGCCAGAAATACATAATCCGGCTTCTCTACAGTAAAAAAATCCATAACCGCGTTTTGCTGTTGAAGGTCCAATTGGTCTCTTGTACGGGTCACTATATTATCATAACCCAGGGATTGAAGTTTGCGAACAATAGCTGAACCAACCATCCCTCTATGTCCAGCAACAAATATTTTAGGAGATCTATTCATTTTGTGCCCCCGTCAGTCAAAGCTCTGTCTGACTATTGTGCCATCATAACGGGACAGGCTCACTTCCTTCTTAGCCTCCCTTAGATCTGCCTCAACCATCATACGGACCAACTCTTCAAAGGTAATCTTTGGTGTCCACCCTAGCTTACTTTTTGCCTTCGCAGGATTACCTAATAGAAGTTCTACCTCCGTTGGACGGTAATAACGCGGATCTACAGCCACCAGAGTTTGTCCTGTTGATTTATTTATCCCTCGCTCCTCCGCTCCTGTTCCTACCCATTCAAGCTCGATATCAACCTCATGAAATGCTTTCTCCACGAATTCTCTTACCGTATGGGTTTCACCGGTCGCTATCACAAAATCCTCCGGTGCTTCCTGCTGTAACATGAGCCACATCGCCTCTACGTAGTCTCCTGCGAAGCCCCAATCTCTCTTGGAGTCTAGATTACCCAAGTAAAGCTTATTCTGAAGCCCTAAATAAATACGGGAAACAGCCCTTGTTATTTTGCGGGTGACAAAGGTTTCGCCGCGCCGCGGCGATTCATGATTAAATAAAATACCATTACAAGCAAACATCCGGTATGCTTCACGGTAGTTAACCGTGATCCAATAAGCATACAGCTTCGCAGCAGCATAAGGACTTCGTGGATAAAAGGGGGTTGATTCCGATTGAGGTGTTTCTTGTACTTTTCCATATAGTTCGCTTGTTGAGGCCTGATAGAATTTCGTCTTCTCTGTCAAACCGACGATACGAACCGCTTCAAGCAAACGAAGTGTACCCATAGCATCTGAATTAGCTGTATATTCCGGTGTTTCAAAAGAAACCTGGACATGACTTTGCGCTCCCAGATTATAGATTTCGTCCGGCCGGACCTCTTGAATAATTCGTATCAGATTCGTGGAGTCCGTTAAATCACCATAATGGAGATGAAAGCGTACATCCTGCTCATGAGGATCTCTATATAAATGATCAATCCGGTCTGTATTAAAGGATGAGGCTCTTCTTTTGATACCATGAACTTCATAACCCTTATTTAAAAGCAACTCAGCCAAATAAGCTCCATCCTGCCCTGTAACACCTGTTATTAAAGCAACTGGTCTCACAAAATCTCCTCCCTTTCTAAACACGCACTTTTTTCTCTCAAACTAGGTGATGGTACAATGTAATAATCTTAAAATCCCCTTCATTTTTTAAACGGGTGTAGATTTCCTTCTCATAAGAAGAAGAAGAAACAATAATCACACTTCTTTCCCTATCGACAGCAATCTCTTCCCATAAACATACAGGTATGCCTTTCAAAAAAGCCCCTGTATTTTGAGGATTGCTATCAAATATAGCCTTAACAGGATAAAAATCTAAAGCTCCTGATTCCAACAACTTTACTGTATGTCCGCCAGCCCCATAAATATATATACTGCTAAAGTCACTATAGGATTCGAGCTTCCGTTGTATGAAGTGAGTCAAATTGGTTTCAACCAATCCGGCAGGTAATTTCACAACATCCTCCAAGAAAAGATCGCTCTGGTTTTTCCACCGCATCACTTGTTTCGTGGGGAATATACCTGCGGGGTAATGAAATCCTTCCCATTTGTAACTACCATCATTTAATCGAATAAAAGGGTAATACGGATTAAAGAAAGTCATTCCGTTGTTATCTTTTCGTGATATGCCGCCTAATACAGCCTTTCCTGACCCTACGGCCTTAAGCATAGCCTCCACAAAACGAGGGGACAATATATGACCCTCTTCCAAAAAGCACACATATTCCTCGTCCTGCGTATCTGTTATATCTTCTACAGTACCAAGGCAGAGAGAGTCAAAGGGATGTGTTTGATTCAAAATACTTTTGTAGCTATCCGATGTTAAATAATCACTTCCTTTGGCGTCAAAAACCGCTAGAATACTGCTCGACTTTTTAGTAATACGGTTATGGCAGAGTACTGCCTCATTCATAATGTTTAGCAGCTGCTTAGCATACCCATCTACCAATTGAGAAGCCCTTTTCAAAGCATGCTGTTCATTCATCAATATAGGTCCGCTTTCTAACGACGAAAAACACTGCCAAATTTTATTTGCCAGATCCCGCGGTGAATGTCTGTCGAAAAATACTCCAAACTCAGGTGCTTGTTCTTTATTAACGTCCAGATCCGACAATATTATAGCCTTACCTAAAGCCCGTGCATCTTCAACCACAGTGCTCCACCCTTCAAACAAGGAAGGCTGAACCATTAATACGGACTTCCGTATAAGCTGTATTTGGTCCTCTCTTGAAACCCGGCCTAATATATGAATAAATAAGTCTGTACCAGTGCTTTTCACATATGACAAAAGATCCTCGAAAAACTTGGGGTTGCGGTAATCCTCCGTCAGTCCTGTGCAAACCAGATGAACTTCTTTTCCTTCTAAATGAAGAATGGAAACAGCTTCAAATAAACACTTGTAGTTTTTATGGGCCCAAAATTGATTGCAGCACAATATAAAGCGGTCAGGAAGCCCGAACTTTTCTGCAACTCTGTCGGGTTCCCCTGCATACCATTCATCTTTAGGTAATGAGTAAAAAGGTAAAACAAATAGCTTCGATTTTGAATCGGGATAAAAAAGGCGAAAATCCTTTTCCGCATCATTACTACTCAGTACAACGATAGGAGACAGTTCAGATACCCGCTGCGCTTGTTCATCACGGTCAATGATTTCTTTTTCCGAAAAAAGATGGCTTAAGTACTTGTGTTGAAAATCAGGGATCCACGAAGCATAACAACCAAAGCTCAAAATGTCGGAGACCGAGGGGAAATAGAAGTCAATTTCTAGAAAAAGTTCATGGTCATCTACACAAAATATCGCATCGGATGGAATAACGCTAGCCACCCCTTCATCTTGATGCCCCACATAAATAACTTGATCGAAAAAGTGGAGAAACGGAACATGCCAAGTATAATCAGGCAGGGTTTTTTCTTTAACAATTAAAAAAACTCGAGGACGAATATCTGCAGGCTGGGTATGCAGAGCCCGCGCAAGGAGCTCAATATATGAGACGCCTCCCATCCAACGTCCTCCGCCTATTATAGGAATTCCCATCCGCATATAGTTCTCTCCTCACTAACGTTTTACTAGCTAATTGATACTCCACTCTTGCGATTTAAACCAAGTACAATATTCTACCAGGCCTTCTTGGATGGGCTTTGAAATAGTGAACCCCAGTTCACCTAATCTGCTTATATCTGCCCTCCACTTCACCGGGTTTCCCTTGTTTTCAGATCCTGTATAACAGATGGTCTTTTGAATGCCAAGAATTTCACCTAGTAAAAGAGCTAGCTCCACTATGGAAGTTTCTACGCCTGATGCCAGATTAAAAACTCCCTCTTGACGCCGGCTTGCTACTAATTCTATGGCCCTGCATATATCATCCAAATGAATAAAGTCCCTGGATTCATTCCCCGTACCCAGTATCTCCAAACTGGTCCCGGGAGAAACGATCTTCGTACATAAATCATAAACTACTTGTTTTCTTAAGAAAGGCCCGTATGCAGAGAAAATCCTTAACGCAGTCGTATGAAGCCCATATAAATCGGAGTATTCTTCAAGCAACAGCTCACATATTTTTTTATGAAAGCCATACGCGGAAATGGGCTTAAGCGGAGCGGTTTCAGATATCGGTGACGTCGTCTGATTACCATAGACAGCTGCGCTGGATAAGAATATAAAGTGGCTCTCCGGCGAGCATTGGCGTATCTCCTCCATTACATAAGCTAATGGATCTACAGAACTTAAATAATCCTCATATGGCCGCATCACAGAATTACCTACCGAAGATGTTCCCGCCGAATAGACGATCGTATCAAACTTTACAGTTATTAGAAGCTCCCTTAAAGAATCATCTGGTAGTTCGATGGGATAAAAAGAAACCCCCTTGAGATTTAACATCCTTCTTTCCCTCAAAAGCCCTGGGCTTCTGCCCACTGCATAGATGAAGCAACCGTGCTTATACAAATACTCAACTAATGCTGAACCGATAAATCCTCCAGCCCCAATAACTAGAACTTTCCTCATCCTAATTCAGTCCTAACCGTCATCAAGATAAACATACTTAATCCCCTTTACTGCTGTCTAATTGCCGGAGTCTAAGCCAAATAAATTTTTAATTTTGATTTCGGTATTGGTCTGTAAGTTAAAGACAACCGTATCTTTGATTGCCTCCAGCTTTTTATGATCATTAAGATAACTAGGATGGCCTTGTTCATTTCTAGACTCCCGAAACTTACTAGAGATAAAACCACTCTGGGGGGTTAACTCCTTCATCATGCTTTCCAAGTCTTTCCTTATAAAAAAAGCATTATTCCCAGCACTGTTGCATCCGATAAACATATAGCCTTTTTTTTCAGCCAATTCACACAGCGCGGCCAAGGAAGCACCATAATAGAGACACGAGAAATGTGCCTTTCTTCTTTGAAAATCAGGTCTGTAGGGAACCGTAACCTTATGTTCGGCGCCAAACACTGAATTGTATTCAGCGACTACAATCCTTGGGCTCACCACATCAATAGCTTCCCATACCCAATAATCATTTCCATCAATATCAACACTTAAAAGCCCAATATCACCAGAAATGCCAGCATTCAAGATAAGTTCATTAATATTCTCTCTAGTTATAAAGCTGCAAGTTGCTGTAAGTTGATGCTTCCAATATATATCATCATTCTTTATAAAATCGATATTCTCCTGACTGCCGTCGATGACTAGTCCGCTCCAATTATTATTCATTAACAAAAACCGTGTGTTGGCTTCTGTATAATTTTCAACACCAAATTCAACAAAAATCGTATTCTCAATGCAAAGGTTATGAATGAGATGCTGGATAATCCCATCCTCACCCCATTGAGAATATACTTTAAATTCAAGTTCAGACAGCCCATTTTCTGGTTTTAGGCGTATTACCCGTTCAACATTTATTTTTGCGGCTAATAACAAGCTTGTCGTCTGCAGTTGCTTTAATTCCTTATCCACTTTCTCTTGAACAAGCTGTAACTGCCATTGCATTAAATATTCCGGTTTGAAAATAAGACTGAACAGGCTTAAATCCGCACTCAGCGTTTTCTTAAACCAAGGGATAATCTTAGTTTCAGGCACTTCATATCCCAATAGTTGTTCGGTTATTTCTTCATAATAAGAGCTTGCAATAATAACATAATCAAAGTCATAACCCAAAATTTGTTTAGGATCTATAACAAGAGTACCCTCGCACAACTGTTCCCATACAGCTTCATTATTATCGGCAAATGCTTTGATCGATACTTTGGAGTAATCAAGACCTTGCTTGATTTTGTTATAAGCACTCCCAGTACCGAATACAATGATATCCAACATAGGTGGCTCCCTTGTATAATGTTTTTCATAGTTATCGGTGTTTCTATTTTTGAATTTATAATTTATTAAATGTGTCCAACTTGGCACACGTATTGTGTAATTAAACAATCGGCTTTTAAGCAAAATCTTGAGTTGCTTAACGATAAGAGGCCTTTTCACCAAGGCCTGCCACTGATAAACATCAACAGTAATCTGAGCCAAGTGCTCTACTCTGCAGTGCCACATCCTCGAGTATGAAATCAGATCGCCGTTCGATTTATTCTGCCGCGAGACTCCAGTAAGTTCTGTAATAGGAAACCAATCATCTACAAACGCTGAATTGCCGTAAGCGAAAGCAATTGGTAATACTCAAAGCTCAGCGACTCCTTGAATGTTAGCTTAATTTAATACAAAATTATTCCAAATCTTTCATTGAAAATATGATATTTTCTAATGAAATAATTTCTTTCCCAAGATTTAATAAATCAATTTTACTATATATATTTTCGTAGTCATAAATTGGAGTAACTATAATAGCGTCAAAATCGTTCTTACTAGCTGCTTCATCAAGAGTTGCAGTACCAAATGAGTTTGCTTCTCGATTAATTTTTTTTGAATTACTATCAATTAAATATTTAATTGGGTATCCATCTTTTTTCAATTCATAATATAATTGCTTTCCTATCTTTCCTATTCCATAAATAGCTACATTTTTTATTCCCTTATTGTCTAAATAGTTCGAAATTTTCATTCCTGCATTTACATTCGCCATCCAAATAACCATAATTTCATAGTATCTTTTTATTCTTAAATATGATTTAAAAGAATCCTGGTAAAAAAAACGCGCAATTCCATTAGTAATCTCTGAATTTAAACCTTTATCTTTCGGGAAATTAAGGGGTTCTCTTAGAGTATTATGTAATTCAACATCGTATTTATTAGTGCTATCGCAGTGAACACCCGACCCATCGTTTCCAACATTTAAAATCTTAGAGTGGATTGGATTAATACATACTCCGTCATTTTCAATTACATTTAAAGCCCAGTAAATGGCCCATGAGTCTAATTCTCCATTAAGTTGGTCATTAAACATGTCCACTAAATCAGGCGCATAATCGTAAATACGACTGAGTAAAATAGAATCATTTATTGAAGTTCTATTACGACTAAAGGAATTCCATGCTCTCCTCCATGTTCCCCATCCCCATGAAGATATCCTTTTTGTAAAGTAAACATCATACTCATAACTTTTGGGTAAATCAATCGGAAAAGAATACCCCGAAATACTCATAACTTGTTTATCTTCTTCATACTTTTCAAAACATTGATTCATATAATAAACAAAGTCATTCGATGGTATGCAATCATCCTCTAGTACAATAATTCGTTCGTGCCTTTCTAGTACATAATTGATTCCATCAACAATTGAGTTTGCCAATCCTTTGTTTACTTTGCTTTTTATATATTCGACCTCACACCAATCTATAGAATTGATTATTGTTGAAACTTCATTAATATCTTTTACATGACTTTCATACTTTGGGCCATCAGCAAATACATAAATTTTTTCAACACCATTTGCCCTCAAGCCATCTAATACCATTTGGATATGGTGTGCTCTATTATATACAAATAATGCTATACCTATTTCCATAATAGCCTCCCTAACATCGTATCCAAATTCCCCTTTTAGGATATCTATAATCCGTTATCAACGTCAGGATTAAAAGTTATTTTATATTCATCAAGTAATTTTATAAAACCTACATCATTGAGTCCATTCAAAGCATTATCCTTCCATAATGCATTATTTTGGGTACCATCTATTTCAATAAAATTTCTAGAATACTTTTCGACTTTTACTACTTTTGTGTTCTTTTTAAAAGCCATTACTTTTAGCCATAAATCATCTTGAGTAGGACACAAAGTCATAAATATGTCTTTATTAAAAACTTCTTTATGAAGAGATGCTGGAGGGTAAAGAACTCCGCTTACACCTGTAGGCAATAATAAATGTGAAGGTCCTCGAAAATTTGTAGCTCCCGAAGACCAATGATTATAGCTCTTTAATTCATTATTATCATTAAATTGAATTTTATGAGCTCTATTGCATATTATTTTACCCGGATATTGATAATGTTTTTTCATTAGTCGCTCAAGCATATCTTGAGGATAAATTACATCGTCATCTACTGTAACCACAGTAGAATTAGGAAATTCTAACATGGAATAATAGTATTTTTTGTGCGATTTTAGATTTTCGCAATATCTTATCTGAAGTCCTCTTTTCTGTTGTTTTAATACTAAGGGAGGCAACTTAATATTTTTAAATTCCTCTTTGGAGAGCCAAAGAATTATATGACTTGGCTTGAAATCTTGCCTTAATAATGATTCAATACAAATCCATAAAGTTTCTACCCTTGAAGGTATAGTGGTAAGGGAGATAATTACTTCTTCTGTATTGCTTCTTATTCCACTTCTTCGAAAAAAACTTGAAAATCTAAAAAATAATACAGTCGGCCAAATCTTTGAACGCGCTAGAAATTGGGGGCTTATTATTATAATAGCATCCCTTTTTATCCCCAACTTCAATAATTGGTTCAAAATATCCCCAGCGAACTGACTTGTTATCAGAACATAATCAAATTCTATTTTTAATAGAACATCAGGCTCCATAATAGGCCTTTCACATAAAAAAGAACCCAGTTTTCTTTTATCGTTATCTAGAAATCCTATTATATCTATTTCATTAGGCAACAAAAAATCTGAATAAAAGGTCATGCCAAAATTACTAGCACCAAATAATAATAGCCTTTTTTTATATATTTTGGTTTTAACCACTTTTTTCATTATGGCTAAATTCACTGTTTTATCTCCTAACGTTTTAAATTATTCCTAGTTGGGTATAAAGAAACATTGTAGGAATAAACTTCATCTTGACGATCTTCAAAATCGAAAAAATGTAAGTACTTATCTGGAATAAAAATCCCACACATATTAGCATCTACTGCAAATATATTTTTAGATAAAGAATGTGGGATCGCGTTAAATACAGCATCTACTGTTGTAGATATCGCTTCATCGCGTTTTACCTTAAAATCATGCCATACTACTATTGTGTTTTCACAATCTATTACTTCAAAAATACGCTTTGTATCAATATATATTCCTTGATATGTGTGGTCCCCATCAATAAATACTAAATCAATCTTATTCTCGATCTTGTTGTAGTTAAACAATTTAGAGTCTTCATTAAAATATGTTACATTCGGTAAGTTTTTAGAAAAATACTTACTAAAGTTATTTTTTCCCCAATGGCTTCTAAAGGTTCCCTCTACCTTTTCATCTGGTAGGGAAATGCTATAGCAATTTGAAACTAAAGCAGAAACACAAGATAAGCTTTCTCCAGACCAAGAACCAATTTCTAAATATGTTTTTATATCAAATTTTAAAACTAAAGCTTTCAAAAGAAGATAATCTAGAATGCCAGAACCACCCCAAAGCAAAGTCAATGTTTCCAGATATTGAGGGGCATTCAATGAAGCTAAAAAATGACCTAAATTAATAATAGGGATTTCTAATCTCCTTCTCAAACTGTTACTACTATCAGGACTTTGTAATTGCCAGTTAAATATAAAGTAGTCATGAAAGCCAAGGTTAGTTAGTTGAAGAGATATTTCTTTAGAATATTGACTAGAAATAATAATTTTACTTTCAGGTAGTAAGTGTAATTTTTCGGGAGAATAAACTGTTAACCCATTAAAAATGGTATTCCATTTTTTTTCATTATTATCTAAAAATCCTATAAAATTAAATTGATCTTTAAGCAAATTAAATGCTACTTCCCCTAATTTTGATGCCCCAAATAAAAGTGCTGATTGCTTCACACTAAATTCTCCTCACATTTTAAATCATAGCGCATTTTCAATGATCTTATAACTAGGAATGCTAGTGTAAGCTTATTTTGAGGGCTTCTTACTTGCCTTCAAAGCCTTCCCTATAGCTAAAAACACATATATTTCCATCCATATAATTCTTATATTGAGTAAATAAATACTATTTGTATTAACGAAGATATTAGAAAACCTCAATCTCCTTTATATTCAAAAAAATAAAAATCACTCCAAGAAGTGTTATAAGGATCTTCAGGATTATATGGAAATGTATTTTTTATGTGGGCACTCAATTTCCAATCCTTCATTTTAACTTTAACAAAATGAGAAAAGTTCCTATGTTTCACATGTCCGCCGCGATATGGAACATCTATGTCGTCGGCGTAAATACACACAAATCTTTGGCTAGATTTAAAAAGGTTTTGCATATAGACTTCATATATATCATCTTCTACTAAATGATAAATAACATCGAGTGACAAAGAGATATCAAACTTCTTGTTTTGCAAAAAGTTTTTTTCCAGTTCTAAATTAGTGAAAAACCGATAGTTCTTCTTGTTAGAAAATTTTCCTTTACAGAGTTCCACGGAGGTTTTAGAAACATCGATTCCAACATAATGGGAGTAGTTAATAAGAGATAATTGATGTCCGTCACCGCATCCCCACTCAATAGCATTTGATATATTATGCTCAATTAGGAAGTTATTAATAACCTCTGCTTTATAAGCTGAAAGACGGTTATAGGAACCACTCCCTGAATGCCCCCCATTTGAATACCTTTCTTCCCAATAGCTCTTAGAATTAAAATATACTTCAAAATACTGTAGATTCATTTCTTTAAGCTGAGTTATAATTTCTACTGAATGGTGACTTGCTATAATTATTTTATACTCTCTAACATATTCCAATTTTAATAATTGATCTGGAGAAATTACTGGAACTCCATTTCTCAAACTTGCCCATTTATCTTTATCATTATCACAATAATAATCGACATGATAATCTCCATTAAGGTCATTATAGGCATTATCCCCAGTAATAGAAGCGCCCCATATGACGATCTTTTCTTTTAACATTTAAATTCCTCCAAAAAATCAAACGTAAGTCCATTGATTTAAATTAAAGACTCTTTTATTATCCATTTTTTAAGAGATTGAATATTACATACTGATTCTTCTATAAATTCTAATTTAGCTCTTTGAAAGCTTTTTAATTGAGGTGAGTTTTTAAAAACTGATGGAACAACATACATTTCACCTAAATCATTAGCTATTATTTCCTCATCTTGCGTCATTATTTCTTCATACCGCTTTTCTCCTGGACGCAAACCTGTTATCACTTTTTCAATATGTTGAACTAGTGTGTATTTCTCCTTGACCAGTTCAATAACCACATCGGCCAAATCTCCAATTCGAACAACTGGCATTTTTAAAACAAACACTTCTCCTCCCTGAGCTATCTCGTTTGCCTTTAGAATTAATTCAATAGCTTGAGAAGGTGTCATCATATAGCGCAACATTTCCGGGTCGGTAATTGTTACTTTATTCTTTTCAAGAATTTGCTTTTTAAACAAGGGGATTACTGATCCCCGGGAACCCATAACATTACCAAACCGAACTGATGAAAAAATTGTAGATTTGGGACCTTTCTGATACTCCGCGGCAGAGATAAGACGCTCCCCCATAAGCTTAGTAGCACCATACGTATTTGTAGGGGAAATGGCCTTATCCGAGCTTGTAAAAAGCACCTTCTTTACACCTGCCGCGATAGAAGCTTGTATTACATTTTGTGTTCCCATCACATTAGTTTTTACAGCTTCAAATGGATTGTACTCGCAAGCGGGTACGTGTTTCATTGCGGCAAGATGGAATACATAATCAATATCTTCCATTGCTCGTAGTAACCTTGCTTCATCTCGAACATCACCGATTAAATATCTCATTTTACGAGAATGCTCCTGAAATGTTTGAGCCATTTCATATTGCTTGTACTCATCCCGGCTAAAGATCCGGATCACCGCCGGGTCATGCTGCAGCAGGGCCTTCGTAAGATGATGCCCAATAGTTCCAGTTCCACCAGTAATCAAGATTTTTTTATCCCTATACATACTTTTGACTCCTAACCTATCGTAAGGTGGTCAGAACTAACCCCTTGCCACGCCAATAATCAAAAGCATCGTTGACCTGCCGCTGGAAATAGTCTGAATTCTTTATCATTTCGTTAACCAATTTACCTAGTACATCAACAAACAAATCCGCCTTACGAACCACATTTGTTTCTTTCTCCAAGCGAGGACGTGTATGATCAAATTCCAATACTTGAGACGAAAGACTACGAAGATAGATACTATTGAAAACCGAAGTAGAAACAATCCTTGCCCAATCTGTTTCTATTCGTTCCATCTCTATTTTACACTTCTTTTGCGAAGTTAATTTAAGAACTCCTAATTGGTTCAATCTTTTGCTGATTGATTTCAACAAAGTATTAACCATACTTAATTCATTTGGAATAATGTCCATTCTTTTTAATACTTGCTTTACTCGTTCTTGATCATATCCTTGCAAGGTCGAATAAACATCTTTCAGAAGAGTCTCCGGCACCTTCGTTGCTTCTAGCCGAGAAATAGTCTCTTCAATCGATTCGAAAGGCGCAGCTTTGATTTTAGCTCCCATCCCGGTAGTGTTGGTAAATTTGGTATTAGGATAATTCTCAATAAGCTCTTCAATATCTAA
Source organism: Bacillota bacterium (assembly GCA_023386955.1). GTDB lineage: Bacteria > Bacillota > Bacilli > Paenibacillales > NBRC-103111 > Paenibacillus_AR > Paenibacillus_AR mesotrionivorans. The sequence continues at coordinate 86,300 of JAEWIS010000039.1, forward strand.
TAACGTGACTCTCATTTTGGAATCAGTACGGTTAAATCCGCCCATAACATTCTCTACCGTTTCTGAAGCCTGCTCCACACGACTCTGTTGAACTTCACCTTCTACATGCTTACTGCCTGCAGCATAAAATTTATTATTGGAATAGGAGAGGTCTTGTCCGGCAAAAATGATCTCTTTACAACCCATATAGATGGCTGCTTGAATCGCTGAGCCGGTAACAGAATGTGTTGGAAAAAAAACCGGGTCTTCATTTGAAAGATCCATGAGATAACTGGATAAAGGATCGTAATGAAAGAAAGCATGGATAAAGCTTGCATTTTTCTCTTCGATGATTCGGTAGTGCGTAGGTGGAAAGAATAAAAAGGGAATAGAATTTGCGTTAATTCCTTGAAAAGCACTATAGTTACCCACATAGCCATCCATCGTTACAATTAAGTGAGGCTCAATCCCATGCAGCTGTAACGCTTGCACTGCCGTTCCCGCGGCAATTATGAATGCATGCTTCCTTAACTCTCTTAATTTCTCAATATCCTGGTCCAGAGATGGACCCGCTCCTACGATCACTGCAGAATAATCGGATAAACTATCTTTTAATTCCATAAGAGATGGACTCTTCAAAATAACCGTGAAATTCTTCAAAATATTCTCTAAAAGAATATCCTGATACCTTTTCATTGTGTTTTCGGTTATCACAATCTCTTCCATTTCAATGTTGATTGAGTTCAAAATTCGTTCCTTTTGATTACGGAAGATATGCTTATAAATAGGAAGCTCCAGCACAGCCATATCATGCTTTAGATAGTACAAGTGGGAGGCTAACTGCTTTATTGTGTTCTTGTCTTCTCCGGCCAGAAACAAGTGGATCCGCCGATTTCTTCTTAACTCCTGAAAATCGGTCACCTGTAAGGCTGCCATTAAAACTTGCTCATTAGGCTCATAGATATATATATCTGTCTGGGGGTATTGTTGAAGGAAGGCATTGAGATGATATCCAAAACCTAATCCCCAGATAAGGGCCGCTTTTTTGTTAACCATTAAGTCGGATATAGATTCCACCCAACAACTTGCCTCATAGTCCGGATCATACTTGCTATAAAAATAGGATGGATCTGCATCAACAGTATCAACAAATAGATTAGGCAAACCGCTTCTAGAATATACAATTTGATACTGGTCAGGCGATTGGACAGTATTTTCAAATTGCTTATATAGATCGGGATAGTTTTCAAAAAAAACAGTTTGATTTTGGATACCTGCCCGAGCCTCTGCTTCGCCCAAAGTAGCGAAAAGGTCCTGGCAGATACCTGTTAATTCGTACTTAAATAAATCGCCTGCAGCAATAAACTTATTTTCTTTAAAATGATAATCAATTTCCGTCATACTTTGACGTAAATTAGCTGCAGCAGCATGTAATGGTTTCTCCCAGACTGTAAAGGCTTTATAAAGACTATTTACAGTCACATCTATCATTTGAAGCAAACTGTTTACACCCTCAACAACCTGCTGAATAATATCCAAAGCCTCTGCATTTAAAGGGGTGTAAAAAAGATCACCGGTTGAGTCACAAGCTCGAATTAATTTTGGCAAAAACACCCTTATTTCATCAAGGTAGTCCGTTATATCCAAAGGTAACTGGTTCATTTATTCGATCCTCCTAGATGTCCATGACTATATATCGGATAAAAACCATGCATTTATGAGAAAAAACCGCTAGGTAAATATTCTCTAGCGGTTTAAGTAATTTCATTTTTTTTTGTCAATGAAGTAGCTTTCTCCTGAAAAATCTGCATCGTAAATCTTCCGCTGCATATTAGACGTTCGTATTCTATTTACCGCTTCAGAAGCCTCCGTCTTGATATGATTCATTCTATCTAAAATAATTGAATCATAGGCTCTTAGATCATGAAGGCAGTCCTTATCTTCTTTAGAAAGGATCATACCCTCCATCCCAAGTACTGCAATCACTTCATCACGCAATTCAAGTAACTGAAGTAGTTCTTCAGCCGTTACTTGATCTATCCGTCCGGCAAATTCCTGAGTTTTTATATGGAGCTCATTAAGCTGCCGGTTCATTTTACAACGCCCTGTTCAGTGGAAGCGGTATTGCCTGCCCCCTTCAAAACCTGCTTCCAGGTCTCAGAGAGATCAACTAGAAACTGTAAAGCTTCCTCAGCTGGCTTTACATCTTTTTTTAAATTCGCCTTTAACAGAAGAGCAAGCAAGTATTCATAGATACTCGCTAGGTTAGATGAAATGGAATAATCAAAATTCAAGGATGCTATAAGTTCATTAATTACAGCCTGAGCCTTCTTAAAATTTTCATTAGCCCGTTCAATGTTTCTCTCCCGAATAGATTGAATACCTGCTTTTGTAAACCGGATAGCCCCGTCATATAACATAATAATTAGATGATTGGGTGTTGCAGTTTGGACGGAGGATTGCTGATAAATCTGATATGGGTTATACACGTTAATCCTCCTTTAAATTAGCTCATAAAGCTAGACAGGCTTGACGATTGGGAATTATATTTGTTAATGGCCGTTTCCATTGCCGTAAATACTTTATAGTAATTCGTTTCTGCTCTGGAGAGATTTGCCAACATGTCCTTCTCCCTGGTTTTCATATTGCGAATTTGTTCTGACATTAGGGCATCTTCCAGAAAAGAAGAGTTTTCATTTGTACTGGCCATTGAAGTGCCTGCTTTATCAGAAAGACTCTTTAAAATGGTCATTGATGAAGACATCATCTTATTTATAGCGCCTGTAGAATTACTCCCTGTAAACAAACTAGCAACTTGTTCAGGATCAGCTTCTAAAGCCTTTTTTAATGCTTCCTCATTTAAGTATAACTTTCCCTTTTCAGTATATCCACCACTAGTTATTCCTATGGACTGTTTAATTGAATTACCCGAAGAATCTGTTTTACCGGTATCTATGCCTGAGATAAGGGGAAGAGTTGCTAGTCGGAGTTCCGACACGTATGAGCTCAGAGCAGTATCGTTTCTTAATGAGCCGCTACGTGCTTTATCCTGCCATAACTTTACTTCGTCATCACTAAGCTCTTTCTTTTGTTCATCCGTAAGCGGAAGATAAGTACGGTATCGTTCTTCAGATATCTCAGAATTAATCGCACCAATTAGCGTATTATAGTCACTCACGAAGGATTTTATAGTGGATAAAATTTTATCGGTATCCGTAACAGCCGAGATAGTAGAAACTCCATTAGTACCCGTCTTTACCTTAGCAGTAAAACTAAAACCGTTAACACTGAATTGGTTACTTGCCTGTGTAAATTCAACCCCGTTTACTAGAACAGATGCATCATTGCCCTCAGTTGAAGCATCAGCATCAATATTAAAGGCTGAAGGAAATCCTGCAATCAGATCAACTGAGGATTTTCCAGTCTGCGTGCTTGTGATTGAGAATGTGTTGCCCGAAGTTAACGCTGTTACTTTGAGAGATTTATCCGAATTGATTTTGGTTACCAAATCACTGATTGTGGCAGTTTTATCTATTGTAACTGATTTACCATTTATAACGACAGCAACCTTATCATTATCATCTGTATCAAGCTGAAAGCCGAGTTTTTCTAAAGTTGCCCCTTGCATAGAGACAGGGAGATTATCAGGATTAATTGCAGGCTTCACATAATTCAATACTGTTCTAGCGGACTGTGCTACCTCTTTAACATCTACGTCCAAAGTTCCCGCTGCAGATGGGCTTGCAGAATTAACGGCAATAGCATTCGTATCACCGGTAAGCTCGGCTTTCTTAGCTTGCATGGCGTTAGAAAAGCTGTAGGTTGCTAATTTATTGTTCCGAAAGTCTACTATTTTTGTGCTTAATGATCTGTAATCCTCACGTGCCCATTCCACCGCTATACGTTTTTGGACCATTTTATCATAGCTCGCCCGTTTGGCCTTCATCAATTCGGTAACCATCTTATCAATATCCATACCGGAAGCTAGGCCGGAAATACGCATCTTATTCCCCTTCTTTCATTATACTTTCTCGTCTACTACCATTCCGTTCATTTCCATAAAGCGGGCTACCATATCAAGGATTTTTTCCGGAGGAATTTCACGAATCAATTCTCCAGTCGACTTATTCATAACTTTGACTACAATAGTATTAGTTTTTTGGTGAACAGATCGCTCAAATGAGGTTGATGGTCCTTCAATTGCTTTGATCGCTTTATCGATTGTCCGTATAAATTGTTCATCACCAGGAGAGAGTTTAACTCCCTGCATCTCAGCCTTTGTTAGTGCATCTACACTCTTGATATCTCTAGCTTGATCCTCAGGAGCAGACTTATCTTTATTTCCGCCCACTGCTGCTATATCACCACTATAATTGGCTGAAACATTCTTTGTGCTCATGTTGGATATCGGCAAGGACATGACCACACACCTCCGAATCGTATTCTTATACCATTATATCGGATACAAAGCTAGCTTCTGTTAGCGGAAAATAAAAACACCCCAAACTCTTTAAGAGTTTGGGGTGATAGGGGCTGAGGATTAACGCAGGAGGCTCAGCACGCCTTGAGGTTGGGAATTGGCTTGTGCCAGCATCGCTTGGGATGCTTGCAGCAGGATGTTGTTTTTGGTCAACTCAACCATTTCCTTGGCCATATCAGTATCACGGATACGGGATTCGGCAGCAGTCAGGTTTTCTACAACAGTACCCAAGTTGTTGGAGGTGTACTCCAGTTGATTTTGCTTAGCACCCAGCTTAGCGCGCTCAGTGGATACATTCTTAATGGCGTCTTCAATACCACCGATAGAAGTAGTCTTTGTAAGACCAGTGATACCATCGGTCGAAATAGAAGAAACTTTGATTTGTTGACCCTTAACGTCAGCAATTTGAACCTTAACACCGGAAGTAATCTTGATACCATTGAACTTTGTTTCAGTCATGATAGTATCGATTTGCTCACCCAGAGCGTCCAGCTCTTGGTCAATGTTATCCTTGTCGCCATCGCCATATGTACCGTTCAGCTTTTGAACATTCAGTTCCTTCATCCGGGTCAGCATGGAGCTGATTTCATTCATCGCGCCTTCTGCGGTTTGTACGTAAGAAATACCGTCTTGCGTATTCCGTTGCGCTTGCTCCAAACCACGGATTTGGCCACGCATTTTTTCAGAAACTGCCAGGCCAGCAGCGTCATCAGCAGCACGGTTAATCTTCAGACCGGAAGACAGCTTTTCCATGTTCTTGCCAGCGCTAACGTTGTTAAGGCCCATGTTGCGGTGGGTGTTCAATGCGGTAATATTGTGGTTAATTCTCATTAGAATCTTCCTCCCTGAATGTTGTTCATCCACGTCCATGTGGAATATTGTCGCTTGAATTAGGTCGGCCGCCCTATATCAAGCTCTATTATTTATATCGACAGCACTCAGAAGGAATGTTATAGCTTATTCTTCTTTTTTTCGGCTTTTTATCTTTTTTAGAGACGCAATTTCAAAAGGTATACGGGCAGACTCTTCGTTTGCCTCTTTAATGCTGGCGTATAGCTCTTTACGGAGAATCTCTATACTCCGTGGAGCTTTGATACCGATTCGGATGTTATCAGAATCTACGTCCAGAATTGTAATCTCGATGTCATCCCCAATAATTAAGGATTCTCCTTTTTTTCTAGACAGAACCAGCATTGCTCTCACCTCCCTCTGCAACAACAGGAAAGTGAATGGAATGCCGTGTACCGTACTTTGTGTTATTCAGTATGACTTGCTTGCCTGATTTCCTTTTATTATTCACAACAATGGGGGCCACTAGATTCAAAGTTGCTTCCTCGATTTTCTCCTTTACAGTCACAATGCTGCGAATAATAACATCCTCGTGATCTGTAATTTCCAATTCTTCAATAGCTGTTGATGGAAGCTCAAACTCATAAGACTTAAAAAAGATAAACGGGTCTACAACAACGAAGGCCAATCCTTCGTCGTCGGTTGATTGAAGGTATGCGAAAGGTGTTTCCTCCAGTTCCAAAAGCACATAATTCTTATGCAATTCAAATCCCGGAATTCCTTGATTAAATGAAATAATTTCTGAAGATTCAATCTCTAACTCACCAAACCTTGTTGTGTTCACAATCATGCACCCGTCACTCTCCCGTTCAAAATTAAAAGAAGCTATAGATAGTTCTATTCTACAGCTTCTTCGTATGAAACAAAACTGACTATACTAGTATGTCCAATGCTGGAGGGGTAATAGTCACCGCGGCATATTGCTGCATATAAATTTTAACGTTACCTCGATGATATTCAACATCTGTTCGGAAAGGCTTGTACTGCTTTTCCACTTTTCCTAGTTCCACCTGGATTTCAGCTTGTCGGGGAGTAATGAAAATATCGATATTGTCGGAAGAAGCCGGACCAAAGTATTGGGGCCTTGGCTGCTCTCCATAAGCCGCCTCGTTCATAATTGACCCTATGGGGTTTTCCGGGTTACTGAGATCAGCCAGTTGATTTCCCTTCTCCACGGTCTGTTGAATATTCTGCAAAGCAATACCGGGCATCTGGGAATAGATATTCAACGCTTGAGATACTCCCACTCCCCCATTAAATGCAGCCCAGAAACGATCTAAATCAATGTCCATTATTGCTGCAGGTTGTTCGATATGCAAGATAGGGGCAGTTGTCTCCACATTCAATTCGGCCTTAACTTGTGAAATCTCATACCTGCCTGCTGACGATTCAATTCCTATTCGTGCAAATTGCTGATGAATTTGAATTTGCGGCAAAGGAATCATAAAGGATCATCCTAACTCAAAAAGCTTACCAGGGTAGGAGTAATAATCTTGGCTCCTACAGCAAGAGAGGCCTGGTAGATGTTATCGTTAATTTTTGATTGAATGAGTACCTTTTCGTAGTCGATATCTTCTGTTTTGGATTGAAGATCCGTTAAAATGACCTCCAGATCATTTAATCTGCCCTCCATTAATTCAACCCGGTTCACTTTTGCACCAATACTAGCACGCTCACTAATTACCGTATCGGATCGGGTAGCAATATCCGACAACAAATTGCGAGCATCCTCTATTTTTCCTCCAGTAAGAGCAGCAGATAGCTTGTCCAAGATGTTAAATACATTGTCCGCTTCTCCCGGCTTTCCAAAAACACCGTTTCCTGAAACATTGACTGAGCTCACAATACCTGCACTTAATTGATACGTTACATCGCCAGAATCCGTCAGCGCTGAAGCTGCCAGGGCCGCATCTTGATATGGTTGCTTATTATAATTCTGTCCGTTAAAGATGTACTTCCCATTTATTTGGCTATTCCCAATGTTGATCAACTGATTCTTGAGTTCTACAACTTCATTGTTAATGCTATCTAAACCACTTTGTGTATTCGTACCGCTTGTGGCTTGTACTGTGAGTTCTTTAATTCTATTCATGATCGTACCAGCCTGGTCCAGCATCTTATCCGAAAAACTGAGCCACGACAATGCACTCCCCACATTATCCTGATACTGGCCATTGGAGGATAGCTCGCTACGGTAACGCAACGCGTACGTGACACCAACCGGATCGTCTGAGGGTTTGTTAATAGACCGCCCTGTAGACATCTGATTCTCAATTTGTGACATACGGGCCATATTGGAATTCAGGTTGCGCGTTAATTGGGTTGTAATCATTCCCTGTGTTACTCGAATTGCCACTTTAACCCCCCCTATTAGCGTCCGACAACGCCCATGCTATTAATGATTTTGTCTAGAATCTGGTCCATTGTGGTCATAAATCGAGCCGATGCGTTATATGCATGCTGATACATAATCATGCTGCTCATCTCTTCGTCAATTGAAACTCCGCTCACAGATTGCCGATTGCTTTGCACCTGACTTACCAATGAGTTCTGATTGTTCATCTGCCGGGTTGCTTCTTGGGATTGTACGCCCAATTGACCTACAATGGAACCAAAATAATCGTCAATTGTTCCGTTAAGAGTAGAGCCATTGCTTAAGGGGAAAGTAAACTTTTGATTCTTTAATTCGCTTGTTATCAACGCCAAGGTATTATTCCCCTTAACCGCTGTGGTGCCAGAGCCGGTTCCCACCGTTCTCAAAGAAGTGGCGATGCGGCTTGGATCTTGAACAATAAGAGAATTGAGAGAGATAGTTGCTGCTGTGATCGTTGAACCGGAACTTGCCGTAAAGAAATCAATTCCTTGCTGATAGGTATCAGTCGCGGTATAGCCCAACTTTTGAAGGCCATTCAGGCCATTCACCAGAAGAACCATTCCGGAAGCATCTGTAACTTCTTTATTGGCATCGGTAATGGCAACATCAGTTGTTGTACCATCCGCATTCACCTTAGTTACAGTCGACCCAACCGGGAGAACCGAACCCACAGGCACTGTAACCTTGACTTGACCATTTGCTACGGAATTAGCCAGTGTATCCAGTTGATTTTGGTAATCAGTCACAAATGTGTCCCGTGAAAAAATCATACCATATATTTCTCCGCTGTTTAATGTTCCGGAGTCAAAAGCTTCCTTTAAAGAGTCGACAGTTAAAGGAGTGGTGGCTTTTCCCGTCACCAGGCTAGTTCCGCCCAGAGAGAGGATGTTGTACCCTTGGGGAGTATCTTGAACTGTTATGTTAAGGATCTTGGACAACTTGTCCGTGAGCAGGTCGCGCTGGTCCCGGAGATCATTGGCGTCGTTTCCCAATCCTTCAATTCTTTGAATTTCACCATTTAAATTAGAGATAGAGGATAGGATGGAATTGGTTTCCGTAATCTTAATAGAAATATTACTGTCCAAGTCTTTGTTCAAATCACTCAGTTTTTTGCTGGTATAATTAAAGGCATCCGCCAAAGCAACTGCGTTTTCTCTTACAATTTTGAGCCCCGTTAGGTCACCGGGATTATTGGCCAGATCGGACCATGCCTTCCAGAAGTTATCCAATACTGTACGGATACCAGTTTCAGAAGGTTCATTCATAATGCTTTCCAATTTATCAAGAGTGTCCGCTTGAATAGTCCAATTTCCCAGAGACTTATTTTCGTTGCGGTACTGGTCATCAAGGAATTTTTCACGGATCCGAGTAATGGAGGTAAACTCAACGCCTGTCCCCAACTGCCCAGGTGTGCTTGAGCTCATAAGCCCCACAGCTTCCATCGGCCTTGAGGCAGTCATGTTGACGGTTTGCCGCGAGTAGCCTTCCGTATTGGCGTTGGCAATGTTGTGTCCTACTGTGCTTAATGCAGTCTGCTGGGTGAACAGGCTCCGTTTGGCCGTTTCCAGACTATGAAAAGTGGATCTCATGTTCGTTCTCCTCTCGGCCCTTTACGCCCTGGAATCAAAGAAACCGCTTCGTTTGCCGTACCCCGTAGATTGCTGCTGCGGGTTCTGGTACACGGCCTCGTCCTCTGCCCCTACCAGCAAATTCAATGAATAATCGATAAAGGCTAGGGACTGCTTCGCCAGTTCCTGATTGAGCTTATTCGCAGCCTTTAAACTCTCCAACACCTCAAGCAGCTGTGCTTGGGCTTCGATAAGCGCCTGTTTTTCGCCTGCCTTCACAATGATCCGGGTCAGGTCACTTACGGTAATGGCGGGATTGGGACGGTATCCCTTGCCCACCAGATATCGGTCTGCTTCGAACACACGCTTCTCTTCCAGTTCGCTCACGCGCTTTACGAGCTTGGACTCCTTATTGACCAGACCATTCAGTTGATCCACCTGGTTGTGTATGATGGCTTCCTTCTTCTGGGAGGCCAATTCGAGAAGCTGCTGATGGAGCCCCGTCATTTCCTGCATGATATCAACGATTTCCTGGATGGCCAAGGGAATTCAACCTCGTTTCGTTTGCTATTTCAAATACGGCCAAAGCTTCTCGGCCACTTGTTTGGCGTCCACGTGATAGGTTCCGGTGGATACGGCTTTCTTGAGCTCATCGAGCTTTTCGGAGTTGCGGACGCTGCCTAAGAGCTCCTTGGCTTCTGTCGAAATCTGCACCTCATCCTTCCGGGATGCTCTCGAAGCGGCAGAGGCTTGGCTGCCTGCTGCGGTTTTCCTGTACGGATTCACATTTCCCACGCGGGAAGGTTCGTTTATTTTCATTATCCTCACCTCATTGTCAGGTCAAATAAAAGAGCCGATAATCGTATATCCCTATTATCGGCTGAAACCTCGGCATTATTTAGTTGATTATCAAAACCGGTCCTTCTGCAGGCGGTCCTTGATATTATAGCTGACGCTTTCGGACTGTTTATGTTTCATGGAATCCCGGCGCTGCTCATCTTCCTTGGCATGCTGCATATCCCGGGTGATCTTTTTCCGGCAATCCTGGCAGATGTGTCCTTCCTTGATCGGTGCACCACAGGATTCGCAAGGGTAAAACATGTTGGGCATATTTAAAATGGAGATGCGCCCTTCGCGGATAAACTTCACAATCTGACGGAACGGGATCTCGGTTTCATCGCTTAACTGCTGGATGGTGCAGCCTCTGTTTTCTCTTAAATATTTGGCGGCAACCTCGTACATCTTATCGATTTCCTTTACGCATGCTGGACAAACTTCATGAATATTATTCTTGGCATAAAGTCGGCCGCAGCGGCTGCAATTATCTACATTCAAACTCATTGAAGGCACCTCTTTCCCGGCTTCCTGTCCATCTAGCATACGATATTTTGGGAACCCCGACAATAGTGAATATCATCACCTCGCCCAGCACAAACCATAGATTCTGGCCTGGGGTAAACTTTCGCACAAGGCCTCTGCACATTGGGTCAAGGTGCTCCCTGTGGTATAAACATCATCTACAATGAGAATTCGAAGCCTCCGCCGTCGGGCAGCACGCTGAAGCTTAACGGCTCGTCCGGGAATAACAGCAAAGGCGCCCCGCATATTCGCCATCCGCTCTTCACGGGATATTTTGCTTTGTTTGCCCGTATGCCGCTGCCGTGTCAGAAGAGAAACCACTGGAAGACCTACCTGCTCGCCCAAAATAACAGCCATTTGCTCCGCCTGGTTAAACCCTCTCTCCGCCGCCCGCTCCGGGCTAACCGGCACGAAGGTAATACAGTCGAACCCCCGCTTCTCGATGGCAGGGTCCAGCATATACAGACGGTAAGCATGCACCAGCATACGCCCGAGCAAAACCCGCAGCCTCTCGTTGCCCCGGTACTTGTACGCAGCCAGAAGCTCCCTCATGCCATCATCGTACCTGACGGCACTGCGGTTCATTATTAGAGCCCGCGGCCCCAGTCGAAGGCAATCAGGACAGGCCTCTGCCCGCCCGCACACCGGACATTCCACCTCCCGAATCCAGGGAATAGCTTGAAAGCAGGAGTCGCATACCCGAAGCGGATTCCAGCCGGCATACTGCCTGGCTTGTCCACAGGAGCTGCATAAGCGCGTTGGGGGAGCGATAAGGCGGGCCGTGTTGTGAAGGATCCATTGATGGAGAGCCTTCAGATGCATGCTCCGCAATCCTCTCATAAATCCGAACCCCCTCCACTGCTTCCCTCCAAAAGATATCCCTTCCTTTCAGCCAGCCGGTTCATGTGCCGGATTTGATCGATGGCCTGCAGCTGTGAGGCTGTCCATTCCTTGGACCCAAAATATACTCTGCCTGCTGGATCATCCTTGCTCCGCCCTGCCCTTCCCGCCATCTGGACCAAGGAAGCCTCATCAAACAAAGCGGCATCCGCACCCAAAATAAACACATCGGATTTCGGCACCGTTACCCCCCGCTCCAGAATGGTAGTGGTCACCAGCAGCGAAAATGCCCGGTTCCGGAAGCCCTGCACTGCTTCACGGCGGTGCTCATCCTTGGAGGAGGTGCCTTTTACCGCATAATCGGGAAATGTCTTGCCTAACAGACGTACCAGCTCCTCCACCCATGCAATCCGGGGAACAAACACAAACACCTGTGCACCCCGACGCAGTGAGTCAGCCAAAGCCTCCCTCAGCTTCCCGGGAATCTGACCCCGCTTCAACATTTGATCCACCTGTGGTAAAGCCAGACGGCGAGGGACAGGCAGAGGGTGCCTGTGATACCGCACCGGAACCCGGACGTTGGGGAGGGTCCCTCTGGCAGCATCCTTTTGCATAGCAGCAGGAGGGGTTGCAGACAGCAGCACATACCTGCCCGACCGTTTGCAGACCTCCTCTGCCGCGTGGATAAGCATGGGATTATTATGATAGGGGTACGCATCCAACTCATCGATAATCACCAAATCGAAGGCTTGATAAAACCGCATCAGTTGATGGGTGGTGGCCAACGTCACCTGTCCCTTGCTCCAACGTTCCTCGCTGCCGCCGTATAACGAAACCACGGAACACTCCGGAAAAGCCTTGATTAACCGGGGGGCCAGCTCCAGAACCACATCCTTGCGCGGGGTAGCAATCAGCACCTGGCGGTGATGCGCCAGCTCATACTCAATCATGGGAAAAATCATTTCGGTTTTCCCGGCCCCCGTCACCGCCCAAATCAGGAACCTGGGTAAGGAGGGCGGCTTTTCGTAAAGCCCTAAATGTTCGGATTGCTCAGATTGGCCAGATTGCGGGCTTCCCTCAACTATAGTAGCCCGGAGGAATTGGATACCCACTCCAGCAGCCTCCCTTTGGGCAGGGCTCAGTCCCCAGCGCTCCCAATCGGGCCCCTTTACGGTTACGCATCTATTTTGCCACCCCGCATTCAGGTCCTGATTCCCGCTCTGCTCCACAATCGGCTTCCCCCGGATTAATACACTACACTGCCTGATCCGTCCCATGGTCAGACACTCCTCGCAGTATGCGCAGCGTCCCCCGCATTCCTTACATCCCGACCAGTTTATCCCCTGCCGGTGACCCAGAGTGTCCTGTTCAATTGCTGCTGCCCCCCCTTTGCGAGCTGCCGAAAGCTCCTCCGCACTGCTGGCAATGCCTAAAAAAAGCTGTACAACCTGCGGAATGTACCGCAGCAGCGTAAGCTCCGCCCCAACATCCCGGCTGCCCTCCGTACCGCATCTGCGGCATTTGACCGTATGGCGGACAGCCCCAGTCCAGCTTCTATGTATACTCCAGACCATACCCGGCGCCAGTTCCAGAGCCCCCAAACACACCCCGGCCTGTACATACCGCTTCCAGTCTGGTTGCCATTCGGTTAAACGGGCATTTTCCATCAGACCTTCAAGCTCCTCCGGCAATAAAGAACGCCCCGCCAGAATGCGGATCAACTGATCCAGCACCCTATCATTAAGCGGAGCGCGACTGCTTGTCGATGCTTGTGTATGCAAAGGCCAACGTACCATTTGGATCCGGGCAATATGATCCCGGCTCAATCCTGCCTCCCGGCAGCCAATCACGAATTCCCTCCATATATCCGGCGGATGTAAGCTCTTGGCGCCACATTCCCGCTGCAGCCTGGCAGCCAGATGAACAGCTTGTCCCAGGGAAACCTCCGGCCTGAACCGGACAGCTTCGGTACAGGCACCAAACAAAGCGGGCAGCGTAGCCACATCCGTTTCGAAGTCCAACGTCACTCTCCATTGCCAAAAGCCCCGGTTATTGCGGATCCCATACAATTCAGCCTTCATCAGAAAACACTCCACCTCTCCATTAATCTTGCATAAAAAAGAGGAGTGCTTCTCCATAACGTCACCGTTCACAGCGCGGGGATTAAGTCTGTCCTGCGGGAGCCCTTCTGTAAGCGGTTACCCCCACAAAACAGCCAACCCCTCACCGTTTCCCCCATGAGGAATTCGGTGAATCACAATAGGGTCATTAGGATGATCGGCCAGATACGCTTCCACACTGGAATCCAATATCCGGATCACGCCGGCTTCTTTCCCGGCTGCCAGCCTCCGGACAATGGCCAGGGTATCGTCCTCTGAGCCTTCATCGGAGACTGCAATATGAATTTTCCTGCCTCTCAGTCTGGAGACAAACAACAGTGAGCGCAGATACCATTCCACCTGCAGCTCATTATTGAGCGTAATCAGCAAAAAAGTCGTGCCTACCACTCCGCCGCGCCGCTGCTTTATCGCATAGGCCGCATGGAGAATGGCTGCAGCCAAACCGTACGCTCCGAAAATCGCGAGTAATCCCCAGATCACAGGCAGTCCCCCCTTTAGGCTTTTCGATTAAGAAAAGCCGGCGTCCTCACACAAGCCAACACGATTCCCTGTCAGGAACAGTATATGCTCATGGGGCGCCCAGAGTTCCTACAACGTGACCCAACCATTCTTAATCGCGACAATAACAGCTTGGGTTCTGTCATCCACTTCCATTTTTTGCAGGATGCTGCTTACATGATTTTTCACTGTTTTTTCGCTTATGTAAAGAATCTCACCGATTGCCTTATTGCTTTTACCTTCCGCCATGAGACGCAGCACTTCCGCTTCCCGGCGGGTCAACGGGCTGTTGGGCGTATGTATGTACTTGACCCCGGCTTCCCGCACACCGGCATCCGCCGCGGCTACACCGGCATCATTCAGGTATGTCATTCTGCGGAGCTGGTTGATCAGCTTGCCCGTTACCTTGGGATGGATATAGGAATGCCCGGCCACGACAGAACGGATGGCATTCAAAAGCGCCTCCGCCTCCATGTCCTTCAAGAGGTATCCCGTAGCCCCCTTGCGCAGGGTCTCGAATACATAGCTTTCATCATCATGGATGGACAGGATGATGACCTTGATTTCCGGGAAGAAATCCCGGAGCTTTTCGGTAGCGGCCACGCCATTTTCCACCGGCATATTGATATCCATCAATACGATATCCGGGCGCAGCACGTTGCACAGCTCCAGCACTTGGATGCCGTCGCCGCACTCCCCGATCACCTCAAGATCATTTTCCATATTGATGATGCGCTTCACTCCCTCCCGAAACAACTGATGGTCGTCTGCCAGGATGAGCTTGATTTTGCGGTTAGAAGTGGTTGCCTTGTCCATGCATGTGCCTCCTTATTGAATTCATCTTGCTTGGTATATGGAGCATCAGACAGGTCACCGACATCATCATCCCCATATGTTTGTATGAAACGGCCCACAAGGGGCCTATTCCAATCTTCCGTCCTCCGGAGAGCCGATGGGGATCAGCATAGATATCTTCGTTCCTGCCCCCAGCTGGGAATCAATGTCCAGCCGCCCCTCCAATAGCTCCACCCGCTCCTGCATGCCGATCATGCCGAAGTTGATGCCCTTGCCCAGCTTTGCTTCTACAAAGCCCACGTCAAAGCCGGTGCCATTATCCTGCACGGTGATTTTCACCATCTTGGCCTGGAAGGTCAAATCCAGTGTCACATAGGATGCGTTGGCATGCTTGTACACATTGGAGAAGGCCTCCTGCACCAGCCGGTAGATGGCCACCTCCATTCCCGAAGGCAGCCGGCATTCACGGCCATACAGCTCAAACTTCGTGCGGATTTTGGTCTTATCCTCATAGTCCTGAATAAACTTGCGCAGAGTCGGAACCAGCCCCAGATCATCCAGAGCCATCGGCCGCAGGTTGAAAATAATCTTGCGGACCTCCTCCAAACCACTGCGCAGCTGGCCCTTCAGGTCACGAAGCTCCTCCTTGACGGAGTCGATTTCCTGACGGTTCAGCATCCGTTCCGTGATTTCCGTACGCAGCACCACATTGGCCATGGTCTGCGCCAACCCGTCATGAATTTCCCGGGCAATGCGCTTGCGTTCATCCTCTTGGGCCAAAATAATCTTCAAGCCCAGAAGCTGGCGGTTTTTGGCGGATTCCAGAATCCGGGTTACCTGATTCAAGTCACCGGTCAGGTACTCCAGCACTACATTCATCTGGGAAACCAGAGATTCCGCTCTCTCCACTTGCTTATCGACATTTTTGATCCGTTTTTGCAGCTCATCCCGCTTTTGCTTCAGATAATTTTCCTTTTCCCTGGCCAGGGTCAGCTGAAGCTGCATGCTGGTGGCAGCTTCATACGAAATCCGGATGTCATTTTCCGTAAACTTCTGAAAATCCCGGCTTACCTCCGTAAGCCGGACTCTCGCACGTTTATAAGACAGCTCCAGCTTGTCCACTTGATCGATCGTGCCGGATACATCCGCCAATACGGACTGAAGCTCTTTATTGAGTGATTCGCGTTCGGCCCGGGCACTCTCACAGATTTCATAGATTTGGTACTTACTGTCTTCCATGACGGTTATGGCATTTTTTATAACGCGATCAATGGCATCTACCTGCTGCAAGCGGACCGTTCTCCTTCTTTGTAAGCGAATAAAGTTACATCTATTTCTTTATAGTATCATAATTCGCCACTTTTTTAGTGATATTGAAGAACTATTTTCATTACTCCAGTACGACTTTCCGGGTATTTTGATCCCAGGTGACCTTCCATCCCAGGTACTCTGTAAGAACGCGGAGTGGGACCATTGTCCGCTCATTCTTCAATTCAGCGGCTACCTCCGCCGTCTTCCGCGCCCCATCCGCCAGGTAATCCTTCTGGCCTAGCTGGAATACCATCATATTTTGTCCGCGGATAATCGTTACCTTGTTTTGCGCTCCGTCCCATTCCACCGCACCCCCAAGAGCTTCTGTCACAAAACGCAAGGGCACCAGGGTATTGCCGTCCACGATATACGGCTCCTGGTCGATGGTTTGGCTCTGCCCGTTCACCTGGACATTGCGCTTATCGATGGTCAGGGTAACCTGATTGCGGGGAAGCGGAGCCGCTGCGTTCTTGTATTGGAAACGGATCGTATCAAAATCAATGGCTCCAGTCAGATTACGCTCATCCTGGCCGTCCTCTACACTGGCCACATAAATCCGAGTCAGAGTAACGGGGTAGGTCATGTGATGGCTGGTCAAATCAGCCGTGATGGTTTTCCAGCCCTTCCAGTTGATATTCTTGGCCAAATCTACCCGGTTAATGTCTCCATCCCCATCAATAAATTCGGCACGGAGCCAGTTGAGGCTTTCATCACCGTTTACCTCTAATTGAATCGCTTGGGGCTCACCCGGTATGGACGCAGTTTTATTAGCTAACACGGCGTATGCCGCCTTTGTGCCGCTGCCCTTGGTAAAGTCATACTCCAGATGTCCGAAATATCCGTTCTGGTAAGATTGCTTGGCAGACAGCTTGGCCACACCGGTTACGCCATCCGTGGATTCGAAGGATAAAGGATAAGTTAGCTTCTCAAAATCGGCAAAAATCTTGGTTTCCCCTACGGAAAGAGCAGTCATGGTTTTGTAGCCGTCATATGTGCCGATCAAAAGGCCGCCTTGCGGGTCTTGAAGCTGCTGTACCTTCAGCCCTTCATCCTTTACGGTTCCCTGGAAGCCTCTCATCTCCCACGTGAGCAGCGAGGGGGACAGTGTCCGTGTAGCACCGGTTTTCGTAGTGGCCGTCACCTTCAGGCCTACCGTCTCTCCAGCACGCATTACCGGCGGATTAGCAGTTACCTTCAAGCTGGACAGTTCCTCGCTGCCTACCACCTGGATTTGGCGGCTCTCCTTGGCTTGATCTGCTTGTACGGTTAAGGTTGCAGTGCCTTTTTTGGCAGCTGTAAAGGTATTATCGGCGCTTTGCACAAGCTCCGGTGTGACGCTCCATTGGGGCTTGATCTCCCCGGATGCCACCGGGTTGTAGAACTCATCGTATCCCTTCAGGGTATACGTTGCCTTCTCGCCTACCAGCAGGACCTCAGGACCCTCCACCTTCAGCCCCTTTACTTGGCCCTTAGGCGCCAGAGAATATACGCCCAGACCGTTGACCACCTTCCGTTGGGAACCGGTCTCCAGGCTGTTTACCACTTGCAATCCGTTTTCGCCCAAAGGACGTGCCACCATCTGGGTGGAGCCGCCCCCGTCCAGATTCATGCCCTTCCACACCCCGATCTGGATCATCAGCTGCTGCAGCTCCGGGATCGTAACCCCCTTGCTCTCTCCGCTCAGATCCGCTGTCACCAGATACACATACCGTTGATCCTGGGAATATCCGACAGCCGTCCGGGATCTGGCGGCATAACCGCTTACATCGTTAATGCTGCGAGAGAAATACGAAGGTTTGCCTTCATCTACCAGAATGGTATGACCGCCGATCATCATCTGGAATTGCTTATAGTCTACCTGAATATTGCGGTCTGCCGGATACACATTGTATTCCGCATGGATCGGGTCCCCCACCTTCACATGCTCCCGGATAAAATCCGCGGCTTTGCCGGAGGAACGCAGAATGTATCCGTCTGCGGGAGCAATTTGCTGGATGACGCCATTGGTTGCACTCGTGGCGATTTCCTTCACCACATTATTGACAACCAGAACCTCCAGCGGTCCTGTTACCCCGTCGTTAGCCCGGCTGATCTGCGCCCAGGCGCTCGTATACATGTAAAGCCCGTCAATCATACTGTGAACGCCGCTGGGCTCGTACCAATAGGCCGTTTTATTGATGCCGCCAAGGGTGTAAGATGCTCCGTCCTTAGCGATAATTTTCGATTCTGTATCCAAGGTGAACAGCTCCACCATGGGTTTGCGGTCCTTGGTAATGCCGAAGGTGTAGAAACCCGGCAAATAAGGCGGTGTCGCCATCAACTGGCCGTTGGTAATCTGCGGACCTACAGGAACTCCTTCATATTGGGTGTTATAGTAATCTCCGTTTACACCGCCGACTGCTCCCGTTTCAGAGGCCATACCCAGCACCGTTTGCTTTTTGGTAAACTGGCCGCCGGTGCCTGTCATTACATCCAGCTTTACATACGGATTCTGCAGGTCCACCTGAATTACCTTGGCTTGCACGGAAACAGGCTTGCCGCTCCGTTCGGTGCTCCATATGTAATTTTTAAGGATAGCGCCTGAGGTGAGAATGTCTTCGCCTTGCAGCTGCAGCTTAGACTCGGCATGCGCCGTGGAAACGTGGGTATAAGAGATGACGGGAAGGGCTACCGCCAGTGCTAACGAGGCTTTGCACAACCGGGGAATTCTGCTGCCAATCCAGGCACCGGCCTGGCTTGCTTTTTGATAAAGGGACATTAACCAGTTAGGCTTTGGGGACGTGCTGGTCCTGTTGTTATTGTATTGCACGTGGAAAATACTCCTCTCCGTTTTGTAGCTTTTTTAGTTTTCTATACCTATAGACCGCTTGACCTCCCGAAAAGTTACGGTTAAAAAAAGAAAAAGCCGCGGCGGTTTGCGCCACGGCTCTTATTACGCGATTGCAGAATGTCGTACTTATTGGCCCAAAGCCTCTTTACGGAGCAGCTCAGCCTTGTCAGTGCGTTCCCAAGGCAGATCCACATCCGTACGGCCAAAATGCCCGTATGCCGCTGTCTGGCGGTAAATAGGCTGGCGCAGACCCAGTTCCTTGATAATACCAGCCGGACGCAAATCAAAGTTCTTATAAATCAGCTCAACCAGCTTTTTGTTGCTGACCTTTCCGGTTCCATAGGTATCTACGCTGACGGAAACAGGGCGGGCAACACCAATTGCATAAGCTAACTGAATTTCGACCTTCTCTGCCAAGCCGGCTGCAACAATGTTTTTAGCCACGTAACGGGCTGCGTAAGCAGCGGAACGGTCCACCTTGGTGGGATCCTTGCCGGAGAATGCGCCGCCGCCGTGACGTGCATATCCGCCGTATGTATCCACAATGATCTTCCGGCCGGTCAAGCCGGCATCGCCTTGGGGGCCGCCAATGACAAAACGCCCGGTCGGATTAATAAAGAACTTCGTCTCTTCATCCAGGAATTGCTCCGGCACAACAGGCTTAATGACATGTTCCTTGATATCCCGTTGGATTTGCTCCAGTGTAATATCCTCTGCATGTTGTGTGGATACAACAATAGCATCAACCCGGACAGGCTTGTCGTTTTCGTATTCCACCGTCACTTGGGTTTTGCCGTCCGGACGCAGGTAAGGCAGAGTTCCATTTTTGCGTACCTCGGACAGCCGTCTGGCCAGTTGATGAGACAGCGAGATCGGAAGCGGCATCAGTTCGGGGGTTTCGTTAACTGCAAAGCCGAACATCAAGCCTTGGTCACCAGCACCTAAGGCTTCAATTTCCTCATCAGTCATAGTGCCTTCTCTGGCTTCCAGCGCCTTGTTTACACCCATGGCGATGTCTGCAGATTGCTCGTTTAGCGAGGTCAGTACCGCACAGGTTTGGTAATCAAAGCCGAACTTGGCCCTGGTGTAGCCGATTTCCTTAATCGTATTGCGCGCAATAGCCGAAATGTCCACATAGTCCGCGCGGCTCGTAATTTCGCCAATAATCAGCACAAGACCGGTAGCGACAGAAACCTCACAGGCTACCCGCGCATTGGGGTCGGCGGCCAGAAAAGCATCCAGCACCGAATCGGATATTTGGTCACATATTTTGTCCGGATGTCCTTCAGTCACGGACTCCGACGTGAATAAATGTCTTGAAGTCGTCATTTCAATCTCGACCTCCCTAATAATGATCATATTGAATCAGGCCACATGATAAAAAAATCCCCTAACAAGGCGCTCGTGGTCCGAGTAGCCGCGCTTAGGGGATCAGCTCATCTCTACCGCTCCCTGCTTTGATCCGCGCACTCATACGAAGACGACTTGCGGGCGCAAAGCATGGGTTATGCCGCTCCCAAAAGGAGGTGTGGCTGTGGATAACCTTCATTTTCTAAATATACTGGATTCAATAATGACTGTCAATTCAAGCATTTGGATTATATATCAAATATCGTATAGGAGCCTGTCCAATTGGGCAGATTATACAGTAGCCGCTTTTTAGCTATTACTCCAAGGAAAATAAGGTTTCTTCAGCTTTTTGAATCAGCCGTTTGGTAATGTTTCCTCCAACGTAGCCTGTATCCCGGGATGCAATATGGCCCCAGTAGTCTTCTTTGATGGAACCGGCGGGAACAGCACCCAATTCAGTTGCAAATTCCGTATCGGCTCCAAAAGACTGGAGCGCCTGTTTACCAACAGGCAAACCCAACTCGGCTGCAATTTCATATTTCATCATATCCAGAGCGGCTTTGCACTCCGGAACCACCTTCTGATTGCTGCTTTTCGCCATGTGAGTCATCTCCTTTGGTTTTTGGTCTACCCCTAGTATGGCTCCTTCAGGGATCAGCAACCGGATAAGATGATTCCAGCACGGGTAAAAGCTCTCAGTTATTCCGAACAGAAGGGTTCCGAGATATAAGGAAAACCCCCAACTGACCAAGATCAGATGGAGGATTTTCATTGTTTCTGCCGATTATTGCAAAACCGTTCCGTCCGCATTTTGTATGGAATACCCGCCGCGGACCATGACATAAATCGCCGCTTCACTTTTCACCGCCGGTTTAATGCCACGCCCATCCCGGGGGAAAATAAGCAGATGATTCAACTCAACAGCTGTTCCTGCAGCCAGGTCCTTGCCGGAGGTCACATCCGGGATACCGTCCCCGTCCGTACTGACCGCCACCGTTTTACCCGTCCGGACGATGACTTCCGTACCTGCCTTCGCAAACAGAGTCTGTCCACTTTGAAGCTGGACCACCTTCAGCGCGGACTCCGCACCTCCCGAAGTAATCGGAGGAGTAGGGACAGGTGTTGGCGTTGCTGCCGCACCACTTTGTTTGCCAAGCTCCTTAGCCACCAATTCAGCCAATTGCTGGTCCAGATAACTCTTCGTTATCAACGGATCACTAACCGTCCCCGTCGGAGCCGAAGCCCCATCCGCTTTCGACTCCAACGTTACACTGCCCACCCATACGCCTATACAAAGGGCCATAAACAGAATGATCCATTTCTGCTTGCGCAATACCGTAACTCCCTTCAAGCTGCTTTTAATTCATTATTCATAGTCTTCGTACCAATTAAATTCTTGACTTGCCAAAAGGCGCTTAAAGTTATTTTCTCCACCTTCTACCTGCATTATATCATAGACATTAATCGTATACTTTCTAAGCTTATAAATATCTGTCAGTAAGTTGTCCTGGACTTCACTTATTTTAGTATTTTGACTACCTAACAAAAGGGCTGTACCTCCCTTTTCCAAATCATACATCTTTGACATTTTAATGCCGCCGGCGGGGTCGACCAATTCGATTTCAATTCTATGTGTAGCAGGATCAGTCGCTTGAAGCAAATCCTTAGTTAACTGATAGTTAAATCCAAAATTAACCTGTTCTTCTTTATAATCAATAGTTGTTTTTAATTTATTCATGGTTAATGCGTAGGAGCCTACCTTGATTTTACTAAGATTTTTTTGAGGCGCATTGGTTACAGTAGGCAAGCCAAACGTAACAGCATTCACATAAGCATCTGCTTTTGTTTCTCCCTCAACCAATTTGCCTTCTGCTACAGCTCTGCCCATTATAAGACTGCTACCTTCAAGCTCATACGATTCCGGAACCACTGTATAAAAATAAAGATTGGCCTTCCCATTAGGCGGTACTTTCCCTTTACTGGTAACATTGGTAGCAGCGACTGTTACTCCGTCAGCCATCTTAAAATATCCTACTAAACTGCTCAAGGCTAATTGACGCTTCTCCAGATTCTTCACTTCTACCTGAGTCACGTAAATACTTTCGTTTTCACTAGAATAACGTTGCACATCGCTTATCGTATAAGCAATCTGATCCATCAAATTGCTGTTAGTGGTATAAGAGTCCCCAACAGCAACAGTGGGACTATCCGTTTTCGTGATATTTACTTCCAGTTCTGAAATATCTGTCGATGAAGGCTTTTCTCCCTCTTTGTTTACTTCTTGTAGAATTACTTTTAATTGATCAATGTCGTATGTGTACGGAACCTTCCCCATAACCTGCAAATTCATACTTTGGCCAGGCTTAAGCGCGATCATCTTATCCATTCTAACATTCTGGGACTCAACCTTAACAGAATCATCGATCATCAAATAACTGGCCAGCTCCGGTACAGGCAGAGAATCATTACTTCGATTAGTCACAGTGACATCGATAACAGCAATATCCTTATCTTCCCATGGAATCCGGTAAAACTGATTAACGACAGCTCCATATGTACCCTTATCCGTCATAAATAGCTGCTCTGCTGTTTCATTTTGAGGTTCTGCTTTTTTCTCAAGCAACTCGTAATAAGCTAAAGCTGTTGTCACAGTGGAGTTATTTATTGCTTCCGACTTTGTAATAACTAACTGGGCCCCATCCAAAGAAACCTCAGAAGGAACTGTGCCAGTGAGCGCACCTTCTTTTTCCTCTAGTGGTTGAATAAGAGCATCTTTGGTCAAAACAGTTGCTTTAAGAGGGTATAATAAACCATTTGAGGTTTTCAGCTTAAACTGCATCTCCGGAAGTACAAGTGGTTGAATATCATTGTTTTTCAAGAAGAACTTCAGGCTTATTTGATTAGCCTTCTCCCTTTTGGTGACCCGCATATTTTCTGCTCTAGAAACCGTTTTGATCTGATTGAGCCAAACGGTTCTGGACTGGCCAGCTTTCGTTTCTAAAGCAAAATCTGCAGGAACTTGAAGAGTTCCCAATGCACGTTCATATCCAGCCACACTAAAATCCCATTGGATCAGATTAAAACGTAAATCGGCCAAAGAAACATCTTTTCCAATAGTGGCATAAAAGCTAAAGCTTTCTGTCGAAAGTGCGGGGACCTTATTTTTATCTTTATCATTGGACAACAAGTTTACACTGTATGACTGGCCCCCTGTAGATTGAAGCCGGACCCAGTAATTAATAAACTCCATATCCGTATACCCATTGTTAAAAAAAGTTAAAGTAAACGTAACGCGGTTGTTCTTACCATCAGGGTATATACTAATATCGCTTAAGGATACGGATTGTGTAGCATTCATCTTAACAGTATCGATTAGGGGAATATCCCCTTGAGTAGCCGACTGTTCAATCCCTCCAGCCGCGGCAATCCCATCAGCATGAATATACGTTGCAGTCATTGGTCCGGATGCCACCATTAAAGCAATCATAAGGGAACTGATTCGTTTTGTTTTTGTAAACCGTTTCATTCTACTCCTCCTGGCCTCTTCGTTTTCCATTATATCCTATTGGACGCTGCAAAGGCCGGAATAGTTGCACAAAAGCAAAAAAAAGAAGATCCCGAAGGATCTTCTTTTAGAAAAATGATACTACTTAGTCAGAACAGTTGTGACAACCTTACCGTTGGATGTGATAGTCTTAACTACAAATTCTTCTACGTCTCCAGTAATAATCAGTTTGCCAGTAGCTGCGTCAATCTTCGCAGAACCAACACCCTTGTCCTTAACCTTAACATCAGAGATTACATACTGAACACCAAAGAATGCATTGTAAGGTGCAATTTCATCCTTTTCATAAGTTACTCCGTAGTTGTCAACAACTTTAGCTTCGATGATTGTTGCAACTGTGTCGGTTGTGTTGTACTTTTTGCTGGCCTTAGCTGTCAGAGTAGCAACTGCCGGCAGGTCAGACTTCACATTTACGGTGTACTTCAGCTCTTGGGTTTCATCATTAGCTTTCTTGATGATAGCTGTAATTGTAGCTGTACCAGCCTTCAAACCAAGAACCTTAGCTTCGCCAACTCCAGCCGTAGGGTTATAAACAGCAGCCGATACTACGCTAGGGTCAGAAGAATATACTGTCATGAATTGCTTACCAACATCCTTGACGGCAACAGTATCGCCAGACTTGTCAGTGACAGTAACACCTGCAGCCTTTGCAAACTTACTTCCCAGATCATTAAATGTAGTGCTATTCTTCGAAGTGCTGACAGTTTCAACTCCATAAACATCACTAATTGTTTTTGCAGTGTAAGTCAGGTCCTTCGAAGCAATAACCTCAAGAGTTCTTTCAAAAGTCTTAATTTCATTTCCATCCTTTTTCAAAACAAGTTCAACTTTAGTTTTGCCAGTCAAACCAGCTGCGTTTGCTACAAACTTAATATCTTTTTTGTTAAGAGTAGAAAAATCTGTGATAGTTGCAGCCGGAGCAGCACTGTCAATTGTAACAGTAGCATAAGTAGCACCAGTTACAGTTACAGCAACAGAATAGCCAGTTGCTCCAGTCAGATCTTCACCATATTGGTCTTTTACAATAACGCGGAACTTGGTGTCAGCACCAGCCAAAGCTTTCTTGGAAGAATCAGTGTCACCAAGTACAATTGTTTCTGCGATACGAGCAGGGTTAGCAGTAAGAGTCAATTGTGCTTGTGTTTGAATGTTGGAATTGTAGATAGACATGAAGAAATATACAATGCCTTTTTCACCAGCAGTAACTTGAGTAAGCTTCAGCTTGCCCTTGTTATCACCATATCTTACAATGCCGTTGGTAACAGATGTATCAGACGCCACTGTAGCGCCAGTTACACTGAAGGAAATCAAGCCAGCAGCTTCAACAATCTCATCAGCAGTCAGTTGCTTGCCTTCTGCATCATAAGCATTGATCGGAATATATTGATCTTTTACTTCGTTAGCTGCCAAGGTTCCAGTAAATGTGCCAAATTCCAACTTAGCAGGAACAGCTGTTGCTTTCAGAGAAAGTTTAGCAGTTGCAGACGCGCCACCTTCATAGTAAGTTACAGTGTGCTCAGCAGACTTTTCAACCTTCTTAGTAGCATCAACACTAATAATCAATTTCTTATCAGTCAAATTAAACTCTTTCTTCAAAATACCCAAATCGTTCGGAGTAATAACCGGTAACGGTATTGTGGAAGGAAGATCAGTGTAGATCTCATCTCCGTATTGGTCATAACGAGTTACAGAGTATTCTACTTTGTCTCCTTCAGTAGAAAGAGCAGTCTTGCTGGAAGAGTACTTGGGTTCACCAAGATCCACCTTAGATACTACTTGTGCGTAACCAATCTTGAAAGTTTTTTGCGCAAATACGGAGGACAAATTCAGGTTTACCGTAACCGGAAGGACACCAATTTCTGTTGGATATGTTACATCACTACGGGTATTTACAGTAATCTCAAGCAGACCGGTATCAGCATTCCGCTTAACAGTAGTGGGGCTGCCGCTAACATTAGCAGAATACTCGGTACCACTCAGGGAGGCAACTTCTCCATATTGGTTTTCGGGCTTAACCTTAATAATAATCTTATCAGCCTTAGCAATTTTCTCGCTCGGATTAACAAAGCTCAGCTTAGTAACCTTTTCGTTCTCAGCAGTGAAAGAAGCGGTAGTTGTACCTACAGCATCAGCAGCCAAGCCGCTCAGGGTTACAGTGTAAGTAGCTTCAGTAAGCTTCACATCTGTCAAAGTCAAGACTGCAGAAGTCTTGTCTTCGGAGAATTTAGCGGTTGTAGCAATGGCAACGGAACCTCTTGTCAGAGCCAGCTTAGCGACAGTGTCATCAACAGGCTTGTTAAACTTAACAGTTACAGCCTTAACACCAGTAGCAGTAGCTTCTACAACAGAAACCTTACCAGGGATTACAACCTTCGGCAGAGCTGCAAAAGTCAGTTCTACGAAGACGCCGCGGTTAGCGTTAACAGTGTAGTCAGCTTGGGACAGGCCCAGTTCCTTAACAGCAGCGGCTACATAGCCCTTAGCCCACTCATCAACCTTGCCAGTTACAGCGTCAGTGGATTGAGCCAGACCAGTCAAACGAACCAGTACAGTAGCCAGTTGTTGGAAGGATACTTTGCCTTCCGGATCAAACTTGCCAGGAGCTACGCCGTCAAAAGCCTTGGCGGTAGTAGCGGCACCGATAAAGCCAGCAGCCCAGTGGTCAGCCGGTACGTCAGTGTAAGTATTGGCAGCCTTGTCTTCGGAAACCTTCAACAGCTTAGTTACGATCTTAGCCAGTTGAGCGCGAGTCATGTCGCCAGTCAGGTTGGCGCCAGTTTCGTCGCCTTCGAAGATGCCCAGAGCCTTCAGGGCGTCGTACTTTTCTTCGGTGGTTTTAGGTGTAGTTGTAGTTGTTGCTTCAGCTGCGAAGGCTACGGATGCAAACATCGAGAACACCATAGCAATCGCAAGGATCAGAGACAAACTTTTTTTCATAACCTTTTTTTCTCCTCCTTGATATTTCGGTTGTTGAGAGTTTTGTTTGCTAAAAAGAAAGCTCGATTCCCTCATGCGTTGTTTCACCCCCTTCCCAGAGTTGAGCGCATTTAACAAATGTAAAGTCTGCAGCAGGTGATGCCACAGAAACTAGTAAACTATGAAGAAAAAGTTTAGACTTCAAATGCCACTTTAACATTATACAATGGCGGGCGGTCATCGTAAAGTCATTTGTGAAAATTAACCAAGGCTCAGGGATTCAGCCCTTAATTACTGATTATCATCATTTTCACAGTATTAAACGCTGGGGTTTTAAAAAAGTTGCGGGATGAAACAAAAAACTTTTAATTTGTTTCATTCAGTCCAACCCAACCGGATGTGTCATTTAGGTATATCATTTGTTATATCACCCGGCTACGAAACCAAGTATATCGTGAATATACACCGCCGTCATTACTAATAATTTTCCAACTAAAGAAGCACCCTTGGGCCTCACAGAAAGGCCGAAGGATGCTTCTTTCTTCGTTACTAATTCAAATTGATCGGGAACAGATTGGACTTATTCTTTTGCAGCAGCCGTACGGCAATTTGGGCAGCCTCATCACGTTTTAACTGTGTGAGCGGGCTAAAGCTGTACGTAGCCTTCTTCTGACCCTCTACAGCGGCATTCTCCATGCCAAGCATAATGCCTTGCTTAGAGACCTCCTGAATGGCCGGGAGGGCGTAATAAGACATTTTGTCCACGTCGGTAAATTGCTTGGCCAAATTGGCTTTGACCTTATCGTCGTTCTTAGGCAGTTTCAACTCCATAGCCCGTGCAATCATGGTGGCAGCCTGTTCACGAGTCAAGCGTTGACTTGGCCCGAATTGTTGGTTATCAAAGCCCGTAATTATCCCTGTACGTGCTGCTGTCTCAATATAGGCATAACTCCATGTTGTTGCGTTAGACCCGGCAGGAACATCTACAAAGGTCGGGGTATCGTCGTAAATTAACGGAATGCTCATTGCCTTAACCAGCAATGTGGCAAACTCGCCGCGGGTCGTAAAGTCGTAAGAACCGAAGTCTTGGTAATGCAGATTTGTCATCAGCCCTTTGGAATACATCCCTTCCAAAACATTACGGGCCCATGGATGGTTGGTAATATCCTTAAAGCCAGCCCGAAGCTTGACTACCATGTAATAACCAAAGTCATCAAAGGGAACGGTAATGGTATTGCTTTTGGCATCAACCGCTCCGCCGACCCGCTGCCATTCTGCATAGGGAGAATCCCCCAAATAGTACACAGCTAAAGTACTGGCCACACTGTCTACTACGTTCTCATCAAATTTCAAGGTTAATGTTCCCCGGTTGGTAGGCACCAGTTTACGCTCTGTTACAGGGTTAACAAAGGTACCATCCACATCATAGGGGTCCATTCCTTCTTTTGAAGGCAGTCCCGAATTGGTTATTCCGCCTACTCCGCCTGAAATCCAATACACCGGCGAAATGCGTGTAAAATTACTCCGGGTCAGTGTACTTATAAAGTGGGGATAAACCACACCTTGAGGACTGACAGTGGCTCCGTAGTCATTCTGGCGTTCCACAATCCCATCCTCCGGAGAGGCAATCCCAAACCGTAAATTATGTTGGTAGAACTGCTCTACCTTATTCGCAGGCGATGCCTTTTTAAGAATAGTGTTTTTAGGGAATTCCAAGGTCAGCCCTTTATTAAACATATTGAATTTGGAGCCCATTGCCTGCTTGTAGGCAGACCCAACCTGTACACTGCTTGTGTAATATACATTAATGGTTCCGTTCGTAACTCCACTAGCACGCTGGACTTGGAACTTAATGACTGTTTCTTTGTCTGGCTTAAGCCCCACATACTCATAAATAAAATGGTCAATAGTTGAAGAGGCATCAGCTGGTGACGGTGAAACCACCTTCGTCGCTTCCTTTCCATCCACCAATACGGCTTTAGCCCCGTCTGCCTGGATATCTACGGTTACGAAGTTCTTATTCACAACGATACGGTCGCCAACAGTAGGTTTGGGGGACAGAACCGTAAAAGATGTATTAGACCAGCTTACCTGGATGGTTTGAGTCGTAACACCACCTGTGTTTGTGATCAGCTCCAGCACATAAGTATCCGTACCGGGTGTTGTGAAGGTTTGATTTTCAATCCGAAGATAAAATAATTTCTTCGAACCATGACCTGTTGCCTTTAATCCGTCCCCAAAATCAGCAGCCACATCACCAAGGTCGGTTGAGAATAGTGTTTCCCCATTTTTCTTTACGACAATTCTTGAGGCGTTCAATCCTTTAATCATTAAGTCATATGACTTCATTGTGGATTGGAATACACCACTGGCTTTAGGGAAGTACTGACTGTAATCATTCTCGAACAAGCCTGCATCCCCGCCGCGGATATTTCCGTTCAGAGTTGCACGGGTAGGCTCGACACGCTCGACTGTAGAAACCTGATTATCAATAATATAGAAGGTGATGGACTTTGTAATAATACGGGTTTCATCACCTGCTTTATACTCAGCACGTATCAGGATGGTATTTTGTCCAAAATGGAAGTTACCCGTGCCGCTGCTGGTAATACTAACCGATTTATTAAAAGCGTTGCTTACGTCATTTATGGTCATGAATTCACTCGTTAGAACATTGGAGGAATTAATGAAAAATTCCGCGTTAGCTCCATTGGTGGTATATAGAGCTTCCTTAAATCCTAAAAACTGCCCGGAAACCTTGACGGGACTCGGGGCGGCGGAGTCAACGGTTAAAACTTGTCCATCATAGAGATTATCCAGCCGGATGTAGTTCTCTGTAACGTAATTCAGACTAAATGTCAGATAAGCATTCATATCTGCTCCACCATGGTGCTTGAGAATAAACCGGATCTGCTGAGTCCCAAATGGAAGCTTGCTGATCTTATACAGCTTCTTGATACTTGCCGAAGAAGATCCGCCAGAGGCAATCGTCTCTTTATGCAGAACAGAAGAAGAGTCTATATACCCGATGTATTGAACTCCAAGCTCATCCGTTGCATAAGGCATCAGACGAACGGACAGATTCAGGTCACCTGTACCTTCACCCTCACTAAATGTTTTGTCAGAGTCTACAGTTACATAAAAAGAATCACTGTTAACTTGAGCTCCATCCAATGAAACAGCATTATAGTTTTTCATATCTGTATCTGTGGAAGCATCCGTATAATTGGTCAATAACTTCACTCCGGATAGGGATACCTCTCCGGGAAGATATTGAAATTGGCCCGATAACGATGCAGTGTAATCATTCCCTGCAGGATTTGAGGTATATGTTACGCTTGCTGTTACTGATTTGTAGCCCGTCCCCGCTGCCGCAAGATCAAGAGGTTCCAATGTCTCGACGGTAACAAGGCGATAGGCCGTTGCGGTACCAGCCACATTCAGGATGGGCACTTCATCCTTTACAACTGCATTAACGGTAACTGTATTACTATTAAAATTTAGCTTTACGGATACATGATCCTTAGCCGCTTGTCCACGATCAGGCATGAGCAATTTAATCTGGAAATAAGCGTTGGAGCTTTCCGTCACAGTGGGTACCTCTCCATTCAATGCATATGGAAAAGAGTAAATTCCAGTGGATGCTGCCGGATTGTTGTCAATGCGCATATTATAGTCCAAAAAAGGAACGCTGCTGCTGAAATAGTAAACTGTCCGTTTAATTTGCAGCTTGTTGCTGCCATTCTCAATCGAAATGGTGATGTTGTTTTCACCCGGTTGCAAAGTTAAGGTAGGCGAGTAAAACTGGCCGTCATCTTGAGGATAAGAAACCAATTCTTCAGGATTACTGGTGGACGCATTGGTAACTTTAAATTTCATGGTATTGGTATTTTGGACAACACCTTGCAAGGTGGCCAAATTTCCCGTAACTACAACTTTTGTTCCCTCATTCAAATTCTGGGGAGTACTCATGGCAGAGGATATCTGCATGTTTACAAGGGCAGGAATATCATCGTAAGAAACGAAGAAAGATTCGGAGTGAACCTCACTTCCGTTCAACCCGGTCAAGGTAATCCGGTTGTAACCAGGAAACAGCTCCAAGTTAGGCAACGAAAACCGCAGTCCACTTACTGTTGCCCCTAAAGTAGATGTGCGGTTGGGGTCAACAGTCCATTTAGTATCGGTAGCAATTACTTGCTCAACCTTAGCAGTAATAGTTGTGGGGTCCAAAGATTGGAAAACGCCTTCCAAATTTAAATATTTACTGGAGTTTTTAAAAACTTTATTGTCTTTGATCCAAGTGGATAGATGGTTTGCAGTTGCCGGATCTGCCGTTAAGCTAATCGCTCTTGAACTGCTGATTGTTGTATTGTCCGGAATGAAAAAATTATCAGCGGCCTGTGCTGTATGTGGCAAAGCAGGTATAAACCCTAACAGAAAAGCCAGTACCAGAAAACTGCTTAAATATCTTTTTAAAGCATTGTTCAACTTCATTTCCTCCCTTATGTAAAAATTACTCATGGTAAAAGGCTGTCATCCCGTACTTACGTATAATTCTCCCGATGTTAAGACCAGCCCCTTCCAGATTTTTCGCCAAAATTCGATGCTAATTGATATATTAGACTAATGGCAACTATAAAAAGTTGCACATGCTTATCTTATCGGTTTGAAAATGTTGGTTTGTTAGAGTTATCCGTACATTTCCAGTTTATGTATCGTTTTGTGTCTCGCTTCAATTTCAAAAAAAGAGCCCAACTCTCCGGTAAGGAGAATTGGGCTCTTTGTATTATTCGTTTACTTCGACGCCCTGGACCGCGACGGGCTGTCGCTGAGCCAGCGTTGGAGAAGCTGCAGCACAGGCTTTCTGCTTTTGCTGAGGATGCCCACGGCCTCGGCACCGATCTCCATGATCAGGAGCACGATGACGACAAGGGTAATGGTCCCCCATTGCTTGGTTTGGGACAGCAGCATGGCGCAGGAGCCGAAGATGGCGGCAACGCCGTAGATGATCAGCACGGCCTTGCGGGTGCTGAAGCCCATTTCCATCAGGCAGTGATGGAGATGGCCCTTGTCCGCTACGGAAATCGGCTTGTTGTTCAGTTTCCGGCGGATAATGGCCAGAACGGTATCGGACAACGGTACGCCTAAGACGAGAATCGGCACCAGGAAGGAAATCGCCACCGCGGATTTAAACCCGAGAATAGAGAGCGTCGCCAGGCTAAAGCCAAGGAACAGGGCACCCGTATCGCCCATAAAGATGCTGGCGGGGTGGAAGTTGAAGAACAGGAAGCCGAGAATGCTGCCTAAGAGAATAGCACTCAACAAAGCAACAGGCGTGTTGCCCGTCATAAAGGCCAGCACCATAATGGTCAGAGTGGCAATCGCGGACACACCCGCGGCCAAGCCGTCCAGCCCGTCGATCAGGTTAACGGCATTGGTGACACCTACAACCCACAGCACGGTAATCGCCATGCCAATCCAGGGATATACGTTAATCGCATCGCCGAAGGGCAGCTGGATATAATCCACGTACAGGCCGTTCAAAGGCAGCATACAGGCAGCCACAATTTGGCCCAGCAGCTTCAGCTTGGGAGAGATATTCTTGCGGTCATCGATAACGCCAACGAGAACAATAATTCCGCCACCGGCCAGCATACCGATCATAACATCCAGATCGTATTCGCCAATGGATAAGGCCACAATCAGATACGTAACGGCAAAAGCCACAAAAATCGCCAGCCCGCCCATTTGGGGCATCGGCTTGGTATGTACAGTCCGATGATTCGGAATCGCCACAGCGCCGATTTTGAATGCAAGCTTCTTAATATATGGCATAATCAGGACAGCAATCGCACAAGCAGCGAAGAATCCGATACAATAGACCCACCAGTTCATGGTTTACCATTCATCCCCTTAAAAGTCCATAAGTCCAACGCCACTCATTATACGATGAACCAAGCAGAAACACCAATCTAATTTTTGGGCAAAAGCATCCGTATCCACCCGTTTTAGCGCGTTGTTCAAGCTTTTTGCACATTTTCTTTTTCACGGATCACTTTCAAAGCGAATTTCGGCAGCACAAGCATACGCTTGTACCGGTAAGGCTCCTGAATCAGCCGGTAAAACCATTCCAGCTTCAGCTGGCGGAACAGCTTGGGTGCACGCTTCAGCTTGCCGGCAAAAATATCGAAGCTTCCCCCAACCCCCATCATCACGGGAACGCCCAGCGCTTCCTTATGCTGACCAATCCACGGGTCCTGCGTGGCTGCGGATCTCCCGACAAACAGCAGATCTGGCTCCACCCGGCGGATTTCCGCAATAACCTCCGCGTCCGCCTCCGGACCAAAATAGCCGTCCCGGAAGCCGGCCAGTATCAGCCGCGGGTGCTTCTGGCGGATGTTGTCCACTGCTGCGGCAATTACCTCGGGCGAAGCGCCCAAAAGGTACACCTTCCAGCCCCGTTCCTCCGCCGTTTTGAACAGCTCCGACATCACTTCGATCCCGGGAACCCGCTCTGTAACAGGATTACCCACATATCCGGCGGCCCAAACCACGCCAGCCCCGTCAGGGACCACAATCTCCGCCGATTTCATCATCCGCATATAAGCCGGGTCCTCCATGGCAGTCATCACCATGATAGGATTGGCCGTAATTACTTGATGAGGCTTCCGGCTTTCCACAGCGGCGACCAGCTGCGCCAGAGTATCACGGAAACCAAGCTTGGATATGGGCACCCCAAAAATATTCACCTTGGGCACATTCATTGCCATCTTCTCCTTATAGACGCAGCTGGGCAACAATTTGTTGCGCCGGCCGCCTTGCTTCCTGCTTCAGATTATGGATGCGCTTCGCCCGGGCGGAATGCCACTCCGGGCCAGCACCGAGCAGACGGAGAACCTCATCCGCAACGGCTCTGGCATCCAGCTCCGCCGTCGACGACGCCGCGGAGGCATCCAGACGCCGCATAAACTGGTCAATCTTCGGATCGTACGAAATGGCCACCACAGGGACCTCCTGGGAGGCGCCGTAGATTAAGGAATGCAGCCTCATCCCGATCAGGAGATCACAGGAAGCCACCTCCTGCAGCATGGCCTGGGGATGCTCCACATCGGAAATCAGGCTGATTTCCCCGCTGACTCCCGCGGCCTTCAGCTGGCGGATAACTTCACCGGAGGCCTCGGCATCCCCGGGAGGATGAAAGGGAAGGAACCGAAGCGTAATTCCCTGGGGATATTCCGCAGCCACAAGTCCAAGGGCTTGGGCAATACCCTTCAGATCAGAGCCATCCTTGTTCCATGGCCGGACGGAAACCCCGATTACAGCAGGACGTTCCGCAACAGAAGCCCTCGCTTGGCCAGCCAAATCCCTGCCATTGGCCTGCTCTCTAAGAGGCAGACCCATCACCGGATCGGGCACAACCTCCACATCCTTAGTATACCCCATCCTCGCCAGAAGATTGGCCGACTCCTTGTCACGTACAGAAACATAAGCGGATTTGGTAAAGGTCGTGACTATCGGGTTAAAAAAGATGCTCCGGTTTACCGGACCCAGCCCTTGCGCATATATAAAGGTAGGTTTCCGCAGCCACTGGGCCAGCTTCAGAATGGCCAGATAATACGGAATCGTCTTCCAGCCCGTGGCATCCTGCAGCAAACTCCCGCCGCCGCTGATCAAACCATCGCAGCCGCGCAGCGCCTTCCAAACCTCCCTCGGCTTCATCCGGTGGACAGCCTTGACGCCATACATCCGGGAGGTTAGCTCCGGATCACCGGACAGTACCACCGGCTCAACAGTGACCCCCGCCGCTTTACCCTCGGCCTCCAGCGCCAGAAGAATGGACTGCAGCACAGCCTCATCCCCGCTGTTGCGGAAGCCGTAGTAGCCGGAGATTACAACTTGCTTAACGGGATTACCCATTTGTTCCATCCTCTCACGACGAGTTCCCACACTACAATAAGAATCAACCCGAAGATGGCTCCCAGTCCAACACCCAGCAATACCCGGATAAACGAGATATAAAGCGGGGTGTGCAGATGAGTAAAGCTGCCGATGGAGGAAGCAGGACCGATGGCGCTCACGATCATCAAGTACAAACCTGCCATATGGCGCTTCAGACACAGATAGATACCGAATACCAAGGCCGGATAAGCAAACAAGAACTCCTTATTCCGCGGCCGCACGCCCAAAGTATTCTCCAGGAAGTTGCGGAAGACCATCTCCAGGGAGGAGGCGCTGCCTTCATTGCCGGTCCGGGAGAGATAGTACATGCCGACCGCCCCGATCATCACCGCACAGATCACCCACAGCACGCTGATTTTGGAAGCGAGGATCTGTTGGGCTTTGCCCAGCATTTGCGGGAAAGAAAGCCCTTCGCTGAAGAAAAGCACATACGCAGCGACAATTACTACAGGCAGATAGGCCAGCACCTTCACTCCGGTAAATTGCTCCAGCTGGAGCATATAAATCATACTATGGTCCACACCCACCACAGCAATGATCCCTAGGCCGGAGACGGCAGTGATGATCAGCAGCATAACAACGGATTTCCACCATGCGCCGGCAGCCGCCGTTTCATTGCGCCGCTTCTGCAGCCACGAGATGGCGGCAATAATGCCCAGCGCAGCAGCGCAGCTGGTAGCCCCCAAGGCCAGCAGCTTCTGGGCCGCTGAAGAAGCGAGCACATGCAAGCCTCCCACGCCCAGCAGCCCTAACAGACTGATGGCCAGCGTCAAACCCGGGACGAAATAGGATAACGTCAGAGCGATCAGCAGCACAGCACCTGTGTAGGCGGCTGCGATACTGAAGGAATGCAGGGAGGATTCATACCGGACAAAAGCGTGTGCTTTGCCCACGGTGAAGCCCTTGTCCTTGATCTTCGCAACGGCGCCGTCCTTGCCGTCAAGGCTCTTGTAGAGCGCATCCAGCGGATCGGTCATCAAGCCCCGGTCCAGATTTTTGCCTGCCCGGGCATTCAAGAATACCAAGCGAATGTTCCGGTCCTTCACAGCCAGCACTAACCGGTCCGTAACACCGTCAATCCGGCCTTCCAGCTCTTCGGTGGTAATATTCTCAGCCAGCTTCGCGGCATCATTTTCCGTGAAGGAATGCAGCCGGATTACATTATAGTCCGTCAGCCGGGCCAATGTGGTAAAGCCTTTTTGGGGCGATTTTTGCAATTCAATGGCGGCCAGAGCCATATCATACTTGTTCAACAGCCCGGCAACCGCCTTTAATTGGGTTTGTGTCTTCTTCAGGTCGGCCGAATAACCCGGCACAGAGTCACCATCCACAAGAATGGAGGTCACCCCAAACTCCTTCAGCATGGCCAGGGTAGCTTCAAGAGCCTCTGCGGAGAATGCCGCATTCCGGTTGCCCACCCGCGCTACAATCTGGAAGCCCTTATCCTTCAGGCTTCGCAGGGTAAGGGGATCGGGGGACAGCGGCTTCATGGCGGCGTCATCCAGAGGAAGCTCCAGCACGAGGCCCGGAGTATTCTTATAGGACCAGGTATGTATATTTACGCCCAGCCGCTTGAAGGTCTGCTCAATCATTTCCTGCACCGTTGCCCGGGAGGAAGCATCCGTCAGCAGCACATAAGCGAAGTTTTCGTTTCCTGAAACAGGAGTCTGTGTCAACGCCATCGCTTCATGGGAGTTGTACAGCTCTATACGCCGGGAGAGACGCAGCTCATTCAGCGTGCTTTCGTACACCGCCATACTGGTGATGCCGGCCTGTTTCATCTTTTTGAGCTGCTCGTCCACAAATTGGGCCGGATTCGGCTTGGTGTCGGAGATTTCCAGCAAGTCGCGGTAATCAAAAACAAACTCCACTTTTTTGGAGGTGCTTTCGGTGCGGTATCGGTCTACCGCCACCGGAAGGGACAGGAGGAGGCAGGCGATTACCAGCCACCACAAGCTTTTTTGCCACATATGATTTGCCCGTCGGTACCACTGCATCAAACGGTCCACCAATCCTTTCTCTTATCCGCCGCTCCCTGGGAGCCGGCATGGAAGAGAAGGAATGGCGGAACAGCCATTCCTTCCCGTTTCATATTTATACAGGCCTAATCAACACGCTTCATAACAGATTGGACAAGACCCTCGAGCAGGTTCTTGGAGTTTTCTACACTTTCGCCGCATACGGCGAAATACACCTTGATCTTCGGCTCGGTGCCGGAGGGGCGCAGGCAGAACCAGGATTGATCGTCCAGCACATACTTCAGCACATTTTCCTTCGGGAGCCCGTCCAGGCCCAACGAATAATCAAGCACCTGGATAACCTTCCGCCCGTTGATCTCCGCAGGCGGGTTGGTGCGCCAGTCGCTCATAATGCCCTGAATTTGCGCTACGCCGTCCTTGCCCTTCATGGTTCTGGACTCCAGCTTCTCCAGGAAATAACCGTGCTCTGCATACAGCTTCAACAGCACATCATACAGGCTCAAGCCTTTGGACTTATAATACGCGCAAGCTTCGGCAATCAGCATGGAAGCCACTACAGCGTCCTTGTCACGGGCATAGTTGCCGGCCAAATAGCCGTAGCTTTCCTCATAGCCGAAGAGGAAGGTATGACCGCCCTCTTGGTCGAATTGGGTCATTTTTTCCCCGATATACTTGAAGCCGGTCAGGGTGTTCATCACTTCTGCACCATAGGATTGGGCGATCACGGCACCCATCTCACTGGTCACGATGGTCTTTACCACAACACCGTCGGCAGGCAGCTGCCCCTTTTCCTTCAGGCTGCTGAGCAGATAATCCACCATAATCGCACCGGACTGGTTGCCTGTCATGATGAAGTATTCGCCATTGGAGTCCTTCACCACCGCTCCCATCCGGTCACAGTCCGGATCGGTACCGATGATCAAATCCGCATCCACCCGGGCAGCCAGCTCCAAAGCCAGCTTGAAGGCGTCCCGCTCCTCCGGATTGGGGGATTTGACAGTGCTGAATTGGGAATCCGGCAGCTCCTGCTCCTTCACCACATGAACATGCTCAAAGCCGACAGCAGCCAAAGCGGCGCGTACCGGCAGGTTTCCGGTTCCATGAAGCGGTGTGTAGACAATGTGCAGCTTGTCGCTCATGGCCTTCACAACCTCAGGACGCTGGCTGACGGCGGTAACCACCTGCAGGTAAGCGTCGTCCACTTCCTTGCCGATCCAGTGGAGCAGATTCTGGGATTCGGCCGCAGCCCGGTCCAAACGTTTGATCTGGTTGAAGGAGAGGTCGCGGATTTCGCCGATTACCAGATCAGCCATATGGGGAACCAGTTGGCCTCCGTCCGGTCCATACACCTTATAACCGTTGTATTCCGGCGGATTGTGGCTGGCGGTAATGACAATACCCGCGGAAGCCTTCAGATGGCGGACAGCAAAGCTCAGCTCCGGCGTAGTCCGCAGGGATTCGAATACATAAGCGGTAATGCCGTTGCCGGCCAGAACCAGAGCGGCCTCCAGAGCGAACTCCGGAGATTGGTTCCGGGAATCATAAGCAATCGCTACGGAGCGGGGCTCCGGCAATTCGTTAAGCAGGAACTGGGCCAAGCCTTGCGTAGCCCGTCCCACGGTATAAGCATTCATCCGGTTGGTACCGGCGCCGATCACACCGCGTAAGCCGCCAGTTCCAAATTCCAGGTCACGGTAAAAACGGTCCTCAATCTCCTTATCATTGCCTTCCAATGAAAGAAGCTCCGCTTTTGTCGCTCCGTCGATGCCTGCGTCATTCAGCCATGCCCGATACTGCTGTTCAACCTTTGAATCCAGTGCCATGTCCATCTCCTCCTCGAATCTATGTTTATTATGTATGAAATAAAAAGACGATGTTGTCAGCCGCCCTTGCCCGGATCGGTAATGGCGAACATAATTCCGCCTTCGGCCACGACCTTGCCTTCCACACTGGCAACAGCATGTCCTTTGCCTACAATACCCTTCATCCGGGTAATTTGAACCTCAAGCCGCAGGACATCCCCCGGATAAACCTGGCCGCGGAACCGGAATTCGTCGATACCGGCGAACATGGCCAACTTGCCTTGGTACTGCGGACATTTCAGAATAGCCACAGCGCCCACCTGAGCCAGCGCCTCCACAATCAGAACCCCCGGCATAACCGGGAACTCGGGAAAATGTCCGGCGAAAAACGGCTCATTCATGGAGACGTTCTTCAAGCCCACAGCACTTTTGCCCTCGTCTACCTCCAGAATCCGGTCGATGAGCAGAAACGGATGGCGGTGAGGGATAATCTTCTGTATTTCCTTAATATCCATCATGATAAAATCCTCCTCAACTGATATCCCACAACGTACGCGAATGTGCATAAATTCAATTGAAACGACTTACACTAGGAATGTCCCTTCATTCTCTGCAGGTTTGAGGGGTTCATATAAGAGAGCATATTTATAGGCCTTGTCCAATATGGGTCTAGAAATGTGCTCTTTTTCCTTTTACCTGGGGCAAACGCCCCGAACCGCGGATGGAGTATACATACATAATCGTCGTAAAAAAGGCAAACACCAATACTCCCCATAAATACCACACGGCGTACGGCCAGTCAAATATGATTGCCAGCACAGCCGCATAGAGCAGGACGGTGGTCAGCTTGCCCAGCCCGTTGGCAGGGACAGGCTTTTTCCCGGTGAAATGGAAATACATGCCGCCGACAATCATACCCACATCCCGTACGAAAAAGACCACAGCCGCCGCCCAGGGGATCATCTTGGACAGCACCAAAGAAAGCATGACGGTAATCATCATTAATTTATCGGCCAGCGGGTCCAATACAGTACCCAATCCCGTAACCAGCCCACGCGACCTGGCAATATAGCCGTCCAGCACATCGGTCAGCCCGGCTGCCAGCAGGATTAGAAAGGCCAGCCTTATGTGGCCCTGCCAAAAAACGGCCGCATACAGCGGAATCATCGCCAGACGGAGGACCGAAAGTGCATTGGGAAGATTCATTTTTATCCGCTCCTCCACAAAGTTCCACATCCCTAACATTATACCGTCCCGCAGGAAAAAATAAAACTCCCCGAAGGGAGTTTGTACCAGAACGCCAGGGTCAGAAAACACACCCTAGGTTTCTGCAAATATGAGATCAAACATATGCTTCCACGTATTCCATTCCAACACATCGGAAAATGGCTTGTCCCCCAGCACCACGTATCCGGCCGACATGCCGGCAAAAAGAGCCAGCACACACACCAGCGGAACAATGGCATGCCGGAGAATCGGCCACCCGTACCGCCGCCATCCCCGCCCGAAGGAGCTTCCCTTCTTTTTGACAGGCTTGGACTGCGGGGTTGCTGCTTTCTTATCCATTGCCACTGGAGCGCCACTTCCTCCTGTTTGTTTCATGCAGCCTTGACCTTCATAAAAGCCTGCTGCTTGGTTCAGCCGCGCAGATTATTGGCCAGACTCATCATCGTATCTGCCGATGTTAATGCCCGGGAGCCCAACTGGAAGGCACGCTGCACCATCATCAACTCGGTCATCTCATCTGCCAAATTAACATTAGACTGCTCCAGGAAACCTTGCTTGACACTGATCGGCTTATCCAGACCCGTTTCCTGGGCGATAGGCCGCACGATGGCAGCCAGCTCCTGGGGATTGGCAGCGATACCCTCCGGTACTGTAAAGAGATTATCCCCTACCTGCTGCAGGAACTGCGGACGGAGAACCCGTACCAGCCCGATTCTGCCCTGCTCTACCGCATTCTCCTCCGGGTTGGAGCCGCTGTATGACCATACGGTGCCGTCAGCATCCACTCTAATCTTGTCCCCTTCGGGAATCGCAATGGGGTTGTCATTCTGGTCCAGAAGCAGATGCCCCTCCTGATTCGCCAAATAGAGGTTTTCCGTAGCCGTCATTCCCGCCGCTGCGGCTTGGGTATCGTCCAGCCTGGTCAGCTGGAAACTGCCGTCGCGGGTGTACAAAATATTGGCTGGCTGAGCCGGATCACCATCAGGTACCCGGACTCTAAACAGGCCGTCACCCTCAATGCCTAAATCGGTGGGGACTCCCGTATCCTTCAAGGTGCCCTGTTGGAAGTTGGTGGACACCTGGGACAGCTTAGCGCCCCAGCCCTGATTGAACCCAAGAGGAGTCAGACGCCCTTCCTTGCGGAAGCTCTGAGGCTGCTCCTTGACATTGTTCAGGATGTCCTCGAAGGTGGCTTCCTTGCGCTTAAACCCCGTCGTATTCAGGTTCGCCATATTGTTAGCCAGAATATCCAGCTTCTGCTGCATGCCGTTCATGGATACCATGGCATTAATCATAGAGTGATTCATGTTCGGTCCTCCCCTCCGGCCCTATCAGACGCGGCCAACCTCATTAACCGCCTTCTCCAGGCTTTTATCGTAAAACTGGACCATCTTCTGGTTGGATTCATATGCCCGCGCTGCAGCCATCATATCCACAACGGATTGGGTAGGATCTACATTGGAGCGCTCCAGATAACCTTGATGGAGCTGCACCTGCTCGTCCATCACCGCTTGGGTCACGCCA
Source organism: Bacillota bacterium (assembly GCA_023386955.1). Taxonomy (GTDB): domain Bacteria; phylum Bacillota; class Bacilli; order Paenibacillales; family NBRC-103111; genus Paenibacillus_AR; species Paenibacillus_AR mesotrionivorans. Next base: position 127,625 of record JAEWIS010000039.1, read on the forward strand.
TCCTCGTCTTCCTCATTCACCCGGTATACACCGTTGCCCTCCCGGATCATCCGGTTGGGATTCTCCACCCGGGATATCAGAAGCGATTTGGCAGCACCGGCATTATCCGTCAGCGGCAGGCCGTTCACCGCATCCAGCAGCTGGCCGTTGGCGAGAATCTTCACATTGCCGATGGGCTGGCCATTGGCATCCTGCAGGGTAATTGGCTGGCCGTCCAGACCCAGCACACGGTAACCCTCCGGGGTGATCAGCTGGGCATTCTCATTCACCGTCAGCTTCCCGTTGCGGGAATAGCGGCGTTCGCCGGCTTCATTCTCCACCGTCAGGAACGCCTGGGGCTGGAAGGTTTTCTCCCCTTCGGGAGATACGTACTTGCCGGACTTGTCAAAGGGAGGCAGATTCGCGCCGTTCACATCCCGGAGGATGTTGGACACCAACGCCACATCCAGGGAATTTCCCGTCTCCTGCAGGTCGCCCTGCAGATAGATGGACAGATCCTCCTCCGCCAACACACCGGTATTGATCAGACCGAGACGTTTCACGGGTTGGCTTGTCCCGGGATCCATGGCAGAGATCAGCACCTCGGGAAAAGACCGGGATACCGCACTGCCCTGCTTAAAGCCGGGTGTATTGATATTGGAAATATTATTGGTAATGGTATCATGCTTGCGCTGCTGGGTAATCATGCCGGCCACCGCAGTATACATGCCTCTTAACATGACGGACTATCCCTCCCGATCACTCATACTAGACATATATATCGGCAGATCAATACTTTCTTTTAATAACCTTGTCCAGGTTGTCCAGCATAATGCCGGTCCCCTTAACCACACAGTGCATCGGATCCTCTGCCACCAGCACGGGAACCTTAAGCTCTTCAGCCAGAAGCATGTCCAATCCGTGAAGCAAAGCGCCGCCGCCGGTGAGAATAACCCCGCGGTCGATAATATCCGCCGACAGCTCCGGAGGAGTGCGCTCCAGCACCGACTTGGCCGAGGTCACAATGGCGGACACCGGCTCCCAGAGGGCTTCGCGGATTTCATTGGAGTTGATGGTGATGGTCAGCGGAAGTCCGGTTACCATATCCCGTCCCCGGATATCCATCTCTTCATAGCGGTCATCGCCGAACACCGTGGCAATGCGCACCTTGATATCCTCTGAGGTGCGTTCTCCGATAAGCAGCTTATACTTGTTCTTGATGTACTTCATGATCGCGTTATCGAACTTGTCCCCTGCGATCTTAATAGAAGAGGAGGTTACAATGTCGCCCATGGAAAGCACGGCAACATCCGTAGTTCCTCCGCCAATGTCCACGACCATATTGCCGTAAGGCTGGAAAATATCCATCCCGGCGCCAATTGCCGCAGCCTTCGGTTCCTCTTCCATATACACTTCTCTGGCCCCGCTGCGTTCAGCCGCTTCGCGGATGGCCTTCTGCTCCACGGATGTAATATTCGTCGGTGCACAAATAAGAATCCGCGGGTGGCTGTACCACTGCTTGCCGCCGATTCTTGCTATAAAATGCTTGAGCATCTTCTCTGTGATCTCAAAGTCTGCAATTACGCCATCCTTGAGAGGGCGAATAGCCACAATGTTGCCGGGTGTGCGGCCTACCATCTTCCTCGCGTCTTCGCCAACGGCCAGGACATTCTTCGTATCGCTTTCAATGGCCACTACCGAAGGCTCGTCGAGAACCACGCCGCGCCCCTTAACATGAATCAGGACATTCGCCGTCCCAAGGTCAATTCCAATATCCTTGCTGAACATGTTACACGTATCCTCCTAAACCAACCGTCCGTCCCCACAAAAAAGACCGGTGCTTCAAATGTAAACAGGCTAGGGATATATTTCGACATCAAAACGGAATATCCTTTTTCATTAGAGGAAAAGTTTTGTCGGGTGGGGAGGGGGCGATCAGCTTATGCTTGCGGTATGCCCTAAGATTTAGCCGATACCAGCTGCTCCGGAGTCCGGGTATGCCGGGTCTTCTTGTATTTGACCTTGGTGGCTTCGCCGCCCCTCAGATGCCGGATGGACTTGTGGTAGTCCAGAATCGTCTTCACCTGATTGGCCAGCTCAGGATTAATCTCCGGAAGCCGCTCTGTCAAATCCTTATGGACCGTACTTTTGGACACACCGAATTCCTTCGCTATGGTGCGGACGGTACTGCGGGATTCCACAATGCTCCGGCCGATCTTGATGGTCCTCTCCTTGATGTAATCGTGCACGCCCCTCGCCTCCTGTGCTCGAGATAGTTTGGTACATTATATGAGGAGGGAGTCCATATATGCGTTGTTTCCTGCGCAACTTGAGCCAAACCCCACAAAAAGCAGGGCGGAACATGAAAAAGCAGGGGAAATCCCCTGCCTTTCGTCTATGCAGTTGGCTTTAGGCCCGTTTACTTCTTGGTTGCTGCATCGGAGGTTTGGGTGCTGGCTCCGGTTGCCTGTCCTTCTGTGCCACCGGTTTGGACCGAAGCTCCGGCAGCGCCGGTTTTGGCGGCTGCATCTGCAGTGCCGGTTGTTGTGGTTCCAGTTGTTGTGGTTCCAGTTGTTGTATTTCCGGTTGTGCCTGTGCTGGCTGTAGCGCCAGCCGGATTCAGAAACTGCTCCGGATTCACGGATGCACCGCTGGCGCCTTGGCGGACCTCAAAGTGAAGATGGGTGCCGTGATCCTTCTCCAGCTCATTACGGCCTGCTTTGGCGATGACATCGCCCTTTTTCACGTCTACGCCCTTTTGCACATTGACGCTGGCCAAGCTTTGGTACACGGTGACCAGACCGTTCGGGTGGGTGATTTCCACCTGATAGCCCACCAGCGGATTTTTTTCCACCAGGGAAACCTTGCCGCTTAATGCAGCCAGCACCTCAAATTCCTTGTCATCCTGACGGGCCAGATCCATACCCAGATGCGGGGTGAAGGTGTCGCCGTATTCCACCAGAGCAGCTTGCTTGATGTTGTCGGCAGCCTTTTCCTCATAGAAGGACATGATCTGCTCTACTTCGCCGCGGTCCTTCACCGGCCACTGCATAGTTTCCACAGGTGCGGCCACCGGAACGGCTTCCTGGCCGGGGTTCATCACGGTTTCGGTAACCGATTGTTTACCTCCAGCATCCTTCACTGAGCCGCCGCTGCCCTGATAGACCCATACCAAGGTTAGAATAAGGGCGGCTGCTGCCATGTACACGGCGGGGAATACCCACTTCTTGCTAAACAGTCTTCTCCAGGAAAATGCGGTTGCCTCCGCAGGAACTGCCTCTTGGGATTCGCGGGTTCCTTTGGCTTCTTGCTCGTTCTTCTTTTGATTATCCATGTTTATATCACCTCATCAACCAGTGTTGCCAGATAGAATCGGTTTATACGCGAGGTGATAGATTTTTTGTTTTAGATTTTAGTAGGACTGTTACGGTCTAGCTTTTGGGATAACCTGCACTGCTGATACTCACACCTTTATAGTAATAACGGATAATCTCTTCTGCGCTTTTGCCTTCCTTGGCCATGCCGTTGGCGCCCCACTGGCTCATGCCCACCCCGTGTCCGTAGCCGTAGGTGGTAATCTTCACTTCACCGCCCGATAGCTTCCATTCAAATTGGGAGGAATTGAGGCCCAGCTTCTCCCGGACCTCACGTCCGGTGAAGGACTTGCCGCCGATGCTGATTTTTCCGATGCGGTGCCCTTCCGTAGTGGAGATCACCTTGCTGCCGGTGACACCGGCCGATGCCGTTACCATACCGCTTAAGCCCAGCTTTTTCAGAAAATCCTTGTAGCTTACACTCACGGTTTCCTTGAAACGGGGTGATAGCTTGGCATCCCAGGGAGAGGGCACGCTCCGCAGATAAGGAACCTTGTCTCCCCAATAGTCTTCGGAGTTTTCGGTATAGCCGTTGCTGGTAGAAAAGAAGACTGCATTGATCGGCTTCCCGTCATAGAGGATAACCCGGCCCTCCGTTTCCAGCACGGCACGGTTCAGCTTCTCCCAATTGGCCGTGGCGGCAGATCCGCTCCACTTGCCGTTCAACTGCTCCTGGGTCAAATAAGCCTGATGGGCCACCGTATCCGTAACGACGGCACCTTGAAGGGGAACCTGGCTGGTGTCATTGTCCTGCAGGCGCCGGACAATGTAGGTCCGGGCGGCCAGTGCCTGGGCCTTCAACGCCTCCAACTCAAAATCCACCGGCATTTCCGCGGCAATTACCCCGCGTACATAGGCCTCTATGGGGACTTTATCGATTCTTTTCTCCCGGGAAAGATACACCGGCACCAGCGGCAGCGAAGCTTCAATGGACTGGGTGTTGGCCAGAACAGCGGCTGCAGGCTGCCCGTTCTCCGGCGGGGCAGTCTGGCTCTTGGGGGAATCCGGCACTAATGCATGGATGGTAAGCGTCAGCAGGAATGCCCCTGCAAGACTTGCGGCCATCCAGAGAGGGACATGTCTCTTGATGTGGTTCGTGAGATTCATAGCGGGCTCCTTTGGTTCCAAGGAGAACTGCGGCAAAAATAGACGGGCTCATTTCTCTCGCAGCTCCCATGTAGTAGGATGAATAGGTTGTTATCTATCCTATGAGCCCGCTCCTTTTGATAGAACCCCTTGGTTGTTCCGTTTGCTAGGGCGTGTTAGGCCGTATTTGCAAACACGTACTGGCCTCCAGCTGCAAAAAAAGAGCATGCCCCGTGCAGCTTTATGCTGCCGGACATGCTCCTTTTAACGTATGTTCTACGCCCAGGTAGGCGAGATGGCGAAGATACCCACGTCCTGACGCTCCTCCGTACGCTCCCGTTCCGCTTCCGGGTCCACCCGGCGGATATCGGCGCCCATGGCGGCCAGGCGGCCCTCCATATCCACATACCCTCTGTCGATATGGTGCAGGCCTGTAATTTCGGTTTCTCCGTCGGCGACAAGACCCGCCAGTATTAAAGCCGCTCCCGCCCGCAGGTCGGTGGCGCATACCTTAGCCGGCGCCAGTCGGTGCAGGCCGTTGATAACAGCGGCGCGCCCTTCCACATTAATATGGGCCTTCATGCGGGACAGCTCCTCCACATGCATGAAGCGGTTTTCGAAGACGGTTTCCGTAATGACCGAGGTCCCTTCCGAAACAGCCAGCAGCGCCATCATCTGCGCCTGCATGTCCGTAGGAAATCCGGGGTATGGCAGAGTTTTCACATCAACGGCGGTCAGTCTGCGGTCTGCGTATACAGAGAGCCCATTCTCCAGTTCGCGGATTTCCGCGCCCATCTCCTGGAGCTTGCTGACAATGGGCATCATATGATCGTAAATAGCCCCCTCAATTCGAATGGCCCCTTGGGTAATGGCAGCTGCGACCATATAGGTGCCCGCTTCAATCCGGTCGGGAATCACCGTATGTACAGCGCCGTGAAGGCGTTCAACCCCTTCAATGCGGATCACTCCGGTCCCGGCACCGCGGACCTTGCCGCCCATTGCATTTATGTAATTGGCCAGATCCACAATCTCCGGCTCCTTGGCAGCATTCTCAATCAGAGAAGTGCCCGAGGCCAAAGCCGCGGCCATCATAATATTCTCCGTTGCACCTACACTGGCTACATCCAGATAAATCTTGGCACCCTTGAGCCTTCCCTTGATTCTGGCCTCAATATATCCCTGGCCTACCTCGATGCGGGCACCCATAGCCTCGAATCCCTTGAGATGCTGGTCAATGGGCCTGGTGCCGATGGCGCAGCCTCCTGGCAAGGATACACGGCATTCTCCGAACCGGGAGAGCAGCGGCCCCATCACCAGAAACGATGCTCGCATCTTTCGCACCAGCTCGTAGGATGCCTCCAAAGAGGTAATATGTTCCGCATTGATGCGTGTTGTTTCATTATAATATTCCGCTTTCGCCCCCAACGTGGCCAAAAGCCGGTGCATCACCTTTACATCCTCCAGATATGGCACGTCATGAATGACGCTTTCGCCCTCCGAAGCCAATAAAGAAGCTGCAATAACGGGCAGCACAGCGTTTTTGGCGCCCCCAATGCGGACGCTTCCCGCCAGTCGCTTGCCGCCGCGGACGATGATATGGCTCATATGGCTAACCTCCGCGTAACAGATTCGTCTTTCATTCCATGCACACTATCCACAGCATTCGCAGCCGCCTTTCATTTTGAAGCCGTAGGGCGGACATGAATCACGCAATATTTCTTACTCCCATTGTTGACAAATTGTGCGGATGTTATTCGGTTGCAGGTTCTTTTACCCGGAAGCCTGCCTTTTATAAACGCTTTAATAAACGCTATACTCGAATCTACCCGGCAAACTGCAGCTTTAATCGCTCCCCGCGTATGTTTATGCTGTCAGATTGCATACAGCCCTTATAAAATCCGCCAAAACCGGAAGCCGATAGGCTTAAAACAGCCCCTTCATCATCCCGGTCCATTCAAAATAAGCAATCAGAAAGCTGGCTACCTGATAACCCAGGGCAACGGACAGAAAAATCAGCAGGATCTTGGCGGGGGTGCTTTTGGGATTCTTCAAAAAAACATCCAGGCGGAGCTGCTGAAGGCCCCACCAGGAAAACGCAATACAGATCAGGACCACCACAATATAGGTCATCCCTGTAATACCCAGGCCGGTAAAAAACGCGTCATTCTCCATCCCTTTATCCCCCTTACAGCTTCAGCATTCGTGCAGCCAGATGCATCCATTCCGCGCGGGTTGCTGAGCGCTCCGGCCGGAAGGTGCCGTCCGGATATCCCTCCGCCCAGCCCTCATCCTTCATTTGGCGGAGTACCGACGCCCCCCAATAGGATTCATTCACATCCGGAAACGGCGGCCCAAATCCGGAAGCCCCCCGTTTGCCGGTGGCACTGGCCAGCATATTCAACATTTCCATGCGCGTAATGCTCCGGTCCGGAGCAAAGGAGGTGGCCGTTACCCCACGCACAATACCTGCCTTATAAAGCCGGGCAACCGCCGGATACGCCCAATGCTCCTGCGGCAGATCCCCGAACCCGGGAGCGATGCCGTCCTGCAGACGCAGCGCTCGGTCCAGCATAGCTGCTGCCTCCGCTCTGGTAATCGGACGGTCCGGATACAGATTGCCTCCACCGTAGCCATTGATATAACCCTTGCGGACCAGACTGCTCAACACCGGCTCCGCCCAATGCCCGTAAATATCGGCAAAACCCTCTACCAGCCGGTCTACATGCAGCTCCAGGCTGTACAGCTGCTGGCGGACTCCCGCTGTAGAGAACGCCTTGATATAGTAAGTGCCTGCAGGCAGGGTCAGGTTGGAGCCCCAGCTGTTTTTGTCTACCGGAGAAACCGGCATCTCAATCTCCTTCAGAGTGCCGTCCAGCAGCTGAAGGTTCACTGCGTCGGAATCCGGAAACAGGTTAAATTCCAGATGGATATTGCTTTCCCCCTCCAGCTTGAACCTGTACCAATCCACATCCGTATCCGGATCAATGACACCCAGGTAATTTTCATCCGGCACCAGGGTAGTGGCCTGATAGGATTTGTTGTTGGGCTCGTAGGGGTCTTCATAGGTGGTGGCCAGATGGATATCCAGGATATATTCACCCACGATAGGATACGTATAGCTTGCCAAATTGGATACCCGGATATAATAGAGCCCCGGCGTGACCTCCGCCTGATAGGATTCCAGCTCGCCATCCCCATTATGGTCAATAACCAGCTCCTTGCCGCCCTTCTTCAGGAAAGTCAGCACAGGGTCCATCCGCGACGTATCCGGTGTAACCTTGAGCCGCAGGGTCCCCGGCTGATCCACAGGGAGGCTAAACCAGTCCTGGTCCTGGTTATGGCTGAAGGTGCCTACCAAAAGCTGGCTCCGCGACGGAAGCATGTAAGCTTTATACTGACGGTCATTATCCTCAAACGGATCCTCGTAAATCCGGAAGTTCACCTTAAAGGAGTAAGCGGAGGAACCAGTGCCCGTAATGCGGACGTAATGCCTGCCCTTTTTGACGGGTATGGGATTTCCGGTGGGATTCGGCAGCTCGGCTTCCTCTGTGCCGCCTTCGGTCACATGGGCAACCGTCATGTCCACCGCTGCCCCGGTCAGCTTGTACTGCGCGTAGCCGTCATAAGGGGCCTCCCAATAGAACCAATCCTCGTCCCCCGGCTCCAGATAAGCAGTAATGCTTTTGTTGGAGGAAATAGGCTTGGCCGCATTCTGACGATTGTTCGGCTCATAGATGTCGCGCTTCAGTTCCTCCCGCACGGCTCTGTCTACCCGCAGAAGCCCGTAGCCCGTCTCCTGGTCCCAGCCGGCAGGTCCGATATCCTGGGCGGTCTGCTTCATCAGATTGCGCAGCTCCACGGGGCTTAAGGACGGGTGGGTGGCCCACGCCAAAGCTGCGGCGGCGGCTGCCTGGGGGGCAGCCATAGAGGTACCGTCCCGGTATTCGTAAGCGCCTCCCCGGACGGTAGTGAACACCACCCACGGGGCCACAATATCCAGCTCCGGCCCATAGTTGGACAACGGGTCCCGCATATTGTCGGCCCCGACTCCGCCCACGGCCAGAACCGTATCGTACGCAGCAGGGTACTTCACCGCATCCCCCTCATTGCCGGAGGCGGCGACCAGCAGCACACCGGCAAGCTCGGCTTCCGCCACAACCTGCTCCATATAGGCGGACTGTTTGTTCAGCCCCAAGGACAGGACAACAATACGGGCTCCGTTATGAATGGCATAGCGGATGCCCTCCCCAAGCTTATCCTCATCCCCGTTGCCGTCAGCCTCCAATGCCTTGATGGGCATTATCCGCGCATTCCACAGCAAGCCTGCCGTGCCTTTATCATTGTCGGCTGCAGCGGCGATTACCCCGGCCACATTGGTGCCGTGCCCGTTATCGTCATCGGGATATGTACCGTTTTCAATGAGATTGATGCCCGGCACCAGCTTGTCCTTCAAGTCGGGATGGGTCAGGTCCACTCCGGTGTCTACCACCGCAATCACCAGATCCGAGCCGGTGACCACGTCCCAGGCCTCCTCCGCACGAATCTGCTTCAGATAATGCTGGTTGGGCAGCAGCGGGTCATTGGGCGTACGCGCCACCTTCACCTTCTGGTTAGGTGAAATGGACTCTACCAGCGGGCTCCCCTTCCAATGGGCAAGCCATTCCTCTTCCCCCAGCTCAGGCTGCGGCAGGGCTACAGTGACGTGGGAGGCCGGATATTGCCGGACGATCCGGCTCTCCGCCAGGAATGCCTCCGGCGGCTCCTGGCGCCATTGAATGATCCATTCGGCGGGAACCTCTGCGGATTTACCCGGCTGCTCTCCGGTGCTCCGGACAGAGGAGCCGTCCGTAATGCCGGCGCATATAAACAACGCCAGCCCCAAGAGCATGATTATATATCTATATCCAATGGATCGCTCCATCTTCATTTCCAGATCCTCCCGGGTTCCGGCTTTCTACGCTATGCATGATGCATGGCGGAACCCTCTATTAAAAAACACTCCAAAGCCACATTATACATCACATCTGTTCGTTGTGGGGCGTATGGGGGAAATTTCTTATTGTGGAAGCGCATCCATTTTGCTGGCAGAGAGCATTGGACATTCAGGGACTTCACGGCCTGAATCAAGGGTCCTCCGCCACGCCCAAAACAGCAAAAGCCGGTCCCCCTGTTGACGGGAAACCGGCATTCATCAGCTTGCAGCAGCCACTCTTTTATGCGGACCAGAAATCGGTGGTAAAGGAGAAAATCTGGCTGATTCCCTCTATCAGCAGGTGGGGGAAGAAGCCCATCAGCACTCCCGCTGCGGCACATAGCCAGAGGGTAATAACCAACGGCGCAGCCGGACGCAGGACGGTTTCCTCCTCGTCCCGGCGCATGAACATCTGTCTGACCAGCCCGAAATAATAATAGAAGGAAATCACACTGGTAAGAATCATCACAGCTGCCAGCCAATATTGATGATTGGCTACGGCGCCGAACATAATGAAGATTTTGCCGAAGAACCCGCCTGTAACCGGAATTCCGGCCAGGGAGAGAATGATCAGGACCATTGCCGCCGCCGACCACGGTGCCCGGTAGTACAATCCGGCCAGCCCCTTCAGGGCTGTTCCGCCGCTGGACCGTTCCACCAGCATAATCATGGCGAAGGCGCCGATGTTCATGAACAGGTAGGCAATCAGATAAAACAGCAGCTCTTCGAAGGTGCTGTGATGCACCATGGAGTAGCCTGTGGCGATAGGCACCAACAGGTAACCTGCGTTGGCTATCCCGGAATAGGCCATCAGCCGCTTCAGATCCGCCTGGCGCAACGCCATGGTATTACCGATAATCATGGCAGCAGCCGCAAGGCCGGAGACGGCCAGGAAGGCGTCATGGCCCAATGGCATATCCGTGCTTCCGGCCAGGAGATCGTAGTAGACGTAGATCAAAACCCGGAACGTAACGGCAAACGCCGCCGCCTTGGACACCACCGCCAGAAAAGCGGTCACAGGCGTAGCCGCCCCTTGGTATGCATCCGGCGCCCAGGTATGGAATGGGGCCGCCGCCACCTTGAAGCCGAAGCCGGCCAGAAGCAGGAAGAAGGACAAGTACAGGATGGGGCCGAAGCTTTCGGCTGCAGCCGTCGAATCCAGCGCCGTGCGGATTTCCAGCAGATTGGTGGTTCCTGTCATGCCATAGAGGAAGGACATGCCGTACAGGATCACCGCTGAGGAAATTCCGCCCTGGATCAGGTATTTAAACGCACCCTCGTTAGCCAGGTGATGCTTCTTGCGGATGCCGACCATGATGTAGGTGGTGATGCTCAAGGTTTCCAGACCGACGTACAAGGTGATGAGGTCAGCCGAGGAGGCCATAATCATTCCGCCCAGGACGGCGGGCAGGAACAGATAATAGAATTCTCCCTCGTGGAGGATCTCCTCTCTGTCCACACTGCCCAGGCTCATGAATACCACAAGTCCGGTGCCTGTCAGCAGCACCAGCTTGATCAGATTCGCGAAGTCATCCAGCCGGTAGCTCTGATTGAGCAGGGAGATTGGAGCATCCGTACCGAGCCGCGGGATGACCAGAGCTGCGGAAACCGCCAGCGCCACCACCGTGAGCCAGCCGAGAAGTGTCCGTTTTTGCTTGGCAGGCATGAACAAATCCAAAATCGACAAGAGGATGGCGGAGATGACCAAGGCCAGCTCCGGGGCCATATATGCTAAATCCCCGACGCGAAGTCCACTTAATTGACCCATTGATCTAACCTCCTAAGAGTTTTCACAACAGTGAAAGCTGGCATCGTAAGCATATGCTATTACTTTGCCGTGATGGTTTGTATGAAGGAATCGAAATCGGCTACCGTTTGGTACATGGTCTGGGTCAGGATTCCCGGATATACCCCCAGCAGGACGATAAACGCCGCCAGGATGATCATCGGGATCGCCTCCACCAGCCGGGCATCCTTCAGGCCGCTGTAAACCGGGCGCACCGGGCCGTAGCTGATGCCGAGCACTCCGCGGAGCACATATACCGCCGCCAGGATAATTCCCAAGGCCCCTACTATTGCGGCAGCAGGCAGGGAATCGAACAATCCCAGGAAGGCCATTAGCTCGCCGGGGAAGCCGGACAAGGCCGGAAGCCCCAGGGAGGCCATACCGGCAACCATCAGGATACCGCAGATAAACGGCAAAGACTTCGCCAGCCCTCCCAGCTCCCGCAGGTCGGTGGTCTCCGTCCGCTCATACAGGCTGCCCACTAACAGGAACAGGAGCGCTGAGATCAGCCCGTGGGACACCATTTGGAACAGAGCCCCCTCCAATCCCGTCAGATTAAAGGCGGCGATCCCCAGGATCACCACACCCATGTGGCTGATACTGGAGTAGGCTAGCAGCAGCTTGAAGTCATCCTGCCGGAGGGCCAGCACCGCTCCATACAGAATATTGATTACGCCCAGTATAGCCAGCGTCAGCGCCCAGGACTTCGCCTCCTGCGGGAACAACAGCACCCCGAAGCGGATCAGCCCGTACGCCCCCATTTTCAGCAGAATCCCTGAGTGAATCATCACAATGGAAGGCGGAGCTTCGGCATGGACCTTCAGCATCCAGGTATGGAACGGGAAAATGGGAAGCTTGATGCCGAATGCGATGAGGATCAGCAGGAACATCACATGGCTGCCGCTGATGGTCCAGGACCAGCTGTCACTTAACCGGATGGTCCATTCCAAGGCTTCCTTTAAATTGAAGGGATTGCCCTCTGCAATCATATTCACATACGAATCGGCACCGGAGCCAAAGAGATTCTTCTGGATTTCCCCCAGATGGCCGGTGAAGTAAAACTCGCTGCCGTTCTGCCCGAAACCCGCTGTCGCCACCAGAATCAGGAACGCAATGAGCATAATGGCTGAACCGACACCGTTATACAGCAGGAACCGGTTGGCCGCCTTCTCCCTGTGGATGAAGCCCCAGATGCCGATGAGGAAGAACATGGGCACGAGAGTGCTTTCGAAGAACAGGAAGAACAGGAACAGATCCTGGGCCATAAACACACCGAACATTCCCGTTTCCAACACGAGGAACAGGATATAGTAGAGCTTCCAGCGTTTTTTGATGAACTTGGAGGCCAATGCCGCCATCGCCGCAACCAGTGCGGTCAGGAATACCAGCGGCAGAGACATGCCGTCCACCGCCACAATATAGTCGAAGCGGAGAGTCAGACTGCTTATCTGCTGTGTCAGGTCAGGTCCGATGGGCAGCGGCAGATGGATCCAGCTATACTGCTCGGCGTACTGGTATCCGGCGCTGGAGGTATTGAAATCCACGTATAGCCAGGTGACCAGCGCAAGCGGAATCAGGGTGGCGATGATGGCTGTGAGCCTTATGGCTTTGCCGTTTTCCTTCGGAATAAACAAAAGCGCCAATACACCCAATAGCGGCGAGAAGGCTATCATGCTTAGAATCGGCAGATCATCCAACATGGAAGAACCTCCTTCCCGCAAAAGCCAGGATTATCACCACAATGGACAACAGGGTCACCAGACCGTAGGTTTGAACCTGGCCGTTCTGCACCCGCCGTCCCACATAACCGATACCCCGAACCCCGGCGGCAACGGCCCGGATCGCTCCATCAATGATGAAATCATCCACCAGCTGCAGCAGCTGGGCCAGCTTATGCAAGGGGGTGACGATAACCAGCTGATACAGCTCATCCACGTAATATTTGCGGTTGAGGACACGGGCTAAACCGGTTGGCTCCGCCTGGGTCCGCTCGCCTGCGGAACGGTACATCCACCAGCCTAATCCGAGACCGGCCAAAGCAACTGCCGTAGACAGAATCATGACCGTCCATTCGAGGCTTTCCGTGCCCGCCTTGCCGTCTGTCAGCCAGTCGCCCAGCCAGGAGTTAGCCTCTGGTACAAATACAAATCCGGCTACTACTGCCAGCACCGCCAGAACAGCCAGAGGCACGGTCATGGCAGCGGAGGATTCATGGGCTTGGGCCGCCCCTTCACTCCGGCTTTTCCCGGTGAAGACCAGCATGAACAGCCTAGCCATATAGAAGGCGGTCAGGAAGGAGCCAAGCAGCCCTACGGCAAACACCAGCTTGTTCTCATGATAGGCCACCGCCAGAATGGCATCCTTGGACCAGAAGCCGGACAACGGAACGATACCGGACAAGGCCAACGCGCCAATGGCAAAGGTCCAGGCGGTCACCTTCATACGGCGTCCCACTCCGCCCATTTCGTGAATATTTTGGGTATGTACAGCATGGATTACACTGCCTGCTCCCAGGAACAGCAGGGCTTTGAAGAAGGCATGGGTAAACAGGTGGAAAATCCCGGCGGTATACGCCATCCAGGTGCCCAGTCCCATGGCCATCATCATATAACCCAGCTGGCTGACTGTGGAGTACGCCAGTATCCGCTTAATGTCATTCTGGGCAATTCCGATGGTAGCGGCAAAAATGGCGGTAAAGGCGCCGACAATCAGCACTACCAGCAATGCCGTATCGGAAGCCAGGAAGATGTCGTAGGTTCTGGCTACCAGATAAACCCCTGCCGCAACCATGGTTGCCGCGTGAATCAGGGCGGAGATGGGGGTTGGCCCTTCCATGGCATCAGGAAGCCAGACATGCAGCGGGAACTGGCCCGATTTACCTGCCGCACCCACGAAGATCAGAATCCCGATACAGGTGATAATGCCGGGACTGATATCCGGCGTTCCTTGAAACGCATTGTGAATGGACGGGAAATCCAGGCTATGGCCGGGCACATGCCAGAAGAGCATCAGCACCGCAATAAACAGCCCCACATCCCCGATCCGTGTGACGATAAAGGCCTTTTTGGCCGCCGCCCGCGCCTCTGGCTTCTGGTACCAAAAGCCGATCAGCAGGAACGAGCACACCCCTACCAGCTCCCAAAAGACATACAGCTGCAGGAGATTAGGCGAAATAACAAGGCTCAGCATGGAGAAGGTAAACAGCGACAGATAGCTGTAGAATACGGTAATGCGCTCGTCCTTGGCCATGTAGCTGGTCGAATACAGGTGCACCAATACACTGACCAATGTCACCACCACAAGCATTAACGCATTCAAGTTGGTAACTTCAAAGCCGAAACGAACGGAGGCATCCCCGATTTTCAGCCATTCAAACTCATCCCACCGGTAATCCCGCACATCCCCCAGGCGTTCGAAAAGGATAAGCAGCGAAAGAATAAGAGACAGCAGCACCCCGAAGGTGCCGACGATCGTACCAGTGCTTTTCATCTGCTTGCCGAAGGCGATCAGAATGAGAAAGGCCAGCAGCGGAAATACGGGAACCAGCCACGCCAGATGTGAGAATTCCAACACGAACCCCCCTTAGATGCATCTCCTTACACGATTGGACAGACTTATTTTTTGAGCATATCCATTTCATTCACATCCGTTGTGCCTCTATTCCGGTACAAAGCAATGAGCAGGGCCACCCCTATGGCAACCTCCGCCGCCGCAACGGTTATTGTAAACAGCGAGAATACCTGTCCGGTAATGGAGGGGTTGACCCCCAGCTTGGAGAACGCCACCAGATTCAGGTTCACGGCGTTTAACATAAGCTCCACGGACAAGAGCACGATAATGGCGCTTTTTTTGGATAAAGCCCCGTATAAGCCGATGCAGAACAGAATGGCGGCCAGCATCAGATACGAGCTGATTTGGTCATTCATACTACTCCTCCTCCCGTTTGGCCAGCACAATGGCGCCGATGAATGCTACTGTGAGGAGCACGGACATCAGCTCGAAGGGAATCACATGGGCACTGAACAGTTGGATGCCGATGGCCTCCGTATTGTTTTCGCCGGGATCAAAGGCCGTTGGAGCAGGGAAGCTGGTATTCTGGATGGCATAAAACAGGATGCCGAAAAAAGCGACGATGCCGATGCCCAGGAGCCAGTTATGCAGCGGTCGCTTGAGCTCCGTTTCCTCGCTTTCATGTTTGGTCATCATGATGCCGAAGATCATCAGAATCGAAATGGCGCCGGCATAAATCAGCACCTGCACAAACGCCACGAATTCCGCGTTCAGGAGCACATACAGTCCCGCCAGACTAAGGAAGGTCACGGCCAGGGAAACCACCATATGGATTACGCGGGTCAGGCTCATAGCGAAGATCGCGCCGCCAATGGCCAGGAGGGCAAACACAAAAAACATCAAATTGGCAGGAGTCAAAAACAAATCCTTCAGGCCGTCCCAGATTGAACCGAGCATGCCGAGTACCTCCTAAGGGCTTTGCTGTAAGGCAAAGCCTACTTCGTGAGCATAGGCTGAGTTTTTGCGTGAGCAAAAACTAACTTCGTAAGCATCCGCCGGGCTTTGCTGTAAGGCAAAGCCTACTTCGTGAGCATAGGCTACGTTTTTGCGTGAGCAAAAACTAACTTCGTAAGCATCCGCCGGGCTTTCCGTGAGGAAAGCCTACTTCGTGAGCGGGCGTGTGAACCAGCTTCTATTCATGGGCGACTGCCGGTATGGAATGGGCGGACTTCTTACGGACCAGGAGGCCGTTATTTCGCGCTAAACCCCGCCTTGGAACTTCTAACGGACCACAGAGCCGTTATTTCCTCATTTCAGGCCAACTTGCGGCTCAATTAGGTTAAATAACGGCTCTCATGTCCGTTAGAAATTCTAACCAGCCTTTTTTCGCCAAATAACGGCTCTCACGTCCGTAAGCCCCTTGGGAGTGCAGCACCCAACGTCCCAGCCGGCCCACATCACACGCAGCAGCGTCCCACATCTAACTTGCAGCAGCCGGCTGCCTAAGCCAAACTGCCCATCAACGCACAAGCCCATGATTACATCCAGTATACCCCATATTTTACCAATGCGCACTTTGAATGTATGATCCTTTGGGAAATCAAAACAATTTCTCTGCCCGTTCCCCCACCAGGAGAGCGTCACACCATCACCCGAACTCAACCACCGTACGTTTACTCCTTCGCCGCCCCGGCCTTGCCCTTAGGCAGCTGCGAGATATTGTCCTGGCGGACCAGCTTGTTATTGTTGTCCAGCCAATCCCGGTCCTTGAACAGATCATCCCGGCTGAATGCCGCAAGCTCGAAGTTGTTGGTCATCACAATCGCCTCAGTGGGACATACCTCCGTGCACAGATCGCAGAGAATGCAGATTTCGAAGTTGATGTCGTAAGTATCGATGACCTTGCCCTTCTTCTCCGGGTCAGGATTGGGCTTGCCCGTCAGGGTAATGCATTCCGTGGGGCAGATCCGGGCGCACTGGTTGCAGACGATGCATTTCTCCGGATCGAAGTGCTGGATTCCCCGGAAGCGGTCCGGCATCTTAAGCGGTGCATCCGGGTAGGCGTATGTGACCTTCTTTTTCAGCATCTGTTTGAAGGTGAAGCCCATTCCCTTGACAATTCCCTTCATGCGAACGCCTCCTTTCGCTTTGCGAATGACCGGCCGGGACCGGTATTTTATCTGAATAGCTCCATCACCAGCGCCGTAATAAAAATATTAGCCAACGCCAAGGGCAGCAGCACTTTCCAGCCGAAGCTCATCAGTTGGTCGATCCGGACGCGGGGCATGGTAGCCCGCAGCCAGAACAAGAGGAACACCACCGACGCGAATTTCAGCAGGAACCAGACGATGCCCGGGATAAACTCGAGGAACGGGAAGGGCGCATACCAGCCGCCCAGGAACATAGCCGTGGTCAATGCCGCAATGGCGAACATGTATACATACTCGGCCAGCATGAAGAACGCAAACCGGAAGCCGCTGTATTCCACGTGATAGCCGGCCACCAGCTCCGACTCCGCCTCCGGCAAGTCGAAGGGGGTCCGGTTCAGCTCGGAAACGGCTGCTATAAGGAACACGCCGAAGGCTACAATCTGCGGCAGGAAGTTCCAGTTCCAGAAGCCGGAGCCCTGATGCAGCACGATGTCCCGGATGTTCATGGTGCCGCTCATCATAATAATGCCGGTCATGGACATCACCAGGGGAATTTCGTAGCTGATCATCTGAGCCGCGGAACGCATGCCGCCCAAGAGTGCGTATTTATTGTTAGAAGCCCAGCCCCCCAGCACAATGCCAATGGTAGAGATGCTGGACAGCGCCGCATAATACAGCACCCCCACATTGAGACTGGAGAAGTACCCCCAGCTGGTGTAGGGAATTGCCGCCAGCACGGCGAAGGAAGGCACAAACACAATCGCCGGCGCCAGAATAAACAGATGCCGGTCCGCCTTGGCCGGGATGGTATCCTCTTTAATGAGGAGCTTCAGCACATCCGCCACCGTCTGGAGAAGCCCCATCGGTCCCGTCCGGGTTGGCCCGTGCCGCAGCTGCATCCAGCCGATGACCTTACGCTCGAAGAAGATAGCATAGGTTACGAAACCCAATACCAGAAGCAGCATGGTAACCGCCACCAAGAGAAACAGGCTGAAGCTGCCCAGCGTCAGCTCTCGGGTCAATAAATCCGTCATCAGCCATCCACCTCTCCGACGACAATATCAATTCCGCCCAGAATGGTAATCAGGTTGGTCATGGTTTCCCCGACCAGCAGCTTGGGAAGAATCTGCAGATTCACAAAGGACGGCCGCTTGAACTTCAGCCGGTACGGCTTATCCTTGCCCTTCGATATAATGTAGCAGCCGATTTCCCCGCGCGGGGATTCGATGCTTGAGAACAGCTCGCCTTCCGGCACACGAAGCACCCGGGGAGCCTTGCCCATCGTCTCGCCTTCATGGGGGAATTGCTCCAGCGCCTGCTCCAGAATCCGCAGGGATTGGACAATCTCCTCCATCCGCACCAGGTAGCGGGCGTAGCAGTCGCCCCCCGTCTGCACCGGCACATCGAATTGGAAGCGGTCATAGATGCAATAGGGCTGCTTCTTGCGCACATCATAATCCACACCGGTACAGCGCAGGTTGGCACCGCTCAAGCCGTAATTGATGGCCGTTTCCGCATCGTAACGCCCCACACCTTTAATCCGCGCCAGGAAAATCTCGTTGCCGCTGACCAGTGTATGGTACTCCTCCAGCTTCCCAGGCATGGAGCGGACAAAATTCCGCACCTTCTCAATCCAGCCCTCGGGAGCATCCCACTTCACACCACCCACCCGCATGTAGTTATAGGTGAGACGGGCGCCGCTGAGCTCGTTGAACAAATCGATGATGGTTTCCCGGTCACGGAAGGCGAACAAAAACGGGCTCATGGCTCCGATATCCAACAAATATGTACCCCACCAAACCAGGTGGCTGGCAATCCGCTGCAGCTCCATCACAATCAGCCGCAGGAATTGGGCTTTTTCGGGAATCTCCAGCTCCATCATTTTCTCGACGGTGTTTACAAACACATAGTTATTGGTCATGGCCGACACATAATCCAGCCGGTCCGTATAGGGAATAATCTGCGTATAATTCAGGTTCTCCGCCAGCTTCTCGGTGCCCCGGTGGAGATAACCCATGACAGGAATCGCCTCGGTAATCACCTCGCCGTCCAGCTTGACGATCACCCGGAAAACTCCGTGGGTGGAAGGATGCTGGGGACCTACATTCAAGAGCAGTTCTTCAGTACGCAATGCCACTTGTGTCACACCTCCGGATCCAGCGGTTCGTAGTCCTTGCGCAGCGGATGACCTTCCCAGTTATCCGGCAGCATAATGCGCACCAGATTGGGATGTCCCGGAAAATCCACACCCAATAAATCGAAGATTTCCCGCTCATGCCAGTCCGCCCCTGCCCATATGCCAGTGATGGAAGCCACAGAAGGGGCCGTCCTGTCCAGCTTCACCTTCACACCGAATTCCTGCATGTCGTCCATCCGCAAGAAATGATAGATCACTTCCAGATGCGTCTCCAAATCCGATCCTGCCAGATTACGCAGATACGTCATCCGCAGGCCGGGGTGGTCATGGAGCAATGCGGCGGCCGCCTCCATTACGGCGGGGTCAAGCACAACACAGGGAAGATGATCGTCCCTTTCGTTGATAAAAGCCTCCAGTACCGCAGCCTCGCCCAGCGCCTCCTTCAAAATGCCTACGAATCCGTCCAGCACCGGCTGCTTCGGAGACGGGGGTTTGGGCGGCGCATCTGCCGCTTCTTCTCCCGCCTCGGCTTTCTTCGCCGCTTCCCGGGCGGCTGCCCGGGCCGCTCTGGCTTCCGCGGCTGCTTTGGCTTTGGCCTCCTTGGCCGCCGCTTCGTCCGCTCCGCCCTCCGCAGGTGCAGGGGGTTCCCCTGAGGGCTCCTTGATTTCGTCACTCACGTGCCGTCACCTGCTTCCCGGTTTTGGCTTCATACCGTATCTTTTCCTGAAGCTTGTTGATACCGTAGATCAGCGCTGCCGGATTAGGCGGGCAGCCCGGAATGTACACATCGACAGGAACCACCTGGTCCACCCCTTTTACAACGGAATAAGACCGGATATAAGGCCCACCCGCAGTGGCACAGGAGCCCATGGCAATCACCCACTTGGGCTCGGGCATCTGATCATACAGCCGCCGCAGAAGGGGGGCCATCTTCTTCGTGACCGTGCCTGCCACCAGCATCACGTCGGATTGCCGTGGAGATGTCCGGAAGATAACGCCGAACCGGTCCAGGTCATAGTGGGACGCACCGGTACCCATCATTTCAATGGCGCAGCAGGCAAGCCCGAAGGTCAGTGGCCAGAGGGAATTGCTTCTCGCCCATCCCTTCAGCTGCTCCAGAGTGGTCATAAACACATTGCGCTCCAGCTCCGCTCTTTCGTCAGGGGAAATATCCTTTAAAGTGAAGTCCATTGCAGCACCTTCTTCTTCCAGGCGTAGATGAGGCCAACCAATAGGAGAAGCACAAACACCATCATTTCCACCAGCGCAAAAAGCCCCAGCTTATTGTACGCTACGGCCCAAGGATATAAAAATACCGTTTCTACATCAAAAATGACAAACATCAGCGCAAACAGATAATACCGGATGTTAAAACGGACTTGACCTACTCCCACAGGCTCGTTACCGCTTTCATAGGTAGTCGCCTTTTCAGGAAGGGGTCTGGATGGCCGCAATAGCCGGCCGATGGTTAACGCAGCGATGGGCAGCAGAATGCCCAAGCCGATGAATATGGCCACCAGAACATAGTTATTGGTGTACATAACCGCCATCACCTCCGTAAGCTATAGTTTTTTCATATGGAGAGCTTAACTTTATCTTATAAACGCCCTCCAATTATAACAAACCTACAATTTTGTGTCTAATAAAAATCATTTTAAATAAACCTTTGTCCACTTTGTTGCATACCTTGTATTACAGGGTAAAATATCCTCTCTTGCTTTATTTTATTCCCGGTTACAGATTAAAAGCAATCCGAGATGACCATAATGCAGATAAAAGCAAGAATATTACAACCTCTGGTAAATGTTCACAAAACGTTCGCGAACAAACCTTGGATGCTCTCATATGGTATAATAGTAGTGAGAAAGCGCATACAACTCGAGAAAAGGAGGGTGCCTTGTATGTTCTGGTCCAAAAAGAAACGCCACGCCGCCAAGAATGCCGCTGAAACGGAAGCGGGTACAGAGCTATCTCCCTCTGTTGTCTCCGCTAACATCGACGACGTCAAACGGATTATCCGGGAATTTGAGCAGCATCTGCCCAAAGGGATTAACCGGACGGTTCTCATCGGACAAGACAACGAGATTAATTTCCAGCTGCTTCTCCCTGTGATGGGAGGGATTCCCCAGGAGAGGTACTACATGTCCCGGGAGACCTTCGAAATATTCCCGGAGGAGGACAAGCACATTGCCGTCTGGCTGGATGTGGTGCAGCGGGCGGTGGACGAATACATCATCGAAGAAAAAAACATCCCCGTCCTGCCTGGAGATACCCGGAAGAAAATCAGCTACAACCTGCTGCAAAACAACTATTATCTGAAAGAAAAACCACCTGTGGACTTTTACCTGACAGATTTGGAGGATATGATCACCCATGTACCCCAAGAATAACACACACCAACAAAAATAGAGCAGCCCAGAATTCCTCTGGAGCTGCTCTATTTTTATGGGCATGAAGGGAGGGGGGCTCCCTCCGTTGATTAATGCTCTTTTTTTGCCACCTTCATCCGGTTGAGTGCACGCTGCAGCGCCATCTCCGCCCGGCGGTGGTCAACATCATCCCGTCTGGCCTGCAGGCGCTTCTCAGCACGCTGCTGGGCTGCCAGCGCCCGCTCCAGGTCAATCTCGGAGGGGAACTCTGCCGTTTCAGCCAGAATGACCACTTTATTCTTGCGCACTTCCATAAAACCGCCGCTGACCGCGATGATTTCAGTAGCGCCGTTTCTTTTGATTTGCAGCGGACCGATTTCAAGCGGGGTTACCAGGGGAATATGATGAGGCAGAATACCCAGCTCACCCTCCGCGCCGCGGACAATAATCATCTCCACGTCCTGCCCGTAAACCTTCCGCTCCGGAGTGACAATTTCCAATAAAAATGTACTCACGGACCATTCCTCCTGTCCTGTAATAACTTTGGTCCAGGCCGAAGGCCGGATAAAGTTATGGAAGCGTCGAATTTGACGAAGGCAAATTGACGGGCTCTACCCCAAATTAAAGGGTGTTAGCCTTCTCGATTGCCTGCTCAATAGTTCCCACGTTGTGGAAAGCCGCTTCAGGAAGGTCGTCGTGTTTGCCCTCCAGCACTTCCTTAAAGCCGCGTACGGTTTCTTTAACCGGTACATATACACCCGGTTGGCCGGTGAATTGCTCGGCCACGTGCAGCGGCTGGGACAGGAAGCGTTGCACTCTCCGCGCCCGGCTTACTACAAGCTTGTCTTCATCGGACAATTCATCCATACCTAGGATGGCGATAATGTCCTGAAGCTCCTTGTAGCGCTGCAGGAGGCGTTTTACATTTTGGGCAACCATGTAGTGCTCTTCTCCAACCACCTGGGGATCCAAAATCCGTGAGGTGGACGCCAGCGGGTCTACCGCCGGGAAGATACCGATGGAGGCAATGCCCCGGTCCAGGTTGGTGGTGGCATCCAAGTGGGCAAACGCCGTTGCCGGCGCCGGATCCGTATAGTCATCCGCAGGCACGTAGATGGCCTGGATGGAGGTAACGGAGCCCTTCTTGGTGGAGGTAATACGCTCCTGGAGCTGACCCATTTCGGTAGCGAGGGTCGGCTGGTAGCCTACCGCAGAAGGCATCCGGCCAAGCAGCGCGGATACTTCGGAGCCCGCTTGGGTGAAACGGAAGATGTTGTCGATGAAGAGCAGCACGTCCCGGCCCTCTTCGTCACGGAAATATTCTGCCATGGTCAAGCCGGTCAGCGCTACGCGCAGACGAGCTCCGGGAGGTTCGTTCATCTGGCCGAACACCATCGCCGTTTTGGCGATAACGCCGGAGTCTACCATTTCGTGGTAGAGGTCATTGCCTTCACGGGTCCGTTCGCCAACACCTGCGAATACGGAGATACCGCCATGCTCCTGGGCGATATTGTGAATCAGCTCCTGCATGGTAACCGTTTTGCCTACACCTGCGCCGCCGAAAAGGCCGATCTTGCCGCCCTTCATGTAAGGGGCCAGCAGGTCGATAACCTTGATGCCGGTTTCCAGCATTTCGGCTTGGGTGGTCAGGTTTTCGAAGGTAGGCGCCGGCTTGTGGATCGGGCTGGTGAAGGTGCGGTCGGCTGCGCCGCCGCCGTCAATGGGCTCGCCCAATACGTTGTATACACGGCTCAGGGTTGCCGGTCCTACTGGTACAGTAATCGGGGCACCGGTATCGATAGCTTCCATGCCACGGACAAGTCCGTCGGTGGAGGACATGGCCACGCAGCGGACCACGTTGTCGCCCAGATGCACGGCAACCTCAACGGTCAGGTTGATGTCCTGCTCGCCGGGCTTCTCTGCTTTTTTGGAAATATGAATGGCGTTCAGAACGTCAGGCAGCTCTCCGCGTCCGAATTCAACGTCGATAACCGGCCCGGTGATCTGAAGCACACGGCCTTTGTTCATGATTGGTTTCTCCTCCTATGCGGCTTGCGCCCCCCGCTTACGATTGGGCGTTGGCGCCTCCGACAATCTCCGAGATTTCCTGCGTTATGGCCGCCTGGCGGGCACGGTTGTACTGCAGGGTATACGATGAAATCAGCTTCGTGGCATTCTTCGTGGCACTGCCCATGGCGGTCATCTGCGCGCCGAACTCACTGGCCTTGCTCTCCAGCACAGCGCTGTAGATCAGTGTTTCCGCATACTTGGGAAGCAGCACCTGAAGCACAGCCTCCGGTGAAGGTTCGTATTCATAATCCGCAGATTCAGCGCTTTGGGAGATATGTTCCAGCGGAAGCAGACGCTTGACCGTCGGAATTTGCGTCAAAGCATTCTTGAATACGTTGTAGACCAGATAGAACTCATCAAAGGTTTGGTTGGCATAAAAATCCACTGCCTTGCCCGCCAGCTGGCGGATATCGGAAAAGTCAGGTGTGTTGGGGAGTCCGGTGACTTCGTCCAGAATGGGAATATTCCGTCTGCGGAAGAAATCCCGTCCTTTGCGTCCCACCACCATCAGCGCATATTCATCCGGAGACTTATGCTTCTCCTTCAAAACCTGCATCAGCGTCCGGAGCAGGTTGGAGTTGAACCCCCCCGCCAGCCCGCGGTCCGAGGTGATGATCAGATAGCCGGTCCGCTTCACAGGACGGGTTTCCAGCATGGGATGATCCACATCTCTGGCCACCGCCGTGACATGGGACAGCACCTCCCGGATCTTCTCGGCATAGGGCCGGGAAGCCTCCGCAGATTGCTGCGCCTTCTTCAGACGCGATGCCGCCACCATTTCCATGGCCTTGGTAATCTGCCGGGTACTCTTAACACTGACAATCTGCCGCTTAATCTCGCGAATACTCTTAGCCATTAAAAGTCACCGCCCTATACGTTAGTGGCGAAGCCCTTGCGGAACTGTTCAATGGCCGCTTGCAGCGCCTTTTCATTGTCGGCGGTCAGATCCTTGGTATCCCGGATGGAAGCCAGAATCTCCGGCTTGCTGGTGTCCAGATACATGAGGAATTCCCGTTCGAATCGGAGGATATCGGGTACCGGAATTTCGTCCAGATAACCCTTGGTAGCTGTGTAGATGCTGACCACTTGTTTTTCAACCGGAAGCGGCTGGTTAACGCCTTGCTTCAACAGCTCCATCAGACGGGCGCCGCGGTTCAAGCGGGCCTGGGTAACACGGTCCAGGTCGGAGCCGAACTGGGCAAATGCCGCCAAGTCGCGGTATTGGGCCAGGTCCAGACGCAGGGTACCGGCAACCTTCTTCATGGCCTTGATTTGTGCGGATCCGCCTACCCGGGA
This sequence comes from Bacillota bacterium, assembly GCA_023386955.1. Lineage (GTDB taxonomy): Bacteria > Bacillota > Bacilli > Paenibacillales > NBRC-103111 > Paenibacillus_AR > Paenibacillus_AR mesotrionivorans. The sequence continues at coordinate 152,354 of JAEWIS010000039.1, forward strand.
TACGGACAGACCGACGTTAACCGCAGGACGCTGGCCGGAGTAGAACAGGTCGGACTCCAGGAAGATCTGGCCGTCGGTGATGGAAATTACGTTAGTCGGAATATAAGCGGAGATATCGCCCGCTTGGGTTTCAATAAAGGGAAGCGCCGTCAGAGAGCCGGCTCCCAGATCATCGGAGAGCTTGGCCGCACGTTCCAACAGGCGGGAGTGCAGATAGAATACGTCGCCGGGGAAGGCTTCCCGTCCCGGAGGACGGCGGAGCAGCAGGGACAATTCCCGGTAGGCTGCGGCTTGCTTGGACAGGTCATCATAGATGATCAGCACATGCTCGCCCTTGTACATGAAATACTCGCCCATGGAGCAGCCTGCGTACGGAGCCAGGAACAACAGAGGGGACGGTTCGGAAGCACTTGCAGTCACGATAATGGTGTAATCCATGGCATCGTGGCGGCGCAGGGTTTCCACAACCTGGGCAACGGTGGATTGCTTTTGGCCGATAGCCACATAGATACATTTCACGCCGTTGCCTTTTTGGTTGATGATGGTGTCGATGGCAATAGCGGTTTTACCGGTTTGGCGGTCGCCGATAACCAGCTCCCGTTGGCCCCGGCCGATAGGAATCATCGAGTCGATAGCCTTGATACCGGTTTGCATGGGCTCATGCACGGATTTCCGCTGCATAACACCCGGTGCGGCCGCTTCCAGCGGACGGGTTTGTGTGGAGGGAATGGGACCCAGACCGTCCAGCGGCTGGCCCAGCGGATTCACGACACGGCCCAGCAGGCCTTCGCCTACGGGAACCTCCATGATCCGTCCGGTCCGTCTGACCTGGTCGCCTTCACGGATATCCGTGTACGGGCCCAGGATGATGATACCGACGTTGTCGGCTTCCAGGTTAAAAGCATAACCCATGACGCCGTTGGTAAACTCCAGGAGCTCGCCCGCCATGGCGTTACCCAAACCGTGGGCGCGGGCAATACCGTCGCCGATGTGGATGACGGTGCCAATTTCCGCCACTTCCATATCCGCTTTATAGTTTTGAATCTGATTTTTAATCAGGTTGCTGATTTCTTCTGGCTTGATACTCAACTGCCCTCACCCCTATCTACATTACTTGAGACGCCTGCAATGTCTTTTCCAGCCGCTTCAACTTGCCGGAGAGGCTTCCGTCATACAGCGTGTCGCCGATCCGTACCTTGATGCCGCCCAGCAGGCTTTGGTCCACAATATTGGTAACCTGAATGGTCTTTCCTGTCACAGCCCCAAAACGCGCCTGGATAGAGGCAGTCTCCTGCTCTGAAAGCGGCATGGGAGAATAGACAACCGCTTCGGTCCGTCCAAGGGCCTCCCCTGCAATTCGGACAAATTCATCGCAGACAGCAGGGATCAGAAGAGCCCGCTTGCGCTCCACCAAAAGACGGAGGAGATTCAGCACGGCCTCCGATACCTTGCCCCCAAATATGCGGAGGAGCAAATCCGTCTTGACGTTAGCGTCGATATTGGGATGGCTCAGAACAAGCTCCAGCTCCGGATGCGCCAGCACCGTCACCGCTTCTTTCAGTTCAGCGATGGCCTGCTCGGTGATCCCCGATTCCGCTGCCACCTCGTATAACGCCTTGGCATACCGCTTGGCTGCTGTCAGATCTTTGGTCATCCTTTGTCCCCTACCTCTTTCAGGTATTGCTCAACCAAATCCTGCTGGCTCTTCTCATCGACTTGCTTCTCGATGATCTTGGAGGCGATCATGACGGACATAGCGCCCACCTGCCCCTTCAATGCCGCAACGGCCTTGTTCTTCTCGGCCTGGATATCGTTCAGCGCTTCCTGCTTGATCCGTACGGACTCATCCTTGGCCTGCTTCAGCAGCTCCTCAGATTGGTGCAGGCTGGATACCCGGGCTTGCTCCACAATCTGGAACGCCTCTTTGCGCACATCCTGCATGGCCTGCTTCTGCTCCTGAAGGAATTGCTCCGCCTGGGTCCGGTTGTCCTCGGCGGCCTTCAGCTGGCTTTGCACCAGTTCACGGCGTTTTTCCATGACGCTGAACAGAGGCCCGAAGGCGTACTTATTCAAGAAGAAATACAGAAGCACGAAGCCAAATATAGTAAAAACGGTATTTTCCCAATGAAAACTCATTTGTTGTCACTCCCTCCTGCAAGGATTGCCCGCTTCGACAGGCGTGTATGCAAAATGAAGGCGTGGATGGCTCCAGTGAGACCCTCCCCGCCTCAAGCTCCTTATTAGAGGGCTTACACTCCAGCGAAATACATCAGGAACGCAAGAACCGCTGCAATCAGGGGCACAACTTCGACGATACCAACACCGATAAACATGGTGGTTTGCAAAGCGCCGCGCAGCTCAGGCTGACGGGCCATGCTTTCTACTGTTCTGCTCACGATCATACCGTTACCGAAACCTGCGCCGATTGCGCCCAGACCTACTGCAATTGCTGCTGCCAAAAATTCCATGACTTAAATTCCTCCCAAATGTTTGTTTTTTGTGGATCCGGCCCTCAACGGCTGGTCCAATCTAAACCTGATAGTGCTTAATGCTCCTCATGAACCGCAGCCTGCGATATGTAAACCATGGTTAGCATTGTGAACAAAAACGCCTGGATGGCGCCTACGAAAATACTGAAGCCCTGCCATACGGCCAGCATCGGCCAACTGGCCCACGTAGCCATCAAAATAACCCCGATGAGAATTTCGCCGGCGAAGATGTTGGCGAATAGCCGGATGGCCAGCGTCAACGGCCGGGCGATCTGCTCGATCAGGTTCAACGGCAGGAAAATCGGATACGGCTCCAGGTAATGCTTCAAGTAATGCTTGCGGTTCTTGGTGAAGCCCAGATAGTGAATCAGGAAAAAGACGATCAGAGCCAGCCCCAAGGTGACGGAAATATCCGCCGTCGGTGACTTCCAGAAGTTCAGGGCAATATGCTTGCCAGTCTCATGGGCGTGAGCCAGCATATCGGCATCCACAATCGGGAATCCGAACCAGGACAGCGGTCTTTCAATCTCAAAAACCACTGCAAAGGGAAGGCCCAGCAGATTGCAGATAAAGATGAACATGATCAGCGTCATTCCCAGTCCGACAAAGGGCTTTGCCCGCGAAAGCGGCATGGCGCTGGCCACAATATTGTGGACAAAATCCACCACCCACTCCAGGAAATTCTGCATGCGGGAGGGTTTCTCCACCGAGAGGTTCCGGACAGCAAGCCGGGCAATAATGATGGTGATGAGAATCGCCACAATCATCGGCAAAATAACGGAGATATCAATGTTCAATCCGCCGATACGGAGAATCGGTGACTCATGCATGATGTTTTCACCTCTTTTCACTTTGGAGTCTGTGCTGTCTTGCAGATCCCAGACCGAACAGAAATGCGCATGTCTGGACAAAGAAGAAACCAATAATGGTAGTGCTTATGTGAAAAGCGGGAAAGCGGAGGCAGATGATGACCGCAATGGAAAGCATGGCGACCCTGGAGATAAATCCCAAGCCGGCCCGTTTCCCTGTGTTCTCCAGGGCGATCCGGGTTATGGCATGCACACGGGATTGGAGAATACGGCCGTTAATGAGGCTGATGCAAACTCCTAAAACCAGGCCGGCGGCATAGGTCTTCAACGGTGGGCTGAATGCCCACACAAACAGACAAATCGACATAAAAAACATGGAAGCACGGAAAATGCGGCGCATCAGAATGTCTAATTCACTCATTCGTTTCCTCCAGAATTCGCATGATCATCAGCACAATGCTTCCCAGGCCTGCGAACAGCCCGCCCAATACTCCAATAATTGACCATGGCGTCCAGCCGGTGTACCTGGCAAGATAGGTGCCGATGAAATACCCGAGCACAATGCAAACCACAAGGTTCATGCCGATTGCACTGGCAATACCCGCATATTTCCAGGGATTACTACGGATAGGGGGTTTGCTCATGGAATCCCGTCCATTCCCGCTGCAATAGAAAACTCAACAGCTTCATAATGGCATTGCGTTCCAATGGATTTTGTTTGTCCAATTTGCCGCAGGCATCAATCGTTACTTATTGTAGCGTCGCCGGGCAAGGTTTGTCAATCAGCACAAATTGAGGCAATTTGATGAACGAGAGCGAAAAAATGCTGATAACTAAAGGATTTTTGATATATAACCAGACAGTGCAACTGTATGGTGTGATTTTAATCATTGACAGCGCTATCTGGTATTTAATGTAAATTATATTTTATGGCTGGAAAGGCTCCGGTTTGGCTTCCACCAGACCGAAATAATGCTTGATCGCCTGCACAATCCGCTCGGAAACCTTGCCGTCCCCGTACGGGTTAGAGGCCTGGCTCATCCTGCGGTACAGCTCCTCATCGGTCAAAAGCGCTCTGGCGCGGTTGTATACCGCCTCTTCATCCGTGCCCACCAGCTCCAGTACGCCTGCGCCGATCCCTTCCGGACGTTCCGTGGTATCCCGCAATACCAGTGCCGGAATGCCGAATGCGGGGGCTTCCTCCTGAATGCCGCCGGAATCGGTCAGAATCAGATGGGTATGGGGGTAAAAGTTGTACAGATCCATCACATCCATAGGCGCGGTCAGCTTGATCCGGGGATGGTTGCCGAGAATCTCCTGGGCCGGCTTCTGCACATCGGGATTCAGATGGACGGGATACACAATCGCCACATCCTCGAACTCGTCGGCAATCCGCTTGACGGCGTTGAAGATCCTCCGGTGCGGCTCGCCGATGGCTTCCCGGCGGTGGGCAGTCATGAGAATCAGGCGTTTGCCTTGGGCCCAATCCAGCAGCGGATGGGAATAGTCCGGACGGACCAGATACTGCATGACGTCGGTGATGGTATTTCCGGTTATGTAAATCGAGTCTTCCGGTTTGTTCTCCTTGCGCAGATTATCTGCAGACCATCCGGTAGGCGCAAAGTGCATGTCGGCAATAACCCCGGTCAGCTGGCGGTTCATTTCCTCCGGGAAGGGGGACAGCTTGTTCCAGGTTCTGAGCCCGGCTTCCACATGGCCCACCTTGATCTGCTGCAGCAGGGCCGCGTAGGAGGCCAAGAAGGTGGTGGAGGTGTCGCCGTGCACCAGAATCAGATCCGGCTTGGCTTCCGCCAGAATCGGCTCCAGCTCTTGAATTACCCGGACCGACAGCCCGGAGAGGGTCTGGCGCTCCTTCATGATATCCAGATCGTAATCCGGCTTGATCTCAAATTGGTTCAGCACCATGTCCAGCATCTGCCTGTGCTGGGCCGTTACACAGACCACAGAATCTATTTCGGCATTATGCTTCGCGAGCTCCAGTACCAAAGGAACCATCTTGATCGCCTCAGGGCGGGTTCCGAAGATGGTCATGACCTTGATCCGCTTCATGGGTTAATCCCCTTCTTTCTCTTCATAGAGCAGGACGGAGCTTCCTCTCCTGATGGGAGGAACTCCGCCTGGCAAAATTTCTATTCTTATACGTGGAGATGACTACTTGGTTCCAAACAGGCGGTCGCCTGCGTCGCCCAGGCCGGGAACGATATAGCCATGCTCGTTCAGGTAGGTGTCGATGGCGGCCACATAGATGTCCACATCGGGATGCGCCTCTTGGACGGCACGGATGCCTTCCGGAGAAGCGATCAGATTCATCATTTTGATTTGGGTGCAGTTGCGCTTCTTCAGCACGTCGATGGCTGCGATGGCGGAGCCGCCGGTAGCCAGCATCGGGTCGATGACAATCAGCTCGCGCTCGGTCACATCGGTGGGAAGCTTCACATAATATTCAACCGGCTGCAGGGTTTCCGGATCGCGGTACAGGCCGATATGTCCTACCTTGGCGGCGGGAATCAGCTTCAGCACCCCATCCACCATGCCCAAGCCTGCCCGCAGAATCGGGATCAAGCCCAGCATCCGGCCGGAGATGATTTGGCACTCGGCTTCGGAAACCGGCGTCTTCACAGTCGTCTTTTCCAGCGGAATATCTCTTGTAATTTCATAGGCCATCAGCGTAGCCACTTCATCCACAAGCTCCCGGAAATCCTTCGTGTTGGTCGTCTCATCCCGGATGAAGGTCAGCTTATGCTGAATCAGCGGATGATCACAAATAAAAACTTTACCCATTCTTTTGTTCCTCCCACAAGAGCCTGAAAACCCCGGTTTGCCTTTTTTGCAACTTCTAACAGTTTTCGGCATAAATCTTATCTATTATACCACAGGTTTTCGCCAATACCATAGGGTGCAAAAGATGGCGCGCAAAGTCCTGCAAACCCTCTCGCCACTCTTTATCCCGGGGGTCAAACTTGGTTCACTGGCTGGCTGTCCGGGAGGCTTCGGTTCGCCGGTTAGGGCTCCCAAGGGCCTTAGGTTCACCTTACGGACTGAGCGGCCGTTATTTCGTGAATACCAGCCTCTTCGGCAGACTAACGGACACGAGAGGCGTTATCGGCTCCGAAAACCATGCAAACTTTCTATTTTCCACCAGATAGCGGATTGTCAGTCCGTAAGATTGAGAAACGCAAATTTTACGTACAATAGCGGATTCTGTGTCCATTGGAGACAGGCACGGTTTAATGTGGGCCAACGTAAGGGGCGCTGCAATGAAGGCAGCGGCAAAAAAACCGGCCTCCCGTATTGGCGGAGGCCGGCAGATTTAAGGAGTCAGACTTTTAGTAGGCAAGATCCTGGTACAGCGGGAAACGCTGGTTCAGCTCACGGACCATGGCACGGGCCTTATCGTGGGCGGCAGCGTCCTCCGGATTTTTCAGCGTCAGGCCGATAATCTTGGCAATCTCCTTCATCGCTCCCTCGTCCATGCCACGGGTGGTGACGGCGGGGGTTCCGAGGCGGATGCCACTGGTGACAAACGGGCTGGTGGGGTCAAACGGAATGGCATTCTTGTTACAGGTCACCCCAACCTCGTCCAGCAGATGCTGGGCAACCTTGCCCGTCAGGTTGGCGCTGCGCACATCCACCAGCATCAAGTGGTTATCCGTACCGCCGGAGACGATATTGAAGCCCTCCTCCATCAGGGACTCCGCCAGCACCTGGGCATTTTTGATCACCTGCTGGGCGTAGGTCTTGAAATCCGGCTGAAGCGCTTCGCCGAAGGAAACGGCCTTGGCGGCGATAATATGCATCAGCGGGCCGCCTTGAGTGCCGGGGAATACAGCCTTGTCGATTTCCTTGGCCCAGGACTTGCGGGTCAGGATCATGCCGCCACGGGGACCGCGCAGGGTCTTGTGGGTGGTGGTGGTGACGAACTGGGCGTGAGGCACCGGGTTCGGGTGCAGACCGGCAGCCACCAGACCGGCGATGTGGGCCATGTCCACCATGAACAGGGCGCCTACATCGTCAGCAATTTGGGCAAAGGCTTCGAAATCGATGGTCCGCGGATACGCACTGGCGCCGGCTACAATCAAGCGGGGGCGGTGCTTAAAGGCCGCCTTGCGGACTTCATCATAATCGATACGATGGGTGTTCTCATCTACACCGTAGGCCACGAAGTTGTAGAGGATGCCGGACGCATTGGCCGGGTTGCCGTGGGTCAAATGGCCGCCGTGGGCCAGGTTCATCCCCAGCACGGTGTCGCCCGGCTTGATGGCCGCGAGATAAACCGCCAAGTTGGCTTGTGCGCCGGAATGGGGCTGCACATTTACGTGCTCGGCGCCGAACAGCTCCTTGGCCCGGTCACGTGCGATATTCTCCACCACGTCTACATGCTCGCAGCCGCCGTAATAGCGGGCACCGGGATAGCCCTCCGCGTACTTGTTGGTCAGCACGCTGCCCATGGCCTCCAGCACAGGAGTGCTGACGAAATTTTCAGAAGCGATTAGTTCGATCTTATCCCGCTGGCGGTTCAACTCCAAATTCATAGCTTCCAGCACTTTCGGGTCAGCCTTGCGCAAATTTTCCATGGTTACACTCTCCTTATTGGTTATCCCGGACACACCGGTTAATCGCAATTTCCGTCTTCCTGCCGCGTTACCGCGCTGTACACCGCCCGTTCGCCGCCGATCAGCTTCGGCCGGGTGTAGGCCATCTGCAGGTGGGCATGCCCCAGCATCCGCACGCTTGGACGCACCGGGACCGCAACCGGCCGCAGATGCATGCCGATGAGGGTGCCCCCGATGTCCAGTCCTGCGTGGGCCCGCACCGCCTCCACCACCACCGGATCCTTGAAGGTCCGGTAGGCGTAAGCCGCCATGGAGCCTCCCGCCTTGGGCACCGGCACTACGGATACTGGCTCCAAGAGGGGGTAAAGCGCAAGCGCCTCCCGCTCCATCACCAGCGCCCGGTTCAGATGCTCGCAGCATTGGAACACCGGATAGAAGCCCGTCTGTTCCCTGGCGCGGCGCACCCCTTCGAAGATCTCCCGGGCTACACGCTCCGTGCCCTGAGTGCCGATCCGGTAACCCAGCACCTCGCTGGTGCTGGTGCCGATGACCAACAATTGGCCCCGGCGTAGCCCGCCTGCCTGTGCCAGCTCCAGCAGCACCGTCTCCACGGTGCCGGCCATACCCGCATAGAAATCATCGGACTCTGTCCCGGGCCCGCCGCCGTTCTCCAACGGCTTTAGCTCCTCCGTCATCCGGATGCACCTCCCCTTCAAGCAGGCTTATTTGCCTTCCAGCCGCATCGCCTTTTCAATCCGGCCGATGTGACGCTCCCCTTGGGAAAATTCGGTATCCAGCCAGACCTTAACAATCTCTTGGGCAACCCCCGGACCGATGACGCGTTCGCCCATGGCCAGCACATTGGTATCGTTATGCTCTCTGGTGGCCTTGGCCGAAAACAGATCATGCACAAGCGCACAGCGGATGCCCTTCACCTTGTTGGCGGCAATGCTCATGCCAATGCCGGTGCCGCAGATGAGAATGCCCCGGTCCGCAGCGCCGGAAGCCACCTGCTCACATACCTTCTCGGCATAATCGGGGTAATCCACGGAGTCGCCGCAGGTGCAGCCGAAATCCTCCACCTGGTGCCCCCATTGGCCCAGCAGCTCCTTCAATTCATCCTTCAGCCGGAATCCGGCGTGATCCGCTCCCATGGCGATTTTCATCGAATCGTCCTTCCTTTCATGTCAAATATCCTTATTATACCTCACCCTCCCGAAAAAGAAATCCATGGCGCCGTACAAAAAAAGAGCAGAGCAAAAAGCGCGTACACGCTTCATGCTTGCTCTTGCCCAGGCGACCGGCCGGTATCCGCAGTGCTCCATTGTGGTTGCTCCACTCGTCGCCAGTCACACTGCAGTTTAAAGTTATTCTTATCATAACGGATGACACCGCTGCTGTAAAGGCACAACCGCCGTGGGAAATCCTTTGGACTACGGCTCAGGCTCCAGCCTTCAGCCGGCTGATCAGCCGGGCCAGGGCTTCCTCGATTTCATGGGCCGTTTCCTCATAGTCCCGCTTGGACCCGCCGAAGGGATCGGCAATATCGAAGTCAGGGGCAGCCAAATGCAGGCGCACCAGACGCTCCCGCTCCTCGGTAGTAATGGGCTGGCCCAAGGACTTCTTCAGCTCCAGCTCGGATTGAAGGGCGGCCCGCTCCTCCAGCACACCCAAGCGGAATGGATCGTCCATGGTATATTCCTTCAGGGTGTACACCTTCTCCACCGCGTCGGGATGTGCGGCGATCACCTGCTGCTTGTGGAACATGGTCATGGTGAGGATCAAATCCGCCCAGCGGATCTCCTCCTTGCGCAGATAACGGGAGGTCCCCATTCCCTCCCCCGCCCCCTTCTTGTGCAGGATCTCCTCGGAATGGCGGGATACGGGTGCTCCGTCATGCGCCGTAACGCCGGCAGAGCGGACCTCCAGAGACAAACCCTCCCGTTTGGCCATCATCCGGCACAGCCCCTCGGCCATCGGGCTTCTGCAGGTGTTGCCCGTACAAACGAAAAGGATACGTGTGATAGCCACCGGAAAAACCTCCTAAAAGTTTTTCGCCAGAAAAACTGGCTTCGTAAGGATACGCTAGGTTTTTTTGTGCCAGCAAAAAAATTGGCTTCGTAAGCATGTGCTTTTATTTTGGCGCCATGCTGTTGCCATTTATTTTACATGAGGAAGCGGATGCCGAACAAGAGCAGAATGAGCCCGCCCAGCGCTTCCCCGTATTCGCCTACCCAGGCGCCCACCCGGCGGCCCAGCAGCAGCCCCAGCACCGACATGAGCCCGCCGAAAAAACCGAAGATCAGCACCGTCAGGGCGATATCCGAGGAAAACATCCCCAGGGACAGGCCCACACTGAACGAATCGATGCTCACCATCAGGGCAAACAGCAGGATGCCCCAGAAGCTCTTCTGGTCCAGCACCACTGAAGAGCTGCCCCGCAAAGCGCTGTACAGCATATGGGCTCCAAGCACAACCAGCAGAGCCCCCCCGGCGGTTGTGGCCACATTGCCCAGCAGGGAGCTCACGTAATTTCCCATGAACATGCCCATCAAGGGCATCAGAATATGAAAAAGTCCGATGACAAAGCTGACCTTGGCAATATTCACCAACCGGATGCCGCGAAGTCCCATTCCGATTCCCATGGAAAAGGCGTCCATCCCCAGAGCTATTGCCATCATCACAATGGTTATCAATTGTCCCAGCTCAACAAAACCCCAATACAATGCCGATCCCTCCTGTCCGCATACTCCCTTACTTACTGTATGCGGACAACCGTGGGATCATGTCCTAAACCTCCAGCACCCGGCCTCCCGCTGCCTTCCGCAGGCGGTTCATAATCGCCAGGCCGATCTCCTCCTCGGGGTACCCTTCGGCAAAAGCACAACCAATCCCCGCCTCATCCATCCGGCGCAGGGCGGCGAACAGTCCGGCGGCAGCGGCGGACAGGTCCCCGAGGGAACCGCAGGGGATAACCAGATCTGCCGCCTCGCGGTACAATGACGCATGCTCCTCGGGAGCCAGCACGGCAGTTTTTTCCCCGTTCCCGCGGGCATCGTCCAACCCCCGGCGGATCGCCTCCGCCACTGCAGAGACATCGCTCCCCTGCACAATAGTCAGCCGGGCCTGCGGCGCATAGTGGGTGTACTTCATCCCCGGCGCCCGGGGGCGGAAGGTTTCCACACCACCGCCCTCCGATACAGACGAGGCACCCTCCGCCCTCTCCGGGCGGCCTTCGCCCTTGACAACAGGGGCACCGGAAACCTCCGCCAGCTGGCGCAGCGTAATGCCTCCCGGCCGGAGCACATGGACCCGGCCTTCCGCATCCACCTGTACCACCGTGGATTCCAGCCCGACGCCTGTGGCGCCACCATCCAGCAGCCCGTCGATCCGGCCGTCCAGATCCTCCCGGACATGCTCCGCCAGGGTGGGACTGGGCCGGCCGGAGCGGTTGGCACTGGGAGCCGCCACCGGGCAGCCGGAGGCCCGGATCAGGGAAAGCGCCACCGGATGGTCCGGCATCCGGATGCCCACCGTGTCCAGACCCGCCGTCACCAGCGGGGACAGCACGCCCGGACGGCTGGGCAGCACCAGGGTCAACGGTCCCGGCCAGAAGGCCTCAGCCAACCTCCGGGACACCGGATCTACCGCAAGAGCCAGCTCCTCCAGCATGCCCATCCCGGCAATATGGACGATCAGGGGATTGTCCGAGGGACGGCCTTTGGCGGTGAAGATGCCCTCCACCGCCTGTGATTGGCGGGCGTCCGCCCCCAACCCGTATACCGTTTCCGTGGGAAACGCCACCAGCTTGCCCTGGCGCAGCAGCTCCGCCGCCTCTTGAACCGCACCCGACTCCGGAGAGCAATCCGGCGGGACTTGCCAATACTTGGTCATCACATTCGCTCATTTCTCATTTTGGATTGATGCCATTATAGCGCCAACGGAGGCAGCTTGTCACGGCCGCCTCCGTCTGCAATCCATATCCTCACGCCCATCCTTTAAGCGAATAAGCTCTTCACCTTGTCCCACAGGTAGAAGCGCACCTTCTTCTTTCCGGTGCCTTCCCCCGCATCCACCGTGTCCTTTTCTGCAGAGGCCTGCTTGACGGTTTTCCCGGAGAGGGAGGGTTTAGCCTTGTCCACACTGGCGGTCTGTTTTTTCACGGCCTCCATCTTGGCCTTCTCTTCAGGGGAACGGCTGCTTGCAGGCACGGCCTCCCCCTTTTCCCCATCCACAAAGCACAGGGCAGGAAACAGCACGCACCACCAGTTTTGCCCGGCGCCTTGGCCGATGGTGACCCGGAGCGCCTCATAATCGCCGGCCGGATACACCTTGTTGCCGTACATTTTGGCAGGAAAGGGGACTACCCCCAGCTCTACCTGATGCGAATATGTATAACCGTAGCGGGCGAGCTCCCGTTCTACCACCTGGGAGAGCTCAGGCAGCTTGGCGCGGATGAGAATGCGGGCGTCTTCCAGATTATCCGGGTCTAGCACCCAGCCGTTCATTTCCTCCACAATCGCATCGCGGACATGCCGCTTCAAAACCTGATCCTCCGGGGAATCGGAGTTGGCCAGAATACGCAGCCGGATGGATTCCTGGGGAATGACCGCATCCACCACGGCAGCCTGTGCCCGGTTATGCTCCCATGTAACCAACAGAAAGATAAGTGCCAATGCCAGATAAATGGATGATGTCCAGGAATACCGTTTAACCATGCCGCCTCATTCCTTTGCTATAAGCTTCTATGGCATCAGTATGTCCTCTGAAACTATCATTTATACATGGCCGCTCCAAAATACTAGAGTCTGTTTACATGTAAGCGCCAAACAATGTATGCTATTGAGCCATTTCGCCCCATTTTCACCGGATAGCATACCTAAAATGATTGCTATTCCTCTATTTCCGGCGTTGTAGAAGCTCATTTCTTCATATAGCATACATTTTGTGTATGCTATTTTAAGTTTTGGCCCCCTATTTTCGAAATAGCATACTTTTGCTGTTCGCTATCATTCCCGGTTATTATCCATCCGCCCATCCCCGCTCCCACCCTACCCTCAACCCAAGGATCCCCCCCACCCCATCATGCTTGAAAAAAACAGGCCTTCTTCCATTATGATACATTCAGCCCATGTTCCTTCCTGCGTTACCCGCTATAATGAAATTGTCGAATGTTGTACATTTTTCGGGCTGAGGTGGCGCAATTGGAGGAGCTGACAGGGCAACGACTGAAGCATGACATCATAACCGGCACCGGCATGGTCCTGGTGCCCGCCGGCACCGTATTGAACCAGGAGCACCTCCGGCTGCTCCGGCTGCACCGGATTTCCGCAGAGGAGCTGCGCTTCTCCGAGGAGCGGCCGCAGCCCATGTTCCCCACGGCCGAAACCGTCAAACAAGCGGCAGATTATTCGAAGCATATGTTCCAGCAGATCCGGTTGAAGAAGAAGATACCGCTCCTGGACATCAAGCATGAATTTATTCCCTTGGTTCGCCAGGCGGCGGAGGACCCGGATCTGTTCCGGCTCTTCGAGACGGTGCGGGCGAAGGATGAGTATACCCACCAGCATAATGTGGGCGTCAGCGTCCTCTCCACCATGCTGGGCAAATGGTGCAAGCTGGATGAGCAGGAGCTGAATCTCCTGGCCTTGGGCGCGACCCTTCATGACGTAGGCAAAATCCACATCCCTGACGACATCCTCAACAAACCCGGCAAGCTGACGGCCAGCGAATTTGAGGAGATGAAGCGCCATACCATATACGGTTACGAAATGCTGAAGGAAGTAGTAGGGCTGAACCCCCGTGTAGCGTTTATGGCTCTGCAGCACCATGAACGTGAGGACGGCAGCGGCTATCCGCTGAAGCTGAAGGGTCCCCAAATCGACAAGCTCAGCCGGATTGTCGCGGTGGCCGACGTTTTTCATGCCATGTCATCACATCGGCCTTACCATACACCCTTGCCATTCCATGAGCTCATCAGCCAGATGCGCCTTGGCATCTTCGGGGAGCTGGACCCCCACATGGTTTCCCTGTTTCTCAAAAATCTCCTGGGCAGCATGATCGGCAAGCAGGTGCTCCTGTCCGACGGGCGGTACGGGGAGGTTGTTTACATCAATCCCCACGAGGAAACCTATCCTCTGGTAAAGGTGGACAATCTATTTGTAGATCTGAGCCGGGAACGAAATCTGCGGATCAGCAAAATCATCATCTAATCATGCACCGGCGGAATCCGCCTAACATGCCAAAAAAGCCCTCCTTACCGGCAATCCCCAACGGGGCGCTTCCGGCAGGAAGGCTTTTTTTTCTAAAATAGTATCGATCAGTCCCTTAGTCCCTTTCGGCCAGCACATGCCGTTCAATTCCCGCCAAGTCCTTCACTATGCCCACACGGTCAAACACTCCCAGCTCCCGCAGCAGAGCAGCCACGTCAGAGGCCTGGCCCATGCCTACCTCGAAGCCGACCAGTCTCGGCTTTACCGGCTGCGAAGCCAGCTGCTCCGTCAGCCTGCGGTAGAAGTCCAGTCCGTCGTCGCCTCCGTCAAGCGCCAGGTGGGGCTCGAAATCCCGCACCTCCCGCTGCAGGTCGGGCAGGTCGCTGCTTTTGATGTAGGGCGGGTTGGAGATCACAATATCCGGAGAAAGCCCCGCGGCATAAACAGGAGCCAGCAAATCCCCCTCCAGGAAGCGGATCCGTCCGGCGGCGCCGTTCAGCTCGGCATTCCGTCGCGCCAGCTGGAGAGCCGTGTCGGAGATATCCACCGCGGCAATCTCCCAAGACGGGCAGTGAACCGCCAGAGTCACCGGAATGACTCCACTCCCTGTTCCGATGTCAACCGCCAAGGGCTGCCGTCCGCTTCCCTCCGGACACAGGCGTTTTCCCCGGTACATGATCTCCTGCACCAGAATTTCCGTCTCCGGACGGGGAATCAGCACAGCCGGAGCAACCTGGAAGGTCAGCCCGTAGAAGCCCTCCGACCCGATAATGTACTGCACCGGCTCCCCGCCTGCGCGGCGGGAAAGCAGCCGCTGCCAATCCAGCTCCAGGTCCTCCGGGAACGGGTCCTGCCAGTTCAGGTACAGCCTGGTTCTGGACCAGCCCAGCAGATGCTCCAGCAGGAGCTGCCCGTTCTGAGCCGGCTCATCCACCCCATGCCGCTTCAAAAAAGAGGAAGCCTCTACATAGGCTTCCCGGATTGTTTTTCCTGTTGCGTCCATTAAGCGGACTCCCCTTTATCCAGCTGATCCGTTTGACTGGCGATGGTCAAGGCGGAGATAATCTCCTCCATATCACCGTTCAGCACGGAATCCAGCCGGTGCAGCGTTAGGCCGATCCGGTGGTCGGTTACCCGGCTTTGCGGATAATTATAGGTTCTGATCCGCTCGCTCCGGTCTCCGGTGCCCACCTTGCTCTTGCGCTCTGCGCCCATTTTTTCCATTTCCTCTTGCATGAACTTGTCGTAAATCCGGGCACGCAGCACCTGCAGCGCCATTTCCTTATTGGAGTTCTGCGACTTGCCGTCCTGGCATGTTGCCACAATCCCAGTCGGGACGTGGGTGACCCGCACCGCCGACTTGGTGGTGTTAACCGACTGTCCGCCCGCTCCGCTGGAGCAGAAGGTATCTACGCGGATATCGCTTTCCTTGATCTCCACTTCGATTTCCTCCGCCTCCGGCAGCACGGCTACCGTAGAGGTAGAGGTATGGATCCGTCCACCCGATTCCGTGGCGGGAATCCGCTGTACCCGGTGGGCGCCGCTTTCGAACTTTAGCTTGCTGTACGCGCCTTTGCCGGAAATCATGAAGATAACTTCCTTAAACCCGCCCAGATCATTCAAGCTGGCCTCCAGAATGTTGGTTTTCCAACCCTGGGCATCCGCGAATTTGGTGTACATCCGGTAGAGGTCGGCAGCGAACAGGGCTGCTTCGTCACCGCCTGCGGCGCCGCGGATTTCCACAATGACGTTTTTGTCGTCGTTGGGGTCCTTAGGCAGCATCAGCACCTTGATGCACTCCTCCAGCTCTTCCTTGCGGCCAGCCAGTTCATCAATCTCCAGCTTGACCATTTCCTTCATTTCATCGTCCAGCTTCTCGTTCTGCAACGCCTTTGCATCATCCAACTGGGCACAGACAGCCTTGTATTCATTAAACGCTTCATACGTCTCCTGCAAATCCGACTGTTCCTTGGAATACTCCCGAAGCCGCTTGGGATCAGCGGCTACATCCGGGTCGCATAACAGCTCGCTCAGCTTGTCATACCGGTCGGCAAGAGCCTGAAGTTTGTCCAGCACGCGTTACACCTCCTGTAGGTCCGTAATTTCCGTTTATTTGATCCGGCCAGGCCATCTTGAAGACATGCCCTACACATTAAACCGGAAGTGCATAACATCGCCATCTTGTACTACATATTCCTTGCCTTCCAGACGCAGAAGTCCTTTTTCCTTGGCGGCGTTCATGGAGCCGTTGACGGTCAGATCCTCGTAGCCTACTACTTCCGCCCGGATAAACCCGCGCTCGAAGTCGGAGTGGATCACACCGGCAGCCTGAGGAGCCTTCATGCCCTTGCGGATAGTCCACGCCCGGACCTCCTGTACCCCTGCCGTAAAGTAAGTGTACAGGCCCAGAAGCTTATACGCGCCGCGGATCAGACGGTCCAACCCGGATTCGGACAGCCCCAGCTCCTCCAGGAACATGGCCTTGTCCTCACCCTCCAGCTCGGCGATTTCGGATTCGACCTTGGCACTGATCGGCACCACCTCGGCACCTTCCTTGGCGCCGAATTCCCGCACAATCTGCACGTAAGGGTTGCCGTCGGCGTTGGCCGCTTCCCCTTCGCTGACATTGGCGGCGTACAGCACCGGCTTCATAGTAATCAGGTGGAAATCCCGCACCATCAGCCTTTCCTCATCCGTCAACTCCACACTGCGGGCGGGCTGATCGTTATACAGAGCTTCCTTGATCCGCTCCAGCATTTCCACCTCAAGGGCTACCTTCTTGTCGCCGCCCTTCAGATTCTTGCGGGACCGTTCCAGACGCTTCTCCACCGTTTCCACATCTGCTAGGATCAGCTCCAGGTTGATGGTTTCGATATCGCTAAGCGGGTCCACCTTGCCGGACACGTGGGTAATGTTCTCATCCTGGAAACAGCGCACCACATGAACAATCGCATCCACCTCACGGATATGAGCCAGGAACTTGTTCCCCAGGCCCTCACCCTTACTGGCGCCCTTCACAAGACCGGCGATATCGACAAATTCGAAAGCGGTGGGCACTATCCGGTTGGGAGTTACAATCTCGGCCAGCTTCTGGAGACGCTCGTCCGGCACTTCTACTACGCCCACATTGGGATCAATGGTGCAGAACGGGTAATTGGCGGATTCCGCCCCGGCTTGGGTAATTGCATTGAACAACGTCGATTTGCCCACATTGGGCAGCCCGACAATACCTGCTTTTAACGCCATCTATAAACAACTCCTAGACTATTGTTAGTTTGTATAAAAGGATACCACAGTTTAACCTTTATATTATACACTTCCGGGCAGGAGAAATAAAATAAACCTTTTGCATTTATGGAGGAAATATACAGAGGATGGGAAAAGCGGCAGCCCAGTATCGCTTTTTTAAAGCCGGCGGACCAGTCCCCCCAATATCCCGATACCCCGGGACAGCTCCTCCAAAGGGGCATAGGAGTAGGAAAGCCGCAGACAGGGTTTTTCCTCCGAACCATAGACCATGCCGGGATTCAGCAGAATGCCCTCCCGCAGAGCAGCGTCGAACAATTGCTTCATGGGCAGGCTGCGGTTAAACTCCATCCAGATGTAGAAGCCTCCGCCGGGGATGCTCCACCGGGCCAGCCCGCCGAACTCCCGGTCCAGCGCCGCCGCGGCGGCCGCCCTTCGCTTCCGAAGCTGGCCGCGGAGCTGCTCCAGATGGCGCTCATGCCAGCCGTCCTCCAGCCACTCCAGAGCCGCCCATTGGGACAAGGAGCTGGCTCCGTAATCGATCTGCATCTTGATATCCGCCAGCCGGTCAATAGCCGTGCGGGGACCCACCACCCAGCCGATTCGCAGCCCGGGGCTGACGGACTTGGAGAGACTGCCTACATATAGCACGTCTCCGTGGTTGTCCAGACTTTTGAGGGAGGGCGGAGGCGGTTCGTCCAGCCACAAGTCTCCATACACATCATCCTCGATAATGGGAAGCCGGAGCTCCCGGCAGGTTTGGAGAAGCTCCTTCCGCCTGCTTCCGCTCATCACCTTGCCTGTGGGATTATGGAAGGTGGGGTTAGTATACAGCATAGCCGCCTGGTACTGCTTGCTGTACCGCTCCAATAATCCGGCACGTAGGCCCGCCTCGTCCATAGGGACTCCCTCCAGCCGGATACCCGCAGATTGGAATACCTGCACGGAATGGAGGTATGACGGGCTCTCCGCCAATACAGTGGAGCCGGGCCGCATCAGGCCTGCAGCAATCAGATGCAGGCCCTGGAGTGCGCCGGAAACCACCAGTACGGAATCGGCGGTGGCATGAATGCCCCTCTCCTGCAGGCGTTCCGCAATCCGCCGCCGCAGGGCGGGATTGCCCTTGGGCTCTTCATAGCCCAAGGCGACGGGACGTTTGGCTCCCTCCTGCAGGAGCCGGGCCATCTCACGGCCGGGAAGCAGCTCCGGCGCCAGCTCCCCCGTCCCCAACCGGATGATGCCGGGGTCGGCCTCCATCCGGTTAATGGTCTGGATCACCGGCAAATTGGGCTGATGGCGCCCGCTCTCCGCCACCTGGCCCCAATCCGTTGGCGGGGCGGCCAGCAGGCTCCATGATTCGTTGACCACCCGGGTGCCCCCGCCCGTTTGTCCCTCAACCAGCCCCAGTGCTGCCAGCTCGGCCATGGCCTGTGCCACCGTGCTGCGGTTCACCTGCCACAGCCGTGCCAGAATGCGCTGGGAGGGCAGACGAGCCCCCACCGTCCACTCTCCGCGCAGTATACCCTCCTTGAAATAGCGGACAATTTGCTCCTGCAAGGACAGCTCCCCATACCGGTCCGGCTTCCAGTCCATTGTGCTCCCCCCTGTTTATATGTATTATCTCCTAATTTGGCTGGTTCTCCAACCATCCATTTGGCTGGAGACAAAAAAACAACCCTGCTATACAATCTGTTTCATAGAAAATGTTCTACCAAACAGAAAGGATGTGCTTCGGTTGTCGGTTCAAGTGGCTTCTTCAGCTATTCACGGCTTTATTCTGGCCTTGGGCCTGATTCTGCCTCTGGGGGTGCAGAATGTGTTTATTTTTCAACAGGGGGCCCTTCAGCAATCCTTCCGCAAGGCTCTGCCGGCGGTGCTTACCGCGGCGGTTTGTGATACGCTTCTCATCGGATTGGCGGTAGCGGGTATGTCTCTGGCCGTACTCAATAACAGCTGGCTGGAGACACTATTGATGGCCGCAGGCTCCATTTTCCTGCTGTACATGGGGGCTTCCTTGTGGCGCAAGCAGCCCGGCTCCGCTTCCGGCGAAGCGGCTGTTTATTCCGGCCGCAGGCAGATTGCCTTCGCTGCCTCTGTCTCCCTGCTCAATCCTCATGCCATACTGGATACCATCGGGGTAATCGGCGGCGCCTCTCTTCAATATGCGGGAGCCGACCGTCTGGTGTTCGCTTTATCATGCATTGTGGTGTCCTGGCTGTGGTTTGCAGCGCTGGCTCTGGCGGGCCGTCTGGCAGGCCGGTGGGATCCATCCGGCAGGCTGACTCTGTTGTTGAATAAAGTCTCCGCGGTAATTGTTGCCGGCATCGGCTTGGGTCTGCTGTACACGGCGGTAACCCGCATGCTGTAACGTCGGTTTTCCCCATCTATAAGCTCTTTATTTAAAAGTCCGCTTATTGGCCTCTTTTTTGGAGGTGGAGAGTGCTGTAATCTGTTCCCGCAGAATAAACGCCCGCAGGGTGTTTATCTTCACATCCTCCATCTCCACGTATTGGGCACCATAATAGGTGCTGCCGATTCCCTTTTCCATCCGGACCACCTTGGCGGTGCAGGCAATGAGGCTGCCCAGCTCCAATTCCAGCTTCAGCTCCGTGTGCTCCTCCAGCCGGAAAGGATCCGGCAGCGTAAACCCGATACCGCTCAGGCTGATATTTTTGATATCAATGGCCATCAATTGGTCCGCTTCCTCAAAGATACCGATAGCCCCCTTGCGCTTCCAGGCGGCCAGCTTCCCGCTTTTGCTGATCTCCACCCGTGGGAACATCCGCTTTTCATTAAACTTCCGCTGATTCTCCGGGGGATTGATCATCATGAGCGATCCCGTATCCTTGCCCACAATCGTAGAAGGAATCAGATACATGCCGGCCGGCGTGTACACGGTCAGCCTCACATTCTCCCCTAGGACAAAACGGTTGGAGTCGCTGATTTCAATCTCCAGCAAATCCCCCTCCACATGAGTCATAATCCCCGTGGAGACAAAGCCGCTTTTTTCCACAACGGTTCTGCAATGGACCAGGATAGTGGAGGAAGGAACCTCCTTCACCTCAGTAAAACCGACTTGCTTCTTCTTCGCTTCGACCCGGCTCATTAACGTCACCAGCCTTTCTATGAATTGTAGGGCGTCCCTTGCTGGGAGATGCGATAAAATGACAAAAAGCCGCCTCCGTCGGAAGCAGCTCTATCGATACAGCTTGCTTACGCCCCGGTGATATTCGGTAACCAGGCGATCCTAGCATTCCACCGGAGTGAACATACCGTAGACCCTAGGCTTTGCGTCCTATCCTTTCGGAATAGTTTGCCTTTTGTCGTATTACGTTGGGCAATTGGGAATCCTTCTAGCACTTTGGACCCTTGTTTTCTTCTATGAAAATAGTATACGGGTTTTCAAGAATGTTTTCAATCCATCCCAAAGTCATTTTTTTGTGAATAAAAAAGGGGTGATTGTGATTTCATCTGGGGACGATTAGAATAAGATGTGGAAAAATGAGGCGGTTATTCACATCTATCCACAAAGTTATCCACAGGCTGTGCACAAGATCGAAAACATGTTCGGTTTCTTATCCATAACGGAGGTGGATTTTCATGGATCATGAATACTGGATGCGCCGGGCAATGGAAGAAGCGTACAAGGCGGAAAGCCTGGGAGAAGTGCCTATCGGGGCTATTATTGTGCGGCAGGGGGAAATTGTAGGCAGCGGGTATAATCTGCGGGAAACCACTCTGGACCCCACTGCCCATGCGGAAATGATCGCGATCCGGGAGGCAAGCACCCGTCTGCAGTCTTGGCGGCTGTTGGATTGTACTCTGTACGTTACGCTGGAGCCCTGTCCCATGTGCGCCGGGGCCATTGTGCAATCCCGTGTTCCCACCGTCGTATACGGAGCACCCGATCCCAAGGCCGGCTGTGCCGGCACCCTGATGAACCTGCTGCAGGAGGACCGGTTCAATCACCGGGTGGAGCTGGTAGGCGAGGTGCTGCGTGAGGAATGCGGCGGTATGCTTACCGCTTTTTTCCGCAGGCTGCGCGGCAAGAACAAACCCGGATAAGAAAAAACCGCTCTGTACGGCTTTTAGGCCCGGTGAGCGGTTTTTTGTGTGTAAATGATTTGTTTGTGTAAATAGGATCGGGATTAAAGATCCTCCCGTTTTTCGAAATAACGGATGGACAATCGGAGGGAGACTAAGAACATCAACACTGCCAGGCAAAATAACCCGATAATCCACACATATGGGCTGATTTTCTCCAATGCATCCCAGATGCGTTGCAGCCAGGCAGGTGGCCCAGCGGAAAAATCGAACCGGGAACGGACAGCCGACAGGATTGCGCCGGAGCTCCCCCCTAAGAGAATAAGGCCCATAAAGAAAAAGCGATTATAAACCTGTGCCTTAGCAACACCCATTTTGTACACCATTGGAATTAAAATTGAAACTAGCAAGCTATAGCAACAAGTAACAACTGCGGCGATCAGCAAGTTGACAACCCGATCTTCGTGCGTCTCGAAGGACAATGCCCCTCCCACTATCCCTATTAAGCTAAGTACAGCGGTGGACCCAAGAGCGAGCAGCACCACACTGGCATATTTAGCTTTGACTAATGTAGCTCGCGGCACAGGCAGGCAAATCAGCAGCCGGGTGGCGTGGTTTTTTTCATCCTCGTGCATGGACCGGTTAATGAAGCTGTACACAATCACAAAAACCGGCATCATAACACTGATCATATTATGCTGGTCCATGGCCGTCATATAGAAGAAAAAGAGCAGGCCCATAGCAAAAAACATATACGCCGACCGCCGCTGTATGGCAAAATCCTTCAAAATCAACTGCTTCATGACAGTCTCCCTCCCAGGAATTCAAAACTTGTTATCCGTGCTGCTCCATAAACTCCTCTTCCTCACCCGCCATACGCACCAGCATTTCATCCAGGGTCAGCTTCTCCACCTTATAGTCCGCTGCCGGGAAGCTTCTTTTCCACTCGCGTTCGAATTCGCGGATATCGCGGGTCATGCCGCTGAAGCCGAATTCCCCGCGTTTCATTCCCGCCAATAGACGCTCCAGCCGCGGATCCAGGTACCGGTTGTCCGCCTTCACCAATTTCCATTGATCCAGCACCGTAAGCTTGTCACCGCTGGCAGCAATCCTCCCGTTATGGATAACCGTGATGTAATCCGCCACCTTCTCAATATCCGACGTGATGTGGGAGGAGAAGAAAATGGAGGCCCGCTCGTCCTGGATGATCTCCCGGAACACGTCCAGCAGCTCGCTGCGGATCACCGGGTCCAAACCGGAGGTAGGTTCGTCGAGAATCAGCAGCTCCGGATGATGGGCCATGGCCAATGCGAGGGACAGCTTCACCTTCATCCCCCGGGACAGCTCCTTAATCTTCTTCTTAGGGTCCACCTGGAACCGTTTCAGCAGTTTGCGGAATAGGGCCTCATCCCACTTGCGGTAAAAGCCCCCGACAAAATTTCCCGTCCACTCCACTGTCATTTCTTCATAAAAAGCGGGCTCCTCGCTTACATAGCCGATACGCTCCTTCATCTCTAAGGGCATCTTGCTTCCGGCTTGGCCGAACCATTCCATTTCTCCGGAATCAGTCCGTATGATATCCGTCATACATTTGATGGTTGTGCTTTTGCCCGCTCCGTTCCTTCCCACAAACCCCATAATATAACCGCGGGGAATATCCAACGATACCCGGTCCAGGGTGAAGGCGGGATACTGCTTGGTGACATCCTTCATTCTCAGAATCATCTCTTCCATCTGCACCATTCCTCCTTATTCCAAACACAACCTTGATTATCCGCAAGGCAGCTCAGATTAATCCATTTCCATCAACAGCCGGAAAATCCGGAGAATTTCCTCTTCATCCATCCCCAATTCTCGGCAGCCGGCAATTCCCTTCTCGAAGGACTGCTGGACCGTCTTCAGCTTCGTCTCCCGGACAAACTCCGCTCCCGCTTCTGCTACATAGGAGCCCACGCCCTGCTTGGTGGCAATATATCCGTCCGCCTCCAAATCCTCATAAGCCTTCTTCACCGTAATCACGCTGATCTCCAGTTCACGGGCCAATGCGCGAATGGAAGGCAGCATCATCCCCGAAGGCAGCACACCCTCCAAAATCTGCTCCACCACCTGCTTCTTGATTTGCTCGTACAAGGGAGCCGGATCACTATTGGATAAAACAATGTACAACGAAGCCACCTCGTATCCGTGCATACTGTGTATGTTATTATATGTACAGTATATGCGTGTTTATACACAGTGTCAATGCTTATTCCTGCCAAACCACTATCCTCTGTCCCGCCGCAAAAAATGGCCCAACCCTTTCCTATTGTTTACGCTTTATGTTATAATGGTCTTCACGCGTTCCCGTAGCTCAGCAGGATAGAGCGACAGTTTCCTAAACTGCAGGTCGGAGGTTCGAATCCTCTCGGGGACGCCAGATATTTTCTAGAAATTCTTGTTTGACATCAGCTGTTATTTTGATATAATAGTGGTTGTCGCTGTCCCGGGGTTGTCCGGGTGTAGCATTAACGAGACGTGGCTCAGCTTGGTAGAGCGCTTGCTTCGGGAGCAAGAGGTCGCAGGTTCAAATCCTGTCGTCTCGATACTGGAAATGCTAGAGCCGTAAGGGTTAACCCCCTTGCGGCTCTTTTGTTTTTCGTATTATTCGAACAAAAAAAGGAGCTTCGAATGTGGAAGCTCCTTTACTTTTTTATTTTTTCAATGCTAGTATTTCCTGCTCGGACAGTCCGGTGGTTTGAGCTATGGTGGCGGGGTCCAGCCCCAAGGACAGCATGTTTTTGGCCACTTCCCTGGTTCCTTCCTTGATTCCCTCCTGCATTCCGGCCCTCATCCCAGCCTGCCTCGCCCCTTCCAGCATGGACGCTTCGTCATGCAAGTATTTCTGGCGGGCCTCATACAAACGGCGGGCCTCCGAATCCTGGCTCAAGTATTGCAGCGTATCCATGGCCTTCTCCAAACCCGGTTCATTCATCTTTAGCACCTACTCCCTCCACCCTCAATGAAGAAACCATCGGGTCAATAGATATTCCGTTCCAGCGGTTATGAAGAATACCCGCGTCTGCGGGAGTCACGTTCCGGTACTGTCCCTGCATGCCCTCGATCACGATGCCGCCATCGCCGGTTATGGTCACAACTCCATGCAGGCCCACGTCATAGAGAATGATATCCTTTAACCCCGGGTACCGGTCATGCACATCCTGGGGATAGGGGTACAGCTCCTTCATTCCGTGCCAGATGTAGGACATGGCGTTCAGCGTATAGTACCAGATGCCGCTCACTTCCACGGCATGATGACCATGGTCATGCCCATTCATACAGAGCAACACCTTACCGTTTGCGGTTCCTCTCTCCAGAACAGCCCGGACCTCCTCCCGATTGGCGACGCCCCTCCGGGCGAAGCTGTTCACCAGACTATGATGGGAGAAAACAACGGCATCACCGGTCCAGCTTTGCAGCTCCTTTTCCAGCCAAATAAGCTGCTCCGGGGGAAGATACGGATAAGGGTCGGTTGCCCCGCTATAGTTCCTCATTCCATATGGCTCAGCGCCATCGGGCCTCTTGATATGGCAGGCATCCAGGACAAGAAATTTGATGCTTCCTTTAACGAAGGAATAATACGAGCGGGGAATTCCGTAGAATTCCAAAACGTTCTTCTGGGAAGACCGGTCCGAATCATGATTGCCTATGACGTGGTAACAGGGTACACCGGTCCGTTCCAGCTTCTCCAGCAAGAACCGGTTTTCTTCCGCGGGA
The DNA here is from genome assembly GCA_023386955.1 of Bacillota bacterium. Lineage (GTDB taxonomy): Bacteria > Bacillota > Bacilli > Paenibacillales > NBRC-103111 > Paenibacillus_AR > Paenibacillus_AR mesotrionivorans. The sequence continues at coordinate 177,481 of JAEWIS010000039.1, forward strand.
TAACACAGATCCCCCAGCTCGATGATGAAGTCGGGAGCCACCCGGCTGACTGTAGCCAAAAACTCCTCCAGCCGCTTTTCCCCGTCAGGAATTTTGTCATGATGCAAATCAGTAAATACCGCAAATCTAATCTTCTCCAGTAACCTCACCCGTTTCCTATACAGATTCAGTCCGCATCAACAATCTCTTACCCCATCCGCTTGCCAACTTCGTCAAATTCCCGGATATACGCCACTAAATCCATAAAGTTTACCCAGGAAATACCCACCTTTTGATCTGCCGCGCCATAAGACATGACCAGATCCTCCCCTATGATAACGCCTCCAGTGGTAAACAGACAAGGAGTCGGGTAATCCGAGGGCAGCTCCCACTCCCGTTGCGCATACATGAGACGGTCAGAGCAGCGGTGGATCACCACTGGGAAGTCATCCGCCTGCTCCCTTATAATCATGAAGGATTGGGTATATCCGAACTGCACATCTTTTTTCGCATGATAAGGGACCAGCCATTCCCGATTCCCCAGAGCTAACGGCGGCCAGCTTGCCCCCACGCGATTCTCCTCCCAGTCAAAAAGCGGGGCAGCCAGAAGCTTATGTTCCGCCCGGGGCGAGGCAAAATCAGCAAGGGTCTCCGCAGCGGCCAAATAAATGGAGGGTTTACCCGCCTCCGCTCCTCCTTGGAAGGGAAGGACATTCATCGGCCGATGCAGCATGACATACTGCCATTTCCCCTTCACCTTCATTTTGTGGGGGAACAGGAACACATCGCGGTTATCGCTGACATGTCCCTCGGTAAGCGGGCCCACATACTGGAAGGCCCGTTCGTAATTTCTTTGCTTCAATTCATCCAAATCCAGCTTGTATAGAACAGTGACCGTATCATTGGCCCGGGCCGCTTGAATAAACGGCTCCTCCCCGTCTCCTTCGAATATCCAGGCCGGCACATATTCGAAACGCGTTTGCACCGGTGGCTGCTGGCTGCCAAGCCAATAAGGACCCGGAGGAAACGGGCGGCAGGCCACCGACACATACAGCTCCTCCCCGACATAAAAGATCCGCGGATCCTCCACACAGCCGTTGGCATAATTGCGCACCTTCCGGCCGTAGATGTCCGTGACATACAGCTCATGCTCATCATAACCCAATGCCGGAGCGAGAGCGGGCCTGGAGAAGTCTGCGTCCCATGTTTCCCCTGCATCCTTGCTTATGGCATAGCCCAAAAAAATCGGATAAGGATCGTGACAGCCTTCCCTTCTTTTTTGCGCCCAAGGGCCGGTTGCCCGGAAGAGCATATGAATGTCATCCGAGTCAGGGTCCTTGATAATAGCCGGGTTCAACACCATTTTTTCCGCCCACGCACATCCGGGGACTGGCTCAAGAGCCGGTTTGTTTAAATAGCGAAATTCTGGCTTCATAGCTCCTCCTGTGTTACATATTAAGTACAAACATATTTCAACTAAACGGAGAGGGGGGAACGTGCCCGTGACGAAGTCAGGCCCACCCCAATGCAATGTTTTGTATGCCAATTATTTCATCCACACGAAGCCCCACTCCGTCCAGTACCAAAACGGGTTGAACTCCTATCTGTTCCGGCTGCAGGCAGAAGGCACCTGCCGCGCCCTGGTGGCGGGCAAATACGAGACCATTGTTCCGGGAGACCTGCTGGTCTATACACCGGAAGAGCCCTATGAGCTTATCGTGCAACCCCGGAAGGCCCCGGAATCAGAGGAGATCCAGCCGGTCGCAGACTATTTTCTGATCGGCAACGGAGAATGGCTGGACGCCTGGTGGAAGGATAAAAGCCTGCCCGCCAAAACGAATATCGGCTTTGACGATACAGTCCTTACCTTGTGGAAGCATATGATCAGCGAGAAGAAAAAAGTGATGCACAACCAGGAGGAAATTATGGATTACCTCCTGCGGACATTTTGTCTGACATTGGAGCAGGTCATCCGCCTCAAGCAGCGCACCAAAGGAGCGGATACCGCGTATCAGCTGAAGCAATATATCGAACATCATGCCCATGAACCCCTCAGCTTGGAGCGAATATCCGCTTCTGTGGGATTAAGCGTCTCCCGCTGCTCCTACCTGTTCAAGGCTGCTTTTGGCCAATCGCTGTTTGCCTATTGTATCGATGTCCGGCTGAAGCTTGCGCAGCAGCAGGTGCTCTACAGCAATCAGGCCCTGGAGCAGATTGCCGACAAAACAGGCTTTCAGAGCTATCCCCACTTCTGCCGGGTTTTCCGCCATCGGTTCGGACATCCGCCGGGGGAGTACCGGCGCCTGTTCGGGTTCCGGTTCCACGCGGATTGATACCCCCGCCTCCGGATCAGTTCTCTACATACAAAACCTGATGCTCCTCCGCAAGCACGGCCCGCAGTTCCTCATACCCTACATGCTGGACGATGCCGTCCCCATCCAGCGCCAGTGCAGCCGCGGCGGCAGCCGATTGTCCCAGGATCATAAAGACCGGCTCCATTCGGATCGAGCCGTAGGCCGCATGCGTAGCGGAGACACAGACCGGTACGATCAGATTGGTGCATTCCGCTTCCTTCGGGACAACCGCCCGGTAGCTGATGGGATAAGGAGCCTTCAATTTGATATAAAACCCGCCCTCTGTGCTGACATGCCCGTCCTCATTCACATAGTATTGGGTGTGATGCGAGTCCATGGCAAAGGAGCCCATCCCGATGGAATCCGGCACCGGGTTTTCCAGCCGGACCACGTGCTCCGTCACCACATAATCGCTTACCATTCTGCGGGACTCTCTGACGTACAGCTGGGGAGTCCAATGGCCAGTCTCGGTAAACTCATCCCTGGGCAATCCCCACGGCTTATAGACCGCACGGATTTCCTCCGGCACACGCGGGTGGTTCTGGATGGTCCAGACATACCCCTGCTGATAAACCAGGTGGTCCTTCCAGATCTGTTCCCGCGTCTGGTAATCCGCCTCGGCATAGCTGTGGTTCATCCCGTTGTAGTCCGTGGAGATGCCGCTGTTATTATTGGAATCCGTCTTATCCGGGGTGACCAGGTTTAACTTAAAGAACTTGGTGCTTTGCCCCTGCTCAATAGCCCGGAACAAAATTTCGTAATCCGCTTCGTTATATCCCTCCGGCTTTTCGATCTCTATGCGGTTGTCCGGATTGTTGGTCAGACACATGCGGAAGTTATAGGCCTGAAGCTTGTTGTCCCCATCGCCGATATCGCCGCCCCGGTCCGGATTCACACGCAGCAGCAAGCCGCTTTCGGGTACTCCTTTGACCACATAGGGATCGATCCCGCCAGGCAGCTCATTGCCGGGATGAATGCCGTTTAAGGTCTCCCCGTATTGAGAATTGGACTCCCGGCCTACAAAATAGGCTACGTCCGATTTGCCCAGCAGATCCCCTTCATACGTGGCATCGATAAACACCTTGCCCCGATAGACGTTCCCGGATTCCATGCGAATGGATTGGATAGTGCCTCCAAGCTTCTCCACCCCGTCGATAAGCTCAAGCCTTTCCCCGTACATAACCTCGATGCTATGTTCCGCCACAAATTCCTGCAGCACCTCAAGCGCTACCTTGGGTTCGAACAGCCAACGTGCTCCGTCCTGCCCATATTTCCGGGCGACCCGCCGGTAAAACTCCAGGGACAAACCTCCGATGGCTTCCTTCATGCCTACGTCCGTATCTCCCAGTCCTCCGGTGGTCAAACCGCCAATCCGGTTGCTGGATTCGATTACGACTACGCTTTTGCCCATTTTTTTGGCCTGGACAGCCGCCATAATGCCTGCAGCCGTACCTCCGTAAATCACGATATCCGCTTGTTTATCCTGTCCCACGTTACCCCTCCTCCATAGTGGCCTTCCTTAGTAATATGATTATAAGTCTCCTTCGGAGGGGGCGTGAATGATGGATCTTCCTTTTTCAGTTGATGAATCTTACTGTTTTTGCATTGGTGCCTGTATCCTGCTAAGGTAGAGGAAATAGGAGGAAAGCCATAAGGAGGTTTGACCATGAAAGTGAGGATTATTGGACGCTGGGGCGCTTATCCCGCTGCAGGGGAAGCCAGTGCCTCTTACCTGCTGGAAGCAGGGGACCGGCAGCTTCTGCTGGACTGCGGCAGCGGAGCCTTAAGCGCGCTGCAGCGTTTTGTTCCGCTGAGCGAGTTGTCATCGGTTGTCATCAGCCATCACCATCACGACCATGTAGCCGATCTGGGCTGTTTGCAGTACGCCTGCCTTGTGGAAACCGACCTGATGAAGCGGCAGCGGCCCTTGCGGATTTTGCTGCCGCGGGAGAAGGAGGGGGATTGGCCGTTGAAGGAAATGAAAGGGACCTATGCGGAGGGAATTTCCCATACCGCCAGCCTGACGGAGGAGAACGGGCTACGTCTCCGTTTTTTCCAGACGGACCATGACGGCTATTGCCTGGGGATGCGGATTGAAGCAGAGGGCAGGGTGCTGGTGTATACAGCCGATACCCGCTATAACGAGGCTCTGTTGCCTTGGCTTCAGGACGCAGACCTGCTCATTGCGGAAAGCTCCTTCTACAACGGGCAGGAGGCAGCGCGTTATGGACATATGACAGCTGCGGAGGCAGCCCGGTTGGCAGCCAAGGCAGGAGCCAAACGGCTGGTGCTCACCCATCTCCCCCATTTTGGGGAGCTCAGCCTGCTCCGGGAAGAAGCCGCAGCCGAATTCGGAAGGGAGATTATTCTCCCTGAGCCCGGCATGCAGCTCACCGTTTAACAACAAAAAATCCGCAGACTCTGCGGATTTTTTTGTGAAGCGGACGGGCCGCCACTCTTTATTTCGCCACCGTTAAATGCTGGTCGGCAGCCGGATTGCGTATCCGTTTGCCACGGGTGGTTACACCCAGCTTGCCTACTATAAACTCCCCGGCCGGGTGGCGAGTCAGCAGGTAGGTGGAAACCATGGACAGCACTAGTGCCGATACGGACAGATACAGGATATAAACCGATAGATTCCAATGCACACGGATGCCCTGGGGCAGAACCTTGAAGGCCTTATGGAGAACCGCAATGAAGAAAACATGAAGCCAGTAGATGCCGAAGGAATAGGAGCTCACCGTCTCCAGCCAACGGGGAACAAACCTTGCCTTAGCCGTCAGCGCGAAGATAAAGAAACAAAGCAGCACCGTATACACCAGCACATCCACACGCTTGGAGCCAAACGGGAACAGGCCTGTCTGTGCCGACAGCAGCACTGCTGCCGCTCCTGCTGCACTTCCAATAAAAAGGTGCAGCCTGTATGGACTCAGCTTGCGCCGGTACCAATCCAGATTCTGCCCCACATGGCAAGCCAGCACATAATAGAAAATCCAGGCGAAGAAGGGCAGCCACCATACGCTGACAGGAAGCGAAACCTTTTGCCAAAGAAGGGCAACGATCAGTAAATAACCTGCATTGATCAACAACGAATAAGGAAGCAGCCGCCGGAAGGGAATGGCCTTCACCAGCCTGTGAAACCCAATATGGAGCAGGTAAAACTGGAAGATAATCAGAATGAAATATCCATGAAATTGCCCCAGCACGATATTCTGCCATATTTTCACCAGCAGGGGACTGAAGGAGCCCTCAATGGCGCAGGCCAGCGCTGCATAAAAAACACCCATAATGACATAAGGAACCAGAATGTACTTGGTTCTTTTCACCAAAAAACCCTCCGGCGTGCCCTGAGGGTAAGCATGGGACAGGACCAAGGCGGAGATAAACACAAACATAGGTGTGCCAAACAACAAAAGCTCCGTCACCGTTTTCCATACATTGAGGGTCGCTCCGCTTTCTGTATCCAGAAAGGGGTACCAATTCAAGGATGAGGAGATGGAATGACCCAGAACAATACTTAAACAAGCGATGGCCCGGAGAAAAAAAACTTCCCTAATCATAAAACCTTACGCCTCCTCTAATCGGTTTTTCCAAAAACCTCTACATTCCAATTGGCTTGTTGCATATGGGGACCCCCCTATTATTGTTACATTTTGTATCATGAATGGAATTATTTCTCTTTCATTTGATACAGTATGTATCTGGCGATACAGTTTGTCAATCCTTTTTCGCGTTTTTAGTTCCACGTACCCAGCCAACCGCCTCCAGGGTGGTTATAATGTAATGATGCGCAAATACAAGCTTTAACACTCACTGGAAGGAGCGATTCACCGATGCACACCATTCCAAATCTCTCATTACATGACGGACTCACCCTTCCCGCAATCGGTTTTGGAACCTACAGCTTGAAGGGCGAGGCCGGGGTAGCCGGCATAAAAAGCGCCATTGAGCTGGGCTATCGTCTGTTGGATTCCGCTTTCCGCTATGAGAACGAAGGGACAGTGGGAGAGGCAGTTCGGCAGGCCTCCGTGCCAAGGGACGAGCTCGTGATCTGTTCGAAGCTGCCCGGCAAACGCCACGCCTACCAGGAAGCGCTGGAAACTGTTCAGGAATCTCTGTATCGAGGCCGTCTGGACTACTATGACCTGTATTTGATCCATTGGCCCAATCCGCGGATCAATCTCTATGTGGAAGCCTGGCAGGCATTGATCGAGGCGAAAAAACGGGGTTATGTCCGCTCCATCGGCGTCTGCAATTTCCTGCCGGAGCATATCGAGCGGCTGGTGGCGGAAACGGGCGTGAAACCCAGCCTGAATCAAATTGAGCTGCACCCGTACTTCAATCAGGAGGAGCTGCGGAAGTGGCATAAGGAGCAGCAGATTGTTACAGAATCCTGGAGCCCCTTGGGGCGGAGCACCGGTATGCTGGAGCAGCCGGAAATCACCGGAATTGCCCGGCGTTATGGCAAAACTCCCTCCCAGGTAGTGCTGCGCTGGCATATCCAGCTGGGTGCCCTGCCGATTCCCCGGGCACGCTCTGCTGAGCATCAGCAGGAGAACCTGGAGGTGTTCGATTTTGAGCTGACACCGGAGGAAATGGCTTTGATCAACGGATTGACCCGGGCCGACGGACGGCTGCAGGATCAGGACCCGGCGGTGTATGAGGAATTCTAGGCATGTGCAGCAAAAAGCCCCATCCTCCTGCCGTATATTCTGCGGCAATCGGATGGGGCTATTGTTTGGTTCCGCTATTAGGGAAGCCGTGGCGCCTGCGCCAGACTGGGCCGGGGAAGGAAGGAGGCTGCGAGCTGTATCTCCTTTGGAGCTTCCGCTGCCGGTTCCGGCACAAGGGAATCAGGAGCGGTGAGCTCCGGCTCCTCGATCAGCCGAAGCAGCAGCTCCATGGCCTGATGAGCGGCCTTCTCCCGGGGATAATCCAGAGTGGCAATGGGCGGATGGGTTTCGCTGACCATCAGGATGTTCTCCGAGCTGATGATGGAGAGCTTCTCCGGCACGGTCCAGCCCCGCTCCCGGCAAGCGGAGCAAGCTCCGATGGCCGTTAAGTCATTGGCGCAAACCAGGGCAGTGAATGCCGGTTCAGCCGGAAGCTCCAGCAGATGCTCCCGGGCGGACTCGTAGCGTCCCCCGTCTTCCAGCCAATCACACCAGAGTGTAACGTCCCGCGCTATTTCCTCCACCGCTGCTGCGAAGGCCCTCATACGCGGATAAAGCGGAGCAGACAGCACTCCAGGCCCAATATACGCTATATGACGGTGCCCCAGACGGATGAGCTCCGCCACCACCTGACGGTAAGCAGCAGCCCAATCCACATCAATAATATGGACGTTGGCGCTGGCCTTCCCGGGGGCCATGACGGATACCACGGGAATGCCCTTCTTCCGGAAGGAAGCCAGTGTCTCTTCCTTCAAGCTTTGCCCCAGCAGAACAATGCCATCCACACGACCGGCCAATTGGGCCAGCAGCTCCTGCTCACGGTCAGCGTCATAGCTCCGGTAGGCAATCATATAGCCATGCTTGCGGGCCGCTTCCTCCAAATGCAGGAGAATCCCCGCCTCGAAGGGATTGCCGATGAAATTGGTGAGCACAGCCAGCTGGCCGCTCTTGCGGGTCTTCAGGCTGCGGGCCGTCAGATTGGGCGTGTAGCCCAGCTCCTCCATGGCCGCCAGTACCTTGCGGCGGGTCTCCTCCTTGACGAAGCTTTTATTGTTCAGCACATACGACACAACAGCCACGGACACTCCTGCCAGCCGCGCCACATCATTGCGAGTTGCCATATCCTTCTCCTTGCTGTTCCATTGCTTGTTCCCCGGTCCCCGCTTAAGCACGGTACAGGACAGGGCTGCTTATCCTAAGTCTATCCGTTTCCGGGGAAAATGCAATCCTTACGAATAGCAGCGGATTTCGTAGATGGCGGCTGACGGGTCGCCGTTGGTAGCATGGATCACCACCCGGAGCTTCGACAACTGAACCGGCGTATTTAGCACATGCTTCCGCTGTCGCTGGTAGTTGCCCTTCACCTGCAGAATCTCCCGGAAGCCATCGCCATCATCCGCCAGAATGCTGTAATCCCTGGCACATTGGGGATCGCGGTAGAAGGGCGGGTAATTATGGTATTCCGTCAGCAGATGCCCGGGGAAGGTTAGCTCAATCTCCCGAATCTCCACCTCACGGCTCCAATCCAGCTCCAACCATTGGGCTAAGGGCTGACGGGGGTCGGACCGCCACAGATGGACCGATTCCCGGGGACGGGTTACGCCGCTCAGAACATTCTCAGGGCCGTAACACCGCTGGGCCGGCTCTATCTTAAAGCTGTGAGCGTGGAATTGGCTGCGCATTTGGCCATTGCCCATATCCCAGGCCGAAACATGTCCCGGCTCCACACCTCCGGCTCTCACCCAGTCTATGGCGGGGTTGGCATCCAGATCCAAGCGCACATAACCAGGCATAAGCCCCTCAATATCCTCATTCCATTCAATCCAGTGGGGTCCGCCCGGCGGCACGGACAGCTCTGTAGACGCAAGGATGAAGCCCGTATCGCACCGGTAATCCCACAGATTTTCCACCGGAACAACCCTTGCACCCACTTTTTGCACCGTATCCGATATGTTCAGAAGACATACAGACAGCTTGCGGATTGCTCCGCCTCCTACCGCAATCCATTGTCCACGGGCTGCGTCCAGACGGTTCCATTGCGTCTCTTTCTTATCCAGATCTAGCTTCTTGGGCTTCGTATCTCCCCAGCCCTTCAACAGAACGGTCCCCGCATTCCGGAAATCCGGCCCCATTCCGTAGAGCTCCGCTTCACTGCTGGCGCTGACCCTGGCCTCCCGGGCCAAGTCTTCTGGGTCCTCGTTCCGGCCGTTAGGCAGGTAACAGCCGTCCCGGAGAAGAACCTGCTTCAGCGCAGCACTGTGGTCTCTGGCATACTCCTTCACCGGCAGCTTCTCCGCAAGCGCCAGCGCAGCGGCTGTGCCTACCGCCTGGCCCATCAGAGCGGTGGTGCCCATAACACGTACCGTTCCCAGCGCAGCATGGGTCACGCTGACATTGCGTCCGGCCATCATCAGATTGTCTACATCCTTGGATAAGCAGATGCTAAGCGGGATGCCGTAGGGACCGCAGTAGCTTTTTACATTGTAATCCCCTTGGTAACCAGCCGCGGAATCGGGCTCGCTGGTAGGGGCCAAGAGACCACCCGGCGTATGCAGGTCCAGGAACCAGCCGCCGAAGGCCACCTCATCCTCGAACACTCTGCGCCCCATCACATCATGCTCGGTCATGAAATACTCGCCCATAATCCGGCGTGATTCCCGTTTGCCGGGGACCTGCCCGATCCAATCCAGCGCATAGTTGGCGGCCAGTTCCCGGGTCTCCGGGTCCTTGTTCTTGATCCAGTCCCATACTCCCAGCGTATGGCGGGTAAGCTCATGGCGGATATCCTCCGCGTCATGAATGGTGTCCCAGGGAATCCCGATCTCCAGCCACCAATAACCGCCGCGGATATCATAGGGGGGACGGCCCTGCTTATAGAAAAAGTCCGGATGATCGTACTTTACCGCCCATTCGGGAGCTTCGAAGGGAACGGGATAGCCCATATTCTTAGCCTTAAAATGAATGGAATTGCCCATGGTATCCTTGCTGGCCTCCAGGGGAGCATGGGGCTCGTTGAATTCATCCCGGCCCTCCGAGCCCATGCGCCATTGGCAGCCGGCCAGATGGGCGACAATACCGTCGCCGGTGCAGTCAATGAACGTATCGGCACTCACCACAAGCTCTGTTTCGGCATTGGCCACAAGCCCCGTCACGGTCCGGATCCGTCGTTTGCCATCCATTTCCACGCGGGAAACGGGTGTGTTCACATGGAAGGTGAGATTAGGGGTTTTCACCGCCATATCATACATAACCATGTCCCACACGCTATTGGTCCAGCCGTTCTCCATAATCAGCTCATGGTTGCGGGCCCTCTCTTCAATCAGCAGCTCCGAAATAATCCCCGTCTCCCGGGCATAAGCATGAAAGCAAGCCGCACCGTGGGGGGTCACCCGGATTTCCGACGAGCTGTTGCCGCCGAATACCGGACGGTCTTGAATCAGACAGGTTTGGGCTCCATGCCGGGCTGCTGCCACTGCCGCACAAAAGCCGGCCAGACCGCCTCCGATGACGGCCACTTCATAATGCTCCTTCAGGGTTTTCATCTTCCTGATTACCTCCTGTATTTACTCGAGTAAAAATACGGAGAATGAGAGGGCCACTCGATTTTATGAACCGGCGGCCTCGTCATTTACTCGAGTAAATATTATCATATTTAGTTTTGCTCCGCAATCCGTAAATTTACCCGGAAAGAGAGTTATTGCCTCTTTTTTTTAGCAAATTGAATGCTGGTATGCTTATATCGGACTCCTGCATGCGTTAGCAATGCGGGAGTCCGCCGTTCTCCATTCTATTTGCCGTAGCCCAGCGCCTGCAGCTGCTTTTGTGCGGAATCCAACAGTGTTTTATAATTCATGGTGGTTTCCAGCGTCTTCAAGAAGGCGTCATATTCGCTGATAGGACGTTTGCCATATGCAAATTTGGTGAATTCCTCTTCGATAAAACGGATAGCATCCGCATGGTTATAGCCGTCGGGGGAGATCAGGAACCCGTTCAGCGCCTTGATCCGCTCCTGCTTGTTGGCGAAATCAATATAACCGGATTGCGGTGCAAATTTCACCTGCAGGTAGCTGAGCTCGGGACGGCCTGTAAACTGGTACAACCAGGTATAACCCGCTTCCTTACCCATCAGCTCGGTAGGGACCACCTTCTCGCCCTCCAGGTTGAAGTGTTTGCCCTTCTGCCCGAATTGCACCAGTTGGGAGCCTTCCTTGCCCGACACGTAATTCAACAGCTCGAATACCTTCTTCAGCTTGACCGGATCCTTCTCCAGCGTTTTCGGAAGCGCGAACAGCGCCCCGGCATTGCCGATGTCAAAGGAGCTTTCTATGGCACCCGCCGGTCCCTTGGGGGGAGCCAACTGAACCCATTGGGCGTTGGGATTGACCTTCTTGATCTGCTCCATAGGCTGGTCCTTGGCTATACTGGCCCAATCTGTATAGATAATGCCGGCCTGCCCCTTGATAGCCTTCTCCAAATGCTGGGTGCCGGTATTGGCCATCAATTCCGGATCTACAGATCCGCTTGCGATGAATTTGTTAATCATCGTGAGCGCATCCTTCATTCCCGGCTCATACAGGGAGTTCACGATTTTCCCGTCCTTCACGTAGAATTCCGCGAAGTAGCCAACGCCATATCCGCCGAAGAAGGGAGCAAAGGTGCCCAGCTTGCCGCCGGTAAGACCGAAGGTATCCTTTTTGCCATTGCCGTCAGGGTCCTGCTCGGTGAAGGCCTTGGATACGGCCAGAAGCTCGTCATAGGTGGCCGGGGTTTGCAGCTTCAGCTTATCCAGCCAGTCCTTGCGAATCCAGAAGGTGGAGTACGGGATGGTCGGAGCTTTGGCAATGGCATATACCTTGCCGTCGAAGGTGGCCTTTTTGATACTATCCACACCGATAAAATCCTTAACAGGCTTTAATTCTTTATCCAAATAGGGGGTCAGGTCCAAAAGCAGTCCCTGCTGGATGTACTGCTTGATTGCCGCTTTGTCCACCCCGAACAAGTCGGGGAAATTGCCAGAGGCCATACGCACGTTCAGCTGGTTCTTGTAATCATCGCCGGCAGCATACGCAGTCATGTTAATGTCCACATTCAGCGCTTTGTCCAGATCCTGCTTGATGAAATCCTTATCCGCTGCCGGCAGGCCGCTGGCATTCTGGATAATTTCCAGCTTCACCGGTTTTGACGGCTCTGCCGGAGCAGTGCTTGCCGAAGCGGCAGAAGATGCGCCAGTTGAGGGAGAATTGGCTGCCTGCTCGGAGCTGCTCCCGCAGCCGGCGGCCAGTGTTCCCAGGATGGCGGCAGACAGTAAGGCGGGACCCCATTTATTTTGACCCATGTTTGAACCCCTTCTTTCGTTGGTTTGGCCAAGCATTATGTCAACACGCCGGCGGGTAGAGAAATCTGTAGGCGCATATATCCCGCCGAAGCGCATTCAACCTTTGACGGACCCGAGCAGCATACCGCGGGTAAAGTGCTTCTGCAGAAAAGGGTACACCAGAATGATGGGAAGGCTGGCCATCACTACCGCTGCCATCTGGAGAGTTTCCGTGGGCGTAATATTCTCGGCATTTTCCAGAGGCTGCTGGGTCTGCATGAGAATTTCCCGGACGATGACCTGCAGCGGAAACAGCTTGCGGTTTGTCACATACATAATCGCCTGGAAGAACTCATTCCAGTGACCGACCCCATAGAACAGGCCAACCGTGACCATTACCGGCAGAGACAGGGGGACCACAATCTGCCAGAGAATCCGGAAATCGCTGGCGCCGTCGATTTTGGCCGATTCGAACAGCTCCTCAGGCAGCTGCTCCAGAAAGCTTTTGACAATCAGGATATTGAAGCTCCAAATCAGGTTCGGAATCATGAGGGCCCATATGGAATTCAACAGCCCGGAGGACTTCACCACCAGATAGGTGGGAATAAGGCCGCCGCCGAACAGCATAGTGAACACTACCATCAGCAGAAGGGCACTCCGTGCCGGCAAGCGCTTACGGCTCAGAGGATACGCCATCAGTACCGTGAAAATCATATTCAGGGCCGTTCCCAGGACCGTAATAAGAATGGTAATGGCCAAGGCATCCATCATGCCGGATTCGTGAATGAGCTTACTGTAAGCAGTAAAAGTGATTTCCTTCGGAATCAGCAGGAAGCCGCCGTTCTTCAAAACCTCGCTGATGGGCGTAATGGATACGGAGACCACGTACAGCATGGGGAACAGGGCAGCCGCTCCGCATAGTGCCAGAAGGACGATAATGATACCGTTAAAGATACGGTCCTGTATGCCTCTTACCATATTCCTTCCCCCCACCGCTTGGCAATTGAATTGGAGACCAGCACCAAAATCATGCCGATGCCTGATTTGAACAGGCCCACTGCGGATGCCAGGCTGAAGTTCATCTGCTGCAGCCCCGTCCGGAATACCCACGTATCCAGAATATCTGCTACCGGATAAACATGAATATTGTACATAATGTAAATTTGCTCGAAGCCCGCGTCCAGAACCTGCCCCAGCCGAAGAATGAACAGCATAATGAAGACGCTGCGGATGCCGGGCAGTGTGATGTGATAAATCATCCGGAGCCTGCCTGCTCCGTCGATGGAGGCCGCTTCATACAGGGTCGGGTCAATACCTGCCATCGCAGCCAGATAAATAATGGCGCCCCACCCGAAATTCTGCCAGATATCTGATGCGACCAGTACCGACCGGAAGGTTTCGGTGGAGGTGAGGAAGGCGATTGGAGTGCCGCCCAAGGTGGCGATCCACTTATTCACCAGACCCGACGATTGGGAAAAAAGGGCCAGCATCATACCGTAAATGATGACCCACGAGAGAAAATGGGGCATATACGTTAAGGTTTGCACCACGGACTTGAACCATTTCACCCGGCATTCATTCAGCATCAGGGCAAACAGAATAGGCGGGAATATGCCAAATACCAGCTTATAGAGACTGATGAGGAGGGTATTACCGAATAGCTGGGAGAAATAGGGGGATTCAAAAAATGTGAGAAAATGCTTGTTCCACGGGTCAGCCCATGGACTGCGGAGAATGCCGTCCAGGATGCTGAAATCCTTGAATGCAATGACCACTCCATACATGGGAATGTACTTGAACCAAATGTAATAGACCACGCCGGGCAGGAGCATCAGATACAACGCCTTGAACTGCCAGGCCCGTTTCAGAACCCGGGCCACTGCGCCCGTCCGGATGGCGGCTTGCTGCTGAATGGGGATATGCTGGTCCATTTGCTGTCACCTCTTCTTCCAGGTTAGCTCTGCCGTTTAGCAGTCCTTCCTACGGACGCTTGATTTGGCTGCGCTTTCAAATCTGTATCCGTAGTATACCAACCAGAAAGCGTTTGCAATATGCAGTGAACATGTCAAAATAGGCTGTAAACTTGCCGGGTTTTGAACCGGACACGGTCGCAAGGAAAAAAGCCGCTTCCCCGCCGCAGTTCGATGCAGCAGGAAGCGGCTTTTATTGTTAACGGCTTGCCAGGACCGGTTTAGGCCGGGCCCTCCTCATCCTCCCGCTCATGCAGACGCAGGGTGCTCTCCCCCACCATTCCGTCCGCCGGACGTACTGGCAGCCGGACCGCCACTACCGTTCCCTTCCCCGGTACGCTGCGGATGCGGAGCCCCCACGGCTCTCCGAAGTGCAGCCGCAGCCGGTCATGCACATTGTTCACTCCGATCCCGGTGAACCTGTCCGCCATGGGCTTGCCGTTGCGGGCTTCCCGAAGCAGCTGGAGCTGCTCCCGGTCCATCCCCACTCCGTTATCACGGATGTAGAAGACCAGCTTACCGCCCTTTACCCGGCTGCGGATACGGATTTCACAGATCCGGCCCGAAGGGACGATGCCGTGGAAAATCGCATTTTCCACTAAGGGCTGCAGCGTCAGCTTCAGAATGGCCAGGTTCAGGGTGTCCGTTTTCACCTGGTTGATAAAGATAAATTTGTCCCCATAGCGCATGCGCTGAATCTGCAAATACCGGACTAGACCGTCCAGCTCCTCCTCTACCCGGACAAATTCAGTGGTGCGGTCGAAGGTAAGCTTCAATAACCCCACCAGGGACCGGATCGTCTCCTTCACGTCGCCGGTTCGCTGCTGGCGGGCCAGGCTGCCGATGCATGCCAGCGTATTGTACAGGAAGTGCGGGGCAATCTGGCTTTGCAGCACCTTCAGCTCCAGCTCCTGCTTGCGGCGGTCCATCTCCCGGGTTTCCTCCAGAAGCCCCTGAATCCGCCCCATCATACTATTGAAGCTGGCTGCCAGCCGTCCGATCTCATCATTGCGCCTGATGCTGATCGTGGGAATCACCTCCATATCCTGAACCCGGTCCATCCGCGAGGCCAACAGCCGGATCGGACGGGTGAAGAAACGCGACATGATGAAGGCCGTTACGAACAGCACCACCAGCATAACCAGCGCCACCGTCTTATAATCGTTCAGAAGCACAGAGACATTCTGATAGAAATAGCTTTCCTTAATAAAAAAGATTAGCGACCAGCCCATCCGGTTTTGCCCGGACTTCAGGGTAACCAGCCTTCCTGCAGGACCGTCATAGTGACTGGTCCCTGTTGGCAAATCGTATACGTCACGAAGAAAGGACTCCGGCAGCACCGTTGCAAATTCCTTCGGCTTGGACGGCAGCAGATCCGTCTGATTGTCGTAAGCCACCACCTGGCCTTGGCTGGATATCAGCACGAAGGTCTGGTTCTCCGGCTTGACCTCCGATACCTTGCGCACCAGCTTCTCCAGATCCAGCTCCACCACCGCCACCCCTGCGCTGCGGTTCATCGGGTCGAGCATCTGGCGGGCAATGGCCACCGTGTAGCCCGACTGGGGCGAGCTGTAGGGCTGACTGACAACGGAGGAGTAGCTCTCCTTGGCCAGCTCATAGAGGCCGGGGAGCATTGGATTGCCCAGCACCTCATAATACACCTGAGAACTGCTGTACACCCGTCCCTCACCGGTGACAATATACAGAGTCTTCACAATGGTGCTGTTATTCTCCGCCGCGGATCGCAGAAAACCTTCCACCTGTCCGGCCTCCGGGGACTCCAGTAAGCCGGTCTGGGAGGAGAGAAGCAGAAGAATATTCTGGCCGTTATCCAGATACGTATCCAAAAACTGGTTGGTCCGCACCATCAGTGTCTGGGCATCATCCACAATCTGGTTCTTGAACAGCCGGGAGGCCCGCTGATAGTTCATTCCCGCCAGCAGCGCAAACATAAGAAAGGTGACCGCAAAGAAGAGCATAAATTGCTTCGTGGCCATGCTTCTGCCTGTCACCCAATGAAGAAGCCGTTGCAAGCGCATCATCCTTTTTTGTAGAAAGTGGGGGACACGCCCGTATACTGCCGGAAGGTTGCCGTGAAGTACCGGTAGCTGGGGATGCCTACAGCATTCCCTACCTCATACACCCGCATGGTCGTGTTTTGCAGGAGCCCGATGGCCTTCTCCATCCGCTGCTGTGTCACGTAGTCGTTGAAGGAGCTGCCCGTCTCTATCCGGAACAACCGGCTTAAATAATGAGAGCTTAGCCCCACCTGCTTCGCCACGGAGACCAGGGTCAGAGACTGGTCCAGATGCTCCCGGATGTAGCGCTGGGCATCGGCAATCTCCTTGCGCAGCTTGCGCTTGGCCCCCTTGTCGGTCATGTCCGGCTTCAGCATATGGAGCAGAACAGCGGTAAGCTCATCGATGCTCCCTGCTTCCGTGCAAGCCCTGGCTGCATCATCCCACAGCCCCTCCGTCCCGTCCGCCCCGCGCCGCTGCCGCAGCTGAAGAGAGGCCCAGCTCTGCAGAGCTGCAGGATGCAGCCGGTTGGCAAACGCCCACTTGCCCAGCTCCTCCCGGATAAAGGCGAGAAGCCGCTCCGTGTCGGGAAGAGAGGCAACAAGCTTGTCCAGCACCGCCATCGATTCTCCGGGACCCTTGCCCTTCTCCGCGCCTCCCGGAAAAATCCGCCCCTCCGGCTCATAGAAGGCATCCAACGGCTTTTCTGACAGCAGCCGGAACTGCTCCACTGCCTCCTCCTCCGTCTCAGCCGGGCCTGGAGCCGTCACTGCATAAATCCGGAGGGCGCCATTCAAATAGCTAAGCTCCTCCTCCAGGCGGTCTGCCAGCCGAATAAGATCCTCCGCTTCGCGTCTGGCATCCGCCGCCCCGCCGTCCTCTGCCTCCCTTGCTTCCGCACCCGAAACCAGAAGGTAAATTCCTTCCCCGGCAGCAGCCCACCGGAGGGGCATACCGTTATGCTCCAGCTCAATCAGATATTCCTCCACCTCCCGCAGCCCGAGAAGGCGAAGCTCCCGCTTCAATTCCACATGCAGGGCGCAGCTTCGCAAGGGCGGCTTCAGTCCGTATAGCCGCTTCAACATGTGCAGCAGCTCTGTTTTCTGTCCATCCTTACCGGATGCCCCTGCCTGGGCCAGTACCTTGGACAGCTCCCAGCGCTTTGCCTCCGCCTCCTTGGTGGAAAGCAGCCGTTGCCGTTCATGGGCCTGCCGGGCTTTGGAGAGGGCACGGACAATATCCGGGTCATCCATTTCCACCTTGATCAAATATTCCACAGCCCCAAGCTGAATAGCCTCCCGGGCGTAGTCGAATTCGGAGTGGCAGGTGAGCAGAATCACCTGGAGGGCGATGCCTTCCTCCCGCAGGCGGCGGAACAGCGTAATGCCATCCATAATCGGCATGGTGATATCGGTTATTACTACATCCGGGGCCCGTTCGCGGCAGAAGCGCAGCGCCATCTCCCCATTCTCCGCTTCGCCGGCAAGCCGGAACCCATGGGCCGCCCAATCGAACAGCCGCAGCTCCTCCCTGAGCGGAAGCTCATCATCGACAATCAGGACATCCAAGAGCCGCTCCTTCGTCACATCCGCCGCCCCCTTTGTTTCCCACTATAATGTAAGCGTTTTATTGCAATTATTGTAGCATATTCTCCCCGGGACGGTTATGCAGAAAATCGTAAATAGTATCCTCCAATCAAGCTATATGCCCCATTCTATCCCAAGTTGATGTTTACTCGAGTAAATTCTATTGAAGTTTTTCCCCCTCCGGATAAGCCCTCCAGAGGGGGATTACATTCGCTATTGGGGGATCGCCTTACGGCAGCACTACAACATCTCCTGCTTGCAGCCCTTCCACAATCTCCACTTTTTCCGGTGTTTCCATACCGATTTTCACCGGTTTTTTCTCCGTCTGGCCGCTGCCCTTGTCCAGAAGCACGGAGGTAGTGCCTCCCTCACGGACAACCGCCATAGCCGGAATTACCAGCGCATCCTCCTTACGTTCTGTTTCAATCTCACCGCTTAAGGACAATCCGGCAATCAGATATTCGCTTTTTTCCAGGGAAATAATGACCTCGAACTGGGCCAGCTGATTCAGCGTGTTTTCGTCCGTACCCGTCTTGGCAAATTTGGACACCTTCTCCACCTTGCCCTTCAGGGTCATATCCTTCACTGCCGTAAGCTTAACCCCTACAGCCATGCCGGGTTTGATCCGGAACACATCGGCCTCGCCTACCAGTGCAAGCATCTGGAGCTGGTCCAGCTGCACGATTTTGCCGACATACTGGTTCTCCGTCAGCGCATGGGGGCGTTTGGCCGAGCTTTCATACAGGAAAATCCCCGACACGGGAGACTGGTACTCCGCCGCGGCAAGCCGCTTGCGCTTCTCTACCAGTGCCTTGCGCTGCAGATCCAGGTTCACGTCCGTCAGCTGCCGGTTCAGCTTAGCCGTCTCTCTGGAGGTCAGCGCATCCACCCGCTCCGTCTCACTGGTGCCCGTGCCCATAGCCGTCTCCTTCACATCGCCGGCATAACGGGCCAGCTCTGATTCCAGCTCGGTTTTGCGGATAGCGGCCTCTTCTTTTTGAATCTCCGTCTGCAGGTCGGAGCCGTCCATCTTAAACAGCACATCTCCTTCCTGCACCTGCTGGCCATCCGTTGCCATCCATGCCGATACCCGCGACCCGAAGGGTGCATAGATCATGGTTTCCTGCTGGTACAGGGATTTCCCCTTTACCTCTACCTTATTAACAAGGGTCTCCTTAGCTGCCGTAAACACAATGGCCTGCTGTGCACCGGCCGGGTTCACCTGGGGTGCAGGATGGGATTGTATGTATAAGACCGCACTTATGCCGATCAGAACAAGTCCTAGAATGATCCATTTGATTTTTTTGCGTATGTTCTTCATCTGACGCTTTCTCCCTTCAATCTGAAAATAACTTGGCCCTGCCCTTGCTGCTTCCTAATCCCGCTTAATGGCCGTCAGTGCATCGGTTCTAGAGGCGCTCACCGCCGGATAAAGTCCGGACAGCACCCCGGTCATAATCGCGAAGATCATCCCGGTCAGGATGGTGAGAGGGGGGATAAAGATCATCGGCGATTTGTCCTCGGATACGGACATAATCAGCACATTGAGCCCCCAGACTACCCAATAGGAAAACACAATGCCCAGCAATCCTCCCAACAGTCCAGTCAGCGCAGCCTCCACAATAAACATGTTGCGGATTTGCGCCAGATTCGCTCCCAGCACCTTCATGATACCAATCTGCCGGCGCCGCTGGTAGGTGGACATGGTCATGGCCACGATAATGGAAATGGAGGCAATAATCAGAATGAAGACACCGATACCCATAGCGACCATCTTGATAATGGCGAACTGCTCGGCCACCATTTCCCGCTGATTCAGATTAGTTCGTGTATTGACCCGCAGCCGCTGAATCTGCTTCTCCACCGATTCAACCACATCCTGGCTGTCTACCTTGACAGTAGCTGTTCCATAGCTTTCCGTGGAGCTGGCGGTCACCGTTTTGTTCTCATTCAACTGCTCTTGAAGCATCTGCATGGTTTCTATGGAGACATATATCTTCTTGTCGTATTGAGCATTATCCGCATTGGTTCCCTGAGGCAGCTTAAGGATACCGGCCACTCTGAGCGGCGTGCTGGTCCGCGTCTTCCCCGTATTGCCTACCTGCGTCTTGAATTGAAGCTGCTTTTGATACAACTCGGTGGGGGTTTTTTGCAGCTTCCGGTACTGGTCCATCAGATCCTTATCATACGGATTCCGGGAAATCTGCTCCATCAGATTATCCATCGTCACCGGATCGTTAAGCCCCAGAGTCGCTCCGTAATTTAACACAATGGCCCCCTGTGTATCCACAGGTCCCCCTTGGGCAAAGGTATGGCCAAACTGCGTCAGGGAATCCAGGTTCGTACCGATTACCTGCACATAGGAATTCCGGTTGTCATTGGTCACCATCTGCATATAACCCATTTCCTCGAATGGGGCCGCTGCGGAAACATGGGGGAATTGGCGGATGAGATCCAGCTTCTGCTTCGTCAGCTTGCCCTGCTCCAGCATTTCGGCACTGATCCTGGAGCCTCCCGTTGATCCCGGCGCCGATACTCCGGCGTTGGCCGTTACCGTAATTTCATCCATTTTGAAAAACTGGTTCATTTCCTTTTCCGTATACTTCTGGGCGGAATCCCCTACGCTCATGGCCACCACAATGGCGGCACAGCCGATGGAGATCCCGGCCGCACACAGCCCCGTAACTACCTTGCGGCGTTTCACCTGATCCCAGGATAACCGCAATATATCGCTGATTCTCATGCTTCCTCACCTCCGGCCGCCACTTCCCCGGCCCCCTCCGTATCCTGGAGGCAGCCATCCCGCAAAGTAAGAATACGCTTGGTATGCCGGGCCACCTCATGCTCGTGGGTCACGATGATGAAGGTGGTGGAGAGGGTGCTGTTGAGCCTTTTCAGAATCGTAATGATTTCATCCTCCGTCTTGGTATCCAAATTGCCTGTTGGCTCGTCCGCAAAAATAACCGACGGCTCCGTCACCAGCGAACGGGCGATACTTACCCGCTGCTGCTGGCCCCCCGACAGCTGCGAGGGAAACAGCTCCGATTTTTCGGGAATGCCCACCTGCTCCAGGAGCGAGAGGGCCTTTTGCTTGCGGACGGAAGGGCGGATAGACTGGAATATGAGCGGCAGCTCCACGTTCTCCCTCACCGTCAGATTGGCAATCAGCTCGTACGCCTGAAAAATAAAACCGATATGAGTTCTTCGAAATTCCGCCAGCTGGCTTTCGTTCATCTTCACGATGCTTTCACCGGCTATGTAGATGTTCCCCTCTGTTGGCTTCATCAGTCCCGCCATCAGGTTTAACAGGGTGGATTTGCCTGACCCGGAGCTGCCCAATAAAGCCAGCATTTCCCCCTTTTGCACCCGAAAATCGATATTCTGAAGCACTTGCGTCGTTTCACCCCCGCTTAAGAAGGAGTGAGACAAATGTTCCACTCGAAGCATAACCGCCATCCTTTCCTCCAAAACCCGGTCTGCAGGACAAACACACATAATGTGTAAGGCATCTCCTGACTGAGCCGGGCGTATTCCGAACAATCCGGACCATCACCCTTCCAAACGGACATAAAAAGGGCATACATATGTTTTGACGATACGGGAAAGGAAAAGGTTTCTTAACATTTCCTGAACTTGGCTATTTGATCGATTTCTAAGAGAGAATTTCATGAGCACATGGGGATTTTCCTTTAGGTGTTTACAACAACTGTATAACACTGTTACAATGCCTCTATAACAACGTTATAGAAAGGCGGCATTATAATGGATTCACCTTCTAATCCGGTCTCCCCGCCGGCAGACACCCGCATCGTCATCCGGGAAGCGGCCAAACGCCTCTTTCTCCGCCAAGGCTACCATCAAGTATCCATGCGGGCGCTTGCGGCGGAAGCGGGTATTTCCACCGGCCCTTTATATTTCCATTACCGCAGCAAATCCGATGTGTTCTTTGATATTTGCCTGGACGCCCTCTCCCGCTTGAATGAGCACGTGGAGCAAGCAGCTTCTACCGGGACGGGTTTTCTCCTGCGCCTCCGGGAAATTTTCCGCGCCTTCCAACAATTTTATGAGCTAGAGCCGTTAAACAGCCAACTGGTACGGCTTTGCTTCAACCCGCTCTTCGGTATCGGCTTTTCACAAGAACAGCTGGGGCTGCTTCTGGAAAAGAAAGCTTTGCATATGGAGCTGATGCAGGAGGTTATCCGCCAGGGTATCGCCTGCGGAGAGCTGAAGGAGCTGGATTCCGCCCGGTTTATGCTGATCCTGTATGCACTGGGGGATGGTATCTTTTCCGCACGGGAAAATGGAGAACTGGAGCGTTTCGGCATTACGTTGGAGACTTTGATGGAGGAGGCCTCCCGTCTGTTGTATACGGGCATTGTGAAGAGAGAGGGGAACGGGCCATGTTGATGGGAGTGCTGGTTGGGGTATTGTGCACAGTGGCTGCAGTGGCCGCCGCTTTGCTGTTCTACCGTCGGATGAAGCAGCAGAATATCCTCGCTGCTGCACGGAAAGCGGTGGAACAGGGAGGGATCAGCTCCGTGGAGGAAGTGGTGCTGGGCGGTGTGCGCCAGCGTGTCCTGATCCAGACCCGCCGTCCCGCCACACCCGTGCTGCTGGTGCTTCATGGGGGACCGGGCATGCCGGTTCCCGGAGTGGGCTGCCGGGAGGCTGACTGGGTGTTCAACCTCTGCACCCGGCGGCTGCTGGAGCAATACACCGTGGTCTTCTGGGACCAGCGGGGAACAGGCGCCTCCTGGTCCCGGGACATTGACCCTCACTCCATGCATGTAGAACAGCACGTGGAGGATGCCGCCCAATTGGTAGAATGGCTCACCGCCCGTTTTGGCACCGAGAAGCTCACTCTCTGCGGAATTTCCTGGGGCTCCCTGCTGGGTTTGAAGCTGGCAGCCCGCTGTCCGCAGAAGCTGGACGCCTATTTCGGTCTGGCCCAGATTGTGGATTGGACGGGAAGCGATAAGGAGGCTTATACCTGGCTTCTGCAGGAAGCCAAAATGCATGGGCATAACAAGGCTCTCCGGGAGCTGGAGAGAATGGGACCGCCGCCTTATACCCTCGATTTGGCTAACTGGAACCAGCTGAGAAAATGGCTTATGCTGCTGGGAGGATTCATCTATAACGGCGGGGAGACCAAACATCCCGGCATGGCTGCCGCCTTTCGTTTACTGCTGTCGTCTCCGGATTATTCCCTGGGAAATCTGATCAGGATGTTCACCCGCGGCATGAAGCTTTCTTACTCGCCGCAAACCTTGAGAGATATGGATGCATTCAACGCCTCCATCGAGATTCCCCGACTGGAAATTCCCGCCACCTTCATCCATGGTCGATTGGATCGGGTTATTTCGGGGCGGCTGCTGGAGCAATATGTGGACCGGCTGGATTCTCCCCAAGGCAAAAGCCTACACTGGCTGGAGCGCTCCGCCCATATGTTCTGCCCGGACGATGCCCGGCTGGTGGAAGAATTGCTCCTGGCCGGAGTTAATCCGACTTGGTCAGCAAATACAAAAAATATGGCGTACTGAACAAGGTTCTAACGGCGGTGAAAGACGCTATTTGCCCCCAAAACAGCTCTTCTCCATTCTAACGGCGGTAGGAGACGCTATTCCCGAGGAATGTACCGGTTTTGCCGCGAGTAGGCTCCAATAAGATCCCACACCGCCGTTAGATTTTGAAATGTCTTCTTTTCCGCAGAATAACGGCTGTGGCTTCCGTTAGAATGTACCACAGCACCAGCGTCCGGTGCCGTTCTACCCGAACGCAGCAGTCTACAGAGAAAAGCCGGGAAGCCTGCCTAATCCTTGACTGGATCATGCAGGCTTCCGTTAAAATTCAGCCATCGATGTTTTTCCACTTCAGCTTCCCGTGCTCTGATAATGGCGGACTCCCACCTTCCAGACCGCCAGCGACACCGCCATAAAGGCCAGCCCTGCAGGCAGCGAAAGCCATCCGGCCCACACTGGATACCCCCAGCCGCAGATAGCCGCAGCCGGATAGAAGCTCACAGGCAGCACCGGAGGCAGGAACAGGAACATCCCCTTCAGCATCCGCGGCATATAGGGCTCGGGGCAGCGGGTCACCTGGTAGCTGGCATTGGTGAGAATGTAAATCCAGTCCAGACCTTTAATGGTGAAGAAGGCCACACCGGAGGTCAGAACGAACACGCCGCAGTACATGATGGTTCCTCCGGCCAACGCCGAAACCAGCAGCGACGCATTCCACAGGGAGAGTGGCACATCCATCCGCGCAAGGGCCCAAAGAATGGCGCACACCCCCGTGACCGGGCGCATCAGGCGGTGCAGGTGAAACCGCGAGGCCGCCACCTGCATAAATAATGAACACGGCCGTAGCAGCACCCGGTCAAATTCCCCGGAGCGCAGCATCTGCCAGGGAAAATAATCGAAGCCCCGGCATAAGCTCTCTGCCAGCCCGAAGGAAGATACCGCTAGAGCGTAGATTAGAATAATCCGCTCTACCGACCACTCTCCAATACTGCCGAAGCGGGAGAACAGCAGCACCGTAGACAGCGGATCGGTCACCACTACAAAACCTACCTGGATCAGCATCAGCCACCAGCCCTTGTATTCCATTCCGCTCAGGAGATGCAGGCGCAGCAGCTTGAAATATACCTTGGCCTCCAACAGCCTCACCCTCCCTGAATAATCAGATGCTTAAGCCGACTTTTCATGATCGTCCGACCAAGAACCACAAAAACAACAATCCAAAACAGCTGCAGCATCATTCCCGGCCACGCCGTTCCAGGTGTCAGGCTGCCCGTATAGAGCTGTGCCGGAAGATCAGCGAAGCCGCCGAAGGGCTGCAGGCGGAGGAAGGTTTGCAGACTGTCCGGCCATAACCGCAAGGGCAGATAAGTCCCTGACAAGACGGCGCTCAACAGCATCAGCATATAGAAGGGACCATCCCCCCAGGTCGTATTCAGCCGGATGGCGGTAACCAGCATGGCATAAGCGGAGCACAGGAGAAAAGCCAGCACCACTGACAGCAGGAAGAGGAGGAAGCCCCCGGCAGAAGCAGGCCCAGCCAGCGCATAGCCTGCCGGCATCAGGACCCCCGCTACAATGGTCAGCACTCCGCGCACCCAATTGGTCCCCAGCTTGCCTGCCGCACTTTTTACCAGCCAATGGAGATAGAGGTCCATGGGACGACATAGCTCCAGCGCCACATCCCCCTTATTGATTTTGGTTAGAATCTCACTATCAATGGACATGGCCTGGAAAACAAAAATCCCCTGCGCCAGCCAGATATAGGAGATCGTCTGCTCCAAGCCAAAGCCGTTATGATTCCATCCACCGTCCTGGCTGTAGGTATAAAAAACGGTATACACCACACACTCGATAATAGCCCAAAACACACCGACCATAGCCCCGGAAAGGGCAGCTACCCGGTACTGCAGCCCCTCCGCCATCCGGACACGAAAAAGAGAGCGGCACGCTCTCCAGGTTTGCATCGCAAGCATGAAATATCCCCCCTACACCAAAGCCAAGTCATTGTACATGGCGGCAATCATTTCATCCGTGTTCACCTTCATCACGACCTCGGGTGCATATTTCTTCTGGAGTCCGGATAACCTCCCGTCATACAGCAGCCGTCCCCGTCCAATCACCATCACCCGCTGGCATAATGCCTCCATATCGTCCATGTCATGGGTGGTCAAAACCATAGTGACGCCGTTGCGCTGGTTCTCTTCCTTCAGGAACCCCCGAATAGCCAGCTTGGATACGGCATCCAATCCAATGGTTGGTTCATCCAGGAATAGAATCCGGGGGCGGTGGAGCAGGGCGGCTGCCAGCTCGCAGCGCATCCGCTGCCCCAACGACAGCTGCCGCACCGGCGTCTGCAGCAGACTGTCCACTCCCAGCACTCCGGTCAGCTGGTTCAGCCTTGACCTGTAGTCCCCCGCGGAGATGCCGTACATATCCTTCAACACATCGAAGGAATCCGCCACCGGCACATCCCAGAACAGCTGGGAGCGCTGCCCGAACACTACGCCAATCTGCGACACATGGGCCACCCGCTCCTTCCAGGGAGTTCTGCCGATGATCCGGCACTTGCCGCTATCAGGCGTCAAAATCCCGCTCATAATCTTCACAGTGGTGGATTTCCCAGCGCCGTTGGGGCCAATATAACCGACCAGCTCCCCCTCTTGGATAGAGAAGCTGATACCCGCCAGCGCCTCCACCTTCTCCACATTCCGCATAAATGCTCCCCGGAGCAGCCCCCATTTCCCCTCCGGCCGCCGATACACCTTGAAGCTCTTCTTGATATCCTCCAGTATAATCTGCATGATCCGTCCTCCTTTGCTGCAATAACGTATCATGCTGATGGTGCATTTGGAAAAGACAAGGAGAAGCTCTCTCCATCCTCCGCTCCGCTTACTGACCGGGGGAAACGGTGGAAACCCTCCTTTTTTCGCAGCTATCCTTGATTTTTCGGCACTTGTATGCCATACTATATTTATAATGAAAATTGAGAGAACGCGAGTTCTCTTTACTACTATCTTTTTCCGGTAATCGATGATGATGATCATCGGTTTTTTATTTTTCCGCATAATGAAGAGGGTTAGGCAGAAGCCTTTCCCTCTTTTTTTGCATGTGAAAAGGACCCTTTGCAGGGTCCCCTCAGACGGTGATTAATGGTATTTCGTTTCCTCTTCCAGACTCCTTTGTTACGTAACCAAATGTCTCTTTAAGGTTTTGCCCTTACGAGTCTTTGGCACATCCCTCCGGTTTCTTATGAGGCTGACATACCTCCGATTGGTTCTTGATCGGCCGAAAGCACTAACGTGTTCAACGCAACCATCGCCTCTCTCTTCACCGTCGATATTAAGATGTCCCGAAACCCGGGAGGTTATACAAGCCAGGTAAAACTTTTCTTAAACTTCTTCTGCTTCCGCTCCAGCCGTCAGCTGCCCTCGTGGGGAGCTTTGTGGGTGTGGTTGCGGTTCTTCACCTTCTTGGAGCCGGACAAGGGTGCTTGGGGACCGCCTGCTCCATCTCCATGCCGTTCGCCGGAGGGTGGGTTCACCGGGTTAACCTTTTGCTTGACCATCTATTCTCACCCCTCGCTGCTTATCACAAATCCCGCTGCAAAATTCAGAAACCTTACTGACGGGTGGTGGTATCCCTATTCAGGGCATCCATATGCTTCCGGTCGTTGAGGTCCTGGTTCAGCTGCTGGGCATGATGGGCGTTAACCCCTTCCACGTTCAGCCGCTTCACTTCATTTTGCAGATTCTTATCCGCTGATTTCTGCTGGGTCATCCGATTCCTCTCCTCTCTTCTTGTGCAAATGGTTTCCAAAAAGAATCAGGCGTGTGTCTCCTGCTGCAGGGCCTGGGCGCACTCATGAAGATTGCGGACATGATCCTGGATCAAATCCTGAACCAGCTTGCCCCGTTCATCAATGGTGCCGCCTTCGCCTTTTTCCGCGTCCACCAGCTCCACTAACACCTCGCGGGAATCCACGTAGGTCACCAGAAAATCAAAGAAATATTGGCTGTGTCCTGCGTTGCCTACAGCTACCCGCAGAGCCTTGGGATTAGCCTCGTCGGCCTGCACCGTTACCGCATCTGTGGTTTTCATCGTGGTCGGCAGCACCCGTCGCCATGCGTCAACCAAACGCGACTGATCCATTTGAAGCTGATCCTTCTGCTTGTCACTCATCGGTTTTGACACCTCCCCTTCATGCTTTAAGTTGCCGAGAGCGCCGCGGGTTTATACTTCTGTCTCCTGCCGTCTTTCCCTAAACCATAAAACCGGAGCATGCAGCAGGAATGTCCTCTGTCATACTCCGGTTTATGGTTTACTTGCTTCGGTCAATGGGAAGGAGCTAACGGGTCAGAAGATTGTACAGGAGCTGAGCCATTTCGGACCGTGTGGCGGTATCAGCAGGCCGCAGTCTGCCGCCGCTGCCGCTGATCAATCCGCTGTCCGCCATGAACGCCACCGCCTCCTTCGCCCAAGACTCAATCTCTCCGCTGTCCGCAAAGCTGGACCAAATACTCCCCAACCCGTTTGTATTTTCCGGCAGCCTGTGGGCGGTTTCCAATACATTTCGGATTAGCGTAAACATTTCTTGCCTTGTAATTTCCCTCTCTGGAACGAACCGCTCAGAATCTACTCCCTGGGCGATGCCAAGCCGCTTCGCTGCAGCCAGGTAACCGGTGTAATAGGTGCTGCCCGCATCGGCGAAATTGTCTGCCGACGGTTCTTCGGGAGTAATCCCATAAGCCCTCATGGCCATAACCAGGAAGCTGCCTCGGGTCATCGCAGCATCGGGACTGAAGATTCCGTCTCCTGTACCGGAGGTAATCTCCCGTGCGGCAATGAAGTCTACCGCCTCGGCATACCATGCATGCTCCGAAACATCCCTGAAGCTTGCCGGGTTATATCCCACCCCATATACGGAAAAATGATTAGTGCGGAAGCGGATCATTCCTGTTCCGGGAATGTACCGGCTTTCTGCTACAACCGCCGGCCTCCCGCTGCCGCTCAGGTAATAGATCACGATAGCATCTGTAATCTCCCCGGCCTTAGGCGTGTAAGGAACAGATACCGTTACGCCTCCTCCAAACCGGGATATGGTCTTGTCTCCGCTTATAACCTGAAGGTCATATACTGGCCGGCTCCCCACCAAGCGCTGTGCTTCAGAGGACAACCCGGAGAAATCACTTGGAGACAAATGGAAATGGACATCCCCTGTTGCTTCTGCAGCAATGGTCCTGAGGGCTTCCGTATCAAAAGCTGTCGAAAGCAGGGGAGTGGTGAACGTCAAGTACGCAATTCCCGAGGAGATTGCCTGCTCTATTGCCGTCTGGGGAATTCGTGTTTCAACACCTGCTGTGCCTTCCCCCGCTTCAACTTGAATAATGATTGCCGCTTTAACGCCGTTGCCTTGTGTCTTGGCGGATTCCAAAGCCCGGTTGAGTGCATTGTTTATTTGATCATGTGAAACCGTCACACTGGCCGCCCCGCCGCTATTGGCGGACACTGCCTTGATGGTCAGTGTAACCGCCGCTATGCCCTCTTGCACATCGACGGGAAGCGGCTCCGCAGGCGCGCCTGGTCCAGCTCCACCATTCCCGGTGCTGCTGCCGTTACCGCTGCTGCCACCTTCGGTACCGCCTCCTGAAGAGCCTCCACCTTCTTCTGACGGCGCCACAGGCGTCACTGTATTGGAAACCTCCGATTCAAGTCCGGCCCCCGCGGCATTATACGCCTTCACCGTAAAGGTATAACTCACTCCATTGGCCAGTCCGGTTAAGACGATGGGACTGCCTGCACTTTCAGCCGTTATGCCCCCTGGACTGGAGACGGCAATGTAGGTTTCGATGGGGCTTCCCCCGTTATCTGCAGGAGCCGTGAAGCTGAGCGTCACACTGCCGTTTCCGGCCACAGCCTTAACGTCTGTGGGTTTCCCGGCCACCGTATGGGGTGTTGCTTCAATCCGGGCGGATTGGATAATCCGGCTCACTTCATCCACCGCAGTAATGTAAAAGGTATAGGATACGCCATTGGTTAATCCCCCGGCCTGATACCCGTATACACTTGCTGTTACCGGGCCGCCAACGCCCAGGTAGGTGTTCCCCGGTCCGCCGTAAACACTGTAGGTCACGGCTTCAGGCACAGCCGGCCAGCTTAAGGCCACCGTCCGGTCTCCTGGCTTAGCCGTCACCTGGAGCTCCCCAGCGGCTGCAATGATGTACTGCTTTTCCATAACCGAGCTGTCAGTCATTCCCTGCTTCACCGCAATGGCCTTCACCGTAACCGAATCCCCCGGATTTCCGGTAACCTGCACAGGCTGCGTAAACCTGATGCTGCTCCTGCCAGGAGTACCGCCATCCAAAGTATAGTAAATCTCTGCGCCGCCTGTAGCGACGGACAGCATAACCGGCGTACCGGAGAGAATACGATCCGTTCCCGGACTAATTTGGGGAACTGCGACAGCTCCTGCAGGGAGAATGGCTCCTTGGGCTGAAGCTGTGGAGGAGGTTAGGCGGTAATTCCCCGCATCGGCTCCCGTGAGCTTCAGTCCGGTAATGGTCACCGTTTTGCCGCTGCCGACACACGCATCTGTAAATTCGGCCGCAGCTGAAGCAGGATCCACTTCCACCTCGTCCCCAGGCACTTTTCTGTCCAGAGTAATCCCTGTTATAACAGCTTTAATACCGCCATCAAACACCTTATCGGCCACAAGTGCACTGCTGACAGCTACCTCTCTAACCCGGATATCTGCCGCCAACGAGGGCTGCACAAGCTCATAGTACATGCTGTCCGCTCCTGTCAGGGAATAGCCGGTTGCGGCTACAGTCTTTCCGGCGCCCGCTTGCTTATCCGCAAATTGCCCGGTGGCGCGATCGGTCAACAGAACAACATCATCCCCCGGCTCTATCTGGCCGGACAGCGTCCCGCCCGTTACGGACGCTTCCCGGCTGCCGTCATACTCCTTGCTGGCTGCGTTGGCCCCGCTGACTGTCAGGGTCCGGACCTGGCGGATGGTATAGGAATAATGCACAGCCGAGCTGCTGCTGTAGCCAGTCTGCGTGCCATATACGCTCAGAACCACAACCTCGCCCGGACTGCCTGTAATGGTTACTGTCCCTCCACTGGCTATTTGTCCGGTCATCTCGCCGGGAGAGGCTGCAGCCGGTCCGGCAGCATAATGAATGAGAGCTCCGGGGAAGCCTGCCGTCGTTAATGAAACAGCAGTCCCGCTTTTGACCTCTGTCCCCCCGGCAATTGATGCTGTAGGGGTATCAACCGTGCCTAAACCGTTGATATTGCCAGATGTAATGAAGCTACCGTCATCCAGCCGATAATTCCCGCTGTCCGCTCCTCCCAGCTTCAAGCCGGTCACCGTTACTGACTTCCCGCTTCCTATGGCCTCATTATCAAAAGAAGCAACAGCCTGCGAATAATCCACTGTAACATCCTCGACGCCGATCCTGCCAGTGAGAGAAGCGCCTGCAATGGTTGCGGAACGGGTTCCGTCATAGCTCTTGTCGGCAATCACAATCTGGCTGACAGTCACCGGCCTGGGCACAATGTCCGCAGTAGCCGAAGCAGTAGCGGCAATGCTGTAATTGCCCTTATCTGTTCCTGCAAGCATAATATTGCTCACTTCAACGGTCTTATCCAGCCCTGGGGCAGAGCCTCCTGCAAAGACTGCCACGGCCTGGCTGACATCCACAGTGACGAAGTCAGTGCCCACGATGCCGCCTGCAATGGATATGCTCTCCACCCGGGCAGATGGAATGCCGTCATACTCCTTAGCAGCTACGGATATATCGCCCACGGCGAGCGGCTTCTTGACAATACTGGTGGTTACCGTTAACGATTGGTTCAGGGTGTAATAATCCGCATCAGGACCGGCCAGGGAGTAACCGCTGACGGTCACTGTCTTTGCATTCCCGGCATCCTTGTCAGAATAGGCAGCCATAGGCGTACCTGCCAGCACCACCGTATCGCTTCCGATAATTCCGCTCACAGCCGCACCGCTGAAGTCCGCAGGGGCGTCAACCTTCCCGTCATACTCCTTATCGGAAACAGTAATATTCGTCAACGCAAGAGCTGTTTGAGACTGAACCGTGTAGCTGAAAGAAATAACAGGGCTGTCCGCCTTGCCTGCCGCCACGGCAATCGCCTTTATATTCAATACATCCCCGTAGGTAAGACCAGGGGTTGCTATGGATCCTCCATGCGCAACAAATGTCGGTGTAGCCGTTGTGGGTATGTCAGGCTCCGCATTCACTGCAGCTGTGTAATAAAGAGTGGCCCCACTTTCGGAAGACAACGTGATGACGGCATCCTTTTTAATAAACCCGCTGTTGGTGGTAACCGAAGCAGTTGGCGCTACCGCAGCAGGCTGAGAATACGTGAACCGGCTGTTGGATCCGGCAGGACTTACGCCTCCTGGCCCTTCCACCCGTACATCCACCGTTCCGCTCCCCGGAGGTGCAGTAACAGTGATTTCCGTATCATGGACTACCTTCAAGCCTGTTCCCGGAACACCGCCGAAGCTTACTCCAGTCGCACCCGTAAAGCCTGTGCCGGTTAGGGTTACAGCCGTTCCCCCCGCTGCAGGTCCTTCGACGGGACTGACAGCAGTTATCTTCGGAATGTCCGTAGCCACGGCCAGACCATAAGCATTTACTCCGGTAATCATGACAGACGGATTGGGCGTTTCTGTAAGACTGGCTCTAAAAATGCCGGCCACAGAGGAATGCCAATCCGAAAAATATAAGGTGCCCCCTTGCTTATGTATGGACAACGCCTTGGGTGAACCGGTTGCGGATGTATAAATGATTTCTTCCCCTTGTCCGGTAGCAAGATCCGCTTTGGCTACATAGAAATCCGGCTCATAGGCGACGGAATAATACAGCTTTCCATTGGCCTCATCTACAGCAAGCCCTGCAGCGTGCACCCCGCTGATAAACGTTTGGGGACTGGTGCCGTCCAGACCGGTACGGATAATAACACCCAAGTTATAATCGGCGATGTACAGATAGCCTGCTGCCGCATCCACTGCTACCGCCCGGGGGGCACCTGTTGAAGAATATACAACCGTCCCGCCGGTGGCGCCTCTGGCTGCCTTATACACGGTTCCAGTGTTGGGTTCTGCGTAATAAAGATCTCCGTTCTCCGGATTGACAGCCAGCCCTTGGGCGTGGGCTCCTGTAATTACAGGGGCTGCGTCGCTTCCATCCAAATTTGCCTTGAATATGGTGGCAACTGTGCTGTGTGGATCGGAGAAGTAAAGGATTCGGTTTCCCTCATCCACCGCAACAGCATAGGGGCTTCCCGTTTCCGATGTATAGATGACGCTTCCGTGAGCCGGATCTGACAGCGGTGCTACCATAAGCTGGTATGGTGCATAAGACTGGGTATAATAAAAATATTCTGCGGCATAAGCTTTTCCTGCCGTAACACCCCCAAGAATAAGGAGCGAACCCAATAACCATCCCGCTGCATGCCTCGATAATGATTTCCAGAATTTCATGAAAGTCTCCCTCCATTGCAAACGGCTGCCTTCAAGATCCTAATAGTCCCGGGACGGATATACGCCTTCTACTGCAATAATGTAGTTAATGGCCAGATAAGGCGCTCTTGTCGCAAGCGGCAGAGAATTGCCTGCTACTCCAGCAGAGCTGCTCTTTAAGCTGGTGTCCGGAGATGCAGTGGTATAAATATTCACCTCTTGCCGATCAGGAGTGACCGCTTTTGCCAGAATTTTATCCGTGCCGGGTGTATTCGAGGTTCCTTGCGAAGTGCTGGCCGGGTCGGAGAGGGAATGGGTATGTGCAGGCATATTGCTGGACAGAATAGTCTGGGATTCTGTACCACCTTGTTGACCTAATACGTAATTCTGCAGCCCCGGTCCTTGGCCTGCTCCAACCGGAGAACGGCCCCGGAGATCCGGAAGCGCAAAGGTGGACGTTCCATTCCCGCCGTATGTAGTACCCAGCAAACTGAACAGAGCTGAATTCGTGCTGATGGAAAGCACCTGTCCATTACAGAAGGCCCATCCCCTCGGGGCGAAATTTCCGGCAAACATCCGGATTTCACCCAACATTTGCTCCTCAGCATAGGCCTTCGGCATTTCTTTCAGCCCGGAAAATAGGGTGACTGCAACAACTGCCATACATACCATGATTTTCTTGAATGCTTTCATCTTCATCATACTCCCTCTCTTCATCTCATTAATGTAATAAAGGCATAAGAACCTTGGAATCATTATATCACCTGCCTATTAAGCCCTCATTTTTTTCTATAATTATTTTTATAAAAGATTTCCACTCATTTACTGACGCGCCACAAATGCAAAAAAAAGGACATAACAGCATATGCTGCTATGTCCTCTGCTTATTCTTTTACAACCTGCTTGCGGTAATTATAAATGATGCCGCCCTCCGAGCTTTCGTAACGGACAAATGCAAAGCCGCGTTCCACCAGCTCCCGGTTAGGCTCCTCCCGTTTGAATTCATCATCCCCGTTGCAGCACACCAGCCAACCGCCTGGTTTAGTCACACGGATCATCTCGCCAAGCTCCCGGTCAAAGTCATCCCCCACCACATGGCCCGCCATCACCACGTCGAAGGTATTGTCCTCGAAGGCCAGATCCGTCGCTACGCCATCCAACACCTTCATATTCGCGACTTTTTCCCGTTGAATCCGGTCACGCATATACTCCCGCATAACATCGCAGGGTTCGCTGGCATACACCCGTTTTGCCAGGGGAGCAGCAGCAAATGCCAGCCTTCCCGTACCGGCCCCTACGTCCAACACGATTCTGTCGGTCAGATCAGCCAATTCGTACAGCCGTTCCGGCCTCCAGCAGCGGATGTAATTGACTTCCTCCATCACTTCCGGGTATGCATAGACCACGAAGCTTTGGTGATAATCCAGAATCGCGATTTCCGCGGCGCGGGCTTCCTCCAGGCTCAAGGAACCCGGAACAAGGGCCAGTGCAGCATCAATAAATTCAGCACACTCCGGCGCTTTCCGCTTGCAGTATTGGGATACGTGAGGGTAGCGGCTTAGAGCTTTCCCCATATCCGTCCGGTAATCACGCCCTGCAGCATTATAAGCCTTGCATTCCCTCATCCAATACCGGATCACCCACCGGTCCAACAGCAGCAGCGTGTCCATTGTATAATCCTCAGCTTTAATCCAATTCAATACCATATGAATCCTCCAAGGGAAAAAAGGGGGGTTAGCGTATAGTGGCCCTCCTTGTGACAGTTGTGACTGTTGCCGAAAGAATATGTGCGTGTTTCATATCAATCATCCTCCCAATTACTATAATGGTACCAGCATATCACGCAGGAACGACCATTCTGTATGGAATAAATGGATAAAACAAAAAAGACCCTCCCAACAGGGAAGGTCTAAGTTTTTATACATGATAGGTAAGAAATATGGCGGAGAGGGTGGGATTCGAACCCACGGTACCCTCGCAGGTACGACGGTTTTCAAGACCGCTGCCATAAACCACTCGACCACCTCTCCGTATGGATGTCGCCATCCATGAGGCCTGCTTTCAGCCGTGGCAAAAGTCATTGTACCATAGGCCTGACAGGGGGAGCAAGTGTTACTTCTTCTCAATCCGGGTCTTGCCGTTCATGTACGGTACCAGTACCTCAGGAACCCGCACGGAGCCGTCTGCCTCCTGGTAGTTCTCCAGAATGGCGGCAACCGTACGTCCCAGAGCCAGGCCAGAGCCGTTCAAGGTATGGACGAATTCCGGCTTCGCCTTCGGATCCCGGCGGAAACGGATGCCGGCGCGGCGCGCCTGGAAGTCCTCGAAGTTGCTGCAGGAGGAAATTTCCCGGTAGCAGCCTGCGGAAGGCAGCCAAACCTCAAGGTCATAGGTTTTAGCCGAGGAAAAGCCCATATCTCCGGAGCACAGGGACATGACGCGGTAGGGCAGCTTCAACAGCTGGAGCACCTTCTCCGCATTCTGTGTCAGCGATTCCAGCTCGTCATAGGAATTCTCCGGCAGAGTCAGCTTCACCAGTTCCACCTTGTTGAATTGATGCTGGCGGATCAGACCACGGGTATCCCGGCCGGATGCTCCGGCTTCGGAACGGAAGCAGGCGCTGAAGGCGACGAATTTCTTCGGAAGTTCATCCGCTGTGAGAATCTCATCCCGGTGGTAGTTGGTAACCGGCACTTCCGCTGTAGGAATCAGGAAGTAATCGGTGCCCTCAAGCTGGAACACATCCTCCGCAAACTTCGGCAGCTGTCCGGTTCCGGTCATGCTGTCCCGGTTGACAATATATGGAGGCAGCATTTCCTCATAACCATGCTCTTCTGCATGGAGGTCCATCATAAAGTTAATCAACGCCCGCTCCAGCCGGGCACCCAGTCCCTTATAAAAGGTAAACCGGGAGCCCGTTACCTTGGCAGCGCGTTCGAAATCAAGAATGTCCAGATCCTGGGCCAGCTCCCAATGAGCCTTGGGGGCATAAGCGAATTCAGCAGGAGTTCCCTGCTTGCGCAGCTCCACATTCTCTTCTTCGGAATGGCCTACCGGCACACTGGCATGGGGTACATTGGGAATGGACAAAAGCACTTGATCCAGCTCCGCTTCGATTACGCGGATCTCCTCGTCCAGCTCCTTAATCCGGTCTCCCACCTGGCGCATCTCCAGAATAAGCCCCTCAGCGTCCTCTCCGGCACGCTTCTTGGCGGCAACCTCCTGGGACACGGTGTTACGGCGGTTCTTCAAGCTCTCGGCTTCTGTAAGCTTCTCCCGGCGTCTGGCATCCAGATCGGTGAAGCGGTTAAGGTCATCGGTTTGTTTGCCGCGGTTTTGTAAGCCTGTACGCACGCGGTCCGGTTCATTACGCAATAATTTCGCATCCAGCAAAGTTGAAACGCCTCCCGCAAGGGATTGATAAGTTGCTTCATCAATTCTTCAAGTCTTACCCTCTGTATTGCCTAACCATATTCAAAAAATACGAGTGAAAGCCATAATCATCCGTCAATTCGGGATGGAAGGATGCGGCGAGCAGATGCTCCTGCCGCGCGGCAACGATTTGTCCGTTGTAGACGGACAGCACATCCACCGCTTCGCCCACAGATTCGATAAGGGGAGCGCGGATGAACACTGCTCTGACCGTGTCCTCCATTCCCTTTACCGCCAAATCCGTTTCGAAGCTTTCCCGCTGGCGTCCGAAGGCATTGCGGGCCGCTACCATATCCATCAGCCCAAGATGGGAATCCGGTTGGCCGGGAGCTTGTCCCGTGATCTGGCTGGCAATCAGAATCAGTCCGGCACAGGTGCCGAATACAGGCTTCTTCTCTTCGGAGAACTCCCGAATGGCATCAATAAAGCCGTACGTGCGCATCAGCTTACCGATGGTAGTGCTTTCCCCGCCGGGGATAATCAGACCATCGATTTCCTTAAGCTGCTCCGTCCGCTTGATGACAACCCCTTCGCCACCCGCCAATTCAATCATCCGCACATGCTCCGCTACTGCGCCTTGAAGGGCAAGCACGCCTATCTTCATATCCATTCCTTCTTTCTCTCCTGCCAAGCAACGCGAGGCAGGAGAGGCCTCTAGCTGCCTCATCCTGCCCGTTTTGCGAGCCCGCCCCGCAATTCAGCTATACAGAAGCTCTTTCCTGATCAGAGCTGCTTTTACCAGCCGCGGTCCTGCATGCGTTGGGTTGCGTCCAGCTTGGAAATTTCAATGCCCTTCATGGGAGTGCCCAGGTTCTTGGACAGCTCTGCAATCAGTGCATAGTCTGTGTAGTGTGTAGTAGCTTCCACAATCGCCTTGGCGAATTTCTCCGGGTTGTCCGACTTGAAGATACCGGAGCCTACGAATACGCCGTCGGCGCCCAGGTGCATCATCAAAGCCGCATCCGCCGGAGTGGCAACGCCGCCTGCCGCGAAGTTAACCACCGGCAGCTTGCCGGTTTGGTGGACTTGCAGCAAGAGCTCATACGGGGCGCCCAGGTTCTTGGCTTCCGCCATCAGCTCGTCCAGGGACAGGCTTTGCACCTTGCGCAGTTGAGCGTTGATCATGCGCATGTGGCGTACCGCTTCCACGATATTGCCTGTGCCCGGCTCACCCTTGGTACGGATCATAGACGCGCCTTCGCCGATCCGGCGGAGTGCTTCACCCAGATCGCGTGCGCCGCAAACGAACGGAACGGTAAATTCCTTCTTATTAATATGGAACACTTCATCGGCAGGCGTGAGTACTTCGCTCTCATCGATATAGTCGGCACCCAGTGCCTCCAGAATCTTCGCCTCCACAAAATGACCGATACGGGCCTTCGCCATAACCGGGATCGTCACGGCCTTTACAACGCCCTCAAATACTGTGGGGTCAGCCATACGGGCAACGCCGCCAGCCGCACGGATATCGGCAGGTACGCGCTCCAGCGCCATTACGGCGGAGGCTCCGGCCGCTTCCGCGATCTTCGCTTGTTCGGCGTTCATAACGTCCATAATGACGCCGCCCTTTTGCATTTCAGCCATACCTCTTTTTACACGGGAAGTTCCTGTTTCCATCAAGATAACCCTCCTAAACATTATGTCCCAATGCGCAGTTGGCGCCGGAATTTACAAGTGGTGTTACAAAAAGATTCTAACCATTGATTTTACAGGAACACCCGCCATTATACAACCGCGAAAGGGCGATTCCTCCAGGTTTTTTGTCGATTAGAACAAATTCGTAAAGAAATGTCGGATGGACCGCATCATCAGCTTAAACCAGCCCGCTTTCTTCACATCTTCCTTCGCCACCAGATTTACATCATACGATTGGTTGTTGTAGGTCACCGTCAGTTTGCCCAGAACCTCGCCTTTTTCCACCGGCGCTACACGGACATCCTCGGCAGCAGGCTCTCCCACCTTCACAATCTCTTCGTCCTTAACACCCTTCTTCACCAGAATGGACAAGGCCGATTGGGTTACAACCGGTACATCGGTATGGATTGCCTTTTTGACCTCTACGGTTTTCAATTCATCCACTTCAGTATCTGCCTTGACGATTTCCTTCATTTCAAAGGTATTAAACCCGTAGTTCAGCAGCTTGGCTGTTTCCAAAAAACGCTTCGGTTCCGTCTTAGCGCCCATCACCACGCTGATCAGTCTCATTCCGTTACGCTCAGCGGTTCCGGTAAAGCAATATCCGGCCTCGTTGGTGTGCCCGGTTTTCAGCCCGTCCAGTCCCTGGAACACATAAGAGCGGAAGTTGGGGTTACTTTGATTGCCCTCCAGCATCCAGTTCCAGTTGATCATAGGGGACTTGTCCGTTTCGCGCAGCTTTTTGGACGGAATCTTGGTAAACTCCAGCACTTCTTTATGCTCATTCAAAATATGATAAGCCAAGGTGGCGGCGTCTCTTGCGGACATGACAGTTTCACCCTGCAGATTCTTCGGGGCATATTTCCCCATATCGATCCGGCTCAGGCCTGTGGAGTTAATAAAATTGGCATCCTTGGACAGCCCCAATTTGCGGGCTGTATCGTTCATCAATGCAGCAAACTGCTCTTCGCTACCCGCTACCTTTTCTGCCAATGCCACACTGGCATCATTGCCCGAATAAATAGACATGGCCTCGAACATACTGCGTACAGACAGGGTCTCATTTACCGCCAACAGCTGTCCGGAACCGATGGTATCGGCCGCATGCTGGGAGGTGGTTACCGAATCATCCCACTTCAACTTGCCACTCTTAATATCTTCCAGAACCAGATACTCGGTCATCATCTTGGCCATACTGGCCGGAGGCAGCGCCACATCCGCATTGTTCTCATACAATACCTGTCCGGTAGCCGCATCCATCAGAATGGCGGAGGAAACCTCCAGCTTCAGATCGGGCGCAGCATCGGCTGCATGCGCATGTCCTGGATCATGAATGACGGCAAGATGCAAGGAAACGACAGCTGAAAGAATCATGACGCCAATTCTACTTTTCTTCGCAACGGCTTTCTTCACTACCCACACTCCTATAAAAAATGATTATTCACATTGCTTTATTGTACCATAGATTGCCCCCCGTTTTGTAACCCGATTTCTTGGGCACCAAATCTCCATTAATTCATTGGCTGAACATGCCTCCGGCCATAATAAAAAACAGGACAAGCGGATAGGCTCGTCCTGTTGTAATGTATTCCAACTGTCCCCTGGCTTACAAGGAGTAGTTTGGCGCTTCCTTTGTAATCTGTACATCATGAGGGTGGGATTCGCGGAGACCGGCTCCGGAGATCCTTACAAACTGGGTATCTTCCTTCAGCTGCTCCAGATTGGCTGTTCCGCAATACCCCATGCCCGAACGCAAACCGCCGATCAGTTGATGGATGGTATCCGCCAAAGGCCCCTTATAAGCCACACGGCCTTCGATGCCTTCCGGAACCAGCTTGCTTTCATTCTCCTGGAAGTAGCGGTCCTTGCTGCCGTCCTTCATAGCTCCGATGGAACCCATGCCGCGGTATACCTTGAAGCGCCGACCTTGATAAATCTCCGACTCTCCGGGACTCTCCTCTGTACCGGCGAACAGGCTTCCGATCATAATGGCTGAAGCGCCTGCCGCAATAGCCTTGGTCAGGTCACCGGAATACTTGATCCCGCCGTCGGCAATCACCGGAATGTTGTAAGGCCGCGCAGCCATGGCACAGTCATAAATGGCGGTAATCTGCGGTACACCGATGCCGGCAATAACGCGGGTGGTACAAATGGAACCCGGCCCGATACCTACCTTAACAACGGATGCGCCTGCTTCAATCAGGTCTCTGGTGGCTTCGGCAGTTGCGACGTTGCCGGCAACAATCACCAGCTCCGGATATGTGGAACGGATACTGGCCACCGCATTGAGGATGTTGCGTTGGTGACCATGCGCGGAATCCACCACAATCAGATCCACACCGGCTTGTACCAAAGCGGTTACCCGTTCCATGGTATCCTTGGAGATCCCTACCGCAGCGCCTACAACCAAACGTCCTTGCGGGTCCTTAGCGGCGTTAGGGAACTGGATTGCCTTCTCAATATCCTTAATGGTGATGAGACCCTTCAGCTCATAGTTCTCATCCACCAGAGGCAGCTTCTCGATCTTATGCTTCTGCAGAATACCTTCCGCTTGTTGAAGGGTGGTTCCCACAGGAGCAGTGACCAGATTGTCGCGGGTCATAACTTCCTTAATCTTGATAGAGTAGTCATGGACAAACCGCAGGTCCCGGTTGGTCAGAATCCCAACGAGCTTGTTGGCTTCGTTGACAATCGGCACGCCGGAAATCCGAAATTTGCTCATCAGCTCTTCCGCATCATACACATGGTGCTCCGGAGTAAGAGAGAACGGATTGGTGATAACGCCGCTTTCGGAGCGCTTCACCCGGTCTACCTCTTCCGCCTGCTGGCTAATGGTCATGTTCTTGTGAATGACGCCAATTCCACCCTCACGGGCAATGGCAATCGCCAGCTGAGATTCTGTGACGGTATCCATCCCGGCACTCATGAGCGGTATGTTGAGCTTCAGCTTGGAACTGAGTCTGGTGGAGACATCCACTTCCCTCGGCAGTACATCAGACTTCCGGGGCATCAACAACACATCATCAAACGTCAGTCCTTCTTTAGCAAACTTCGTTTCCCACACGCCAAATGGCCTCCTTAAGAGTACGTTTTCCCGATATTTTTGCTATTGTACCAAATGGTCAATTTTAATGTCAACCCTGGACATTTTTTGCCTCCAAACTAACCATTTATTTGTAATGAATTAGGATGGTTTGTGGAAATATGGATCAAACTGTATAATTACACCGCTTTTTTTAGGAGGAGCATAGGACCGTTTTGTTTCTTGATCCTCTATGGCCCTCTGTATTCGTTCACTCTGGTGCTCTATGCTCCTCTACACTCGTTCACTCTTTTGCTCTACGCTCTCTATTGTCTTTGCACCCCGCTTACGGACACCAGAGCCCTTATTTGTCTCGTTTAGCGCTATCCTGAACTCTAACGGACCCAGGTGCTCTTATTCCGCTGAAAAGATGCCTCCACCGCCTCCGTTTCCGCAAATAGCGTCACTGGAGTCCGTTAGCCCGCGAGACTACAACAAAAAGACCCTCTAGCGTGAGCTAAAGGGTCTGTCTGTGCTTGGCAACGTCCTACTCTCCCAGGACCCTGCGGTCCAAGTACCATCGGCGCTGGAGGGCTT
>JAEWIS010000019.1 GCA_023386955.1 Bacillota bacterium
AATGCATAGTAACAGCTCTCCTTTGCTATGTAGCTCTGAAATGGGTGGTGGTCACTTT
Organism: Bacillota bacterium; assembly: GCA_023386955.1. Taxonomy (GTDB): domain Bacteria; phylum Bacillota; class Bacilli; order Paenibacillales; family NBRC-103111; genus Paenibacillus_AR; species Paenibacillus_AR mesotrionivorans. The sequence goes on from JAEWIS010000019.1 coordinate 59, forward strand.
CCATTTTAACCTACGACAGTAGCAATTTGGAGGGCTGCCCTTTGTTTACGTTCATCTTAGCTAGAATCCTTCACCCATCCACGTACGATCTTGCAGAAGCGCCTCAGCCCTCCCCGAAAAAGTTGCTGAACGGCTGGAAGCGGGCCAGCACCTCATCGACCTTCCTTATCCGCTCCTCCAGACTCCCTCTCAGGGTAATGTAGGGAATCCGGCGCTCCTTCAGGTCGGCGATAATCTGCTTGTGGAAGACGCTCCGCTTCTGCTCGCCGCTGCGGTCCCAGGTATCGTCATAGGGAATATCGTCGTCGCACAGGAAAAACAGGTCGTACCGCTTCGCGTTCTCCAGCGCCAGCCGGGTCAACAGCTCCGGCGCCCTCCCATGGTAATCCAAGGCAAACATATAGGTGGTGATGGCGTTGGTATCCACAAACAAATAGCGGTTAGCCTTCAGCAGTGCCTGCTCCTCCCGCTCCAGATGCCCCACGGCAATCTCGTCGAAGGCTTCCAGGCCGATTCTTCTGTCCACCTGATGCTCCGTCCAATAATCCCGACCATATTCACTGGCGAAGGTGGTGTTGTACTTCTGCGCCAATGCCTCCGTCAGGGTGGACTTGCCGGTGGACATGGCCCCCACAAACACCACCTTCGTAATTAAGTCGCAGTATACAATATCGCTGACAAATTCCCGGTACCGGTACGGATCGGAGCGGATCATGGTGGCGGATACGGGCACCTGGCCCCGGGGCTCATCCACCCGCCGGTCCACCGCTCCCAAGGCGCGGCTCATATGGCCGCCGTAAAACTCACTGGAGTAAAAGTGTGTGACCTGCTCCCCGTTCAGCAGCCCGAGGATATACTGCTCCTCCCGGATTTCGTGCTCCCGGTCGTCGGAATATCCATCCGGGCCGTCCCAGGCCTCGATGACCCGCACCTGCGGATAAAGCTGCCGGATCCACCCCGCCCGGATATGCAGCGGCACCGGCATCACCGGGGTATCGTAGATGACCACGATCAGCTCATCCACCTCCTGCAGCGCCGTTTCAATCATATATTGATGCCCCTTGTGCAAGGGCGCAAATTTCCCCAGTGTAAGTCCCAGCGTTTTCATTGCAGCGCCTCCTTCGCCCCTTTGTTCCACGTATAATAGCCGTACAGCGCATTGATCAGATAAGCGCTCCACATGATGATCATCATCCCTCCGTCCGGGCTTCCCTCCGCGGTACGGATGGCCCACAACAGAACAGTAAACATATTCAATACAATATAAACCAGCCATTGCTCTTTATACCGCTTCACCATCAGCAAGGTTGCCATAACAGACAGCACGGTGGTGGTGGCATCGATATAAGGCGAGTTCTGCGCCTCGATCAGGGATAATCCGAAGCCCAGCGCCACACTCCCCGCCGCACACACAGCAGCCACCAGCAGAAGACCGCGTTTATTCAGCTGCAGCATGGTTAATTTGCCGCCTTGGCGGTGATTCTTCCACATCACAAAACCGATCATATTCATAGGGACGAAAAACAGCAGATTCAGCCCCACCTCTCCGAACAAACCGTTCCCCCAGGCCAAGTAGGCATAACCCAAGGTATTGTACATGCCGAAAACGTAGGTCATCAGGTTGCCCTTGGCGGCCAGCACCACACAGAGCACACCGGTAAGAAACACCGTAAAACCAAACAGCGTATCCTTCATAAGGACGGTCAGCACAATGGCCATACCGGAGAATAAGCTTAACCAAACCAGTTCGTATAAATTCCAGCCACCCGCATATGTTTTCATAGCTGTTTGCCTCCTTTTGTTGCTCGTTTGTTTATTATATTATGTTAATAACATTTTGTTAATATCAATAATAACAGGTGGTTGCGCCGGTTTCAAGTGATTTTATTCCTTTTTATCAGCTATCGGACCCACAATCCGCTATTTTTTATAATAAGGGGCTTTGGCGAATCTTGCGGACACAGGAGCCGCTAATGGCCTCCGCAAGCCAACAAAATTGGGTTTTTCCACAAAATAACGACTCCTCTGTCCGTAAAAAGGACAAAACACTGAATTTTAACCAAATAGAGGCTCCTCAGTCCGCCTCAGCAGCAGCTCCCTACGCAAAAAACCGCTGCAAGCAGCGGTATAGATCAAGCGTATGGGATGGTGTATGAAGGAAAGCAGGGTTTGGCATGGTCATCTTCCTCAACAGGGCAAACAAATGGAAAGTTTCTCGTTCCGGTGCCTCTTACCCGCACCGCTGCTACTCCCGGGTATAACCGCTTATCTTCAGGTGGGATTGGAAAATATCCATGGAGGACGGAAGCTGCTCCTTGGCCGGCCAGCTATCTTGTTCCCAGATGCCGGAATGCTTCAACGCACGGGGACAGTGGATAAAACACTCCTCCACCTCCACCACAATCCCGAGCAGGGGCGCTTTGCCTTTCAGCTTCAGCAGCTCCAGTACCGGGTGCTCCTTAATCACCGTGGCACGTCCGTTAACCCGCAGCACCTCTTCCATGCCGGGAATAAGAAACAGCAGCCCCACATGGGGGTTCTCGAGAATATTGCATAAGGAGTCCACCCGCTTGTTGCCGGGCCGCTCCGGAATAACCAGCTGCTGCGGGTTGGCCACATGGACAAATCCGGGTGCATCGCCGCGCGGGGAAACGTCACAAGCCCCGTCCCCGCTGGAGGTGGATAGAAACATCATAGGAGACTGCGAGATAAAGCCTTTAGCCTCTTCGCTGATCAATCCTATGCTTTTTTTGACGACGGCTTCATGGGGGGGCCCCACCAATTCCCGCAGTTCCTCCAGAGATTGGACCGTACAGGACTGAACCTCCAGTCTATCCATTGCAAACAGCTCCTTTTCTTCGAGCAGTATTCCATATTCTCAAGCTTCCGGTCCCCGTTAACCCAACGCCACGTCCAAAATCATCATCACCAGAAAGCCGCCCATCACACCGAACGTCCCGATGTTGGAGTGTTCTCCCAAGTGGGCCTCCGGGATCAGCTCCTCCACCACCACATACATCATGGCACCTGCGGCAAAAGCCAGCAGCCACGGCATATACGGCATAATAATAGCGGCCACCAGCACGGCCAAAATGCCGAAGATCGGCTCCACAATGCCGGACATGCTGCCCATGGCAAAAGCCCGCCGGGTGCTCATCCCCTCCTGGCGCAGCGGCAGCGATATAGCCGCCCCCTCGGGGAAGTTCTGGATGCCGATGCCGATGGCCAGCGCCAGAGCGGAGGCATAGGAGGCCGTATCTCCCTGCTGCGCAGCCAAAGCAAAGGAGAGCCCCACCGCCATTCCCTCGGGGATATTATGCAGGGTCACCGCCAATACCAGCAAGGAGGTGCGCTTCATGGAGGTGGACATCCCCTCTGGCTTGCTGCCTGAGGGATGAAGATGGGGAATAAGCAGATCTAGTCCGTACAAAAAGAAAATCCCCAATACAAATCCGCCGGCTGCGGGAATCCAGCCTATTTGCCCGCTGGCCTCCGCTGCTTCAATGGCCGGGATGAGAAGGCTCCATACCGATGCCGCAATCATAACCCCCGCTGCAAAGCCGAGGAATATCTTCTGCACTTTCCCGCTCATGGTTTTGTGGAAGAGGAAGACCATCGCCGCTCCCAGAGTTGTCATCAGAAAGGTGAAACCTGTTCCGCTTGCTGCCCAAATCAACGATTCCGCCATATTCTCACCCTATCCGTACAAGGTTGTAACACCAGCATTATAGCACACTTGCCGTTCATACGAAGCTTATTCGGCCATACAGCCGGACATACCAACCAACCTGCGTCCAGTCCCTCTATAAAAGAGAAAAGCATCCTCTCCGGATGCCTTGTCTTTTATAGGATGTCTCCTTATTTGTCAGCCCTACTCCATGTGCACCCAAAGCCCGCCTACCCAGGTATTTATCTTGGCCCAGCTTCCTTTTTGGGCAGTGGCGCCTACCGTCTGGGGCGAAAGCGCATAGCGGGTGCGAACCATTTTGCCGTCGGAATAGGTATACAGCTGGGTATGGCCGGACAAGTCCAGAGTATATTCTCCCGCAACCTCCACATCATCCGTTGGAACGGCGAGGGATAGATTAATGCCCTCGGCTATGCCTTCAGCCAACCGGTCCAGATAATCCGGATCGGACAGCTTCCAGTCCTCCTCCGGGTTGGTCATAAAGCCCATCTCCACCAGGACGGAGGGCACTGTGGACCAATTGAAGCCCGTAAGATCCGAACGGGGTACAGTTCCTCTGGAAACAGCCCCTGTGGCATCCACCGCCTGGCGGAGTATGATTCCGGCTGCCTCCTTGCTCCGGTTAAACACCTCGCCGCTTTCCTCCGTCCACGCCGGATACAAAAGCGAAATTCCTTGGACCTTCGAGGAATCGGCCCCGTCGGCATGGATGCGCACGGCCAGATCCGCTTCGGCCACGTTGCACATTTGAGCCCGCTCCACATTGGAGATGTCCACATCATGGGAATCCCGGGTCATCACCACCTGGTAGCCGAAGGCCTCCAGCTTCTCCTTCAGCAGCACAGAAGCCTCCAGGGTTAGCACGTATTCCGGCTTCTTCGTCTTCACGCCACGGGTACCGGAGCTGACCTTGGCCTTCATTTCCTTGGAGCCCGGGGATACCGGCTCCAGGGTGTTATTGCCATACTGCTGGTGGCCGGGGTCCACACACACCGTCTGTTGATTCCCGGGTTTGGCTTCTGCCGTTATAGGAAACAAGGTGACCATCAGTACCATCGCAAGAATCAAATGGGCATATCCTGTAAAATGCCTGGTGGTGGTTCCCATCTTCTTTCTCCCTTCTGCAGCCAAAGCTACTCTCCCTGGGTTAGATTAATTCTGCGGATCATTCTGCTGGTCTGGTCGATTAGAATAACATTGTCCTTTTGATCAACAGTAAAGCGGGTGTATGTATAGAAGGTAAGCCCGGCAGGGTCAGCCCCTTCAAGAGTGCCATATTCCTTGCCTTTTCCTTTATACAGCCCCTTGTTAAAGTGAAGCTTCTTGGTATCCACCAATGTGGAGACTTCCCCGTCCACCGTGATTTTATATATGTTATCCGCAGTCATTACATAGAAATTCCCGTTTTCTCCAATACAGCTTAATGCGCCTGCTACGGGAGCCGCCGCTAACCGCTTGAGGCTCGAATCCTTCAGCACGGATATGGCACCGGTACTCATTTCATAGGTATAAATGGCATTGTCTTTGACCGCAGATGTCAGCTCACTGTTCGGTTCGATAAAGGTTTTGGTTACAAATTCAGTACCGCCGCCTCTACGGCTGGAATAAATCGCCCGGTCGCCCTCCAAGTAGAAGGTTTCCCCATCCACTGTCTCAAACATGGAGGAGAAAAAGGCCTGTCCCATCTTGACGCCTACATAGTCTACATCATAAGGAAGCATAGCGCGCAGTGTGAACGGATGGGTTTCCAGCTTCACCTCCGGCTCCAAGGAATAGGCGATCCCGCCGTCCAATATATACATACGGTCCAGACTATGGCTGTAGTAAAGCCGGGTCGGATGAAACTCTGCATAAATGAAGGTTTTTTTATTTACCGGCCCCCCCATAAAGTAGCTATTGAAGAGCAGGTCATCGTATTCAAAATTTAATTTGGCATCAATCTGGAACACGATTTGGAAACGTCCGGTTTCCGGGTCAACTTTTTTCACCACATAACCCGTGTTGGGATCCTTCTGAAGAGAATATACGTAACCCTTTTGATCTACGGCTACGTCGATCAGCTGTGTGGCAAAAGGGATTCGTTTGCCTGCCTCCGGATCCGGAACCAGGTTATCCACCGTAGGGATGGCGGGTACTGAAGGTATGACTGCGGGGGTGGTGGCGGATGCGGGTTTGGACAAGGTGATGGTTTGCAGCTCCGGATGGAATGTCACGGTTTGTCCCAAGGCTTCCGCAAGGAACCGTAAGGGCACCATCGTGGTATCGTGCATAATGGCGGCCGGCTGCTCCATTGTAACCTGCAGGTTATTGACCAGCGCCACCTTTTCCCCGATGCTGAGCTCAATGGTTTTACCGGAACCGGTCAGGGTTACCGTTTGCGTATCCCCATTCCAGGCGGTGGAGGCTCCCAAGGCATCTCCAATAAACCGGAGCGGCACCATAGTTACATCGTTCACCAGCACGGGTGCGCTCTGCAGCAGATAGGATTTCTCCCCTACAGCCGCATTCACATCGTTCAGCTTCAATACAATGGGTGCTTCGGAGGCGGCTGCCACTCCTGGAGGCGCAAATAAACCAGGCAGCATCATACAGCTAATCAATAAAGCCATTCCCTTCTTGCCCATACATCCGTTTCCGCCCTTCAATGGTTGTCTACCGTCCAGCTCTCATTATATGGAAGGGCTATCAAAATTGCCATGAAAAGTTTGAACGGCGGATATCGGTTTCTTAATATGAGGCCCCAGCAGGAAACCGCCGAGGAGATGGTGAATATACGCATAACACAACGACGAACCGGCGAGGAGATCACTATGGATCGAAGAATCATTATTGCAGGCACAGGCAGCAGCTCGGGAAAATCGACGGTTTCGCTTGGGCTTATGGGGGCTTTCCGCAAGCGGGGGCTTACGGTGCAGGGGTTCAAATGCGGGCCGGATTACATCGATTCCAGCTACCATACAGCCATTACCGGCCGCAGCTCCCGCAATCTGGACAGCTGGATGCTGACACCTGCCATATTGCGGGAAATTTATACCAGAGGCAGCCGCGGGGCGGATATTTCCATTATCGAGGGTGTGATGGGAATGTTCGATGGCAAAAACGCCGGGTCCGACGAAGGCTCCACGGCGGAAGTCAGCGCGTTGCTTGGGGCGCCCGTGCTGCTGGTGGTGGATGTAAGCGGCATGGGACGCAGCGCTGCTGCGGTGGTCAAGGGGTTTCAGGCCATGGCCGGCGAGGGCGTACACATTGCGGGGGTGATTGCCAACCGCACGGGAAGCCCTGGGCATGGAGTACTGATCAAGCAGGCGGTGGAGCAGGAATGCGGCATTCCTGTAGTGGGCTGCCTCCTGCGGGATCATGGACTGTCCATACCCGAACGGCATTTGGGTCTGATCCCGTCCTTAGAGCGGGGGGACCTGACTCCCCTGTTCCAAGCTTTGGCCAATCACGCGGAAGCCGGTGTGGATCTGGAGGCCGTGTGGGAGCTGGGAGAGTCACCTGAGGTTGAAGCGGAGAGCCGCTTGTTTGCTGAACCAGCCTGTGCCTCCGGCCCAAAACCGGATAGGCTGCGGATCGCTGTAGCCCGCGATGCGGCCTTCCATTTTTATTATCCGGAAAATCTGGAGCTGCTGGAGCATTACGGTGCGGAGCTGGTGTTTTTCTCGCCGTTGGTCGGGGAGCTGCTTCCCGAGGCAGTGGACGGGCTGTATTTGGGCGGGGGATTTCCCGAGGAATACGCCGGGACCCTGGCACAAAACCGGGCCACGGCTCAGTCGATCCGCTCCGCCGTCGAGGACGGGCTGCCGGTGATTGCGGAGTGCGGCGGCTTTATGTACCTGTGCCGCTCTCTGGTGCAAACGGACGGCAGCGTTCATGGGATGGCGGGAGTATTTCCCGGGAAAACCGTCATGCAGACCAAGCTGGCTGCTATGGGCTACCGGGAGGCGATGGGAGCGGCGGGCAACCCGCTTCTGTCTGAGGGCGAAACCGCCCGCGGGCATGAGTTTCATTATTCCGTCTATGTGCCGGTAGAGGACGGCGGAGATTCCTATCCTTCCGCATACACCGTATCAGGCAGAAAAGGGACCTCACCTGAGGGCTTTTTGTATAAAAACACCTCAGCCGGTTATACGCATCTCCACTTTGCATCCAATCCCCGGATGGTGGAGCATTGGCTGGCGTTCTGCCGGAAGTGGCGTGACAGATAAAACCGGTTCCTCGTCAGAAGGACGTCTCTAAAGAGGCGTTCTTTTTGAGGTCCGGCATCCGGCCCGGCTTTCCTTCACGGTAAGGAGGCCCCACAGCGAACCGCCTTCATCCTATCTTTCCGACTCTATAAAAGCTTTGACGGCTTGTCCGGCTTCCTCCGGCAGCTGCATCCAAACATACGCATGAACGGAGCTTGGAATATGTATGATTTCGGAACGGGGCGCCAGAGCACGGAATACGCTCAAGCTATGCCGGATTCTTTCGTTGGACCACTCCTCCTCACTGGGGAGAAACAGAACCGGACATTGAATTGCGGCATAGTAATTCTCAAACGCGAGATCCCAATATTTCTGAATGTACTCGGAACGGACATGATTCTGATAATGGGTGGTGAACATCCCGCCGTCTGACTCTACCACGGTGCTCTCCAAAAACGCCTGGACATGGCTGTTCCATATGCCCAGCTCCACAAACGGCATCTTGGCCTCCGCCAGATAGCCCTCCCGTGACGCTGCTTCAGGCGGCTTGCGCAGCGGATGGAGGGTGCGTTGCGCTTCTTTTTCCCGGTCAATCTCCTGGGCATCCCCCGGAAAGATCCCCAGCTCTCCGAACTCATTGTACAGCGCACCCTCACAAACTAACGACGACACCTTCTCCGGATGGGCAGCCGACAGACAAAGGCCAATCTCCGCCCCCATTGAGCTGCCCACTACATGGCATCGCTTTACACCCAGCTCCTGCAGCAAAAGAGCCATGTCATTGGCCATATCCTCAACATGGTACCCGGTCTCCGGCTTATCCGATTTCCCGTGTCCCCGCATATCCGGGGCAATGACCCGGTACCCTTCCGTGAATTGGGGCAATATCCCATCCCACATGCTGAGCGTACCTCCACTGAAATGGAGAAACAGAATGACCGGCATTCCCTCTCCCTCAGAATCCAGGACATGCAGCCCTATTCCGTTCTTCAAAACGATCCGTTTTCCTGTCATGCGTGAAAGCTCCTCCCGGCAGACTCCTGCCGTTTTCTCTATGGTCCTGCTGCCTACCTGTCTTCTTCAATTGCGCTTTCTTTTCAAATAGCAAACGCCGTCTGCCCGTTCACGACGGTTCTTCGCACCTGCATACCCAGCCACTCCTCCGGGTCATCCGCAAACGGCCGATCCACTACCGTGAAGTCGGCTCCGTACCCGGGAGCCAGCAGCCCCCGCTCCCGCTCCTCCCCTGCCGTCTGGGCGCTGCCGTAGGTGTACAGGCGGATGGCCTCCGCCAAGCTCAGCTTCTCCCCGGGCTCGTAGCCGGTATGGGTCTCACCGGGCTTGCGGCGGGCCACGGCAGTGTAGAGCCCGTAAAGCGGAGACAACGGCTCGATTGGCGCATCACTGCTGCCGCCGCAGGGGATGCCGGCGGAGAGCAGCGTCCGCCATGCATAACGGTGGACGGCCCGCTGCCCCAACCGCTCCAGCACCCACGGGTAGTCGCCGGTGACAAACGGCGGCTGGATATCGGCGGCAAGCCGCAGCCGGCCCATCCGGGCGAGCTGGTCACCGCGCAGCACCGGAACATGAATGAGCCGGTCAGGCAGCCCGGCCGCCTGGGGGAGCGGCTGGCGCTCCAGCTCCGTCAGCACCAGATCCACAGCAGCGTCGCCGATCGCATGGACCGCCACCGGATACCCGGCTTCCCTCGCCTCCGTGACGATTGCGGCGAAAGCCTCCGGCGTATGGATCGGATAGCCGGATTGACCCGGCGCGTCGGCATAAGGCTCACTCAGCCAGGCGGTCCGCCCGCCCAGCACGCCGTCTGCGAACATCTTCGCCGCCCCGATCCGCAGCCACTCGCTGCCGCTGCCTGCCTGCAGTCCCAAGGCCTTGGCCTCCGCCAGATGCGTATAGTTTACCAGTTGATGGGTGCGCAGGAGAATCCCCTCCTCCCGGAGCTCCCGGTGAATCCGCAGTAGCGTGTCCACCTCCCCCAGATAACGGAGATCATCCGTATGAACCGCCGTAAGCCCCAGGGACAGCGCATATTGTGCCGCCCGGCGGATGTTGGCCTTTTTCTCCGCATAATCCGGCTTCGGCACAGCAGTCTGAAACACAGCTCCCGCATCCTCATAAATACGGCCGTTCAATACTCCCCCCTCATCCCGCCCGAAGGAGCCGGATGCCGGGTCCGCCGTATCCTCGCTTACACCGGCGCACCGGAAGGCCTCGGTATTGGCCAGCATGGAATGATAGCAGACACGGGTCAGCAGCACCGGATGCCGGGTGGTTACGGCGTCCAGCTCATCCCGGGTAGGCGCCACCGCCGGCTGGAAGGCATTCTCGTTCCAATTGAGGCCAAGAATCCACTCTCCCGGCGGCGTTTTCTCTGCCCGCTGCTTCAGAAGGCCCAGCATTTCCTCCTTGGAGGAAGCCCCGCTGAAATCCAGCGCCGCCAGCTTCATGCCCTGCATGGACAGATGCATGTGACAATCGGTTAAACCGGGCAGCACATAACCGCCGTCCAGATTTACCCGCACCGCATTCCTCCCGCCCAACAAAAGCTCAAGCTCCCGGTCCGAGCCCACCGCCCGGATTCTGCCTTCCTCACAATAAATGGATACCGATTGTTCCCCTTGCCCCGGATAAGGACTGCGCCCACCGTAAAACCAGGTTCCTTCCATTTCCATCCTCCTCGCAATTCATCACATCCACTAGAGCGTGTTTGCAAACTTTCCTCAGCACAAACTGGTTCACGCGTACATATTTCATTCCATTTTCCACAAAATAGGTATTAAGCAATACTTGTCCTATGGGAGGGATTCATCTGAATTCAGAAAGCACGGAAAAGAAGCCTTTATCGGCCGCCGAAATTTCCGCATTGTGGCATCAGCATACCGGGGACACCCTGGCCATTTGTGTCTATAAATATTTCCTCACCATTGTGGAGGACAAAAAAATCAAAGCGGTCCTGGAATTTGCCTTGGAATCGTCGGAAAGCCATGTGTCCCAAATATCCGTATTCCTGAATGATGCCCACTTTCAGCTCCCTCTGGGCTTTACCGATAGTGATGTCAATCTTCAGGCTCCCCGTCTCTTTTCCGATCCGTTTTTGCTGTTCTATACCTATATCATGACGATACACGGGCTGACCGCATACAGCCTGGCCCTTTCATGCTGTGAGCGGGAGGACCTCCAGGACCACTTCCTGGAAAGCATCGTTACCGCCAAACAATTATTCCAGAAAATCACGGTCCTGGCCCGGATCATGCCCAAATTCTCGGGTCTGCCCTCCGTTCCCTCCCCACGGGGAGTGGAGTTCATTCAAACTACAGGGATCCTGTCCAATCTCATCGGAGAGAAACGGCCGCTGGACTCCTCGGAAATCAGCCATCTGATGTTTAACTCCAAAAAAACCGGCTTCGTCCGTACGCTCAGTCTAGCATTCAGCCAGGTGGTTTCCCATGAGGATGTGCGTGACTTTATGCTGAAGAATGTGAAGCTGGCCGGACAGGATGCCGACAGCTTCGACCAGCTGCTCCGGGAGGATGATCTGGTGGCCCCGCAGCGATGGGACGATGAAATTACGGATTCACAGGCCAGTCCGTTTTCGGACAAGCTGATGATGTTCCACGCTGCTTTTTTGGTCAATACCGCCCTTTCTTATTATGGCGCGGCCATTGGGGCCAGCCTCCGGTCCGACATCGTCCTCAACTACAAGCGCGTGTCTAACCACGCCCTGCAGGCAGGCGCACTCTGCTATAACATCATGGTGAAATACGGCTGGCTGGAGCAGCAGCCCCAGGCCATCGACCGAAAAGCGTTAGCCCAACAAAGCAGCTTTCTCCCATGATTTCCTTTATATTCTCCAGATAACCCCCAAACGTAATTTTTGTCAAATCCATGGGATTCATGACACAAAAAAGCCATCCTCCACAGGATGGCTTTACGGTTTATCTACGGCCCCGGAAAGTACGACGCAGGTCATCCACCCACTTATCCGGGACTTCCCAGGGGATGAAATGCCCACCCTCTTCATGGGCGGTAATGTTCACATGGTTATACCAAGGGGCACGGTCACTATCCAGAAAATGCTGCACCCGTTTTTCCGTAGGGATGCCCGGCGGATTTTCGTAGCCGACAAAGGTGATGCCTGTAGGGGCCTCAATCACCCGCCAGCGGTCATGGGAGGGTGTCCACGGGTAGCGGTTGTTGTTGGCGTACACCCGCATGGAGGTTTCAACGGCGTTGTTGGCCCAAAAGATAGTGGCATGGGTCAGCAGATCGTCCTTCGTAAAGACGGACTCGATATCCCCTTTATTGTCGCTCCATTTCATCCACCGCTTCAGAATCCACGCCAGCATGCCCACCGGAGAATCGCTGAGTCCGTAAGCCAGAGTCCCGGAATCCAGCACATGCACGGCCAGATGGGAGGCAAACCGGCGGTCCAGCTCCAGAATCTGCGCCCTTATCTGCTCCGGAATGTTCTCGGGAATTGGACGCCCCCCGGCAAAATCCCAGGCGCGCTCCCCGTTGAAAAAATCCAGCCTCTGGGCGGAGCCGATATGGATCGCATACAGCTCCTCCGCATATTTATGCCCCAGCTGACCGGTCACCAACGCTCCTACATCGCAGCCCGCCGCCGCGTATTTGGGATACCCCAGTACATCTGTCATCAGCGTGTGCCACAGATCGGCCATTTTCCAAAAGTTCATATCCGGGTTATGAGGCAGCGGCACCGAAAATCCGAACCCTGGCAAGGACGGCACGATAACGTCAAAGGCCTCCGCCGGATCACCGCCGAATGCGCCGGGATCAGCCAACGGATCAATCACCTTGGACCAGTGCCAGAACGTCCACGGCCAGCCATGGGACAGAATCATCGGCATCGGATGAGGGCCAACTCCAGGCTTTCGCATAAAATGTACCGGCACTCCATCCACATGGACATGATAATGCTCATAACGGTTGATGGTTTGCTCCGCCTTGCGCCAATCGAACTCCTCGATCCAGTACCGGACAAGCCCCTCCAGATAATGGCGGTTTACCCCGTAGAAGCAGTCCTCATTGCCGGCATCCATCGGCCACCGGGTGGAGCGCAGGCGGTGCTGCAGATCCGCAAGCACTTCATCCGGGATATGGACCGGGGTGGACTGCAACCCGCAAAAAGCAGCGGTCATAGTAAGTTCCTCCTTTACACCTGTTACGTCCTCGTCCTGTTGCCCAGCTCCCCCAGCTTCCTTAAGGCAGGTAGCGCCGCGGCCACTGTCTCTTTCTCCTCCCGAGTAAGTCCCTCCATAAAGGCTGAAAGCTGCGCAATCCGGTCCAGCCGGCGGGAATCAATAACGTCCGCACCCTTCGCCGTAATATGCACCAGCACCACCCGGCCGTCCGTGGGGTCGGGCTTGCGCTCAACCAGTCCGTCCCTCTCCAGCCGGGTGACCAATTGGGTAATGCCCGACTGCGTCACCTGTTCATTGGCAGTCAGCTCCGTCAGCCGCATGGGGCTCTTCCGGGACAAGGTATGCAGAACGGACAGCGTGGTAAAGCTCAGCTTCTCCACCGAGGGCAATCGGATGATGATCCGGGTCAATTCCTCAAAAACCAAAGCAAACTCAGTGACGTCCAGCTCATTGGGGGTTGTGTTAGGTTCCATGGAGGGATTATATCACATATTTATATAAGTTACTAATATAAAGAAACAGCTTCAACTGCTTTAATCCGAAGTGGCTATGTTCCTAACGGCAGTGAGAGACGCTATTTGCCCCAAAATAGAGGTTTGCCAAATCTAACGGAAGCAGGAGACGTTATTTGCCTAGAATAGGGCTTGCCGCAGGGCAATTTATCCAAATAGCGGCGGTGGCCGCCGTTAGATTTTTTTAAGAGGCGTTTTCGCTGAAATAAGGACTCTCACCGCCGTTAGAATTCGTCATGACCTGTCGGCCATTACCAGTGGTGAAGATGGGGGTACAAACGCATATTTATACTATTGACATACGGGGCATTAAAACTTATATTTGATAGCGAGAATCATTATCAATTGGGCTATTTTATAAAAAATACATGATGCAACAAGGAAGGATATGAGAATGAATACGAAGCAGCACATTTCCGTTAAGGTACTTTTCCTCGCAACTATGGTCATGATCCTGCTGGCAGGCTGCGCCTCGCAGCAATCCGGCTCCTCCCCTGCTCCGTCCCAGGCTGCAAGCAGCAGCCCGGCGCCTGCAGCCAGCCAAGCTCCCAAGGATACCACCCAATATCCCATTGTGATCAAGCATGCATTCGGCGAAACCACCATCTCCAAGAAGCCTGAGCGGGTAGCCACCATCCAATGGGCCAACCATGATGTTGCTCTTGCTCTGGGTGTGGTGCCGGTAGGCTTCTCGGCCGCCAACTTCGGCGTACAGGATAACAGCGGGCTTCTGCCCTGGACCGCTAAGAAGCTCAAGGAGCTTAATGTGGACAAGCCGAATATCTTCCAGGATACGGACGGTCTGGACTTCGAGGCCATCTCTGACTCCAACCCGGACGTTATTCTTGCCGCTTATTCCGGCATTACCAAGGAGGATTACGAGATCCTCAGCAAAATCGCTCCGGTTGTGCCCTACCAAACCACAGCATGGTCCACCACCTGGCGGGATCAGGTATTGTATAACGCCACCGGCATGGGGATGAAGGCCGAAGGCGAGAAGCTGATTAAGGACACGGAAGCCCTGATTCAAGAAAAAGCCGCCAAGTACCCTCAAATGAAGGGCAAAAAGGTGGCCTGGGTGAACTTCTCTGCCAAGGATATGTCCAAGCTGCATGTGTACACGCCTGTTGACCCGCGAGGGGCATTCCTGATCGAGCTGGGTATGTCCTATCCCGAGAGTGTTACCGGCAAAATTACGAATCCTACCGCCTATTCCCTGAACCTGAGCGCAGAAAACGCGGACGTCCTTAACGATGCGGACATTATCATCGGCTATGGCGGCGATGACCTGTATCAAGCGGTGAAGGCGGACTCCCTGCTGAGCAAAATTCCGGCTATCCAAAGAGGCTCCGTGGTGTTTATCGGCAACGGCACTGCCTTGGCCGCCTCCGGCAATCCCAACCCGCTGTCCATTGCCTATACCATCGATGATTACCTGGCCTTGATTGACGGAGCCATCAAGAAGCTCCCATGAGCAGCCCGTCCGCTTCCAAAACCAAATGGGCAAGCCCGCATATCCCCAAGCATTTCCCGCTGGTCCTCGCGGCCAGCCTGATCTTGGTGGGGGTATGCGTGCTTGCCTCCCTGGCCCTGGGCTCCCGGCTGCTGGGCTGGAAAGAGCTGATGGACGGCTTGTTCCATCCTGATGTGGACTCCTACGGGGCCAATATTGTCCGCAAACGGATTTCCCGGACGGTGTTCAGCCTGTTAAGCGGTGCAGCTTTGGGCGTGTCCGGCGCTCTGATGCAGTCCGTCACCCGCAACCCCATTGCCGACCCGAGTATTCTTGGCGTGAATACCGGCGCCTCCCTGTTCGTGGTCTGCGGCATTGCCTTCTTGAATATCAGCACCGCCAACGAATACATCTGGCTGGCTTTGGCCGGCGCGGCCATTACCGCCGTCTTCGTATTCGGGATCGGATCCATGGGGAGTGGCGGAGCCACCCCCATTAAGCTGGTTTTGGCGGGAGCAGCCACCAGCGCCGCCCTGGCCTCTCTGGTTAGCGCCATTATGATTCCCCGCTCGTATGTGATGGACCAGTTCCGGTTTTGGCAGGTGGGGAGCGCCGGTTCGGCATCCTGGAGCGGGATCGCCACCTTTGCGCCGTTTCTGGCTTTTGGCATCCTGGCTGCCCTTGTGACCGCCCCTGCCCTGAATGCATTGGCCCTGGGCGATGATGTGGCCACCGGACTGGGCGTCCGCACAGGCATCCTGCGGATGGTTGCCGCGCTTGCAGGGGTTCTCCTGTGCGGAGCCACCACGGCTCTGGCTGGCCCCATCGGCTTTGTGGGCCTGATCGCTACCCATGTTACCCGGCTTATGCTGGGCTCCGATCTGCGTTTTGTAATCCCCATGTCGGCCATTTCAGGTGCCGTTATTCTGACCATATCCGATATAATCGGCCGGCTCGTGGGCAGCCCCGGGGAGCTGGAGGTCGGGGTGGTGACGGCCTTCGTCGGGGCTCCGTTACTTATCCTATTAGCCATGCGTTCGAAAGTGCGGTCATTATGAATAATCAAACAGTTGCTTTTATTATGGCGGGCAGACGCCAAAGACGCCGGCGGTGGGTCCTGGTTACCGTTGTGCTGGCCGTACTGTCATGTGCCCTTTGTATGGCCATGCTGCTGTTGGGCAGCACTATCTATCCGGTGAAGGATGTAATCCGGACTCTGATGGGCGAGCAGATCAAAGGGGTCTCCTTTGCCGTGAATACCATCCGGCTGCCCCGTATGCTGGCCGGGCTGTTCGCCGGCTTTGCCTTCGGCGTCGCCGGAAGCACCTTCCAGACTATGCTGCGCAACCCCCTGGCCAATCCCAACGTCATCGGCATTACCTCCGGCTCCAGTGCAGCTGCGGTTTTTTGCATTACCGTGCTGCATACCAGCGGGGCGGTTGTTTCCGTGGCATCGGTTATTGCCGGACTGGCTACGGTGCTGGTGATTTATGTATGCTCCAGAGGCGCCTCCTTTGCCGTCGGCCGCTTAATCCTGGTGGGCATCGGCGTTCAGGCGATGCTGGATGCCATCATCTCATACCTTCTTCTGGTGGGCGCCCAGCAGGATATCCCGGCCGCCCTCAGATGGCTCAGCGGTAGTCTCAACGGCTCCCAGATGCATGAGCTTCCGCCTTTGGTCATTACCGTACTGATCTGTGCTCCGATCATCATCCTGTTGGGCAAACATCTTACCGTGCTCGAGCTGGGGGAGCAATCCGCCACTTCGCTTGGTGTAAATACAGACAAAACCCGGATCATGCTGATCGTCAGCTCCGTCTGCATGATTGCGCTGGCTACCGCAACAACAGGTCCCATCGCCTTTGTGGCCTTCCTTTCGGGACCCATAGCCAAAAGACTGGTTGGCGTCGGCTTCTCCTTCTCCAATGTGGTTCCGTCCGGTTTGGTCGGGGTGATATTGGTGTTGGCCGGTGATCTCATGGGGCAGTTTGCCTTTGCCGTCAGATACCCCGTCGGCATCATGACCGGCATTCTGGGCGCGCCGTACCTGATCTTCTTGCTTATCCGGATGAATCGAAAGGGAGATTTCTAACATGAAACCGACGCATCTTTTTCAAGCGGAGCAGATTGTAGCCGGCTATGATCATAAAACCATTCTCCACGGCATCAGCCTGGTCATTCCCAGCAATAAAATCAGCGTTATGATAGGCGCCAACGCCTGCGGCAAATCCACCCTGCTGAAGACGTTGGCCCGGCTGATCAAGCCTACCTCCGGCACCGTCACCCTGGACGGCAAGCCGATCAGCAAGATCCCGCCGAAGCAGCTGGCCCGGGTGGTGGGGTTGCTGCCCCAATCCCCGATTGTGCCCGAGGGGATATCGGTGGCGGATCTGGTGGGCCGGGGCCGGTTTCCGCATCAGTCCCTGTTCAGCGGCTGGACCAAAAAGGATGTGGAGGCCGTTGCCGAGGCCATGGAGATCATGAATATTACGGAGCTGGCCAACCGGAATATTGACGAGCTCTCCGGCGGTCAGCGGCAGCGTGTCTGGATCGCCATGGCCTTGGCCCAGCAGACAGATATTCTATTCCTCGATGAGCCGACCACCTTCCTCGACATCACGTATCAAGTGGAAATCCTGGACCTCCTGACTGATCTGAACCGGAAGAAGGGCACGACGATCGTGATGGTGCTGCATGACATCAACCTGTCCGCGCGGTACGCCGACTACATCTTTGCCCTGTCCCAGGGGAAGCTTCTGGCGGAGGGAAAACCCGCCGAGGTGATTACCAGCTCTCTGGTGAAGGATATCTTCGGACTGGATTGCACTGTTATCCCGGACCCGGTATCGGGTTCGCCGATGGTGATTCCGAAGGGCCGCTATTATGTTCATGAGGGCTGATGGCCGGCTCTCCATACGGCAGGACGAAAAAAAGCCTCCAACGGGACAAAAACATGTTCCGCCGGAGGCTTTCATTCGTCTTTATTTTTCCTCAATCGGCACCCAAATCTCCACTTCCGCATCCATGGGATTGCCGTTCAGCAATACCTCTGCGACCGGCCCACCGGTATACCGGTATTGGATATCTCCAGGCAGGATTTCATGAAATGCCTGGTCCTCCAGCTTGTCGAAGGCCAGACGGGAAAGCCCGCCTTTTCCGCTCACGACCAGATAGAGGCCCTTCGGGAACAGCACCTCCTCCGTTCCCTCTGCCGCCGGATGGGAGGAAACCACACCGCCATAATAGAATGCCCCCGTTTGGTCCACCGCTACCACCGCATAACCATACGGGCTTTCCGCTATCGGCTTGAGGGCAGCCATCTTCCCGCTTTGCAGAGCACCCTTAAAAAATTCCGTTTTGGTCGGGGAATACCCTTCGGCATGAATCTGGGCGGACGGACCGAGCTGAACCTTGTAGCCTACAAAACGGAATGCTTCCTTTTCTTCCACTACGAAATTTTCCATTTTTACTTCCTCCTCCATGTTTGGATTACATCTCCGGCAAAGCGAGGTCCAACCCGCTGATGCGGGCAGGATCGGAAATCAGCTCCACCTCCGCAATTCTTCCCTCACGAATGGTGTACTGCAGCACATATCGAAGCCTTCCCTGTGGAGCCACCACCACACCGATCGACCCATTCACCAAGACGATATGCGAGGCTTGAATCCGTCCCGCCACCTGCTTCGCCAGCAGCTCCGCCCCGCGGGTCGTCTGCAGCGCACCTTCCCGCCGGTCATCCCGAAGGATGACATCCGGCGCCAGCACCGCCAACAGACGGTCAAAGTCTGCGTCCCGGGCAGCTGCCAGAAAGGCCTCCACCAGCTCCCGCTGCCGGATCAAAGCAGGTTCATCGGCTATGGGACCGCCCCGGATGCGGCGCCTTGCTCTGCTGGCAATTTGCCGGACGGCCTCCTCGGATTTGCCCAGCGCAGCGGCAATATCGGTGAAGGGCAGGGCA
Organism: Bacillota bacterium; assembly: GCA_023386955.1. Lineage (GTDB taxonomy): Bacteria > Bacillota > Bacilli > Paenibacillales > NBRC-103111 > Paenibacillus_AR > Paenibacillus_AR mesotrionivorans. The sequence continues at coordinate 19,043 of JAEWIS010000019.1, forward strand.
AAAATATCATGCAGCACAAAGGCCACCCGCTCCGGCGGGCTAAGCTTGCCCAGCACAATCTGCAAAGCGGCGCCGACGGAATCCGCCAATAATACTTCTTGCTCCGGGTCCTCCCCGGGACGGCCGTCATAGGCAAACGGCAGCTGTGTCTCCATGGGCTCCTCCTGCCTGGACCGGCGGGTCCTCAGCATATCCAGGCAAACTCGGGATACCACCGTGGTCAGCCAGCCTTCCAGGTTTTGAATGGCATTCCGGTCAACGCGGCTGTACCGGAGCCATGTTTCCTGTACGGCATCCTCCGCCTCATTTGGGGACCCAAGCATCCGGTATGCCACCGCCAATAGACGCTTCCGCGATGCCTCAAACTGCTCCGCCATCTGCTCCTGTTCATCCATCGTGGACTCTTCCCTCTTTATGAAAGATTTAGTGTACATAACTATGACGTAAGAGCTGCCGGTAATGTGACAGCAACTAATACGTGCCATATGATATTACTTTAGATTTTTGCGGAATTTTGTGTTCATAGCAATTATCCGGAATACTATATTCCGTTGTGAAGGCGCACCGGGGGTACGTCATGCCAAAGTAACGCAGCACGGGGCGAAAAGGCGGGGTAAGATGCCCTCAGGCGGGTTTTTAGACACGCCCTAGAGGCCTTTTTTTCAAAAAAATTCTTGAGAAACGGGGTGGGAGTTATGGCTATTCAGCTTGGAAACCGGATTATCAATGGCAGCTTTGAAGCAGGACTTGCCTCCTGGGTGGGTGTGAATACCGGATTAAGCTCTGTATCTAAGGAAGGCTTTCAAAGTGCGGTGCTGTTGGGAGGAACACCTGCCACATCTCTCCAGCAAAGCGTACCTGTAGAACCTGGAGAAGGCTTGTTCTTGTCGGTGTCCTTCGCCCGAAACACCCCGGGGCAAAGTGCGGCCATTGTTATAACCGTGAATTTTCTCAATGCTGCCAACCAATATATCAGCAACGGTCTTACCTTGATTGTTCCACAAGGCTTCTTTACGGATTCAAACTGGCAGGTATTTGAGGGGGTTACCGTTCCCGCTCCTTTGACCGCTACTCAAGCCCAGTTATCCTTTAGCACCGCGCCCGCTCCGGCCAACGGCCAGATTCTGGTGGATGAGGTTATTTTGATGGACGCTCTTGATACCACCGGCTCCACAGGAATAACAGGAGCCACGGGGGCCACGGGGGCTACCGGTCTGCCTGGAGCGACTGGTCCCACAGGAGCCGGAACGACTGGGGCGACTGGTTCTACCGGACTCATAGGGCCCACCGGTGCCACAGGACTTACAGGCGTAACTGGGGCTGGGGTGACCGGGGTTACTGGGGGTACTGGAGTGACAGGGACTACTGGGGTGACAGGTATTACAGGCGTTACCGGTGCTACCGGAGTTACTGGGGTGACCGGACTCACCGGGGTTACAGGGTCTACTGGAGCTACGGGTTCTACGGGTGCAACAGGTGCTCCCGGGTCAGGCGCCATCATTCCTTTCGCTTCCGGAACCCCCGCAGCATTAACAACCGTGTTGGGCGGACTGTTGAATACCTCCAGCCTCATAGGCTTCGGAACCAATGCGGCAGGTGTTACCATCGCAGGGGGCACCATTGACTTGAGCGGAGGCCCCGGTCTGTTGGTGAATGAAGCCTTTTCCGCTCCGCGCGACGGCGTAATCACCTCCATCACCGCTTATTTCAGCACAACAGCCGCAGTTACCTTAGTCGGTTCAACGATTACCATTACAGCCCAACTGTTCAGCGCCCCTACACCGGACAATAGCTTTACCGCAGTTCCCGGTGCCTTGGTGACATTAGCTCCCTCCTTAACCGGTATTATAGCCCTGGGAACAATAAGCAATGGCATTACAACAGGGCTCAGCATACCGGTAACGGCGCAAACCCGTTTATTGATGGTATTCTCCGCAACGGTCACAGCTGGTCTGGATGTAGCCTCCACTATTGCCGGGTATGCAAGCGCTGGTCTAAATATTGTGTAACGAAAGTTTTTGAAATGTATCATCTATGCAGAGAGCCGGCCCCTTGTGGCCGGCTTTTTTACTGAAATCTCTTCATGAGATCGGATCCTAATCTTATCCGGACTGTAGATCCGCTATTTATCCAAAATACGCTGATTTGAAGTCTTTACGGACAGGGGAGACCTTATTTCGCCGGAAAGTCACCAAAAACTGCTCATCTCCGCCGAATAAGGTCTCCTCAGTTCTCCTCAGTCCGCTTCATCGGAAAAAGATCGAATTTCCGCGGAATAGCGGCTCCTGTGTCCGCCCATTCTTACTCCTCTATCAAACTGCCTTCACCGGCTCCATCAAGACCAGGTGGAAGGGATTGCCGCTGCCTTCCGGCTTTTCGTTGCGGATATGCTCCTCCAGACACAACCGGGAGCGGTCAGATTTGTAGAACCCATCCTCCTTCAGCGCCTTCATCAGCACGCTCCACGATCCCGGAATATCATCGCTGCTCTCCAGCACCGCATAGAGTCCTCCAGGCAGGACCATTTCCTTCAGATGCTCGGGAACGGTAACCCCTTCAGGAATACTCACGCACATTCCATAGCCGTAAGGATTGCCCGCCTCAGTGGGGAACGGCTTCATGTTGCCGCCGAAAAAACGGGCCGTCCCCAATACATTCGCCGCCTTCGTCCACTCCAGCACCGGCGCCATTGCCTCCTCTTCCGGGGAGCTGCTTACCGCAATATGATAGGCCATCCGCATAGCCGGCAGATTGACAATTTTTAACGTACTGGTTCCGCTTGTTTGATGCATATAGATATCCTCCGTATCGGTTAATAGTTGATCCATCCTGACAATACTGTCTTCTTCCTGGGTCTGAAGGTAATGAAGCACCTGCTCCAGCTGTTCCAGAAAACGGGTAATTTCCACCTTTTTTTGCTGCAAATCGGAAATCTTCTTCTTTACTACCCTACTAAGGTGGGACAAGGATTGGTTGGCAAGCACCGTCTGAATATCCTTCAGGGAATATCCAGGCGCCTCAGAATAGCCGTTATGCGGATGCGTATAAGGGCATTTTCGTCATACACTCTCCATCCCGAGGAAGCATCCCGTTCGCTTGTGAACAATCCTTCCGATTCCCAATGCCGTAAGGTGCGGCTCGTCAGCCCCATCTCCTCCGACAGCTTATTGATAGCTACAGATCTGTTCATACAAAAATCTCCTTCCTGAGCTCTGACTTTAGTCTAGCACTTGACGCCGCGGCAACTGCAAGGGGGCCCTTATGATAAAAAATAGCCACCCAACATCGGGCAGCTATTTGGCTTATACGTGCATATACCAGAACACTCCGAACCGGTCCACCACATTGGCGCAGCAGGCACTCCAGGGCAGGGGACCCAAAGGAAACAGAATATTCCCGCCTTCAATCAAAACCTCGTATGTGCGTTTAACCTCTTCAACGCTATCCAGCTTCACACAGAAATTCATGGTGGGATAATCCGTGGAGGAGTACCGTTTCATGTTTTCTGTGCCGGTGGAGCTGCCCGATTCACTCAAGGCAAGGAGCTGAGTGCCGGCTACCTTCAGCTCCGCATGCATATAGGTGCCGTTCGGATTTTTGACGTTATACCCCAACGTGGCCCCGAATGCCTTCTGGTAAAATGGGACAGCTTCCCTTGTGCCTTGCACATACACCTGCAATCCTATTTTCATCATTGTGCCTCCATTGTTCTAGGGGCTGTTTGCAGAAAATCAAGCGTAAGCTGGTTCACGATATCCGCATGCTCTATGGTCAAGGAGTGGCTGGCTCCGGGAATGAGTCGGGCTTCAATACCAGGAATCAGGCTCCGTGCGTTCTCCACTGCCTTTCCGGCGGGATAGATAACCTCCTTGTCCCCAACAAGCAGCAGAGTCGCAACCTGGAAGTCCTTGAATTCCTCCTTGGGGAATACGGAGGGCATCACCTGCAAGAGCGGCTTGGCATAGCGGTAACCGGCCAGCACCTGGGCGCGGAATACCGGATGCAGAGGCTCACCTTTGCCCGAGAACCATGCAAACGCGCGGTCAATCCATTTTTCCGTATGAAATAATAATGCAGGATAAATCTTCGCAAAGAACTTGAAGCTGATCTTGTGAAAGGTTCCTGCCGGGGCATACAGCATCAGCCGGGATATCCGCTCCGGATGGGCAAGAGCAAAATTCAGGGCCAGAAACCCGCCCATGGAATGACCCGCCAGATCCGTGCTGTCCAACCGCAGCCCGTCCATAACCTCAAGCAGCCATTGCCGGGCATCCTGTCTGCTTTTCACTGCTCTGTCAGGTTGGCTTCTTCCGAAGTCCCCCATTACATCCACCGTATATACACAACGCTCCTGCAGCCAATGCTTGACGTTGGGATACCACATGGTACTACTCATGGTCATCCCATGCAGCAGCACTAACGGCGGCTTACCGGTGTCCCCGAAGCGGAGCACACGGGTTTCCCCCCAGGAGGTCGGGACCGTAAGCGATGTACAGTCCGCCTCGAATAAAGCCAGGCTGTTGCTGTAGCAGCGAAGATATTCCTGCTCGTTTTCCGTCGATTTAAAGATACCGGCCACCGGATTACCCCTATTCCCATGTTTTTCTATTATCATATCAGTAAGCAAGGGAGACATCTACCGCAACATCCTTTTTTTCCAATTGAGAGATTCCATACATTGACAAGCGTCCCAAATCTGCTATAATAACAGCAATCGAACATATGATCGCTTACGTGGAAGCACCCGTAAGATAAGGCCGAGCCGGTCTTACTTACGTGTGCTTTTTTGCGTTTGCGGCAGGGTATGTTCGGTCACAATCCATCCCGAAAGGAAGATCTCCCTTGAACAAACGTCTGATCACTCTCGTAATGGCTATTTTGCTCGCCCTGTCCCTGCCGCTGCAAGCCTCCGCCGCTTCTACCGCCAAACTCAGCAAAACCGCCCAAGCCTCTATAGAAAAGCTGGCAGCCCAGTCAAGCGTTTCCCTTCAGGCACAGCTGGCCGGGCAAACCAATAAGCTCCTGGAGCTGGAGGCGCAGAATGAGAATCTGGACCAGAACATCGACACTCTGCACCGTGCCAATGCGGAGAAGCAATCGGCCATTAATGCCCGGATCAAGCAGTTGAATGCGGATAAGCTTGCTTCCCTGAAGAGTGGGTCAACAGAAGCCCGGGAGCGGTACAAGCCGTTGTTTACGCTGCAAACCTCTTTGAACAAGCAGCTCACCGTTGCCCGGAAGCTGAAGAACAAATCGCTGGCAGAAGCGTTAGAGGCTCAGCTTAGTGTAGTCAAAGCCTCCGCTTTAATCGCCAGAGGGGACATCCGCTTGAAGGACGAGGCATATGCCAAGGTCAAGGAAGCCACCGCCAAAACGGCGAATTCCGTCCGCAATGTCCTCAAGGAGGTTTCCCTGGAGCAGGCCAAAATCCGGTCGGAGAAAACCGCCTCTGCCGAAACCGGCAGGCAAATTGCCGCAGACAGCAAAACCCTAACGGCTTCCCTGAAGAACAAGGATGCGGCGGAAACCCTTCGTTCTCTTAGTGCCTTGGTAACCTCATCCACCCAGATCATTAACCAGAAAATCCGGATCCAACAAAGCGAGCAGAAGATCAGCACCCTTCTGGACAAAGCCGCTTCTCTTTTACCCTAGAGCCAGCGTTTCCCCTTCCGGTCTTTATCGGTTTATACTAGAGGCAGCGAATACGGGAGGGAAGCCGCATGGAGCTTGAACGGTTGTATCACAATTACCTGAATCTCAAGTTTAGCCTTGGGTTGCCCCTGTTGAATACGGCCCCTTTCGAATATGGGCTTTGCGAGGACGAAAGCTATGAGCTGTTCATGGACGATTTTGATAGCGTTACATTCAGCGAATGGACGTCTGGACTGGAACCCGCTGACCCGCGTTATTCCGATCCTGCGGACAGGAAGCCGGCGCTGGCTGCCCAGTTTAGTGAATTGGATGTATATGACGAACAGGTGCTGGGTTTTCTGCTTCTCACCATCAATATGACCACATCCGTCTTTCCGGTTAACGCCTACAATAAAATGAACGATTTTATGAAGCAATACTGCTTCTTTCAATTGGCTCAGTGTTCCGCCCTTACACAATTGAACGATGGGCAAAAAAACAGCCTGCGCGACTTCTTCTTCTGGTTCTACCTGTATGCCCATCCGGTCAATGGAGAAACGCTGGAGGCTTTTTCTTTCCGTGGTCCCGGTTTGATTCATACAGAAACCGGTGTATCAGTAAGGGATTATATCAAGGCGTACCACATGTACTACGCACAGCATCATGCAACTGTTAGGGAAGGCCTGTCTCTTGCGCCTACCGGTATAAATGCCTGCTTAGAGCTTACGTTGCAATTGTTGGACGTTGTGGAAGGGCGGCCTTCCGTGCTGTTTTTCCCGCCTCAAAATGGTCTGGCACCTGCCCTGCGGCTGATCAACCATGTGGATCAATATATCGCCGCATTTGACTGTCACAGCTCCGCGGGTTTCGTGGTGATGCGGGAGCTGCTTGCCGAAGGGACCTCCACACCTTACCGGGAGCATGTCATTAGTGTGCTGCTGCAGAATTATGTATGCTACATCCTATACTTCGATTTTTCGCGGATTACGGAGCTGGTGGAGTTTTTCCGGGATGACCCGGCGCGTTGCGAAATGATCCTCAACCGGATGTTTACCGAGACTATCTTCATCCAGAAAATTCTGCGGCAAAACGGGATTGACCTGGGGAGCTATCCCCACATTACGTCCTTGTTCAATGAACATACGCGACAGGTGTACGGGTTAGAGTAAGAATGAGCGTTCATGTAACGGAGGCGCTCAACCACTTAACGGTGTGGTCATTGAGGGAAATTCAGGTGCCGCGATATAATTCAATTGACTAGTCGAAATGCAAAGCAGGAGGCTAACCAATTGAATATAGAAATCGGGAAAAAAATTAAGGCATTGAGGCTTCAGAAGGAAATGACTCAGGAAGACCTTGCAACAAAACTGAATATGTCATCCCAGGCAGTATCCAAGTGGGAAAACAATGTGACTATGCCGGATATACAGCTGCTTCCGAAGTTATCTGTCCTATTAGGGGTAACCATTGATGAGCTGTTCGCTTTAACCGACGACACCCATCTGGAGCGGATCGGGAATATGCTTCAGCAAGCACAGGTAATCTCGAAGGATGACTTTGCCTATGCAGAGCAGTTTCTAATGGAGAAGCTGCATGAAAACGGAAAAAGAGCACAATGCCTCACCCTGTTGGCAGAACTCCACCTTCACCGCTCCAGAGAACACCGTGACACAGCCGCTGGTTACGCCAAGGATGCGCTGCTCATAACTCCGCATGTTAAACGAAGCCATAACGCTCTAAGGGACGCGGTGAATGGGCCCTTGTTTGATTGGAACTTCTCCAACCATCATAAACTCATCCGGTATTACAAAGATTTTATAGCGAGTCACCCCAATTACTGGCAAGGTTATGTGTGGCTTATGAATTACTTACTGGAGGATGGAAGATGTGCCGAGGCAAAGGAAACGTTGCAGCATTTAAACGATGTGCATCCTAGCTATCTATATCTAGTGTACGGAGGATTAATTTGCAAGGAGGAAGGTAACCTTCCCCAGGCACTCATTCTTTGGGAGCAATTGACGGAGCAATATCCCCTGGAGTGGCAAGCCTGGACCTCCAGAGGTGATTGCATGGCCAAAATAGGCAGTTATGATGAAGCGTTAGTATATTATGAAAAAGGGCATGAACTGCAACCTCACCCGAAATATACGGATTCACTGGAGTCAATCGCTCACATTTATAGCATTCAGGGTCAATATGATAAAGCTGCGGAAAAGCTTGGTGAAATCATCGCTCTATTGGCTGCGGACTGGAACATCATTGAGGGAAAGACTGTTGATTTTTATAAAGGAGAAATAGAGAACGCAAGGGCAAAGCCGAGGCCTTAAGCGTGATCCAAGAAGGCACTCCAAAAACCGCACCACCCAGATAGGGTTGGCCCGGTTTTTGGGTGTCCATCCAGTTATCCTATCCTTCCCCGGCTTCGATCCATGTCTCCATCAGCCGGTTCAACCGTTCCTGCAGGGTTTCTCTGTCCTGCCAGTGCTGCTCCAATTGGGCGGGGGTGCTGGTGTGACCTTGCGTATACAGGAGGGCATCCAGCTCCCCTAGCTGTTCCTCAATCGCCTTCATCTCTGCCTCCAGCTTGCCGATATCCGGCTGGCTGTTTTTCTGTTCATCCTTCCGGGTTATGGGCTTAGCCTTCGGTTCAGGGCGCGTACGCCGCGATTCCTCGACTGTTGCCATGTACCGTGCCTTCCTCCTTGCGCTCTCTTCCTTATACTCATCAAAGCCGCCCAGGTATACGCCGAGGGCGCCCCGGTCCAATTCCCAAATTTTTTGGGCAAGCCGGTTAATCAGATACCGGTCATGAGTCACGATGAGAATCGTGCCCGGGTAATCCTCTAAAGCTTCCTCCAACGCTTCTCTTGAAGCGATGTCCATATGGTTGGTTGGTTCGTCAAGAATAAGCAGGTTAGGCTTCCTGTGAACCAGCAGCGCCAGCCGCAGACGGGTCCATTCTCCGCCGGAGAGCTGTCCCACCGACTTGAACACCTCCGCGCCGTAGAACAGATATGCCGCCAGCCGGCTCCGGGCTTCGCCTTCCTCCATTCCCGCTTCCGTCCGGAAGTAGTCCAGTACGGATTGACCCGGATGAGGGGGAGCCTGCTGCTGGGCCAGGTAACCCGCCTCCACCCGGGAACCCAAACGGACGGAGCCGCTGTCCGGAGGAATCTCCCCCAGAATGAGCTTCAGGAGAGTGGATTTGCCGGAGCCATTATCCCCGATGAGCATCACCTTTTCCCCGTACAGGAGTTCTCCGGAGACGGCCCCCAGAACGGTTCGCTGCTCATATTGCTTCCGCACCCCATCCATCACCACAACCTGTTTTCCTGACCGTTCCAATGGCTGCAAGCCGAATTCCGCTTCCTTACGATCCACCGCAGGCCGCTTTAGCTTCTCCATCCGGTCCAGGGCTCTTTGCATGCTGGCCGCCCTCCGGAAAAACTTGCCGTTATCCCCGATTCTTCCCCATTCCAGCAGCTGCTTGATGGTCTCCCGCATTTTCTTGATTTTCTTCTGCTGCTCCTGGTAATCGGCGAACTGCCGGATAAGCAGCTCTTCCTTCTCCTTGACATAGCCGGTGTAATCCGTATGGAATACGGTGGACTCCCCGTCCTCCAGCTCCACGATTTTGGTGACCACCCGGTCGAGAAAATACCGGTCATGGGAAACAATCAGGCAGGTGCCCGCGTACTTCCGCAGAAATTCCTCCAGCCATTCCACAGCAGCCATATCCAGATGGTTGGTCGGTTCGTCAAGCAAAAGGAGCTCCGGCTCCCGGAGAAGCTGGGAAGCAAGGCCGACCTTCGTTTTTTCCCCGCCCGATAAGGAAAGGTATGTCCGGCCGTACCAGTCAACTGGAATTCCCAGACCCTGTGCGACCTGGTCGATCCGGGCATCCAGCTCGTATCCTCCCTCCCGCTCAAAACGCTCCTGCAGCTTGGCGTATTCCGCCAACTGAGTTTCCAACTGCTCCGGTAACGTATCCGGCGAGGACATGGCCGATTCCAGCACACGCATCCTCTCCCGGCAGTCCAGCAGCTCCCGGAAACCTGTTTCCAGCACCTCACGGACGGTCAGGCCGGCCTCTGCACCCGGAATTTGCTGAAGATATCCAATCCGCGCATTTTTCCGTACCGACAGCATGCCTTCATCCGGGTTATCCAGCTTGGCGACCATACGCAGCAGTGTGGTTTTCCCGCAGCCGTTGCGGCCCACAAGTGCAGCCTTCTCGCCATGAAGCAGCTCGAAGGTCACGTTTTCCAATAAAAGCTGTGCGGCATTATATTTTTTCACATTTTGACAATTTACTGTTAACATCAGGGTTCCTCCTTAGGCGAGGTCCCACCCGTTTCGTGGAGCAAACAAAAAAGACGCAGGGAAATTCCCTACGTCCTGTCTGGTTTATCCGTTCAGGTTAAGGTAGGAGCCATTTCGCGGTTTGTGAAATCGTATGGTTAAAAATAGGCAGACTTCTCCCGTCTACGTTAAAACCATGAACGATGCCAGCCATCGCGATGGGCAGCCGGCTCCATTGTTCGTTCACAAACTCCCGTTTCATCCTACCTTCACCTCCTTGTATGCATCTTGCAGATAGTATACTACATCCATTCCGTTTTGGGCAAACCTTGACCTTCCCATTTGTAAAACCTATCCACATCCCGTATCCTTATTCTTGTTGACTTTACGAAACGGAGATACGCCTCCATGAAACCACCGATTTTAACCAGACCCTTCTATTTCCTGTGGACGACTCAAACCGCAGCCAACGCAGCGGATGTTCTGTATATAATGGCGCTTACTGTACTGGTGCTGGACCGGACCGGCTCGCTGGTATCGGCAGCCTTGATGCCGCTGTTGCGCAGCGGTGCCCAAATGCTGAGCGGCTTCATCGCCCCGTTACTGATCAGCCGCTTTAAGCTGCCTGCTCTCTTGCTGATGTCACAGAAAGGCCAGTTTCTGCTGTTTATTTGTCTTGCCGTCTACTTGAAGCTGAATGGGGACGGGGCTTCCCTGATTGCCGTGTTTACACTTGTGTTTGTGATGTCCTTCCTGGACGGATGGACCGTTCCGGCCCGGAACGCGCTGGTTCCGCGGCTGGTGACCCATGAACAGGGCCTGCTGAAGGCCAACAGCCTGGTCAGCGTCAGTGATCAGGTGGTCCAGTTTGCGGGATGGGGGTTAAGCGGAGTCATCGTTGCAGTGATCGGCGCCAATTCCACGCTGGTGCTGACCGCATTCGTTTACGGGCTGGCAGCAGCCTTTACACTGGGGATCAAGGAACCGGCAGATCCAGAGCATACCCAGCACGCCAACCAGCAGCAAAAAGAAACAGCGCCTGATCGGGAAGACTCCCGATGGCTTACCCTGACCGAAGGGTGGAAGCTGATCTGGCGGGTGCCCCGCTTGCGGCTGCTCACTTTCATGGATGTGGTAGACATGCTGGGCGGATCGGTATGGGTTGGGGCATTTACCCTTGCCTTTGTGCAGGTGGCCCTGGGGCAAGGGGAAGAGTGGTGGGGCTTTATTAACGCGGCATATTTCGCCGGTACGGTAGGCGGCGGGCTGCTGGTTCTGGCTCTCAGCCGGACGATCGGCAGCCGGTATCTGGCGGCCATGCTCATCGGCATGGCAGGGTATGGCAGCTTAACCGCCATTTACGCGCTGAATACGCAGCCCTTTGTTGCGCTTATGCTTGTACTGCTGATGGGCCCGTTCGCAGAGCTGTCCATCATTAACCGCCGCACCCTGATCCAGCGCAGTGTAACCAAGCTGATGCTGCCCAAGGTGCTTTCCGCCCAGGCAACCCTGCTGCATCTGGTGTTCTGCATTTCGCTGTTGGTAATGGCGGGACTGGCCGAACGGTTCGGCATCGTGAACATGTATCTGCTGGCAGCTGGCTTGACCCTGCTTGCCCTTCTGGTTGGCCTGGCCGGATACCGGGCCTTCCACGATAAAGAAGCCGGCACAGCCAACGGCTAACCGGCCAAACAACTCTTCACCGGAGCAGATGCATCTTCCCCTCCGCTTCATCCCACGGCACCGAATATCCCGCCCCCTTGGCACAAAAAATCGAGGAGGAGGTATACAGCGGGTCGGCATCTCTCCGGTAGCCGATCCGTTCGATCACCTCCCCGGCATTGTGGCACCGGTCATAACCCCCGAACACACAGCGCATGCTGCCCCGCCCATGGGTGAAGGAGGCGAATTCGGTGCTGTAGTTCATGAAGGTGGAAACCGGCACTCTGCCGGTAATCAACGCATGTGCTTCCATAGTCTGGGGCGGATCAAAGGTACCCGACGCTCGCTGGACATCGGACAGCACCCTTCCCATTTCATCGATGCCCACCTTGATTTTGAAATCGTAATACGGCTCCAGCAGCAGATTATCCGCCTTCTCCAATCCCTGCCGCAGCGCCCGAAATACCGCCTCGCGGAAGTCCCCGCCATGGGTATGCTCTTTATGCGCGGCGCCTCTAACCAAGGTAATCCGCATGTCGGTAACCGGCATTCCGGTCAGCACCCCATGATGCTCCCGCTCAAACAGATGGGTCCGGATCAGGTGCTGGTAGTTCATGCTGAGCACATCGGGATGGCACTGGCTTGTAAATTGAAGCCCGCTTCCCCGCTCTCCCGGCTCCAACAGCACGTGCACCTCCGCATAATGCCGCAGAGGTTCGAAGTGCCCGTAGCCCATCACACCGGCTTGGATGGTTTCCTTGTACAGGATTTCCGGCTGCCCAAAGGAAACGGTGAAGCCAAACCGGTCCTTCACCAGCTGCTCCAGCACCTCCAGTTGAATCACACCCATCACCCGGATGTGGATCTCCTGCACATTTTCCTCCCAAACCACATTCAGTGAAGGCTCCTCTGCCTCCAATATGCGGAATACACCAAGCACCTTCTGCACGTGGAGAGAATCGCCGAATTCCACCTTGGACTGCAGGGTCGGCTCCGACTCATAGACCAGCCTGTCCGATACCACCCCCAAACCTTGCCCGGCCCAAGCGGCGGACAAACCGGCAACGGCAAACAAATCACCAGCCGCCACCTCTTCCACGGGCTGGAATTTAAGGCCATTTACGAGAAAAATCCGGGTAACCTTCTCCTCAACCGGAACCCCGCCGTTCTCATATGGAAGCAGCTCCCGAACCTTCAGCCTGCCGCTCAGCGCTTTAATAAACGTCAATCTTACCCCGTTTGCATCATGACGGATTTTATAGACCCGCCCCCCGAAGGCGGCGCCTTCATTATAGGTGGAAGCCGTCAGCAGATGGAGCTGCTCCAGAAATTCCGCAACTCCCGTATCCTGGAGCGCCGAGCCGGAAGCGCAAGGGTAAAGCAAACCTGCCCGCATGAGCCGCTGCATGGTTTGCAGCCAGAATGCAGGATCACTCCTTCCCTCCAGAAACGCCTCCAGCGCAGCCTCATCCCGCTCCGCCATAAACTCCCGCAGCGGTTCGCCGGTGATGCCGTTAACGAAGGATGCGGGTATCGGGCAAAGTTCCCCTGTCAGCTGCTGGCGTATATCCTCCTCGGTTCTGCCCACATCTGCGCCGGTACGGTCCGTTTTGTTGATAAAGAAAAGGGTTGGAATCCGGTGCTTATGCAGCAGCTGCCAAACCGTCTCCGTATGGCCCTGAACCCCTTCCACCGCACTGACAATCACCACAGCATAGTCAATCACCTGCAAGGCCCGCTCCATCTCCGGGGAGAAATCCACGTGCCCGGGGGTATCGATCAGATAATAGGTATCCCCTTTGTAGTCCATCACCGCTTGGTCGGCAAAGACCGTAATGCCCCTGGTGCGCTCGATATCATGGCTGTCCAGGAACGCATCCTGATGGTCCACCCGGCCCCGCGACTTTATGCTGTTGGTATGGAACAGCAGCTGTTCCGCAAAGGTCGTTTTCCCTGCATCCACATGGGCAAACAGCCCAATCGTCAGTCGTTTCATACGCTCCCACTTTCACCGCTTCATGTCTGTGTTCGTTTCTGGCAATCGTAGTTCTTGATTTCATTTTATCATCGATTTATTTCATACACTTAGGGAGCACCGATGGAAAAATAACATTTTATGAAAATCGAATCTCTCACTTTCTGCAGCAGCGCCTCATCTTTACCATCAATGCTGTAATGGATGGTCCAAGGCAGCTTCACACGGGCCGTATATTCGCCGAACGGAACCGGCTTGCCGTCCGAATCTTTCCCATCCCACTCCATGAGGGCCTGCGCGGTCCACATTTTGGTTTTAAATGCTTGGGATACCGGCAGTGTCCCGCTCCAAACCTTCTCATAGGTGCGGTTAAAGTAGGAACCGGTTATTCTCTCGATTTCAATGGTAACCTGCTCATCCTTCGCTATGGTAATCGGATCATCACTTGCGTTGGCTAGGGAAAACTGAAGGGAAACCGGTTCTCCGAATGGGGTAATGCTCCTCGCATTAGGAGCCTGCAGAATGGAGGGAGACAGCGGATAATCCCGCGGCGCATTGGAGTGCGGATCAATCTGAATGAAGCTCCATGTGCCCGCGATAGGCTGGTCCGCCACAACAACCGGAGGGACATACTTTTCCGGGTCCGCAGCAGAAGGGCTCGCATAGATCCACACATCGCCAAGCCAGCTGCTGCGGATATGATACCAGCCGCTACCTCGTTCGAATGACATCACAATCTGGGGGGAAAGAGTCCCCAATACCTGGGCGTCCCGGTTGGGAAACGCGTAAACAGGGGTATTGTCCTTTAACTCTACGGCTTTCTCTCCCGTCTGCAAATCCTTCGGCAAGAAATAGTCATGGCTGATCCACTTATCCCCCAGCCATGTCCGGATATGGAACCAATCATAATTTATCCGTTCGAAGGCAACCACAGATTGCCCCGGACTTAAATACCCGCTGATCGCCGCATCCCCCTCCGGCGCATCGAAAATCGGCATCGTTTCATTCACGCTGACCCATTCATCGGTAGGAATATAATACGGAAGCAGCTCATGCACCGGCTTGATCCATTTGTATCCCAACCATGTCTGGATGCGGTAATATCCGTTGTAGGTGCCGATGGTTCTGACCCCCTGCGGAGAAATGGTATTGGCCGATTTCCCTTGTGCCGACGGTTCATCGTATAAAAACTCTTCTGCCGACGTCCGGATCCATTCGAAAAAATCACCGGGATAGTCCGGCTGCTTCGGCCTAATCCAAAATTGCCCTTCTTCGGTTTCAATCTTATACCAAATCAATGGCTGGGACTCCTGTATGAAATAACCGCGCCATCCCGGCTCCGCCTCCAGCACACTCGCTACCTGCAGCGCTGCACTTCCTATCTGCTTCCCGTCAGGAGCATCGTACAATGCGGTTTGGGGCTCCGTAAGAATGAGCAGACCCGGCAATTGCTTCTCAGCCAGGTCCTGCGGGGCAGCCTGAGCTGTTGTGGAATGGTGCAAGAAAAAAGTAAATGAGAATAAAACCAGAAGTAACCAAGCCATTTTCCGCAAAATGATCCCTCCTATAAACAAATGATAGATTCTTATTGCCTTGTCCCCAGCACAAATTGAATCACATCTGCGGCAAATCTGTCCGGTTCTTCAAAATGGGGCAAATGCCCGCTCTCCTCATAAATCATCAACTGTCCGTTCTGTACGTCCCTCACAAATGCTTGTGTCTGCTCCTCGCAAATAACGGGATCATGTCTGCCCTTAATCAATAGCGTGGGCACCGACAGATCCTTCAGCTTGGGGAGCAAGGAATCAAAAATGCGCCCTTCAGCGATTAATTGGGAGAAATGAATTCCGCTGCGTCTGCTGAATTCTTTTACCTGACTGTCCGAATAAAGCATCGTGGAGTAGTTATTGCCGTCATTCGGCGTATAGACCTTCATTCTTAGCCTTCCTAATCCCTGACCCAGCTCCATAAAGGCCTGCAGGGTTTCTTCCGGTGACTGGGATCCATGGGCTGCGGCCAGGCATTCCTGCGCTTTGTCGGGCTTCCCGATGGAATGGTAGAAGGGCGCAGCTTTCTGCAGCCAGTTTCGGAAGGACTTATCGAAATCAAAGGAAGGTCCCTCCAAAACAAGGCTCTCAACTGAATCCGGATAATAGCCGGCATAGAGCACGCCTAAGAAACCTCCAAACGAATGCCCCAGCACAGACCAGCGCGGAATGCCCAAATGCTCACGAAGCTGCTCGCAATCCTCCACCAAGTCCTGCAGTCCCAATGCTTCCTCTTCCTCGAGTGCATCTGAACGCCAGACCCCGCGCTGATCAATACCGACTAGACGAAGCTTCTCTGACAGCCGCAGCGATTGATGCAGCATAAACTCATAGCAGCTCTCCCCCGGTCCGCCGTGAAGGTATAATAGCGCGGGAGCATCCGCATCTCCGTGGATTTCCACGTATAGCCGTTTTCCGCGAATATCGAGTAAATCTCCTTCCATATACGCGCTCCTTTTTTACAGCCCTTAATATTGCCCCTTGATCACAAAAAACGAACCCCTTATGGTTCCGGCCAACGTGGACTTCTGCCTGGCGAACTTGAACTTGCCCTCCAGCTCCGCCGGTATCTCCATACCCTCCGACAGCTTAAAGCCCACCGCCCGCTTCTTAGGGTCGTCCACTGTATACATCACATTGACTCCAAGCCCGTCCTCGTAGAAGACGTAGGTAAACTGGATGTTCTCCACTTGAAAACGCGAGGTTTCCAGCGGTTTGGCCGCAAACTCGATATTCCGCTCTTCCTTCAGCACCCGGTTCACGTAATCCAGAGTGTCCTGACTTTCGCTGACAGGCAGGGTGGTGAATGCATGCTTGTATTTGTTCATAAAATAGCGGGCTTCATTGGCACGCATTCCGGCCAGCGCAACTGCTACAGGTGAGGACTCCAAGCCGACGGTAGACACATGTTTAAAATCAACGATATAGGGCATGTCCAGCCTCCTTTTCCATTCCATTATTCCCGGGCGGTACTCTTATCTTACCAAAGAAAACGGCAAGATTTGCATTTTTCCACTGAATCACTCCTATCATTTCACCGTTAAGGTGGGCGGGGCTTTTTCTTTGCCCGCTGGAGCAAATCTTGACAACTATATCAATGATGGATACAATGTTGTTATATCCATCATTGATATAGAGGAGGCGACTCTGTGGCCCGAACAAGTCCCTACGAATCCGGTGAGCTTACAGATAGTATCTTCCTGATCCTGTTGGCCACGCTGGAGCCCATACACGGCTATAAAATTATGCAGGTTATTCAGGATATGACCTTGGGCAGCGTGGAGATTGGTCCCGCCACCATGTATACCACCTTGAAGAAGCTGAACCAGGCCAGGTGGATCATGGAAATCAGCGGAGATGACTCCAAAATCCTGTATCAGGTTACGGAGGAAGGGCGGAATATCCTCCGGGAAAATTTCAACCGCAGAAAACAGATTATCGATATAGCAGAACAGCATTTTAATCAGAATTCAGGAGGGCGTTAAAATGGCTAAATACCGGTTATGCAACGGGCTGGCGATAGCGCCGGAGAAGGATATGAGGATGCTGAGGGAAATGAGCCGGAAAGGGTGGCATCTTGCCGGGTTATCAGGCTTGCTGTACCGCTTCGAGGAGGGGCAGCCGCAGGATTACGATTATGCATTGAATATGGAGAGACGCATCGGCCCCGATATGCTGTCCTTCTACGAGGCCAGCGGCTGGACGCCGGTGGTGGCCCAACACGGCTACCAGATTTTTAGAGCGGCAGCGGGCACCTCCCCCATTTTTAGCGATGCAGATTCCGAAATGGAGATTCTCCGCAGCAACAGGCGGCAGATGGGCAAGCTGGCGCTTATCTTTATGGGATTGCTATTAGGCTGTTTATTCATGCTCAACCAGGCTGACCAAAGCTTCTACGTAGGTATGGCTTCCGGTGCAAGCCTTGTTCTGATGGTTTGTGTGATCTTTACGGTGTTTCCCTTTATCGGGTATACCCGGACCCTGCGAAAAAAACAAAGGAACCGCCTCTCATAGGAGAATAACCAAAAAGCGGAGAGCCCCGGCATGATCGCCTGCTCTCCGCTTCTTACGTTTCGCCTCTATAGAATCTTCTTCACAAACTCCGACTTTAGCTTCATGGCCCCAAATCCCTCGATCTTGCAATCGATATTATGGTCCCCATCCACCAGCCGGATGTTTTTCACACGGGTTCCGATCTTCAGGACAGATGAGCTGCCCTTCACCTTCAGATCCTTGATGACCGTAACGGAGTCCCCGTCATTCAGGATGTTTCCATTGGCATCCTTCACGATCTTTATATCGCCGCTGTCCTCAGCGCCCGATTCCAAGCTCCATTCATGGGCACACTCCGGGCAGATCAAAAGACTCCCGTCCTCGTATGTGTATTCTGAATGGCATTTTGGGCAATTCGGCAAGCTCGACATGAAATATATGCACTCCCTCAGGTGTTATATGGTCTTGGCTTCTAATAGAAAGTTTGCTTTAGAACGGGTTGGTTGCGATAAAGGTAGCAGCCTTCACATACATCCGTTTGTGGATTTTCAGTTGGTCGATAATAAACTCTGCCACATCCTCCGGCTGAACGTATTTATCATCATTGTTTTCTTTAATCAGGCTCAGGTCCAAGGCCAGGTCCGTAGCAATGGTGCTGGGGGTTAACGCCGATACCCGGATATTGTTGCGGCGTACCTCCTGGGCAAGGGATTCCGTGAAACCAATCACAGCGAATTTGGATGCGCTGTATGCACTGGAGGTGGCTGCGCCGTTTAACCCGTTGGTGGAGGAGATATTAATGATGTCTCCGCCGTTCTTGGCGATCAATTGCGGCAATACGGCACGGGTGACATAATAGGTGCCCATCAGATTGGTATCGATCATACCCTTCCACTCCGCCGGGTCCATCTCCAGCACCGTGCCGAAGGTGGCAATGCCCGCATTGTTGATCAGGATATCGGCCGGTCCCAGCTTTGCAGTTAAGGCTTCGACCGCTGCGTCCACCTGCTCCTTGGACGAAATATCAATGGCCGCATAGGCGACTTTGACACCCAGCCCTTCGAGCTCTGCCGCTACTTCCTTCAGCGTCGCCTCGGTACGGGCCAGAAGCCCCACATGTACACCTTCCTTGGCCAGGGCAATGGCCGTGGCTTTGCCGATTCCTCTTGCTCCTCCGGTTACAATTGCTACTTTGTCTTTAATCGATTGTGCCATGTAAGCAAGCTCCTCTCACTCCGAATTGAGATATCCCCCTGATTATACCATTACCGGAGCGGGATGCCTAAACCTCAACTACGTGCAGCTTGCTTTTCAACTCCGGATAGATACGGCCGTTAACCTTCCGCCGCAGCGCCGAATGAAACACGGCCAGCCAGTACCAGAGTTAGCTCCTGGCTGAATTCCAATGTCTGCAGAACAGCTCTTCCCATATTCATCATTACACTCTCCCGTCTTATATACATTCCGGTGGTATCGTCCGGCCTTTAGCTGCCCAATTCTCCGGTCTTAGTGATGTATTGTAAAGGGCAGAGATAAATGCAACAAATTAAAAAGCAATAAAAACTGGAAATTAGGACAGATGGATTAGTTTTTTCCACAGCAAAAGGCCGCCCATAAAACAGGCAGCCTTGTTTGAATTTATCGTCTTGGAGTTGTTTCGAAATGCTCCCCTAATACTCGAAATGCCCGCCACTGTTCCTGCTTAATGAGCATGTTCTTGATCTGGAGTGCACACTCTTCTGTCGAATGAACGTGTGTGTTTACGGTCAGGTCGTAGGGAATATCTGTGTATGCATGAGCCAGCTGCCACCGGGATTGGCCGATGGTCCGGTCCCCCCGGAACACCTCGCGGCGCTCCAATTCCTCGATTGGGCATTCCACATGGACAAACAACACCGGATAACCGGCAAACATAGTGACGTATTCGAATAACCAGTCATTCTTATCCGGCAAATCCAGAATCACATCATCAATGATGATAGGGAGTCCTTTATCACTAAACAGTTGGGCCGTTTCATGCATGATGCCCTGGGTAATCAGAAGCTGGTTGTCCAGATCGTCGCGCAGCACCTGCTTGGGGGCCATATTCATAAAATCATCACAGCAAATATGGTAGAACGTTTCGTCCAATTGGCTTTGCAGGACCTTAGTGAGTGTTGTCTTCCCAGCGCTTGATACACCGCTCAGCAAAATAATAATACCTTTTTCCACTTCTCATTCCTCCTATATGGGAGGCAAAGGGTACTACCTTGGCCTCCTAAATGAATTCGTTAAGGAGGCGTTCATCCAATTACACATACGACAATTCTCCTGTCATAAGAGGATGGGAAATCCAAAGCAATACCATCATAAAGCCGGGTCCAAAGTTCCCCAAGTACATTTGTCACAGTATCCCAATACTCGGCGGTTGAGTTTTATTTTAGCTGTTTTTTGCTTTGATTAGAGGAGGCAGAGTGACGTATCAATTCACCCTGGATATTCGGGTGTATTTTTTGCCTGCTTAACAGCCTTTTGGGGCCAATTCGGGACAAATAGCGTGGCTGAGATTCGTTAGATTTGAAAGGTTCCTCTATACAGACAAATAGCGCTCCACAGATTCGTTAGCGCCAAAGCCGATCCCTTTATTTTTAAACTTGCGGCAATATAACCGCGAAGATGCTTCCTATCCCTTCCTGGCTTTTCACATCCAATATACCATGATGATTGTTCCGGATAATATTTTGGGTCACCATCAATCCAAGCCCCGTCCCCTTCTCCTTTGTGGAATAAAAGGGCTCACCCAGTTTGTTAAGGGCACGCTCTGGAATGCCCGGGCCATTATCTATCACCTCAATGACGACGTGGGCCGTTTGGTGAGAAATTTTAATTTGAATACTGCCATCCGGCTTGTCCATGGCTTCAATCGCATTTCGGATCAGATTGACCAGCACCTGTTTAATCTGGTTTTTAATACAACGGATATATAACGGAAGGCAGGCGGACTCCATCGAGAGAGCGATATTTTTTAATAAGGCCTGAGGCTCCATTAAGGTAACCACATGACGGATAATATCCCCTATTTCTTCATTATTGTATTGGGAAACACAAGGCTTTGAGAAGGTAAGAAGCTCTTGAATAATGCATTCGATCCGTTCAAACTCCGAGCCCATAATGGTAATATGTCCGTCATTTACTTGCCCGCTGCGCTGCATAAGCTTAAGAAAACCCTTCAGTGCCGTAATCGGATTCCGGATTTCATGGGCAATGCCTGCGGCCAACTGTCCTACTGCAGACAATTTGTCCCATTCTACAATCAATTGGTCTGTCCGCAGCTTCTCCGTCATATCGCGGAAAGTAATTACACTTCCTATATGTGTGCCGTTCTCCATCATCGGTTTCGCGGTATATTCCACAGGAAAATAAGAGCCGTCCTTCCTCCAGAACACGTCATCTTTAATAAACAGACTCTCACCATGGGTAAGTGCGTGATAAACCGAACAAAAAGAAAGCGGCACTTGTTCTCCCCGCGAATTTGTATGATGGATCATCTCATGAAGGGTATGATGCTCATATTCTTGCACACAATACCCTGTTAACCGTTCGGCCGCCTTGTTCCCAAAAACCACTCTCGCGTTCAGATCAATTCCATAAATGCCTTCGGCAACGGAATCCAAGATCAATTGATTAATTTGATTCAACCGATTAATCTCATTTAGACTGTCTTCGTAGTGAAGTGGCTTTGGGTTTGTCATAGGCCATTTCCTTTACTGGTTTATTTAGCTAAAGTATATCACAGGAAAATAAAAATAAAAGAAGGGCAAAGCTCATTATCTCTGCGCTTTGCCCAAAAGCCGCATATTAGCAAACTTCTGCTGAACCGGCCCACAATAATGGCAATCTTACGACTAGCCTGGGAGGAGGAATCCACTGCTGCACACTGCCTCTGATCCGCGATCGGCTCAGTTAGCTGCCCTCCAGAAGGGCGTCCAGCTGCTCCCAATTCCTCGCGGTGACCATCATCTCCTCTGCGAAGCGCACAGGGACCACGCTGGACGTTTCCATCGACGGCTGGATCCACCAAAACGTCTCCACACACCAGACATACTTGACTGCTTGCACCAGCGAACCCGGCGGGAGCGGCCGTCTGCTGCAGTAGCCTTCGGCGAAGGCGGCCACTGCATCCCCCTGGAATCGGCCGCCGCTCAGAGTGCCTGACAAAACAGCCCTTCCCAGGTCCATTGCAGGGAACGAATAACGTGCCCGGTCAAAATCCACGATTGCGGTAAGCGCATCTCCTTCAAAAAGCAGGTTGTCCGCCCACAGGTCAAGATGAGCCCAGCCTGGGGCCGGGGGCGCCAGATCGTCCTGCCGGAGTGAATGAATGATTGCCTTCTGTAATTGCAAGGCATTCCGGATGTGCCCCGCCGAGCCGCGGGCCGCATCCCAATTTGTCTCCCACGTCTGCTCCATCCTCTCCCGGGACAGCCGGTAAGCAGGTTCCTTCCGGGGAATCGCTACCCCTAACCCTGTTGCCGCCGCGGAATCCCAGACGGTGTGCATATCCGCCGCCGCCCTTCCCAGTGCGTACATCCGGCGTTCACCCATCTGGCCGGCAGGCACCATCGTCCCCGGACAACAGGTCATCACAGCCATGTATCTTCCGCAGGGCAGGAGATGCATGCAGCGCCCATCCAGCGCCAACGGTTCAGGACACCGCCCACCCGATTGATAGAAAAGAAGCTGGAGCTGCAGCGCATCTTCAAAGCCCGCCCGAAACTCCGTATTCTGCCATCTCTCCTTGTACCGCTCCGGGTGATAGCACTTAACGAACATTCGACCCTTGTCCGTTTCCACAATCCACTTCTCATTCATCAGCCCGCGTCTGATGCGGTTGCCCGACTGCACCGTAACCGAAAGATGTGTTTTCAGCCAGCAGCCGATTTCATCGATTAATTGAGCCTCCGTTATCAACGGCATCATCGGATCCCCTCTTATGGCAGATACGTCCCCACCAGATCGGAAAGCGTTTGCAAAAAAACACTGCAGTCAACGCAAACTCACTTTTCTGGACCAATAAGAAGACATGGTAGACCATGTCCCCCTATAATCGCTGTTGTCTGCCGGAAGCCGCTTCCGCATTAATTGACCCGGTCGTTAATATCCTTTACATAATCGTCCACTACACGGACCTCGATGGTTTCGTTGTCCAGCAGGAATTTAAAAATTCCGTTGTTGAAGTCCGTCCCAACCTCTTTATAGAAAATACCTTCATACTTGTCGAGATGAGTGTGGTTGAAGCAGAGCCGGAAGCCTTCAGTCCCCTCCTTCAGATAGGCGCGGACTCCTGTTTCGTAGAAGCCCTCCTGAACGTTCAGCTCACGGGACACAGATACAATGTGAAGATCAACGAAGGAGATGTCATGCAGCAGCAGGTTTACAATGGAGCCCTTCGTGATTTCCTCCCACCTGCTTTGGGCTGTCTGTCCCAATACGATCTGCGTCACATTTTTTTGCTTGGCTACCTCAGTAATCACTTTGGCCACAGGGCGTTTTTCATTGTATTTCACAATGAACTCCTCCGCCCCGAGCTCATCGGCAATCTTTTTCCATGCCGAAATATAGTGGCTTTTTTCGATATCCCACTCGTCTTCGGGTTGCCGGTCAACGGTTAACACATACAGCGGACAATTCAGCATTTTGGCAATTTTACCGCCTCTGCGGATAAGCCGTTCGCCGTTCGGTCCATAATAAACACAGACAAGTATGCATTCATCCATACTTCCAGTCTTCATGGTTTTTCATTCACCTCTGCCTAAAGATAGCACTAGACTACACATAAAGTTTGATGGTGTCAACTCGCATAGGGTATAATTATTCCTACAATCCATCAATACGTAATAGGATTAAATATGGCCATACTAAAGGAGACGTAGACCCATGCTGCCCAAACGCTTGATTCCGGTAGGAGAACCTTCATCAAAAAATCGGTTATGTTCTTGCGAAACTGCCACCCCCACCCTTTACAACAAAACTTAAAGAATAAGGAGCGGCTTATAGTTGAACTTACTGCATATCGCGATTCTGATCCCTTTTTTTTCTGTCCCTCTCATCCCCCTTTTGGCTAAATATGCGCACCGCATACATACCGGTTGGTTCGTTATGGCGGTTCCCGTGGCGCTGCTCATCTTTTTTGCAGGCTTCTATTCCTCCAGCCAACCTCTCGAGCCTCTGCTGTACACGGTTTCATGGATTCCGTCTTTAGGTATTGATTTCTCCGTTTATCTCGATAGTCTCTCCCTGCTTTTTGCTCTGCTGATAACGGGGATCGGCGCTCTGGTGGTGTTCTACTCCATCTTCTATATGTCCAAAACCCGGGAGAAGCTGCATCTGTTTTATGCGTATCTGATGCTGTTTATGGGAGCGATGTTAGGCTCCGTGCTCTCCGATAATCTCTTGACTCTGTATGCGTTTTGGGAGCTGACCAGCGTTTCCTCCTTCCTGCTTATCGCCTTTTGGTACCACCGCAAAAGATCGCGCTACGGGGCCCAAAAATCCATGTTCATCACCATGACCGGCGGCTTCTTTATGCTCCTCGGCTTCATCATCCTATCCTCCGCCGGCGGTACGCTCAGCATCCGTGAGCTGATTGCCTTAAGCGATCAATTGGCGCAGCACCCGTATTTCCTCCCGGCCATGTTTTTCATCCTGCTCGGCGCCTTCACGAAATCGGCCCAATTCCCGTTCCACATCTGGCTGCCTGATGCCATGGAGGCTCCTACTCCTATCAGCGCCTATCTGCACTCCGCAACCATGGTTAAGGCAGGAGTCTATCTGGTGGCCCGTCTGACACCTATCTTCGGCGGACATATGGAATGGTTCTGGACCATTACCCTGGTAGGACTGATTACTCTCTTGATCGGCTCCATGAAGGCCATCCGCCAAAGCGACCTGAAGGCGCTGCTCGCTTTCTCCACCATTAGCCAAATCGGTCTGATTATGTGCTTGTTCGGCATCGGCTCCATCGCTCTTAACAGCCAATACGGCGACAGCTCCCTATTGTTTGCCGGTGCTGTTCTGGCAGGTGTGTTCCATCTGATCAACCACTCTATCTTCAAGGGCTGTCTGTTTATGATGATCGGCATTCTTGACCACGAAACAGGTACACGGGATATACGCCGCTTAAGCGGACTGATTCATGTGATGCCTGTTTCCTTCACCCTGACCATGATTGGCGCATTCTCCATGGCAGGCCTCCCTCCCTTCGGCGGTTTCCTAAGTAAGGAAATGTTCTTCACCGGCGTATTGACCGCCTCGCGCACCATGAACAGCGCGTTTATCTTCATACCGATCATTGCCTGGCTGGCAAGCGTTTTGACCTTTGTGTATTGTATGATCCTGATCTTCAAGGTGTTTATGGGCCCTCATCAGCCCAAAGCGGGGGAACGCATCCCCCACGAGGCTCCTCTGGGTATGCTCATCTCGCCCATGATTCTGGCGGCCTTCGTCCTGATTCTGTTCTTCTTTCCGAATATGATCGCGTCCTCCCTATTGGAGCCTACGGTAAAAGCAATTCTGCCGCAGGTCTTCGCCAATGGAGCGGAATGGCATGTACATATTTCCGCTTGGCACGGCTTTAATACAGAGATTTTCATGACCTTGGGCATTATCCTGTTGGGCACTGTTATGTACCGGTATATTACCAAGTTTACGGATGTTTACGACAGCATCCCCTTGAGGTTCAGTCTTAACCGGGTTTATGACAACGGGATCACCGGAATGGAGCGTCTGGCCGGCAAAATTACCGGCTTCTATATCACCGGCTCTACCACCCATTATTTATCCTATCTGTTTGTGTTCATCATTGTCATGGCGGGAGGCTCCTTCTTTCTGCAGGGCGCATGGAGTCTCGATCTGTCAGGCAATGCACCCATCCAGACGTATGAATATTTACTCGGCTTTACCACAGTTGCGGCAGCAATCCACATGGTGTTCACCAAATCAAGGCTGATCTCCATTATTGCCGTCAGTGTCATTGGATATATCGTGTCCCTGTTCTTCATCATCTTCCGGGCTCCTGATTTGGCTCTGACACAGCTTGTTGTGGAAACCATCTCGACCACCCTGTTCCTGCTGTGCTTCTACTTTCTGCCCCGGGTCAGCAAGTATATTACACCGATGAAATTCCGCTTGTCCAACGCTCTTATTGCGGTTGGCGTAGGCACAACCCTGACCTTAATCGGGCTTTCCACGCAAAGCCATCATATGTTCGAGTCCATTGCCGAGTTCTATAAGGATTCCTACAAGCTTGCCGGTGCCAAGAATATGGTCAACGCCATTCTGGTGGACTTCCGCGGCTTCGATACGATGCTGGAAAGTGTTGTTCTTTTCACAGCGGGAATCGGCATCTTCACCATGATTAAACTTCGCCAGGCAGGGAGGAAACAGCCATGAAATTAAAATTCACGGATGTCTTTCTTCAGGTGGCCGCCAAAATATTGGTCTTCATCATCTTGATCTTCTCCGTGTACATTCTGTTCGCAGGGCATCATGATCCGGGTGGCGGCTTCATCGGAGGGCTCATTACCTCTTCAGCGCTGGTATTGCTATATCTGGCCTTCGACCTTCAGTCTGTGCGGGACATCATTCCGTTCCCGTTCAATCGGATTGCCGCCGCGGGAGTGATTACCTCCGTGCTGACCGGCACGGTTTCCATGCTGCTGGACCTCCCCTTCCTGTTTCAATCCTTTACCTATGTGAATCTTCCGCTTCTCGGCAAAACGGAGATTGCTTCTGCTCTCGCCTTTGACCTGGGGGTATACATGACCGTTGTCGGAACCACCATGACGATAATCACGAGTATAAGCGAGGACAAAAAATAATGGAGACGTTCATCATCATTATTTCCGGTATCCTGTTTACCGTCGGAACCTATCTGATCCTGAACAAAAACCTGCTGCGGATCATCCTGGGCATCACGGTCTTCTCCCATGCCACCCATCTGATGCTGATGGCCATCAACGGATTGAAGAAGGGCGCCGCACCTCTTTTGGGGGAAGGGGCTTCCAGCTACACCGATCCTGTGCCCCATGCGCTGATCCTCACGTCCATTGTCATCAGCTTTGCCTTGACTGCATTTCTTCTGGTGCTGGGCTACCGCACATATGTGGAGCTGGGCACTGACAATTTGAAGCAATTGAGAGGTAGCATGCATGACTAATGTTTTAATTCTGCCGATCATCATTCCCCTTCTCACGGGCATGACCATGATCTTCTTCCGCCGCCGCGTCCGTTTGCAGCAGGTGCTGACCGTCATCGCCATGATCCTGACCATCGGGGTGTCCATCTTCCTCATCCACCGCGTCTCCACCCAAGGCATCCTTGTCCTGGATGTGGGAGGCTGGGAGGCGCCTTACGGCATCAATCTTGTGGGAGATATGCTGTCCTCCCTGCTTGTCCTTACCGCCACTACCGTTAGTCTGATGTGCGCGCTGTATACCTTCGGCTCCATCTCCCATGAGCACAAGCTTCATTATATTTATCCGTTTATCCTCATCCTGCTGTGCGGCGTGAACGGCTCCTTTTTGACCGGGGATATCTTCAACCTGTTCGTTTTTTTCGAAGTTATGCTGATTTCCTCATATGTCCTGCTGTCCTTGGGCGGCAAACGGCTCCAGCTCCGGGAATCCATCAAATATGTCATCATCAATGTGGTATCCTCCACCCTGTTCGTCGTTTCCATCGCCTACCTGTACTCCATTACGGGGACGTTGAATATGGCCCATCTGTCCGAACGGATTGCGGCCATCGGACAAGACGGCCTGCTGACCACGGTCAGCTTCCTGTTCCTGGCCGTATTCGGCCTCAAATCAGGCCTGCTGCTGTTTTTCTGGCTGCCCGGTTCGTACAGCGCACCTCCCCCTGCCGTTTCGGCGCTGTTCGCAGCACTGCTGACCAAGGTCGGCATTTATGCCATTATCCGCACCTTCACGCTGCTGTTCTACCATAAGCCGGAGATTACCCATACGGCGATTCTCTATATGTCGGTGCTAACGATGATATTGGGTGCATTGGGCGCCATCTTTCATTGGGAAATCAAAAAAATCCTTGCCTACAACGTGGTTGTGGCCGTTGGCTTCATCCTCTTCGGGGTTGGAGTGGCGACCACGGACTCCATGACCGGCGCGATCTTCTATCTGATCCACGATATGCTGGCCAAGGGGCTGATCTTCATCCTGGGCGGAGCGATCATCTCCATCTTCGGCTCGGATAAATTAAAGAATTTCAGCGGCCTCCTGCTCTTCCGCCCCATTCTGGGCTGGCTGTTCTTTATTGCGGCTCTGGCTCTTGCCGGTGTTCCCCCGTTAAGCGGCTTTGTCGGCAAGGTGCTGATCTTGAAGGGCGGGGTGTCCGGAGGACATCTGGCCATGTCGGTTGTAGCGATTCTGACCAGTCTGATGGTGCTCTACTCCGTTGTGAAGATCTTCATTCACAGCTTCTGGGGAGAAACGCTCATGAGCGAGGGGGATCAGAAGGAAACCGGCAACAGCGCCTTATTGCCCGGCATCATCCTGGTGACGCTTATTGTGGTGATGGGCCTGCGGGCCGAATGGGTGCTTTCTTATGTGGAGCAAGCCGTCGAGACGGTTATGAATCCCTCCATTTATATCGACGCTGTTTTCAAGCGGGGCACCTGAGTTCTTCAGCGGAATAGCTTCTAAAAGGTAAAGGACGTGATGAACATAACGACTCAACTTTTACTCAACCTGCTGATCGCTTTTGTGTATATGCTGCTTAACGAATCCTGGAATGTGGTGGTGTTCGGCATCGGCTACACCATCGGCTTCATCATTATTTTCCTGATGCGGCGGTTCTTCCCCGAGTCCTTCTACGGCAAAAAGGCGATCTCCATCGCCAAGCTGATCGGATTGTTCATTGTGGAGCTCTTCAAATCCACCTGGGTGGTGGCTCTGCAGGTGACGCGGCCGAAGCTGAATATACAGCCGGGGATCTTCCGCTCGGAGACCATTCTCAAGACGGAATTCGAAATTACTCTCCTGTCCGCATTGGTCACCCTGACGCCGGGCTCCGTCATTATGGAGATCGACCCCAAGGCGGGTGTTATGTTTATCCATGCTATGGATGCCAAGGACTACCGGAATAATATAACCAGAACCATGCGCAAGTTCGAAAATGCCATTATTGAGGTGATGCGGTAATGTTTGATAACGTGATGCTTTTGTCCATGTTCCTGCTGTCCATCTCTCTTGTGGTGGCTTTATACCGGGTCATTGTTGGCCCTTCCATGCACGACAGGATCTTGGCTCTCGATACGATGGGATACATCGTCATTGGTATCATCGCCGTTCTTTCCATCATGCTGAACTCCCACGCGTATCTGGAAGCAATTCTGCTTATCGGCATATTAGCATTCCTGAGCACCATTGCCCTGAGCAAATATATGGAAGGCGGGACTGTTATTGAACGCAGCAACGATCATTGAAATTGTCGTCTCCGTCCTGGTCATTACCGGAACCCTGATGAGTCTGATCAGCTCCCTGGGCATTCTCCGCCTGCCGGATGTATACAACCGCGCCCACGCCTCCACCAAAAGCGCAACCCTGGGCATTCTGAGCATTCTGTTAGCCGCCTTTTTCTATTTTCTGTTTACACACGGCGTATCCAGCATCCGGCTGCTCCTGGGGATTGCCTTCGTTTTCCTGACCGCTCCTGTATCGGGGCATATCATTATCCGGTCGGCGCACCGCTCCAAGGTACCGCTCTCAGATACCAGCGTGCAGGATGATCTCCAGGAGTATCTCGACAGCCAGGAGGCTGCAGAGGATCAGGATCGGGCTGAGCCTGCGGGGGACAAGAAGCCGAAGCCAGGGCTGGGAACCAGCGAGGCATAGAGCGGTGTTGGTTGGGTGGGCGCTAGATCTGCTGACTGCTTGGTCGACCGTCTGTTTGCCTTAGCGGGCTAACGAATCTCAGACACTCTATTTCGCAAAAAACGGGTGTTATGAAAATCTAACGAATCTCAGACACGCTAACGACTCGTTTCGAAGCCTTTTGGCACCCATTCGGACAAAATAGCGTGTCTAGGATTCGTTAGATTTCAAAAAAGCCCCGCTGCAGCCAAATAGCGTTGCTCAGATTCGTTAGCGCCGCCGCTACACCGAACAAGCAGTTGCAGCACACAAAAGCCGCCGGCAAGGGATTCCCTTGTGTTTGGCGGCTTTTGTGTTATTTGCACCCTAGGCGTGCTTGGCTATGGACGGGGACGCGGATGTATCCGCAGCAGCTGGCACCACAGCCGGAGCCGCTGCGCGTTTTTTCTGCGTCAGGTAGAGGGCGAGGCCCGTGAACAGGAAGCCTCCCGCCAGGTTGCCCAACGTAACCGGAATCTGATTCCACAGCCACCAATCGGCAAAGCTGACCTTTGCTCCCATCATCATGCCCGTAGGAATGACAAACATATTAACCACGGAGTGCTCGAAGCCCTGCCCGAAAAAGGTGAGAATTGGCAGCCACATAGCCGCGATTTTGCCGCCGGTGGATTGGGAGGTCATGGCCATCACTGCCCCCAAACACACCATCCAGTTGCACAGGACCGCCTTGACGAACACGGTAATCATACCGTCGAAGCCCAAGGACGAGTACCCATTGGTTTTGGCTTCTGCGGTTTTGATGATCATGGCCCCTACCGCATCGTCTCCCACATGGCCCATCTTGGTGGCGGCAATGTAATAGAGCAGGCCGTAAAAAGCAGCCCCGATCACATGCCCCACGAACACCCAGCTCCAGTTGCGCAGCATGGCGGAGGCTTTGGCTTTCCCCTCCATCACAGAAACGGGAATGAGGGCGAAGTTGCCGGTGACCAGCTCCAGTCCCAGCAGGATGATCATCACAAACCCAACGGGGAACACCAGCGCCCCTACCATGCCGATTTTCGTCTGGACCGTGGCCTGGAAAGCCAGGGTTGTGGCAAATCCGAGAATCGCGCCGCCCAGGAACCCCCGGAGCAGCAGCTGCTTCACCGGCAGCAGGGACTTGGCCGTGCCGGCCTGGATCATCGCTTCGACCACTTGGTCAGGTTTTACATAAGACATGGTTGATCTCCCCTTTTACCGATTGGACCTGTTAGGGTCCCTAGGCCGTATGTTCTTCATCCTTGATCATAGGAGCAAACTGCTTCAATTCTCCCTGGATCAGACCGTTCCGGATGCACCACCTGCGGAAAGGCTCCTCAGGCTCCCTCTCCTCGATATATTGACGGATCATCCCTTCAAGGAGTGGTCCCATCTCCGAAAAAGGCACAGCGATTTTCCACCGTTCGTTAAAGGAGCCATGCACGCCATGCTCCGCCCCCAAGTAAATATCGGCGCCTTCCACCACTTGCCCGTCTACCTTCACTTTTTTACCGATGAGGCCGATTTGTCCGGTATGGGGGTTGCCGCAGGAGTTCGGACAGCCGGAGGCGTGGATTTCCAGCACTCCGATGCTCTCCATTACACTTCGGCCGATCTGCTGATCCAGATAGGTAACCAGCTCCAAGGTGCGCTGCTTGGTTTCGATCATGGCGAAGGGGCAGAAGGTATTCCCCGTACAAGAGATGAGGCCGCGTGCAAAAGGCAGCGGATCATGCTGCAGCTGCTCCAGTACCGGCTCGGCAAGCAGCTCTGTCAGCTTCGAGTCTGGAACATTGGCAATAATTACATTTTGGGCCGTTGTCAGACGGACCTCCCCATTGCCGTAGG
Source organism: Bacillota bacterium (assembly GCA_023386955.1). Lineage (GTDB taxonomy): Bacteria > Bacillota > Bacilli > Paenibacillales > NBRC-103111 > Paenibacillus_AR > Paenibacillus_AR mesotrionivorans. The sequence continues at coordinate 50,389 of JAEWIS010000019.1, forward strand.
CTTCCGCCAAACGCGCCACCTCGTATACATGCTCCAGCTTCATCCGCCCGGTTACCACATTCAGACCTACGTAGTGCAACCCCGGGGTTTTCTGGGGGTGAACACCGATGTGGTCTCGGTGGCTGTGGTCATCTGTTAGCTCGGTACCGGCAGACAACGGGGTAAAGGACAGCCTCCCCAGCACTTCCTTCCGGAAGGCCAGCAGTCCCATTTCCTCGATGAGGAATTTAAGCCGGGCTTTATTCCGCTTCTCCCGGTTGCCCCGTTCATGGAACAGCTCCAGAATCCCATGACAGATTTCCGTTGCCTGCTCCGGCAGTACGAAGGCATCCAGAGACAGGGAACGCTGGGTTCCCCATGACCCGAGACCGCCGCCCACCCACACGTTATAGCCTGAGAGATCACCTCTCTTCGCCGGGGTTAGGGCAATATCGTTGATCTCTGCATGGGTACAGTTATCGCAGCAGCCGAGAACCGTAATATTAAACTTCCGCGGCAGATTGGCTACCTTCCAGTTCCCTACGATAGAGTCGTTCAGCTCCTTCACGAGCTGCCGGCTGTCCAATGCCTCATCCGCCTGAAGTCCCGCCACGGGACAGGTGGTCACATTGCGGATGTTATCCATGCCCGTCTGCATGGTGGAAAGCCCGGCTGCATTCAGCTTTTCCAACACCGTGAGCACATCCTCCATCCGAATCCACCGCAGCTGCACCTGCTGTCGGGTGGTCAGGTCCATAATATCCCTGCCGTAATCCCGGGTTACGTCCGCCAAGACCCGCAGCTGCTCTGCCGTAAACCGGCCATGCTCCAGAATGCCGCCGGGGACGCGGACCCGTATCATAAAGTAACCCGGGGTGGATTTGCGCACGAATACGCCGTACCATTTCAGCGCCTGGACATCGGCCTCCTCCAAGGTGTCCCAGCCAACACTCGCATAACGGACGATCTTATCCCAGATGATGCTAAAGCTTAATTCAGCCTTGTAGGCCTCGATTGTAGTCGCCATCTCCACCACTCTCCCTCGTAACTTTGTTTAGTGAACATAAAGAGGCCAACAGACGGACGAATGCTGTCCGCAGGTTGGCCTCATTGCCGGTTTCAGAGTACGCCATTGTACGCTGAACACATATATTCGAAAGGTTATCACGCCTTTGTGATGAATTGATTATAGCTTTCCTTTTGACTCACGTCAATATAGATTACATGGATGCTTAGTTAATTATTATTATCGACAACCAGAGAATTTTTATGTAATATTACATTACATATGTAGCTGTACGAGGATCTTTTACAGGTAAGGAGGCCGCAGATGCTTCAACATTTTCTGGTGATCAGACCATCCGGTGAAGCCGCAGCTGATGCTTCAGGGGAGACGAAACGGAGCAGTGATGAAGCTGACCGGTCCGGGATACGCCCGGAAACGGCCATTACCGCATTGGGCTTCCGGGTCCAATCCCTGCGCGGCGACCAGAAGACCAAGGCTTTAGCCACCAAGTGTGAAGCCGTCATCCTCGCCGTTCCTTCCTCCTGCCTGGATGAGTGGGTCGCCCGGGTCTTGTCCTGGCGGGATTGGCCGGTGATCTGGTGGTGCGGCGAAGCTGCCGTAACGGAGAGCTGCCATGGAGGCTTGGAGGTGGACGGCGTTCTGTTCCCGGGTATGACCCCGGCACAGATCCATTGGACACTGATGATCAGCTCCTCTCATCACCTGCGCCGGACCCAATGGCAGAAGGAACGGGAGCAGCTGCTCAGCCGGCTGGAGGAACGGAAGTGGATTGAGCGTGCCAAGGCGATATTATGCGAAATGAAGAAGATTTCCGAGGCGGATGCTTACGAATTCCTCCGCACCCAGGCCATGAATGAACGCAAGCGGGTCGTGGATGTGGCCAGCTCCATCGTCAATGTGTATCAGTGGATCTCGGAAAACAAGACAGGGGGTAGCCGCAAGTGATTTCACTCATCAAGGAAGTAGGCCGCGGCAAACGGGGCTCGAGAGATTTAACCTATGAGGAGGCCGGCCAGGCGGCTGAGCTGATATTATCCGGGGAAGCCACCCCTGTGCAGATCGGGGCTTTCCTGGCGGCGGAGCGGGTCAAGATGGAATCCGCCGATGAGCTGCTGGCTTTTGTCCATGCGCTGCGGAAACGCTCCCTGCTCCATCCTGTCCCCGGCTCGTTGGATTGCGCCGGCCCTTACGACGGACGGACCAAATCCTACATGGCCACATGGGCCGTATCCTTCGTCGTTGCCTCCTGCGGCGTTCCCGTTACCCTGCATGGGAGTGCGCCCTTGCCTCCCAAGTACGGTGTAACTCTGCAGGACGTAGCTCTGCAGCTGGGAGCACGGCTGGATGATCGAAGCAAGCTGCTGCAGGCTGCTGAACGGTCTGGTGTCCTGTTCGTCCCGTCCGAGGAGTGGTGCCCCGCACTCCGGGATATCCGGCCGTACCGAGAGCAGATGGGGATTAGGACCATCTTCCACTCCGTGGAGAAACTGCTGCGTTTCTCCGATGCGCCGTACATGGCGCTTGGCATCTTTCATGGGACTGTTTTCGAGAAGATGGCGGAGCTTGTTTCCAGACTGGGTATCCGGAGCGGTATAATCATTCAAGGTGCAGAGGGGTCGGAGGATCTTCTCCCCAACAAACGGACCCGCACCTATCTGGTCCGCGAAGGGGAAGCCCCGGAGCTGTACGTGGTTGACCCCGAAGCCTACGACCTGCAGGCCGAGCTGCCGGAGGAGGAATTCTGGACAGCGGAGCGGCAGGCCCATATTACTGCCGACGTGCTGGAGGGCCATACCGTATCCCCCTATTTCAACATGGTGCTCCTGAACAGCGCAGTCCGCCTGTGGGCCGCCCAAGCCGCAGGCTCCGTGGAGGAGGGCATCGAAAGGGCTCTATCGGCCATCCGACAGGGTGCAGCCTACGAGTCCTACCGGAAATGGCAAGAAGCGGTCCGTTAAGAGCGGATCGCTTCTTTTTGCCTTTCATCGCCCCTTCAATTGGACTATAATGAACATGAATCATCCGCTACCTGAAGAAAGAAAGGACCGTTTCCAATGAGCAGAAAACAAGCCTATTCCCGTTCGGAGCTGCTGGATGTGACCAAACGTTTGGTACTGGAGCATGGGTACGACGGGTTTAATCTGAAGTTGCTTTCCCAGCATCTCCCCGGTGCACGGAGCACCATCTATCAGTATTACGCCAATAAGGATGAGATTATTTCGGCATGTATGAAACGCGCCATTCAGTCCATCATGGAGAAGGCTTCCGCCCTTGACGAAAGTGATGCTTCAACCGCTCTACAGGAGCTGCTGGCCATTTATATGGAGGAATTCAAATTTCACCAGCTTTTGGGCGATTCGTATAAGATCAAAACAAACGGCTCCGAAGAAACGCGCGCCAATGTGGAATATGTGGAGAATGCTCATGAATTCCTCAAGGTCCAGCTTACCCGTCTTGTCCAAAAAGCCCAACAGGAAAAGCTCTTACGAGATGACATCCCGCTTCCGGTACATGTGGGCGTCTTTTTTAATCTGATCAGCACGCCGAATATGATGAACGTTCCCGTCTCTCAGTGGAGTAAGCTGCTGTTTGACATGTGGATGGGCGGTGCGAAAAAATAGGCATCCAAATTTCCATATTGTTTATTTTGACACATGTGTCGTAATGATGTTTAATAATAGACATGGATCGGTCATGAACGCATCCAATTAGACACAAGTGTCAAATATAAATAATAAGGAGTGAGCCCCTGTATGTTTCTTGCCTTGAGAGAAATCAAACACAGCAAGATGAAATTTTTGATGATTATCGTTATTTTTGTTCTGATGGCCTGGCTGGTATTCATTCTGTCGGGATTGGGGAATGGCTTATCCTCATTGGCCGCTTCCTCCTTTAAGAACATGAAGGCCGATTATGTTCTCTTCGAGCAAGGCTCCAAATCTTCTATGAGCAAATCTCTTCTATCCGAACGATTGTTGCAGGATCTGGAAAAAATGCCGAACGTATCCGCAGCATCCCCTATGGGAGGTTCAATGGCTACCGCTCTGAAGGGGGATAGCCTGAAGAATGAAGATAAAGTCGATATCGCCATCCTGGGTATTCTCCCCGGCAGCTTTCTGGAGCCTAATGTGGTAGAAGGACAGCCGCTTGCGCAAGCTTCCCCTTCCGGGGTGATCGTGGATACATCCATGAAGGATGAAGGCTTTAAACTGGGAGACACCTTCAAGCTGGACGGAATGGAGGAAGCACTAACGATTACAGGATTTGTGGAGGATCAAACCTACAATCACCTTCCGGCCGTATTCATTCCCATATCGGAGTGGAGGAAAATTGCCTTCGCGGCTCCGGGCTCGGATAAGGGAATTGAAGCCCCTGTAAATGCTATTATGCTTCAAGGGCCGGATATCGATCCGGAAACCATCAACGCCAAGCTTGCGAATACGGATACCGTTACCCGCTCGGAAGCCGTGCAAGGCCTGCCGGGCTACAAGGAAGAGAATGGCTCGATTATGATGATGCTTGGATTCTTGTTGGTGATCTCCGCATTTGTGCTGGGCGTCTTCTTCTATGTCATGACGATGCAGAAAACCAACCAGTTCGGAATTATGAAGGCCATTGGCGCCAAAAATGGATTTTTGATCCGATCCATCATGTCTCAGGTCCTTGTGCTATCCCTGATCAGTATCGTAATCGGAATTCTGCTTACGTATGGAACGGCAGCCATTATGCCCCAAGGGATGCCGTTCAAGCTGGAGAGCAATCTGGTTATGGTGTACTCCTTTGTTCTTCTTATGATTGCTTTGCTGAGTTCTCTTGTGTCTGTCCGCAAAATCACCAAAATTGATCCGCTAAAAGCGCTTGGGAGGGTGGAGTAAATGACAACAGGCTTGCGCATCCATAATGTGTCGATGTTTTATGACGAGGGAAGGAACCGGATATCCATCCTGGACAAGATTTCATTAACCGTTAAACCCGGCGAATTTATCGCTGTAGTCGGACCGTCAGGTTCGGGGAAAAGTACGTTTTTGTCCGTGGCGGGAGCACTGCTTAAGAGCTCCGAGGGCGAAATAACCTTGAATGGTCACCCATTCTCCACCTTATCCGATAGCGAATTGTCCAGTATCCGGTTGAAGGAAATCGGATTTATCCTGCAATCGTCCAACCTGGTTCCCTATTTGAACGTGCTTGACCAGCTGCTGGTCATCAAGAAAATGTCGGGGAAGATAAAAGCGGAGGATAAGGCCTACGCCATCAAGCTGCTGGAGGATTTAGGGCTCCGGGAGAAGCTCAACAGCTTCCCGGAGGAGCTGTCAGGCGGTGAGAAGCAGCGCACAGCCATTGCAAGAGCGTTAATGGGCAAACCTAGCGTCATTTTGGCGGATGAGCCTACAGCCAGTCTGGATACGCCGCGGGCGCATGAAGTGGTGAATCTGATTGCCAATCAGGTGAAAACCCGTGGAATAGCAGCGGTGATGGTCACCCATGATGAGCGGATGCTGGACTACTGTGATAAGGTGTATCATATGGAAGATGGCAAGCTGCTGCTGGCTGAATAATTCGTATAAGCTTTGCTTCATAAAAAACCAGCCCATTCGTCTAGGATGGGCTGGTTTTTCTGTTCATCCCGTTTCACCCTCATGTGCAACAGCAGCCTTCTGGCGCAAGGGAACTAAGATGAGGGTAGCGCCAATGATCAGCACTCCCAGAATGGCCGCCGACCAATACAGCCCGCCATATCCGTTTTCTGCAGCCCGTTTGGTCATCTCGGCAACACTCCGTACCACAACATCCCGTAAGCCCGGATCTTGAATGGAGCCCACCATCTGATTCATTTGGTCCGCATTGACCGCCCCCGAGCCGGCTGCCATCCGCTGCCCGATTTGGGCCAGCTCGCCTAGTGCCTCCTTGGATAAGGAAGCCTGCGCAACATTGGCCTGCAGCACCTCCTGGAAGTCGGTTTTGAACAGATTCCCCAGATTGGCATAGCCGCGGGCAATGAATCCGGCATAGATCGTGGGAGCTATTGTCATGCCCACTTGCCGGAGCAAGGATAAGGAGGCAAGGGCTGAGCCCTTATCGGACCTTAACCCTTCCGTCACCAGAATATTGAGAGGAGCGCCCAGAATAACGCCAATCCCGACGCCCGCAATCATACTGGATACAACGAACTGCCACTTCATCTCGATCCACAGCGGGAATAAGGCAAATCCGATAGCGGCAATCAGCCCGGAGACCAGAACGGCGAATATGGGCCCGCGTTTGGATACGAGGATGCCTCCCATCCCGGCGCCAATCCCCGCTGCCAAGGCAAGAGGGGTCATCCAGTAGCCCGATTTCTCCGCGGAGATGCCCAGCACATTCTCTGTGAATGCCGGAATAAAAATCATTCCCGCCAAAATTCCGCCGGATAAAGCGCCTATCAAAAGCACCATTAAAAACCGGGGCTGACGGATCAGATGCACCGGTAGAATAGGGTCACTGTTTTCCTTGCGTTCCAAGGCGGACTCATACAGCATCAACGCCACGAACAATACGATGCCAGCACCCAAAAAGCCGGATACCTCAAGCCTCCGGAAGCTTGCCCAGAAATCAATATCAATGTTGGTCAGGCCGTACATAATCGATAAAATGGCAAACGACAACAGAACCGTACCCAACAGATCCAACCGCCCGGGCGTCGGGTCCGCCGATTCCTCCAGCTTCATAAAAGCCAGCACCAGCAAAACAATGGCAATAGGCACATTAATCAGGAACAGAATATGCCAGTTTCCCGTTAAGTCCAGCAGGAAAGAGCCGATGTTGGGCCCCAGCACCGCCGCAACCCCGTTCATCGCCCCCAACAGCCCCAAGTATTTGGCCTGCTTATCAGGCTCCACCGTACTTAAGATATGGGAGTTCCCGATAATAAAAATACCGCCGCCGCCAAGCGCTTGAATGAAACGCGCGGCCAGATAGAAGCCGAAGGAGGGACTTACCGCTACCAGAGTTGAGCCAAGTCCGAATAAAGCGATTTCAATAGCAAACAGCTTCTTTCTTCCGTACCGGTCGGACAGCTTCCCGACAATGGGCAGGCTGATGGCCAGTCCCAGGGTGTAGATGGTAATCCCCCAAGCTCCCCAGTTATCGGTCACCTCGTAATACCGGTTGATGGTAGTCAGTGCAGAGCTGATAATTCCGTTATCCAGCTGCGCCATAAATACCCCGATGGAGAATAAAAGCAAAGCCCAAAATTGCGAAGATTTCTTGGCCAGAGCGGCTCCCCCCTAGAAAAAATTGACTTTTCAGCTTGATCTTACACCTTTGTCGGCCGCCTTTCAAATCCTTTTCTCACACAAGCAGATTGGATTAATACCCTCTTTCTGGGAATACTGCTAGTACAGGAGGGGAGCATCATGAAGCAGCTTATCTCAGACCAACTCCAGCATAATATAGATCGGATGCTGTCCATCATGGGCAGCAGCGATTTTATTGTCCGCGAAATCGTCATCTCCGGCGGCAAACGTGCTGCCCTCTTTTACTTGGATGGAATGGTCGATATGAAGATGCTCCAGAACAATGTGATCTCATCCTTGCACGACCGGGCGGCCGATGAAACGGTCACGATCCAGATATTGAACGAAAGTGTTCTGGATGCCGGTGAGGTCACAACTGTTCTTTCTCTTGAAGACGCTGTTGAACAGATACTATCCGGTGGTCTTCTTATTATTCTCAATGGAATGGCGGAAGGCTCCATGATATCCTTGCCTGGATGGGAGGAACGGAGCATCTCCGAATCCAAATCCCAGTCCACGATCAAAGGACCGCAGGATTCCTTCACCGAAACCTTGCGGACGAATACCACCTTAATCCGGAGGAGAATAAAGGATTCCAGGGTACGGATCACCACAGTTAAGGTTGGCAGCAAGACGAAAACCGATATCGCAATTATGTATATGCATGGCATTACGAATGAAGAAATGGTTCAGCAGACCATCACCCGGCTCACCAGCATCAAGCTGGAGGGGGTTTTGGATAGCCAATACTTGGAGGAATGCCTGCGGGAACAAAACATCAAGACCATTTTCCCGATGCTGTTCAGCTCCGACCGTCCGGATACAGTGGCAGCAGGCATTATGGAGGGGAAGATCGCTATCATTGTGGACGGAACCCCTTTTGTGCTGCTTGCGCCGTCCTTGTTCGTGGATTTCTTCCAATCGGCCGAGGATTATTATCAATCCTATACCTATAGCAATGCCATTCGGATCTTGCGGTATATGTCTTTATTCATCTGCATGCTAGCGCCCTCCATCTACATTGCTCTTACCACGTATCATCAGGATATGCTGCCTACTGTGCTGCTGCTAAGCCTGGCCGCACAGCGTGAGGGTGTCCCCTTCCCGGCATTCATTGAGGCATTAGTCATGGAGATTATCTTCGAAATATTACGGGAGGCGGGCATTAGAATGCCCCGGGCTATCGGGCAAACCGTGTCAATCGTAGGGTCTATTGTGATTGGGCAAGCCGCGGTTGAAGCGGGTATTGTATCGGCTGTTATGGTTATAGTCGTGGCCATTACCGCTATATCCAGCTTCGTCATCCCCTCCTATGCCATGTCTATTGCTATTAGATTGCTCCGGTTTTGCTTCATGGGACTGGCAGCGGTTTTCGGTATTTACGGGATTACTGTGGGACTCATCATTCTCGTCGTTCATTTGAACAGTCTGCATTCTTTTGGCGTGCCTTACATGAGTCCGATCGCGCCGTATAACGCCCGCAAGCAAAGCGATGCTATCTTACGCTTTCCGTTCAGGAGCAAGAACAATGGGTAATGTGAACCGGTCCAATCGGAAACCAATCGAAAAGTTGATCTTGGCTTGGGCAGCCGTGGCGGTTCTGGCGGTTATGCTGACAGGATGCTGGAACCGCAAGGAGCTGAATGAGCTGTCCATTGTGCTCGCTGTGGGAATTGATTCAGTCGGTGACCAATATGAGCTAAGCCTGCAGGTGGTAGACCCTTCGCAGATGACACGCAATAAAGTATCAGACCGTTCTCCCACGAGGGTGTATACGGAACACGCCTCCACCCTGTTTGAGGCTTTCCGCAAGCTCACGACTAAGGCTTCCCGGAGAATGTACTTTTCCCATTTGCAGTTTGTCATCTTTGACGAGAAAACCGCTAAGAACGGAATCAAGGTCCCGCTGGATATGCTGTTCCGCGATCATGAAATCCGTCCCGACTTTCACTTGGCCATTGCGCGTAAGCATTCGGCAAAGGACATTATCTCATTCGTGACTCCATCCGAGGTTCTTCCGGCTCTGGACCTGAGTAAATCCTTGAAGATATCGGAGAAATTATGGGCGCCTACCACGGCGGTGAATGTCCTGGATATTATGCAAAGCCTTACTGAGACCGGCATCGAGCCGGTGCTGACCGGAATAGAGCTGATTGGAAACCCGAAGAAGGGAATGTCCCTGGACAATGTGAAGCAGCCTGCCACATACGCAAGCTATGCCTACACAGGAGTCGGCGTGTTCCGCGGGGACCGTCTGGTTGGTTGGCTGAATGAATCGGACAGCAAAGCCTTAACTTATATCTCCAATAAGGTTGTCAGCACTGCAGCCGTAGTCCCATGCCCCGAGTTGGATGGATCATTTGCTGTGGAAGTGACTCACTCCCACATTAAAACCATACCGCTGGTGAAGGAGAATAAACCGGGCATCCGACTGGAAATTTTTATCGAGGCGAATCTTGCAGAGGTCCAGTGCCAGGCAGATATCGCAGATGAAGCAACGTTTATGGACATGCAACGAGCGGCTTCGGAGGAGTTAAAAAGAGTTTTGTTAAGCGGTGTTCACCAAGCCCAGCATACCTATAAATCAGATATCTTTGGATTCGGGGAAACCTTCCACCGGAAGTTTCCGGAATTGTGGAGAGAATGGAAAGGGGAGTGGGCACAAATGTTTAGCCAGCTTCCTGTGGAGATTGAGATGAATTACAACCTGCGCCGCAACGGTAAAATTACCAATCCTATTGAGAATAATCCGGTTATAGAGGAGTGAAAACCATATGCTGGCTGGGATACTTGTGATCTCGCTGATCGCCGTGCTGATAGAATACCGTACGTTCCTAAAAAAAAACCAGAGGCGTGAAGTGACCGTGAGCGCAATTCTCATGCTGGGAGCTATCCTGCTGGGCCTCCTCCGAATATTGAGGATTCCCATTCCCAGCCCGCTGTTGGTTATCCGTTGGATCTTCCAACCGGCAAGCCAGCTTCTGAATAAATGGCTGTCTTGAACATGGAGGTTTAAATGAATAAGCAAAAGTTAACCGCAAGGCAGGCAACATTCTGGTTTGTGATGTATCAAGTGGGAAGTGCTTATCTCATCCTCCCCACGTCTATCATAAAAATCGCCAAACAAGACGCTTGGTTATCGGCTCTTGTTTCCCTGGCAATGAACTTTTTATTAATCCCTTTATACGTGGCCCTTGCCAATCAAATGAAGGGCAAACCGCTAGTTGCGTATATTGAAGCTCTCCTTGGCAAGTGGATCGGCAGATGCTTCACCTTTCTTTTTATTTTATCCGTCCCGTTTCTAATCTTTATTTTGACCCTCCGGAATATAGGTGACTTTATCTCCACCTCCATCATGCCGGAAACTCCGGAGGAAGCGATATATGCACTGATGCTCATTGCTGTTTATTGTGTGGTACGGGGCGGGGCGGCAGTCATCGGACGCTCTGCGGAAACCCTGTTCGTGGTCATTCCTTTGCTGTTTCTGATGGTATCCATTTTGCTGCTCCCGGGTGCGGAGTTCAAGCATCTTTTGCCGGTATTTGAATTTGGCTGGAGGCCAATCGTACGGGCTTCTTTTCTATTGCTGTCCTTCCCGTTTTTAGAGACGTTTTTATTTCTGTTTTTGCTTTCAAATTTAGGAAGCTCTGATATCTGGAAAAAAGCTGTGGTCCGCAGCTCTCTGTTTAGCGGCTTTGTGTGTGTGGTTATGTTGCTGATGGTTACTGCAGTATTGGGTCAAAGCGTTGCATCGGATCTGACCTATTCCAGCTATTCTGTTGTTCGGTCGATCAATATCGGCGATTTTATCCAACGGTTTGAAATTGCCATCGCGATTAACTGGTACATTTCTATATTTTTTCGGCTGGCCTTACTCCTGTATATTACGGTTCACGGACTGGGATCTGTGTTTCGGTTACAGGATGCCTCTTCCTTATTGATCCCTGTAATGCTTATTGCCTTGATTATGGCTCATTCCATATGGCCCAATACGACTTATCTGGTTGAGTTTTTTCAAGTCTGGCCTTTATATGCAATGATTTTCGGAGTTGCGGTTCCCCTGGTCCTCTGGCTGCTTGGGCGGATGAAGCAGTCAAGAAGCCACTGAAAACCTCGCATATAGAAAAAAGGCACTCCGGGGAGTACCCTTTTGGATAAAAGGAAACGAAATTACAACAGCTCGCGCCGGAGCTCCTCAGCCGATTTCGGAGACAAATACGAAAGCGGGATATCAAATACCGTCTTCGCTCCAGTCTGGCCCTCTTGGCTCATCCGGTAAGCCGCCCGGGCATAGGCCACTAATACACTGGCGGTAAAGCCGGGATTGCTCTCCAGCTTCAGGCTGAATTCGATGAGCTGCCGTTTGCCTTGGCCTGTCACCCCGCTGCGGATCACAAAGCCGCCATGCGGCATCTCACCATGCTCATTCTTCAGCTGTTCCTCGGTGATGAAGGTCACCGTGGTGTTATAATCCGCGAAATAATTGGGCATGGATTCGATGGTATGACGGATTTCATCCAGGTCCGCCCCCTCTTCAGCCACCACATAGCATTCACGCTTATGCTTCTCCCGCGTGGATAATTCCGGCGTTTCTCCGGTACGGATGAGCTGGATAACCTCTTCTACCGGCACTGTATATTGGACCCCGCCCTTCACACCCGGTACGCGGCGGATAGCGTCGGAATGCCCTTGGCTGACCCCCTTGCCCCAGAACGTATAATCCGTTCCTTCCGGGAGAATGGACTGGGCCAGCAGCCGGTTCATGGAAAACAGCCCCGGATCCCAGCCGGTGGAGATGACGCTGACCACCCCATTTTCCTTTGCTGCAGTGTTCACTGCATCGAAGAACTCCGGAATTTTCGCATGGGTATCGAAGCTGTCTACTGTATTAAACATACGAGCCATCATAGGGGTTTGCTCCGGAAGATCCGTTGCGGAGCCGCCGCACATAATCATCACATCGATGACTCCCACATACTTCTCAACGGCAGAGATATGCTCGAACTGAGCATTTTCGCCCTCCGCTTTCATCTGCTCCGGCTGTCTGCGCGTGAATATGGCAACCAGCTCCATATCCGGATTCTGGGCAATCGCTTGCTGAACACCCTTGCCAAGGTTACCGTAGCCTACAATCCCAACCTTCATTGTCATTTTCCAGTAGCTCCTTTTCATTCAATAGGTGTGACGTATCTTAGTATACCTCAATATTACGTAAGATGTCAGATTCATAGCTGAAAATGCTTGTTATATACTCGAATAGTTCTCATAGACAATAACCCCTTCTGCTGTGCGGAAGGGGTTGCTGCCTTGTCTGTATCCATTTCCAGCGTATGCTTACCGTCTGCGGTAACGTCCGCCGGCTTCGCTGCCAGGCTTGCGGGACCCTTCTCTGGACGGTGCCCTGCTCGCCTTGTTGGCTTTTTGCGTGGCCGCGGGTGCCGCAGGAGCCGGCTTCTCCATGGTCATGGGGTAAGGATGATCGGCAATCACCGGAATTTTCTGCTTCGTGAGCTTCTCAATATCCTTCAGATATGGAATTTCCTCGTCCTCGCAGAAGGAGATGGCAACCCCGCTCAACCCTGCACGTCCGGTACGGCCGATCCGGTGAACATAGGTCTCCGGGATGTTCGGCAGGTTATAGTTAATCACATGGGACAGCTCGTCAATATCGATGCCCCGGGCCGCAATGTCGGTTGCCACCAGCAGCCGGGTGACGCCGTTCTTGAAGTTGTTCAGCGCCGCCTGGCGGGCATTCTGCGACTTGTCGCCATGAATGGCCTGCGCCGAAATCTTCACCTTGGTCAAGCCGCGGACCAGCCGGTCAGCGCCGTGCTTCGTCCGGGTGAACACCAGGGCGCTGGTGATGGACTTGTCCTGCAGCAGATCGATGAGCAGCGGCAGCTTATTCGGCTTGTCCACGTAATAGAGTATCTGCTTGATTCTCTCCACCGTGGTGGAGGCAGGGGTAACCTCAATTTTTATCGGATTCTTCAACAAGGAGTTGACCAGGGACATGATCTCTGGCGGCATCGTGGCCGAGAAGAATAACGTCTGCCGCTTGGCGGGGAGCTTGGCAATAATCCGCTTCATATCATGAATGAAACCCATGTCCAGCATCCGGTCGGCCTCGTCCAGCACCAGAATCTGCACGTGACGCAGGTCCACAAACCCTTGGTTCATCAGGTCAATCAGCCGCCCTGGGGTGGCGATCAGAATGTCCGTGCCCTGGGCCAGCAGCTGCTCCTGGGCTCTCTGCGAAACACCGCCCACAATCACGCCGCAGCGCAGACTTGTAAAAGAGCCGTAAGCCTTGGCGTTATCTGCAATCTGGATGGCCAGCTCGCGGGTAGGAGTCAGAATCAGCGAACGAATGACGCGTTTGCCGTTGGGACGGGCTTGCTGGGTGCTAAGCTGCTGGATGATGGGCAGCAGGAACGCCGCGGTTTTGCCGGTTCCTGTCTGGGCGCAGCCGAACAGGTCGCGGCCTTCCAGTGCAGGCGGAATGGCCTGCTCCTGGATCGGCGTGGGCTGCGTATATTGCTGCTTGGTTAAAGCCTTCATAATCGGGGGAATCAACTGCAATTGTTCGAATGTCATAAGCTCTCCTTTAAGTAGCCGCCGTCAACACATCAACGGCTATACAAGCATTATACCTTATTTTGTGCTACTTCTCCTGCTCCATTATCACCTGCTCGATTCCCAAGAGAATCACCTTCAGCCCAAACTCAAAAGCCCGGTCTGTTCCCATCAGCTCGAAGAGCCCGTTGGTGAACATTCTCCGGAACAGTCCCGCGTCCTTATCGTTCATGGAATCCAAGAGCTGCACCATCTCCTCGCCGGGAAGCGCCCCCTGGTCATGAAGCATCTCGGAAACACTGCGTTCATGCTGGTAATGGTCCAGAACGAAGTAATAAACATAATTCACCAGCGTGGTAACCACCTGCATTTTTTGCTCCAGCCCCAGCGGCGTGGATTCCACACATAGCAGCATACGGTTGGTGAAACGGATGATGTCCGGCTCGTGAGGCAGCGTCATCATCATCAGCTGTGTGGAGCAGGGATACCGGCTTAATACGCGGCGCACCGTTATGGCTAGCCCCGCAAGCTGCTCCTTCCAGTCCCCCTCGGAGTGAAACTCCTCCAGTATAATCCCGGATACCTGATTGGCCAGGCGTTGGTAGAGGAGCTGTTTGCTCTTGAAATACCAGTATAAGGAGGGGGCCTGAATCCCCAGCTTGTCGGCCAAGCGCCTCATGCTGAATTTCTCGATGCTGTCCTCCCCAAGAAGTGCCCACGACGCTTCCAGAATCTTTTCCTCCGATATCTGAGGCTGCTGCTTTTTCATCGTATCCGCCCTTTTATCTAACAGTGTAAGTTTGTGCTTTACAAGTCTATAGGTACATGATATCATCTAACACTGTAAGGTTCAATCTAACACCGTTAGATTAGGTTTTGCAAAATTGAGAAGAAAGTGGTGATCCTTATGGATACAGAAAACCTTCATTTTTTCGAAAAAGCCCCTATTGCTAAAGCCGTCGCCCACTTCGCTGTTCCCATGATGTTAGGCACGTCTATGAGCGTTATTTATTCCATCCTGAACGCTTATTTCCTGGGAACCCTGAATAGTACGGCCATGCTGACCGCATTGGCATTAACCCTGCCCTTATTCGCCATTATCATGGCACTGGGCAATCTGATCGGCATCGGCAGCGGCACCTTCATCTCCCGTCTGCTGGGGGAAAAAAGGTATAGTGATGTGAAGCATGTATCGTCCTTTGCCTTCTACAGCAGCCTCCTTCTGGGATTAATTCTGATGGCCGTTAGTCTGCCCTTCATCGATTCCATCGTTCAAGGCCTGGGGGCCACGCCTGATTCCTTCGGCTTCACCCGGGAATATGTTTTAATCATGCTGCTTGGTTCCCCATTCGTCGTTTCCTTCTTCACCCTGGAGAATATCGTGCGTTCGGAGGGGGCCGCGATTACCTCGATGATCGGGATGATACTCAGTGTTGCCGTGAACATTATACTGGATGCGCTGGTTATCTTCGTTTTTCATTGGGGTGTGATGGGTGTTGCAACGGCTACGGTTGTGTCCAATTTGGCCGCAAGTGTATTCTACGCCTGCTATATCAAGTACAAGAGCGGATTCCTCACCATCTCACTAAAGTGGTTCAAAATAACCGGAGAAATCCTGCGCAATGTGTTCAAAATCGGCGTGCCCGTTTTTATTATGAGTGTGTTTTTGGGGGCTATGTCGCTTATCCTTAACCATTTTCTTGTGGAGTACGGGGATGAGGCTGTCGCGGCTTACGGAATCTCTTCACGGCTGCTGCAATTTCCCGAGTTTATTCTGATGGGCTTGTGCGAGGGAGTGGTGCCGCTGATTGCCTTTACGTTCACGGCCAATAGATTGCGGATGAAACAAACCATCCGGTTTACGATTCAAACGATTGTGGGCCTGGCCGTTGTGTTTGGTGTTGCCGTCTATCTGGTCTCCGACCACCTGATCGGATTTTTTACCAACGACCCGCATTTAATCGAGATGGGCAGCTATATTCTCCATGTAACGTTTTTGTCTCTCTTTATTTCCGGCATCACCACATTGTTTACGGGGATCTTCCAGGCAACGGCGCAGGGCACTGCGGCATTTATGATGTCGGTGATTCAGGGGATTACGCTGATTCCCGTTCTGTTCATCGCCAACCAAACCCACGGCTTCCACGGAGTGGTCTGGTCGCTGGTGATCGCAGACGCCGTGGCGTTCCTGGTGGGGGCCGGTATGCTTTACGCCCTGCGGCATAAGCTGCAGCCGGATTTGACAGCATTGGTGCAGCAAGGATAAGGATCGTTAGTGCCCGCAGCTTCTGCAGGGGTTGGACTGGGTGGGTTGTCTCGCTAACGAACCTGCAGCACGCTATTTGACCGTAAGGGAGCCTTTCTGCGCCAATTCGGAGAAATAGCGTGGCTAGGATTCGTTAGGTTTAAAAAGTGCCTCCATACAGTCAAATAGCGTTGCACAGATTCGTTAGAGCTACTCTCCGCTTTGACACCGGTTTAATGGATACACATAATCGATGTGTTCATTTACAAAATCGTCGCTGTTGGCGTTTCTCCTCACTTGATACCGCGAGAATCCAACGGCTTCGTACATATGCTGGGCAGGAATAAGGTCGTCGTTGGTGGTAACGGTAATTTGTTTTACCTCATACTGAGAAATCCGGTTGACCGCCTCCTGCAGCTGCAGCTTACCATACCCTCGGCCTTTGTGTTTCAACGCGATACAATTATGGCCGATCTCCACATATTCCGGTCTTTTTCTGGGATCCCAGGAGACGAACCCGATGGGTTCACCGTGCAGCACGGTGATAAAGCCGCATGTATCCGCTATCTGCAGGTTATCGTAGAAAAACTGGTCAAATGTCTGCCAATCCGCATACCACGCTTGTTCATATCTGCTGTCAAAGGAATACGCATCCGTTAACAGATCCAGAAGTGTGCCGCGTTTAAAGGCACTTACTTTCTCGAATGTAATGCTCATGGGGCATTCATCCTCCCTATCCCCAACCTTCATACAACCTCCCTTATTTTACGCCACATCAGCCAACAAATGGAAGATACCCGTACCGGGGCAAACAAAAAAAGCATGTTATGCCTGTACGTACCAGGGATAACATGCTTCACCTTGTTCTATTATGCAAGGCCCAAAAAAGCGCGGGTCCGTGCCTGCTGGGGATTGCCGAACAACTCTCCCGGCGTGCCGGTTTCGATGACCTCTCCCTTGTCCATGAAGATGATCTGATCGGCCACCTCCCGGGCGAAGCTCATTTCGTGGGTGACTATGACCATGGTCATCCGTTCCAGCGCCAGCTCGCGGATGACCTTCAGCACCTCCCCGGTCAGCTCCGGGTCAAGGGCCGAGGTGGGTTCATCGAACAGGAGGAGCTCCGGCTTCATCATCAGGGCTCTGGCAATGGCGACCCGCTGCTTCTGGCCTCCGGACAATCGGGAGGGATACACCTCCGCCTTGTCGGACAGGCCGACCTTCTGCAGCAGCTCCAGGCTGTTGCGCCGTACATCCGCCGTCTCCTGCTTCCGGGCTGCATGGCGCGGAGCCAGCTCCAAGTTGCCCCTTACGGTCAGATGGGGAAACAGATGAAAATGCTGAAACACCATTCCCATTCGGGCCGTCATCCGTTTGATCTCCGTCCCGCTGCCGTATGCCCCGTCCCGGACCAGATAATCGTCCCCGATCCGGATGCTGCCCCCATTCACCTGCTCCAGGTGGATCAGACTGCGCAGCAGGGTGCTTTTGCCGGAGCCGGAGGGCCCGATAATCGCCACCACCTGATTTTTCTTGATCTCCAGGCTTACGCCACGCAGAACGCTCAACTCGCCGAAGGATTTATGTAGTCCGTCAACTTGAATCATGGTCATATGCCGCCATTCCTTTATTCGAATTTAAATCTCCGCTCCAGCCACTTGAACAGCAGCGTCAGCACCGCCGTCATCAGGAGATAGATCACACCCGCCAGAAACAGGGGAGCAATGGAGGAGTCCCGGTTTACCGCCGTTTGGGCAAAATGCAGCAGCTCCGGGACGGCTACGGCATACAGCAGCGCCGTGTCCTTCACCAGAGTCACCGACTCATTGGCAACCGCGGGCAGGGCGACCCGGAACATCTGGGGGATAATCACCAGCGTCATGCTTTTCCAGCGGCTCAAACCCAGCACCTGTGCAGCCTCCTGCTGGCCTCTATCCACCGCAAGCAACCCGCCCCGGAAGATCTCCGCGAAGTAGGCCGCATAGTTCAGCACAAAGCCCAGACAAGCCGCCGCAAAACGGTCCATCACCAAATATTCGCCCACCACCGGCAGCATCGGCAGGCCGAAGCAGATAAACAGCAGCTGCAGCAGCAGCGGAGTTCCCCGCATCACATAGATGTAGGCGCCGGCCAGCCAGGACAAGGGCTTCACCCTGCTTTTGACCGCCAGCGTGCACAGAAACCCGAGGGGAATGGACAGCACAATGGCGATGAGAAACAGCAATATGGTGGTTTGGGCCCCTTCCAGCATGGGCTTTCCAATACGAATCAAATAATCCAGATCCATCGCGCTTAAAGCTCCTTCGAACAGCTGTATCAATTACTTCAATACTTTATTTTCGCCGAACCATTTGTTGGAGATTTCTGCAGCCTTGCCGTTTTGATTCAGCTCGTCCAGCGCCTTTTGCAGCTCGGTCAGGAGCTTTTCGTTGCCTTTTTTCACGCCAATGCCATATTCCTCGGGAGCCAGCGATTCATCCAGCAGCTTAAAGGCGGCTTTGTCCTTGGACATATGATATTTCGCTACGATCTCGTCGATGACCACGGCTTGTACCCGGCCAATCTTCAGATCGGCAAGGGCCAGCACATTATCCGAGAACTCTGTTACCTTCTTGATCTGGGACTTGATGGCGTTGCCGTCCAGCGCATCTGCTGCGGAGGACAGGGATTGCAGCCCCACTTCCTTGCCTGCCAGATCAGCAAGCTTAGTGATGCCGGAATTGGCCGCTACCACCACTACCTGGCTATTCTTCAGGTAGGGCTTGGTAAACAGCACCTTTTCCTTACGCTCATCCGTAATGGTGTAGCCATTCCAGATCAGGTCGATCCGTCCGCTGGAGAGCTCGGTCTCCTTGGTCTTCCAATCGATGGGCTGGAATTTCACCTTATAGCCCATCTGCTCACCGGCAGCCCGGGCGTAATCAATGTCGAAGCCGACAATTTCATTCTTTTCATCCCGGAAGCCCATGGGGGCGAACTTGTCGTCAATGCCGATGACCAGCTCGTTATCCTTTTTGCCTGAGCTGGAGCAGCCCAGAACAGCCATCACCATAATCAAAAGAGTCATGCCCAATACCGTAATCTTTTTCATGCAAATCCCCCATCTGTAGGAAATATTTCACAAAGTAATCCCAAACGCTTTACTCCATTACCACGTTATCACAGAAATATATCATAACATACCCCTCACATAGAGTCGATAGTTTCATAGAAGAATTAACCGCATGTCTATTTTTACCACGGGCTCCGCTGCCGCACCTCCTCCACGATTGCCTTGACCCCCTGCTCGATTTGCTCCGCCCCTGTCTGGGAAATGCTGATCCGCAGAAACTTCTCCCGTTCCCTATAACCGGACAAATAGAAGGCCTTGCCGGGTACAACGGTGACTCCTCTCGCCGCAAGCCGCATGACCAGCCGCTCCAGATTGACCGCGGGCTGCAGCATAAACGGGGTGTAGATGCCCGATGTAATCTCCGGCACCTCCAGTAACCCTGCTTCATTGTGCCGCTTCACCGATTCCATCAGCACCTGCAGCCGCGAGGCGTACAAGCTGCTGATTTTGTGCTTGTGGCGTTCGTACATCCCGTTTTTGATATACACCTCCAGCGCCGCCTGGGACAAAAGAGAGGTGTTCGAGTAGCTGTTGTACGCCTGGAACGCCTTCAGCAGCCCTTCGGGCAAAACAGCCGCCCCTACCCGCAAACCCGGAAAAATAATCTTGGAAAAGCTCTTTACATAAATCACGCGGGAGCATTCATCGTAAGCATAGATCGGATCGAAGGACCGCTCTGTGCCCAGATCGGCCATATAATCGTCCTCGACCACGTACACATCATATTTGTCGGCCAGCCTTGCGATAGCCCTTCTTTCCTGTGTGCTGTAGGAGGTCCCCAGCGGATTGTGGTACCGGGACATGGTGTAAAAGAATTTGATCTCCCCGCAGCCGAATATCCGCTCCAGCTCACCCAGATCAATACCGGCCGTTGTCCGCGGAATGCCCCGCACCGTTATCCCTTCCGCCTCCAGGAAGCGCAAATATAGATCATAGCTGGGCTGCTCCACCAGAATCGTTGTGCTGCCGTTGGGAAAGGGCATTTTGGCCAGTATTTGCAGCGCATGCTGTGCGCCGGAGGTGACCATGATGCGATGAGCTTTGGCAAACACCTGGTCGCCCGCCAGATGGGAGACCAGGGTATGCCGGAAGGATTCCAGCCCCTGCGGGTCGCCATAGGTAAACAGGTCATACTTGTAGATATCAATGGCCTTGTTCAGACAGTGCTGAAAGTCCAGGTACGGAAACACGTCCACATCCGGCAGCACCGTAGCAAAGTTGATGACGCTGTCGTCCCTCTTATCCCGCCAGTCCCCAGGCTTCTCCACTACGAAAAACCCGCTTTGCGGCACCGAATAAATGGCATGGCGCTTCTCCAGCTCCGCATATGCCCGGGTAACCGTGCTGATGCTGCACCCGTACGACTCCGCAGCACTGCGGACGGAGGGCAAACACTGCCCCGGACGGTAGAGCCCCTCCCGGATCTTACTCTCCATATCGGATAGAATCGCAAGATATTTCCTCACGCCGCTCCCCCTTGTCCATAACCCAACTGTATCGGTACAGTTTACCCAAAACCATATGGATTGCATAGCGGTTTTGCCATATCGTTAAGAAAAAAGAGGAGGAATCCAAACTATCATGACATCAAACCATCTGCGGCTCTCTTATTTCCTGGCCATACTCAACGCTGGGATTATCGGGTTATCCTTTTTATTCGCCAAAATTGCGCTGGATTACGCCAGTCCGATGGACACGCTGGCATTCCGCTTCGCTACCTCCTTCTTGGTTATGTCTATCCCGGTGGCTTTCGGCTGGATCAAGCTTAACTACCGCGGCAAACCTCTGGCTAAGGTACTGCTGCTGGCCGTCCTGTACCCGCTGGGCTTTTTTACACTCCAAGCCTTCGGGCTGCAGCACGCCACCTCCGCAGAGGGCGGCATTCTATACGCCTTCACGCCGGTTGTCACCATGATTATCGCCTCTCTATTTCTCAAGGAACGGACCTCTCTCTACCAGAAGCTGTCCATCTTTCTGTCCGTGTTTGGGGTTGTGTTCATTTTCGTAATGAAAGGCAGCCGTATTGATCTATCCAACATGCTGGGAATTTCCCTGCTGCTGCTGACCTGCGTCGCCTTCGCCGGATATACGGTGATGGCCCGGTCGTTATCGAAGCACTTCCGTCCAGCGGAAATCACGTATCTGATGCTGGGCATCGGCTTTATCACTCTCGTGACCGTATCCTTGATCGGCCATGCGGCAGCAGGGACGCTGGACCGCTTCTTCGCCCCACTGGCCAGTGGTACCTTCATCGTCTCCATCCTTTTCCTGGGTATCGCCTCTTCACTGGTTACGGCGCTGGCCTCCAACTACATCCTGTCCAAGATGGAGGCATCCAGAATGAGCGTGTTCTCCAATCTCTCCACCATCGTGTCCCTGGCTGCCGGGGCGGTGTTTCTGGGGGAGGAAATCACCGTGTATCATCTGATTGGCTCGGTGCTGATCATCGCGGGGGTGATCGGGGCCAACCGGTTGGGTGCCAAAAAGCCGCAAGCAGCCAAATAAACAGGCCATCCCGCAGGGACAGCCTGTTTGAACATCAGAAATGATATTTCTCCAAGAGGATCTCTCCGGAATATCGGATAAGGGTCCGGGCCAACTCGGCATCTACGGCCAATCTCTCACAGGCGGCAGCAAACTGCTCCGCATCCTCCGCCGGCAAGTAATGCTTGTCCGGTGTCAACCCCAAGCCGTATACCGATTCATGTGTGGCGATGATGGGCCGGCCATACCACATGGCTTCGAGGATCTTCAGCTTGGTTCCCCCGCCTGCATGCAGCGGTGAAATGATCTGGTAAGCGCCGGAATACACGGCGTCCAGGTTCTCCACCCGCCCATGATACAGGACCCCATCCGCTCGGCTTAAGAAGTCCTTAAAGCCTGATTTGCTGGTGAATCCCACCACATGGAGGGTCCACCTGGAGTCTCTCCGGCGTAATGCGGACAGCACCTTTTGAATAAACCAGGTTACCGCCTCTTCATTGGGATAATAGTCCAAGGAGCCTACGAAGAGCAATTGATACGGATCATCCGGCAGCAAAAGATTTCCCGGCACTCCGGCCATACGGTTCGGCATGACCTGAATGTCCTCATGCGGCAGCCTGCGGCTCAAGGAAGCCTTATCCTCGTCGGAGCATAAATAAACCCTCCGGTATTCTGCGCCGATCCGGCTTTCCTTCCTCCGGAAGAGGAGTGCGGCCAGATAGGAAGTAACCGCCCTGCGTATGTGCCCGTGCTTTCGGAACAGGTGCGCAATCTTGAGATGTGTGGAGGACTCCAGATCATCCATATCCAGCTCGAGACTCCCGCAGCGGGTCAGGGACGCCAGAATCGAGGCGTAATCCTGCAGGTACAGGCGGAAGCAGAAAATCGTATCAAACCGGACATGCCCATAGTACCGCTCTAGCCTTTCTTTGTCCGCACGGGTTAAGGGAACCCAACCGAACTCCAAAAGGGAGGAAAGTTTATTGGTTTTTCTCCTTGGGATAACCGTGGCTGAACGGATATCCAGTTCGGCTACCTCTCTGCCCTGGCCATCCGGCCGAATAACCAGCACATGGACCTCATATTCCTGCTGAAGCTTCATGACCCATTGATAGGCCCGTTTTTCCCGGCCGGCGCCATTAGGGTCGGGGAATACCGGCGATACGAACAACAGCTTCTTCATAGCGAGACATTCCCACTTTCCATTAAAGCTCGACAACCTTGGTTGCATGCGTTTTGCTGTTTTCCTTGCGGTGGGATATGAACACCACAGCACTGTTCTTCATACAGGTGCTGATGCTCGCCATGACCCGCCGCTCTGTCTCTTCATCCAGGGCAGAGGTGGCCTCGTCCAAAAGCAGAAGCTGCGGCTCATGGTAGAGAGCCCGGGCAATTCCCAGGCGCTGTCTTTGGCCTCCCGACAGGAACATTCCGTTGTCGCCGACAACGGTCTGGAGTCCCTCGGGCAGCTTACCGATCAGCTCCTCCAGCTTCACCAGGGAAAGCACGCGCATCACCTTTTCCTCATCCACCGTTTCATTCCCGAATACGATATTCTCCAGGATTGTGCCGCTAAGCAGGGCGGTTTCCTGCGGGACGTACGCAATCCCGTGGAGCTTGGGCTGAATCAAGGCCGAACGCTTCACTTCTCCCTTATGCGGCTCCATAAACCCGGCCAGAATCATCATCAGGGTGCTTTTCCCCTTGCCGGATTCGCCTGTTATGGAGATCCGGTCTCCCGCGGATACGATCATGGAGAAGTTCTCAATGGTCTCCTTCCCGCGGCCTTCATAGGAAAACGACACATGGGAGAGCACCAGCAGCTCATGCCCCGGCGGATTCGTCTGTGCACGATCCTCCTCCTGTTCCGGCATATCCGAGAACTCTCGGTGGAGAACCTGAAGCTGGCTGTATGTGCCCTCCAGCTCCGAATAAGAGGAAAGCAGCATGGACATGGACGGGATCATCCGTCTTGCCAACAGCATAAAGGAGGCCAGACTTGCGATAAGCTGCGGTGTATCCGTTCTGTCCACGAAGATGACATACAGAATCCCGATGCCGATGGCAACAGTGAAAACGGACTCCATGACGATCCGGGGAGTGTAGGGAAGGATGGACAGCCGTACTTTTGCCTCGCTTAACTGTTCCAACTCCCCGAGAACCCGGTCTCCCATTTTTTCACTTACTCCGAAGATTCTCATCTCCCGGAACATGTTCAAGCTTTCGTTCAGATGATTGTAATACCGCTGCTCATGGACATTATGGGCATCGGTGGCCTGGTTGATCTTCGACTTCAGGGCCTTGCTGGAGAACCGCATAAACAGCGCCAGGAGCACCAGGCCGCCCAATACAATCTTCGGCGCAACCAGGAACATGGACCCGGACAGCAGCAGCAGGTTCAGAGCCGAGCTGATGAAATTAAAGAACACCTGGTACGAATAGGCGCTGTCCAGGGAGGTCGCCACCAGATGCTTCATCCGGACCGCCTTGGTTTCCTTGGAGAAGCTCCTCCAGGACATGCTCATATAGTTCTTTAGCAGCTTGGCGGAATACTGCCGGTATAAGAATTGAGTGAATCTCCTTGATTCCCTCACCGACAGAAACTCCAGCAGCTGCCGGACCAGCGTTACACCGATGAACAGCATAATTGCGGTGAACAGGCTGTCCGCTCCGAAGGTCAGCCCCAGCACCGTAAGGCTCTGCTTTTGCAGGGCCATCATAAGCACATACGTCACGAAGACGATGACCAAGTCCACAATGGGCAGCGAACATGCCAGGTATAAGCATATCTGGAGCTTCCCCTTCAGAGGTGCAGGAGCGGCGTGGTAGATGTACCGGAGACGTTTGATTTGAGCCTTCGGGTTCAGGTTCTTAAGCATGCCGCTTCCTCACCCGGCGGGTGAAGAACAACCGGATATTCTCCAGCAGTGCCTTCCGCCTCTCCACCCGGTATCCCCCGGGACTGGCAGCAGCCGCTTCCGGCAGGAACGGCTTGGCCAACCGGCTGTAGGTGGTATTTCCATACCGGATATAATCAGGGGTTAAGCGCCCCTCATGGAAAAAGGTAAAATCCGTCCGCTCCCGGTTCCACCACAGATGGCTCCACAGATGCAGGCTGTACACATGCTCGGGTAGCTCCACGTTCCGGGTAA
Organism: Bacillota bacterium; assembly: GCA_023386955.1. GTDB lineage: Bacteria > Bacillota > Bacilli > Paenibacillales > NBRC-103111 > Paenibacillus_AR > Paenibacillus_AR mesotrionivorans. Next base: position 75,236 of record JAEWIS010000019.1, read on the forward strand.
ACAAGCTGCGAATGCCCTCCCGGGTCCAATCCAAATGAAAAAAGGACTGCTCCGGCTCGACATGAATGGTGTCCGGGTAAGCCTGGCTTAACCGGTACGGAAGAAAGGTCGAGTGCGCACTCCATGATCCGTCAAATTCATCAAAGATGCGGTCCAGCCAATGTTGAATGAAGCTTGCATTTTTCTCCGCCATAATGAATGCATTGCATAAGGAACCGCCGGCAGCCGCAGCCGCGGGAGCGTGAAGGTCCGCCTTTTCATGGCCCATCACACAGGGGTACTGATACAGCTCCTCGGGTATGGGTTTGATGAAAATGGTATCGATGTCCGCATACACCCCGCCGTATTCCAGCAGAATCTGTAGCCGGGAGACATCGGAGATATGGGCGTACCGGTATGCTTCCAGAGACGGATTGCCATACGTGTAGGCGGCCATAAATTGATCCTTCTTTATCTTGTTCAAGGTCAGGGAACCCTTGATCTGCTCCCACCACGGTCCGTACGGGAGATGCTCGTAATGGAAATACACCTTGTCCGGCTTGTTCACCCGGATGCAAGACTGAATGGCCATATAATGCGACAGATGGAAGGGCTCCGTCTGCTCTCTCAGCCCAAATACAAAATGAAAAACCTTGGGGATATTAGTCATCGAACAGTACCTCGGTGCATGTATTGGCAATCCTCCGGTCCGTGAAGGCTTGGGAAACCCTCCGTTTTAGAAGGGCTCCTTTTTCCCCGGATTGGTCTTGGTTCATATAGATGGTTCGTAAGGTACGCCGTACATCCGCAATATCTACATGCGCCCACTTCTGCTCCGCAGAATAAGACGTGCTTCCATAGGCGGTTTTCACGGGAGCCAGCGTATACGGGAGCAGATAGGCATCATCCGGGGACAAATAATCCAGCTGGCCCCCATACGGGGTTATGGCAACAGCATTGCCGAACCATGCCGCTTCGTATGCCCCCATCCCCCAACCTTCTCCCCGGGTGCAGGACACAAAACAATCTCCCTTGTGATGAATCCAAGCCAGATCGGACGCCGGCAGGGAGTCTGTCAGGTGCATCAGCTTCCTCCGGCTGGGGTGGTTCCCAACCAGCTTCCTGAAGCTCCGGCGGCTTAGACCGAAGGAGCGCCGCAGAAACAACCGCCGCCAGGAAGGCCGGTAGGATGTCCAGTCCCGGTGATCTGTCTTCAGGAGCAGGGCTACCTTCTCCTCCTCCCCGAATTCCTCCAGGAAGGCCCGGATGAGGGTGGGGATGTTCTTCCGTTCGTTCCACATGCTGATGCAATAAAAGATATAATGCCCGTCCATCTGCTCCAAAGCTGCCGCCAAGGCCTTACCGGGCGGAGCCTCAGGGACTCTCCCGTGGAACTCCGACACATGGGGAAGAACAACAACCGGCACGTGGACGCCGCTTGCCTGCAGCACCTTCCGGTTCCAGGTGCTGGGCACAAAAACACCATCCAGCCCGTTCAGCAATTCCGGCCAATGGGCTGGCAGCCGGTCGGTTTCCCAGGCGGTATAGCCCCATATGGGGACGGAGGGGAAAACCTGGGTCCTCTTTTTCACCCAATAGGGATAATACTCGGGGACGGTATGCAGGATAACCGCATCAGGCTTGGAGGCCAGCTCCTCCCGAACCAGGGACCCGCCGAGCTGCACATCCCCGGGCACAATCAGGGTGGGGTCAATATGGAAGCCTTCCTGCCGCAGGGCCTTGATTAAGCCTACGGAGGCATTCCCGTACCCCGTCTGCTCGTGGTAACAGACAACATTGATACTTTTCAAGCGGTTCGCCTACTTATATTTTGAAGTGAGTTCTTATAATATTTATAGAATTTGCACGCATAGTAAATGGTGCAGGTGTGTCTTGTTTTGAGCAGGAGTGTATAGACAGTGGGCAGCAGGCCCGGACTGTAAGCCCTTCCAATTTTTCTCATAACCTCTTCGTCATGAAGGATCTGCTGGATATATGACATTTTCTCCGCACGAGTCATGGGACAGTTGTCGTAGAACAGATTGATGAAGCTGATAATCGTATTGCGCACCAAGATATAATAAACCTTTTCCTCTAATTCCTTATTGATTCCCACGTTTCCCGTCAAGTAATCGATCACCTTGTCATGGGCCGTGTTGTACGCATGGAACAGCTGATGAATGTAGCTTGTGGTCAACGAGCCGAATTTCTTCTTGGTGTAGAAATAGAACGACTGATTAAGAATGTAGATGGATTTGCAATAACGCAGATAATCTACATTGAAAATCAGATCCTCCGAATAATGAATGCCATCCGGCATGAGGATACGGTTGGCCTTAACAATCTCCGTCTTGTACAGACGGGCACAGGGACTATTGATCATGGAGGTTTCGAACAGGGAAAAGATTTTATGGGAATCCTCGGGCGAAATCCGGATTTCCCCCTCATAGGAGGAGGTCAGCGGAAGAAAGCGCTTGTTCTTGAAGTACAGATACTCCACCGTCATCGGACTAATCACCAGATCACAGTGTTTCTCCTCCATTAAACGGATCAACTCCGCGAACATATCCGGCATGATATAATCATCCGAGTCAATAAACGCCAGGTACCGGCCCTGAGCCAGCGAAATACCCAGATTACGCGCCGCAGACGGCCCCCGGTTGGGCTGGTGAAACACCTTAATGCGGTGATCCTTGTCCTCATATTCTCTGCAGATGGCCAGGCTGTTATCGTCTGAGCCGTCATCCACCAATAGCAATTCATAATTTTGAAAGGATTGACACAGTATGGAATCCAGACATTTTCTGATGTAGGGCACTACGTTGTAAACCGGAATGATAATGGATAGTTCGATCACTGTGCTCAACTCCCTGAAACCATATGGAACTGCAGTATCATTATAGGGAAAACCCGGTTACCCCACAATGGAGAGTGTTGGATCACTTCGACACTCCTTGCCACTGCTTCCTCATAACGGCAAAACGGCCATCCGCAAGGGATAGCCTGCTGTACTCAATAATCCCGAACGGCATCGAACCAGCCCTGTGCCGTCTCCTCCGGTATAGGCCGTCCGATCAGGTGGGGGGACTGGCTGAGCTGCCATACGGCTTCCCCCAGATCATCCCTTTCGGTGGTTTCGATACCCTTCAACCCATTGAAGCGCCGGGTGAATGCGGTGAGGATGGCCTCCGCCTCAGCCATGCTGCGGGCTTCTGCCATGGATGCCTGGGCCAGGGTGTAGGCTTCGTTGGCCAGCCTGGCCAGACGTTTAGGCCAGGATGCGAAGGGGCGGCCGAATTCGGTAGCCCACCATTCCGGCTTCCGCAATTGGCTGACAGAGGCATAATCGCTCCACGGGCGGCTTTTCGCTCGCGCCTTCATTTGTTGTCTTAAGCGTTTGCCCCCGGCCTCCTCCACATTGTACGCAATAAACCTGTCCAATAGAGGCCATGTATCCAACGGGGGCAAGTCCCCCAACTCCGGTATGAAGCGCAGCTCCAGGTTCCGCAGCCGGGGATGGCGGGCCAGGGCGTCCATGTGGCAGAAGTTCCCCCACAAGCTCAGGGAGTCCAAATGGGGAAACCGGTCCAGACTGTTCAACGAAATCGGCTGTCCCAAGGATGAGCCCTGCAGCGTCAAGCTTGTCACCCCCTGCAATTCACCCATCTCGGGCAGCTGAAGAGGAGGGTCCGTCTTGCGCCGGCTGGTGGACGGCGCCAAAACCAGCATAGACGGCAGCGCGCCTGCAGCTACAAACCGGGACAGTTCACCGGACACAGTAAGATGGTAAAGCCCGTTGGGAAGCTTCAGGCTTAAACTACCAGAGGCGGATGAACGGAGCTCGATAAAGAATCCGTGCATCCTGGACAGACTGGCGTCCAGCTTCACATCCGCAGACAGAAGGGGCTTCCAGTTCATCTGCTCAATGGGACGCTTCTGCGCCCATTCCAGGAACCCGCTGTCATTTCCTGTATACGTAAGGTGCCGCGGCCAGGGTGAACCTGCCGGTGTAGCGAAGGGATCGAAGACGGACCATTGGATGGGCTCATCCGGGGCCACATGAAGATCTGCTTTATTTCCCAATTCCGGCGGTCCGATGGACAGGCTGCCTACGCCACGGCGAATCACAAGAATATGGCTGCCAGGACCGGTAAGATCAAGGGAATAATGGCCCTCTTCCGAAATTAAGGCTGGCGGGTACGCTTGGTTATCGGAGGTCATGGGAATCATCCTCTCCATGGTTTTATACATATTGTATCGTAAAAAAGGTGCGGAGGCGCGTGATTGGGCATTTCTCCGGGCATTAAAAAAGAGACCGCTCTGCGGTCTCCGCCAGGACATGTGTGTACATCCCTGCCCAATTTCTAACGAATATCAGAGGCCTTATTTCGGAAAGAATGGCGGATTCGGACACCTAACGAATGTGAGCCGCCCTATCTCCCGCCCGCTGCTCTAATTTGAGCCTGTTTCCATGAATAACCCTCCACAGATTCGTTAGAACACTAACCGGGGCGAACCGGGCAAAATAACGTTGCTGAGATTCGTTAGATTAGTGGCTTCCCTCATTCCCGTCTGCCCGGTACATGCTCTCTGCTTCGACGGGGTTTTCCTTGGCTGTAATCGAACGCGGAATCATCCGGCATACCTGAACCGGTCCGCCGTATACCGCCGATCTGTATTTGTCCACATGCTGCTTGGACAAGGGCCGGTCGTAATAACCGGGCACATATTTATTCATCATTTCCTGAAGGACACGGGTGGCTTCATCCAAATCTGTAATCGGCTCCGCCTGCCCGAATAGCATCACACTCATATAGGCTGTATCCGTTTTGGCAGGCACCGGATTGGTGATGGTTCCATACTCCTCGCATACAGTGAAACACACCTCCGGATTATCCTGCATCACCTGATTGCGCCTTCCATCTCCGGCCCCGTGAAAATACAGCCTCCCGTCCATCCATACATAGTTAAGCGGTACAACATAGGGATGGTTGCCATCCGCCAATCCCAGATACCCGATTCTCGCCTGTCTCAGAAAGGCTTCAATCTTCTCTTCATCCTTACACTCTCTAACCTTGTAACGGACTGGCTTCATACGGAAATTCCTCCTTATCATATCTGCGTTATTACGGTAGTATAGCAATGAATGGATTGTACGAAAATATCCAAACGTTGCAGTTTAGAGCAATCCATAATATGCAGATTTGATGAAACCACGAGTCAGGAGAGATGCCTTATGATGAAAGTAAACCGCCAGGATAAAACTCCAATTTGGCAGCAATTGCTGAATCAGGCGATTCAACATATCACCAGCGGGATATGGGCTCCGGGGGAATTGCTGATTCCTTCCCGCGAGCTTGCGCAGCAGGTGGGGGTTTCCCGTTCCACCATCCAGATCGTCTATGAGGAATTGCTCAGCAGAGGATATACCGTGACCTCCGGTCGGGGCGGAACACGGGTGAGCCGCTGGAATCCCATCGTGGAGCCTGCCAAAGTCCCAACTGCCCTGGGGCCCGTCCCGCCCTCCTTGCCTCTGCTGCATTCAGCCGTGGATCAACTGCATGATTGGTTCAGAGGCAAGCAGCACCGGGAGACGGAGATTGATTTTACCCCGCACGAGCCTTATCTGGATGAACAATTCCAAAAAAACTGGAGGCAGTCGCTCCTCCATGCTTCCTCTGCCATGTCCCTGTCGGATTGGAAATACGGTGATCCGTATGGCCTTCCGGCGCTTCGCGGGCAAATCCAGCGTTATTTATTGCTGGAGCGGGGCATCCGGATCGGGACCGATCAGATTCTTCTGACCTCAGGCGCCCAGCATAGCCTTGACTTGATCGCCCAAGCGCTGTTATCCGAAGGGGATACGGTCTCGTTGGAGGATCCCGGCTTTCCCGCAGCCTGGATGGCCATGAAATACCGGCGGATGCAGGTAGTGCCTGTTCCCGTGGATGCCCAAGGGCTTGTAGTGGAGCGTGTCGACCCCCGGTCCAAGCTGGTGTTTGTAACCCCTTCGCACCAATGCGCAGTAGGGTCCGTGATGTCGGAGCCGCGCAGGCAGCAATTACTGCATAAGGCTGTACAAGACCAAATGTGGATCATTGAGGACGACTATGACAGTGAGTTCCGGTATCGGGGAGACCCGCTCCCGACCCTCTTCAGCCAGGCAGCAGCGAGTACCTTGTATCTCATGAGCTTCTCCAAAATGATTGCTCCGGGTATTCGGATATCGGCGATTGTGGGATCGGCAGAGGCCATCGCCCAGCTGGCCCGGGTCCAGGAGCTAACCTACCGCCAGCTTCCCGTGATGGATCAGCTCACGCTGACCCACTTTATCAAGCAGGGGCATTTTATGCGGCATATGAGAAGGGTCCGGAACGTGTACCGGCGGAGGCACGAAGCCATAACCAAGGCCATTGCGGCCAGCGGGTTAGGGGAATGTTTCACTCTAAGCGGAGCAGAAACAGGCTTGCATGTGCTGCTTGAAGCGGAGGCATCCTGCGACGAAGAGGCAGCAACTGCACTGGCCCTGCAGCAGGGCATACGGGTATACCCGCTGCGGCCCTATTGTCTGGAGAGCAGCCGGAAGGGATGGGTGCTGGGGTTTGCCAAGGTAGACGAAGCGTCGATTGAGCGGGGAATTCATCGTTTAGCGGGGGTATGGGTGTAAGAATTCATTCAAGCTGGGCAAGAGCGGTCTCATCCACAATGATGATTTGCCGTTGGCCAACGAGCTTAATCCAACCCTGCTCCTGAAACAGGGCCAGCTTGCGGCTGAGGCTTTCCTGTGTGGTCCCGATCATCACCGCCAGGTCCTTTTTGCTGACAGGCAGCAGGATTGCGTTATCCTTGGTTTGACCCTTTTGCTGATGGTGCAGCATCTCCAATAAAGTCCTGGCGAGCCGCTGCTCAACATCATATAGGGTAAGCTGCTCCAATTTGGCCTCTGCGGATTCAATACGCTCGGTATACTTCTCCAGGAACTTGATCGCGATCTGAGGAGTCCGCAGCATGAGGTCATTGATCACCTTACCCTGAATCAGGCAGATCTCCGTCGTCTCCAATGCCTCCGCGGTGTCCGTTAATACCGTATGGCTGAATAAGGACAGCTCCCCTGTGAAATCACCGGGCTGAAGAATACGCACAATCTGCTCCTTGCCGGAGGGAGAGAAACGGGATATCTTCACGCTCCCCCGATGGACAATCCATAGATTCGCGGACGAGTGCCCCGGAGAGAATAGTACCTCCCCTTTTGTATATTGCTTGCTGATGGAGGCACCCATAACCTCCCGCTTCTCTTCCACGGATAAAATGTCCAGAATCGGCACATTGTTGATGCACAAGGCTGGAGACGGGTCTGCTGCCTTCGCCTTATTGGCCGGATGATGATTGCATGCCATTGGGAATCCCTCTATTCCTGGTGAATATAGTTGGCTTCGTCTTTCTTCCACGGTAGCGTGTTAACCAAACCGCATTCATAATCACGGCCAATACACTTAATTCATGCACGAGCATGCCGGAGGCCATGAATACACTACCGGTTAATACTCCGATTAACAGGATCAATACGACGACAACCGCGAAGGTAATATTTTGCCTCATATTCTTCATTGTAGCATGGCTTAATCCCAAGGCGTACGGAAGGTTGGACAGACGGTCCGACATGAGCACCACATCGGCGGTTTCGATAGCGGCATCCGTGCCCGACCCGCCCATTGCAATGCCTACATCGGCAACAGCCAAAGCGGGAGCATCATTCACACCATCGCCGATCATGGCAACGGTATACTGGTTCTGCAGATCGCGGAGGATCCGGACCTTATCCTCCGGCAGCAGCTCCGCATAATACTGATCGATCCCCAGCTCACGGGCTACCGCGGCAGCAGTCCGTTCATTATCGCCGGTTAACATCACAACCTGTTGCACACCGGATTTTTTAAGCGCATGAACAAGCTCATAGGCTTCGTCCCGTAAGACGTCTGCAATCGAGATTAACCCCAGCACCCGTTCCTCATCCGCGACAAAAACAACCGTCTGTGCCCGATCCTCTTCTAGCGATACATAGCGAGTTACCTCTTGGTCATATGGAATGCTGCAGTCCGCCATTAACCTGCGGTTGCCAATATACAGCTTCCTTCCTTCAACGGTGGCCTCTACCCCCTTGCCTGGCAATGACCGGAACTGTTCTGCGGGAATAACCGCTGAGGCGAATCTCGACGAAGCCTCTGCCACAATGGCGCTGGCCAGATGATGCTCGGATAGATATTCGGCCCGTGCTGCCATCTGCAAGAGATTATCCTCATTCCCGTCCAACACATGTATGCGTGTAACCTGCGGTTTGCCGATGGTGAGTGTGCCTGTTTTGTCAAAGGCGGCCACTTGAACCTTGCCTGCCTTTTCCAACGTGTCGCCACCTTTATATAAAATACCGTTCCTCGCCCCGTTGCCGATCCCCGCTACGATGGACACCGGAGCCGAGATCACCATGGCCCCTGGGCAAGCAATCACCAATAAGGTCAGGGTTAATTCAATATCTCTGGTCAAGAGGTACACGATAATCGCTAATCCGAAAATAGCTGGCGTATAGAACCGGGCGAATTTCTCAATGAATTTCTGAGTAGGTGCCTTCGATTCCTGAGCTTCCTCCACCATATGGAGAATCCGGGCAAAGGTTGTGTCGCCGCCCACCTTCTCCGCAATAATCTCCAAGTACCCATGCTCAATGACAGTACCGCTGAACACCTTCGCATCCTTATCCCGGCTGACCGGAACAGATTCCCCTGTAATAGCCGCTTGATTGATGGTCGCCTTTCCCTTGAGAACCGTACCATCCACCGGGATGCTTTCGCCGGGACGGACCAGAACCAGATCCCCTTCCCGCACCTCATCCGATGGCACCTTAACCTCTATTCCATCACGTATAATCGAAGAGGTGGCAGGAACCAACGCCATTAACGACTTCAATGAAGACCGGGTTCGTTCAATCGCCCTCGCTTCCAGATAGGAGCCGAGCATAAACAGGAAGGTCACGGCTGCGGCCTCCCAGTATTCCTGGATGAGGATAGCCCCGGTGACGGCGATGGTCACAAGCGCTTCAATCCCCACTATGCGGTAACGTATGGCTTGGATGGCATTCTTCATAATCGGATAGCCTGCGGTGAGTGCGGCTGCAATCATGAGAAGATCCGAGACTAAACCGAGCCTGTCCCCTATCTTTAGTAAAAAAGATATGGCGATAAGCAGCCCGGCCGTCAGGATAATCCTTTCCTTTTTCCTTCTGGACATGATGCTTACCCCCTTACTGTGTACGTAGAATTTGAAAACCCAGATCCGTGATGACTTTACCGAGACCGGCAGCGGTGACAGGATCATGGTGACTCACCTTGACCTTGCTGGAGGTGAAAAGGACCTTTACCTCGGTTACCCCCTCTTGGTTGGTTAGCGCCGCTTCAATTTTCTTGATACAGCTGGGGCAGGTAAGCTGCTCTAATTGGAAAGTGGTAATTGTCGCTGTAGTCATTTGTGAATCCCCCTTAGGATGTGCATGATCTTCTTGCTGATTTCAGTATAGGGGGTATTCGGTGAGGTTCCTTTGACCTGGATCAAAATTTAAAAACTTCACCTGTAAAAAGCCAAAAAAGCGGTACAGGTCATCGCCCGTACCGCTGCTCTCTTCTATGGAATCGTTAAGGCTTCACAACAGACAGAAGGGATTCATTAGCCTCGGAAATCACCGCTACCTCAGGGGAGAATACGGCATCCCTAACATGTAAGGTTTCTCCAACCCCCATGCCGCTCACATCAAATTCAACCCACGTTGGCAAATGATCCGGCAACGCCTCCACCTCAATAGAGGCCAATTGAATTTGCACAACCCCGCCTTCTTTCGTTCCGACCGGGGTCCCCTTGAACTTAACGGGAATTTTGGTGCGCAGGATCTCATGGGTCTGCACCTGCTGGAAATCCACATGGATCACCTCGCCTGTAACCGGATGACGCTGCAGGTCCTCCAGCAGTACAGTTAAGGCTTCCTTTTCTTCAAATTGCAGCTTAATAAACCCCGCAGCACTTTGCCGCAACCATTTTTTGAATTGAATCGCGGAAATATGAACCATCTGGTTCTCGGTATTCCTGCCGAAAACAATACCCGGCAAACGCCCGGATTGGCGCAAATTGCGAAGTTGGGATGTATTTAACGGGATGCGGGCTTCTGCTTGGAAACTAATGGCCATGCTGTGTTCTCTCCTCTTCATGAATTGATATTGTCATACCGTTTACCATCACTCCATTTCCCCCTGTTGGGGCTAAAGAGAGGAACATAGCATCACCACCTCCACATACCATCAGATTATTTTCCATTTAATAGATAAAGCTCCCATCATAAAGTAAAGCACCCTGCTCGGAAGAGCAGAATGCCTATGGACACCTATGGGATACCTCTACCCTATCATAGAAGCACCGTTCTGTCGACCAGATCGCCTAATCGAAAAACGAACGCCTTATTTCCGATTTGCCACATGTACCTTCAGCAGCTTTCCCTTGACCGTGGTATCCTTCATCCTATGAAGAACGAGCTGGCCTTTACCATTGAGGATATCCACATAGGAGGCATTATCCTCGATGGTGATAATCCCGATATCGTCTGCCGTTACCCCTTCGATCTTGGCAATCGTGCCGACGAAATCCACCGCTCTGATCTTCTTTTTCTTCCCGCCGTTAAAATACAGCTTCAGCACGCCCTGATCCATACGGGAGCTCCGGTCCTTCATGGCGGCCCGCTGATTCCTGATCTTGGCCTCGAAAGCCGGGCTGGTTCGTGCAATGTCTTCTTTGGTGGGTTTGTTTCTTTGCTGAAGCTCGAAGCCGATAAACCGCTCCACATTGATAACGAACTTGTCGTCGGTGGATGTGGCGAAGGAGATGGCTTTCCCCGAATGCCCGGCTCTTCCCGTCCGGCCGGTCCGATGGACATAGCTTTCGTGCTCCTGCGGAAAATCATAGTTGATCACATGGCTGATGTTCTCGATATCGATCCCTCTCGCGGCGACATCGGTGGCAATCAGATAACGAAACTCCCCTTGTTTGAAGGCGTTCATCATCTCCGAGCGGTCTTCCTGCTCCATTCCGCCATGAATTCTGCCGCAGGGGTAGCCCGCCTTGGCCAATTCCTCGAATACGACCTCAACCCGAACCTGTGTCCGGCAAAAGATAATGCAGCTATCCGGGTTCTCGACAACAGTGACATCCCGAAGCAATTTCAGCTTGTTGTCGTCCCTGACGGAATAAATCGAATGCTCGATTTGGCTTACCGTCTTGGCCTCGGTTTGCACCTCTATGTCCAAGGGCTGGTTCATATATTTATGGCAAAGATTCTTCACGTCCTTGGGCAGCGTCGCGGAGAACAGCATGGTCATACGATCCAGAGGCAGCGTGCGGATAATCCGCTCCACATGCTCAATAAAGCCCATGTTCAGCATTTCATCGGCTTCATCAATGACCAGGAACCGGATTTGCTCCAAGTCGATGGTCTGCTTCTCAATATGATCGATTAACCGCCCCGGTGTGCCCACGATGACATGGTTTCTCTGCTGCAGCTGCACCTTCTGCCGGGCAAAGGGCTGCTTCCCGTAAACAGCGGCTGCCTTAATCCGTTTATGTCTGCCGATATTCATGATATCCTGCTTCACCTGGTCGGCAAGCTCGCGGGTTGGTGTTAGAATCAGGGCCTGAGGCCGGTTCTCATCCCATTCCAGCAGCTCGCAGATCGGTATGCCGTAAGCCGCGGTTTTCCCGCTTCCCGTGTGAGACTTAACGGTCATATCCTTTCTCTCCAGCGCCAAAGGAATGACCTTGCGTTGAACCTCCGTGGGTTCATGGAATCCCATATTTTCTAAGGAACGGGTAATGTCCTCACTTAATTTATACTCCGTAAAGCCTTGCTCACTCATCAGGTAACCCCTTTTATTTTAAGTAACAACGAATAACGATTGTTTTCATGTCCAGGTTATATTCTATCCATTATGGTCATCCATGTCTATTCCGTGGAACTTTTCAATATACGAACATCGAATCCCTTAACCAGCAGCCAAACGGGAAATGCAATTTCGAAGAGCGCTCCCGGAATGTACAATACAGATCCGGTTTCGTAACCGAGGATGGCCAGACAGCTGTTTGCCAACAATGCCGTATACCCGATAAAGCCGATGACGGATAACAACCTGGGGATCAACCTGGCCCGGTACAGTACATGACAAAGCAGCAAGCTTCCCAAGCTGAGCACAAGCATGGCGGTCTGAAAGAGCACAGCCCGCAAGTCCAGCACTATTTGTCCTAACCACTCCATAGCTGGATCCTGGGCGGTACTCATGGAGATATAATCATGACTTAGTGCGATTAGTACGAACGGGCCGATTGCACTCAGGATCAAGAGTACAGATTCTATCACCCGGGATCCGAAGTACCCTAGCGCAAATGCTTCGTTATGCCTCTTCAAAATGGGGTACAACAGCATGGCAATCCCCAAGACCGCCATGGCATTGATCCATTCCAAAAACCATCCCAGCATCACGTTTGTTCGATCCGTATACAGATTGGAAAGAAAATCCGGGCGATGTAAAACTGGGTTCAGAAGCCCGCTTCCCAGCATATAGGCACCTGTCGACACCAAAAACAATGCGCCAGCCACTCGTGCACTTTTCTTCATATTTATCTCCTCTTCTCTTGGCTATTTTTATAAGCAGTATAGCTCGAAGAGGGAGGCGGCTTGTAGACACTTTAGTGTGATTTGGGAGTGTTCGGCAACAAATTCAATGCTGCGGCACGGGCGATAGCTTCCGTTCGTCTATGGACCTGGAGCTTTTCATAAATCCTGCGATTGTATCCTTTAACCGTATCCAAAGCCAAAAACAGCTTCTCGCCAATTTCTTTGTTGGATAATCCCTTGGCGATAAGCTCCAGAACCTCCATTTCACGCTGGCTTAGCGGTTCGATCAGGCTGCTGCTCTTTATCCCGTTATGATGAACCCGCTCCAGACCGAGCTTCGCTTCATGGAGAGCTGGATGCGGCAGATCACCGCCCAGACGCAGTGCCTCTTGGTAACATTCCGCCGCGGAACTGATCCGATCCTCAGCCTCCTCTATTTGACCCAGCCCAATCAAAGCCATTACCGCCATCAGTTCATGCCTCATGCTCAGGCTATTCGTTATAACCTCGTGATAAGCCTCCCGGGCATCGGCGTAAGCTCCGAGCCGCTGAAGCGCAACGCCTAGCATCCAAGCGGCTGCCGTCCGGACAGGGATATTATCCGGCCGCAGGTACGCCTGCGCTCGGCGGGATTGGACAATCACCGTTTCAACGTCATGATTGCCGCCTCTCCATCCATGGTTTACAGGTGCAATCCGGCCGACAAGCTCATCGGTCTTATCGCTCTGAGCCGTACTTAGCATATCCACTTCGAATGTTTGTAAGGTTCGTTCCGCACCTTCAGAATGGCCGGTTAGCACCAATGATGCCAAAGTTGCCCGGGTCGCCGCAATCAGTCCGATAAGGTTCCTGACGTTGATGTCCTGCTCTGCACCTGCCAGAGCGATCTCTGCCGCGCGGAGCTTCTGCTCGACGCCCGTCAGCCTGCCCGCAAGCAGCAGAACGGAACCATACATGACCCATAACGCGGGTCTGGCATCCAATTCCTTAGCGGGCAATGATTCCAGCCAGCTCAGCGAAATACCTGCAGCCCCGCGGAGATGCAGCGGCATTCCGTTACCTTCCAGCAGGCGTGCGGAGCGATCTATGTCTTGGCATTCCACGGCATGGCTGAACGCTTCGATTTCGAAGCCATTGTGTTCATACCACTCACTTGCCCGTCTATGCAATTCCTCTATGTGGCTATCATTGAAGCTTTCCCGCAGCCGTTTGCGGAGTAGCTCCACAAACAAATGATGGTAGCGAAACCATCTGCGTTCATTATCCAAAGGAACGATAAATAAATTGTTACGTTCCAGATCCAGTAATGTTTTCTTACCGCAAATGGCGGGATCCAGTACAACCGCATCACACAGAGACCCGCACAAACGGTCGAGGATGGAGGTTCGCAGCAAAAAGGTCTGCACAGCATCGGGTTGTCGCTGCAGGACCTCTTCTACCAGATAGTCCAGCACAAAAGGATGGTGGCCTGCAAAAGAAGGAACGCGCCCATCGGCATCCTGAGCTCCCTGGATAGAGATCGCCGCCAGATGCATACCCGCGGCCCAGCCTTCGGTGCGCGATTCCAACGAAATGATTTGATCCTTGGAGAGATTAAGACCCCTGATACGGTTCAAAAAATCCTCGGATTCGGATAGCGTAAATTTCAAATCCGCGGCCCGCAGCTCGGTCAATTGATCCTGTGCCCGCATTCGGGCCAATGGAATACCGGGGTCCTCACGGGTCGTCATCACAAGATGCATCTGAACGGGAAGATGGTCAAGCAAAAAACGGACGGCATCCTCTACCGGCTTCGATTTTGCCGCATGGTAATCGTCAAGAATAAGCAGGAAAGGAGTTGGAAGGGCTGCGAGCTCATTAAGAAGTGCGGTTAAAATGGACTCGATTGGTGGATAAGGGGGATTCTGAAGTACGGTGAGAACGCCTTCTCCTATATCCGTCTTCAGCGTCTGCAAGGAGCAGATCATATAGGTCAAAAAACGGATAACCTCCTGGTCCCCTTCCTCCAGCGACAGCCAGGCGGCAGGCCGCCCGCAGCCGGCGAGCCATTCACAGACTAACGTCGTTTTGCCATAGCCTGCAGGCGCGGAGATCAGGGTCGCCTTGCGGTATAAGCCCTTATTGAGCCTTCCGGTCAATCCCGTACGGGGAACCGAATCCGTTCGAGGCGCAGGGATATACAGTTTCGTGGTTATGATAGGAATAGACATATGTGCACCACCCTGCCCGTTTAGCTATGCGATATATCCTTGGCGCATGCGATTCTAAAGCCAAGGTCATCTATCTTAAAGTCAGGCATGCTTTTCCTTCTCATCGTAGAACCACAGTTGTTTTCAACCTCAGCCCAGCTTCCGCCCCGGAAGACCCTATAGTTGCCATACCGATTCGTATCATACAGATCCCAGCACCACTCCCACACATTCCCCAGCATATCGTAAAGCCCCCATGGATTAGGAAGCAGCTGCCCGACTTGTTGTGCTGACCCATTGGAATTGTTTTGATACCATGCGATTTGATCGATGCTTTCATACCGGTATCCCGTGGTCCCCGCTTTGCACGCATACTGCCATTCAGCGTCCGTTAATAATCGAAAGCCATCCGCTTTTTTATTAAATACAGTATTCTCACTTTCATTGGTGATGGTGTAGCACTCCGTTCTGCCAAGCATTCTGGACAATTTGTTGCAAAAGACAACGGAATCTATCCATGATACCTCCGTAACGGGCAAGTTCTTCATGTGAATTGCTCTTTCTTCTCCATGCATGACAAAATGGTACAGCTGCTGGGTGACCGGATACTTCATGACGTAGAAAGGGTCTATCGTTTCCGACCATATGACGACCTTCTTATCCGTTCCCCTTCCAGGGTCTGATAACGTGTAATCCGAACTAAGCCATTTATTCGTATTTATATAATCCCTTAATTCAACGGTCCCACCTTCTATGGGCACCATCATATCCATTATGTTTCCGATAGGCATTTTGATCTCCGATCACCACCATTTTATCAATTCCAAGCATACTTCATTTCCCTGATTCCCACATCCCACATTTTCATATTCCCATCAAGGGTGATGGTGAGCTCCTTAGCCCCTTGAAGATAGATAGAGGACGTGCCAAGCTCATCACTTTGATCCTCTGCTGATACAGACAGGTACTCCTGCCCATCGGCGGATATACGCAGACTCCCGCGAGGTTCCTCTTGATCGGGAATCCCATAGTTCAGGATGAAATAAAGCTCTCTTTTGCCTAGTGAGTACGTGTACGTTACCGTAGTTTTATCCTCGGCGCTATACACATTAAACTGGGGCTCTACCGTTTGTCCGCTAATTTGGAAGCTGTCCTGCCGGATTCCCTGCGGTGGCGAGCCTTCACTGCTGCTCTGCAGATCGTTGATTGCCACAAAAGGGGCTAATTCCTTCGTAAACACCTTATCGGCAATCCCCAAGCTCCCCCAAATCCCCATGAACAGGACAAGAGCGGAGATGCCCGCTGCCGCTATGTTGGTCCAGAGCTTATTGGTACGAAATCCAATGCGGTATGCCCCGAATCCGATGGCTGCGCCCGATGAATTTTGAATCACATCATTGATATCGAAGCTGCCCAGCAAGGTGAGGGCCTGACCGGTTTCCACCACCAGGATAGACAGGATAAATAGGATCATAAACCGAATAAAGCCGGTCCGATATAACAACGGAATCAAGATGCCAAAAGGGATGAAGGCCGCGATGTTTCCCAAGCTTACAGCATCCATCAGCGTAGGATGGAGCAGATCCGATAAACCCGGCACCCTAAAAAAACCATCCGGCACCCATAAAAAGGTATACCCTGTCCCGCGGTTTATAGTATCCGCTCTTCCGAACGCGAAAAAGATAAAATAAAGAATCGACACGGTATAGGATAGGGTGAGGGCTAACATAACTTTACGTTGCTTTGTATTCATTATCTTTCTCCTTTATCTTTGGGCCAGCTCCTGAATAACAGCTATATAATCCTCTGGTTTTATATCGTCAACCTTAGGGATGCGGCGCAGCTGGGGAATAACAAACCAGACTAAAGAAACGGTCAGCATACCTAAGCTTCCTACAACAAATGTAATAGAAGGATTCACAATTGTCCCGAGATATCCGCCTAACAAGGATCCTAATGGCATTGCGGAAGCAGAGATGCTGGAGATGAGCGAAAATGTCCTTGCTAAAAACCGCTGCGGGATAATCTGTTGTCCAACAGCAGCCATTGTCACTTCCGCTGCGCCCAATGGAACTAACGCCAACGTAAAAATAATAATTGATAAAATGCTTGATGGTACAAAAACAGAACTGATCCATAAAAGAGCACTTAAAAAGAAAGAGAACACAACCGTTTTGCCAAACGGCAATATCTTCAACAAATTGGATACAAAAGCACCCATTAAAAAACCGGCAGAAAATGCTGCCAGGAAATAACCATAAAGTTCGGGGCCTCCCCGGTCATTCGAATAAGCAGGCAACACCGCTAATGCTATTCCAAACGAAAAATTAGCAGCAACAGAGCCATAAAAGAATTTCGAAATAATGGAGCCTTTTACAAAGAGATACCCTTCTTTTAAACTACCCGTATATTGCTTCAACTGAAATTTTATACTTCTGACCTCTTTATTTTTACCTTCATTCTGTTCGAAATCAACCTGATGTGGAATTTTTAATGACGAAAATAATAGAAGCGCGATTAAAAAGGTTACGGTATCTACAATATAAAGGGTCATAACACCCATCAAGGCGATCAGGATCCCGCCGAGGCTGGTAGATATAATATCTATTCCTTGATAGGCAAAGGAAAATAATGAATTGGCTTGGACTAATTGATCTTTCTCGACAATTCTGGGCAAGGAAGCCGTTTGCGCAGGGTAAACAAATTGATTGACAGAGGTAATGATCGGCATGATGACAAGAAGGATAAACACATTCAGAAAACCTGCAGCGTATACCACTAGAATGGATAAAATGAAAATGAATTGTATTCCCTGTGTGATGACCAGAATTTTTTTTAGCGGATATTTATCGACAACCGGGCCTGTTAGGAACTGAAATAACCGGGGCATCATCGTCAAAAACCCAGCTAACCCTGTATAAAAAGTAGATCCGCCCAGTTCATACACTAACCACATGGCTGCAATCGTGTATAAGCTATCCCCAATATTGGTTACCATTCTTCCAAAGAATAATGTAGTGAAATTAACATTTTTTAAAAGCTTCATTCTTGTTCCTCCTATATATTTAATTTATTTTACCGAGTAAAAATATTTAACCGTTGTGGCAAAAAAAATTAGTCTTTTAGTCTAAAAAATGGGTCTTTAATTTCAAAGCCGAAGTTTCCAAAATAATACCATTTGGCGTTTGGATCGTCTTGACTTGTTTTTTCTACTTCATCTAATTCCGTGTATAAGTCATTTATTTTTTGGGATATGAAATCGAACTTCTCTTTTGTGAGCTTCATCTCGCTTTGAATCATGATAGGAACCAAAGAATTAAAATCGTAAAAGGCATGATCCGGGGCGTTGATCAGTCGTTCCTTTACTCGGTCCATCGTGTTTAATAGGGCTACTCTATTGGCCGAACTAATTTCTTCCGCATAAGGAAACAGGTTTTCCCCTGGCAGATAAGATTTGGCAACGGCTCTGTAGAATTTCTGAATAATCCCGTTTTTCTCTTCTGTCCTCTTTAACTCAATGAAACCGACCTTCTCCAGCGCCTTTAGATGATAGTGAATGTTCGCACGGGAAATATCCAACACCTCAGATATGTGTTGACCCGTATGCTCTTTTTCAATTAATAACATCAGGATTTTCACTCGCAGAGGATCACTAATGATCTTTAATTGATCCCTGTTTGTAATCAGCATTACTTGTTCCATTTTATATTTCTCCAGACGGTAAAATTTATTTAACCGTATTATATCACGGTGGTAAGAAATGTCTAGCTCTGATCTTTCCGTCCACAACTAAGAGCCATCCCATAGGATGGCCCGTATTTTTACCTATCCATATAATCCTTACTTTTTCCTGACGGGAATCCATATCTCCCCAGTGGTATTCTCGACCATGCCGTAATACATTTCCAAACAGGGCCCCTCCACCTGCTCGTAGTCCGATGTCGGAAACCACTCGGTATAGATGCGTCTCCATAGCTTTTGCAAATCACATTGCGGCTCCGGGAAGATGGCCCAGGTTGATGCCGGAATCGAAAGAGTGGTAAACCTCTCCGGAATTTCAAGCCCTTTGGGCAAATGGTAGCCGATCATATACTTGAACGATTCTTTGGTATGATCAAATAAGGCAGCATGCAGGTTGGTATCACTAAAACGACCTAAAGTCCCGTTCAAAACATCAACACTGCCATCATCATCACATTGTTTGCGGAACTGGGGTACTTCCCGAAATGCTGCTTCCATGCTCTGGCTCATTACACCATATACACCGAACAGCTCAAAAGACCCTCTTGGTTCAATCCGGTACTCCATCTCGACATCCCCTTTAATTGAGATATGGAAGGACATCCGGGGATAGGCCTTCAGAGAAACGCCCGTATCGCGCGCAGATACCGGCATCACCCCATGGAGATTCTTAAACGCCCGTGCAAACGCCTCCGGCGAATCATATCCGTATTTCACCGCGACATCAATCACCTTCGCCTTGGTCGTCTGCAGCTCAAACGCCGCCAACGTCAACCGTCTGCGCCGGATATACTCCGACAAGGTGATTCCCGTAATAAACGGAAACATACGTTGAAAATGATACGTAGAGCAGCAGGCCAGCTGCGCTATTTTCTCATAGGAGATATCATCATCCAGGTTTGCCTCGATGTACTCCATAACGCTGTTCATTCTCTCCAACCAGTCCATCGGATTCCCTCCCTTCGAGATCAATTGTATTGCAGACAGAGAATAAGGGCCTTGCATTTGCTGCACGAAAAAGTCATTCCTGCGCCTTAGAAGAACCTAGGTCCATGCCCAAAAGAAGCCGTCCCGGTCCCAGGCAATTCGGCCGCCATGGAGCTTGCGGAAAGCCTTTTTCACTTCTTTGGACAACGACGCATTTCCATTCTCATTCACGAATACGAATTGCTCACCAAAATTGGTCTTCACATATTCAATCGCATCGGCCTGGTATAGGGATCCCCTAAACCTTATTTCCTTGACCATCCATTCCGACACTTGCTCCGCGGTTACTTCCATAAGTTTATTCTCCTTTATACTCGTGGGGCTGTTTTCTTCACATTCAATAAGATTTTACATGGATAAGCTTCATAATATAAGCCCTATTACACTAAAAGTGGTAACAGAATGAGCAAATACGACGTAGCCATGAAGCTGATGGGCCCATAATGACGAAAACCTTAACATATAGCTGCTGCGTATTTGCCTGACAAGAAACCTATGGGATGACGCCCACACGGTGCTTAGAAATAAGAGTGTTTTTTTCTTCGAGACAGCTAATTAAACAGTCTAAGGTGGTTTCTATATTTACATACATTGTTTCAAAGGTAGTTTCTAACAGAATCACTATTTCCCTTTACGCCCAATGTACATGAGATGCTCCGCAAGACTTAGGAATTCCTCACGCTCACATACTTGCTCGGCTAAGTCAATCCAAGCCGACACGACTTTCGGGTCCTGGTTAAGCAAATCTGCCTCTCTTAAGTACAAGAAGCTCTCACAATTAAGTAGATGCAGCTTCTCCAAACAGAATGATTGAAAAAAAGGAAGCACGTCTTTGGGTCGAATGAAAAAATTTTCTGAGAATCCCCGACCAATATAGCTTACATCGTCAACAACTGTATTGATCTGGGAACGCATCTCTTCATTCAGAATTAATCTCGGATCTCTGATAAGATAGTCCCACACAAAAGAGTAAGAAGAAACAAAGGATACAAATAACGTACCGTTTGGCTTCAATTTCTTCAAACATTGATTAACTGTTATTACCCTGTCGCTTTCATCTTGCAAATGATACATAGGACCCATGCAAAGAACATGATCGTAGAATTCATCTTCAAGAGATGATAAATCCCGACAATCGGCACGCAAAGCTTCCAGAGGTAATCCAAGCTCCTTCGCCTTATTAAGAGCAAAGTCTACGTTGTTCTGGGAGAGATCGGCTAAAGTCACTTGGCAGCCCCTTTTCGAAAGATAAAGTGAGTATTTTCCCGGCCCCCCTCCAAGATCCAGTACCTTGTCATGCGGTTTGACATGCCGAGTCATAAAACGTTTGCTAATCTCAAATTCAACTTGGTGTCGTTCAAGACGATTCCACTCGTAGTTTACAGTTTCATCATAAAATTTTCTTACGATTTCTACTCTGTCCATAGTTCATCTCCTCAGGTCTGAATTTAACCACTCATTCACCTAAAGCAAATAAAAAAATCCCACCCCCAAGACTGTTAGTCTCAGGGACGAGATTTGAATTCCTCGTGGTACCACCCAGGTTTGCCGATAGGTCTCCGTATCAGCCTCTTCAAGTACGACATTCCTTAGAATGCTTATACTCTAGCTCTGTAACAGGAGCTCCTGTCACACCATCCCCACAAAACATGTGGTTCCAATGTGCGGCTCAGAGGCTTTTTTCGATACTGAACGCTTTGCCCCTTTTCAGCTACCAGAGCTCTCTGTAAAAGAATTCATGTATTTACTGTCCTCATCATTGCCCTTTTGTATTGGAAATATATTACCAAATGAACTGGCTGATTGTAAAGAACAAATTACAATAGCGAAAACGGTTCTTAGAAGGGACTCGAAAATCCGGGTTAGATTGCATTAAGTCCCTCACTCACAAATGCGACCCGCCCGTCGCGTCCAGCATTTGTCCCGTTACCCATCGTCCGTCCGGCGATGCCACAAACGCAACAACATCTGCAATATCCGAGGGTTCACCTACACGCCCAAGTGCAGACATTCCTTCGGCATTTTTGCGGCCCTCCGGCGTATGCAGCCACGAGGCGTTAATGTCCGTATCGACGATGCCGGGCATAACCGCATTCACGGTGATCCCCCGCGGGCCCAGAAGCTGAGCGAGGTGCAGGGTGAAGGTATTGAGGGCACCTTTGGTTAGATTGTAGGCCATAATATGCGGGAAGGCAATCCGGGTCACGCCGGATGAAATATTGATAATCCGGCCGCCGTCCCGCAAACGCCCCAGTGATTGCTGAACCAGAAAAAACGGCGCCTTCACGTTGACCGCGATCAGCTGATCGAATTCCTCTTCCTGTGTCTCTTCGAATGGCGAGGATGTGCCGATTCCAGCATTGTTAACCAGGATATCAAATTGGTTGCTGCCTAACCGGAGGTTAAGCTCCTTTTCCAACCCTTCAAGAAACTGGCCAACACCGTCCAAGGATTCCAAGTTTGCCCCAATCGCAAAGGCTGTTCCACCTGCCGCCTCAATCATGGAGACGGTCTCATCCGCCGCATCCCTCCGAACACCATAATGTACCGCAACAAGCGCTCCCTCGGCTGCGAGGCGCAGCGCAATCCCCCTCCCAATCCCCCGGCTGGCTCCTGTTACAACGGCAACTTTGCCTTCCAAACGTTTGTTTATCATACAGATCCACTCCTTATCCATTGGTAGATACCATGATAAACCCTCCCCTATGGAGGAGGGTCAAGTGGGTTCCGATACTATTCTTTAAGCCCGTTCGATGGGCAAGATCATCTCCGCCATCCGAAGCTGTCCATAGATATCCTTGTCTGGCGTGAGGTACACCTCCCGGACCGGGATTGACTCCAGCTGTCGGTAGCCTTCTTGAGTGGCCCATAACCGCAGCATCTCATTTGCCTTGCAGCTGTTCTGATACGGATCGCATCGATGGGTATACACGATTGCGTCCTTCAACCCTGGCAGCTGATAAATCTTCACACTTTCGCTAGCAGGGATCACCTTGGAGACCGGAATAGTTACCTCGATGTCCGAAGGCTCATCATCAGAATCAGCCATCCTGTGCTGTATGATGGTCAACTCCCGATCCGAATCCTCTCCCTGTGAGCGGACATACTGCTTCAACTCATCGAGCAAGAGACAGAGCTGGCCTTTTGGCAACATCCGGCGCACGGAAGCTACGAGAGCCGGCTCCACGCTTCGCAGCGAGAACTTCCCTGCCTCCGCATCCCTATGCTTTTCCATCCATACAAGCCGTTCATCAATCTCTTCAAGCTGCCGCTGTGCCTTCTGGATCTGGGACTCCAGCTCGTTCCGCTTCTCCAGCAGCGTACGTTCCGCTTCCGTCAGGGAAACCGCGCCGGTCAAGAGTGGCCGCATCATCTCCAGTGTCAATCCCTGCTCCTTGAACCCTTCGATACGGCGAATGGTCAGCAGCTGATCGGCTGTATAGTACCGATATCCCGAATTCTCCTCTACATAAGCAGGCTTTAGCAGGCCCAGCTCATCATAGTGACGCAGAGTTTTGACCGTCATCCCGCTCAGTTTCGCGAACGCCCCAATCTTAATCATCCTGATCCCTCACTTGGCTGACCCTTTATGTTCATTATATCTGAAAAAGATAAATGCAGCGTAATTCCATACTACAGCTCACGCGCTGTCGGTAATGGCAGGTTTGGTATTTATGGAACTTTTTCCAAACCACGAACGTCTAATGGAGAAATGAAACGAGAAATGGGGAGGCAATATTGCAAGTTAAAGCTCATATCCGGTTTTGGTCATCGATCCTTGCAGCCAGTTCGCTTTTGACAGCTTGTGTAAGTCAACAGGTTCAACCTTCTTCTACGCCTGTTTCCACACAGGAGATGATTTTGCCTTCCCCTGAGCCGTCTTCCAATCCGCCCGCCGCGCCGACTACCGATTCCGGTTCTAGAGCGGAACCGATCGCTTCCATTCCGAACCATAACATATTCCTTTACGGTGAAGAAAATGGCGTTGCCCTTCGCATTGGAGACAAAACCCGTGAATTGGATTGGATGTATATGACCCCTACTGGCGTTCTACCCCGTTTGCAAGTGGAGGATTATGATGGTGACGGCCGACAGGAGCTTTCAGTCATTCTCTATATCGGTTCAGGGACGGGAGTGTCCGTCGAGGAACTGCATATGATCGCTATAGACCCTGCTGATCCGGATTACTTTCAAGATCATGTGTTCAAAGCATACGCTGCCCAACTGGGCAAGGCCGTCCAATTCAAGACGACCCAGCAGAATGACAGTCTGTTCGGCCAAATTTCCATCGACTCTGCATCCCATTCGGTTAGCTTGAAGGATTACCAATCTCCGGAGTTTGGGGAGGTCAAAGATCAATTGGTCTTTGGCAACATTGTAAGTTTTGACCACGAGGACAAACAATTAAAGGCCCAGTTTGGCGCCGAAATCATATTCGAAAAAGCCGTTGTTCCCCAATCCATCGGCCATATCGACGCCCATGTGAGCTACAAGGATGGGAAGTTTACCTTGTCACAGTTTGCTTTCCGGGAGGACTGAAGCGCCCTACTAGGGTAAGGCAAAAAGCCATCCTTTATCGGATGGCTGCACAAATCGCTTTCCGGGCTCACCCGCGTGCTTCTCTCCAAGCGTTCTCCAGCCGTATTTTCTGGAGTACATGATGGCGATAATGCATCTCAATGAGTTGAAACCATTCCAATGCGTTCAATCCGCCGAGTCTCGGATGGACAACCGTGTATGGAACGCTCTCCTTGCCCGGCTCTTCTTGCAGGCGGGGAACCGTCCCAAACGCCAACGCAATCCTCGGTTCGATCTCGGTCATCTGGCGTAACGTATCCCTCAGGCCGCTTATAAGCTGCTCCTTGCTTTCCGGCTGCGAAGGTGTGTACTGAGGGGAGGGGGGAACACGGATGCGTTCCGGCGGGAAGCTGCCCGTCTTGAACACTGCCTTCCCCGTCTCCGTCTTTTCAGCCTGTGGGATATCCCGGCTGCCGCCCGGCTCCAGACATAATACGGCATTCCTCAGCTGCATAAATTGTGCAGAGCCGATTAAATGCATATACATCTGACCAAGCGACCATTCGTCCTCCGACGGTTTCCAAAGCAGTTGATCGAGGCTGCAGTCCTCCAGCTCACGGATATATTCGCTGACTGTCTCCGAAAACTGATGCAATATTTCTTTTGTATCCATGGTGGAACCAGCTCCTTTTGTTTAAGCTGAACCCAGTATACAAAAACACTACTGACACCAGTCTGTCAGTAGTGTTTACGCATGTTTTCAATTTCCTCCCGGACCCGTTCACGCAGCGACTCCGGCTCCAGCACACGCACTGCTGCACCCCATCCTAGGGTCCATCGGAGGATGTCCTCCACCTGCCGCACCCGAAACTGCGCCAGCCAGCCTCCCTCTCCCGGTTCGAATGACTCCATATAGAAGGTATTGGATTCCTGTACCCGGTCAGCAATCGTCTGGTCAACCATCATACGGACAATTACATTCCGGTTGTCTGCAGGCCGGTAATCCGGGAAGTGAAATCCCGGAAGAATCCTGAACGTATCCTCCAATACCTCAAGCTCGCCCATACGCGACAGCCGAAAGTGCCGGATGTCCTGCCTCAGTCCGCAAAAAGCAACCAGCATCCATACCCCCTGGGAATAAACAAGTCCGTACGGATCAACCGTCCGATCATTATGACCGTATCCCTCAGGTGCCGGAGCATCCTTGGAGTAACGAAAACGAACTCTGCGCTTCTGCAGGATGGCGCGGCGCAAGGGTTCGAGGATTTCCCTTTCGTACCCGCCCGTCCTTGTCCCACTTTCATGGAGCAGCCGGAGCGTCGACCGTATCCGTTCCGACTCCTCACGTACGCTCTCCGGCAAGATCACCTCAATCTTCTCCTGCGCGCTGCGTGCCTTCGCACCGTACTCAGCATCCAGCCTCACTTTGACAAAATCCGCCCCAATGAGCAGTCCCACCGCTTCCTCTGCCGTGAAGCTGACGGGAGGAAGGAAATACCCCTCCATCAGGGAGTAACCTACCCCCGGCGCCCCCGCCACCGGAACGCCCGCTTCGCTAAGCGCTTGGATATCACGGTAAATGGTACGGGTACTCGTCTCAAATCTGGCCGCCAAATCCTCCGCGCGCAACACACCTTTACGCTGCAGCTCAATGACAATAGCCAACATCCGCTCCGTTTTGTTCACATCATCCGCTTCCTTCTCGTTTGCTGATGCCTGATCCTGGAGATTTCAGCCCTCCATCCCCATCAGATGGATCTGGACCAGCTCATAACCGCTGGCACCTAACGTATTATATTGGCTATACTCATCCAGACTCAGATTTCGAATATATTCATCCCCGCGGTACAAGTGCCCGGCGCACTGGAATACCTGCTGCTCAGCCTTATCGGGAGTCAAGGGGATATGGCCTATGATCTGCCACGTTCCGTTTCGAAGATTAGCCGGGGAGGTAAAAATCACACAGCTTCGCCTATTGCCGAACTGGTAGTACAGGAAATCCCCATCCTCCAGATTGGGTTCACCCGTCTCCAGGCGGATAACCCCAAACGAAAATGCCTTTTTAAACCGGCCCTTCAGCGCACATATCACCTGGCAAACTGCTGACCGTCCATCCCGCATGGGGATCATAAATATATCCCCTTCACTGAATTTTTTTGCCATGAGCTCCTCCCCTACCCGAATATGGTTACGTTTATTTTCCTATTCCCATTATAGCTAAAAAGACAAGTGCAGCGCCAAGAAGAGGCGCCAGCACCTGTCATCCATTGATCCCAGCTTAAAAACGGCCTTCCCTTACTCGTTGTCAACCTGCCGGCGGGTTACAGCAGCTGCTTTAGGTGAATTTCCGGTTGGTAGGATAGGAGCGGCAGGCCGTTCCGCAGTTTGCTCACGAAATCTGGATTGGCTAATAACGGCTTGCCGAATGCGGCTATATCAATAACACCTGCTCGAATCGCTTCCGCGGCTGAGCTTGGGGTCAGTCCGCCCACGCCAATAAGGGCACCGTTCCAACGTCTGCGGACAAGCTCGTGCAGCGGCAGGCCGTCGATCATGGGGTGCGCAAACGTATTCGTCGAAGGATGGAGCACACGCAATCCCGCTTCACGAAACACATCGAGATACGCTTCGATTTCCGTCTTCGGATCCTGCCACCGGAAATCGGGCTGATCGTCCTTCAATTCGGAGAAACGGACGATAACGCGATCCATACCGATGCTTTCTCCGACGGCGCCGAGCACCTCTTTCATGAACTGAAGACGTTCTACTCTCCCGCCCCCATAGCTGTCGGTCCGTTGATTCGTCATCTCCCAGGAGAATTGGTCAATCAAGTAGCCATGCGCTGCATGCAGCTCAACACCGTCGAAGCCTGCATCAATCGCATACCTCGCCGCTTGCGCATACTGTTGGACAACCTCCTTGATGTCCCCGGGCTTCATCGCCTCAGGCATCGCAAAAGGCTTGCGAAGCCGGTGCACCAGTCCCTCTGCCTGTACTGCCGAGGGAGCCTGCGGCGCATTGCCGCCGGTCAAATCGGGATGCGTCAGCCGCCCGACATGCCATAACTGGGCAATGATCGTCCCGCCCTCCTCATGAACCGCCTCCGTTACCTTACGCCAAGCGGCAACCTGCTCTTTCGTATACAAGCCGGGAACTCCGAAGGTCCCTTTGCCTCGGGGTGACGGCACAATGCCCTCCGTAATGATCAGACCGATCCCATCCTGAGCCCTACGCCGGTAATAAGCTGCAACGTCTGCACCGACTGTCCCTTTTTGATCATCCGCAAAGCTCCGTGTCATCGGCGCCATGGCAAGACGCGTCCGAAGGCTCCAGCTTCCGATCCGCACAGGCTGCAGTAATTCTTCATAGGCCATGCTGTCTTCTCCCCCTCTTGACCGATTTCATTTCATGGCTAAATTATATATAATGAGTCCAATCGATCCCATAGATTTTTAAAGGCATTCAGTCTGCAATCTTAGATAAAATCAATGAAATTCTTAGCTTTTACTTTGAAAATAAAGGAGACCTGCCAAATGGATGATGTGGACAAGCTTATTGTGCATGTCCTGCAGGAGCAAGGACGAATATCGATGACCGATTTGGGCAAAAGTGTCTCCTTATCACAACCCGCGGTTACCGAACGGGTACGCCGATTGGAAGAAGGGGGCATCATCGACCACTATCAAGCTGTCATTGATCCGGAGAAAATCAATAAGCCAATTGCAGCGTTCATTCTGTTCTCTACCAAGGGATGCGACCGCTTCGTAGAATATTGCGGGCAAACGAACGATGTTGTGGAGCTTCATCGTATCAGTGGACACCAATATAACTTTCTCGTTAAGCTTGTGACCGAATCATTGCAAACCCTGGAGCGTGCAATCAACGAGCTGGGGGCATTCGGCGATTCCACCACACTTATCGTATTATCATCCCCAATCAAGCAGAAACCGCTGGTCCCCTAAACCATATATGTTTCCCCTCATACGGGATAAAGGTATTGAAACAAAAAGAGGCTGCCGAGAATGTCCCGACAGCCTGCTTTGCTATGAAAATGGGTCTTGTGACTTCCGCCCCCCTGCTGATCCCGGAAAAAATGCCATCTCCGCAGGGGAAACCGTCTTTGGTTCTCCCGCCATATCCTCCGGACTGTCACCGGAGCATTCTTTACGGATTCTCCTGTCCGCTAGCTTCATATCGATAAAATCCACGACCTGCTGCAACGAGGCGATCTGGGCGATGATATTATCCCGATGGTTTCTTAGGTGCTCCACCAGTTCGGGATACTCTGCGGGATCAGAATCCACGGAGACGGCCAGAAAAGGCCGCATCTCCTCCAGCGGCATCCCCGTTTTCTTCAGGCAGGCGATCAAGCGGATCGTATCGATGTCCTCCTGCTTATATGCGCGATGCCCGTTCTCCTTCCGATCCGCCCGGGGCAGCAGCGCAATCTTCTCATAATATCGGATTGTATCCTCAGAAATTCCGGTTTGTTTGGCGGTTTGCTTTATCGTAAAGATCTGCTGGTCCTTCATCCGATTCACTCCTTTCTGTCTTGACTTGGAGTCGGCTCCAAGTTATAGAATGTGCACTATCAAGGGAACAGGAGGGGATTGCAATGAACAGAATGCAGGAGAAACCGACCGCATTGATTACGGGCGCAAGTGCAGGAATCGGGCTGGAATTAACCAGGAGGCTGCTATCGGAGGACTGGCAGGTGATTGCGTTGAACCGCTCTGACTTCCCGCGGGATGACGAGAGAATCCAAGCCGCTCTCAAAACCAGAAGGCTTCGGCCCTATAAAACAACTGATCTTGCCGATTATGCCAGCTTGCGGCCGGCTTTGGAGGAAATCAAGGCTAAGGAGCAGCGGATCGATGTTTTGTTTAACAACGCCGGAAGGTCCTTCCCCGAACTGAGCTATTCGAAGCAAGGACGGGAACAGCATTATGAATTGTTAACGGTTGTTCCATACATCATTCTGATGGAATTGAAGGACCTTATCCAACGCGGCCACCTCAAAACGGTGATCAACACCTCGTCTTCCGCCCTAAAAATGACGAAAAAGTTTACACTCGAAATATTAGAGCGCCCCAAAACCTTCCGTAAGCTGATCGGCCCTTATGCTACCTCCAAGCTGGCTCTTTCCCTATGGACCCAAGCCATCGCGCCGCGGCTCGCCCGGGACGGCATCAAGATTCGAAGTGTTGACCCGGGCGGTAACAATACGCTTAGAAAAGGGAAACAATCCGGACTTCCTATTTTGGTTAGTGCCATCATGAAACTGGTGTTTCCTCCGCCTACCCACGGAGCCACTCTCTTATATGAGGGAGCTCTCGGCGAACATCGTGATAAAACCGGCGTATTTCTGCTAAAGGGCAAGATTGCAGAACTACAATTTCACAATCAAGCACAAACCGTACTGGATCGGGTTCAAGAGATTTATGAACACGAGTTCAAGCTATAAGACGGCGCGGGAATTTAAAGCAGTTTGATCAGCTTTTCCAGCTCATCAACACATCCTTTTGCAAGTTCAAAATTCTTGTTTTTCAAAGCTAATTCTATTTTCATTTCAACTGTTTTTTTCTTTTGTTCCACCTCTAAATAGTCTTTATCAAAATGACGGGCATAAATCATCTTTTTAAATGCTGGCATACTCATTTTTCTAATCGTCTTATTCTCAATGATTAGAACATAATCCATACCATTTACAACAGAATAAAAATCATGGGAAATCATGAGAATGGCGCCTTTATAATCTTCGATGGCTTTCTCCAGCGCGATTTGTGCATAGGTGTCTAGATGGCTTGTGGGTTCATCTAGAAGCAATACGTTTGCTTTACTTGCCGCAACTTTGGCCAACTGGAGCAAATTCTTTTCTCCGCCGGATAAGGAATCTATCTTTTGATGAAGGATTTCTCCTTCAAAGCCATAGCTAAGAAGATATGCCCTAATTTCATCATACGTGTTGAACCCGGCATCAATGAATTCTTCCAGTATGGTATTCGAACCCTGCAGCATCTCGCCTTGAAGCTGGGATAAATAAGCCACTTTAGCATCAGCATGTATTTCAATGGAATCATGCTGGTGACGGAAAACATCCCGGAGCAACGTCGTTTTCCCGGTACCGTTTGGACCAATAATGGCGACCTTATCCGTCGATTTTATCTCAAAGCTAACATGTTCCAAAAGCAGCTCATCAAAGGCCACGCTATAATTATTGACACGTACAACAGTGGTGTCTTCCATTGCTTGGTCCATACCAAAACTAATATTCGGCTGCTTAATATCCACGAATGGGGCTTTCAGTTTACGCGCTTCCAATCTTTCTTGAAACCTCACTCTGGCTTTTAACGCCCTGCCTCTGGAGGCTTCTGAGTTATACGTTGCGATCGCTCTGAGATTATTGACGATGTTCTCGTTTCTCGCAATTTCCTCCTCTTCAGCGACGGTGAGCTCTTGCAGCTCGATTTTGGTCTGAAGCAACGAGAAGTTATAATCGATATACCGCCCGTCAAACTCCTGAAGCTCCGTGTTCTCCAGGTGGATGATCTTGTTGAAGCAATGATTGAGCAGATACCGGTTGTGCGTAACAACCAGCAGGATTCCTTTGTGAGTATTAATAAGATTTTTGAGCGCATTCAGGTTTTCAAAATCCAGAAACACATCCGGCTCATCCATAATCATGACGTCCGGTTTACGGAGCATTTCCTTCATCACTTGAATAAGCTTGAATTCTCCGCCGCTCAGATCCGATACCCTAACATCCTTTAGCTTCATGATGTCTGCCAGATTGAGCTTCTTATGAATGTTGCTTTCATAGTCATTCCCGTCTATGGCATCAAAAGCGTCCAAAGCCATTTGATACTTTTCCAGCAGCTCATCAATATCCGAGGATGTTTCCATTTCGGCCAAGATCGTATTCATTTCATTCTGTATCTGAATAAATTCTTCTCCGATATATTCAAAAACAGTGGTTTCTTTACTTTTGTCCAGATGCGAAAATTGGCTTACATGTCCCATTTTGCAGGTTGGGTCTATCTCCAGCTTGCCTTCGTACAAATATCTTTCCGGGTCCATCAGTATATCAATCAACGTGCTTTTCCCGCTGCCGCTTGGCCCTATAAAAGCGCAGTGCTGCCCCTCTTCTAACGAGAAGGAAATATTTGAATATAGCTCCTTTTGCGGAAAGGAGAAGGATACGTTATCCACTTTTATCATCGTGTGACCTTTCTTTGTAACCCATATAGTGAGGTATTGCCTGTTGTTAGCGTAACACTACTTACGACCAAGTTCAATCCATGGCCGGACCCCTTCCCGACAATTCAAAGGCCATCCTTCATCAGGATGGCCTCTTCTCCATTCGTATCGGTCACCAAGCTATGTTCTGCCAGCCAGCCTGCCGCTCCTTACGGAAACGTTGGACCCAATTCTCCGTAATCTCGTCCGCTATCGGGTCAAAAAACGGTTCCGCCACTTGCACGGAATCCGTAGGAACCTGAAGAAAGTCGAGCACTGACAGGATCGTTTCTTCATAATTCAGTATAAAGTCCTCATATACAATCGTCATCGGCACAATGCGTTCCTCCGCAAAAAAAGCCTCCATGGCAGCCTCCCGAAAAACACACTCCACCAGCAATTGATTGATTGCATCGTAGTTGTACTGGTCCTCAAAATCTTTCCGATCCGGCTTGGAACCATGCCGCCGGTGCCACTCTCCGGAAACGATGGCCCTCCACCACGAAACCGCCAGCCTTATTTTGTTTCGGCGGGTCATATAAATATGCTTGCACGTTGGGAATACTTCCTCCCAAACCTTAGGCCGGGTTACCGCATTCCCCAGTTGAAAGGTATTCCGGAACGATCCGATCCAGCTATCCAGATTATATGGTGACATTTTCAGAGCGAATACACCGTTCGGCGTTGTACCCTTCTGCAACATGCTTTGAATATCCTTCATGCTGAATTGAAGAGGGTCCGGCTCCGATAACCACTCCCACGGGTGCCCGGCGACCCCTGTGGATTGCAATCCTCTAAATAGCAGACTGCTTCCTGTTCGTTGTGAAAACCAGATGGTATAGCTGCTTTTGGGTTTCATATGACATACTCCTCATCGGAATGGATTTTGATTTTGCCAACAATCATTTGTTTACACTGCTCTACGCATTGTTCGACCGACAACCATTCGGTATCCAGTATCAGATCAGGCTGGGATGGTGCTTCGTAGGGTGCGGATATCCCTGTGAAATCCGGAATGATTCCTTTCACCGCAAGCTGATACATGCCCTTGGGGTCACGCCGCATACATTCCTCCAACGAACACTTCACATACAACTCCATATAATCATCCGGTTGAAAATGCTGCCGGACCATCGCCCTGCCTGATTCCAGAGGAGATATAAGCGGAGCCAGCACCAGACAGCCTGCTTCTACAAATGCAGCAGCCATTTCGGCCGCGCGCCGCAGATTTTCCATACGGTCCTGTTCGGTAAAACCAAGATCCCGATTCAATCCTTTTCGTAACCGTTCCCCGTCCAAGACGAAACAATGAATCCCAAGCTGCAGCAGCAGCTTCTGGAGCTCATCCGCTAATGTGGTTTTGCCGGAACCCGGCAAGCCTGTAAACCAAATAACACCACCTCGGTGACCGTTCAACCTCTCAAATAAATGCCTATGCATCGAACATCCCTCCAACATTTCTTACCTAACCAGAATAGGAAAAAGGACAGGAAAAAGCCGTGAATGAACACAATCATTCACGGCTTACAGGCGTAAGAAGCCACCAGAAGACATAGTTGTCCTTGGCGCTCTTACGACAGCAGTGTGATAGAAGGTTAGTCCATGATCGAGTGGATAGGAACGTGCAGCACCAAACAGGCCTAACGTAACGAGTTAGACGCGGCGATTACGCTCATATCATATTCGGTTTATTAACCGTTAACCTCATTCAGGAACATAACCATCATCATCACTGCACATTCCCACCTTTTCACTATTCTGATTCCAGGATAATCCAATTAATTTGAGATGTCATTGGAAAGATTGGTTATAACAAATTTGCGATGTTCTTAGGGACGAGATTGGTATCTCCGCGGGACCAGCTTGCAAATATGTCGCCATATTTTTAGGTGTTATTCTCCATTCTCAATAATGCCAAGAGATCATCGAAGATTCCAGGTGTCGTAAATACAACCTCTTCACCATAAAGCTCATTAGGTATGCCATCAGGCACCGCTTGTACATGGCTGCTTCGTGCTCCCGCCTCCCGTGCAATCAAGCCTGCTGCAGCTACATCCCACGGTGAAAGACTTTCTGTATGTGCATCTAATTTGCCGGACGCCACATAACAGATGTCTACGGTTGGCGCGGCAAAACGCCGAATGTCACGGCAGTTTCTTCTGAGCCGACTCACTCTTTCGATGGCTGGCTGCACTTTTGCCGAATCATGCGGAAAACCCGTGCCAATGACAGCATCTAGCAGTGAAGTACATTGGCGAATTCGCAGACGCTCACCATTGCAATAAGAGCCTTCCCCTTTAATCCCAACATAAGTACAGTTCAGGTCTGGAGCGTATACTGCCCCTGCCAGCACGACACCATCAAGGGCAAAAGCCAATGAAACACCATAATGAGGCAGGCTCCGAGCAAAATTGACTGTTCCATCTAAGGGGTCCACTACCCAAACGGGACCGTCAAACTTGAAATTATCCCAGCTATGTATTCCATTTTCCTCCGAAAGAATGCGATGCTCTGGGAATTTACCTCTTATGGCCTCTTGAATGATTCTTTCCGATAACAAATCAGCAGATGTCACCAGTTCACCAAAATCCTTGTAATCCACTTCAATTTTTTCCCGACGGCGCAATTCAGCAATACTGTCACCCGCTTTTGTTACAGTCTGTTCTGCAAACAATGCCAGTTCTCGAAGATCGAACTTCATTCCGGTCTCATTCCTCCCTAAAGATGCTGTCAACCGCTTCAATCAATCTTTATACACATTATATAATATTTGCAATATAGCACCACACATTAGAGCCAAACAAAGCCGAGGAGCTTAGAAATTTTGCGCCGCGGCTCATGAGTATTAGCACCTAGCCTTCGCAGGCATGAAAAAGCCCCCTCGGATCCACAGGGAATAATTGATTTCCACTGTTTATCGTGAGGGGGCAGCATTACCGAAACATATCTTTTATTCACTGGCTTAACAGAAACTTCCCTTCTTCTGCAGCCTTCAGAAATTCGCCGATGGGTAAGAGTTCATCTTCGTGCATGGGTTTTGGCCGGATACTTACATATCCATCCTCTGATTCCAGGGCCTCCGTACCGATGAGAGACTTTACAATGGAAAGGCCCCATAAGAGAGAGGGATCCTGAATCTCGTGTGTTTTTACCTGCTGTTTGACGTTGTAAACATCCTCATATCCCATGAAAGATAATACAATCACATGCTGTACCTGATGACTATTGGATAGGATAAAAACCCTTCGATATCCATGAGGGACATGACCAACAGGCAGCCAGCTTACGACAAGCGGTTCTTTACACACGTCCAATTTTTACACGGAAGGTGACCGGTCCTTGTTCAATGTATTCCCATGTAAATTGATTAGGCCGTTCAATTCCAAATTGGAAATATAACGGTTTGGGGTCATGGTCATTAATTAACAACATCGCTTCACCTGATTGTAACGCATCAAAGGTTTCAAAAATAACCTTATGTTTAATTTGTGGGGGATACTCTGTTGCATTTACTGTTGATTTATAGTTTTCCATGGTCTTTCCTCCTAAAAATAATTATTTTGCACAATGTTCATGATACAGGGTGGAGATGACACCGAAGAAAGCATAATAAAATTCTTCCGGAGCAATCAATCGGAAATGACCGACCTCATCGCAAGAAAAGTTAAGGGCCTTTTCTAATAAGCGATACGTGGAGTAGGCATAGAAACAAAAGTACTTATACTCGAATTTTGGCATTTTTTCATAGATGACTGAAATTTCTTCTTTGTATTGGTCGATATTTTTTATTGCCTCTTTAACAATCGTTTCAATATCCTCAAGGCTTGCTTCGAGCAGCAACTCATTGTTTTCTATGCGGACATTTGCCATTTTATATCACCCCTATCCTATTCAAAGTATCCTGCCGGGTACTGTTAACTTCTTTACTCATCATCATTCTAATGGATGTACCTTTATAGTTTGTGATCTCTGTCACATTTGGCGAATTGCTGCTCTTTTCTGTGATCCATTGATGGTTACTTTAGAATTTTCTCCACGTGTACTTGTGGCCTCATATAGAAGAGTCAAATCAAAGCCGTTGTGCATGACCCAAAATTCTCGCTTATTAAAATATAGGATTTAAATCGATCCACTTTTTAAGCATTTCAATATCACCATCGACATTTCCTATAACATTAGAATCTCCCCATGTATTAGGCAGATAAGAGATGTATAATGTGCCAATATTGAAGATCCTTCTGAATGGAATAAAGAGAGCAATAGAGTTGACCTCATTTTCGCTCATGGCCCTCACCTTGTTATATCCATTTAAGAACTGGTCTTTACGGTTTTCTCTTTGCTGGAGTTTGGCTGCATCACACCCCATGGCAAAAGGGTATGCGTACATGGATATATCGTAGGCGCGCCATCCATTGCCGCAAAAGTCAAAATCAATCAAGATCGGATTGTTATTAGCATCAACCCGAACATTTCCACTATAAAAGTCGCCATGGCAAACACCGAATTGAGGTGCTTCAGTAGAAAAGCTAGTCAATTTCTTCTTTATATGTTTGGCAACATCTTCTAAAAAATCTATGTCAAAATCATGAATCTCGGAAAATTGCCGAACGGCATCCATAGAACGGTCAATGAAGGTACTTGCGTCTAAACTCCATCGGTTAATTGAACCATTATATTTATCCCAGGCGGCATGAACAGAAGCGATATAGGTTCCCAATCTCTCGTTCGATTCAATAGTTTCTTCCATACGACTGAACTCGCGCACCCCCACAGACGTATATAACACGCCATGCCTCACTCCGTTCACCGTCATAAACTCCGAAATGAATGTTCCATCATGTTTACTGACAGGTATAATAGCAGTAACACCGGATGCTTTCAGATGAAGAAGCAAATCAAGCTCGGATTGAACTTCTGCCATACTTCGGACACCTTGGCGGTATACTTTGAAGAAGTATGCTTGATCACCAGAAATAATCTTATAAATATCATGCAAGCCTCTATAGAACAATCGACATCGGACCAAAGTCCGTGAAAAGTACTCACGCGAAATAAAATCTCCAAGAGCATCGGAAGATAGTACGGATACTTCTAATGGAAATAGCTGATTCAAAGCAATCCCTCCATTATCTCTTTCAATCATATCCCGGATCATTAAAAACGTAAGGCCAAATTTCCTGCAAAGCTGGTGTTAGCTGTGAAAATCGAGTTCGAGGGTCAAACCATAGAATTTCATGTTCAATACGGAATCAGAAAAAAAACTTCCATTGAGATAGGTTCAACCGGCCTCATCATGGTAAAGGTACCCAACAATACAAGCACGGAGACTATAATGAAGACGGTAGAGCATCATGGCCGATGGATAGTGGAAAAGTCTGTTGCCCGTGCAAGGTCTCAAGAAGGTCCAAGAGTGAAGGAATATCAGGAGGAGGGAAGGTTCCTTTACCTGGGGAAGGAGTTCTCTCTTCATGAGCTTATAGACACTAGCGGTTTGGGCGAAGAGGAGCTTAAGAGCAGTCTTAAAAAGTTCTATTTCTCCCGCTGCAAAAAGATTATTGGAGAGCGGCTAAACATCTATCAGAGTCAGCTAAGAGTCAAACCGAAAGTAGTGGAGGTAGTAGAATCCAATACCCAGTGGGGAAGCTGCAGCTCTGGAAGAAAGCTAACCTTTAATTATCGTCTGGCCATGGCCCCTATAGAGGTTATCGATTATGTTGTTATCCATGAGCTGTGTCATCTCCTTCATATGAATCATGACCGCTCCTTCTGGCGATTGGTTGGGAGTATCATGCCGGACTATAAAGAAAAGCAGGACTTCCTGGCAAGGTACGGGCATACCATGAGCCTGTAACTGCGACTCCGTTTTTCTGCTGTCTGTAACGGCAAGTTTTAAGGCCATCCTCTGCGGGATGGCCTATTCTTAGATCTCACTTTGTTCAACTCTCGTTTTTCATTAGCTATGAGCTCAGATTCCCCAATATTTGTTTTGCATAAGAATCCCAATCCCCATCATCTGTGTTTATTTCCAATGTAGGAATTGAAGATTGTTTCGCACACCGACGCAAATTCTCCTGATTATCTAAGAACTTGAGGCATGCATCATTAACTGTTGAATGATTTTGCAGCACATACGACTTCCAGTTTTCACCGCGACTTTCAATAAACCTGGATTCAACGACAGCTGGAGACAGAGTTAAGAGTACACAATGTGCATTCAATTTTGAAAGGCGTTGCTCTATTAACCCAATCTCAGGAGAACTTCCAAATGCAGCCCTATGATTTACATTAAACCTCTCAAAAAGATAAAATACGCCACTTGATACTTTTTCATGACTAAGAGTATTTATCCAATTGTATTGTTGCTCAAGATAATCAACATGGCCACTTAGAAGTGGAATATGTTCATCCTTCGTCATCGATCGTAGAACACCTTTATAGGAATGCAAAATTTGTGAATAATGTTCACTTAGTGCAATTATAGTTTTTTCAACTTCCAGAGCTTGACTATGCCGTTTCTTTATTGCCGCGAATACAGAAGTTTTTCCTGCTGTGGAAAGCCCCTCTATAATAACTCCTCGAATCATATGTCACCTCTTTAGAGTTCCAGCACAGTTATTGATTCATCGTTAAAAATTTCACCGTTGTCATGGAAGCCAAAGCTTTCATAAAGTTTTTTAGCAGGGAAGTTTTCCGGTTTATAAGGAATCCAACAATAATGGGCTGGTCCTGCTGGATAGGTACGAATAAATTCCAAAATCTTTTCCATAGCCTCCCGACCATAGCCTCTGTTCTGGTATTGTTTGTCTATCATTAGTCGCAAGATACAGTAGTTGTCTTCTGCGATTGACGGTTCGTCGTAACCTGTGATTCCATAAGTCAACATAACAAAACCTACCGGCCGCTCATCAGAGTAAATGATAAATGGAAATGGATGTCCCCCATTGGTTGCAAGGACATAACAGGAAGCCACGCTTGACAGATTGGACGCAACAAAGCGTCGTTGGTCTTCTGAAACTTCCAAATTAAACATGGCACGCCGGTTTTCCAATGTGATCTTTTTGAGTGTAATCATATAGATCTTCTCCCATCATCCCAATTCTTACTGCGTTGCGGCCGCATGAATACCATACAATTTATTCTAAAAAAGGTATAGACTTATATTCAATTTTTTAATAAGATATTATGTATCCATGTCTTTTTTAGGGTTCTGCTTTTGGCTGTAACGGCAAATTTTAAGGCCATCCTTTTTACGGGATGGCCTTTTTTCTGATTTTCGTAACTATGGAAAATCCGTACTCTTCAGCCCATACCCCGCAAGCGGAACCGACGTTGTGTAAAGCCTCTCCTCCGCTCATCGGGATAGAGGCTAGTCATTGAGGATTCACAAGTCGAAGTATTAGATATTGATTTAATGCTTGTTGTTATAGATAATAGTAAGATGATATATGACCTTATTGAGAGTATTGATATTGCTTTAAATAGTTTTCATGTTATTGGAACTTATCACTCAAATACAAAGGCTTAACTACGGCTTCATTGAGATATTAATAGCTGCTACCTCTGTATTTTCTATTTACCAAACTAGAGCATGCTAGCGGCACAAATGCATCAACCCAATTATGGAGGACAGCATCCATAAACCGCCCCTGAGACGTAAAAGACTTTCTTCCAGTATGTTATCAAGCAAATTGACATCCCCATTCCGAAGGACATTCAAAGCATTAAACTAGAATTCTACCCGCAAGTGAACAGTTTTATTGGCCCCTTCTGCTGAAACTGCGGAAGGGGATTTTGCTGTGAATTGGTAAAAGTTCCTTTTTGGGTACATCATCTTTGCATTGTACAAATAAACTCGCAGATGCTCGTTTACGCAACGTTCCGACCGGAGCATGACCTATCAAGCTCCTATCGTCGTCATGCTGTAAATACAGACCCCTGCGAGTTTTTCTTCAAAAAACTTGACGGTTCTCTTCATTGTCTGTAACGGCAAGTTTTTGAAGGGTTCGGTGGTTCAACTATAACCAATACCTGCATCGGCGCAAAGAGTCATCTATCATTAAAGGCAAATCAACAAAAACCTTTCGTTAACCGGACGAAAGGTTTTTGTTGATTAATGAATATTAGTGCAATTCTAGGAATCGATAATGGGACCATAGTAAATCGGAATAAACCAAGCACGTTTCCCGTGGAGCGCAGCCCATTCCAACTCACCAGTCTTGGGGTTTTTGCGATAGGGTCTAAATACTCCCCAAGCGCCATATTCCTGGTTCCATGTTAATTCCTGCCCATTGTGTATTCGTTTCAGATACTTACTTTTTGATTGGTTTTTCATTTTTAGAAACCTCCCGATATGATTTTCTTGTCGAGAGGCCTGTCCATATGTTAAAATTACTTTGGATTGTTTTATTTTTAGTAATTAATTTGTAGCCGGTTCTACAATATGGACATTGGAATGTGGTCTAGAGAATCTGACTACACGCCGTTGGCTCTCGACAAGGGCCACGGCTATTTTTTTT
This sequence comes from Bacillota bacterium, assembly GCA_023386955.1. Classification (GTDB taxonomy): domain Bacteria; phylum Bacillota; class Bacilli; order Paenibacillales; family NBRC-103111; genus Paenibacillus_AR; species Paenibacillus_AR mesotrionivorans. The sequence goes on from JAEWIS010000019.1 coordinate 115,102, forward strand.
GTAGGCCATGATCGGTCTCCTCTCTTTTCATTTACTTATCAGTTAATACGCCACCTATGAACTCATGATATTTTTTTACTCTCTCTTTAATTATCTTTCTTCGAGCATCCAGCGTGATTAGTTCATCTATTAATGCTGGAACATCAGAAAAGTCTTCATCTACTGGACTTACCTCATCCTCGTTAAAAATCTCTTCATCAAATCCATCTACTTCGGGGTCACCATCACCACTGTCTTTTTCTTCAAGATCTTGGTCTTCAAGGTCTTGACCCTCAGCATCTTCTTCCTCATTGTATAAATTACTGAAAATAGGAAAATATTCCTCTTCCTCGTAAGATTCACTTTTTAGGGAAGCGTTCCTCGGGTTATTTTCAGAAATTTTCTCCAGAACAGTCTGTGGCACTTGACCCCTAATTGTATTTTTATACCGAGCTTGACATCCCGGCACTGATCTACCTAGTTTCTTACTAACAGCTTCAAAAGCATCATTGAGTGTTCCAGACTTCTCTCCTACGACACTTATGACTGTTTTTAGAAAATACTTATCTTCACCTGGTGTCCAAAATTTCTTAGCCATAATGATCCACCCTCCTTCACCCTCTTTTCTAGCTTACAACCTCTAATTGTCCTTGTCAACCATAAAAAACCACATGTATGAGGATGTAAGAGGTTGATTGTCACATATATGGGGTAAACCACTGACTATGAACCACTGAACTTAGGTTTAATCAACCGTTTATATTGGACTTCTAGACTTACAAATTTCGTAACGATTCATTATATAAGCATACTTTACAGCTTTGAACAACATACGAAACTCCCTCACACGAGGGGCTTTAACGTCTTCAGGAGGGATGCACATGATTTCCTTTAAGACCCTACAGGATGTCAAAGCGCTTCGCCGGACTTTGCGTACAAAACGCTGGTCGAGCACACTCCACCGTGCAGTTGCGTTCGTTGAAAAAGCTAAATCTTGGCGAGGTTCAAGCGTATAGTCCCGCGGCGCTACCTGACAACGACTTTGTGGTCACAATCTTTACAGTGGCGGGAACACACAACGAGGAGGTGGAACAATGGATGAGTGAACAAAAGTTCAAAGAGGCTGGCAGCAAACGAGCTGATCCTCCACAAGCTCAAGGAAACGTTTGAACGGGAAAGGCACTGCTCCGAACGAAGGTTCGAACGTTTGGGTCATGACAGCAGCGCAACCACCTTCCAAGAGGGTGAAGACAACGGGTTTACCAAGATGCCCGACGAACACAGGCCGACCCATCGGATTCGCGTCGTACCCGAACATCCTTGGCTTGGGAGGCCAATCCCTACGTCGATGGCTCGGAATTCCTTCTTGAAGTCGACGAGCAGCAGTAAACAACAGAGTTTGTTTAGGAAGAAGAAAGCTTTGCCGACGCCCCACTGCTGCACGTCTGTCTTTCAGACCGATACTTGAACGAGATGAAACGGGGACAGGCAGGAGATCGTCTGATCCGGCAGCTTGAAACCTGCGAATTGACTCAGGAGGCCATACTGGATCTGCGCTCCGTCTTTGAGGAAGTCCCCAACCTGGAAGCGTTTGAAGTCATCCTCAAGAGTATCCTCGCCCTGGACACCAAGCTGCGACTGGTACTACTGAGTCTTCGCCTGGAGAAGAGAAGCTCGATCGAAAACCAAAAACCCCTCTGTATGCTCTGCCATGCTCAAATAATTTTCCAAGCCCGGCAAGGGTTTTCACCTCCTTCCGCCCTCAGCTGCATTATCGGAAACACAACAAAAAAGACGGCACAACGTGATTGCACCGCCTGCTCAAAAACAACCCTCCACCACTCCGCTCGAGAGTCGGCCAAACAACCGTGCTTACCTCTCTTCCTAGGCGAGCAAGGGCTTTCGGCCGCCTTGGTCCAGAGGATGCCCAAACAAGCTAAACTCATGCCCCTCCAGATACAGCATCATTCTGTAGTGTAAAAACAGCCACTTTAAGCAACCTTTCTCCCGTGTCTGGGCTATCCCAAGCCCGCTAAGAGATTTTAGCCAAAAACTTGCTCCAACTTATGATACGGTTCACCGTATCGGGGTTAACTGCAAATAAAGAAAAAAGGGGGATCAATATTACTCCCCCTTTCTTGGATCTACTTATACTGCTGTTTCAGCACCATCGGAATCCATATTCTCTAACCTTGATAATAGTTTATTAAACACGGATTCTGGTAAGACTGAGGCATTTTCCTTAAGAAATTTTTTGGCAGTTGTCAAATCCTCTTTCATCGCGATTAATATTGTCTTGGCCTTAATGAAAGAATTATAATTATAGTCGTTTTTTCTAACTTTTTTACTTTCTTCAAGGTGTTTAATAATTAACTCCATCTCATCAATTAACTGGAATCGTTCACAAATCTCAAATTTATTGTAAATTGCGTAGCTATGATTAGGATATTCCTTTATTGCCCTATCAATTAAAAGTAAAGACCTAACCTCGTCATTTTTGTAATATGCAAGAAACAATGCCTCACATCTTAACAACATCTCTCTTGCAACCTTTGACTTTATTCTCCCTAAGTTAGTTTGGAGTTCTTCTAAAATAGACCTCACTAATGGGCTCCTATCAGATTTAATTAGACAAGTAAAATAAGCCTGAATATGATATGGATTAGATTTATCATTCTCATAATGATCTTTTGCTAGTTGTTTTGCTGTCTCATACTCTTCTAACTGAATGTACACTTGCACAAGTTCCCGTTTTGCCCTCGAAAATTTAGGTCTTTTAATAATACTAATCGTTAATTCTTCGAGCGCTTTTGGATTGTTACCAACCAATCTATAATAGTAACCCAATAGAAAATGATGTTCGGCACCATCAATATATTGAACTTCTCTTAAGAATCGTTTGTTCCGTAACCTTGCAAGAGATAGACAGAGAAAATATCTAATTTCGAAAACTATTTTACTATCCATAAAATCAATATTTTCTAATGCCTTATCTGCAAATTTTATTACATCATTATAGTTATTATGCACATCGTAAAGCTCTGTCATTGTTTTCAAAAAATGGGATGGAATAAGGAATCGTTCATCAATAGTCATCCCTCTTATTAACGCTTCCTTTACTGTAAATAAATAATCAGGTATTTCAAAATCCTCGAACGAATATGTCTTCAAAAATTCATCAAGATTTTGAACTAATTTTGCCTCAAAACTTTTATCAAGTTTTACACCTAGCCTGAGAACGTAATCCTTAACTGCATCATTCAACTTAATATATTCTTTATTTGTTCCTATAAATGTGCAAATAGAAATGTTAAGGAACTCATTTAATTTTTCCTTGTAATAACTGTCATCACCCACGATTATAAATATATAGTTATAACTGATAGTGTCAAATAGTGATAAAAAGTATAAAAACTCTAGGGCTTTATCATCGTCTTCGTATCTTTGCAAAATCTTATTTACTTTCTCACTGCTATAATTAATAATTTCGTGTGATTGTTTCTTAGCAATTTCTAGGCCATCATTTTTTATAAGTGATACCGTATAGTAAACTTGTTCAGGATATCCCTTTTGTAAATTAGAAAAGTATCTAAAATCATCTCCTGTCAATGAAATTGATTCAAATTCTAAATACCTATTTAAAAGGCCATCCCTTTCTTTTTTCTCTAATTCCACTACTTCCAATGCAAAGAATCTTTCAAACTTCCATAACTCTCTCATAGTTACCCTGAACTTTGCCATCACACCGAATGTTACTCTATTGGAATGCTTTAATCCGTTTACGATGTCTAAAAACCAAGAACTGATTGAACCATCAAAGGTTACCAAGCAACCGTCATCTCTAATAAATATCTTCTCTTCAGCTACTTGAATATCACTTACTAAATCAATTGCCATCCTAACCTTATCTTCAATTTTTGTTAGCATTAAATTCTGAATATCCACAGTTTCAGAATAACCTAGTCCATACAACGCATAAATAAAATCCTCAATACTCTGATGAGAATTTAACTCAATTATAAGGGGCTGATAGGACTCTCTTTTAAACACATTTGCTTTTATAAAACAATGCTTTAGTAACGTTTGCCGCCCGATCGATTCCACCCCCGTAGCAATAAAGCACAACGGTTTCTCCATAGTGTAGTCATCGATCCGTTCTTCAAATGTTCCAATTAATTCGTTTCTTCCTACGAAGATCTTATCCTTTTCTTTCAATCTTGGGTGTAGTTGCCAGCTTATTTCAATTATTCTTTGTCTTATCATATTTACTGCCTTGCTTGGCCTACTTATGTATTTAACATTGTATTCTTCCCGCATCCAATCGGGAATTCTTATATCCTCATAAGTTATTTCCTTATCAATAATAATGGGATAAATCCTACTGAGACTGCTCTTAGATAAACGACTGTGGGCCTCCTTCAACTCCATATTGACCCATTTGGAATCAAGTGCAGTATTTGAAAGAAAGATTACAAATAGATCAGTAACTTCTAACCCTCTTTCAATTTCTTCAATTGGCTTCATACCTTCCTCAAAGGTTAATTCATCATATACAACATTATGAACTCCCAAAGCACTTATTAATTTTTCTGCAACAATTCTGACGTAACTTTCTTTGTCCCTACTGCTGTGAGATAGAAATACCCTTGGCAAATGTAACACCTCCAGAAAAGCATCATGTTTATAATATTACACAAGAGAATGTTTTTTCCTTCCACCCCTTGCTAACTGTTAAAAAATATTAGCGACGATACCAGGTTTTTGCGTCATTTGTGGTAGGGTTCCCCCCTACTTATCTTAAACGCCCGATACACCTGCTCCACCAGCACCAGCCGCATCAGCTGATGGGGCAGGGTCATGCGGCCGAAGCAGAGTTTGGTGTCGGCGCGCTTTAGCACGGAAGCGCTCAGGCCGTTGGAGCCGCCGATGACGAAGGCGACGCTGGATCGTCCGTAGGTGCCCAGGTTCTGAAGCTGCGTCGACAGCTCCTCGGAGGACCACATGGCCCCGTCCAGGGTGAGGGCGATGACGTAGGTATCCGGTTTGATCAGGGCCAGCAGGCGTTCCCCCTCCTTGCTCTTGACCTGCTCCTCCTCCGCCGCGGACATGTTGTCCGGGGCTTTTTCGTCCGGGACCTCGTTAATCTGTATCTTGGCATACGGGCCCAAGCGTTTGACGTATTCGGCGATACCGTCCACCAGATATTTTTCCTTCAGCTTGCCAACTGCCGCGATTTGAATATGCATCTATGTTCCTCCGCTCGATCTGTGTGTAAAGACTCCTCTACGCAAAACACCGGCTCCCCCAAAAGAAGCTTCTTCACGCCTCTCTTCCGGAAACCGGTGCTTCTGGACGATCCCCTATTGTGGATAACATCCCGTAAACCTGTGTATAATTTATTATTCTTCTAATATAAGAATTATCCACATGTGGACAAGATCTGGAGGCAGCCGCTCTCGTCCGCCCATCCTCAGCCCTTTCCACATATCCACAAGCCGCCCTACACCACCAGATATTTGGCCTCGCAGGTACAGCCCTTTTCCTCGCAGGTTGGAGGCGGGTTCCAGCTCTTAAAGTGAGTCTCCTTCAGATCCACCACATCCGGCGCATCCTCATATTCATCCACAAAACGGTCAATCGCCAGCTCCACATGATCCTTACATACGACAAACATACGGCTTCACCTGTTGTCCTTTCTATTACTGCTGCTGATTTATTTCAATTCCTCCAGCACCAGGGTGACAGAGGCTTTTTTGCCTGCCCGGTAATAGGTGATTTTCAATTTATCCCCTATTTTCTTCTCATTATACAGATACTTGCGCAAGGACAGGGTTCCGTCAATGGATACCGTATCCATTTCCACTATCACATCATTGGTTTTCAGTCCGGCGTTTTTGGCCGGGCCTTGAGCTTCCATGACGACAGCGCCGCCCTTCACTTCAGAAGGAAGCTTCAGCACCTCTAACCCTTCCTTAAACCCGGCCAAATCCAAGGTGGAGACCCCAATGTACGGCCGCTTCACCTTCTGATCCTGGATCAGCGCGTCGATGATTGGCTTCGCCTCGTTAATGGGAATGGCAAAGCCCAGTCCTTCCACACCCGTTTCCGCCAGCTTCATGCTGTTGATGCCGATAACCTTGCCGTCCAGACTCACCAGAGCGCCGCCGCTGTTTCCCTGATTGATGGCGGCATCCGTCTGGATCAGGTTCATTTCCCATTCTACGCCGCCCATACCGTCCGTGAGGGAGGGCAGCAGCACCTTGGGGGAGCTGATCACCCCTACCGTGATGGTTTGAGCATAGTTAAGGCCTAAGGGATTGCCGATGGAGATAGCCGTTTCGCCGGATTGCAGGCTGTCGGAGTCACCGAACACCGCGGTCGCCTTAATTCCCGCAGCATCCACCTCCATTACCGCCAGATCGGTAATCCGGTCGCTTCCCAGGACGGTGGCTTTTTTCCGGTCGCCTCCGGACATGACCACCTCATAAGCCGCGGCGCCCTCCACCACATGATTATTGGTGACGATCCGCGCTTTGCCGCCTTCCTTATCGAAGATGACGCCCGAGCCGATAGCTGTTCCCGTTACCTTCTCCCCATCCTTGAAGGTGCTCACCACACTTACTACAGCAGGTGTAACCTTGGCTGCGGCTGCCACAACCGGGTCATTCCCGTAGGAAGCCCGGGCTGTTTTGCCGGACGAGCCTGACCCATCCCGGCTAAAGCCGCCTACCAGCAGCACCAGCACCAGCATAACGGCCATGCCGGACACCAGCGCGCCGCCAATGATCCAGATCAGCCGTTCATCCGGTCGGCCGGACGGGGCACCGAGCTTACGGCCTTTCCAACGGCCGGAGACCCGGGTGGAGTAAAAATCATCGTCAAACAAGCTCATTGACGGCGTCCTCCTTCTTTAGCGCGTATCGCACTTCTTGGCCAAACGGCTTATGTACCGCCTGACTGGGGCATTGTTGAGAGCATAAATTTTTCGAGAAAAAAGAATGATTGCCCGTCATGTTGACCAGACTGATAGAATACGCTGTTACTAGAGGACATACTATCGCTAGATTCATTCCTGAAGCCTGCCGTCTTACCCGTGTCATACTAACCGGTTAACCCATCCGCCTCAACCAAAAAGGAGCGTGCATTCATGCGGCAACCCCTGTCCATTACCGAGCAGATCGATCTGGCCGGCAAACTCGGCGATCTGAAGGAGCAGCACTATAACCATACTCTTCTATTAACCGCCCTGCTGGAGCTCCTCACCGAAAAAGGCCTGCTTACCACCGAGGAAATCCGGGCCAAAGCAGCCGACCTCCATCATATTGCATACCACGGTCCGGATGAGGACCTGCACTCCTGAGCCAAGGGGATAATGTCCGACAAGGCCGCCCTACCGCACCCTCTTAGCACCGCCTACAGCAGCAGCTGCCAGAACAATGCTTACGCTTCCCGCAGCCAATCCCAATGGGTCGGCCGGTCGTAATACGTGTCCATCAGCTTGGGGCCGTTGTCCCCGCACCGGACGCCGTACTGCTCCAGCACCCCGCCGACGGTCATCCGTGCCAGCTCCTGCATATTGTGGTCCCGGCTGAGATGAGCCAGGTAGACCCGGCGCAGCCGCTGGGACAGCAGCGTATACAGCGCTTCCCCTGCCGCTTCGTTGGACAAGTGCCCGGAATCGCTCAGGATCCGGCGCTTGATGTTCCACGGGTACCTCCCCATCCGCAGCAGCTCTATATCATGATTGGCCTCCAGGATCAGCGCATCGCAATCCCGCAGCTGGTCCCGGACCTTGTCGCTCATATACCCCAGGTCCGTCGCCAAACCCAGCTTTTCATCCCCGTCATAAAAGCAGTAGCCTACCGGCTCCGCCGCATCATGGGAGATGCCGAAGGATTGCACCGACAGATTGTGGATCTCCACCACACTGCCCGTGTCGAGAATCCGCCGCTGCTCCGCCTCCAGCGCACCCACACACTTGTCCAGCTCCTCCCAGGTGGCCTGATTGGCATACACCGGGAGCTTATATTTGCGGGCGATAGCGCCCAGTCCTTTGACATGATCCGAATGCTCGTGTGTGATAAAAATAGCGCTTAACTCCGATGCTGCCACTTCCTGCTCCGCCATCAGATGCTCCACCCGCTTGGCGGACAGCCCCGCATCAATCAATACCTTGGCCTCATCGTTGGCCACCACAATAGCGTTTCCCGTAGAACCGCTGGACAACACCGTGAAACGCAATGACATTTCCTTTTCCTTCTTTCTAAACTGGAATAACATGGTCCGTGCCCTCGGCCGGATATGTTATGAAAGCCTCGAAACCGGCAGGGCCGGTTTGAGGGGTCTTCTGCTTCGACTTCACTTCTTGGAATAACAAGGTTCTTCCCTACGGCTGCACCGTAGTCTCCACCGCACCCGTGAAGCCATGAACGTAATACGGCTCCCGGTTGGAGAGGGTAATCCTCCAATTGGGGACGAAGCTCTGCTCCTCGGAATCGTACAGCTGGCCATGATAGCCCAGCCGGATGTCCGTGATCACGGCTCCCTCCGGGAGATAGTTCTCCGCCAGGCTGCGCACCGCTGCATAAGCGGAGATGATCCGCTGGCCGGACTTGTCGGCAGCCTCTACTCCTGATTTTACTTCAACATAGGTTTGTTTGTAACCCGTTATTTCTCCGTTCTCCGCAAAAAGCTGCACCGTCACATCAAACATGGGCAAATCCCGGTAAATCTGATGGAACAAGAACACATCCTTCCGTCCATAGGAGGTATCCAGCCGGTACGCATCAAAGTGGCGCAGACCGGATTTGCGCTCGATTTCCTTCAAGGTGGAGCGGTTCAGCATGCTGATGAAGCGGATAGGCTGGGACAGCCGGGTCACCTGGGGATTGCGGAATTCCTCCCGCAGGCTCACATTGATGATCGGCAGCTTGGGTGTTTCCTTCGGGATTTCCGGGATGACCCGGATGCTCTTGCTCTCCAGCAGCTTCCGCGTTTCCGCCTCCAGATCCGCCGCCTCCTGGTCCGATGCCGCTTGGCTGAAGCGGTCCTCCCACAGCTGGTAGGCCAGGATCAGATTGAGACACAGGAAGGCAAAGATCAATATGGATTTGGCTCTTCTCCAGTCCATGACACACCCCGCTTCTTTAATTCAGCACGTCAAAGGTGCCGTCCCGCAGCTCCACAATCCACTTGGGATGATAGATCACCTGCTTCTCCTGCACCTCCGGCTGGTAGCCCGGATAGATACGGGCAATAGAGGACGGCCGGCGGTAAGCGGCGATTTTGGCATCAAGCTCTGCGCCTCCCGGAAGAATCGCCTGGGTCTTCACCATATTCTTCGTGTCCGGAATCAGAATGGAGCGTTCGTAGGTGGAGACAATCCCCTTCTGCACCGCCACCTTCATATAGCCGATGGTATCCGTGCCGATATTCATAACCGGAAACCCCTCCAGATATTGGCGGAACAAAAAGGTCTGCGCCCCCACCGCCACCTTCGGCGTCAGCTGGGAATAGAGGTAGGTGCTGTTCCAGCCGCCATGCTGGTTCACAAACTGGATGGCCGACAGCAGATTGTCCCGCACCTCATTTTTGCTGTCCACCGGTGCCGAGGCCGGGTTGGAGAAGACAAACCAATGTTTGTCATTGCGCAGCTGCAGCCCCTTAACACTGTCGGTAATAATCTGGGTGCCGTCCCGCTCCTGGAGGGACCGGGTCAGGCCGGGGTCCACAAACAGGCTTCGTTTCAGCTGTTCAGCGGTATATTGCGTGTACGGCATGGTAATCCGGATGGCTGTTAACGGCTCATTCGGCAAATAATAGTCTCCCGACGCCGTATGGTAACGCGGCAGGGATTCCCCCAGCCGCAGCCGCATGGTCAGGTCGCTTACCGTTACATCGGCTTTGACCGCTTCATAAACGGTCAGGCTGCTGTCGGAAATAAAGAACGTTTTCACATCATCCGATATGCCGTTGGAATACAGGTAAATCCGGGTAATCAGCTCATTGGCCGGGAGCGGCTCATCCTTGCTCACCTTCATCAGACTCTGCAGCACATTCACGGGAACACCCTCCCGGAAGCGCATCTCAATGCCTTCATAATTGTCCCGGATCTCGTTCCAGTCCATATTGGCCGCCAACACGTTGGTTTTGCGCAGCCCACCGAAGCTTCTCTGCTTCAGGAAATCGAAGATATTGCGGTAATGGTTGATAAACGGCACCGGATAAAGCACCGTATGGCTTTTTTGACCGTAATGCAGAATGATCTGGTCGGGGAATACCACATCCTGCAGCTCCGCAGGGGTCCCCTCCAGAACGGACTCCACATATTTGCCTTGAGGCAGGGGTTCGGGCCGCGGACTGCTGTAGCCCAGGATGTAGCTCTGGATCAGGCTGGTCACCACAAGCAGCGTCAGCAAGAATGATTTAGCCTTCTCCATTACTCTCCCACCCCGCTTTCTTCATGCTTCACCGGCAGTGTAAAAGCCACTTTCGTTCCTTGGTTCAGCTCGGAATCCAGGGTAATGGAGCCTCCGTGGGCTTTGACAATTTCCCGGGCAATGGACAGCCCCAAACCTGTGCCCCCCATGTTGCGGGAGCGTGCCTTATCTACCCGGTAGAACCGGTCGAAGATGCGGCTCAGGTCTTTTTTGGGGATGCCGATGCCGTTGTCCTCAACTTCAATCTCCAGCTGGCTCCCATTGTCCTTCAGCCTGGCCCGGATAGCCAGATGCCCGCCGTCTCCCGTGTACTTGATAGAGTTGGACACCAGATTATCCAGCACCTGATCGATCTGATCCCGGTCCAACAGCACCTGGCCTACCGCCGGCTCCACATGGATGCCGATCCCGATATGCCGCTGGCGCAGCTGGAAGGAAAAGCGGTCCGCCACATCCTCAAGCATCTCGCCTACGTCAGTCATCCGCTTCTTGAGTCCCGCTTCCTTGGAGTCCAGACGGGACAGGTGGAGCAGGTCCGTCACCAGACGGATCATCCGCTCCGACTCGTTGCGGGTTACGCCAACGAAGCGCTTGGCCAGCTCCGGCTCCTCCAGCGCGCCGTCCTCCAGCGCCTCCAGATAGCTCTTGATGGTCGTAAGCGGCGTCCGCAGCTCATGGGATACATTGGCCACAAACTCCCGGCGGGACCATTCCAGCTTCTCCTGCTCTGTCACATCCTGCAGCACCACGATATTGCCGGAGATTCCCTTCTCCCGGCGGTGGATGGAGGTCACCGACAGGCGCACCTGAAGCTCCTCATCCTCCTCCCGGGAATCCGGAATGGCGATCAGCTTCACCTGCACCGAATCCTGAGCCTGCAGAAGCTCCGGCTCCTGGGGAATACCCAGGAGGGTGAACAGGTCCATGCCGATGGCCACCTGCTCGTCGGCCCCCAGCATCTCCTTGGCCCGGGGATTCATGACAATGACCCGGCCCCGTTCGTCCGTGGCCAATACCCCGTCATTCATATTGGTGAGGATGGAGGTCAGCTTCTCCTTCTCCTCCTCATTAATGGCCAGCGCTTCCTTGAGCCGGGCCGTCATGTTGTTAAAGGCATTACTCAACTGCCCGATCTCGTCCTGCCCATACACCCGCACCCTCCGTTCGAAGTCCCCCTCCGCCACCATCGTGGCCTGTTTGGTGATCTCCTTAATGGGACTGGTGATGGTCCCGGACAGAATCGTCCCCAGCAGCGCCGTCAGCGCCAGTGCAATCAGGGTTCCGGTAATAAAAATCTGATTGATCCGCGCAATATTGGCGTACAAATCCTCCATGGATTTCACAATATAGACGGCCCCGATGACCTTGCCGTCCTTCATCACCGGCCGGGCCAGCATCTTCTTGCGCAGGCCGTCCACATCGGTAATATTGCGCTCCGTCTCCTTGTTGTTCTGCAGCTGGAGCGCTCGGGTGACCACCTGCTGGGTATTCTTCTGCCCGAGAATCGCCGGGTCCGGCTGGGACATGCTGATGACCTCGCCGTTGGCATTCAGTATCTGCATCTCCGAGTTGTTGATCTGAAACCAGTCCTTCACCAGCTTATCCAGATCCTCACGGGATTTCTTCATATCCTCCGGACGGGCGTCCGGGTCCGTAGAGAGATTCTTCTCGGACACATACTGGGCCAGCAGCATGGCGTCGTTGTTCATGGAGTCGGAGAAGTTCTTGGTGAAGGAGCTCTCCAGGGCATTCACAAAGTACACCCCGATCAGCTGCATGGCAAACAGGATCAGGAGCACATAAATAATGATCAGCTTCAGCTGTACCGTCTTAAAAAACTTTACGCCTTTCACGCGGCTTTCGCTTCCCTCCCCGGGGCTTGAAGACTTCCTGCTGCCCACATGCCAAGCTTGCCGTTATCGAGCTGCACCGATTGCAGCACCTTACCGCACGGCGGGATTGCGCATCACATAGCCCAGTCCCCGCCGGGTCGTAATATATTCGGGGCGGCTGGGGTCATCCTCCAGCTTCTCCCGCAAGCGCCGGATAGTTACGTCCACCGTACGCACATCGCCGTAATAATCATAACCCCATACCGCCTGGAGCAGATGCTCCCGGGTCATTACCTTGCCGCAGTTGCGGGCCATGTAATACACCAGCTCGAATTCCCGGTGGGTCAGGTCCAGCACCTCGCCGTTTTTGTACACCACGAACATCTCCGGGTCAATCTGCAGATTGTGAATCCGCAGCCCCTGGGCCGCCGAAGCCTCCTGGACCTGTGCAGCCGCATTGGTTCTCCGCAGATGGGCCTTCACCCGAGCCAGCAGCTCACGGGTGCTGAAGGGTTTGGTGACGTAATCATCCGCCCCCAGTTCCAAGCCCAGCACCTTATCCACCTCGGAATCCTTGGCGGTCAGCATAATAATGGGCGTGTTCTTCCGTGCCCGGACCTCCCTGCATACATCCAGACCATCCTTCAAGGGCAGCATCAGGTCCAGCAGGATCAGATCATGGTCCTCCAACAGTGCTGCCTCCACCGCCTTCACCCCGTCATAAGCGCAGGTAACGGCGTAGCCTTCTTTTTCCAGATTAAACTTTAATATATCCGCAATGGGCTGTTCATCATCCACAACCAATATCCGACCGTTCATAGGGTTCCTCCCGGGCGCCGCGCCCGCTTCTGTAGTCCTTCTTCCATTCTACCAAAACCGGGGGTCAAAGTGGAGTTTACACCGGAAAAACTCCGGCGTTCTTGTTTTACCTGGTGGAATCATGGGTAAAAATTGGGAGATGCAAAAAAAGGGCTCCGGCCGGATACCCATTGGTTCCAGCCGCGCCCCCATGTTTGTGTTTAGCTTAGCGGTTCAAATATTTCAACGGATTCTCTACGGTTCCGTTCTTAATAACCTCAAAGTGCAGGTGGGTGCCGGTGGAATCCCCCGTGCTGCCCATAATGCCGATTTTCTCGCCCTTCTCCACGATCTGGCCTACCTTCACGCTGTAGGAGCTCAGATGCCCGTAGAGGGTCTTGTAGCCGTTCAAATGATTGATAATGACATGATTGCCGTAATCGGATTTGTAGCCGACATATTCCACCTTGCCGTTATCCGAGGACATAATGGATTTGTTGCCGGTCAGGTCTACACCCTTGTGCAGCTTGCCCCATCTGTAGCCGAAGCCGCTGGAGATGCTGGAGCTCAAAACCGGCCAGGCGAATTTGCCTGTGCCCTCGCCCAGAATGACCTTGGTTCCCTTACGGGCCTTGGCCTTCACAGGCTGCTGCAGGATTTCCTCGTTGAGCATTTCTTCTTCCATCCACTTGCCGTTTACCTTGGTCACCAGGAAGGTGACGTTCTTCAAGCCGTTTTTGCCCGGGGAGATCGTCTGGATAATCCCGGCACGCATATTGTCATCCAGCTCATAATCGGTATCGTACTGGATCTCCTGGCTCTCTACAACCTTCTCCACCGTCTTCACGGATAAGGTAGGCTGCAGCACCGTCAGGTCCAGCACCTGGCCGATCTTCAGCTTGTCGTCCACGATCCAGGCATTGTTCTCATAGATCACCTGGCGGGAAATATTGAATTTCTTGGCGATGAGGGAAATGCTGTCCCCCTTCTCCACGGTATATTTGGTCGGCTGAACATCACCCGTCTCCAGCTTGGCCAGAAGCTCTTCGGGCTTCACCAGCTGGGAGGGGTCAATATCCTTCTGCTTCATTTCCACCTGCTGTACAAATTCTACCTCTTGCACCTCGGATTCGCCGGGGCTCAAGGTTTTGGCTTCGTTAGAAAGAATGCTGACGCGCCCCTTCTCTGCCTGCTGCTTCTCGGCTACTGCCGCTCCGCCATGATTGGCCTTGATCTGGGCCAGCAGCTGATCCGCCGTATCCGTGTCCTTCACAATACCTACGGGCTTGCCGTCAACCACAAGCTCTACCCCTACTGCATGGGAGGTAAGCATCTGGTCCAGCATAGCCAAAGCCGCGGCATCATCGGATTCGCCTTTGTAAGCCTTTTCACTCTTCAATACGATCTCATCGGTATTCAAGACCATATGAACATTAGGATTTTCCTGCTGAACCTGGTTGTACTTGGTAATTTTGAATTCGTCTACCACCTGCGGGTTGCTTACGGTGCCGGCGTATTGATCCTTTACATATACATGGAATATGTCGTATGTATTGGCTGCTACGTATTGCTGGTAGCCCAATGTTCCCGTCCAGATTACAGCTCCCAGCGCGATAGTCCCTGCTATGTGCACCCGGTATTTCTTCAGTTGGCCAAGCCCGCCTTGGGCGGCTTCCGCCGATTGCTTCTTCACTCTGGCTCCGCCGAGCGACAATGTCTGGCCTGCTTTAATCGACCGTTCCTTCACCGACATCAGCCATTCTTGAGTGTTAATCCTATGCAGTAAGGCGCTCCATGCCGGTTTGGCTGCGCCAGGCTTTACTTTCTCTTTTAACGGCTTGCCCCAGGATTTCACCTGCGACAGCCGTTCCAAGAACCATTTCTTCATCTTGAAACCTGTCATGATGGACTCCTCTTCAGCCAATTCTAGAAAAGTGCAAGGACCTCTCCGGCCCTCTTCATGTCTTTTCCGATGTATCTGCGAACTTCTTCACGGCAGCAAGCGACAAGAATCTGAGTCAAAATCATACCTTTACCAATTTACCACAGTATGATTTGCGATTTCAACCACATTTGTCACAGTTTCTGTGTTTGCGCTTACATGATTTTCGCAGACCAGCTGAGGCTGATCCGTCCTTCTTCCGGCGGTGTCACTGGTATTTCTCCAGAATCGCCACCACCTGCTTATACTCCTCCTGAGTCAGATGCCTGCGGATAATTTTGTCCAATTGCACCAGCTCTTCCTGGGTAATCCCGTTCTCCATCAGCTGCGAGATGGACTGCACCTCCGCTGCAGGCAGCTTGGAGACCAGGAGCGTAAACAGCTTCACCTTGTCGTCATTGGACATATTATCCTTCGTGGAGGACAAAAAATCCGAAGAGAACAGTGTTTTCTCCTGCTCCCCTGTTCCGCCGGACTGGGCCCCTTGGGCGCTGCCCGATTGGCTCCATACCGGCAAGGCATCCGCCATACCGCCGGATCCCGAAGC
This sequence comes from Bacillota bacterium, assembly GCA_023386955.1. Taxonomy (GTDB): domain Bacteria; phylum Bacillota; class Bacilli; order Paenibacillales; family NBRC-103111; genus Paenibacillus_AR; species Paenibacillus_AR mesotrionivorans. The sequence goes on from JAEWIS010000019.1 coordinate 130,639, forward strand.
TCCGCTGTTTATGCTCCCCTCCTTCTCCTCCCGACTGGAGATTGTTCCGCCTGCTCCGCCTGATGCCGCCCCTCCGGTACTATTCGGCTGCTGGTTTGTACCGTTTCCCGTTGTCCCGGACGGCTTGCCTGCAACACCTTCAGTCCCCGAATTTACGGAGCCCACCGGCGTAAGGCCACTGCCTCCGTATACCGGCTTGTCATCTTTTGCGGACACGGATTGATTCATTATATTCAGCCCGGTGCCCATTTTTTCCACAAAATCCAAAAATCCGATACTCTGCATGTCCCCGCCGATCTGGTAATGGGCCAGTACCTTCTCCAGATAGGTGCCCACTGCCGTCCAGGTGGCGTATATGGTGACTGCCGCAATAAAAACTGCCGCCACTGCCATCTTCGTCAACCAACCCAATATCTTCATCCATAATCCTCCTGCCCGGCCTGTCCTATAGACGCATGAAGACGCATGTGCAAGCCTACTTCTTTAAGTATGTCCGGAAAAAGGGCGTCTTAATGCCGCCAATGGAAAAAATCCCCGCCAGCATTGGGCTGACGGGGATTCTTGTAGCAGGATCGGATGGGTTTAGGTCGTGTCTGAAAACTCCGAGGGGAGCAGATTTCAGCGAATTTTCGTTCCAGGCAAGGCACTTTCCCGCAGGCGTACCGGGGGTACGTCAAGGGGAAGTAACGTAGCAAGGGGCGAAAAGGCGCTGAAAGATGCCCTTGAGCGAGTTTTCAGATACGGCCTAATAAACGGGCAGGACCTGGTTGGTTTGCTCCCGGTTACGGCCGACGGAGAAGATGGCGATGGGAATACCGGTGAGCTCGGATACGCGTTCCACATAGCGGCGGGTGGTCGCGGGAAGATCCTCCAGGCGGCGGACGCCGGTAATGTCCTCGCTCCAGCCGGGCAGCTCCTCATATATGGCCTCGCATTCGTCCAGCATCTTGAGGCTGGCCGGATAATAATCGATGACCTCGCCCCGGAACTTGTAGCCGGTGCAGATCTTGACGGTCTCCAGGCCGGTAAGTACGTCCAGGGAGTTCAGGGACAGGCCGGTAATGCCGCTGACACGGCGGGCATGGCGCACCACCACACTGTCGAACCAGCCGACACGGCGGGGGCGTCCGGTAACGGTGCCATATTCAAAGCCCGCTTCGCGGATGCGGTCGCCGATAGGGTTGTTCTGTTCCGTCGGGAACGGGCCGTCCCCTACACGGGTGGTGTAGGCCTTGGCTACGCCGATAATCTGGTGGATCTTGGTGGGCCCTACGCCTGCACCGATACAAACACCGCCTGCAGACGGATTAGAGGAGGTCACGAAGGGATATGTACCATGGTCGATATCCAGCATCACCCCTTGGGCGCCCTCGAAGAGCACCTTCTTGCCCGCGTCAATGCTGTCATTGAGGACAACGGAGGTATCCGTCACGTAATGACGCAGCACCTCGGCATATTCCAAGTATTCCTTCAGGATGGAATCGGCATTCAAACCCTTGCCGCCATAAACCTGTTCGATAATATGGTTCTTCTCACCCACCAAACGGCGCAGCTTGCCCTCGAATTCCTCGGGGTCCATCAAATCCGCGATACGGATGCCGCTTCTGGCAGCTTTGTCCATATAAGCCGGGCCGATGCCCTTGCGGGTAGTGCCGATTTTGCTGTCGCCCTTGCGGTCCTCTTCCAGGCCGTCCAGGAGCAAATGATACGGCATAATCACATGGGCTCTGTCGCTGATGCGCAGATTCTTGGTGGAAAAGCCGCTGTCATGGATATATTGGATTTCGTCGATCAGGGCAGCCGGGTTCAGCACCATACCGTTGCCGATGACGCAAATCTTGTCGTTATAAAAAACTCCAGAGGGAATCATCTGCAGCTTGTATTTTTTGTTATCGATGAGTATGGTATGGCCGGCATTGTTCCCCCCTTGGTAACGGGCGACGACTTCTGCCTGCTCAGCCAAAAAGTCGGTAATCTTGCCTTTTCCCTCGTCTCCCCATTGAGTGCCGACAACAACAACTGTGGACATGCGCAAAAACCCCTTCCGGTGAATTGGTACACCGCATAGTAGCCGCCCTATTGCTAGCGTATCCATCCGAAGCAGCGCCTGCTCCGCAAACGCTTAAGGCGGCATATCCAGTGTATCAGTCCGCTAAAGCAAAGTCAACGAAAACGAACGATGGGTTGGGACAAGCTACTATTGTTCGGATATCGGTCATATTTTGGGGGTATTCGTCGACTTGTCCATACTTACTTCTGCGTTTTGTTTAACATTGTGAATAAAGCCCGAAGCATACATCTGTGTTTTAACACACCTATACCTTCTTGATGGCCGCTTCGCTTTTTGTGAAGACGCCCTGTCCTCCACTGCTTTCATCCGTGGGCAGCTTGGTTTCCTAACGGCGGTGAGAGACGCTATTTGCCTCAAAACAGGGGGGTGGCTAAATTTAACGGAAGCAGGAGACGCTATTCAGCTAAAAAGGGGCTTGCAGCGGGATTATTTGCCCCAATAGCGGCTCTGGACGCCGTTAGATCTTTTGAAGAGGTGTTTTTGCTGAAATAGAGGCTTACACCGCCGTTAGGATTACCCGTTCGGTCGGTTTGTCGGTTTGTCCGTTTGTCCGTTCGGTCCGTTTGTCCGTTCGGTCCGCTCGTCCGCTCGTCCAGATGATGGTTTGACAGCATAGGATTACAAGCGTAATATGGACTATGATTACATGTGTAATCCTATCGAGGAGGTTGTCCCTTGTCTCACATCCCTAATATTTCCGATGCGGAATGGGAGGTTATGAAGGTTCTGTGGACCCGATCGCCGCGTTCGGCCAATGAGATCATCCAGGCGCTGGAGGATCATTCCGAATGGAAGCCGAAGACAGTTCGGACCCTGCTGAACCGGCTTGTCCAAAAGCAAGCGGCGGCGTTTTCCCGGGACGGCAAGGTTTATGCGTATTACCCGCTGGTATCCGAGGAGGATTGTGTGAGGACCGAAACCCGCTTCTTCCTGAACCGGATTTACGGCGGATCCTTCAAGCCTATGCTGGCCTCTTTCCTGAGGGAAACCCAGCTGACATCGGAGGAAATCGGCGAGCTCAAGCAGATTCTCGACGATAAATCGGTATGTTGAGTTTCCAGCCGGCAGCCAGATAACAACGAAGGAGATTCCACATGATAAAACGGCTTTACCCCCGTGCCCGCTTTATGTCTATTCTTGCTATTGCCGGGTGTCTGCTGGTCAGTGGTTGTGGCTCTCCCAAGGAAGGCGGAGACAGGTCTGCTCCGGCAGCCAACCCTTCCCCTTCAGATGAACCGGCTGTGGCAGCCGCTTCCGTTTCTCCGGATGAAGGCTCCGGCCAGGCCTCATCCGAACCGTCCCCATCTGCCGGCTCAACCGGCCAGCCTGCGGGCACGGCTACTGCTGCGCCAACCTTAGGAGCTTCGGCGGCTGCGGGACAGCATGGGACAAGCGGGGCGTCCGCCCAGTCCCTGTTTCCAACACCTGCCCCCTCCTCTGCTCCTAGACAGGAGGCACCGGTTCAACTTATCCCTAGGACGGTACCTGCCGACGAGCAAAACGGAACGGTCCCCACAGCCCCGCCGTCTGCTTCACCTGCTGATGCCGGAAGCCCGACACCATCGGGAAGTGCAGCCTTCAGTCCTGCTCCCACTCCCACTGAATCGGCTCCACGGATTTTGCAGCCGGGCCATGCCACGATGGATGACTCTCCATAGATAAATCTGGCATCATAACCGTATAACCTGAAGAAGCCTCCAGCCGGTCTGGAGGTTTTTTTGCCTTTTAGCCTGCCTTGCATATAAAGAAAACCCGGCCGCTGCGGCCGGGCTTCCCTGCATCGATATGGATAAGATAAGTGCTGCTTACCTGGCAGCGGCCTCCTGATGGGTCCGGTCCAGACTGACGAACTTGTTGTAATGCTTCAGGAACGCCAGCTCTACCGTGCCTACCGGGCCGTTCCGCTGCTTGGCAATAATAATTTCGATGATGTTCTTCTTCTCGGTTTCCTTATCGTAGTAATCATCCCGGTACAGGAACGCGACAATGTCGGCGTCCTGCTCGATGGAGCCCGATTCCCGAAGGTCAGACATCATCGGCCGTTTATCCTGCCGCTGCTCCACGCCCCGGCTGAGCTGGGACAGGGCGATGACAGGCACGTCCAATTCCCGGGCAATCTGCTTCAGGGTCCGGGAAATTTCCGAAACCTCCTGCTGCCGGTTGTCGCCCTTGCCCCGTCCGGCGATGAGCTGGAGGTAGTCGATGAGGATCATCCCGAGCCCCTTCTCCTTCTTCAGCCGGCGGCACTTGGCCCGGATATCCGCTACGGTAACGGAGGCCGAGTCGTCGATATAAATATTGGCTTCGGACAAAGCGCCGATGGCCATGGTCAGCTTTTCCCAGTCGTCGTTCTTCATATCCCCGTTCCGCAGCGCATTGGCCTCAATGTTGCCCTCGGCGCAGATCATCCGCTGCACCAGCTGGGCCGCGCCCATTTCCAGGGAGAAGATGGCGACGGTCTCTCTGGCCCGGACCCCGATATTTTGGGCTACGTTCAGGGCGAAGGCCGTTTTCCCTACAGAAGGACGGGCGGCTACGATAATTAAGTCCGAACGTTGGAAGCCGGAGGTCATCTTGTCCAGGTCGATAAAGCCGGAGGGAATGCCGGTAGCGGAGCCCCGCTGCTGGGACAGCACCTCCACCCGGTCGAACACCTCCATCAGCACATCCCGGATGGCGATGAAGCCGCTGCCGGAGCGCCGGTTGGAGATCTCCATAATCCGTGCTTCGGCATCGCTCAGAAGGGTGCCCACCTCGTCCTCGCTGGCGTAACCGTCGGTGACGATGTTGGTGGCGGCCCGGATGAGGCGGCGGAGCATGGATTTTTCTTCGACGATCTGACTGTAATAATCCGCGTTGGCAGCAGTCGGTACCGAATTGGCCAAAGCCGACAGGTAGCTGACCCCGCCGATATCCTCCAGCTGCTTCTTGTCCTGGAGGCGGGAGGTCAGGGTGACCATATCCACCGGTTCATTGGCTTCGGCGATTTCGATCATGGCCGCGAATATATATTGATGGGCAGTCCGGTAAAAGTCCTCGCTGGAAATCCGCTCCATGGCGGTAATCAGGGCATCCCCGTCCAGGAGGATCGCGCCCAGCACGGCCATTTCGGCTTCCAGGTTTTGCGGCGGAATCCGGTCGAAGCGTATTTCTTCGTTCATGCTGTTTTCTTCCTTTCTTGCTGAGGGTGTGTCCGGTGAGAATCTCCAGATGAACCGATAATCCCTTGGCTGCATTCCTTACCGGGAAAAGAGGGCCTTGGATGCTCAAACACGTTTTGTCAGCTTTGATTTGAATGAATTGTTAATGGGTTCAAAGCTGCCAAAACACTCGCCCTCAAGTCCCTCTTTTCCCCACCAGTCATGCAAATGGAATACCGGTTCATCAGCCTTCTCAGAGATCCCCCCCTCTTACTCCTCGACTACATGCACCTGCAGGGTCGAGGACACCTCGGTGTGCAGCTTCACCGGAATGGTAAAGCTGCCGATCATTTTAATGGGGTCTTCCATTTGCATTTTGCGCTTGTCGATGGCAATGCCCTTTTGCTTCTGCAGCTCTTCGGCGATTTGCTTGGTGGTGATGGAGCCGAACAGACGGCCGCCTTCACCGGTTTTGTGCTTGATGGTCAACGTAATTTCCTTCAGCTTTTCACCCAGGTTCTTGGCATCCTGCTTCTCTTGGTCCTTCTTCTTCTGCTCGGAGGCCTTCTGCATGGCCAGGCTCTTGACATTGCCGTCGGAGGCCGGAGCCGCCAGCCCTTGCTTGAACAGGAAGTTCTGGGCGTACCCTTCCGAAACTTCCTTGACCTCACCCTTTTTGGCTTGCCCCTTGACGTCCTTCAAAAAGATAACCTTCATTCGAATAACCCCTCTTCCTCATCTATTTCTTTCAATACCTGCTTCAGCCGTTTGGCCGCCTCCTGCACGGTGGTATGCTCCAGTTGGACCGCCGCATTGGTCAAGTGACCGCCGCCGCCCAGCCGTTCCATCACAATCTGCACGTTGATCTGCCCGTGGGACCTTGCACTGATGCCGATGAGCCCGTCCTGGCGCTCGCCGATCACAAAGGAGGCCATAATATCCGTCATATTCACCAATGTATCAGCAACCTGGGCAATGAGCAACTGGGAGTATTTTTTACCCGGCTCGGTGGCGGCGATGGCAATATGGTCGTAGATGATCTCGGCGTGTTTGATCACCTCGGCCTTTCGCACATACGCATCCAGGTCCTCCTTCAGCATCCGGTGGATAATGGCCGTGTCGGCCCCGTTGCGCCGCAGGAAGGAGGCCGCCTCGAAGGTCCGTGCGCCGGTGCGCATGGCGAAGTTCTTCGTATCCACGGCAATGCCGGCCAGAAGTACCGTGGCCTCCATCACATCCAGAGATACCCGCTCCTGGAAATATTGCAGCAGCTCCGTCACCAGCTCGCAGGTGGAGGAAGCATACGGCTCCATATAAATCAGCACCGCATCGCTGATAAACTCCTCTCCGCGGCGGTGATGGTCCACCACCACGATCCGGTTGGTATTCTGCACCAGCTTGGGCTCCGCCAGCAAGGACGCCTTATGGGTATCCACTACCACAATCAGGGTGCGCGGCGTCTTCAGATGAAGAGCCTGGTCCGGCTGGACAAAGCACTTCTTGTACTTTTCCTCCTCGGACAGCAGCTCCAGAAGCTTGTGGATGGACGGATTATCCCCCTCCAGCACCACATAACCCTCTTTGCCCGCCATCTGCACCATCTTCCATACGCCGATAGCCGCGCCGATGGCATCCATATCGGGAATCTTATGGCCCATAACCAGCACCCGGTCGCTCTCGCGGATCAAATCACGCAGAGCGTGGGAGATCACTCTCGCCCGGACCCGGGTCCGTTTCTCCACCGCATTGGAGCGTCCGCCGTAGAAGGACAGGCGCTGGCCCACCTTCAGGGCGGCCTGGTCGCCGCCGCGGCCCAGGGCAATATCCAGGCTGGTTCCCGCCAGGGTTCCCAGCTCAATGAGATTATCCGTGCCCGACGCCACCCCGATGCTCAGGGTAAATGGCACCTTCATCTCCAGGGTCATGTCCCGGACATCATCCAGTATGTCGAACCGGCTTTGCTCCAGCTTCTGCAGGCCCTTCTGATCCATCATGAACAGGAAACGGTCAGAGGCCGTCCGGCGCAGAAACAGGCCGTTTTTCACAGCCCATTCGTTGATCTGCCCGGTTATCTTCGCCACAGTCAGTGTCCGCAGCTGGTCATCCATCCCCTGGGTGGCTTCATCCAGATTGTCCAGAAGAATCAGGCCGATAGCCGGCCGGCCCTCCGCCAGCTTCCGGGACATCTCCGACTGTACGGTAATATCATGGATGTACAGGAGGCGCTCCTCCGGCTTAACGATAACGGAATAAGTCGTTTTATCCAGCACAAGCTCGATGACCGTATCCTTGTCCTTGCGGTTCTTCAGCTGCGGCCACAGCTCCAGCAGATTCTGTCCGATGACGGTTTCCTTGCCGGCCATCTTGGCGACGAAGGGATTATGCCACTCAATCACCTTCTCCTCGTCGTACAGGACAATGCCGATGGGCAGCTCGTGAATCACCTCATGGCTGGCCCGCTTCACCCGGTGGGACAAGGTGCCTACATAAGCATGAAGCTCCTTCTCGAAGGCGCTCTCCGCCAGAAGAGAATAATAAATGGCCAACCCCACTAATAAGAGGGCGACCAGTCCGATCAGCCAGTAGTAAAAAAACAATGCCCCCGAAAGGGCCAGCATCAGCATGTAGGACCAGACCGTATGTCCTCCATACCAGCGTTTACGCAATAATTTGGGCATTTTCACCTCTCCTTTACATCAAGGAGCAGCGAGGAAATGAGTAACCGCTTTTGCCGGCAAATTAGCGGTACTTATTTCGTCGCTGTCTCCAGGCGATCAGCCGCCGGCGATTCGTTTCCGCATCGGGGTGAGCACATCCAGCAGACCGATTACACAGTAGAGGTAAACGAGAAGAGGTGGAAAAAGCACCACCATGACAATAGCAAATACGGGAAGCGCTACACTCTTTTTCTTGGCATGGGCAAAAAAGAAGAAAAAGCTGATGGCCTGCACAGTAAAGGCAATGCTCAGAATCGGCAGCAGATTCCAGACCACCATGGACAAGAAGGTGTTGGATTCAATGCTGATGAACATATCCAGGATGGTGACGATCACCAGATACAGCGCCATGGAACGGGGAAGCATCCACTCCCGGATCGGCCTTAAGCCCGGCACCAGGACATGGTTTTTGCGGAGAATCCAGCGGCCTACGGCATGGCCGATAAAGGTATAGAATACTGCCGTGACGATCAGAAGAAGCGGAATAATCTGCAGGAAATAATGGATGGTCGCATTCAGCGCCGCCTGATTCACGGAATTGCGCAGCACCTCCGGCAGGCTGTCTACGCCGCTTTGGAGGAATTCCTTAACCCGCTCAATGGGATCAAGCCCGGCTGCATAGCTGATCAACAGCGCCAGGAGCATCTGGCCCAGCAGGGTGACCGTACCGCCTACAATGGCAGAGCGGGCCGGCAGCTTCTTCCTGTACATCACGCCCATGACGATGGACGGCGCCAGGAAAAACAGCGATACCACAACGGGAAACAAGCCCAAATACCCGGTGACCGCCCCCACTGCGGCAAGGCTGATGGCGTAGAACAGCGCCGCCTTTTTCCATTCCAGCTTGGTGAACAGCGCCAAGGCGGGAACCAGCACGAAGTTAATGGTAATCATAACCAGCGGGGTAATAAATGACAGGAGCATCAATGTATTAATGATGCACCAGACCAGCGCAAAGGAACGGCCTTTGGACAATGAGATTCACCTCATGTTGAATAGTTGTTCACGAAAAAACGTATCACCGTTCATTATAGCACAAACTTGCACCGGTTTCTTGGAATCTCCTGCTGCCCGGCTATCCCTTCCCCCGCCCGCCCATCTGCTGGGTTGAGGCATTTCTATAGTTATTTTTTCCCTTGACGGGGAAATTCCGCGGTGCTATGATTTCCACTCGTTGATTTTTTCCAAATAGATGGGAGGCGATAACTTGATTCACGTAGAAGGCATCTCCAAGACCTTTCTGGTCCCGAAACGACAGCCCGGCTTGGGACAATCGGTGAAGGCCTTGTTCCGGCGGGAGTACAACCAGGTGAAGGCGCTGCAGGACATATCCTTTCACATCCAGCCCGGCGAAATTGTAGGCTACATCGGTCCCAACGGGGCAGGCAAATCCACCACCATCAAGGTGATGAGCGGCATTCTGGTGCCGGACAGCGGACGGTGCACCATCCTGGGGCACACCCCGTGGAAGGAGCGGACCCGCTATGTGCAGCGGATCGGCGTGGTGTTCGGCCAGCGGTCCCAGCTGTGGTGGGACGTGCCGGTGGAGGAATCCTTCGAGCTTCTCCGGGAGATTTATAAGATCCCCTCCCATGTGTACCGGCAGAACCGGGACATGCTGATTGAAAGCCTGGACCTGGGGAGCTTGCTTCAAACTCCCGTACGCTCCTTAAGTCTCGGCCAGCGGATGCGCTGTGAAATCGCCGCCTCCCTTCTCCACGGGCCGGAGCTGTTGTTTCTGGACGAGCCTACCATCGGACTGGATGCCGTATCCAAGCTGGCAGTCCGCCGGTTCATCCAGACCCTCAACCGGGAAAAGGGCGTCACCGTTATTTTGACCACCCATGATATGAGCGATATTGAAGCCCTGGCCAGCCGTCTTCTGCTCATCGGCAAGGGCAAGCTCCTGTACGACGGCAGTCTGACGGACCTGCGGAGCCGATACAGCCTGCAGCGGACCATCACCGTACTCTTCCGGGAGCGGATGGAAGCCCTCCAGGTCCCCGGAGCCACTCTCGCCTCCTGGTCACCCGACCGGGCCGTCTATACCGTAGAGGAAGCGGATGCCAATATGTCCGCCATCATCACCTATCTGGCCTCCCGGCTGGATATTCTCGATGTGGCCGTAGATGCCCAGCCTATTGACGATCTGATCGTTTCCTTATATAAGGAGTATCAAATATGAGAGCCTATCAAGCCGTTTTTAAGCTCCGGCTCTCATTGGGAATGCAATACCGTGCTGCCGCCCTGGCCGGACTCGCCACCCAATTCTTCTGGGGGCTGATGAGCATCATGGTGTATGACGCCTTCTACACGCACTCCTCGGCGGTTCCGGATATGAGCTTCCAGCAGGTGGTCACCTACATCTGGCTCCAGCAGGCCTTTCTCACCTTTGTCATGCTCTGGTTCCGCGATAACGAGCTGTTCAACATGATCACCAGCGGCAATATCGCTTATGAGCTATGCCGTCCGTGCGGGATATACGGCTTCTGGTACGCCAAGCTGGTGGCCCAGCGCCTGTCCGCCGCCCTTCTCCGCTGTCTGCCTATTCTGTTGGTTGCTTATATCCTGCCCGGCCGCTACCGCCTGTCTCTGCCCGCCAATCCAGGCGCAGCTCTCTCCTTCGTGGTGACGCTTCTGCTGGGGTTACTGGTATTAGTGGGCATTTCCATGCTCATCTATATCTCCGTCTTCTATACCATGTCTCCCACCGGCTCCATAATGCTCATGGGAATCCTGGGCGAATTCTTCTCCGGCATGATCATTCCCATTCCGCTGATGCCCGCCTGGGTCCAGCAAATTGCCTATGTGCTGCCCTTCCGGCTCTCCGCTGACTTTCCGTACCGGGTCTATTCGGGTCATATTCCCTTGCAGGAGGCGGTGACCGGCGTCGGCGCGCAATTATTGTGGCTGGCCGCCCTGACCGGCTTCGGCTACTTGTGGCTGAACCGGGCCTTGAAGCGGGTCATTATCCAAGGAGGCTGATCATTCTATGAAGCTATACGGCAAATATATCGTCATGCTGCTGAAATCGCAGATGGAATACAGAACGTCCTTTCTGCTGCTGTCCGTGGGGCAGTTTTTTGTGCCCTTCTTCATTTTTGCGGGTATGTATTTCCTGTTTCAGCAGTTCGGACAGATCCGGGGCTGGACCTTCTATGAAACGGCCTTGTGCTTCGCGGTCATTCATATGGCCTTCTCCATCAGCGAATGCTTCGCCCGGGGCTTCGATAACTTTTCCTCCCTGGTCGTCTCCGGTGACTTTGACCGGATTCTGCTGCGGCCCCGAACAACCGTGCTTCAGGTGCTGGGCTCCCGCTTCGAATTCTCCCGGGTCGGCCGTCTGGTGCAGAGCCTGGCTGTGCTGCTGTGGGCAGTCTGGATGCTGCCGGTGGAATGGACCTGGTTCAAAGGAGGGGTGCTGGTGCTTATGGTGGCCAGCGGAGTCAGCATCTTCGCGGGGATCTTCATCCTGGCGGCCACCCTGTGCTTCTGGACCATCCAAGGTCTGGAGATCGCCAATATCTTCACAGACGGCGGACGGGAGCTGGCGCAGTACCCCATTAACATTTACCAAAAATGGGCAGCCCGTTTCTTCACCTTCATCATTCCCTTCGGCTGCTCCAATTATCTCCCGCTCCTGTACATTCTGGGCCGGACAGAGGCACGGCATCCGGTGTTATATGCTCTGGCACCCCTGGCAGGCTTTCTGTTCCTGCTTCCTTGCCTTCTGGTCTGGAGGTTCGGTGTCAGGCATTACTGTTCGACCGGTTCTTAAACACTCCCCCAAAAGTGACGGAATGCTTCGAAGCAAATTCCGGATACTTTTGGGGGAGCCCCCGAATGATCATGCTTCTACACACAAAACCCCGGACCCTCCCAAGCTGCGGGCAGGTCCGGGGTTATGCGTTTAACGGAGCATGTTCTTGTAGATGCCGGGTGAAGAATCGGGTATGGCGATAGCTCCGACTTCCTTCTCATAGAAGGCGGTAGGTCCGGCGCTGCCGATGATGGCGTAGGCATAGCCCTCGGCCTTCATGGCATGAAGCGCTGCCAGCAGCAAGGCTTTGCCTATCCCCTTGCCCCTGTAATCGGGATTGACGCCGGTAGGACCGAAGAAATCCTTGGCTGTGGCTTCATAACAGGCAAACCCCACCATCTCCGCTTTATCCCCGCTTACATCCTGGGCAATCAAGCAGCTTACGGGCAAACGGCTGTAAGCGGCCTCCAGCTCACTTCTCCAATGGCGCTGGAAGGTACGTTCCACCCAATCCCCCGCCAGATGCTTCTCCGGCGGCAATCCCCGGCGGATTACAATCCCCTGCTCCTCCAATTGACGCTGTACCGGCGCAAGGTCAGGCAATTCATACAGCTTCACCAACATATCCGGCATCCTGGACACTCTCCCTTTTCTGGTAATGGAAGTGGCGGTTAACAAAAAACACCAACCCCCAAAGGAGGCTGGTGCTGGTATCCAACTCTTATTCCGTGGTGTACGGAAGCAATGCAACGGTACGGGCACGCTTGATCGCAGTGGTCAAAGCGCGTTGATACTTCGCAGAAGTACCAGTTACACGGCGGGGCAGAATCTTGCCGCGTTCGCTGATAAACTTACGAAGGGTATCAATGTCCTTATAGTCAATGTGAGTGATCTTGTTCACAGTGAAATAGCAGACCTTACGACGTTTGTTACGGCCTTTGCCGCCGCGGGAAAACTTCCGCTCGCCGCGGTCTTCGCCGCCTTCATTACGCTTGAAGCTCATCTTGGTTCATTCCTTTCGGGTTAGAATGGCAAATCATCATCGGAAATGTCAATCGGTTTTCCGTCGTCTGAGAATGGGTCCGCATTGCCGCCCCGGTTTCCTCCGCCGCCGCTATTGCCGTAGTTGTTGCCGCCGCCATTGTTGTTATAGCCGCCGCCTCCACCACCACTATAGCCGCCGCCGGACCGATTACCTCCGTTGCCACCGCTATTTCCTCCGCCTTGATAGTCCTCCCGCGGTGCTCCGCCTTCGCCGCGGTTCGCTGATTCCAGGAACCGGACATTGTCGGCAACAACCTCGGTGACATACACCTTGCGTCCTTCGTTATTCTCGTAGTTGCGCACCTGAATGCGCCCTTCTACTGCCGCCAGCCGTCCCTTGCGCAAATAATTGGCACAGGTCTCGGCAAGCTGCCTCCAGGTAACCACCGGAATAAAATCGGCTTCCCGCTCATTCTGGTTGTTGGAAAACGGACGGTCCACGGCCAGGGTAAACTGGGTAACCGCCACACCTTGAGGCGTATAACGAAGCTCCGGATCACGGGTTAAACGGCCAATCAGAATCACACGGTTTAACATTCGAATCCCTCCCAAACATCATCCACGAACAGGCTTAGGCAACGTCATTGACGATGAGGAAACGAATAACCTCATCAGAGATCTTCAGAACGCGGTCAAGCTCAAGTACAACAGCCGGCTCGGCGTTGAAATGAACGAGGACGTAGAAACCGTCACGCATTTTGTTGATCTCATACGCAAGACGACGCTTACCCATCAGATCGCTCTTGGTAATCTCGCCGCCGTTGGATGTAATGATGTTTGCAAACTTCTCAACCGTAGTTTGAACCGCTTCTTGCTCCAGCTCGGAGCGCAGAATGTACATCACTTCATATTTGCGCATGTAAATCACCTCCTTATGGACTATGCGGCTCTCCCATGGGTTATAGAGGCATGTCTCATGCCGGGAGAGCAAGGAGTAACGATGAAACATAAAGCTCATCAAAACTCGCACCAATATACTATACCAGAACATGCGATCGATTACAAGCCGAATTACACTTTGGCGATCACGGAAAGCTTTCCCTGTGCCCTGCTGCCGATCAGACTGATACCCAGCATAATGAATCCGCCGCCCAGCCATTGCTCCCAACCCAGCTGCTCCTGCAAAAGCCATACCGCTACCAGCATGGAGGTGAGCGGGGCTACACCGGAGAAGGCTGCCGTCACATAGGGATCGCAGCGCTTTACCCCCCGATAGAACAGCGCGTAAGAAACCGCGGTTACGACAAGACCGTACCAGACCAGTGCCATCCACTCCCGGACATCGCATGCCGCAAGCTCCTGCACCGGGTGCTCCGCAATTGCCGGCAGCAGGCTGAACAGGAACGCCGCTGCCGATACCAGGAAGGTCTGCACCATAGGATGCAGCTCCTTATTCCGGACGGCGTCGATAGACTGCCTCTTTTTGGCCAACAGATTAAATAGGGCTTCGCTTGCCGCCGCACCCAGCACTAGCAGATTGCCTGCCGCATGGCTCCAGGACAAGCTGCCCCCGCCTCCCTGGATCAGAGCCAAACCCGCGACGGTGCACAGGATTCCCCGGACGGCTCCCTGGTACAGCGGCTCCTTCAGCACTAACCGGGCCAAAAGGGCGGTAATGGCCGGGGTGGTGCCCAAGAGAACCCCGGCCTCACCGGCGCTGGTCAATGGTAATCCGTAGAGCAGGAAGCAGCGGAAGGCAAACATGCCGAAGAAGGCTTGGAGCAGAATGCCCGCCCATTGATCCCGGGACATTCCCGACACCGCCCGGATGATCCTGCCTCCGTATAAAGGAAGCAGCACCGCCAGCATGATGCCCAGACTGCCTGCTTGAATCGTAAACGTGCCCAAGTGCTGCCCAAGCAGTCTTCCGGTTATGACCGAAGTGCCAGCCAGCACAAATGCACCTGTTAAATAAGCCTTCCCCCATCCACTCCTGTTATCATTCACCTGCATACTCTCTCCCCCGCCCTGCCTTGTGTTTGCTATAATTGTAGGATGTGGGCCTGCTTGAAGACAGGTCCAGTCCGGGGTCACAAGGAGGGAGCCAGTTGGTGAAGGAGCATGTTTGGGGCATGGAGCTGGACCGCGGCGGCGAGGTGAGCCTGTCGCGGCAGATTTTTGTGGGTGTGCGGGAGGCGGTGTTGGCGGGAAGACTGGCTCCGGGCGAGGCTCTCCCCTCTACCCGGCTGCTTGCCGGACAGTTGGGCGTGTCGCGGAACACGGTCTGTGACGCTTACGATATGCTGCTGGCAGAGGGGTTTTTGGTCAGCAGGCAGGGTGCCCCCACCCGAGTGGCGGAGGGGTTGGCCGCACAAGATCCGGCGGGCAGCCGTTACGCCGCAACACCTAGCCTCCCCCCCGTCCCAGCGGCTTCCCCCTCCTATCCGCCGGTAGTCCACGATTTTCAGACGGGCCGGCCCGATCTCCGGGTATTTCCGTGGGGGCTGTGGTCCCGCATGGTCAAGGAAGCCGGAGAAAACCTGCCGCCCTCCGCACGCGGTTATGGCGAGACCCAGGGATACGCTCCACTGCGCAGTGAAATTGCCGCTTGGCTGTTCCGCAGCAGAGGAATGCGGGTGGAGGAGACCGATATCTTTATTACGGCTGGCGCCACCCAAGCCCTGCATCTTCTCGCTGAGCTGCTGCCCCGCAGGGAGGAGGACCTGTTCGCCTTGGAGAGTCCCTCCCATCCGGCTGCCTTTGCCATCGCGGCAAACCGGGGCTTTTCCCCACTCTGGCTGCCGGTAGACGGGCATGGCGTCCTGATAGAGCCGCTGAACGACCAGAACGTGTCTGCCGTGTATGTGACTCCCTCCCATCAGTTTCCTTTAGGAGGCATATTACCTGCCCCCCGGCGTGCGGCATTAATCCGCATGGCCGAAGCTCAGGGCTTTTATATTATCGAGGACGATTATGACAGCGAATACCGGTATACAGGCGCGCCAATAAGCCCGCTGTATACCTTGGATCAAGGTGCGGGCCGGGTCATCTATGTGGGCAGCTTCAGCAAAACCATGTTTCCTGCCCTCCGCTTAGGCTTCGCCATTGTCCCTCCGGCGCTGCAGAAGGCATGGCGGACCCGGCGGACCTATCTGGACGTGCAGAGTCCGGTGCTGGAGCAGGCGGGGCTGGCCCTGTTCCTGCAGACCCGCAGCTGGGACAAGCATATCCGGCGGATGAGGCGTCTCTACGGGCAGAAGCGGCAAGCGCTTCTGGAAGCCATCAACCAGCATTTCGCCGGTGCGGCCGTGCCTTGGGGTGATGCGGCGGGCCTCCATCTGGCCCTGCAGTTCCCAGGCCAAACCTTCGGCGAGGAGTTTATCCGCGGCTCCCGCCAAGACGGCATCCGGATCAATCCTGTCTCGGTATACTGCCCGGGTCAAGGGGAGCATGCCGATAAGCTGCTGTTAGGCTACGGGCATCTGAATGCCCGTGAGATACAGAACGGTGTAGCCGCGTTGGCCTCTTTTATGACTGGATATTAGACCGCCAAGCCCTTTTCCAAAACCGGCAAGCATATCTCCACGGTTTTGCCAATGGTCCTGACAACCTCCTCGAAATCAAGAACCTCAAGAGGCTCCGCCTTGGTCGAAGCCGCGTTCTTGAAATCCCCTTCCAGTTCTCCGATCAATGGGAGGAGATTATCCACGGGGATTTCATGCACTTCATTATGGTCTGCCCCGCGGAGCTCCATCAGCTCAAGGGGATAATAATCAATCAGCATCCCATTAAGCCGAACAAAATCACGGTAATATTGCCTCTTCGCTTCCTGCTTGATTTCAGCGGGAAGCCATTTGATCTTTTTAAAATAAACATCCTCCAACCAGATGGAGTCGGAAACCAGATGGACATAATAGCCCAGATGAAACGGCTCCTTTTCCACCGCCAAATATTTTTGGTAAAATGCCCGGTGATCCACATAGCTGATACCCTCGGCATCATTCTTCATAAAGTGAGAGTGTTTTTTCAACTGGCTGCTGCTAAGCTGATGGGCGTCTGGAGCAAGGTTTCCCAATACAAAAGCGTCATTCTGAAAACCCAGTTCCCGTCCAATCAGGGTGGCGATGGCGTAATGCATGACTCTGGAGCCGATTTTCCCCACTTCCTCCGGTTATCCGTCATCCCCTAAACCTCGGCCAGCCTCGCTGCCGCTTCCTCTTCCGTGGACAGGAAAAAGACATCCTTCCCGTGATTGCTTTCATAGATAAAGTCCCGCAGGCTTTTGCTTGTGTAGACGGAGAAATCCCCGACAATCGCCAGCTTCACCTGGTAGTTCGTAAATTTCTGCAGAATTTCACCCGCCAGCTTGGTCTTCAAGTCAAAGAACTCCTCGCAGATGGCCGTTTTGTCCAGGATGATCCGGTCTGCTCCGGTTTCGTAGCGTACGGTTGCCATCAAATCCAGGGCCGATTGGACGTCCGTAATCAATATTTCCTCATGCACAACATGTACAATGGTTTTTTCGTTTTGCTTAATTATGTTCAGTTTCATATCGATTCTCCTTTTATTCGAATACGGCCTCGCTATACAAACGGTTGGCTAATTCGTAGCCTTTTCGTTCTTCGTCTATTGTAGGGTGAAACTCCGCAAAAAAATCTTCGCCCAATTCAATGGAAAATTGAGTGCAAGCTGCATTTAAGCGCTCTAGGGACAACCTGCCCTTCACGCATTTGCGTGCCAGTGCTTGCAATGCATGAAATGATGCCGACACTTCCGGCGTACGGCAGATTTTTTCGTACATCCTTCTGGAATATAAATAGTACGGGGTTCTCCCGGTTTCTATGAAGGGAACATCCAACTGCTGTTCTATCCAATCAGCCAACTGGCCGCTCTGCTCGATAATCGCAAGAACACGCCTGCCAGCCGCTATCATCACTTCATCATTGACTTCATATTGGGAATAAATTTCAAATTTAACCCCTACATGTATAAGGTCCAGTCTGTCACTCGGGAATTCAATGGGTGAGATGTACAAATCGACCGTTACATTCCCGCCCTTACTCCTGTTATCGGTACACCTAATGTAATAGGCTACATGCTCTGAGCGACGCTTTACATAAATACAGTATCCGTCCTTAGAAATACGCCGCGGCGTTATTTTGAAGCCTCCCTTTTCCACTTCGACTCCCAAGGTCTCCTGTACATCCGTACAAAAAGTGCTTCTCATATGTACCTCCATTAATCGATGGTTCCGGAATTCTCTTCCATTTATTGTTCGTTATTCGCTTGAAAATGTCAATAACCTTCCTCCGCCTGAAATTGGCTGGTCCCCCCCATCATGACTCCTCTTCCTCCGGTCCATACTACAGGTGGAGGTGATGGACATGGGTGAACATTCCCGCTACACAGTGGGCCAAAAAGCCCCCAACGACGGCGAATATATGGAAATCGGCGATCATGCGGTTCATATGAGCATCAACAATCCGAAGCATATCTATCTCAAAAAAGGGGAGCACTTCCCTGAAAACACCAACGATGACCGGGTATGGGTCAAGAAGGACCATGCGGTAACCCATTAACGGCAAAAAGCAACCTTCAGATGATCCTGTTTGAAGGTTGCTTCTTCTATTACACCCGCCGTTCATTCCTGCGCCAGCTGTTCCTTGCGGTATTGGCTTGGCGTTTGCCCGAAGTGCTTGCGGAAGGTTTTGGCGAAGTAGTTTTCGTTGGGAAACCCCACCGACCGGCCGATTTCGGCTACCGGTTGGCTGGTGTGGGCCAACAACTCCTTGGCTTTATCCAGCCGCAGCGTCTGTACATAATTGATTAAGGAATCGTTGGTTTTCTGCCGGAACAGTCTGCTTAGATAATGCTCCTCCATCCGTACCATGGTGGCCATCGCCTTCAGGCTGATATTGCGGTTATAGTGTTGACGGCAGTATTCGAGAATCCGGTTGATCTCCGGGTGATCCGTCAGCTTCACCTTCGTGCGGGCCATGGCTGCGGCCAATTCCGTCTGAAGGACGCTCAAGGCCGCTAACAGCTCTCCGTGGCTCCGGCTGTTCCTCAGAGGCCCACCGCCGTTGGCCGCCTCCACACGCCCTGCAATACTCGCAAACATATGGCTTAAACGCCCCGCGGCTTCCCGTACCGTCTCCACCGGTACCCGCTTTTTCTCCAGGTTGACCCAATATCCCTGCAGCAGCTCATCCACTGTCTTCACCTGCAGCTCTTCGAAGGCGGCAATAATCCGCCGCTCGGTTTCCCAGGACGGGACCACCGTTCCCTCCTTCTGCTGGTCCGCGTGACGGGTCTGTCCGCTCATCAGTTCCCTTACGCCGGGAGTGTCCTCATACCAGACCATCTCCATCGCCTGCAGATGCTCCTGCCAGCGCCGCAGCAGATGCCGGGGATGAAACGGACGGCTGTACACTCCCCTGTGCCTGCCCGTCTCCAAGGCCTTAACATCTATGTCCATTGAACCCTCCGCCCAAAAAAACAGCGTGGTGATCCCATTGTGGAACAGGGCATTTTTCCAGACGCATGTCTCCGGTGTAATGACCCGGCCGGCAAGCCACTCCTCGGTAAGCCTACCTGTTTCATCCCCGAACAGGGTTACAAGCGCAACCTGCTTTAGAGGCGCAGCCCCCATGGATACCCGGACGGTAGAGATAGCCTCGACGGCTGCATCGCAGGCTTCACCAGATTCCCCCGTGTGAAGGCTGCGGAGAGCCTGGGCATAACAATGGTCGAAGGCGCGGCTTAAGGCCAACTCCCGCTGAACCCGGCTTTTCTCCAGCTCTGCCCCCGCTTTTGCCAAGGCAGCCTGCAGCTCGGCAATGCTCATCGACAGCTTAAGAATGTATCCGATAGCGCCCAACTCCAAGGCCTGCCGGGGATATTCAAACTCGTTCATACAGGTCAGCATGATGAATTTGCTGGCATAACCGGCTGCCTGAGAGGCTCGAAGCAGCTCCAGACCGTCCATTACCGGCATGGCGATATCAGCCAGGACCAGATCCGGGCGCAGCGTCTCCATCTGCTGCAGCGCATCCTCCCCGTTGTCTGCCTCGCCGCAAACGGTGAACCCCAGCTCCTCCCAATTCACCAGCTTCCGCAGCTTTTTGCGGACAAAGGTTTCATCCTCCACCAGCAGAACTTTCCACATCCCGGTTGCCTCCTTTATCGAATGGATCCGAAACCAGAAGCGGCAGCGTTATGGCGGCCACGGTGCCTCTCTCCAGAGCCGTTACCCGGAGCACACCCTCCTCCCGGAACAACAGGGTCAGCCTTTCCTGAATATTGGCCAGCCCGATACCCTTGCGCTGCGGCGCTGCAGCCGATAAGGGACGGGTGGTATCCAAACCTGCCCCGTTATCCTCCAGCTCCATAATGAGCTGCCGGGACCGTCGGTATACCCTCAGGATTACACGCGCATCCTCCGGCATATGGGCAAAACCATGCTTTAGCGCATTTTCCATCAGGGGCTGCAGGCTCAGCTTGGGGACCAGCGCATAATGCAGCGCCGGATCGATGTCGTATTCCACTGCTACAAGCCCTTCGTACCGGTAATTCTGAATGTACATATACGCCTGCAGCAGCTCCAGCTCCAGCTTCAGATGGACCAGCTCCACCTCGGAATTAAGCGTGGTCTCCAGCAGCTTGCCCAGAGCGATGCAAATATCCGCCGTGTCATTATCCCCTTTATCCAGCACATTCCACTTGATCGTATTCAGGGTGTTCATCAGAAAGTGGGGGTTCATGTGCGCCGCCAGCATCCGGTAATGCAGCGCCTCCTTCATCCTCTCCTCCTGCTTCAAACGCTGGAGCAGCTTCCGTATATCGTCCATCATGGTGTTGTAGGTCCCCGCCAGCTCCTTCATTTCGCCGGTGAAGGCATCTTCATGAACCCGGATGCTCAGCTCCGATTCTGCAGACAAGGCCATTTTGCGGCGGAGCAGAAGCAAGGGCCGGGAGATGGCCGCGGCGATCAGAAAGGTAACTACAATAAAAACCAGGCACAACAACGCAAAGGTAAACAGATATTGGGCACGGATGGCATTCAAATTGCCCACATAATTGTTCATGGGCAGATACGATAGAATGTACCAGTTGAAGTCATTGAAGTAGGTGCCGGAAACAATGGCCATCCCCTTGGGGTCCTTTTCCTGGTGGAGATTCTCGCTGCCGATTCCTTCAATCACCTGCCGGATCAAGGCACTGCCGATCGTATTGCGGCTATCCGATAGCCCGATGGTTTGCCCGGTATGGTCGACAATCTGGTAGCTCTGCTGCAGGAGCAAATCCCGCGAGGCCTCCGCCAGCCACCCCTTATACTGAAACTCCATCAGCACATACCCGGTAATCTCACTTCCGTTGTCCCGGAGCAAGCCGTAGAACTGGAGATTGTCTCCGGCCACCCACCGGTAGCCTTGATCGTTGGTTAGCCCGGAGAAAACCGGGTCCTCCACAAACCTTCTGTAGGCGTCCCCCGAGCCCAGATGGCCGTCCGGCTGATATAGCTGGCCCGTCCGGTCTGCCAGGGTAACCGCCACTTGGGCGGGAAAGCGGATGGAGCTGGCCCGTTCCGCCGCACGCCCGAACAATTCCTGACGTTCCATCGGTGTACGGGGAGACGCATCCAGCAGCATCCGGCGGGTTTCCGGATCACGCTCCAAAAACAAATAATACCGGAACATACTGTCGAGGACCTTGGACATCTGGGACTTCATGATGGTCAGCTGCTTACCGGCCTTTTCCTTGAATTCCAGCTCCATGGAATCCTCCATCTGCCGGTACGCCATCATCTGCAGCAGGGAGAACGGAATCAGAATGAACAACAGCACAGAAGCAAACAGACGGTACTTCAGCTTCTTCGGCCAAATGCTTAGGATAAGCCGCACCCTTCCTCCCCCTCCCGTTCTGAGGCCCCCTGCCCGTACTCCCGGCGGAGACGCAAATTGCGGCGAAGCGCCCCTTGAATGGGCCCCGCCGCAATACGGTTCTTTATTTCGCTAATCCCAGCTCCTTCAGCTCCTTCAAGCCGTTATCTACGAAGCTTTTGAATCGGAAGGTGGTATCCAGCTTTTTTAGGAAGTCGTCATAGGCCTCCAGCTTATTCTTGCCATAATAGAATTTGAGCAATTCCTCCTGACGGAACCGTGTGGCATCCGCAGCGTTGAAATCAGGCGGCAGGGTGACGTAGCTGTTATAGGTTTCGATGACCTTCACCTTTTCATTGGCCTGGATATACGGCTCCTGCGCCGGGAATTTGGTGCTCAGATAAGCAGCTTCCGGACGGCCGGCCAATTGGTACAGCCAGGTAAAGGCAGCCTCCGGGGCTTTGTCCGTCAGGACTGTTTTGCCATTCTCCACTTTAAAGTGAACATCCTTCAGCCCGAACTGCACCAGATTTAACCCGTCACCCTTGGATACATAATTGAATAGCTCAAAAATTTTGTCAAGCTTGGCTTTATCCTTTTCCGCCGATTTGGAGATGGCCATATACCCGCCGGTAGCGCCTTTCTCTCTGGTGCCCAAGGTGTCGGCAGCTGGCCCCTTCAATTCGCTCAGCATCACCCAGTCCGCATTGGGGTTGGCTTCCTTCCAGACCTTCCGCGCATCGTCCTTCACAATGTTGGTCCAATCCATCACCACAATGCCCGCTTTGCCCTGGAAGGCCTTATCCTTATAGTTGGCCAGCTTATTGCTGGCGATCTCCGGGTCAATAGTGCCGGTATCAATCATTTTCTTCATATACGCAACGGCGTCCTTCATCTCCTGCTGGTAGATCCCGTGGACCATCTGGCCGTTTTTGATATAGAATCCATCGGTCACACCATGCAGGGGCATCACCAGGCTGGCCAGAACGGTGAGCTCGGAGGTAATGCCGAAGGTATCATTTTTGCCGTTCCCGTCCGGGTCCCGAGTAGTGAAGGCCTTGGAGACCTCCAGCAGCTCATCCAGCGTCTTCGGAACCTGAAGGCCCAGCTTATCCAACCAATCCTTGCGCACCCACGGAACGCCGTAATAAATATTTGGTGTAGTGGTAATGGCATACGGCTTGCCGCCGATCTCCGCCCGGCTGAATACCTGATCCCCTACCAGATTTTTCACATCACCCAGCTTATCCTTATACGGGGTCAGGTCCAGCAGCAATCCCCGTTTGGCATATTCCAGATACTCCGTTTTACCCGGAAATTTGATGATATCCGGCAGATCCGCCCCAGCAGCACGAAGGTTCAGCTTCTGGATGAAATCATCGCTGCTGTTGGTGATGGTCAGTGTTAAATTGGTATTCAGGGCCTTATCCAGCTCAGGCTTGACAAAATCCTTGGAAGGAAGCGTACTTCCCCACCCTGTCATCATCACTTCGATAGGTGTAACGGCGCCGGAGGAAGGATTGGCCGCCGGGGAGCCGGAGGCTCCGGAGGATGGGGCCGAGCTGCTTTCCGTGGAGCTGCCGCAGGCTGTTGCCAGAAGTGAGGTGCTGAGTAAAGCAGCTGCCAACAGGGTAAACCGTTTTTTCGTTTGCATGTGAACATCCCCTTTATATATAGATAATGTGCAGCTAAAATCCGATGTTGTGCATCAGCCTTTTAGGGCGCCGATGAGCATTCCCTTGGTCAGATGCTTCTGCACGAAGGGATACACCACGATAACAGGCAAACAAGCGGCAATCACGGAAGCCATCTGCAGCGTCGTGCTGGGAACGGTAACATCCACGTTAACCTCAGGCCGGTCGGCTGCGGTCAGGAGCCCTCGGACAATCACCTGCAGCGGATACAGCTTGGCGTCGGTTATATAGAAGACAGCGGAGAAAAAGGCGTTCCAGTTCCCCACCAGATAAAACAGGCCTACGGTCATCAGTACCGGCAAGGACAAGGGCAAGGCCAGACGCATGAGCACAGTCATTTCTCCTGCCCCATCGATTTTGGCCGATTCATACAGCTCCTCGGGCAGATTCTCGAAGAAGGTTTTGATCACGAGGACATTGAAGGTGGAGATTGCCCCGGGGATGATCATAGCCCAAACCGTATTCAGCAGCCCTGTTCCCCGAACAACCAGATAAGTGGGAATCAGTCCACCGCCGAACATCATGGTGAACACGATCATGAAGATGAACAGCCCGCGCCCGATCAGCTTTTTCCGGCTAAGCGGAAAGGCCAGCAGCACACTGAGTGCCAGGTTGATGGCGGTACCCACCGCTGCCACAAACACCGTCACGCCGAAGGCTCTTGGAATGGTGTCCATTCCGAACAACATCCGGTACGCCTCAAAGGTAATCTTCTTGGGGATAACCACAAATCCGCCATTGCGGGTAACCTCACTGTAAGGTGTCAACGATACGGACAGCACATACATCAGGGGAAAAACGGAAGCAATCCCCACCGCGATCAGCAGCGCATAAATCAGGATGTCAAAATAACGCTCTGCCCCTCTATTTACCATAATCCACCGCCCCACCTTCTGGCCAGCCTGTTGGAGGAGTATACCAGGGTCAGGCCAATCACGGACTTGAACAGTCCCACCGCCGTGGCCAGGCTGAAATTCAGCTGCTCCAAGCCGACCCGGTATACCCAGGTATCGATGATATCGGCAACGGGGTAAACCTGGATATTGTACATGATATAAATTTGCTCAAAGCCCGCATCGAGTATCGATCCCAACCGGAGGATCAGCAGCAGCACGATCACACTGCGGATACCCGGCAGGGTAATATGCCATATCCGTCTCAGCCTTCCTGCACCGTCGATTCTGGCGGCTTCATACAGCGTCGTATCAATGGAGGACATGGCCGCCAGGTATACAATGGCCCCCCACCCTAAATCCTTCCACACATCGGTTCCTACCAGCACACCCCGGAATAAATCCGTGGATGTCAGGAACGGAATGGCGCTGTGCCCTGCTTCCGTCATCCAACGGTTAATCAGACCGGAGGTTTCGGAGAAAAAGGCGATGCCGATGCCGTAGATAATGACCCACGACAGGAAATGGGGCATGTAGCTCAAGGTTTGCACCAGCCGGTTCAGCCATAGAATCCGGCCCTCGTGGATCAGAATAGCCAGTACAATGGAGGGGACCATGCCCCAAATCATTTTGTAGATGCTGATCAGAAACGTATTGCTGAGCAATTGGCCGAAATAAGGAGATTCATAGAAATATTGAAAGTGCTTGTACCAGGGATCTGCCCAAGGGCTCCCGAATATGCCCTCCAGAATATCGTAATCCTTAAACGCAATGACAATACCGTACATCGGGACATATTTGTATATAACATAATATGCAATGCCCGGGAGCAGCATCAGGTACAGGGCCTTCATACTCCACATCTGCCGCATCAGCCTGGCTGCGCGGGAGTTGCGGACGGAAGCGGCTTTGCCTTTGCTGGCTGCAGCCATGTCGCCCATGCTTCATCACCTTCCTTTGGGTTGGGGTATAGATTCATCATATCTCCCAGCCCCGGTCCACGGTAGAAACGATATTGACCTTTCACTAGAACGGATTTATCTTTTTGTGTACACTGTGGATAAAAGGAAATTCATTCCCTCTTTGGAAGGTGACCCTTATGATTGTTACGCCAGTTCTGCATTACCATGGGCAGTGTGAGGAAGCGATGGCCTTATACGGACAGGCATTCGGATTGAAGACAGCCTTTTTCCTGCGGTACCGGGACGCGGATGCCCGGGATTGGAATGTAACCATGACAGAGGAGCAGCGGAATGGCATTTATCATGCAGAAGGACATATCGGGGACCAGCGGTTTATGATGGCGGATGAGTTTGACCAGCCTTTCCAACCGGGTACGGCCAATTTCTTAACCCTTACCTTCGATACCGCGGAGGAGGTCCGGCATGCCTTTCACCTTCTGGAGGTGGAGGGAACCGTCATCTATCCGCTGCGGAGCACCACATACAGCTCGTGTATGGGCACAGTGAAGGACAAGTTCGGCTTCCGGTGGGGGCTGATGACGGAGCAAACGGAGAAATGACAGCAGCACAAAAACACCTGCCGTCGCAAGGATGGCAGGTGTTCTAATTGTATCGTGGTGGCGGAAAGGGTGGGATTCGAACCCACGCACGGTTGCCCGCCTAGCTGATTTCGAGTCAGCCCCCTTGGGCCTCTTGGGTACCTTTCCACGGTTGGGCCCGCCTAAAAAAGCGGGACTTCCTTATGTTATCATAAGGGTACCCAGCTATGCAAGAGGGTTTATTTGAGCAAATTTTGCCCGCTCCAATTCATTGCCCCATGAACAAAGGTTAAGATAATGATCCGGCTTTCTTCTACTTGGTATACAAGCCGGTATCGATGAATAAATACCTCCCGGACATCCTCAACATTGATCTCCGGCACAAGCCGACCTCTATATGGAAAAACATCCAGTGTTCTAACCCTCTCCATCGCATCGGAAAGAAACGAAAAAGCATAACTTGGCGAATCCAAATAAATATAATCCACTGCTCGTTCAAGGTCCTGACTGGCGGACTCCGTCCAGATTATTGATTTAGCCATTTGGACATACGTTTCTCCATTTCTTCTTGAGTCACAATACGGCCTTCGGCCATGTCATCCTGGCCTTGCTGGATTTTCTTTCGTACGTACAGCGTATATTGAATATCTTCCAGGGAGCAATCATCCGGCAGATTATCGATAATTTGTTTAACATCATCCTTGAGCATGTCATCACCTCAAAATGATTATAACATAATTTAAGGTTCAAGAGATCTAGCCGCTTTCCTTTCGTCTAAAAAACCTCCTACACCGCAGTGCAGAAGGTTTTAACGAATCTATTCGTTGATATTGCCGGCCATCTTCAGGCGTTTGGCGATTTCCATGAAATCCTCCGGGGAAATCCCCGGTGCAAACTCTTCCTCCAAGGAAGGAGCCTCCGGAATTGGCACACCCTTAGGCGCCCCCTGGATTACCTCCAACGGCAGGCCATCCTCCGGGTGGGTTCCCTTCCAGATTTGCTCGATGCCGCTAAAGTCACTTTCACTCCACGTATACAGCTTCGTATGCACGCCTTTTTCCTCGTACTTCCGCGCTTCGTTGAACGACTTGTTGCTCAAGGACGGGATCGGCACCAATTTGGTCACATTCACACCGGTAGCAATTTCAATAGCCTTGGCATAAGCCACCACGTGAACGCCTCCCCGCACCAGGAGGAATCCTACCACTTCCCGGGCAGCCGGGTTATCCGTCATTTCGTATACCTTCATTTTGTGGGTACGGGCCCCGCATTCCAGGAAGAAGTTGTGCAGAAGATCCTCCACCAGATTGCCGCTGTTGAACACATTTGCTCCTGTCCACGGATTGCCCATGGAATCGAACGGCATGGCTCCCTGCGCTCCCGCCAGGAAATGATAGGACAGCCTTGCATCCTTCACAGCCTGGAGCGGTCTTAATTCCGGCTCTTTGTATTCGGTGGAGCCTCTTAGGCAGTTATTGATAGCGTGGGATACCAGCTCCACATGGCCCAGCTCCTCCGCCGTAATGCTCATCACAAGATCATAGAAGGGCTTCAGCTTTTTCTTCGACCGGAAGTTAAAGGATTGAAAGAGATAGTTGTTTAAGGTTGACATCTCCCCGAACTTCCCGCCCAACAGCTCCTGAACGGCTGCCGCGGCATTCGGATCGGGTTTTTCGAGCTGGGGAATCTCAATCATGATCTCATCCATGCGCTTAAACATATTGTCCTTCCTCCTTATGATTCTTCTGATGCTTAGGATTACCTTATTTCTTTAAACGCAACCCCCACTTGCGAAACGCCGTATTGCCGAGATAAGTTAGCACAAAAAAAGCCCTCCACACCAAAGTGTGGAAGGCCCTCTCATCCCATTCGCTCATTTTTTCTCCGGCTTGTATACACAGCCCAGTTGCTTGCCGGCTCTGGCATAATCCAATTCCAGACGTTCCCCCTCCTCCTTCATCTGAAGGTCAAACGGCGGAGCAGGCGGATTATTCAGGCTAACCGTTAGACGTTTCATTTTCTTTTCATACGTGCCATAGGACATTTGGGTAACATTCCCCCTAACCTCCTTCAGGGAAGCACCGCCTTTTTGAGGGGTAACCCCCCGCATGAAATGAACCCCGGCATAACATTCCTCCGGACCCGCTGCCAGCTGCCAGCGTCCTTCAATATTTATATCTCCAGGCGGGTTGATAAACACCAGATACATGACTCCAGCGGTTACCAATATGATAATCCCAACAAGACCCATCCATTTTCTCTTCATGCCATCTCCCCCTCCTCTTTATCCTGTACCATTCTATTAATCGTAGAGGAGGGACGCTCAAACCAAAAAGCGGCAGAAAATTCAAGGCTTCCATATTTCTTGCAGCAAGGTTACGATCTCATTCATTACCGGGTCCCGCTTCCGGTCTTTGGGGTAACCGAAGCTCAGATCCACAGACAGATCGATGCCCTTCCATACCTTCAACTTATTCTCCTTCACAAATTGCATGGCAATCGGCTCCGCAAGCAGGGAACAGCCCATCTCCTGCTGCACCAGATTGCCGATCAGTGTCTCATTGTCCACATACATAATCGTTTTGGGGACCATATCCCTCTCCAAAAAATAGTCCATCGCCTGCTGGTGAAACGGACAGCCTTGGGTTGTCCAGATCCACGATTTTTCCGCAAAAGCCTTTAAATCCGGCTCCTCATCCGGCACATCCCAGCTGTTCGGGTAGACCACAACCATCGGGCATGAATGCAGCTTAACCGAGTGGATATGCGAATCCGCCACTTTCCCGTAGTAAAAGCCGGCATTGATCTTGAGCGCCGCCACATCCTGAAGGAAATCCTCACTCCTGGTGTTGACAAAATGCGGTTCCACCGCTGGGAGACGCTCGGACATATACCTGATCATTTTATCCATCTGGAGAAGGTTTCCGTCTGTATTCAACCCGATCCGGATGGTCTCCGCCGAATCCTTCCGGAGCTCCTGGGCCTTCTTATAAAATTCTTCGATGGAGAACAGAATCTGCTGGGCTTCCTCCAACAGCTTCGTCCCTCTTTCTGTCAGCGTCATTCCCTTGGAATTCCGGTAGAACAGCGGAAATCCCGTTATTTGTTCCAAAGCCTTAATATGTGCGCTTGCCGCAGGCTGGCTGATATTCAGCTGCAGGGCGGCATCGGTCAAGTTTCCCGTTAATGCTACTTTCACAAAGGTCTGCAATTGATACAACTCCAATTTCCGACACCTCCACACAGTTGCATATCATCCGGCCTTCCGTTTTTCCGATGGATTCGATCAGAACTTGAAATTAGACGGTGTAATTCCTGATAGGCTATAGTAAATCCAGAATGATTGCAAAGGAGGTGCACAATGTCCATTTTGATTGCCATGTGCTTATATTCATTATCTATGTCCATTTCGCCAGGACCTGTGAATATGACGATTCTTTCAGGTGCTGTCAACTATGGTTTTAAACGTTCTTTTTCCTTCATTACCGGGGCCACTGTCGGGTTTACCCTTCTTCTGATAGCGGTAGGCCTTGGTGTATCCGCTTGGGTGGGACGGCTTCCTGCTTTTGATGATTTCCTGCGGGTTGCAGGTACAGGCTATATGTGCTACATCGGCTGCAAAATCATCGTCTCCCGTCCGGACCTGGAGTCCCGGGAGAACGGGCCTCCTACGTTCAGCCACGGATTTTTGATGCAATGGCTGAATCCGAAGGCGTGGATCGCCTGTTTATCCGGAACGGCTGCCTTCAGCCTCAATACATCCGCTGTAAGGCTTTGGGCGTTTGTGGCTATCTATTTGATCATCTGCTATTTATCACTCGCAGCATGGGGTTTTCTGGGCTCCAAAATGCAATTTCTTGCCAGCGTCAAAAACGGAATCCGCATTTTCAACCTCTCCGCTGGAGGCGCCTTGATTACGGTAGCCATCTATCTTTTCATTACAAGCTGATCGAGCCGTACGGGGATGACATAACAAAACCTTCTACGCCATGTAGAAGGTTTCGCATCCTGTTAACAGACCGGCCCCCGTGGCTTTTAAACGTTATGTTCCGGCGCTTCTCCTTCTTTTTTGGGAGCGGAGCGCAGCACCTTTTTCATCTTGCTTTCGAACTTGGCCCGGGGGATCAGCACACTGTGCTGGCAGCCCAGGCAGCGCACCCGGATATCCATGCCCATACGGATGATCTCCATCTCATTGGTTCCGCAGGGATGGGCCTTCTTCATCTGCACAACATCGCCCAATTGGAATTGCTTCCGTTCCATTCTATCACCTCTGTCAAAAGAATTACTTGAGACTGCGTCCTTACCCCTCAGCGTTCATCTGTTCCTTATACCGGTCCAGATGATCCTTGATGATCCGCTTGATATCCCGTTCCACAGAGCCTTGTGTGTTCGGCTTGCATTCCGCCGTTACCCGGATGGCGCTTTCCGCCGCACCCAGAGTTTGCAGACCCAATACCTCCGGGGGTTTGGTCAGATTGGGAATGCTGTCATACGCATCTGCAGCGGCCTTGCTGATAAGTGCAATAATCTTCTCCAGATTATCTCCGTTCGCCACGGGTACATCCACAATGGCCAGCGAATTATAAATGGAGAAATTGGTCACCTGCTGGATCGACCCGTTGGGAAGAATATGTACTTCGCCTGTTGCCGTGCGAACCCGTGTCACCCGCAGCCCGATCTCCTCCACCGTTCCTTTGAAGGCTCCTGTCTGGATCACATCCCCTACCCCGAACTGATCCTCGAAGATGATGAAAAAACCGGTGATAATATCCTTGACCAGGCTTTGCGCCCCGAAACCGATGGCAAGCCCCAGCACGCCTGCCCCGGCCAGCACCGGTGCCAGATTAATGCCGAATTGACCCAGAATGATCAGAATCAGAATAAAGTTAATGGTATACGTCACGATGTTGTTCAGCAGCTTGCCGATGGTTTTGGTGCGCCGCTGGTCCAGCCGCAAGGGCGCCCTCTCCCGGACTACCATCAGCCTCTCCAGCGCCTTCTGCGCCAGCTTCGACACTACTCTTCCGATCAATAGAGCCAGCAGAATCTGAATTGTCGTCTGCAGCCAGCCGCTCCAGACCTCAGGGTTGGATAAATAGTCCTTCAGCTGCCCGAACGCGCTTATGGTGGGCTCCAAAGCCTCCACTTCCATAATGAATCCCGGTATCCTCATATGCAGGTTCCTCTCTACAATTCAATTCGGGTATACGTCTCTCCTGCCCGTTCATATATCCCCTTGATTTCCACCTTTTCAGCCTTAATGATGTCCTTCACCTGGGGAAGCTGCTCACCCGGAAAATCAATAGACATGGCGCAGCCTGCTGTAATTTGCTTGGGCGTTGGCCGTGTATCAATATCCACTTCCCCATACTCCAGCAGCATCTCCGCCCGCAAGGCCTGCTGCGTGGAATCGAAGGCTATGAGAAGCCGTTCTTCCATCTGCCTCTCCTCCTCTACCATCCGCCTGCTTTTTATTATCCGAATCCGTGTATAAATAGATTAAAGGATTCGTATACTAGTAAAAAGTTGCCTCTTCCCGTCCTGTCATCTTCTGCCTGTAGTCCGGCAGCTTACCGGCGTAACCGGATTGTCCATGAACAGTCCCGCCCGCACGCCCATTCCTTATTCCCAGGAGGTATGCTATGAAATTTTTACCCGAACGCCAACCGGCTGCGGACAAGCCCTTATCCTTCAAAATGCAGCATACAGAACGGCATTGTGCAGCTTCCATGGCTGCCCATCTTGTTGGTCTGTTCAGCGAAATTCCTCCCTACCGGGACATCGTCTGGGTGAATATCGGAACAGACCGCTCCACCGGTGATTCCCTGGGGCCTCTGATTGGTACAAGGTTAAGCAAATATGCCATACCGGGTATTCATATTTATGGGACCCTGGACAATCCGGTTCATGCCATGAACCTGGAGGAAACCCTACAGCGTATCCATGAATCCCATTCCGACCCTTTTATAATCGGCACGGACGCTTGTTTGGGACAAACCCAAAGCGTAGGCTGCATTCAAATTAGCCAAGGCCCGTTGAAACCCGGCGCCGGAGTTAAGAAGGAACTGCCTGACGTCGGCTGCATGCATATTACCGGCATCGTCAATGTTGGCGGTTTTATGGAATATCTGGTGCTTCAGAATACCCGTCTTTCACTGGTGATGAATATGGCCGATGTTATCTCCCGCGGCATTCATATGGCCTTCCTTCAAACAAGGCGCCTTATGATGACGCCCCCTCCCGCCGAGCTGCCTGGATCTTTGCTGCAGTTTGAGCGATAATATCCTTTTCCTCCGGCGTCAACGTATAACTGGATGCTCCCTGCTCAACCGGCTTGGCGTAAAGATAGGATTCCTCCCGGTTATGAATCCCTGTGAGCACCAGACCATTCTGGTCTTCGTCGGTGATGGCGATGGAGAAGCTGAGATCGCTGCCCTGCTGGGAAAAGGCATTGTACCTTTTCATGGCCACATTGGATTTCATCGTTCTCATTCTGCTGCGGATGCCGTTAAGCGCATCCGCTTGTTGTTTGTTTTCCTCACGCAAGGCTTGAATGCACTCCTGCATTGCCAACAGCAATTCATCTACATTTTCCACTGAGGCGTTGCCGATGAGCTTCTTGTACCTCTTTTTCATTCCGGACAATTTGGCCAAGGCGACAATAACCAGCACCAGCACAATCAGCAATACGACCGCTATTGCCCCCATAATCATTACCATCATCATATTATCCATGCTGCATCACCTTATAGTCCTTGTCTGATTTCCTTTACAGCGCCGATCAGGGCGTCCACTTCCGCATCCGTTGAAAAGTATCCCACACTTGCACGTACTGCTCCGGTTTCTGTTGTCCCCGCCGACTGGTGGGCTAACGGGGTACAATGATATCCGGCCCGTACCGCAATTTGAAAGGATTGATCAAGAATAAATGCTACTTCTGAAGGGTCTGTATCCGCCAAACGGAAGGCAACGATCCCTGTTCTAGGTTCTCCTATTTCCGGCCCCAGCAGCTCGACTCCTTCAATTCCCATTAGGCCTTCCATCATCCTCCGGACAAGCCTGCTTTCCTTGGCATGAATGGCATCTACCCCTTCACGCAATACAAACTTCACACCCTCACCTAATCCTGCAATGCCTGGTGTATTCTGTGTTCCCGATTCATATCTGTCCGGTCTCACCTGAGGCTGATCCACAGCCTCGGATTGACTGCCGGTTCCTCCATGATGCAGAGGCTCCAGTTCTACATCCGGATGAATGTATAGCCCTCCCGTCCCTTGAGGCCCCAGAAGCCCCTTGTGGCCCGGGAAGGCTAATAGGTCAATATTCATATTCTCGACGTCTACAGGCAGGATTCCGGCGCTCTGAGCGGCATCCACAAGGAAACGTATCCCTTTGCGTTTGCAGATAGAGCCAATTTCAGCAACCGGCTGAATCGCACCCAGAAGATTGGAGCTGTGGGTGACCGCAATCAACCCTGTATGGGGACGAATCTCCTTCTCCAGCTCCTCCAGCCGGATTCTGCCCGCCCGGTCTGTTTGGAGATACGTCACCTCTATACCCAGCTTCCGCACCAGATACTCTAAAGGCCGGCGGATTGAGTTATGCTCCACAGTGGTACTAATCACATGCATACCGGGCTTTACATAGCCCTTAATAGCCAGATTCAATGCTTCTGTCGTATTCGCCGCGAAGGCAATGTCATTGGCGTTGCGGATATGAAACAGCTTGGCCAGCTGCACACGGGTCTGGAATAAAATCCGGCTGGCCTGAACAGCCATTTGATGGCCGCCTCTTCCCGGATTGGCGGCAGACTCCTGCATACACTTCACCATTGCCTCTGTAACCTGCGGCGGCTTCGGCCAGCTTGTTGCAGCATTGTCCAAATAGATCAATACACCCACTCCCCTCGCCAGCGACTTCATATCTTATTCCTAAAATAACGAAAGCATACCCGGCCCAGCCTTTACTCAGGATTCAAGGCGAATTCAGGTATGCTTCAGGTGCTCGATCAAGCTATTAACTTATTCTTCCTTGAAGCAGTTCCAATATTCTTTCCAAGTCATCCTTGGAATAATAGGAGAATTCAATTTTACCTTTATTCTGCATCTGAGGCTTTATCTTCACGGCTGTTCTGAATATGCTCCGCAGATTCTCCTCTACCTCATCCATAAACGGGTCCTTCTTCCGTGCTTTCAGAGGTTTATCCGCTTCCTTGGTTTTGGTTTCCTCAAGCTGCTGAATGGCTTCCTCCAGCTCACGCACACTCCACTGCTGCTTGATACAGGTGTCAGCCAGTTCCTTCTGCTTAGGTTCTCCCTTAACTCCGGCGATTGCCCTTGCATGTCCCATAGAAATTGTTCCACGTGAAACATATTGCTTGATCTCTTCAGGGAGCTGCAGAAGCCGCAGGAAGTTGGCAATATGCGAACGGCTTTTTCCAACCTTCACAGAAAGCTCTTCTTGTGTAAGCTTGAATTGATCTATAAGTGCCTGATAAGCCAGCGCTTGCTCCATGGCGTTCAGGTCCTCACGCTGCACGTTCTCGATCAGAGCAATCTCCATAACCTGTTGATCGCTAAATTTCCGGACAACTGCCGGAATAGTAGTCAGGCCGCATACCTGGGATGCCCGGAAGCGCCGTTCACCGGCAATGATTTCGTAGCCTTTAAGCACAGTGCGGACAATAATCGGCTGAATAACCCCATGTTCCTTGATCGATGCAGCCAATTCCTGAATACTTTCTTCATTAAAGGTTTTCCGGGGCTGATACGGGTTGGCCCGGAGCTGCTGTATTGGGATTTCAATTACCTTATCATCTTCACTTACATTTAACGACGGGATAAGAGCATCCAAGCCTCTTCCTAAGCGCTTATTCACTCATAATCACTTCCTTTGCTAGCTCCATATAAACCTCTGCTCCTTTGGAACGAGGATCATATGTAATAATAGATTGCCCATGGCTTGGGGCTTCGCTTAAGCGGACATTCCGCGGGATAATCGTTTGATAAACCTTTTGCTGAAAATACTTTTTAACCTCTTCTATAACCTGAATCCCCAAATTGGTTCTAGCATCAAACATCGTCAGCAGAACACCTTCAATTTGGAGCGTTGTATTCAAATGTTTTTGGACCAGACGGACGGTATTGAGAAGTTGGCTCAATCCCTCCAAGGCGTAATACTCACACTGAATCGGAATGATAACGGAGTCCGCGGCTGTAAGAGAGTTAATGGTCAAGATACCCAAGGATGGCGGACAATCAATCAGAATATAGTCAAACATATGCTTGACCAGCTGCAAAGACTTCTTCAGCCTTACTTCTCTGGAGATGGTAGGCACCAGCTCAATTTCGGCACCGGCCAATTGAATCGTGGCGGGAATAATCTTCAGGTTGTCAATATTGGTAGGGACAATAGCATCCTTGGGGTGAACATCGTTAATAATCACATCATAAATGCAGTTGCTGACATCCGCCTTATTTATTCCGATTCCACTAGTGGTATTCCCTTGTGGGTCAATATCCACCAGGAGCACCCTTTTCCCTAAGCTTGCCAGGGATGCGCCTAGATTCACGGATGTGGTGGTTTTCCCCACTCCGCCCTTCTGGTTGGTTACTGCAATTATTTTAGACAAACCCATTCACCTCAAACTATTAGTAAGTACCCTACTCGAATCACTTGGTCCCTGCCACAGGCTGGATAAGTGATGATGAGCTTCGCATTTGGCGCAGCCGAATGGAAGGTAAAACTCGAATCACTTGGTCCCTGCCGTAGGCCGGATAAGTGATGATGAGCTTCGCATTTGGCAAAACTTTCACTGCCTGCTCTGCTGATTTGCGACAAATTGTGCATTCCCAAAAAGATGGAATCGGTTTCGAAGACTCAAACTTAAGTATAGCACAATCCTCTTCGCATCTTAATACAAATGTTCCGCTATCCTCTTCAAATCTATGAATATTTCTATAATAATCGTCCACAAGCTAATAGAAGCAACAAAAAAACAAAGGCCGTCGTCTATTCCGACCTCTGTTTTTTATATATGCACATCAGCATATGCTGTTGACAGGAATAATTTGCAATTATTGCTTGGGGATCCGGATAATGATTTCATAGTGGTCCTCGTAATCCTTCTCATCGGTCTTAATTTGCATACCGGTATCCGCCACCATGCTGACCGATTGGCGGATGGTGTTCAAGGCCAGACGTACACTTTTGCCATAGAAGACCCGCTTGGACTTTTTAATCTTTTGGGTTTCCAGATGAAACTGCACTCTTGCTTCCGTTTGCTTCACATTCAATTCCTTGGCGAGAATATCCTGCAGCACCTTCACCTGAAGCTCCTCTGTATCCAATGCCAATAATGCTCTTGCATGCCGCTCCGTTATTTTCCGGTCCAGTAAGGCCTGCTTAACAGGCTCACTGAGGTGAAGCAGTCTGATTTTATTGGCAATGGTAGACTGGCTTTTACCGAGACGTTGGGCCAGACTTTCTTGAGTCAGCTGATGCAGCTCAATAAGCTGCTGGTAGGCCATCGCCTCTTCTATAGAGGTAAGACCCTCCCGCTGCAAATTCTCAATAAGGGCAATGGAGGCAGCTTGGGAATCATTGAATTCCCGGATAATGGCCGGAATACTCTCCATACCGAGCTTTTTGACAGCACGGAACCGGCGTTCACCGGCAATGATCTCAAAAATACCATCGCGGACCCGGACTACTATGGGCTGAATCACCCCATGGGTCTTGATGGTTTGGCAGAGCTCATCGATCCGTTCTTCATCAAAAATGGTCCGCGGCTGAAAAGGACTAGGCACAATCTGGTCCAGCGGAAGCTGTTTGACTTCATCGCCGGAGGGCTTTTCCACCAATCCGAATAATTTGGATAATTGCTCTTTCATAGGTTTTTCATTCACCCATTTTCGTCGTCAGATACTTGGCTACTTATATTCATTCTCCGTATTTCCTACTAATTCCTGCTTGACATTGGCAATAATGAAAAATTCCCCATCAACTATTTGGAACAGGTTATATTGATTAACTGACCATACCGCAAGGAGTCTCAACATTCCGATGAGACTCCCTTTATTGTTCCACGTGAAACATTATGATTTATTGCAAAAGGGACTAAAGCGGCTCTTTTCCGGGAGTTCCCGGTTTTCTTGGATATTTAGGCGGTGTTACATCCGTTTTCTTCAGGACAACAATATTCCGCTCTGCTTCCTCTACCGGAAGAGTAAAGGTATGCACTGTCTCCAGTTCCCCCTTCAGAAGCACAATGGATCGTTTCGCTTCCTGAAGCTCATCGGAGGTTTGTGCACTTTTCATGGCTGCGAAAATCCCACCTGGACGGACAAACGGCAAACATAGCTCATTAAGCACGGACAGCCTGGCTACCGCTCTTGCGGTTACCAGATCGAACCGGTCCCGCAGGTCCTTATTCCGCCCTGCTTCCTCTGCCCTGGCATGTATCGCCTTCACATCCTGAAGCCCAAGCTGCTCGGCGAGATGGTTCAGAAAGTGGATTCGTTTATTTAGGGAATCCACAATCGTCAGCTTCAGGTGAGGAAATACAATTTTAAGCGGAATGGATGGGAAACCGGCTCCAGCGCCAATATCCGCCATTGTTGACACCGGCTCCAGCTTCACATGAAAAGCTAAGGTCAAAGAATCATAGAAATGCTTGAGATAAACCTGTTCCCGCTCTGTAATGGCAGTCAGATTCATCTTCTCGTTCCAACCCACCAGCTCACGGTAGTAAATCTCGAATTGCTCCAGCTGGCGGCTGCTTAATTCCAGCCCGTGCTCTCTGACCCGGGCGCTGAATTGTTCTACTACAGTATCCTGACTCATGAAAGCCTCGCCGCCCGCACTTGGTTATAATGCTCCAGATAAACCAGCAAAATTGAAATATCCGCAGGGGTTACCCCTGCAATACGTGAAGCCTGCCCAATGGAGATAGGGCGAATCTGCTCCAGCTTCTGTTTGGCTTCATTGGCCAATCCGTGAATCGGAGTATAATCAATATCCTCCGGAATCCGCTTTTGCTCCATCTTACGCAGCCGGTCCACCTGTTGAAGCTGCTTTTCAATGTAGCCGGCGTATTTCACCTCAATCTCCAACTGCTCCTTCACATCTTCCCGCAGCTGCACAGGTGACGGAGCAATCCGTTCGATATGATCCATCGTTATTTCCGGACGGCGCAGCAGTGACAACAGGTCCACGGAATTATTCAAAATGACCGTTCCCGCTTCCTCCAACACTTGTTGGACTGTCTCCTCGGGACGGACTCTGGTGGTTTTAAGACGCTCAAGCTCACCAGCAATCTGGCTGCGTTTTGCTTCAAACCGGGCAAAACGCTCGGGAGAAATCAGACCAATCTCGTACCCAATGGGAGTCAGTCGCAGATCCGCATTGTCATTGCGGAGCAGCAGACGATATTCTGCGCGGGAGGTCAACAACCGGTACGGATCATTAGTGCCCTTGGTCACCAGATCGTCGATTAGCACGCCGATGTAGGCTTCGGAACGGTCCAATACCACCGCATCCTTGCCCTGTACCTTGCGAGCGGCGTTAATTCCAGCCATAATGCCTTGCCCTGCGGCTTCTTCGTATCCAGAGGTACCATTAATTTGGCCCGCGGTGAACAATCCTTCCACCAATTTGGTTTCCAGACTGGGCTTAAGCTGTGTAGGCACAACGGCATCATATTCAATGGCATAACCGGTTCGCATCATCTGTACCTTTTCCAGACCGGGAATGGAACGCAAAATCTCCAATTGCACATCCTCCGGCATACTGGTGGACAATCCCTGTACATAGTATTCCGAGGTATTGCGTCCTTCCGGCTCCAGGAAAATCTGATGCTTCGGCTTATCGGCAAAACGGACAATTTTGTCCTCGATAGACGGACAATACCGGGGCCCAGTCCCTTCAATGGCACCAGAGAACATCGGCGCCCGGTGAAGGTTATCCTGAATAATCCGATGGGTATCCTCGGATGTGTAAGTCAGCCAACAAGGAAGCTGGTTCGGTATCTCCTCCTCTGTTTCGAAGGAGAAGAAACGGGGTTTTTCATCCCCCGGCTGAATCTCTGTTTTGGAGAAGTCTATGGTGCTGCCGTGCACCCGCGGCGGTGTCCCTGTTTTGAAACGGACAAGCTGGAAACCCAGCTCCTTCAGACAAGCCGACAGTCGGACGGAGGGCTGCTGGTTGTTCGGCCCGCTTTCGTACATCAGCTCCCCGATAATGACCTTACCCCGCAGATAGGTGCCTGTGGTGATAACAACAGTTTTCGACAAATACTGCGCACCGGTTTTCGTCACGACACCACGGCAAACGTCGTCCTCTACCAGAAGCTCCTCCACCATCCCTTGAACCATAGTCAAGTTGGGTGTCTTCTCAATGGTTTCCTTCATGGTCCGTTGGTACAGCACTTTATCCGCTTGAGCGCGCAATGCATGAACGGCCGGTCCCTTACCTGTATTCAACGTACGGAGCTGGATATAAGTCTTATCGATATTACGGCCCATCTCTCCGCCCAGCGCGTCAATTTCCCGGACCACATGTCCCTTAGCCGGACCGCCGATGGACGGGTTACAGGGCATAAACGCCACCATATCCAAATTTATAGTCAGAAGCAACGTCCGGCAGCCCATACGGGCAGCAGCCAATGCGGCTTCACACCCTGCATGGCCTGCACCGACAACGATAACTTCATATTCGCCTGCTGTATATCCTGTCATTTTGTACACCTCCTATTGCCAATCACATGCAAAAAAACGAAATAGCTGCGGTTCCCCCATCGCACGTAGAACCGACGAAATGTCGGAGAAGGCACTCGCATCAATCTATTATACCGGTATCTGTCCCCATAGGAACAGGCCATTATTTACCCAGGCAAAATTGGCTAAAAATCTGGTCGATCAGGGTTTCCCCCACCGAGTCGCCAATAATTTCCCCCAGCTCCTCCCATGCATTGCGCAGGTCAATCTGAATCATATCGATGGGAACGCCGGAGCCTGCAGCCTCCAAGGCTTCTTCCAGAGAACCCTGGGCCTTCTGCAGCAGATGGATATGCCGGACATTGCTCACATAGGTCATATCCTCCGGCTCCACCTGACCGGACAGGAACAGCTCCGTCACAGCCTGCTCCAGCTGCTCAAGACCTTCCTCCGCCTGTACGGAGATCCGGATGATCCTGTCTTCCGGATACCGGGCGCGGATCTCATCCAGCTCCACACGCTGGGGCAGGTCCATCTTATTCACCACAACCAGCGTTTCCTTGCCGTCCAGCTCATCCAATAGCTTCCGGTCATCCTCCCCCAAAGGTTCGGAGCCGCTTAGCACCAGCAGCACCAAGTCCGCCTCGGCCAATGCGCCACGGGACCGGGATACGCCG
The DNA here is from genome assembly GCA_023386955.1 of Bacillota bacterium. GTDB lineage: Bacteria > Bacillota > Bacilli > Paenibacillales > NBRC-103111 > Paenibacillus_AR > Paenibacillus_AR mesotrionivorans. The sequence continues at coordinate 170,676 of JAEWIS010000019.1, forward strand.
ATTTGCTCCACTATATCTGCCGTTTCCCGAATGCCGGCTGTATCCAGCAGCCGCAGGGGAATGCCGTTGACCGTAACGTATTCCTCTATTACATCCCGCGTGGTTCCGGGAATATCCGTAACAATCGCTTTATTCTCCTGGGTCAGGGCATTCAAGAGACTGGACTTGCCCACATTGGGCCTGCCTACAATCGCCGTCACAATGCCCTCCCGCAGAATTTTGCCCTGACGGGCAGAACTAAGCATACCCCTCACCTGGTTGAGGGCTTCAGTGGTTTCCCCGCGGATATGGGCACCTGTCAATTCCTCCACATCATGCTCCGGGTAATCAATATTGACCTCAATATGGGCCATTAACGCCAGCAGTTGGCTGCGCAGGCTCTTAATTTTCCGGGACAGACTGCCGTCCACCTGACGCAGCGCCGATTTAAAGGCCTTGTCCGACTTGGACCGGATAAGGTCCATCACCGCTTCCGCCTGGCTCAAGTCAATTCGCCCGTTCAGGAAAGCCCGCTTCGTAAATTCCCCGGGTTCGGCTGGTCTTGCTCCTGATGCCAGAACCAGCTCCAGCACCTTGCGGACGGAAACCAACCCGCCATGGCAGCTGAGCTCCACCACATCCTCTGCTGTATAAGAACGGGGGCCGAGCATGACCGTGACCAAGGCTTCCTCCACCCGCTCCCCATCGGCAGGGTCAACAATATGTCCATATTGCACTGTATGTGTCTGTACCTCGGCTAATTTCATTTTCGACCGGAAAACGGTATCGGCTACAGCCACCGCACCGCCGCCACTGATGCGGATCACCGCAATTCCGCCTTCTCCCATGGGGGTGGAGATGGCTGCAATGGTGTCCTTAATCGTCATGCATAACTCCCCTTCCTCCCGGAATTACCGGACATTCCGGCTTACAAAAAACGCAATGACCTCATCACCCGCCTGAAGTCATTGCGTCATTTCGTTATCGTAGCGAAATTACAACACGCCTGTTAGGCTCGTCTCCCTTGCTGTAGGTCCGAACCGTAGGATGATCCTGCAGCTGGGAATGGATGATCTTCCGGTCCGCCGGGGACATAGGCTCCAGCACCACATCCTTCTTGGTCCGGACAACCCGTGTAGCCAGCCTCGAAGATAATTCCTCCAGGGTCTTGCGCCGCCGTTCGCGGAACTCCTCCGCATCCAGAACAATCCGGATGTGCTTGTCCGAGAACCGGTTAGCCACAATATTCACCAGATACTGCAGGGCATCCAGCGTCTGCCCTCTTCTTCCAATAAGAATGCCAAGCTCGCCGCCTTTAATATTCAGCAGAATAGCGTCCTTGTCATCCTTACGCTCTATGGTTGCTTTCACATGCATGGTCGCAAAGATATCCTGGAGAAACTGGGTCGCCTCTTCCACCGCATCGGGGATAAGCTCCAGCCGAACCTTCGCTTCCTTCACGCCAAACAGACCGAACAGTCCCTTGGCGGGCTGCTCCAGTACATCAACCTTAACCCGGTTATCGGGAACGTTCCATTGGGTCAATCCTTGCCTGACCGCTTCTTCAACCGTTTTTCCCGTGACGATGAGCGTCTTCGTCATGAATCTGCCACCTCTACTTTTTGGATGGACGATAAATGAAATAGTTCTGCACAATCGTGAAGATATTACTGAATACCCAGTAAAGCGGAAGAGCGGAAGCGAAAGACATGGACATGACAAAAATCATGACCGGGAAAATATACAGCAGCATGTTCATGGATGGGTTGGATTGGTTCGGTTGCAACGACATCATGACCTTTTGCTGTACGAAGGTCGTAATGGATGCCAGAATCGGAAGGATATAATATGGATCCTTCTGGGACAGCTGCAGCCATAAGAAGGTGTGTTCATGAATATAAGGGTTGTACATAATCGCGTTATACAGCGCGATCAGAATCGGCATCTGAATCAGGATCGGAAAACATCCGGCCAAGGGGTTGACACCATTCTTCTGGAACAGGAGCATGGTCTCTTCCTGCTGCTTCTTGGGGTCATCCTTATACTTCTTCTTCAGCTTCTCCAGCTCAGGCTGCAGCGCTTGCATGCCCTTCGAGCTCTTATACTGGCGAAGAGTCAACGGCAGAATAATCGTCCGGATGATAATGGTCATAACCAGAATGGATAGGCCGTACTCACCCCATAACAGATGGGCAAACCAGTCCAAGGTATCCGACAGCGGACCTACAAAATATTTGGTCCAAATTCCGGTGCGCTCTTGGCTCAGATCACTGGGTCTGCCGCACGCGGACAACAAAAAAACAACTAGCCCCAAGGGCCACAGCTTCTGCAAACGACGAATCAACACATTTCCTCCTTATGGGTGCAACCAGGCATCCTGTACGCAGTCAAGTCCACACTAAATATATCATATCTATCCGGTGATTGAAACTGGTCAACCTGGCGGCTGTCCCTTCTTCACCAGAAGCTCAGCCCGCTTCAATACATGAAGGATACTTTTCTCCATGTCGGCATATTCCAGATCGGCGGCAGGCTTGCGCACAATGAGGATAAAGTCCTTCTTCGGCACAAGCTTTTCCCTATTTAAACGTACAATTTCTTTAATCCGCCGCCGCAGGCGGTTGCGGACCACCGCATTGCCCACCTTCTTGCTGACGGAGATCCCCAGCCGGAAGCCGTCGCCGGCCGAAGCCGAATGGCGGTTCATCACATACACGACAAATTGGTGGTTGGCCGCGGATTTGCCGTACCGGTACACCTTATTGAAATCCTCACGCCGGGTCAAACGGTTTTCTTTCTGCACCGCAGCATCCGCCTATTCCTATTTATTCATCAGTTTTGCCCAAATTGCCGAAGCGTAAAACCTCCACGCATAAGGATAAACGCCTGTCGGCGTCTTTTCGCAAAAGACGGCGGGCGTTCCTGGCAAAACCGGATATCGAGAACGATTGTTAACAAAAAAGACCACGCAATGTGGTCTTTATGCTTAGGCCGTCAATACCTTGCGGCCTCTTGCGCGGCGCGCGGCGAGTACCTTGCGGCCATTCTTCGTGCTCATGCGCTTGCGGAAGCCGTGCACCTTTTTGCGCTTGCTTACATTCGGATTGAACGATGGTTTCATTTATTGCACCTCCCTTAAGAACTTCAAACGAGGAGTTCTAAAAATACCTTTCAATATTAAATCATTTTCTACGCTTGATGTCAACCTCATTCTCCCCGTCCACATCTTCCTTTATCCTCCTGTGTACAAAAAAAAGTGGAAAACAAGGTACGCTGTCGATTCGTAAACAATTTATTAACAATATGTAGTATGGTGGATAAAAGTTTTGCACAAGGGGTGGGAATTGTGGATAAATCGGAGATTATCATTGAAAACGCTACTTTCTTTTGATATATTTATATTGTTTCGGCTGTGGATAGTTAGGTTATACCGTTGTTTTATGCACAGCCTGTGGATAAAGATGTGAACAACATTCCTTTAACGGGATAAGCCGTAGAGGAATTTTCTTAACTATGTGGATATTTCGACAGACTTAGCGGACGTCATGTCCAACCGCTCTTAGAGCTGCTTGAAGATTGCAGAATTTTGTTTTTTCCCGTAAGGAGTGAAGTGTTAGTGGATAGCCCTGCCAATGAATTATGGCAACAGATCCTCTCCGTCATCCAGACCAAGGTCAGCAAACCGAGCTTCGATACCTGGCTGAAATCCACCAAAGCGACCGTGTTCAACGAGAACGCGCTTTTGATATGCGCGCCGAACACCTTTGCCAAGGAATGGCTGGAGGCCAAATATGCCAAGCTGATCCAGTCCACGGTTGCGGAGACGCTGGACCGGCATGTGGAGATCCAATTCACCATCGACGACGTGCCGCCTCCCGCGGCAGTACAGACGGCGCCGGCGGTACAACCGCCCAAGCCCGCTGCGATGCTGCATGAGGATTCCTTTTCGCTGAACCCCAAATATACCTTTGACACCTTCGTTATCGGCAGCGGCAACCGGTTTGCCCATGCCGCTTCTTTGGCTGTGGCGGAAGCGCCGGCTAAAGCGTACAACCCTCTGTTTTTGTACGGGGGTGTGGGATTGGGGAAAACCCACTTGATGCATGCCATCGGCCACTACGTTCTGGAGCATAATCCAAGCGCCAAGGTGCTCTACATTTCCTCCGAGAAATTCACCAACGAATTCATCAATGCCGTCCGGGACAATGTGGGCGAAAGCTTCCGCAACAAATACCGGAAGATTGATGTGCTTCTGATCGACGATATCCAGTTCCTCGCCGGCAAGGAAGGCACCCAGGAGGAATTCTTCCATACGTTTAATGCCCTGCATGAGGAGAGCAAGCAGATTATCATCTCCTCCGACCGTCCGCCCAAGGAAATTCCCACGCTGGAGGACCGGCTGCGCTCCCGCTTCGAATGGGGGCTCATTACCGACATTCAGCCGCCTGATCTGGAGACGCGGATCGCCATTCTCCGGAAGAAGGCCCGGGCCGAAAACCTGGACATTCCCAATGAGGCCATGGTGTATATCGCCAACCAGATCGATACCAACATCCGGGAGCTGGAGGGTGCGCTAATCCGTGTGGTGGCCTACTCCTCGCTCATTAATGAGGATGTCACCGTCCATTTGGCCGCAGAAGCCCTAAAGGATATCATCCCTAACAACAAGCCGCGGGTCATCACCATTCACGACATCCAGATGCGGGTGGGCGAGTTCTACGGAATGAAGGTGGAGGATTTCAAGGCGCGCAAGCGGACGAAGGCAGTTGCCTTCCCGCGGCAGGTGGCCATGTACCTCTCCAGAGAGCTGACGGAGCACTCCCTGCCCAAGATTGGGGAAGCGTTTGGAGGCCGGGACCATACCACGGTAATCCATGCCCACGAAAAAATCTCCTCGTCGCTTGCTGCTGACCAGGAGCTTGCCAAAATTGTACGAAATTTAACCGAACGGATCCGAAATCCCGGTTCATAACCTTAGCGCCTATGCACAAACTATTCACATGTGGATAGGCTTTTCTTTTCAGTGTTTTATGCACATATCCACATATCCACCGCACCTACTACTTACTCTACTTTTCTTTAAAAGAATATACGTATACATGTAAGAGGCCATAAACGGCATTTTCATCAACCAGCGCGGCGGCGTTCAGCATGGGCGCCGTCCCTCTTTTTGGTTTGGCATGATAGGAAAAATGTATGCGGCGACTTTTATTTTAGAACCACAGGAGTGACCATGATGAAATTAACCGTTAATAAAGATTTCTTGAACGAATCCATTCAGCATGTGGCTAAAGCCATATCCAGCCGGACCACCCTTCCCATTTTGAGTGGGATTAAGCTTGATGCGTCCTTTTCCGGCTTGACCCTGACTGCCAGCGATACGGATATTTCCATCCAATCCTTTATTCCCATGGAGCAGGAAGGCAAGGAGATTATCCGCTTAACCCAAAAAGGCAGTGTTGTGCTTCCGGCCAAGTTCTTCATGGAAATGATACGCAAGCTGCCTTCCGACCACATCGAAATCGAGGTCTCCCAGCAGTTCCAGACCGTTATTCGTGCCGGCTCCTCTGAAATCCAGATGGTAGGTCTGGATCCGGAGGAATATCCGCTGCTGCCTGAGATTGAAGAGGACAAAACCGTCACCGTAGCCAGCGATCTCTTGAAAACCATGATCCGCCAAACGGCTTTTGCCGTTTCCGCCACAGAGGCAACACCCGTTCTTACCGGCGTGCAGTGGATCCTGAACAACGATACCCTGAAGCTCATCGGCTGTGACCGTCACCGGCTGGCCCAGCGGCATACGCCTATGGAAGCCGACGAAAACGCCCAGTTCAGCAATGTGGTTATTTCCGGACGGACCTTGAACGAACTGAGCAAAATCCTTCCCGACGGCAATACCCTGGTAGATATGGTTGTATCCGACAACCAGGTGCTGTTCCGGATGGAGCGGATCCTGTTCTATTCCCGGATTCTGGAGGGTACGTATCCGGATACCAGCAAGCTGATCCCGAAATCCTTCCAAACCCAAATGGTGGTACGCACCCGCGAGCTGATGGATGCCATTGACCGGGCGTATCTGTTGTCCCGGGAAGAGCGCAGCAATATTGTCCGGATGGCGATGATCGACCATGAGACCATTGAGGTCAGCTCCAGCTCGACGGAATTGGGCAAGGTTACGGAGACTCTGGTAGTTTCCGGGCTGGAAGGCGAATTGCTTAAGATTTCATTTAACTCCAAATATATGCTGGATGCCCTGAAAGTGGTGGACAGCGACAAGGTGCGGATCGGCTTTACCGGCTCTATGAGCCCCATCATTATCCAGCCAGAAGACGGAACACCTATTCTCCAGCTGATTCTGCCGTACCGGACCACCAATTAAGCCACGTTCAGGCCGAAGGAGAAAACGGATATGACCACCATTTCCATTCACGGAGAGTACATTACCCTGTCCCAATTCTTGAAGATTACCGACCTTATCGGCTCCGGCGGGCAAGCCAAGGCATTCCTGGCGGAAGCCGCCATCAAGATAAACGGTGAGCCGGACAACCGACGGGGGCGGAAGCTTTATCCGGGAGACCGGGTTGAGGTTGCTGGTGCAGGCGCCTTTCTTCTGGCCGCGGAGCAGGGCTGATGTTTCTCCGGAAGCTGGCTCTCCAGCATTACCGCAATTACGGGAGCATCGAACTGAGTACCGACAAGGCCGTGAATGTGTTCATCGGCCCCAACGCCCAGGGTAAAACCAATCTGCTGGAATCTATTTTTGTGCTGGCCTTGACCAAATCCCACCGTACCTACCAGGACAAGGAGCTTATCGCCTGGGACAGGCCGGAAACGGTGATTTATGGGGAAGTGGACAAAAAGTACGGCCCCTGCAAGCTGCAGCTGCAGATTTCCGCCCAGGGCAAGAAGGCGCGGATAAACGGGTTGGAACAAAAGAAGCTGAGCGGCTTTGTCGGAGCGCTGAATGTGGTGATGTTTGCGCCGGAGGATCTGGAGATTGTGAAGGGTGCGCCGGGGATCCGCCGCCGGTTTCTGGATATGGAAATCGGCCAGGTCCATCCCGGCTATCTCTACGACATTACCCAGTACCAGAAGATTCTCCAGCAGCGCAACCACTATCTGAAGCAGCACGGGGGGCCGGGTGGAGGCGCCAAAACGGAGATGCTGCAGGTTTGGAATGAACAATTGGCAACCTTTGGTACTAAGATTATGAAAAAACGTCAAAGCTTTATAGAGAAGCTTGAGCGTTGGGCCAGAACGATCCATTCGGGCATCACTGCCGACAAGGAAGCCTTGAAGATAGAGTACAAACCTAGCTTCGGCGAGACCGCAGGCGAAGATGAAACTATCCTATTTAGGCAATTTATGATAAAGTTATCTGAGGTAAAGGATCAGGAACTCCGCAGAGGAACGACTCTGGTGGGCCCCCACAGGGACGATCTGCTTTTTTTTATCAATGGCAAGGAAGTGCAGACCTTCGGTTCCCAGGGGCAACAGCGGACCACCGCCTTATCGGTGAAGCTGGCGGAGCTGGAGCTCATTAACGAGGAAGTCGGCGAATATCCCCTTCTGCTTTTGGATGATGTGCTCTCGGAGCTGGACCAGAACCGGCAGACGCAGCTCATCGAGACCATCCAGAATAAGGTGCAGACCTTTATTACGACCACCGGCATGGAGAGTGTGGATCTATCCAAAATCCCCGATCTGGCCGTATTTCAGGTTCGGGAGGGTTCCATTGTCACAGAGCAGCAATAGCGGGCATTGCGGTGAAAATCGGTGAACGGGAGGAAGAACCATTGTTTATCCATTTGGGCGGTGAGAAGATTATCCGCACGTCGGAGCTGGTCGGCATATTCGATTTGTCCATCGAGAAAACGTCCAAGGTGACGAAGCAGTTTACCTCCCGCGCCGGAGAAGAAGCAAGGGTGGAGTATATCGGCGAAGAGGAATGCAAGTCGCTGGTCGTAACCCTGGACAAGGTGTATTACTCCCCCATTTCCTCCGCCACTCTCAAAAAGCGCGCGCATCACTTATACGTGAACGGATAAAAGAATTGAAACATGAAAAGTAGGTGAAAGGTCCATGTCCGTCAACCCCAATACGTACGACGAGAACCAGATTCAGGTGCTGGAAGGCCTTGAAGCGGTGCGCAAGCGGCCCGGTATGTATATCGGCTCCACCAGCTCCCGCGGCCTGCATCACCTGGTATGGGAAGTCGTCGACAACAGCATTGACGAGGCCCTGGCCGGTTATTGTGACAAAATCGATGTCATTATCCATCAGGACAACAGCATAACGGTCATCGATAACGGCCGTGGCATTCCCGTCGGTGAAGAGAAAAAAACCAAACGTCCCGCTCTTGAGGTGGTGCTTACCGTGCTGCACGCCGGCGGCAAGTTCGGCGGCGAAGGCTATAAAGTATCCGGCGGTCTCCACGGTGTAGGCGTTTCGGTTGTTAACGCCCTGTCCGAGCACTTGACGGCTACCGTTAAGCTCAAGGGCAAGGTGTACCGCCAGGAATTTAAACGCGGCACACCCCAATATGACCTGAAGGTGATCGATGAGCTGGATAACGAGGAAGAATCCGGCACCACCATTACTTTCAAGCCGGATGTGGAGATTTTTACCGAAACCACTGAATACGAATACGATATCCTGCAATCCCGGATCCGGGAGCTGGCGTTCCTGAACAAGGGCATCCATATTTCCCTGACGGATGAGCGCACCGGCGTCCAGAACAGCTTCCACTACGAGGGCGGTATCGCCCAATTTGTGGAGTTTCTGAACAGCAAGAAGGAAGCCATCCATGAAGTGATTTATGTGGAGGGCACCAAGGACAGCATTCAGGCGGAAATTGCCCTCCAGTACAATGAGGGGTATTCCGAGAATATCTATTCCTTTGCCAATAACATTCATACCCATGAGGGCGGAACCCATGAATCGGGCTTTAAGTCGGCTCTCACCCGGGTGCTGAATGATTATGCCCGCAAGTCCGGGGCTATTAAGGACAATGATCAGAACCTCAGCGGGGATGATGTGCGGGAAGGGCTGACGGCGATTATTTCCGTCAAGATTCCCGAGCCCCAGTTTGAAGGCCAGACCAAGACCAAACTCGGCAACAGTGAAGCCAGAGGCATTGTGGAATCCATGTTCGCCGAGAAGCTTCAGGAATTTATGGATGAGCATCCGGCTGTTGCGAGACGGATTTTGGAGAAGGGCATCCAGGCTGCCCGCGCACGGGAAGCCGCCCGCAAGGCGCGGGAGCTTACCCGGCGCAAGGGAGCTCTTGAGGTCAGCTCCCTGCCGGGTAAGCTGGCGGACTGCTCCTCCCGGGATGCCTCCATCAGCGAGCTGTACATCGTGGAAGGTGACTCCGCCGGCGGCTCCGCCAAGTCTGGCCGGGACCGCCACTTCCAAGCTATCCTTCCTCTGCGGGGCAAGATCCTGAACGTAGAAAAGGCACGGCTGGACAGAATCCTGTCCAACGCGGAAATCCGGGCTATCATTACGGCCATGGGTACGGGAATCAGCGAGGACTTCGATATTTCCAAGGCTCGTTACCATAAGCTGATTATTATGACGGATGCCGACGTGGACGGCGCTCATATCCGGACCCTGCTCCTGACCTTCTTCTTCCGCTACATGCGGCAGCTGATCGAAAGCGGTTATGTGTATATTGCACAGCCGCCGTTGTACAAGCTGGAGCGCAACAAGGTGGTGCGCTACGCCTACAACGAAGCCCAACGGGATAAGATCATGCAGGAATTCGGCGAGGGCTCCAAAGTGAATATCCAGCGCTACAAGGGTTTGGGCGAGATGAACCCGGGCCAGCTGTGGGAAACCACTATGGACCCGGAAGCCCGTACTCTTTTGCAGGTGAGCATTCAGGATGCGATTGAAGCGGATCTGATTTTTGATACCCTGATGGGGGACAATGTGGAGCCGCGCCGGGATTTCATCCAAGAGCATGCCAAATATGTGAAGAACCTGGATATTTAATCCTGTCTGCATGGATCGGATTATCCGTAGGACCGGACAAACAGAACCGTTTGCAGCCGGTCCTATTCGTAATATAATAGAATTTGATGCAAAATCGTCTGGTTATAGGAAAATGTTATTTTTCCCCGCCCAACCGGCGAACCAATGGTGAACTGCCGCATGTGCGGTTCCCATAATGCGTAGGGGGTTCATAATGGCTGAAGAAATCAGATCGGAAATCAAGGAACGGGATATTGGCTCGGAGATGAAGGAATCGTTCATGGACTATGCCATGAGCATTATCGTCAGCCGGGCGCTGCCGGATGTCCGGGACGGACTTAAGCCGGTGCACCGGAGAATTCTGTACGCCATGTCCGAGCTGGGCATGTCGCCTGACAAGCCCCATAAAAAATCGGCGCGGATCGTCGGCGAAGTTATAGGTAAATACCATCCTCATGGCGATTCGGCTGTCTACGAAACCATGGTGCGGATGGCCCAGGATTTCTCCATGCGGTATATGCTGGTGGATGGCCACGGCAACTTTGGCTCTATTGATGGAGATGCGGCTGCTGCGATGCGGTACACAGAAGCGCGTCTGTCCAAAATCGCCATGGAGCTTTTACGCGATCTTAATAAAGAAACCATTGATTTCCAACCTAACTATGATGGTGAAGAGCACGAGCCTGTGGTGCTGCCCTCCCGTTTCCCCAACCTTCTGGTTAACGGGGTGTCCGGGATTGCCGTAGGGATGGCAACCAATATTCCGCCGCATAATCTGGGCGAAGTGATTGACGGGCTTCAGCATCTGATTGAATTCCCGGATGCCACCTCCATGGATTTGATGACCTTTATCAAGGGTCCGGACTTCCCCACCGGTGGTTACATTATCGGCCGCGAGGGCATCCGCTCTGCTTATAACACAGGCCGCGGCTCCGTCACTATGCGGGCCAAGGTTAATATCGAGGATCATAACGGCAAAGCGCGCATCATCGTGTACGAGCTGCCGTACCAAGTCAACAAAGCCCGGTTGGTGCAGAACATCGCCGAGCTCGTCCGGGAAAAGCGGATCGACGGGATTACGGACCTGCGGGACGAATCCGACCGCAACGGCATGCGGATGGTGATTGAGCTGCGCCGGGATGTAAATCCCAATGTGGTGCTGAATAACCTGTATAAGCATACCGCCATGCAATCCAACTTCGGTATCAATATGCTGGCTCTGGTAAACAACCAGCCGCAGATTTTGAGCTTGAAAGAAACACTGTATCATTATCTGGAGCACCAAAAATTGGTTATCCGCCGCAGAACGGAGTATGAGCTGCGCAAGGCGGAGGCCCGGGCCCATATCCTGGAGGGTTTGCGCATTGCCTTGGATCATCTGGACCGGGTCATTGCCCTGATCCGCGGTTCCCGGACAACGGAGGAAGCCCGCAGCGGCCTGATGGAGCAATTCGGGCTTAGTGTCGAGCAGGCCCAGGCTATTCTCGATATGCGTCTGCAGCGCCTGACCGGTCTGGAACGCGAGAAGATCGAAGAGGAATATCAGGAGCTGATGAAGAAAATCGCCGAGTATAAGGCTATTCTTGCCGATGAGCAGCTGATTCTGGCCATCATCAGCGAGGAGCTGAAGGAAATCCGCGACAAGTATGCGGATGAACGGCGTTCGGAGATTACCATCGGTGAAGAGAGCATCCTGGATGAGGATCTGATTCCCCAGGAGGATGTAATCATCACCATCTCCCACACCGGGTATATCAAACGCCTTCCGGTTCATACCTACAAGGCCCAGAAGCGCGGCGGTAAGGGTGTAATCGGTATGGACACCAAGGAATCCGACTTCGTGGAACACTTGTTCGTGAGTAATACTCATCACTACTTGATGTTCTTCACCGATAAGGGCAAGGCTTACCGTCTGAAGGCCTATGAAATTCCGGACCTGAGCCGGACTGCCCGGGGAACACCGATTATTAACCTTATCCAAATCGAGCAGGGTGAAAAAATCAGCGCCGTTATTCCGGTCGAGGATTTCAACGCGGCGCAGAATCTCTTCTTTGCCACCGAGCTGGGCATTGTGAAGAAGACCCCTCTTGAGGATTATTCCAATATCCGCAAGGTCGGGCTGATTGCCATTGGCCTGCGGGAGGATGACAAGCTGATCGGTGTCCGTCTGACTGACGGCAACAAGGAAATTGTCATGGGTACCAAGGACGGCATGTCCATCCGCTTCCCGGAAGGGGATGTGCGGCCGATGGGACGCTCCGCTACAGGGGTGAAGGGCATCCAGCTGTCTGAAGGGGATGTGGTTATCGATATGGATATTATCGACCCGTCCAGCAGCGTACTGATCGTAACCTCCAAGGGTTATGGCAAACGGACACCTGTTGAGGACTACCGTATTCAAACCCGCGGCGGCAAGGGGATCAAAACGCTGAACATCACTGCCAAAAACGGCCCGGTTGTCGGCCTGAAGGTGGTTGAGGCGGACGAGGACCTGATGATCATCACTTCACAGGGCACCATTATCCGGATGAGCATTGACGGCATTTCCGAAATGGGCCGGAACACCCAAGGCGTACGCCTGATCAACATCAAGGATGATGATGAGGTTTCCACGGTGACCCGGGTCCAGAAGAACGAAAATGATCCGGAATCCGATGCAGAATCCGATATGGAAGCGGACGAACAGGAAGAAGCCGGAGAATAAAGCTATTTAAGAGCGGGGGGGAGCCCCCGCTTTTTTTGTTTTATTTCGTCATAGACGGCATCACAATTTTCCCCTACAATGAACATGTTACAGATAAGTATTGTTGCTCTGAACGGAGGAATAACCATGGCGATTGTATCCTTGTCGCAATTAAAAATTGGCGATAGATTAACCGAACCGGCGCTTACCAGACGTGGGAGCCTGCTTTTTGATAAAGGAACGGTTATCCTCCAGCGCGAGCTTGATATTCTGCAGGCCTTCTTGATTCCTGCCGTCACTATTGACGGGAAGCGGGAAACCGTGGAGGTGGAAGCGGGCAAAGTCGAGGAAGCGGAGCAGAAGGTCTCTCAGGCCTCTCCTCTGTCTGTTGAATATGATAAGCTGCTGGCTTTGTTCCGCAAGGTGATGTTTACACTCCGGTCCGGCGGCCCGCTGCCACTCCTGGAGGTTCGGCAGCGTCTGGAGGCGCTTCTGCAGCAATCGGACCATTACAATATACTTAAGTTTGCACCGGCCCCGTTTCATATTAGAGATTATCTCTTGCATAACAGTATCATGACGGCCCTTACCGCCTACCAAATGGCCAAATGGCTGGAGATGCCGGTGAAGGACTGGATCCCCGTCGCACTGGGCGGGCTGCTGCATGATATCGGCAATGCCAAGGTGGATGAAAATATCCTGGAGAAGAAGGGTGCCTTAACGCATGTGGAGCGTGAAGAAGTCCGTGCCCATACGGTAGCAGGCTATCAGATGCTGAAGAATGTGCCCGGTCTTAATGAAGGGGTCAAGCTGTCCGCTATCCAGCATCATGAGCGTGAAGACGGGACAGGCTATCCTCTGGCGATGAAACGGGAAAAAATCCACCCGTATGCCAAGATCATTGCCATTGCGGACACCTACCATGCCATGACAAGCCCCCGTTATTATAAACAAAGCCTGTCTCCCTATGCGGCACTGGAGGCTTTGCAGGGAGAATCCTTCGGCAAGCTGGATCCTGCTTTGGTGAAGCTGTTTATACAAAAGACCGCCTCCTTCACCAACGGCACCATTGTCCGGCTGAACAACGGGCAGGTTGGAGCCATTGTATTTACGGATCCCAATGCGCCCACCCGTCCCTGGGTAAATACGAACGGAAGAATCGTTAACCTCACCTCGGACCGTGAGCTTTATATTCAGGAGATTCTGCAGATCTCCTGAATGGGTTAGCTATTCATAGATAATCAGGGCCTCAAGCCGGCAATCCGGTTTGGGGCTTTTTTGTAGGCTGGAACAGGCTTTCGAAGAATTTCGACATTATTTTCGGAAAAGGGTTGACTTCCTACTTTGAAGCATGATATATTAATACTCGCCTCTTCGAGAGAGCAAGCTTGAAACGAAAGAAAAAAAGAAATTAAAAAAATAAAGCTTGCAATCGAGTTGAGAATATGGTATATTAAAAAAGTCGCCTCTTGAAGAAGAGAACGACGAAGAAACAAACGAGCTCCTTGAAAACTGAACAACGAGCAGCAAAATAATGAAGCCAAACGTTTGAACAATTGAGCAATCAGCTCTAACATAACGGTCCTTCGGGGCCACTTTTATGGAGAGTTTGATCCTGGCTCAGGACGAACGCTGGCGGCGTGCCTAATACATGCAAGTC
>JAEWIS010000016.1 GCA_023386955.1 Bacillota bacterium
TTAGCTCCGATTAGCAGCGCCAATCAGGAAAAGCTTGTAAATGAATTGAGGAAACTGGGGGTAATGGAATGATTAATGCAGCAGTACTCGGAGCCTGTGGCAGGATGGGCTCTTTGATTGTAGAAAATATCACATGTTCTACGGATATTCAGCTTGTAGCCGCATTTGACATAGGTAACATCGGAAAAGATGCAGGCGAATTTGCTCACGTGGGCAACCTGGGCATCCAGATCTCAGATGTCAAAGACCTGGAAACGGTCTTAAAAAAGACTCAGGCTGATGTCCTTATTGACTTTACTGCAGCAGGCGCAACTGTTGTAAACGCTCCCGTAGCAGCAAGATGCGGAGTAAATCTGATAATAGGCACTACAGGCATCACTGCGGAACAGCGCGCAGTAATTGATGAGGCTATCCGAAAAAACCAGGTCCGTGCAGTCATATCCCCTAATTATTCCGTAGGCGTTAATGTCTTTTTTAAGATAATCAGGGAAGCTGCAAAGTATCTTGCGGATTACGATATAGAAATCATCGAAGCTCATCACAACCAGAAGAAAGATGCTCCAAGCGGGACTGCTCTTCGCGCAGCTGATGTAATTAACGAGGCTCTGGGCGGCAAAGAGTACGTATACGGAAGGGAAGGAATCGCTCCCCGCGGAAAAGAAATAGGCATCCACGCAGTGCGCGGTGGAGATATTACCGGAGACCACACTGTACTTTTTGTAGGAAATTCCGAAAGGGTCGAGATCCATCATATGGCTCACTCCCGCCAGATCTTTGCCAAAGGCGCAGTTCGTGCAGCTGAATGGATCTGCGGGCAGAAGCCCGGGATTTATTCAATGGATGATGTGCTCGGGCTGTAAGAGCCTGTTAAAAATAATTAATTGTAAGTTGGCTGACCTTTGAAATTATTCAGGTCAGCATTGTTTCTTAACTAATATCACTATTTTTTACATAATTTTATCACTGTTTTTTGCACATTTTCTTCGCTGTTTTCTATCCAGGTTTTTTCTATCCAGGTTTCATTCCGTATTCATCTGGATTTTTTCAGGCGTTGGAGAATCCTTAAAAACATGCTTATATTTGCTGAGACAAACCTGAAATGTGCCTTAGACAGTCATTTCTCCCACAAGAAGAGGTTGACCTTCCGCATAATCAGAGTATAATTCCACGTGAACTGTGTTCCAGGGCTGGATATTTGTGCTATGTGTTTCCTTAAAACTGTTATCAAGTGTAAATTCGAATGTATAACCCTTACCTTCAAGCCCCGGAACAAGGAACCTGAAAGGTTTGGCATAATAGATTTCCTCTCCTGCTGAAAGTTCGTATGTTTTATCGAGTATGGAATTATTTTTTAAGTCGCAGACTTCTACTCTGAGCTCGTGAACTCCGACATCGTGGTTTCGGACGTAGAAAAGAGGAGTAGGAGGCCCGACCAGGATATAGGGAACAACTACAAACAGCGATACAAGTATCAGTACCAGGAGGGAAATCCAGAGCATTAGACTTCTTCGAAAGCTTCTCATAAAATTCAGCCTTATTGTTCAGTCTCATATCAAATTTGAATCAAAAGAAAAATCATAAATGTTATTTATATAGAAATCTTCTTCCTCCATTCAAAGAAACTTATCAATAACTGATACCCTGAGGACATCTCTGTAAACAGGGACAGGGGTTATTATATTTCAACTGCCTCGCAGGTCTTTTTTTCCGGTCTCTGACCACATTTGTCTCTGAAACCCTTATCAAGTCAACTTAAGAGGGGATTCAGATTATATTCAAAAGTATTCAAGCCCAGACTGAGCTTTTCTGCAATTTCACCTGTTGACATGTTCGGTTTTCAGAAGCTGGAGGATTTGTATTGAAGTCGCACTGGAGAGAGCCTGCACCAGTTTTCTGAAGTCTTTAGAAAGAAACATAATTTCTAAATTTCCATTCAGAATTGTCTTCTTTCCATATAGAATGCCTCATTTAATTCCAAGATTGTATATTTTGCACCTAAATATATCACATATTTATATACTATCCGATTAATAATCTTACTTTAAAATCAAGTATAGTCTTTTCCAATATATATTTTATGGCTAGATCATCAAACAACCATGTAAAATACTACAAATTTTCTACCAGAGAGAAAAAAAATCTTCAAAGAAAAAGCTCAAAAAGTCAAGGATGTAGAAAGCTATAAATAGTCAACATAGAGATGTTTACTTATGTTCCTTCCGGAAGGTGAAAAACAGTTTGAATTCTGGGTCCTGCGCCGAAACGGGCTCCCGAATATTAATATCGCAAAACATTTCGGAGTCTCAAGGCAGGCAATCTCAAGAGCCCTCCTGAGTATGGATAAACGCATCGAAGAAACTCTTCTTGAGATGGCCAGGGCAAACAGGATAGAAGTAGAAAAGCTGGACGCAAAGAAAGGAATTCTCTTCGGCAGATCGATCCCTTTCAAAGCCAGCGCAATAATCTTTGTCTCTGCAAAACATGGGATGCAGGTATGGTATGAACACGAAGGAGAATGCGGTTCCTGTGATCGATACAGGGAATGCATCGAACTGCTCTGGGACTTTGCAGAAGAAATGCAGCTCAAACTTAAGAGTTCGGAAGATCCCACAAAGATTGCGGATGAGTTGTTTGGAAAATTGAAGGAATTGGTAGAACAGGCTTGAATTCACTCAGATGAAATTGAAGGAAGAGTAAAAGATGGATTTATTCACAAAGAATATAAGG
>JAEWIS010000030.1 GCA_023386955.1 Bacillota bacterium
GATGGATAACGCGCCATCCTTCTACATTAGGAGTTTTTTTCAGGTTTGACCAGGTGACAACGTTCAAATTAACCCATATTTAGGAATATTGGATAATTCCATGTTAGGTTTGACGCATCGCTAGTGACAGACGATCCCTTATTCGGCTCTAAAGGTGCGCAAAACTGCTGTTTTTTCGCATATAAAGGATTCTGTGTCTGTTCAGGAGAAAGATTGGCTGTTTTCAGCAGAATAACGGAACCAGGGTCCGTGAGGTAAGCCGGATTATATACAGCACCTGCATTGTTGCCTATATGGGAGGTCCAAAACATGGTAAACTTGTCATGAACGTTGGAAGCCCTAAAGGAGGAACGAATATGTCCGAGGTTAAACTGGCGGTGGCGTATGAGGATTACGAAAACGGCGTCGAGATGAAGCAGCTCATCGAGGAGCTGGCGGCGAAGCCGGAGAGCAAGGAGCTGGAAAGCCTGATTATCGGCGATTGGGGCGGCTCGTATGAGAACGACTCCAGTGCCGTGGTGGAGGCGTTGGTCCAGTCCAAGGATGCATTTCCCAAGCTGCGCAAGCTGTTTATCGGCGACATGGATTCGGAGGAGTGTGAGGTGTCCTGGATCATGCAATCGGATCTGTCTCCGATCTTCACGGCATTTCCCGAGCTGACTTCCTTGACCATTCAGGGAAGCACAGACCTGAGCCTGAAGCCTGCCCGCCATGAAAAGCTGGAGGAGCTGGTTATCATTTGCGGCGGTCTGGGCAAGAGTGTGCTGGACAGCGTTGCCCAAGCTCATTTTCCCCGCCTCAAAAAGCTGGAGCTGTATCTGGGCGTGGATAATTACGGCTTCGACGGTACCCTGGAGGATGTTCTTCAGGTGGCCAAACCCGGACTATTCCCCGAACTTACATACCTTGGACTGAAGGATAGCGAGATCCAGGATGAGATTGCCGTTGCACTGGCTGATGCACCGATTCTAGACCAGCTGCATACTCTCGATTTGTCCTTGGGAACCTTGACCGATGCCGGGGCGGAGGCATTATTAAACAGTGAGCGGGTGAAGAAGCTGCACCATCTGGATTTGAGCCATCATTTTATGTCGGAAAAGATGATCAAACGCTGGAAACAATCCGGTCTGCCTGCGGACATCAGCGATGCCCAGGATGAGGATGACGAATACCGGTATCCGGCACTGACCGAATAGGATGGAGCAGCAGCTTATTCTGATTGGTAATCCTGGCAACCGCCGGACGGAAGGGCTGCAGGAGGCACGGCGGCAGCTGGGGCTGGAGCCGGCACTGGTGATTCCGTACCTGGATTTGCTCCAGGGGACAACCACTTTGGAAGAAGCGTGCCTGCGCTTTGGCCTTCCCGCGGATGCTGTTCCCATGCTGCGGCTGGATGCCCCCGGCGAGGACTTCCAGGTGGAGCGGCTTCTGATCGCCCTGGGTGCGCCGGATGCTCCTGTTGAGAAGCGGGTCGAGGGACTGTTGGTCTACGGGGTTATCCCCGATCCTCATCCGCTGGCGGAGGAAGAGGCGCTCTGCATCCGGGAGGAGGCGGGACGGCTGATCCATCCCTCCCAGTGGTTCCGCGGTTACATGCGGCTGTTGGGACGACTGGAGCGGGAAGCGGAGCAACTGTGGCCCGTCCCGTTCTGGTTGAATGCTCCTACCGATATTGCCGCCATGTTCGATAAACGGGTTACCCACCGGATTCTGTCCGGAGCCGGGATTGCCGTCCCGAAGCCGCTGGCTCCTCCTGAGGAGCTTCCCGATTCTGAAGCTCTGCGCGAAACGATGCTTCAGAAGGGGAAACACCGGGTTTTTGTGAAGCTGGCATCCGGCTCGGGGGCATGCGGTGTAGTGGCATACCAGGTGAACCCCAGGACTGGGGCGGAGGTGGCTGTTACCACCCTGGGGGTGGAGCAGCACCTGACCCGCCCTCCGGTGTATTACAACGCCATCAAGCCGTTCCGTTATACGGAACCGAAGCTCATCCGGCTGCTGCTGAACTGGCTGCTGATCCACGGGGCTCATGTGGAGGAGTGGATAACGAAGGCCACGTACCAGGGCAGGGCTTTTGATGTGCGGCAGCTGGTGGTGGACGGGCAGGCCTGCCACAGTATCGCGAGACTAAGCAGGACCCCCATCACCAACCTTCATTTGAGAAGTGAGCGGAAGAGTCTGGAGGAGTTGGGCCTATCGGAGGAGATCCGGCGGGGGGCGGAGGAATCTGCGGAGCGGGCGTTGTCTCTGTTCCCGCGTTCTTTGGTTGCCGGGGTGGATGTATTGCTGCGGCATGGCACCTATGCTCCCGTTATCGGGGAGCTGAATCCCTTCGGCGATCTGTTGTACCGGGTTGACTATCAAGGTTATGGCACCTACGCCTGGGAAATGAAGCGGCTCCCGGATTACGACATGTGGAGGGCACGGGGGGGGGCGCCTGAACCGGCAGAAGTGGCAAAAGCTGAAGGGGATGCAGGAGCTTCAGGAGGTATAGCACCATGACGGACATGAACCAAATCGTTGGCGACTACGACATTCTTATGATTACTCTGGATACCCTCCGGTATGATGCGGCGGTGCTGGAGGAAGCTAATTGCCCCAACCTGTGCGGCGGCGGGCATTGGGAAAAACGGCATTCGCCGGGAAGCTTCACCTATGCGGCTCACCATGCTTTTTTCGGGGGATTTTTGCCGACACCGGTCACTACGGACAAAACCGGACCTGAACACGTCAGACTGTTTCATTCCAAAAACACCGGCAAACCCACCCACCCCCACACCTGGCTGTTTGACACTCCGGATATGGTATCCGGCCTGACGGGAGAGGGCTATAAAACCGTCTGCATCGGCGGAGTGATCTTTTTTACGAAAAAAGTGCCGTTAGCCCGTGTGCTGCCCGGGTATTTCCAGAAAAGCTACTGGCGCATGAGCTTTGGGGTGACCAACCCCCGTTCCACGGAGCATCAGGTGGACCATGCGCTGAAGCTGCTGGGGGAAACCGGGCAGGAGGAGCGGCTTTTTCTGTTTATGAACATTTCGGCTATTCATGGGCCTAATCATTATTTTGTGCCCGGGGCCAAGCGGGACTCGGTGGACACCCAACGGGCCGCCTTACGCTATGTGGACGGCCAGCTGGGGCGGCTGTTTGCAGCGATGCGAAGCCGGAAGCGGCCTGTTTTTTGTATGGCCTTCTCCGATCATGGCACCGCCTACGGCGAAGATGGTTATGAAGGGCACCGCCTTGCCCACGAGGTGGTATGGACGGTGCCGTACCGTGAGTTTATTCTTTAGGAAACGCTAACGGAACTCAGAAGCACTTAGCCGCTGAAAAGGAAGCGATTGGAGTTGTAGCGGAACTCAGCGTCTCTTAGCGCGGAAATTGGAGCTCTTTTGGTCCGGTTAAGCAGGCTAAGAGTCGCTCAGTTCCGTTAGCGCGCTGAGGCAGCGGATTTCGGCCTCTAAGAGTCGCTCAGTTCCGTTAGCGCGTCAAGCTGGCGGATTGCAGCCTGGAGGTAGTGGATTCCGAGACGGCCCGCCAGTCAAAAGAGCTTCCATCGAAAGGAGGACGTTCCCGTGTTCGATTTAACTTTTCCCGATCCGTCGGATGATGCGGCTATTGTCCGGTGGAAGGAGGAGGTGCGGGCTGAGCCGTACCGCTCCTATTTGTACTCGTATCCCCACAAAACGGCTTACCGGGAGCTGAAGCCGGGCCTGCCTCTTGCCCAGCTGTGGGAAAAGGAACCCGCTGATAGCTTCTTTTTATATATGCATATCCCCTTTTGCGGGGCCCGCTGCGGCTTCTGCAACTTGTTTACGCTGGCGGACAGGCAGCCCGGGCTGCACCGCCAATATGTGGATGCTCTGGAGCGCCAAGCCCGGCAATGGTCGCCTTTCGTGAGCCGCAAACCCTTCGCCCGTTTTGCCATCGGCGGCGGCACACCGACACTACTGGCGCCGGAGCTCCTGGACAGGCTATTCGATATAGCCGAAGAGGTTATGGGCCTAAACCCGGAGCACGCGTCCATCTCCGTGGAGGCTTCTCCGGATACCGTCACCCCGGAGCGTCTGGATGTTCTCCGTAAGCGCCGGGTAGACCGGGTCAGCATGGGGGTGCAAAGCTTCGTGGAAGCAGAGTCCGCCGCCATCTACCGGCCGCAGAAGCCGCTGGAGGTGGAGCGGGCGCTGGAGCGCCTGAAGCGTTACGATTTCCCCGTGCTGAATCTGGACCTGATCTATGGGCTGCCCGGGCAGACGGTAAAATCGTGGTTGTATTCCCTGGAGCGGGCTCTGGCGTTCCGGCCCGAGGAAATATTCCTTTATCCACTGTACACACGGGAGCATACCATCCTGAAACCTCAAGAAAGCCGGCGGGATGGCACCGATCTGCGAATGGAGTGTTATCTTGCCGCCCGAGACCGGCTTGCGGCGGAGGGGTATGTCCAATCCTCTATGCGCCGGTTTGCCAAACCCCCGGCACATTCCGGCAAGACCGTATTGCCCTACGGCTGCCAGGAGGAGGGGCTGGTTGGCCTGGGCTGCGGTGCCCGCTCCTACACCCGGCAGGTGCATTACGCAACCCGGTATGCCGTCAGCCGGGTAGCTTCGGAACGGATTATCCGGGAGTATATCAGCGCCGATAGCTATGAAACCGCGGACTACGGCATGGTGCTGGACAGCCGGGAGGAGAAACGCCGCTATATTCTAAAGGCGGTTCTGCATCAGGAAGGTTTGGCGCTTCCCGCTTATGAAGAACGGTTCGGCAGCCCGGCGCTGGAGGATTGCCCGGAGCTGCAGGTGCTGCTGAAGGCGGAGTGGGCCTCTAGCTCGGATGGCATCCTCCGGCTGACAGATGAAGGTTTTGCCCATTCCGACGCCATCGGAGACGGGCTAATCTCCCCGCAGGTACGGGAGCGGATGGAAGGATTTGTGTTCGCATGAGGGCCGTATTGTATTACCGCGGCTCCTTATCCTCCTGCAATTACGACTGTCCGTATTGCCCCTTCGGCAAAAAGAAGGATACAGCGGAAACTCATGCCCGGGACCGGGAGCAGCTGTCCCGGTTTGTCCAGTGGGTGGGTGCACAGAGTGAAGCCGGGCACCGTTTGAAGATCTTTTTTAACCCTTATGGGGAGGGGCTGATCCACCGCTGGTACCAGACGGCTATGACGGAGCTTTCCCGCATGGAGCATGTGGAGAAGGTGGCCATTCAGACGAACCTGTCTGCGGGTCTGGCCTGGACGGACGGCCTCGATTCGGACAAGGCGGCCTTCTGGGCTACTTATCATCCGGGGCAGGTGGGCGAGGCGGCGTTTTTGGGCAGGTGCGGGGAGCTGCACAGCCGGGGCATTCCCTTCAGTGTGGGGACCGTAGGCGTAAAAAGCGCCTTCGAAGCCATAGCCTCGCTGCGCGGCAAGCTGCCTGCGGGGGTGTATCTCTGGGTGAACGCCTACAAGGATAAGGCGGATTATTACACGGAGGAGGACCGCTCGTTTTTAAGCGGAATCGATCCCCATTTTGAAAGGAATCTGATGGATTATGCGAGCTCCGGCAAAAGCTGCCTGGCAGGCGAGTCTGTTTTCTACGTCCAGGGCACGGGTCTGGTGAAGAGATGCTACCAGGACCGGCAGGTGCTGGGGCATCTGTACCGGGAGGGACTGGAGGGACTGTCCCGCCGGAGGCTGTGCAGAATGGATGCCTGCGGCTGCTACATCGGGTACATCCATATGCCGGAGCTGGAGTTGGCGGAGGTGTATGGGGAGCGGCTGCTGGAGCGGATTGCTGGACCCGGCGCCGGGATAGCTCGGACCTGAGCCATTCCGTGATGTTCGGAGCTGGAAAGGGCCGTTTATTACAAGGAGGAGCGCTGATACATGCTTAGGAAGCAGCAAGGGTGGACCCTATGGATGACGGGATTGCCAAGCGCGGGCAAAACCACCACCGCCAACGCATTGACGGAAAAGCTGGAGGAGCTCGGTTGCGCCGTGGAATGCCTGGATGGTGACAAATTGAGGCAGCATATCGGTTCCGGCCTGGGTTTTACCCGTGAGGACCGGATGGAGAACGTACGCAGAGCGGTGTACGTATGCGGCCTTTTGAACCGGCACGGAGTGAATGCGGTTGTCGCTATGATCAGTCCGTATGCGGAAATGCGTGCGTATGCCCGCAGTCAATTGACCAACTTCATGGAGGTGCATATCGACTGTGCCTTATCCGAATGTGAACGGCGGGATGTAAAGGGGCTTTATGCCAAAGCGCGCCGGGGGGAGATTCCCCTGTTTACCGGAGTGTCCGATGTTTATGAACGCCCGGAGAATCCCGAGCTGGCCCTTCATACGGACGGTTCCGAGGTGGGGGATAATGTGCGCCTGCTTCTGGAGATGCTGCAAACCAGAGGATATGCTGCGGCGCCCTCCGTGTTCGGGGTCTAGAGTCTCATTTAACGGCGGCGCCGTTTTGCCGATATAATCCATGACGACACGGCAGAAAGGCGGTGCTGGTATGAATCAAAAAGAGCTGGAGGACCAGCTGCAGGCGTTTTTTGAGCATAATCCTCTGGATGACGATATGGTGTATCTCAAGCAATTTGTGAAGGAACACCCGGAAAACAAGCTTTCCTGGTATCTCTTGGGCAAGGAGTATGCGCTGCGGGGCAAACAAGGGAAGGCGCGGTACTGCTTTGCTCAAGCGGGAGAGGTATATGAAGCCTTCGAGAAAAAGAGGGTCCGTCTAGGGCTTCTGGAGGAGCTGAAGGCGGAGGAAGGGACAGCCGCCGGAGGCACCGTCCGCAAAAAACGGGCAAGATTGGCAATCAAGCTGGCCGGTGCAGTATTAATAGCGCTTCTGGCCGGTTCATACATATTAGGAGACGGGGTTCTTCCCCGTAAAGATTTGGACGGAACCGGGGAGTTGGCTTCGGAGGAGACCGAAACAGCTGCTCCGGGAGAAGGGGGGCTGCGGATTCTGTATACCGATCCGGTTGCCGGGCGGGGTCAGGAGCTGTGGAAGCAGGTAGTTCAGCCGGGGCAAGCTCCGGGCAGCAAAACACTGGTGGTGGAGGGGATACCCACCTCTGACGGGAAATGGGTTAACGGGCTGCGCCAGCCAACACTGCTGGCCAGTGCGGAGAGTGCTTCCGCCGGCAACGGGGTGAAGGTGGATTATCTTCAGCAGGCCTGGTGCAATTGCACTCCCCAGGTGAGTGTGGAAGCAGCGGCAGCTGTAGCCTCCTGGTACCAGAGCCAGGAGCAGGACGTGATCCTGCGCTCCGTCGTCAAAGCCTACCAAAGCAGGTACGGGGCGGCGTTGCCGGAAACCCTGGACGGGGTGGTCCGGAATTTTCCGGATAATCTCCTGCCGGGGTATACAGAGCAGATGAAAGCGGCCTATGAGGCGCTGCGGAGCGGGGCTCCTTCAGCAGGTGCTGCTCCAGGCAGCGGCGGAGGAGCCGGTGCTGGTGTTGGGCAGGACGGGGCAGGGGCAGGTCAAATCCCCGCTCTCTTCAGCGAACCGCTGGAGATTGTGGTCGACCGGCAAAACTACAGGCTTGCCTTGGTCAGCGGCCGGTTTATTCTGCGCAGCTATCCGGTTGGCCTGGGGGGAGACAAAACGCCTGAGGGTGTTTTCACCATCACGGACAAAGTCAAAAACCCCAACGGCAGAGACGATGGGGACTTCGGCTCCAGAGGCATGCAGCTGTCGGATACCGACTATGCCATTCATGGAACGAAAGAGCCGAGGAGCATTGGAGAAGACCGCTCACTCGGCTGCGTTCGGATGTTGAAGGCGGATATAGAAGAGCTGTTCGACATGGTCCCCTCGGGAACTAAGGTAACCATCGGACGCGGTCTGCTGCCGGCGGATATCCTCCGGAGCGAATCGCCCTTCCGTATGCCGGCCCTGCGCCAGGAAACCAATCTCGGCAAAATCTACAGGTGGCTGTAGGTTAACCGTTTACAATGATCAGGACGGAAACAAGTACAACGATGGCGCCTACAATGGAGGCCGTCCAAATGAGCGCCTTCTTATTCACTTCGTTGTCCTTTTTCTTGGTGCGGGCCATAATAGGAGCCTGCTTCTTCACGGACATGTATGATCGCCCTTTCTTCTCACGATATTGAACACTCCTATTTTAGCACAATCCGGCGAGGGTGTACTAGCACCCCTTTATAAATTCGCGCCAAGGCTGCCGATATTCTTGCAAACCTTGGAAGGATGGGGTTTAATAATGAAGGAGACAGCGTAAGCTTACGAAGTTGAGCCTTGCTTAACAGCAAAGCTCAAGCATATGCTCACGAAGTTAGCTTTGCCCCACGGCAAAGCTTAGTCGATGCTTACGAAGTTGAGCCTTGCTTAACAGCAAAGCTCTTGGGAGGAAGCCGGATGGACGGAAGAGATTGGAGCAAGTTTTTGCTCCCGTACGAGCAGTCGGTGGAGGAGCTGAAGGTCAAGTTCAAGCTTCTACGGACAGAGCTCAAGTCCCGGGAGGAATATTCGCCTATTGAGTTCGTGACAGGGCGGGTGAAGAAAATATCGAGTATTCTGGCCAAGGCCAAAAAGCTGAGCGTGCCCATGGACCAGCTGGAAACGGGCATCGAGGATATTGCGGGTATCCGCATCATGTGCCAGTTCGAAGAGGATATTGAGCGGCTGGCGGAGCTGATCGCAGACCGCAAGGATCTGAAGGTGCTGTATTGCAAGGACTATATCCGCAACAAGAAGGAAAGCGGGTACCGCAGCTACCATATTATTGTGGAATATCCGGTGCAAACCTCATTGGGGATGAAGAATATACTGGCCGAAGTCCAGCTGCGTACGCTGGCGATGAATTTTTGGGCCACCATCGAGCATTCCCTCAATTACAAATATCATGGCATTATTCCCGCGGATATCAGCGGGCGGTTATCGAAAGCGGCTGAAGCGGCTTACCGGCTGGATAAGGAAATGTCCAGCATCCGGGATGAAATTGTGGAATCCCAGAAGCTGTTTGAGGACCATTCCATTCTGGTGTCCAAGATTCTGAATATGATCCAGGTGCTGTACTTCTACCGCAAGGGCAAGGAAGCGGCGGAATTTCAGCGCAGGCTTGAGGAAATCTGGGAGTCCAACGAGCTGTCCAAGCTGTACGGACTGGCGGACGAGGTGGAGAAGGCTGTGATCAAGGCAAGAGAGGCCTTTAAGACCAAGCCCGAAGGGGAACAAGGATCATGAGGGGCTACGAGGAGCTGTATGTGGCCTTCATCTATTACTTCAATATCGAACGCGACTATTTCGAATGTCATGAGGTGATGGAGGCGCTGTGGCTGGAGGAGGGGCGCAATCCCATTTTCCAGGGACTGCTGCAGCTTGCAGTGGGGCTGTATCATCACCGCAACGGCAATGTCAGCGGCTCGATCAAGCTGTTCTCCCAGGGCATCGCCAAGCTGGAAGCACAGCCTGACATTCTTCACGGCATCAGGCTGCAGAAGCTTGTAGAGGATGCAAGGGTATACGTGGAGAAGCTGAACCGGCTGGAGGAGGAGCCCTTCGAATTCTATGATCTGGATATCGAGGTTACCGATCCGGTGCTGGAAGATTTGGTGGAGGAAATGAAGCTGAATCCGCCCGAAAAAGAAGAATAGCACGGCTGCCCTGTTTGCGGGGCGGCCGTTTTTTGGCTGTGCGGGGGCAAATAGCGTCCCCTGCTTCGGTTAGAATCAGATTCGTTAGGATCGGGAATATAGCCAAATTGGCAAAATAGCGTGGCTAAGATTCGTTAGGGTCACCCATGGCTCAACGAGCCATCGCCAGAAGCGAAAACCCAGATTCAATCGGCAGCGTGCTCCCAGCGGCAGCGGCCAGCACACAAAAAAACACCGGACCGCCAGAGAGGGTAAAACGCCTCTGTCAGGTATCCGGTGTTTGTCATTTTACGAGCCTTTGTATTTGTTGAGGAAGGCCTTAAACTTTTCGTAGGACTCGGCAGACGGTTTGTTCTTTTCCATGGAGAAGCCGCCTTCAATGCGGTCCACCTCCTGGCCGTCCTTGTAATAAACCAAAGTAGGGGTGTATTGCAGCTTGTAATCCGACCAGCCCTGCGTAAATTCCAGCACATTGTACATCTTCATATCCACACCCAGTTCCTTGGTCAGCGGTACTAAATGAGGGGTGGTAGCGACACAGTGGACGCAGGTGGGGGAGAAGAAGTAGACGAACAAACTGGCTTTATCGGCCAGCTTCTGGGTCAGGTCAGCGGGCAATATGATGTTCTGGTAATTGGGATTGTCCAGCTGCTTGACGGTCATGGAGTTCAACTGGGATGCAGGGACACCATAAACATTGTTGTCCTTGGCCTTGAGGGAAGCTTTATTGACGAAGAACAGGATAACAAACGCACCAAGAATAATACCCAGAAATATAATCATCTTCTTCAATGTTTACGCGCCTCCTCTGCAAGGTTCCTTTGGTCAAGTTATTGACTCTTATTCTTGGTATAGTATAGCATAGAACCATTCGGGGTTGGCAAATGAAAGCGGGCTTCCTTTTTAAAGAAAAGAGTGAGATGAGATGGACAACCATTTACCGGAAGCGTTCCGCATGAAGATGCGCCTCCTGTTGGGGGAAGAGGAGTACCAGGCGTACCTGGCCTCGTTCGGCCAAGAGCGGTATTACGGTCTGCGGAGCAATCCGCTGAAGCTGGCGGCGGAGGAGCTCCTGGAGCTGGCGCCCTATAGACTTGCGCCTGTTCCGTGGTGCCCGACGGGCTATTATTATGAAGAAAGCGCAAGGCCGGGCAAACATCCCTACTACCATGCCGGGATGTACTATATCCAGGAGCCCAGCGCCATGATTCCGGCAGAGCTTCTGGACGTGCAGCCGGGAGACCGGGTGCTGGACCTGTGTGCCGCTCCCGGAGGCAAAACCACCCAGCTGGCAGGCAAGCTGCAGGGCCAGGGATGGCTTGTCGCCAATGACAACAGCCTGGACCGGGTGAAGGCATTAACGAAAAATGTGGAGCTGGCAGGCATCCGCAATGCCATGGTGACCCATGAAACGCCGGACCGGCTGGCGGCGCGTTGGCCGGAGGCCTTCAATAAAATTCTGGTGGATGCCCCTTGTTCCGGGGAAGGCATGTTCCGCAAGGATGAGGATATGATCCGCCAATGGGAGAAACACTCCGTCGCTGTCTGTATGGGCATGCAGGCGGAGATTCTGCGGGACGCGGCGGCGATGCTGGCTCCGGGAGGGCGTTTGGTGTACTCCACCTGCACCTTTTCCCCGGAGGAAAATGAAAGTATGATCGCTGAGTTCCTGCGGCAGCATACCGGCTTCCGTGTGGTGCCTGCTCCGGCGGCTCACGGTTTTGTTCCCGGGCGGCCGGATTGGGCGGCGCAAACCAGAGGCGCGGACACGCCTGATGAGGCAGAGGAGCAAACGGCCGGTGCTGTGCGGCTGTGGCCCCACCGGATTAAGGGGGAGGGGCATTTTGCCGTAGTCCTGGAAAAGGACGCTACTCCCGTTGCCTCGGAACCGGAACCGGTCCGTCTGGAAAGCAAACCTGCGAAGGGGCGCAAGGGCTCCGCACCTGCCCGGACAACAGCGCCGGATTTGACTCCTTGGGAGCAATTCGTCAAGGATAACTTGACGCAGCCGCTGCCGGGAACGCCGGTTATGTTCGGGGAGCGGTTATATTTGGCCGCAGCCGGAAGTCCGCCTGTGGCGGAGCTAAAGATCTACCGGCCCGGCTGGTATGCTGGTGAGCTGAAGCGCGGGCGCTTCGAACCCTCCCATGCTCTGGCTATGGGATTAAGCCGCGGTGATGCCCGGAGGGTATTAGCTTTGCCCCAGGACTCGTCCCGGGTGATCCGCTACCTAAAGGGAGAAACCCTGGAGGTGGAGGAGGCGGAGCTGGAATGCTCCGGCGGCGTCTCCTCCAAGGGTTATGTGCTGGTATGTGTGGACCGGTTCCCTCTGGGCTGGGGCAAATGGAACCAGGGGATGCTGAAGAATGAATATCCTGCAGGATGGAGATGGGTATAGTGAAACAAACCATGCGGCTGGACAAGCTTCTGGCCCATTCCGGCTACGGGACGAGAAGCGAAATCAAGCTTCTGGTTAAGCGCGGCGGGGTTCAGGTCAACGGCAAGAAAGCCAAGGACAGCGGGCAGCAGGTTAATCCGGAGCAGGATGAGGTTTTGGTGGACGGAGAAAAGGTGGTTTACCGGGAATTCGTATACCTGATGCTGCACAAGCCTCCCGGCTATGTCTCCGCAACGGAGGACACCCGTGATCCTACTGTGCTGGATCTTATCGGCGGGGAATACAGCCATTTTGATTTATTTCCGGTAGGCAGGCTGGATAAGGATACAGAGGGTTTGCTTCTGCTGACCAATGACGGCAAGCTGGCCCACGAGCTGCTTTCGCCCAAGAAGCATGTCCCGAAAACCTACTTCGCCCGGGTATCCGGCGGCCCGGTAGGCGCGGAGGATGCTGAGGCCTTCCGTGAAGGTGTCCGGCTGGACGACGGCTATGTCACCCTGCCCGCCCAATTGAACATTCTCGAGCCCGGTGGTGCAGGGACAGAGGCGCGGATCGAGCTGACCATTATGGAGGGGAAATTCCATCAGGTTAAGCGTATGTTCGAGGCTGTGGACAAGAAGGTCGTCTATCTGAAGCGGATCAGCATGGGCTCCCTCTCGTTGGACCACACCTTGGCGTTGGGCGCTTACCGGGAGCTGACGGAGGAAGAGCTTACGGGCTTGAGACCGGAATAGAAAAATTGTCCCATTTTAAGAAAAAGGGAAGGTGTCGTACTTATAGGCATACATCCCACAGGAGGAGAGATGCGAAAGATGGATCAGCCTTACCGCTTGATTGCCCTTGACGTAGACGGCACCCTGTTGAATGATGAGCATCAGCTGACCGATGGTACCAAGGAGGCCGTCCGGCTCGCCCATGAGGCCGGGGCCACCATTGTGCTGTGCACCGGAAGAGGGCCCAGCAATTCCTTTTATCTAATGGAGGAGCTTGGCTTCCAGGGAGTCCTGATTGCCCATAACGGCGCCGCTACGGTGATGTCGGAGGACAAGCGCCTGATTCACAGCTTCGCTTACCACATGCATGATTTGGCGGGTCTTGTGGAGTATTGCCGCAGCACCGGCATCCATTATGATGCCAACACCGCCTTCGAGATGTATATTGACCGGATTACCCCCCGGGAGCAGGATATGTATGTGAAGTACGGCATCCGCCCCAACCGGGTGGAGGATGTGGTGTTGCTGCAGGAGCCAGTCCAAAAATTCACCATGTTCGGCACCATGGAGCAAATGGACCGGCTGGAGGCGGAATGGCCGCAGATTGGTTGTGAGATGTCTCCTATCCGCAGCGGAGATTTCTTCGTGGATGTGATGCATCCCGAAGCAACCAAGGGAAACGCGTTGAGGAAGCTGGCGGAAAGCCTGGCTGTCCCCCGGGAGCAGGTGCTGGCCGTAGGCAATTATTATAATGATATCGCCATGCTGGAATTCGCCGGCTTGGGCATTGCCGTAGCCAACTCACCGTCTAAGGTAAAAGAGGCTGCTGACCTTGTAACGGTCTCCAATAATGAGGAGGCAGTGCGCCGCATTCTTGAAGAATATGTGCTGGGAAATTAGATAAACGGCACCCTTCGGGAGCGCTTCCAATACATACAAAAAAGAACGCCTTCCTGGGGGAATGGCGTTCTTTTTTGGCGCTGCACAGACGGGTTTGACAGGCAAGGACCATCTCGTCCGCACAGGCGCCTCCTTTTTGGGGAAGGCAATTTCCGTAAGCTGTCAGAGACTCATCGGATTAACCCAGCCGGATTAGTAGATGAACGGACGGGAAACGATGACCAGAAGAATGAAGAGAACCAGGATAACACCTGTAGTTGTGAAGCCGCCGCCTACTGCGCTCATGATGATTCCTCCTAGGGTTAATGTACCGACTGTATTGGTTCATTTGCGATCATTGCGCGGTCTTGGCAGGATTCGTATCTCTTATTCCCTGATGTCTGTCGGTCTAATGTATCATATGCGCAGGGAACTCCGCCGTCTTAGACGTTTGCCCGGGTGAATAGAAATTGGGCAGTGTAGGCATTCTTTAATGGAGGAATACCGATAACGAGCTGGAGGCGATGCTCCATGGCAGAAGTGGTGCTCAGGCCGGATCTGAAAACGGCGGGCGGAGAAGTCAGTGATATTGTAGTGAACGGCCGTTTTGCCGGGACCCTGATGCTGGTCTACCGGGAGGGGGACAGGCTTTCCGGCGCCGTGCAGCTGGAGACGGATCATCTGGACGGAAGGGAAGCCGAGCAGGTCAACCTGTTTGTGGACCGCCATATCCGGGATCTGGCCGGTGCTTTGGACATAGAGGATTATGAAGCTGTCGTTACGATGGGCAGCTATCATCACATTCTGTCCGGAGATACCTGGCAGAGGGAAACGGAAGAGCCTATTCATCTGTATGAGGATGAGCCTGAGGTGATTTGGGTATCCGATGACGAGGACGGGTTGGGCGATTGGGATATCTATGAGCCGGAAACCTTCCGGATGGACGATGCGGAAATGGGTTATGCGGATGAGGATGACAATGAAGAGAACCCGGTCTTCTACGAGCTTGTCCCCACCCGGACTGCAGCAAGTCAATCGGAGTATCATGTCTATGATGAAGGCCGGGAGTGGGTGGCGGAGCTGATTATCCGTGAGACCGGAGGCGGGCTTGTGGCCGATGTGCATTGGATGTTCGATCCGGAAACCGAGGAGATGGACACCTTGGCCGACTACATTGCCGATGAGCTGGAGGACCGTGTGCTAGATGGATTCCGGCTGAACCACCGGTATGAAGGAACGATTCTGGAGACTGCGGATTATGCCCAGGAGGATCTGACGGATAACGCGGATTTCACCGGAAGCAATGCAGGCCAAAGAACCGAACAGGACTACCGTGTCACTCTAGCCCGGGACGATCAGGATATGCTGACGTATGAAATTTACGACCGCTACAAAACCCATCCTATAGGCACCGCCACAGTAGACATCAGCCGCAAGCAGCTGTCCGGCTTTATCGACTTCCGGGATTCTTCCGTTCAGTCCGTTGAGCGGGAGCGGATCGCTGCCCTGATTATGCAGGAGCTGGATAAAGAGAAGAACTATAACCGGATCAGCTTCACCATGCTTGCCCGGAACAAGCCAATTGATGAAGTGGTGTTCGAAAACGAGCCGTTTCATTAAAAAAAGCCGCGGTGCTTCCTACCGGAAGCGGTCCGCGGCTTTTGCTTATAGAGTGGATGGAATTATTTATTCAGCTTCAGAATCTGGCCGGGATAAATGTCGGCTGTAGACAGGCCGTTGTAACCCTTCAGCATATCCACCGTCACGGAGAGCTTTTGGCTGATGCTCCAGAGGGTATCCCCGCTTTGTACGGTATACCGGGGCATTTCCTTAGAGGCATCCCCCATAAGAAGATCCGGGTTGGAAATGTACAGCTGCGCTCCCGGCATCAGTGCATCGTTTTTGACGGATTTCCAGTTCCATGTGCGAAGACTATTCAGGGAAATGCCGGTCGTCTGGCTGATTTTCCACATGGTATCGCCGCTTTGGACGGTGTAGGTCATTGGAATGACTCTCTTCACAGCCATAAACCGGTTTTGCCAATACGGTGTGGACAATGAGGTGATGGTCACACCTTTGCTCGCCGATGCGTGCAGCATTTGGTTATTGCCCAGGTATATCCCCACGTGGCCCGCTCTGTCCGGATAGGTGGTATCCCGGAAGAACAGAAGGTCTCCCGGCTGGGCTGTAGCCATGGTAACCGCAAAACCTTCTTTCATCTGGTCATTGGAGGAGCGCGGCAGATTGATGCCGTTCTCGATAAAGGCCCGGAAGGTAAAGGAGGAGCAGTCAAAGTTGTTGGTTTGGGACGGGTCTGCACCATACAGATAGGGTGTTCCCAGGTATTTGCTGCCGGAAGCAATAATCTTATCGGCAACAGTGGTTTTGGCCGAAACGGCGGCAGTGGCAGAGACGGATTCGGTAGCGGCAAAAGCATGAGCCGGAGCCAGGGCGCCGAAAAGAAGGACAACGCCTAGGGCAGTCTGCTGAAGTCGTTTATTCATAATCCGATTCCTCCCTTGTTGGACTGGCTTCTCGCCGGTAGACCCAGTATAAGGGGGGGAATGCCCAGGAACAACGCATAAATTATGGAATCCCTTATGCCGCTGCCTGATATTGGTTAAGGAAATTGCGAAAGGGTAAAAATCCTTACGTGCATCAAAAGGCGGGTGGACTCCGTCAGTTTAGCGGGAACGGAGCCCCTTGGGATAATGGTTTTTGAGCTGGCCGGCAGCACATTTGGCCCAGCCCAAGGGGTAATTTTCCACACATACGGGTACCCAGCCGTCAGGCAAATCAGCAGGCGCCGGAAGGACCTCCCCCCGGAGGTAAGCGGCCAGCTCCGGGGACTCAGCCGATAGGCTGACTGTCTGCCGGAAATTGGAAGCCGGCATGGCCAGCGCAAGGGCGTGGGCGGGCTCCACCCGTTTTTTGCGGATGGTGGCCAGATGCAGGCCGGGCCTCGGGGATTTTAGCCCTGTAAGCAAGGTGCTGCGGAAGCGTCCCTCCCGCCCGGAAGGGAGCCAATACAGCTGTTCCCCGAAGAGTATAGGTTCTCCCGGTGGGAGCAGCTCCTTCGAGGTGAACACCGTTTCTGCAAATTCCCGGAAAAGCTTCCACGCCTCTGCCGTTTGGGCGGATGGCACAGCCGGTTTATCCTGCCGCTTTGACTTTGCGGTTTTGCGGCTCTCCAGCTCCTCCGCCTCTTCCCCATCCAGCCGGAGGACAGCGACAAAATGGCCCTCCCCTTTGACTTTGTGGGGCCAGAGCCGTTCGGTGCGGAGGAGGGTAAGTCCCGGATATTCCTTCAGGACAGCCTCTATGAGCTCCTCATTTTCCTTGCGGTTGAAGGTACAGGTGGAGTAGGCAATAGCGCCCCCGTTTTTGAGCATAGCCAGAGCATAGCGGAAGATATCCAGCTGTCTGGCGGCGCACATGTCCACATGGTCAGGCGACCATTCCTTTTGCGCCGTTTCATCCTTGCGGAACATTCCCTCTCCGGAGCAGGGGGCGTCCAGCATGATTTTATCGAAGAAGCGGGGAAAACGCTGGGCCAGCCTGTCCGGCGGAGACTGGACCACTACCGTATTAGCGGCGCCCATCCGCTCGATATTCTCCGCGAGGATCAATGACCGGGCCGGATGGATTTCATTGGCCACCAGCAGGCCTTCAGGTCCTATCTTGGCAGCCAGCTGGGTGGATTTGCCCCCCGGTGCGGCGGCCAGATCCAGCACCGTCTCCCCCGGCTGCGGGGAAAGCAGCTCCGCCGAGGACATGGCGCTGGGTTCCTGGAGGTAATACAGGCCCGCGGCATGGAAGGGGTGTTTGCCCGGCCGGGAATCCTCCCGGTAATAAAAGCCGGTGGGACACCAGGGCACCGGCTCCAAGCCGAACTGGGCGGCAAGCCGTTCCTGCAGCGGGCTGCCGGATTGAATCTTATGGGGCTGAACCCGCAAACCATAGGTCCGCGGGGCGTCGTAGCTGGCCAGGAAAGGCTCCAGCTCATCCCCCAGTTGGATTGACATTTGTCGGATAAAATCTTCAGGCAATGTTTGAGGCATATTGGTTGAGTGGCTCCTTGCGTTGCAGTATCGTATACTCATACTAATACAAAAAGGGCCAATTTCCAAAGCGGCAGGACAAATATCTTGCCGGAAACCTTTCAAGCCCAACGCGCGTATACTACATGTAGCGACAAAATACACCTTCGGTCTGCACTGATGCAGCCGGGCGCCGAGGAGGGGAAGCCCATGAACAAAACAAGCCGGATGCTCCGGCTGGGAGCGGCGGCAGCTGCGGCAGCAGCATGTTTGGCACTGTGGGGGGCCGAGCCGCCGTCCGCTCACGCCGGTTGGGTGGACCGGGTCCGCGATGTGTTCCAGGTGCCCGGCGAAGTGGACAAGCTGAAGGAGCAATATAATGAAATGAAATCCGGCTACGATGCTACGGTGGAGCAGCTGGAGGAAACCCGGCGCCGGGCGGAGGAAGCCCAAAAGCTGACCGAGGAGTACCGCAAAACCCAGGAGCAGCTCATTACCGACAACGCGGCGCTTGCGGAGCAAAACCGCCAGCTTGCTGCCACTCTAGAGGAGCTGAAGGATTCCGAGGAGGCCCGGGCCCGGTCGGCAGCCCGTGTGAAGAGCCTCATCTGGACGGCGGTTCTGCTGGTGGGCGGATATTTCGGAATCAGCCGGGTGGCCCGGTATGTCATGCGTGCCCGGGTGAGACGCTAATAGAGCGGGTTAAGGCGCTTATATAGAAGGAAACGGAGGTGGCGCCCTTTGAACATCGGTCCTCAGCAAGCGGGAGATGCCGAAAACGGCCGGGTTGAACGGTTTCTTCTGGGAGCGGGCGAACGGGTATCCTTGTTATATCCCGGACAGATTATCGCCTATAGAGGGGCTCCCCAGGGCAGATCCGACCGTTTTATGACCCTGAAGGGGATGTACCGCAAACGGAAGCTGCTCCAGGCGGACCTGACCGGCCCCTGCGAATTCCTGACGGCGCTTCCCCACGGCTTTTATCTGAAAACCCTGCCGATTGAAGGCAACAGCGATTTGCTGTTTGAGTTCCGCAATCTGTTTTTTTATACTCCAGGCATACATATGGAGCATAAGCTCCTGCAGTTGAAAAAAATGCTGGTGACCCGGGATTGGATGAAAATGAAGCTGTCCGGGGAGGGGCTGGTGGGTCTTCTCACCTACGGCCCTTTGTATGAAATTGAGCTGGACGAGCGGGAGCCGCTGTTTGTGGATGCCCGCTGCGTGGTGGCTATGCCGGAGAACGCCAGTCTGAAGCTGTGTGTGTATGGCAATCATCTGGCCAGCCAGCACATGAATTACCATTGGAGCATGACCGGACGCGGAGTAGCCTTGGTGCAGGGCAGCCTGGCCGGTCCGGAGCTGGAGAAGGAGCACCGCCAGGACGGTTTGATCAAGCGTGTTCTGCGGGAGGTTATCCCCTTCGGTGGGGTATTCATTAAATAAGAGACTGCGATGAAAGAAAGTATTGGTCATTTATCAAAAGGAGGCGCAGAGCGGAAATGGCGGAAACAGCTGAACATGCGGCGTATCATACACCTGTTTCGGTGTTGGATTTGGCTCCTGTTTTGAAGGGCGGCAGTGTGGCGGAAACTTTGCATAACAGTCTGGATTTGGCGAGACATGCCGAGTCCTGGGGATACAAGCGTTATTGGCTGGCGGAGCACCACAATATGGCGGGTGTGGCCAGCTCAGCCACCTCGTTGGTCATTGGTTACATTGCTGCAGGTACGACGAGCATCCGGGTAGGCTCCGGCGGCATTATGCTGCCTAATCACGCGCCGCTGCTGATTGCCGAGCAGTTCGGCACCTTGGAGTCCCTGTATCCGGGACGGATTGATCTGGGTCTTGGCCGGGCGCCGGGCACCGACCAGCCGGCCTCCCGTGCCATCCGGCGGGGCCTGGCTTCGTCGGGCCAGGATTTCCCGGCGCTGCTGGAGGAGCTGCGCTCTTACTTCGAAGGCACCAGCGTCGGAGTGCAGGCCGTGCCCGGAAAGGGCCTGCGGGTGCCCATCTGGCTCCTGGGCTCCAGCGGGTTCAGCGCCGAATTGGCGGGGCGCCTGGGTCTGCCCTTTGCTTTTGCCAGCCATTTTGCCCCGGATTATCTATTGCCTGCGCTGGATTTGTACCGATTGAGCTTCACCCCGTCGGAGGTGCTGGAAAAACCCCATGCCATGGTAGCCATCAACGTCTTCGCTGCCGACACGGATGAGGAGGCGGACCGGCTGTCCACCTCCCAGCAGATCCAATTCCTTCGTCTGATCCGCGGCGGGGGCGGACCGCTGGAGCCTCCGGTGAACTCCATGGATGAGCTTTGGCCGGGGGAAAGAGAACGTGCCGTGGTGGAAAGCCAGCAGCGGTATTCTGTCATCGGCAACAAGGAAACCGTGCGGAGACGGCTGCGGTACATCCAGGAGCTCACCGGCGCGGATGAATGGATTGCCTCCGGTCAAATCTATGACCACCAGGCCCGGCTGCGCTCCTACGAGCTTTTGTCCCAGGTGGTGCAGGAGGGGTATTGACGGGGGAGGGAACCCGGGGCTAACCCGGACCCCCAGAACCCCGGACCCCCAGAACCTTCGGAAGGCTCGTTACCTCAGTCAACCAGTCCTTGCTCCGAGTTCAGCTAACGAACGGACACCAGCGCCGTTATTTCGATCAAATGCCGCCTTTTTGAAAACTAACGGACACCAAAGCCTTTATTACCGCCAAACGTGTGCCTTTACCGGACTGTTGGGCGAAATAGCGGCTCTCGTGTCCGTTAGCAATTACAAACCAGTTTTTTAAGCAAAATAACGCTTCTCGTGTCCGTTAGAATGACAATTTAACGGGAAGAATGAGGCGATTGAGGGATTAAAGCTGATTAGTTGGTAGACTTGATGGTGCGAATGGGCCCGCATAGTTTGATGAACGATGAGATGAATGGTGCGAATGGGCCTAGCTGACCTGATTGTGTTGGTGAATGATGCGATTGATTTCAAATGTGCCGATTGGTGATGAGTAATAAGAGGTAGATGAGTAAACGAGTAAATGAGGAGCGGCTGCTGTTCCGTCATCACGGAGTGCAAAGCCGCTTTTTGTTATGCATCCATTTGATATGCTTTCAATTGTTGCGCACCCGATTGACAACGGGTCAAACAAATATTATGATACGAGTGAAAATATTTGACCGTCTCTGGCCGGGACGGCGGAAGGAGGCGCCTATGAAGCTGGCCCCTGTGTTTATCATCGAGGAGTACGAGCAGCTGAAGGCGGTAAGTGACCCATTCCGCACCACCATTCTGGGCCATCTCATCGAGATGCCGTATACCGGACAGCAGCTGGCCCAGCTTCTTGCGCTTCCGCGGTCCAAGATTCATTACCATCTGGCGGAGCTGGAGAAGAACGGCTTTATCCGCGTGGTCAAAACCGAAGTCAAAAACGGCATTATCCAAAAGTTCTACCGGGCGGTAGCCTGGAGCTTCGTGCCGGGGGAGCGGCTGTTGCCCCACCGGACCGAGGTGGAGAATTACTTCCGTGAGTTCACGCTGAACACTGTGGGCCGTGCCAGATTGCGGACGTTAACGGCTCCGGAGGAGGCCTTCCAGGTGCAAAGCGCCAACAAAGACGCCTGGCCGCGCATCGCCATGCAGATGGAAGTGCATCTTAAGCCGGAGAAGTTCGCCGGGTGGCTGGCCCGGTACCGGGCTTTGCTTCAGGAGCTGGATGACATGAACGATCCCGGCAGCGAGGAAAGCAGATTGTTTTATCTGGCTTCCGTCGGCTTTCAGGCGGAGGGGCCGCTGTTTGCGGATGGGGATGAGTATGAGGATGAAGAAGAGGCATTAAAAGAGTAAGACTGCAATGATGCTGGCAATGTCATAACCCATAAACCAATTATCCAAAGGATGGTGCAACCCATGGTAGATCCCCGTTTGACACGGCTGGCCGAGGTGCTGGTCCATTATTCCGTAAGAGCCCAGAAGGGCGAGAATGTTCTGATCGAAGCCTTCAACATTGACAATCCGCTGGTCAAGGAACTGGTGAAGCAGGTGTACAAGGCAGGCGCCAATCCCTTCGTAAATCTGCGGGATCAGCAGGTCATCCGCCAACTGGTGCTGGAGGGGACCGAAGAGCAGCTGACCACCATGGCCAAGGTGGATGACTTCCAGATGCAGCAGATGCAATGCTACATCGGCGTCCGCGGCAGCCTGAACATTACCGAAATGGCCGATGTGCCCGCCGACAAGCTGAAGCAGTATAACGCCCTGTACCAGACGCCGGTTCATTTTGAAACCCGGGTGAAGAAAACCCGCTGGGTGGTACTCCGTTACCCGACCGCTTCCATGGCCCAACTGTCCAACATGAGCACAGAAGCCTTCGAAAACTTCTACTTCGATGTGTGCACGCTGGACTACGGCAAAATGAACGATGCGATGGATTCCCTTAAAGCACTGATGGACCGCACCGACAAGGTCCGGATTACCGGTCCCGGCACCGATCTTACCTTCTCCATCAAGGGAATCGGAGCCATCAAATGCGCAGGCGAAATGAACATTCCGGACGGCGAAGTATATACCGCTCCTGTGCGTGACAGCATCAACGGCACCCTGCAGTACAATGCGCCCACACCGTACAATGGCTTTACCTTCGAGAACGTACTCCTGGAGTTTAAGGACGGCAAAATTGTGAAGGCAACCGCCAATGACACTGAACGCCTGAACAGCATTCTGGATACCGACGAAGGCGCCCGTTATGTGGGTGAATTCGCCATCGGCGTTAATCCGTACATCAAAACTCCGATGAAGGACATCCTGTTCGACGAAAAAATCGACGGCAGCTTCCACTTCACTCCGGGCAGATGTTATGACGAGGCATACAACGGCAACCATTCCGCCATCCACTGGGATATGGTTTGTATCCAACGCCCGGAATACGGCGGCGGAGAAATCTGGTTTGATGACGTTCTGATCCGCAAGGACGGCCGTTTTGTCATTCCGGAGCTGGAAGTTCTGAACCCCGAAAACCTGATTTCTTAATAAAACGGTTTTCTTACGCAAAACGCCGCTTTCCAACCCCATCCGCGGGCAGGAAATCGGCGTTTTTTACGGCCATAGGGTAAAAAGGGATCAGTAACGTTGCCAGATAGATTTTGGAGGAGCAAATGGGTTATCATTACAGCATAATCAGATTTACCGAAAGAAAATTTCCGCCTGGGGCGAAAGGGTTGTTCATATATGTCCATGGATTCCATCAAATTAACCTCTTATTCCACCAAAGGAGGCTGCGGCTGCAAAATCGGCCCCGGGGACCTGTCCCAGGTTATCCGTTCTCTGCCGGCTCCCCTGCCGGACCCGAATCTGCTGGTGGGCATCGATACCAGCGATGACGCCGGTGTGTACCGCTTGACAGACGAGCTTGCGCTTGTGCAGACGGTGGATTTTTTTACGCCGATTGTGGATGATCCGTATTCCTTCGGGCAGGTGGCCGCCGCCAATGCCATTAGCGATATCTACGCCATGGGCGGCAAACCTCTGACGGCGCTGAATATTGTGGCGTTTCCCATCAGTAAGCTGGACAAGCAGGTGCTGGTAGAGATTCTGCGGGGTGCCGGGGACAAAATGCGGGAGGCTGGAGTGACGCTGGTTGGCGGGCACTCCATCGACGACAATGAGCCCAAATTCGGATTGGCGGTTACTGGGCTGGTCCATCCGGACAAGGTCCGCACCAATGCAGGAGCGAAACCGGGGGACTGCCTGATTCTGACCAAACCCATCGGAGTGGGGATCCTGACCACCTCCATTAAGAAGGACCTGCTTTCGCAGGAGGAGATCGCTAGGGTCACCCAGGTTATGGCAACACTCAACAAAAAAGCAGCCGAAATAATGGAGCCTTACCGGGTCCACGCCTGTACGGATGTGACGGGCTTCGGTCTATTGGGGCATGCTCTGGAGATGGCCAAGGGGAGTGGCAACGGCATTCGCATCGAAGCCGAACGGGTTCCCGTCCTGCCTAGGGCCAGAGAGCTGGCGGAAGCCGGATCGGTGCCCGGCGGCACACGCAACAACTTTAAGCATGTGGAGCCTTCGGTCATGTTCCCTGAGGAGATGGACCAGACAGGACGATACATTCTCTGTGATGCGGTTACCTCCGGCGGCCTCCTAATTGCTGTAGACGAGGCGGACAGTGCAGAGCTTTTGGAGAAGCTTGTGGCGGACGGAGTGGAAGCCCATTTGATCGGACGGGTTACCGAAGAGCATCCAGGACAAATTCAGGTGGTATAGAGGAGTGGCAGGCGTGTTTCAGGACATCAGCGTAGAAGATCTGCTTATCCGCAGAAA
Organism: Bacillota bacterium; assembly: GCA_023386955.1. GTDB lineage: Bacteria > Bacillota > Bacilli > Paenibacillales > NBRC-103111 > Paenibacillus_AR > Paenibacillus_AR mesotrionivorans. Next base: position 23,967 of record JAEWIS010000030.1, read on the forward strand.
AAACGGGGATCTGGTCACAGTAGACGTCAGGTCCCCGTCGGAATTCCGGGACGGCACCATTCCCGACAGCATCAACATTCCTTTTTTCAACGATGAGGAACGGGCGGAAATCGGTACTCTGTACACCCGGGTGAGCGTTCAGGCTGCCAAGGACCGGGGGCTGGAGATTGCCTCTGCCAAGCTTCCCGCACTGGTGAAGGAATTCCAAAGCATTGGCCGGGAAAAAGGGGTGTTCTGCTGGAGAGGAGGGATGCGCAGCCGGACGGTTTCCACCGTGCTTTCTCTGATGGGTATCCGCGTATACCGGCTGGAAGGCGGTTACAGGGATTACCGGAGATGGACAACGGCCCGTTTGGAGCATATGGCACAGCGGCCGTGGCCTTCTTATGTTCTCCAAGGGAATACCGGCACCGGCAAAACCGCCATTCTTCAAGCGCTGCAGGCGGAGGGTTATCCGGTAGCGGACCTGGAGGGGATGGCAGGACACCGCGGATCTATTTTTGGAGGAGTCGGAGTGCTGCCCCATAACCAAAAAACCTTCGATGCTTATTTGGCGGAAAGGCTGGGAACGTTGGAGCACTCCCCTTGGATTCTGCTGGAGGCCGAAAGCCGGAAGGTTGGCAAGATTACCCTGCCGGAGTTTATTATGCACAGCAAGGAGGAGGGCAGAACGATTCTGCTGGAGCTCCCTCTGGAGGTCCGGGCCAAACACATTGTAGCGGACTATCAGCCCGATCTTTACGGGGAAGCGCTGCTGGCGGCCTACCGCTTCATAAAGGAGCGGATTCATACACCTATAGCCAAGGAAATTGAGAGCAAGCTTTTGTCCGGAGCGTATAAGGAGGCGGTGCTGCTGCTTCTGGAGTATTATTACGATCCTCTATACGCCCATTCCGAGGGGGTGTACAAGGAGGCGCCTATGGTAGTCAAGGCTGCGACAATAGAAGAGGCACTGGACCGGGTCAGGGAGCTGCTGCCTCCGTTGGGTTAGAGCGGGATTGCGGACATAATTCCTGGAGTAGTTACGGTCAGCGATGAATGCAGGTGGGGGAGTCGTGGCAGGCTGCTGCTAATAATTCCTAACGGCAGTGAGAGACGTTATTTGCTCCAAAACGGGGTGCCTCGAAATCTTACGGAAGCAGGGGACGCTATTGGACGAAAAAGAGGCCTACAGCGGGGCAAGTGGTTCGAATAAAGGCTGTGGCCGCCGTTAGATTTTCTGAAGGGGTGTTTTCGACGTAATAAGGGCTCTCACCGCCGTTAGAATTTGTCCGGACAAACCCTAGGGTGTGTATGCAAACCCGCCCTAGAACCGGAAGCCGCTGCCTGCGAGCCACGTGAAGCCCAATCCCGTCAGCCTGTTCAAGGCATCCAGCTCCCCGGGGTCAAGGCAGACGATCAAGGCGTCCGGTCCGCCCAAGGCGGCATAGGCAAATTGGCGCGGGCCTGCCGACTCCTGGAGTATATCTGCGGTTCTAAGCAGGAGCTCCGGGTTCAAGGCGTTTGGGGAGCCGGAGAGCTCCCATTCGCAGATTCGGGCGTCCAGCCTGAACCGGAGGAGAACGTTCTGCCCGGAGGGAAGGGCTTGCGCATCAGCAACGGGCAGCGCCGCCCCCGAGGCTTCGGCTACCCCGGCCAGCCGCATTAGGGCATGCACATAATCCCCCGCCTGCCGGATGCTGTCCCTGTGTACATGCCAGATACGCTCCGATATAGGCCCTCCATCCCCGGCGGTACCGCCCAGGGCGATCAGCAGCAGCAGATACGGCTTCTCCATATAGACTTCCTTGCGGAACTTTACCAGCTCCCGCTCTCCGATTTCCGGACGGGGGCGGAAGCCCAAAAGAGCCAGCTTTTTCAGCTGGACGGCAGGATCTAACGGATCTTTTTTACGGAACCACCCTAGCATCTTCGTTACCGCCTCCCATTGAAGCTAAGGCATAGATTATCCGGCGTGACCGCCAGCGTTGAGCTGCTTTTGCTTCATATATTTGCAGACCTTGTTCTTGCCTGTGGTTTTGGCCTGGTACATAGCTTCATCCGCCTGCTTCACCAGGGCGTCCGGAGAAATTCCCTTCTTCGCCTTGCTGTAGCCAACACTAACCGTAACCCCGGCCTCCGCTTCAATCCGTTTGCGGATCAGCTCCGCCAATTCGCCCGGATGGACCTCCGGGTCAGTCACCAGCACCACCATTTCCTCGCCGCCCAGACGTCCCGCCACTCCGATTTCCTCCACACATTCCCGAAGGATCAGGGCCACCTTTTTCAATGCTTCATCACCCTTGTCATGGCCTTGTGTATCGTTCAGCTTCTTGAAGTTGTCAATATCCGTAAAAATAACGGTGACCGGCACCTCATGGGACAGATACTGCTTCAGGCGGTTCATAAAATACAGCCGGTTATACAGCCCGGTGAGGGCATCGGTAATGGATTTGGTATACACAGCCTGAAGCAGCTCCACCACGCGCTCGAACACGATGAGAAACAGCGTCATATAATACAAAACGAGGAAGGTGCTGCCCGCCGCTGCCAGAGCCGGATAAGCACTGCCCGTAATAAACACATCCGCCAGATGGATCAGTTGGTAGATGAAATAAAAGGACAAACTCAGCTGGTACCGGTTCCATTGGCCAACCCATGGCGAAATCCATTGGTGGCACAGGAAAAGCATCAGAAACATATACAGCTCAATGCCCAGATTCTGCAGCAGCACCACCTGCCCCGGATTTCCCTCAAACCCATCCACCAGGAAGTACATCAGGGATAGCAGTACCGCAATAACCACGGCCGACCAGGTCAAAACATGCTGCCGGGTCCGTGAGGAATTGTACATTTGGTAGATGCCCAGGTTCAGGAAGATAAAGGAAACCGCCTTCAAAAGAATCGTGGCGTAGCCCGTCCAATTACCTGTGCCAGGGGCGTCGGTTCCAGCCGAGATGATGAGGATATGCTGGGCCATCACCACCAGAATCGACAGGGACAGCGAGAAATAAGCCTTCTTCCGCCGGCTCACAAACAGCCTGAACGTCATCACCAGCATCAGCAGAAGGATCACCAGAATAATCGTGGAAAAATAAACGGGACGCATCGGTCCGCACAAAAGCTCGTACAGCATGTCCATTCTCCCTTCAACCCATTCTTTCATTATACCAAAAACTTTGTCGGTGTGTTCTCTTTTCAATTGCCGCCGGCAGGCGCTACAATAGGGATGAAACAGGATTTCTTGCACCATGAAGGAGGAAATCATGAAAATCTTGCAGGCGCTGTTTTTTCCGCCGGAACAGCCTGGTGGGGTATCGTCCATGGTGCCGTATATCCAGGAGCGGTTTATTAAGAAGGGCTGGGATATGGAGCTGTTTTCCCTGCCTAAACGCATACGCAGCAAAGGGACGGAGGATGTAGAGTTCCACACCTTTGACTGGAAGCAGTATGCCGGCAATCCGATTATCGATAAATATATCCAAACCTATAAGGATTACATATGGTGGACCAAGCTGCGCCTGAAGGGCTCGTATGACCTGATCCATGCCCATCATCCCATTGCGGCGCTGGCCATGAAGCGGATTTTTCCCGAGACCCCCGTGATGATCACCATCCACTCCAGCTATGAGAAGGAGTTGATGTTAAACGGACGGATTCAGGAGGGGGGGCCGGAGGAGAAGTTCCTCACGTCGATTTATGGCGAGCTGGAATACAGCCTGGACCGTATCATAACCGCTTCCCACGCATTCCGCATGTATCTCGGGAACTATATGGAGGATTGCAGCCGGGTTGAAGTGATTCCGAACGGCTTCGACCAGCGGCGCTTCCGTCCTTATTCCCATGAAAATGCAGTGACCCAGCTGATTTCCGTCTGTCGTCTGGTACCGGCCAAGGGGCTGGATACCCTTCTTGAGGCATGTGCCCGCTTGAAAAAGAAGGGTGTCCCCTTTGTGCTTCACCTGATCGGAGACGGTCCGATCCGGGAGGAATTGGAGCAGATGGCGGTGGATTTGGGCATTTATGAGGATACCATTTTCTACGGCTATATGCTGCATCCCGAGGAATTCATGCCCTTCTTCGATATATTCGTCCTGCCCTCCCGGGCGGAGGCCTTCGGCTCCGTATTCGCTGAAGCGGCTCTGTGTCTGTTGGCCCTGGTGGGGACTCAGGTTGGGGGCATCCCGGAGCAGATTGAGGACGGGCGCAACGGCCTGCTGGTCCCGTCAGGGGATTCCGAGGCTCTGGCAGACGCTCTGGAAACCTTGATCGAGGATCCCGGCTACCGTTACGAGCTGGCCCGCGCCGCATGGGAAAAGGCCAAAAAATCCTACTCGCTTACCCGGGTGATCCAACAGCTGGCGGCGGTATACCGGAGCTTCGGGACTGCAGCCGCTGACGGTGCGGAGGAGTTCGAGGGTGAGGGTGAAAACGAAGGAGGCGGCGGAGTGTGATTCCGTTCCGGTTTATCCATGCCGCCGATCTTCATCTGGACAGCCCCTTCGCGGGACTGTCCGGCGTGCCGGAGGCGGTGCGGCAGCTTCTTCGCGGCTCTACCTTCGCTGCGCTGGATAGCCTCACGGAGCTGGCTATCCGGGAGAAGGCGGATTTTGTGCTGATTGCAGGAGATGTTTATGATTCCGCTGACCGGTCGCTCAGGGCGCAGCTCCGGTTCCATAATGCAATGAAACGGCTGGCGGAGAACGGGATCTCCGCTTTTGTCGTTCATGGGAACCATGATCCGCTAGATGGCCGGGAGGCGAAGCTGGGCTGGCCATCAGGAATACATATGTTTAAGCCGGGAGAGGTGGAGCGTGTTCCTGTGGTTTTGGAGGGGCGCGGCCATGTGGCGGATATTCAGGGGATTTCGTACCCGACGGCGGCGGTGCGGGAGAATTATGCGCAGCGTTTCGGAGCGGGGGCAGGCGGTGTTTACCAGATCGGGCTGCTGCATGCCAATGTGGACGGTTCACCGGAGCATGCGGATTATGCCCCTTGTTCGTTAAAGGAGCTGGCAGCGGCCGGGTTGGACTATTGGGCTTTGGGCCATGTCCATACCCGCAGGGTGCTGTCGGAGAAGCCTTGGGTGGTGTATCCGGGCAATATCCAGGGCAGGAGCGTCCGTGAAACCGGGGCGAAAGGCTGCTATGTGGTAGAGGTGGACGGAAGCGGGGCGACGGAATTGCAGTTCCGGGTGCTGGACGCGGTCCGCTGGTTGGCCCGGGAGGTGTCCATTGCGGATTGCTCCACAGAGCAGGAGCTGAAGGAGGCGCTGGAGCGGGCAATGGAGGAGGCCCGCATGGAGGCAGAGGGGCGGCCTTCCGTGTTGCGGCTTGTCCTGACCGGCAGAGGGCGGCTTCACGGGAAACTCCAAGGCGGTTACGCCCGGGATTTGGCGGAGGAGCTGCGGAGAGCGGAGCTGGAGCGTTGGGAGCTGACAGAGGAGGAATCCGGTGCAGGGGAAGGGATGCCGCTGGTCTGGCTGGAAAAGCTGACTGTGCGCACCGGTGTGGCGGCAGACCGGGAAGCCCTGCTGCAATCCGAAGGGTTCCTGGGGGAGCTTCTGCGTTTGGCCGCTGATCTGGGGAGTGAGCCGGAGGCTCTGCATGATTTTGCCGGAGAATGCCTGGAGCCGCTGTTGGGCCATCACCGCGCGGGTGCACTTCTGCGCAAAACAGGCTTGGCGGCGGACGGAACTGCTGTACCGGGTATCGAGACGGAGTTTGCGTCGGAGCTCTTGAAGCAGGCTTCGGAATGGCTGTTGGACCATCTGCTGGATGAAGAGGAGGGAGCGTAGGTGAGAATCCGGGAAATCCGCGTGGAGGGTTTCGGCGGGCTGCAGAACCGGACGGTGGAGCTGCATGGCCCGATGACGGTTCTGTACGGCCCTAATGAAGCAGGCAAAAGCACGTTATTGCACCTGATCCGTGCGGTGCTGTTCGGCTTCCCCTCCCGCCAGTCGGGTATGGAGCGGTTCGAACCCGCCAAAGGCGGCGTTCATGGCGGCTCTTTGGTGCTGGAGCTGGAGCCGGGCAGCCAGGTGCGTGTGTTCCGGCGCTCGGCGGATGCTGCTGTCGCCGGCGGCAGGGGACGTATTCCCTCCGCCGGGCTAGTGACGGTTACGCTGCCGGATGGGCGCGAGGGAGGCGAGGAGCTGCTGCGGGAGCTGTTGGGGGGCGTAACGGCGGAGCAGTTCCGCAATTTGTTCGCCTTTACTCTGACGGAGCTTCAGGCGCTGCATACTCTGACCTCTGAGGAGCTGGGCGGGTTTCTGCACAGCGCCGGACTGGGGGTTCGGGCCTCACTGGTCCGGGAGACGGAGAAAAGGCTAGCTCAGGAGCTGGAGAGCCGTTTCCGGCCCAAGGGGCGGAACCAGGGGATCAGCCAGCTGCTGGGGGAGTGGGATACGCTGGACAGCGCCTGGCGGAAAAGCCTGGCCCAAGCCGGGCGGTATAACCAGCTGACAGCGGAAATAGGGGCTTTGACGGAGCGGATTGCGGAGGCCGGAGAAAAGCTGACTGACGGGAAAGCCCGGTTGGAGCTGCTGGAGGCGGCTGGGGCCCAGCGGGAGCGCTGGCTGCGTCTGAGTCATGTGACGGAGTCGCTCCGGGGGATACCGGCTGGGGGAGAGGGCCCTTTTCCCGAGGATGGGCTGTCCCGGCAGGACGTGCTGCTGGGCGAGCTGGAGAAGCGGGAGGAAACGCTGGCTGGGCTTCGGATAAGGCAAACCGCGCTGGAAGATGTTGTCGCGGCCTATTCGGAAGCGGATGCCGGGTTGGTTCGTCTGCGTGAAAGAGTGCAGGCTTTGACGGAGGAGCTGAGCCTGTACAAGGCGGGCTTCGGCCAGGAGGAGGAGCTGCTCCTGGAGCTTGGGCGCCTGGAGCGGCTGCTGCAGGGGAAGCTGCAGGAGGCGGGGCTTCCTTGCGGTGGTTTGCCCGGCGAAGCGGATTGGAGTGAATTTCCCGAAATTGCCACTGCCGTGCCCCCGGAGTCTTGTCTTCCTCCCGTTACCCTGCAGAACCGGGAGGAGGCTGCACACTTCAAGGAGCTGTGGGGGGAGCGGGAGCTGGCCCGGGTCCGGCTGGACAATGCGGTGGACGCTGCAGAGGCGGAGCTGGCGCAGGCCGCTGCCCTGGTGCAGGAGCGGCGGGAGCTGCTTGCCGGGGCGGAGCGGACGCTTGCGGCGGCGTATCCGCCGGAAGCGGACAGGCTGGCTGCGGAGCTGCCTGCGGTAATTCGGGAGCTGCGCCGGGAGTACGGCCAACTGGCCGAGGCCGGACGGGAATACAGGCATCTGCGCGAACGGGAGCTGGAGCATCGCCTGTCGGTGGAGCAGCTTCAGGCTCAGGCGGAGGCAAATGGACGGATGGTGTCCCGGCCGGAGGGGACGGATGGGCGTATGGTGCTGCTTTGGGCGCTGCTTCTGGGTGTAGGAGGCGGAGCAGGTCTGTTCTTCGGGCTGGAGGGCAATTGGTTGCTGGCGGCTGCAGGTTTGGTAGTGATGGGTGCTGGCGGAGGGGGACTGCTGCTTGGTGGCAGGGGAACCTCATCTTCGGGTAGAGGCAGCCGTTCCTCCAGGCGGTACCGCCCCGGTGATGAATCGGCGGCGGGACTGGCGGCAGACACGCCGCTTGCCGCCCGGCGCCAAGAGCTGGAGCAGGAGCTGGAACGCTTGCGCGGGAAGCTGGGAGCACGGCTGCAGACTTTGAAAAGCAGCCTAGAAGGCAGCAGCGGAGGTCAACTGGTGCTGGACTCCGGCAATGAAGCGCTGCCGGAGCAACTCGAGGAGTGGCTCAACCGGCTGAATCAGGCCTTGCGGGATTATTATCAGCTGGAGGAGAAATGGAAGGCTGCCCATGAAGCGGAAACCCGCCTGCGGCGCCAAGTTGACCAGTTGGGCCGGGAGCAGCGGAAGACGGAGCAGGAGCAAAGGGAGCTTTTGGCGGAATGGAGGCAATGGCTGGCCCAATGGAATGCGGCGATTGGGGAGATTTCCCCTGAGGCGGCCATGGAGTTTGTGGCCTTGCTGGATCAAGCGGCGGAGCTTCGGCTGCGCCAGGAGGAGAGCCGTGGGCGGCTGGACCGTATCCGCAGAAACCGGGCGGCCTTCGAAGCGTCCGCCGGGGCGGTGCTCGGTACGGCGTTCGGCACGCCGGAGGAGCTTCAGCTTGCCTTGCAGGGCTTCCGCAAGGCGGTAGAGCAGGCGGCGGAGCGCCAAAGCCGCTGCCGCGAGGCGGAGGCAGAGCTGGAGGGGCTGGCGCCGCGGCTGCGGCTGGAGGAGGAGGCGCTGATCCGCTGCCGGGATAGGCTGGCGGAATTATGGCGCCAGGCCGGTGCGGACGGCGAGGAGGACTTCCGGCGGCTGGGTGCCCGGGAGGCGGCCCGCCGTGAGCTGGAGGCAGAGGCGAATAACCTCAGGGAGCTGCTTGCTGCGGCTGTAGGCGGCTCCCGGCTGGACAGGCTGGGCGAGGTGCTGGAGGGCGGATCTCCCGCGGAGTTGGGGGCGGAAACGGAGCAGCTCCGGCGGGAGCTTTTGGAGCTGGAGGCGGCCGTGGATGGATGGAAAGAAGAGAAGGGCCGGCTCCATGCGGACTATGCCCGTTTGGCGGATGGCACCGATCATGGGGCGCTGCGGGATAAGCAGGAGGAGCTGCTGGCCCGGTTCGGGGACGAGGCGTCCCAATGGGCGGTGTTCGCCATGGCGGCAGGGCTGTTGGCCCGCACCAAATCGCGCTATGAGCGGGAAAAGCAGCCGGAGGTGATGCGCCGGGCATCGGAGCATTTTGCCCGGCTGACGGGCGGGCGCTATGTCCGCATCGCCGCGCCTATGGGCGAGGAGCGCCTGCTCGCCATCCGTCCCGGCGGGGAAGCGGTGGATTCCGCCCGCCTGAGCCGCGGGACCGCAGAGCAGATGTACCTGGCTCTCCGCTTCGCTCTTGCAGCGGAATTCGCTAGAAACAACCCATTGCCTCTCGTCATGGATGATATCTTCGTCAATTTTGACGGAGAGCGCCTGCTGCTGGCGCTCCGGGAGCTGGCTGCGCTGTCGGAGCAGCATCAGGTGCTGCTCTTCACGTGCCACCGCCATGTGCTGGACGCGCTGGCGGAAGCAGCCCCCTCGGCGCAGCGGATTCTGCTGCCGGGGGCTTCCGGCGCCGGCTGAGCAACGGCGCCGGCGGCTGCTCCGGCTGGCGGTGCTTCCTCAGCCGGAGCGTGATGGCGCATCCGCGGCGTGGCTCCAATAGCGGAAGCGGACCTTCCGCTATTGCGCAGCCGCACTGGAAAATCAGGGCATAAGAGCAGCCAAGCTTCCGCTATTGGCCGATAAAGCTGCAGCCTAAGCCTGGAAGAAGGGGAATAGCGGATATGCCCCTTCCCTTATCCTTGTTATACAGGCGGTGCCGGGAGAATAGCGGAAGGTTCGCTTCCCTTATTGGGGGTGGCCAATCATTGGGTGCACCTCGCGCCGAATAGCGGCAGGTTAGCTTCCCTTATTGGGGATAGCCAATCATCGGATGCACTTCGCGCCGAATAGCGGAAGCTATGTTCCGTTATCCGGGCGTCCAGGTGCAGCGGCGTCTGATTAGCGGAACGCAATTTCCGCTATGGCTGCTGAAACCCCGCCAACGCAGGGGCGATCTGGATGATAACGGAAAAACCTTTCCGTTATCGCTTTATTTCCACACATGCATAAGCAATAGCGGAACTCCGGTTCCGCTATTTTTGTTCTTTTTATCAACCAGAGGGTGTGCAAATGCAGAAAATGGAGGTTGACCCAGCAGCCAAGGGTGCCGGGTGCGGACGGAGCTTCTAAGGCCGGGGCATGGGTGAATGGGAGGTGGTGCTGCAACTATCCCTCCCTATTTAAGTCTTGCGCGTTTAGAAAGGATGTGTTTTAATAGTAAATATTACGATTAAACAGCGAAGTACCCACATGTATTCCGGATAATCGCGTATAACAAGCGCGTATAACATGCGAGTATATGACGAGTGGATACCAAGCGATTACAAGGAGTGAGCAAAAGAAATGAGTATATTGACTGATAACCGGATTCCCGTTACCGTCCTTTGCGGCTATTTGGGCTCGGGCAAAACCACGCTGCTGAACCATGTGCTGAACAACCGGGAGGGCTTGCGTGTAGCCGTCATTGTAAACGATATGGGCGAGGTCAACATTGATGCATCCCTGATTCAGTCCGGTGCGTCCCTGTCGCGTACGGAGGAGAAGCTGGTTTCCTTGTCCAACGGCTGCATCTGTTGCACCCTGCGGGAGGACCTGCTGCTGGAGGTGAAGAAGCTGGCGGAGGAGAAGCGGTTTGACTATATTCTCATCGAATCCACGGGGATTGGGGAGCCTGTGCCCATCGCCCAAACCTTCACCTACCGGGATGAAGCCAACGGTGTTGATCTGACGGACTATTGCCGGCTGGATTGTATGGTTACAGTGGTGGATGCGTATACCCTGTGGCAGAATTTTTCCTCAGGAAACCAGCTCCTGGAGCGCACTAAAGCGGAGGAGAGCGGGGAGGAGCCGGATATCATCGATCTCCTCATAGACCAGATTGAGTTCTGCGATGTGCTTATTATGAATAAATGCGACAGGCTGCAGGAAACCGAGCTGGAGCAGCTGGAGGGAGTGCTTCGTGCCCTTCAGCCCAGAGCCAAGCTGCTTCGCAGCATATACGGCAAGATCGATGCCGCCGAAATCCTCAATACCGGCCGCTTTGACTTCGAGGAGGCCAGCTCCTCCGCAGGCTGGATGCGGGAGCTGCAGAAGGAGGAGCATACACCGGAAACGGAGGAATACGGCATCAGCTCCTTCGTGTACCGCAGGCGGCGTCCGTTCCACCCGGGCCGGCTTTACAAGTTCCTGACCAAGCTGCCCCAGGAGATTGTCCGCTCTAAGGGATTTCTCTGGCTCGCCTCCCGCCCGGATATGGCCACCTCCATCGGACAGGCCGGTCCTTCCATCCAGTTTGGCCCGGCGGGTTATTGGCTGGCGACTCTACCGGAGAAGGAGCGGGAGCGTTATTTCCAGGAAAGCCCGGAGCTTCTGAAAACATGGGACCCGGAGTGGGGCGACCGGATCAACGAGCTGGTACTCATCGGCATCCGTCTGGACCGGGATGCTCTCACCGCACAGCTGGATCAATGTCTGCTTACCGACGGGGAAATGGCGGCAGACTGGAAGACGCTGCGTGATCCGTTCCCCTCCTGGGAAACCCCCGAGCCTGTCAGAGAGGAAATCGGCCAATAGCAGCATGAATTAGTAGTAAAAATTATCATTAATTTTACCGGAACATGACGACTTTGATTAAAATAAGCCCTTTTCCACCGGACGGGCAGGTGTTGGCCTGCTGCTGCCGGGGAAAAGGGCTTCCGGGTCTTAACGGTCTTAACAGGTCTTAACGCGGCTTATGGGTGCGCATTTGCTTGTGAATCTGCTTCCACTTGGATTTTTCCTGAAGCTGAAGCTGCTTATCTTCCTTCCGTGCCAGATAAGCAAGCTCCTTCTGGAGCTTCAGGTAGCTGTTGTAACGCTCCTCCTCCAGGCTGCCGTCCTGCAGGGCGGCTTGAACCGCACAGCCCGGCTCCCGGTTATGGGAGCAGTTGTGGAAGCGGCATTGGCCGGACAAGGTTTCCACATCGGCAAAACCTGCGCTTATCCCTTGGTCCGCATCCCACAGCTGCAGCTCCCGCATGCCGGGTGTATCCAGCAGCAGTCCGCCGTCAGGCAAAAGCAAAAGCTCACGGTGGGTGGTCGTATGCCGTCCCCGGCCATCATCCTCGCGGATGCCGCCGGTATCCATGGCTTCATGGCCGATGAGCCGGTTAATCAGGGTTGATTTGCCTACACCGGAGGAGCCCATAAGTGCCACAGTTTTTCCTTTGCCGATGTAAGGCGCCAGCTCCTCCAGCCCGATTCCGTCCAATGCGCTTACGGCATGGACAGGAACTCCAGCAGCTACCATATGCACCTGCGCCATCAGCTCGTCCCGCTCTTCACACAGATCCGCTTTGCTCAGGATCACCACCGGGTTGGCCCCGCTTTCCCAGGCCAGGATCAGGTAACGCTCCAGTCTGCGCAGATTAAAGTCCTGATTCAGCGCCTGTACCAGGAAGATCGTATCCACATTCACCGCCACGATCTGCTCTTCCGTTACTGCCCCGGCAACCTTGCGGGAAAATTTGCTGAAGCGGGGGAGCAGTCCGCGGATGGTGGCCCGCCCGTCGGATTCCCGAAGGTTGGCCATTACCCAATCACCCACTGCCGGGAAATCCTCCCGGCCATCCGCCTGATAACGGAACTTGCCGGTGACCTCCGCCAAATATTCGCCGTTCTCCGAGACGATCCGGTACATATGCTTGTGCTCCAGTATGACACGGGCGGGAATACATCCCTGGGCCCGGTAAACGTCCGCATCCTCATCAAATAAGGGGCGCCAGCCCCATTGTGTCAAAAAGTCGTTCAAATGTTTTTCCTCCTGCCAAGATAAATTAGGGTGGCCGGGTTCCGGTGGAACCATGCCGATTTTCTTCGCAGGAGTCCGATTACATGTGGTCAGGATAAGACCTCCAGCCTCGGACACCTGCGGCCGTCTTTTCCATTCGTCAGCAAGTGCATACAACATCATCCTTCCGAAAAATTCATAGTGAGGTACGTATGTTAGTATACGCAAAAAAAGCCGCTTCCGCAGGGGAACGGATGATTATAACCAAATATTATTTCCAAGAGGCTATGGGTTGGTTGGAGCAGGCTATCCAAGAATACCGGAAAGATATTTCCGCTATTCATAGATTGTAACCAACCCAAAAGGCATAACGGAAAGCAAGTTCCGCTATCGGTCCTCCGCAGCCTGCCAAACGGCAAAAAAGAAGGAATAGCGGAAAACCGTTTCCGCTATTCCCCGTATATCCACTGCCGGTTACCAATAGCGGAAGAATATTTCCGCTAACACCGCTCCCAGCCCAGTTTCTCCCCAGAAACAGTCGGCACCGTTTACCCCAGCAGCCGCAAAGCCAGCACCCCGGCGAAGGCCAGGATCATCCCGGCCAGCTCCATGGGCTTCACCCGCTCCCGGAGGATGATCCAGGCGTACAACATAATAATCAGTGCATTAAGCGCTACAATGGCAGAAACCAGACCGGTGATGCCCATTTTCATGGCAGGCATCATCAGGATCATCCCGGAGATGTTGCTGATGCCCACAGCCATGCCGATTCCCACGGTTTTGCCGAGACTCCAGCGCGGCGTATGCACCCCTTCAGCAGCGGCGGCCGTTTCTTTCCGGGCCAAACCGGCCTCTGCACCCCCGCGGGCCTCCGCAGCCAGCTGCCGCTTCCGGTCCACACCTGCGGATACGGCGAACAGCAGACTGCCGGTCACGTACATCAGCACAAGGGTGGGCAGCGTTTCGCCGCCGGACAAGGCCGCTTGTTTGCTGGACAAATCCGTAAAGGCGAAGGTGACCATAGCCAGAAGACCCCACTGGGCACCCTCCATATTGCGCAGGCTCAAGCCTCCGGCACTTTTGACTAGCAGGCCGCCGCCCAGAATCACCACAAAGCATAGGGTTTGGCCCATGCTCAGATGTTCCTTCCACAGCACCATCGCCGCCAGGACGACAATGAGAGGAGGCAGTCCCACCAACAACGCCACCAGGGAGGCCTTGCCCACCGCAAAGCCCTTATGCATGGCGGAGTTGGACACAAAGGAGAACAGCCCCATGGCGATGCCGACTGCCGCACCCGCCGTCCAAGGCTGTCCCCAGAACAGATTCAAAGCCAAAGCCACCACTGCTCCGCAGGCATACACACCGAACAGCAGCACATTCCGGTCCGCCGGCTGCCGGGAGGTCCATTGGTACAGAATCCCCCTTAAGCCGAAACAGACTGCAGCCGAAGCCGCCAATAACAACCACATGAATAATCAGGTCCTCTCCAGATGTCATCACACTGCATAATAAACAATTACTTAGAGACTGCGACGAAATAAAGTACCGCTAATTTGCTGACAAAACTCCCAAAACCGTGGAGATTTTGTCAGCAAAAGCGGGTACTAATTTCCTCGCAGCTCCTTATTCCTCATAAATCATCTTGACGGTCATACCGCCGTCCACCACCAGATTCTGACCGGTGATGAAACCCGCCGAAGCCCCGCATAAATAAAGGCAGGCGGCCGCAATGTCCTCCGGAGTGCCCACACGGCCTGCGGGATGCTGAAGCCGGTCCTTTTCGCTGTGGAAAGGAGTGACCGACCGGGAGCCCAGCTGCCAATCCCGGGTCTCGATCCATCCGGGGCTAACGGCATTCACGCGGATTCCGTATTCGCCGAGGCTGACAGCCATGGCATGGGTAAGAGCCAGGATGCCGCCTTTGGAGGCCGAATATGCTTCGGTTCCCGGCTCCGACATCAGTGCGCGGGTAGAGGCGATATGGACGATGCTGCCGCCTGTTTCCTGCTCCCGCATCCGTCTGGCAGCCAGCTGGGAGGCATGGAAGGTACCGGTCAGATTCACCGCAATGACCCGGCTCCAATCCTCAAGAGACAGCTCCAGGACAGGCGCATTTTTCCCGATGCCCGCATTATTGATCAGTACATGGATGTCCCCCAGCTCCAGAGCCGTGACCCGGAACCACCGCTCCACATCCTCCCGGACACCCATATCTGCGCAGCAGAAAATCCCCGTTCCGCCCGCCTCATGAATCATTCGGATGACCTCCAGCCCGGCTTCCCGGTCCGTATCGCACAGGGACACGGCATATCCCGCTTCAGCCAGACGCAGCGCCACACAGCGGCCAATTCCTTGGGCGCCTCCAGACACAAGCGCTGTTTTCGCCATTCGCCAACCTCCCTCCGAAAGATAGACTACCAACATATTACCACAATCGGCTGATATGACTCTATCCCTTTCACCAAAAGCGTTGCTTTTTGGGAGCGGCTTGGAATACTATAGAAGTAGCCTATCGCATTCCATAGGTTATGAAAGGAGGCCGCCGCAGTGACCTTGCCGGAGCAATCCCAATCCGACAGAGAAATCAGCTACCGCATCGGCTGGAAGAAAGGTAAGATCCATGTTTCCGACCAAACCTCCCGGGAAGCAGGCCAGTCATTTCCTGCCCACAATGCTCCACATCCGGATACGAATGATATCCATAACCATGACCCGCTGCTTGGGCTGATCTGGAAAAGCGCTCCCTATCCCGGCTGGAAAGCCGTTTTTTGGGCTGCCGCGGTGCTGCCTGCCGCCGGTTTTGCCGCTGTAGTCTGGCTGGTATCCAGACTAACCGAGGGCTGAAAAGGCCCGGGGCGAATTGATTATGAATTGGATAGGAGGCTCTTGTTTATGTTGTATACCATCCTGCAGATATTTGCAGCGGTTCTTGCTTTGGCTGTCACCGGCGGAGCTGTATATACCGTATGGAGGATGTTCCAGGCCAAAGGAAAAACCGGCGCTCCCGGGAAGCTGGAACGCCAGCTCTTGCTCCGCTGGACCGTATTCGACTATGCCGTTCTGGCTTTGGTGCTGATCGGTTTGGTATTCCTGCTGGCCGACGTAATCGGTGTTATCAACGACCGGGACCAATACCCGTATTACCATTATGGTTATCTGCTGTCCGGATTTATATTTTCATTAGTGGGACTTATTTTTTTGCTGGTCCGGCTTATGATGGTGCTACGCCTTGCGAACCCAGACCCGTCGGCGGTAGATCAGGGCAACAAACCAGACCAGGCTTACCACGCCGAATAGGGGATAAAGCACCTCCAGCAGGCGTCCAAAGCCGATTTGGCTGATCAGATAACAGCCCAAGAGGATAATGGGGACCAGCACAGCCATCCGCAGACCGGAGCGCTGCTTCAGCTGCAGCCCCAGCCCGTACACATTGGAAAGAAAAGTGGTCAGGATTTCCCCGAAGATGACCAGCACATATAAGAGCTGCACAACACGTCCCAGGGGCTGAATTAAATGACCCATGGGGATTTCATAACGGATAATGCCGGGCATCTGCGCGGAAAGGGTGTAGTGGCAAGCAAGGAGAAGCAAGCCGATGCCTACGCCTCCTGCAATTCCGCCCCAATAAAGGACCTTTTTGTCGTGGATTGCTTTGCCCAACGGCACCAGCACCGCCTGCGCCATAGCCAGGTTGTAGGAAGTGTAGAGAATCGGTGAAAACCAGGCCTTATGCCATGGAAGATCTCCCTGCAGGGTAACCCAGTTACCAGACCCGGGGGAACGCAGTGTAATCCATACGATGGCCGCGGTGAACAATATCATGATGGGCACCACCACCGAGTTGACGGCGAGGATAGCCGCCATTCCCTTGTTCAGCAGCAGGTAGGTCAAGAAAACCGTCAGGAATAGGCCCACTTGAACATGCAGGTTCATATGCTCCTGAAACAGAGACCCTGCAGCAGCCAGCATAACGGAGGTAACACCGAACAGAGTCAGCAGGGTGAATAAACTTACCGCATCCCCGATTTTGGGACCGAACAGCTCTTTGTTCAGATCCTCATACGATTCGGCGCCGATTTCATGGGCGATCATCATCAGCTTGCAGCCCACCCACACAAAAAGGACCGTTGCAATCCCGATGGTCGCCACGGCTACCCAACCATATCTGGTGAAGAACAAAAGAATTTCCTTGCCGGTTGCGAAGCCCGCGCCAACTATGGTTCCCATATAGGTGAAAGCGATCTGGAGAATTTGCTTCAAATTGCGCATCGGCGCATCCGCCTCCTTTCCATTCCGTTAGTACAAGGGTATGATAGAAGGGACAGGCGCATGACTGGCATCTTGAAATGCCTAAATGAAAAATGAACTGGAGCGTGTATCAGTGCTGGAATTGCTTAAGGAGTGGATACTGGAGTTCGGTTACCTTGCCATGTACGGTTTTCTTGCCGTGGGGATCATCGGGTTGCCCGTTCCGGACGAAATCCTGATGACCTTCATCGGATATTTGACATCGCTGAATTGGTTTTCGTACTCACTTTCCATAGCCGTTTGCTTTTTCGGCTCTATGACAGGCATGCTGGTCAGCTACGCCATCGGGCATAAAGTAGGCAAGCCCTTTCTTACCCGGTACGGCAAGTGGATTAAACTGACGCCCAAAAGGCTGGACAAGGCGGAGGAATGGTTCAGACGCTTCGGATTATGGACTGTCACCTTCGGCTATTTCGTTCCGGGTGTGCGCCATTTTACCTGCTATCTGGCAGGCATCAGCGGCGTCCGGATTTGGCGCTATATTGCGTATGCCGGCTCCGGAGCACTGGTCTGGACAGTGACCTTTATTACTCTGGGCCGTTTTATTGGCCATAATTTGGACTTCGCCATGAAGGTGGTCCACCGTTACATCGGGATTGGCGTAGGGGCAGTGGCGGTTATTGCCTGCCTGGCCGCTTTGATCGTTCTCCGCAGCCGCAAGCGGATTATCTGAGATGTTGGACGCAACGGCAAAAAGCCACCGCTGGCTGCTCTCCCGAGGGAAGGCATAGGCGGTGGCTGTTTTTTTGGATCTGCACTTTGGTTTATTCGCTTCTTCCGAACAGCTTGATGGATTGGATGGTTTTGCTCTTCGTATCGATATCCAGCTTAAGGACAGTGGTTTTGGTTTTGTAGGTCATAACATAGTCTGTGCTGGAATCGGGTTTACCCAAAGCCTTGGCGGCTTCTGCAGTGGTTTGGCCTAAGCGGAGACTGTTCAGTCCGGGATCCTCCTCGGAGCTGGCCACTTCTACGAATTCCACCTGTTTCTGGGGATTCAAACCGATATGAAAGCCATCATATTCATATACGTTAATCGGGTCTTCGGCATCGTCCATCAGATAATGGCTTTTGGGGGTGCCATGGAGCTTAACAACGCTGTCCTGGGAGTCGCCAATCGCTACACCCATGAGCAGGGGTTTTTCCACCGTATAGGAGTCGTAGGTTCTCTTGGGTTTGGAGGTTGCCGCGGTAGTGGGTTTGGCTTCATTGCCTGCTTGTTGAACATAGTTGTTGACTCCTGGTGCCTTCTCGGGAGGAGCCATAGTATCCGACGCTGCAGTAACGGTGCCGGCTGCAGGGCTGCCGGTTGGGGCGGTTGTTTTGACTGTAGCAACGGTTGCCTGTGCAGGAGACGGTGATTGGGCAGCATTATCTCCGCCGCATGCAGCCACTGTTACGGCAAGGGCAATCATCATTCCGGCTGCTGCCGCCTGGCTGAACCATTTCTTTAACATGGAGAATCGATCCCTTCTATAGAACCTGTGTCTCTCGAGTAAACGCCCGACGGCGTCAGCTGTGACACCGGATGTAATCCATCATACCTCCAAAGGGTTGCCATAAACAATACTCAATTGGCACTAACTTATTCTCCCAAAAGTGAGGCGCTGCTTCAATTCAATTCCAAGTGTGGTTAGAGGATAAATCTCCCTATTGGTTATATAGACAGTCCGTCCCCGGAAAAAGTTGCGGTTTTAATGAAAAAAATAACAAACGTACTTGAAAAGCTTGAATTCCCTGTGGTAATGTTACAAGGATTAAGACAGCGAATAAAGGCGATGCGCGCGGAGGGGTTTTGGTTATGGATCGGTTAAAGGAAGCAATCATGCGTCAAGGGACGGTGCAATCCGGCAAAGTCCTCCAGTTGGATGCCATCCTCAATCATCAGGTGGATCCTGAGCTGATCATGGAAATGGGCGAGGAATTCGCACGGCTTTACCGGGAGTCGGGCGTCACCAAGGTCGTGACCATCGAATCGTCGGGAATTCCCATCGGCTTTGCTGCCGCCTACAAGCTGGGTGTGCCCATGGTGTTTGCGCGCCGCAAAAAAACGTTGACCACTGACAATGACTCTTACTGTGAGCGGGTTCCTTCCTTTACGAAGGGCATTGTGACGGATTTGATGATTTCCAAAAAGCTGCTCAGCTCCGAGGACCGGGTGCTTATTATTGATGACATTATTGCCAATGGTGATGCGGTACGCGGGGTAATCCGGATCCTGGAGCAGGCCGGGTGTACCCTGGTAGGCTTAGGTATCGCAGTAGAGAAGGCCTTCGAGAAGGGGGCGCCTGCCCTGCGGGAGGCCGGGGTGCGGTTGGATTCTCTTGTCCGGGTAGCGTCTGTAGACGGCAGTGAGGTCCGTTTTACCGATTAGTTGACATTGAAACGGACATGAAAAAGCAACATTTTCAAGTTCTCTTCGGCTTCCCCGATTTGACATTTTCGATTATAATGGGGGGTAAGAAGGCAGAGAGGAGGCACTTGACATGGGGGAGAATACCATTCCGGCAGAATACCTGCTGTCTAAGCTGGTTGAAGCAAAGGTACATTTTGAGCGTGCCCTTGAATGCAAGCATACTGAATTTGACGATCTTTATCCTTATATGATCGAGCATCCGCAGTTTTTTTGGTATAAACGGTATGTCGCCTGGTCCGAACTGTTGACCATCGTGAAGCTGTGCAACGAGCTTCAAGTGGACTGGAGCGGGGAGTTTTCGGAGAAGCAGTCCGAATATATCGCCAAGCGTGTTATGTCCGCGACAGTGCTGGATTACTGGTTCGAATCTAAGGAGCATGTCGGCTGACCGTGAACGTATAGAGCGCAATTAATCGATCGATACTTACAAGTACGACGGCAGAGGATCTGGACGGACACCCGTTCAGGTCTTTTTTGCGGAAAAGGAGGGTATATGGTTACTGCAGATTTGCTTCAGCAATTCCGTCTGTCCGGGGCCCGGATCCGGGTCCGCCGGGATGCCGATCCTGCCAATGATGTGTTGGGGATTGTGGTGGCTTGGGACGAAGAGATGGTGCTGCTCCGCAAGGCCAACCGGAAGCTGGTGAAGCTCAGCCGGGAGTATAGCTTTGAGGCGGAGAACGCGGAGAAGGAATAGGGATAAGGCTGCTTATCCTATGAAACCGGGGATTTCCTAAAAGAAGCCCCGGTTTTTGGCGTTTTCATTATTTGTTCCGTTTGCACTTTCTTGATTGGCGGGGAAAATCAAGAATGTCCGATTGCCTGCAAGCCGGATAGGGCATAAGGTAGACATGTGTAATGGAGATTATGAAGCCTTATGATGCAGGAGGATACACATGAGTGTGCAAATGGAACAATTGAACCGGGGGCTGGCGGCAGTCCGCACCCCGGAGGGAATATTCGTCAGCTGGCGGCTGTTGGGCAATGAAGTAACAGGTGCTTCGGCGCAGGGACTCACCGCTCCGGATTTCCGTCTGTACCGGAATGGCGTGAAGCTGGCCGACGTGACGGACAGCACCAACTATCTGGACCGCTCCGGCAGCGCAGAATCGGTGTATGCAGTGGCAGCGGTGGTAAACGGGATCGAGCAGGAGCGTAGTGCCGAAGTGAAGGCGTGGGAAGCCCCTTATCTGGAGATCCCGCTGCAAAAACCCGCCGATGGGATCACCCCCGCAGGCCAAGCCTATACCTACAGTGCCAACGACATGAGTGTGGGCGATGTGGATGGTGACGGCGAGTATGAATATATCGTCAAGTGGGATCCGTCCAACTCCCATGATGTTTCCCATGTGGGTTATACCGGCAATGTTTATCTGGACTGCTATAAGCAGGACGGTCGGCTTTTGTACCGCATCGACTTGGGCGTGAACATCCGGGCGGGGGCGCATTACACGCAATTTTTGGTGTATGACTTCGACGGCGACGGCAAAGCGGAGATCATGTTCAAAACCGCGCCGGGTACCAAGGTGGTCCGATACGAGGACGGCAAGCCGGTCTCCGAGGCGTATATTACCCTGATGCCAGAGGACGTGGCGGCTGGGTATAGCCACTCCGACGATTATCGCATGAATGGCGCGGATTACGTGGCTCATGTGGCGGACATGTTCCAGAGCTGGCATAATCATGAGGAAGTAGCTGCGGGACACTGGCCCGCTACGCTGGAGGATTGCTTTGGCATCGCGCCTCAGTACAGCTATCCGCTGTCCCGGGAGGATGCGGAGAAGCTGGCAGACTATTTCGTAGACGTGTATGCCCCCAGCCGGAGTCCCCGGAACAAGCTGCGGGAGTTTGAGGGTTTTATCCTGAAAGGACCGGAATACCTGACTGTGTTCCGCGGCGACACTGGCGAAGAGCTCTCCACCGTAGGCTACAAGCCGGGACGCCATGACGACGGGCTGATGTGGGGCGATTATTCCTGGAACCGGATTGAACCGGGCAACCGGGTGGACCGTTTCCTGGCCGGGGTGGCGTACCTGGATGGACGCACCCCTTCGGCACTGTTTGCCCGCGGGTATTACACCCGGGCGACGATGGCCGCCTACAACTGGGATGGCAAGGAGCTCACGGAGCTGTGGTATACCGACAGCGGTTGGGTGACCATGAACAATCCCTTCGCGGATACGCTCCATGAGCCCAATGGCCGCAACCCGGGCTTCGGCAGCTTCGCCAAACAAGGCGCCCATGCTCTGTCCACAGCGGATGTGGACGGGGACGGCTGCCAGGAGATTGTCTATGGCTCGGTGACCATTGACCAGGACGGCAGCATTCTGTACAGCTCCGGCGGCATTCTGCCGGAGGGCGGTATCGCACCCGGCGAATACGCCAAGCTGGGCCACGGGGACGCGCTGCATGTAGCGGTGGTGGACCCGGACCTGGACGGCTTGCAGATTTACATGGTCCACGAAGAGGGAGCCCATGCGCCATACGGCTACACCCTGCGTGACGCGGCTACCGGCGAGGTGCTGTACGGCGCCTTCGCCACCGAGGACGTGGGGCGGGGGATGGTAGGCAAGGTAGAGCCGGCTGTGCCGGGTCTGCAAACCTGGTGCAGCGAAAGCCATCTGGCCCATGAGCCCTCCCGGGGCTTGCGTTCGGCCAAAGGCGAGAAGCTGAGCGAAGCCGCCCCGGGCACCAACATGAGCATCAAGTGGGGAGCGGACATGACCACCCAGATCGTCAGCGGCACCTTTGATCAGGATGTGACCATCGAGGACTGGAAACATGGCACCGTGCTCACCGCAGAAGGCACCCGCTCCAACAACGGCACCAAGGGCAACCCGTGTCTGGTAGCCGACCTGTTCGGCGACTGGCGGGAGGAGCTGGTGGTGCGCACCGCGGACAGCACCGCCATCCGCATCTACATGAGCACCGAGGTAACGGACCGGAAGCTGTATACGCTGATGCATGATGCCCAATACCGGACAGGTGTGGCGTGGCAGAATGTAGTGTACAATCAGCCGTGTTATACCAGCTTCTACTTCGGCACCGATATGAGATGGGACAAGGTGCCGGTTCCCGATTTGAATCTGCCTAAATCCAAGTAAAGACGCCGAAAAATCCATGTCCATAGCGGGCAGGCAGCTCAAGCCGGCCGCCCGCTATGGCTGATTTTTCTGAAAAATAGAACTTTATTTCAGGGGTTTGACTTTTCTCTGAGCCCATGGTATATTTCTATTTGTCCTCCTCGAGAGGAAACAACAAAGCATGCGGTCGTGGCGGAATTGGCAGACGCGCTAGATTCAGGTTCTAGTGGTGTAACAGCCGTGGAGGTTCGAGTCCTCTCGACCGCACTACATGCAGTAAGGGCTTCAGCGGTTTCCGCTGGAGCCCTTTTTTGCTTTTGATAAGCCATTATCACCACTTTTGCTTTTCGCCACCTTCAAAAGTATTCACCCACGCTCTCCACCGAACCGGAACAAAAATCTAACGGTGGCCAGCGCCGTTATTTGGCCCAAAAAGCCTGCTAGACAGCTCATTTTCGATAATAACGTCTCCTGCTTCCGTTAGAATGTGACTAAGGGACTAACTTTGAACATACGAGGAGGGTAAAACAATGGAAAATAACCAATTGCTGCGAATGGACAATGTCGGCATCGTTGTGGAATCCCTTGATAAGGCCATCTCTTTCTTCAAGGAGATTGGTTTGAGGCTTGAAGGACGAACCACTGTGGAAGGGGAGTGGGCTGGCCGCGTAACCGGACTGGGTTCTCAGTGCGTAGAGATTGCGATGATGGTTACCCCGGATGGCCACAGCCGAATTGAGTTGTCGCGGTTTCTCACTCCGCCCATTCAAGCTGACCACCGGGCTGCACCTGTAAACGCCCTCGGTTATTTACGGGTTATGTTTACCGTGGAAGATATTGACGAGATGGTAGCCAGACTCACAAAATCTGGTGCAGAACTTGTTGGCGAAGTGGTTCAGTATGGGAACTCGTACCGGCTCTGCTACATACGCGGCGTAGAAGGGATTCTCATCGGGTTAGCGGAACAGCTAAGCAGCAGCAATTGAGCAGCTGTTTTCATAACCCCTGGTACTGCTGGGGAGACATGCCCACCCGGCTGCGGAATTGTCTGCAGAAGTGCTCCCCATTTTTATAGCCGCATTGGCTGGCGATTTCGTTGATTTTCATCTGCCGGGTGGTCAGCAGGCTGCGGGCCAGGGCAAGCCGCATTTCGATCACATCGTCGATGCAGGAGCTGCCAAACATTTTTTTGTACATGCGGTGAAAGTAGCCTTCGCTCAGGTTGACCAGGCTGGACATATAGGTGGCCGTCCACGGGAAGCCGGGGTTGCACTCTATTTCCTGGCGCAGGTTGAACAGCTTATCCTCGACGGTTCTTTTCTCATGGGTTTGGTTGGTGTTCAGAATCATAAGCAGCGCCTTCAATAAATAAATGGAGGAGGCGCTGTTTCCGCCTGCATGCTCATGGGCAATAAATTGCGTCAGCTGATGACACTGAATGTAGTCGGCCATATGCAGCGGCATGCCGTATTCGATGGGACACAGGTCGAAAAAGCTGGGATTTAAATTAAAGCGGATCCAACCGTTGATGTAGCTTTCGGCGCAGGCGGTATATTTGATAGGCTGGCCTGGGCGAAACAGGACGGCATGGTTTTTGTTGTACCGCTTCAGCTGCCCGTTCACCTGGATCATCGCTGGGGTTTTGGTAAGAATCAGCAGCCAACAGTCATGCCCGTGGGGCTGATGGAAGACGAAGTCCGCAGTATGCTCAGCGTGGTTATCCGCAAAGAAGATTTTCTCCATTGTTTTCTCCCCGATGTCAGAATAGGTCAACGTTAAGTTACTATAGATCATGGACGATCGTCAATGGTTTTCTTTATAATAAAAGGGTATTTATACCATCCAAAGGAAGGTGTATCCCTTGTCATCCGAAAATAAATATCAGCTTTTATCATATACCCGCCAACCGGCCGGGCTTTACGAGGAGAAGCTGGCCTACAGCATGCATCTTGCTGTTTGTGTGAATGAAGGCGGTTTCATTCCGCTCAATCACAATACCGGTGTGCTTTATGTCAAGGCAGCGGAGCAGGAGAATCGCACCCTCAAGGCCAAGTGTCTGGCCAATCCCTACATTTTCAAGCTGGGCGGGGAGGGATATGGGGTGGTGGCCGTACGGGTGGAAGCTGACGGTCAGGCGGATGAATCCAGCAAGGGCCAGGTCATGCTGTTCACCACCAAGGATTTCCTGGAGTATACGGAATGGGCGCCTCTGGATCTGAAAACCGGCGGTTATGTCCGCCATGTGGCCTGTACGTATTTGCCCGTGGAGGAGCGGTATTGCCTGCAGTGGTGCGATGTGGCCAACCGGCGCTACCAGGCTTATGTGACGGAGCTTGGAACAGAAGAGATTTCTCCGGAGCCGGCGGCAAGCTTCACCTCTGAGGTGGTGGCATCCGGCATTGAAGGAGCCCGGCCGGTAAACGTGCTGGAAATTCCCGCTCGCGTGGCGGAGAAGCTTCTGGAGCGGTTAACAGTGCCGTATAATACCGGAGTCGGTTTGCCTGATGCGATTACGGTGTCCTCCAGGGAGGAACTGGACGCTGTCCAAGCAGCATTCCATTACAGCGACGGCACAACGGTGACTAAACCGGTCACTTGGGAGGCTGATGGCATCCGTTGGGATGCTGCCGGTCAATACATGATTGCCGGAGAGGTGAATCAACCCTCCTTTTTTTTTCCGGTTTCCATCAACCGGGCGGACCCTTGTATCTTCAAGTGGCAGGGTTATTATTACTTCATCGCCACCAATGATGCGGACAATAACAGCAGTATATCTGTCCGGCGCGGGGAGACGATCCAACAGCTTGCCACGGCTGCCGAATACGAGATTCTGAATACGAAGATGTACCCTCATATGGTCCAATTCCTGTGGGCCCCCGAGTTTCACCAGGTGGACGGGGAATTATACATATTCCTGGCAAGCAGTCCCGAGGGCTTCGGGCAGATCCGCTCCCATGTGATGAAGCTTAAGCCTGGCGGGGATATCCGCAGCAAGGGAGACTGGGAGAAGCCGGAGCCGGTTCTGAAGAGCAGCGGCGAGGTGCTGAGCGACATCGGATTAACCCTGGACATGACCACGGTTTGCATCCGCGAGAGATATTATGCCGTATGGGCCCAGCGGGACCTGAAGCCGGTTGATCTGGGCTCCTGGATCTATATTGCCGAAATCAACAAGAAGGAGCCGTGGAAGCTGATTTCTGAGCCGATGCTGCTATCCAAGCCGGATTACAGCTGGGCGAATAACCATACCTTTGTGGATGAGGGGCCATATCCGTTATTTGCCGGGGATACCCTCTACATCACCTTCTCCAGTGCGCTGGTGGATTACACGTATTGTGTGGGGTATCTGTCCATTCACAAGGATGCCGATCTGTTGGATGCCGCCAACTGGACCAAAGGCAACTATCCGCTGTTAACTGCCTTTTCCGTCCCCGGGGAATGCGGTCCGGGCCATAACGCCTACGTGGAGGACGACTCGGGGATGGTTTGGAACACTTATCATGCTCGTCCCGGCAAGGATGGCCCCAGAAGTACGGGCATCCGGCGGGTGCATTTCCACAAGGACGGGTTCCCCGTGCTGGATATGACGGAGGACAAGGACATTGACCGTTCCTTCCGAAAGCTGAACCTGACCGTGAAGGTGAAACCATAAAGCAAGGAGCGATCATTCATGGAATTATCCAATCAGCAGGATGTTATCCTGGTATATACGCGAAAACCGGACAATGACTATACGGAGTCGCTTGCCAACAGCATTCATTTGGCTCTGCGCCAAGGAGAAGGGGAGCTTCAGCCACTGAACCGCAATTACGGTATTCTGTTTGCGGAAGCAACGGTGGACGAACGGAGTGTGATTCAGGAAAAAGGGGTCCAGCAACCGTATCTGTTCCAGACGGCAGAGGGCGGCTTTGGGCTTGTGGCCGTACGGGTGGATAAAACCGGCGCCCCTGATGAGGAAAGCAGGGGGCAGCTGCTGCTCTGGACCTCAACGGATCTGGCCACGTTTCAGAGCTGCGGTCTGCTGCGGCTGCATCCGGAGGCCTACATAAAGAGGGCGGTCTGCGAATATAAAGCGGCGGAGCGCGCTTATGAAATCCGCTGGCAGGATGAAGCGGGCAAGGCCTACGTGAACAGACTGGCTGACCTTGCTGCGCCGGACGGAATTTCGGAGGCAGAGGAGGCGACGGAGGTGCGCACAGACGAGGCCTCTGTCGAAGTGCCTTTGCCTGGTATTCTCCCCGGCAACATGCTTCCTGTGGAAAGCCATGTCCGGGAATCGGTCATAGCCGCCTGGCTGCCTCTTTACCATACGGAAACTCGGGTGCCGGAGCGGATTCACGCTTCCTCCGTCGAGCAAGTGAAGGCAGTAACGGCCACGGCGGTTTATTCCGACGGGTCCAGCGACGAGAAGCAGGTCGATTGGGATGTCAGCGGGGTGGATTTTACCCGGCCTGGTGTGTACACCGTAAGCGGTACTGTGGCGAACCGCCGCTTCCTGTTCCCGTTAGCCGAAGGGTATGCTGACCCGGTGATTCTTCCGTGGGAAGGCAAATATTACTTTCTGGCAACCAATGACAATATGAATGATATCGGGTTGTATGTGCGGGAGGCGGATACGCTGGAAGCATTATTCGCTCCCGGCTTTAAAGAGGCCGTCATTCTGGATGTGGATGAGGAGCGGGGCTTCATCCAGACCTTCTGGGCGCCCGAATTCCATGTGATCAGCGGTGAACTGTATATCCTGTTTGCCGTTGGAGGCCGTCAATGGGGGCCGCAATGCCATTTGATGAAGCTGCGCAAGGGCGGCAGTATCATGGAAGCGGCAGATTGGCAATCACCGGAGCGGGTAAGGCGGGCTAACGGCAGATTTTTGGCTGAGGACGGAATTACTCTGGATATGACCTATTTCCGGAGCGGTGAAACCTCCTATGTAGCCTGGTCCTACCGCAAGGGCATCGGAACATCCATGGATACCGGTTCTATGATCTATATCGCTTCGGTGGAGGCGAGGAATCCTGTTGTGCTGACCAGTGAGCCGGTCTTGCTGACACGGCCGCTGCTGGGATGGGAGAACATTCAAGGCACCATCAACAACGAAGGCCCTTATCCGCTGGTGACGGAGGATACGGTGTATCTGGCCTATTCCGGCGGGGCGGCCAGGGGCTACACCTATTCCGTTGGGCTTTTGAGCATTCCGCGCGGAGCAGACTGTCTGGAAGCCGCCAACTGGACCAAAGCAGGCACACCTGTGCTGTCCTATTATTCTCTTAAGGGACTATACGGCGCCGGCCATAATTCCTTCTTCCGGGATACAGACGGCACCGTCTACATCCTGTATCACGGAGAGGAGCGGCTGGTGAAGCATGGAGTCTGCAGCTCGGCCATGCACCGCGTTCATTTCAACAAGCAGGACAAGCCTGTCTTCGATGTGGCAGGGGATCGGGATGTTCATCCGGCGCTGACTGCATGTACGATTCAAGTGGTGGTGCAGCCGCAGCCTTAACGGGGGAGCCGGCCATCCGCGTTCTATACGCACGATAAGGAGAGGGTCACGATGAAAAAGCAAGGTGTAAACCCCTATCTGCCCTCCTGGGAATATATTCCTGACGGAGAGCCCCATGTCTATGACGGACGGGTATATGTGTACGGCTCCCATGACCGGTTCAACGGGCATGTGTTCTGCTTGAACGACTATGTATGCTGGTCTGCGCCGGTGGATGATCTGGGCGATTGGCGTTATGAAGGAGTCATCTACCCCAAAACCGAAGATCCCCTCAACCGGGACGGAAGCATGTGTCTCTATGCGCCGGATGTGACCGTCGGGCCGGACGGCCGGTATTATCTGTATTACGTGCTGGATAAGGTATCTGTGGTTTCGGTGGCGGTTTGTGACAAACCGGCAGGGCGGTATGCATATTACGGTTATGTGTCGTATGCCGACGGCACCCGCCTGGGGGAGAAGGAGGAGGACGAGCCCCAATTTGACCCGGCTGTGCTGACAGAAGGGGATAGAACCTACCTCTATACGGGCTTCTGTGCGGTGGGAGACCGGTCCCGGAAAGGCGCCAGCGTGACGGTTCTGGGCCCGGATATGCTGACCATTCTGGAGGAGCCGGCCACGCTTATGCCCAGTCAGCCTTACAGCGGGGGCAGCGGTTTTGAGGGGCATGAATTTTTCGAGGCTTCCTCCATCCGCAAAATAAGGGACACCTATTATTTCGTTTATTCCTCCGTGGTGATGCATGAGCTGTGTTATGCCACAAGCCCATCTCCCACAGGCGGCTTCGTATACAGGGGCGTAATCGTCAGCAATAATGATTTGCATATCGGTTCTTATAAACCTGCGGATAAACCCATGTTCTACGGCGGCAACAACCATGGGGGCTTGGCGGAAATCAACGGGGAGTGGTACATCTTCTACCACCGCCAGACCAACGGCACCCATTTCAGCCGCCAGGGCTGTGCGGAACGGCTTCGGCTTCATCCGGACGGTTCGATTCCTCAGGTGGAGATGACCTCCTGCGGGCTGAACGACGGGCCATTGGCGGGAAAGGGAGAATATCCCGCTTATCTGGCCTGCAATCTGTTCTACAAGGATGAGGCCAAGTATGTGGGGGGTGAGGGGATTTGGATGGACAGCCGCTTCCCCAGAATTACCCAGGATGGCAAGGACGGGGATGAAGAGCCCGGTTATATCGCCAACATGCTGGATTCCGCAACGGCCGGGTTCAAGTATTTCCACTGTGAGGGAGTCAAACGGGTGAAAATTCGGGTACGGGGCTACTGCCGCGGGAGCTTCCAGGTGAAAACCGCATGGGATGGCCCGGTGCTGGGCGAGATTCCGGTGGTGTTCACCAATGTGTGGAAGGAATATGTAGCGGATATCGCCATACCCGATGGCGTGCAGGCCATCTACCTGACGTATACCGGCTCCGGCAGCGCCGGACTGGCCTCCTTCACGCTGGAGGTATAACTAGCGGTGGTATGCTGCCCGCGGTAACGGACCGGTAAGACGCTATTTTATCAAAAGTAGAGAATTTGCCAATTTAACGGACTCCAGTGACGCTAATTGCAGCTATGGAGACGGTGGAGCGCCTTTTTCGACCGAATAAGATCCCCTGTGTCCGCAAGAATCACCTGAAGCTGCCGGATGTTTTCAATGTTCCGGCAGCTTTTCCATGCTGCGCGGGGAAACCAGGAATGATGAATGCTATTTGCCCTATTGGGATTGTTGCCGCTGGAGCGATCTTGCAAATTTGTTTCGTATAAAGCGGGTCCCGCCGGGGACAATACTGCCGAACAAAGGAGGAATTAAAATCCAGGGGGCGGACGATGGAGAATGAATTGATCCATGAAATCAAGAAGCTGGCCAAGCCGTATGCCGAAGAAGGAGTCCGGGAGGAGCTGGTAAATCGGGCAGGTGCCACCAAGTATATTCTGATCGGGGAGGCCTCCCACGGGACGATGGAATTTTACCGCGACCGCGCTGAGTTGACCAAACGTCTGATCACCGGCGGCGGTATCCGCTTCGTAGCGGTGGAGGGGGACTGGCCTGCCTGTTTTGCTCTGAACCGGTATGTGAAGGGAAGCCCGGACGCGGCGGACAATGTGTATGAGGCGCTGCAGGATTTCAGCCGTTGGCCAACCTGGATGTGGGCCAACGGAGAGGTGGCCGCCTTTGCGGAATGGCTACGGGAATATAACAAGGATAAACCCCGGGAAGAGAAGGTTGGCTTCTACGGGATCGATGTGTACAGCCTTTGGGAATCGATGGATGAAATTCTGAACATTCTGCGGTTCCGTCCGGGGATAGATCTGGAGGCGGCGAAACGCGCCTTCGAATGTTTTGACCCTTTTAACAGGGACGGGCAATCATACGGCATTTCGGCTTCTCTGT
Source organism: Bacillota bacterium (assembly GCA_023386955.1). GTDB lineage: Bacteria > Bacillota > Bacilli > Paenibacillales > NBRC-103111 > Paenibacillus_AR > Paenibacillus_AR mesotrionivorans. The sequence continues at coordinate 54,105 of JAEWIS010000030.1, forward strand.
ATGGGGAGGGCTGCGAGGATGAAGTGGTGAAGCTTCTTGCCGGCCTGCAGGATAAATGGAAGGAAGCCCAAAGCGTGGATGAGCGGGAGCGTGCCTTAAACGGGGAGATGAATGCCTTGGCCGTACGGAACGCCGAGGCGTATTACCGGATCATGATCCGTCATGATGCTGAATCCTGGAATGTCCGGGACCGCCATATGGTATCCGCGCTGGAGAAGCTTACAGCCTTTTATGGAGAGACTGCCCGGGCTGTGGTTTGGGAGCACAACACCCATATCGGCGATGCCCGGGCCACTGATATGGCGGAGGACGGGATGGTTAACGTAGGCCAATTGTTGCGGGAGCATCACGGACTCGATGCCGTATATGCAATCGGCTACGGAACCTGCCGGGGGACGGTAACCGCGGCGCGCAGTTGGGGAGAACCGCCGGAGATGATGACCGTACCGGAAGCCCAATTGAACAGCTGGGAGGAAATACTGCATCGCATCGGTCCTGAGGATAAGCTGTTCCTGTTTGGACAGGAAGAAGCGCGGTTACTGGAGCAGACGACCCTTGGCCACCGCGCCATCGGGGTCGTGTATCATCCGGAGCGGGAGCGGGGCAATTATGTGCCTACGATCATCCCCAAACGGTATAACGCGTTTATCTATCTGGACACAACCAGCGCTTTGGAGCCTATGGAGGCTCATGTGCTTTTGTCCTAAATGTGAGAAGCAGGTGCAAGGGCCACCTGCTTCTTTGTTTTGGCGCCCGCAATCCCCGCTGGAAAGCAAAAAAGAACCTGCACAAAAGCAGGTTCTACATTTCAATTGCAAATCCATAAACCCAATGCTATAATCGGATCACCACTGCGTTTTTACCGAGTAGAAGACAAAAATATCTTATTTTACACTTTAATCGTACCATGACTGTACGCTCTTGTCAACGGTTTTCTCATTTCAGGGGTTAGGGGAGATTCGAATGGGCTCTTTGGTTCTCGGGTTTCAGGAAATCGATGAAACGCAGCTGGCTTTGGTCGGCGGAAAAGGGATGCATCTGGGGAGATTGTCACGTTTGGAAGGAGTGATTGTACCGGAGGGCTTTTGCATCACCACGGAGGCGTTCCAGCAAGCAACCGCACACAACGAAGCTTATCATGCTTTGCTTGACCAGCTGGCTATACTGAAGCCGGAAGACCGGGAATCTGTCCGGGAAATCTGCAGTAAAATCCGCCATGCCATTACGGAGGTGGAAATTCCCGCTGCGATCACAGATGCTGTTGGCGGTTATCTGTGCCGCTTCGGGGAGGAGCATGCATATGCCGTGCGGTCCAGTGCGACGGCTGAGGATTTGCCGCATGCTTCTTTTGCGGGGCAGCAGGATTCCTACCTGAATATCAAGGGCAAGGCTGCTATCCTGGAGCATATCCGCCAGTGCTGGGCTTCGTTGTTTACGGACCGGGCTGTGGTTTACCGCATGCAGAACGGTTTTCCGCACCACCAGGTTTATGCAGCCGTAATCGTTCAAAGAATGGTTTTTCCCGAAGCCTCGGGCATATTATTCACCGCAGACCCGGTCACCTTCAACCGCACGGTACTGTCCATTGATGCCGGCTTTGGACTTGGGGAGGCGCTGGTTTCGGGCCTGGTTTCGGCAGATTGTTATAACGTGCAGAATGGGCATATCATCGGGAAACGTCTGGCTGCCAAACACCAGGCTGTTTATGCCCGGACGGAAGGCGGAACGGAAATCCGGCCGGTTGACCCCGCCCGCCAAACATCTCCGGCGCTAACGGACGGGGAGATTCTGGAGCTGGCGCGTATAGGAAGAAGAATTGAGGCGTATTTCGGCTGCCCCCAGGATATTGAATGGGGGTTGGCAGACGGGGTGTTTTATATCCTTCAAAGCCGTCCTATCACTACCTTGTTTCCGGTTCCCGAAACGAAGGACGAGGGCAGGCAGGTTTATTTGTCTGTGGGCCACCAGCAAATGATGACGGACCCGATCAAACCGTTGGGGCTGTCTTTTTATCTGATGGTCACTCCTGCACGTATGCGTACAGCAGGTGGCAGGCTGTTTGTGGATGTGGCCCCCATGCTGGCTTCACCCGCCACCAGAGACATGCTGTTAACCTCCTTCGGCCAGTCGGACCCGTTGATCAAGGACGCTCTTCTGAATCTGATTGAACGGGATTATATTCCCTTGCCGTCTGACATCAACGAGGCGTCCTCTGCGGGCAAACGGGAAAATCCGCTTCCCGAAACCCATCCGCTGCCTGAACCGGACGCTGAGCTGGTTTCCGCTTTAATAAGAAAGACGGAAGACTCCATCGCAGAGCTGAAACAGATTATATCGGCCAAATCCGGCCCTGACTTGTTTGATTTTATTCTGGGGGATATCCCTGTGCTGAAGAAATTCCTCTTTGATCCGAAGGCTGCAAGTGTGTATATGGCAGCAATGAATGCTTCGGTGTGGTTGAATGAGCACATGAATCAATGGTTGGGGGAAAAGGGTGCGGCAGATATACTGTCCCAATCCGTACCCCATAATATCACCTCGGAGATGGGCTTGGCCCTGTTGGAGCTGGCGGATGTTATTCGTCCATATCCGCAGGTCATCGCTTATTTGCAGCAGGCAAAAAGCAGCTGCTTTTTGGAGGAGCTTGATCCCCTGGAGGGAGGCCGGGAAGTAAAGGAGGCCTTCGGGGATTTTCTCGACCAATATGGGATGCGCTGCCCCGGTGAGATCGATATCACAAGAACACGCTGGAGTGAACATCCCCTTGCGCTGGTTCCTTTGCTTCTCGGGAATCTCAAGCAATTCGGCCCTGAAGCCGGCATTCGGAAATATGAGCAAGGGCAGCAGGCAGCCCGGGAAAAGGAGCGGGAGCTCTTGGAGAGGATCAGGCTGTTGCCTGACGGCGGCGAAAAAGCAGCAGAAGCCCAACGGATGATTCGTATTCTACGGACCTGCAGCGGGTTCAGGGAATACCCCAAATACGGAATGATCTGCCGTTATTTCGTTTACAAGCAAGCCTTGCTGAGGGAAGCGGAGCAGCTGGTGCAGGCTCAGGTGATCCGGGAAAAGGACGACATGTATTACCTGACGTTTGAGGAGCTTCATGAGGCTGTGCGTACACAACGTCTTGATTATGCCATCATAGGCAGGCGGAAGGAGGAATACCGGGGTTATGAAAAGCTGACTCCTCCCCGAGTGATGACGTCTGAAGGTGAAATTGTGACGGGGGCGTACAAGCGGGAGAATCTCCCGGACCGGGCGGTTATCGGGCTGCCTGTATCCGCCGGGGTGGCAGAGGGGCGAGCACGGGTTATTCTGAGCCTGGAGGATGCGGACCTGGAGGAGGGGGATATCCTGATCACCTCCTTTACGGACCCGGGCTGGACCCCCTTGTTTATTTCCATCAAGGGTCTGGTTACCGAGGTTGGCGGTCTAATGACCCACGGAGCGGTTATCGCACGGGAATACGGCCTGCCTGCTGTAGTGGGGGTGGAGAATGCCACCAGGCTGATCAAGGACGGACAGCGGATCCGCATTAACGGCACAGACGGGTACATCGAAATACTGGATGAGCAGGCTTGACTCCTTTCTGTTTGGGTTAAAGTAGATATGAGCCATAGAAAGGGGATGATTTCAGATGAAACGCAAGCTTCTGCTTACTGGGGCTGCAGGTGTAATCGGAAATGCTATCTACAACAATCTGAAGCAGGACGGCAGGTATGACGTTATTGGGGTAGACATCAAAGCGGATGAGGACCAGGGAATCCTGGAGGCGGACGTTGCGGACGAGAAACAGCTGGCCGACCTCACCAAAGATGTGGATACAATTCTGCATTTTGCCTGGATCAAGGATGAGGATGATTTTCTGGGCAAGGTGTTAAACGGTAACGTCAGCAATGCGTATAAGCTGTTTGAAGCCGCGGTGGGCAACGGGGTGCGGCGGCTGGTGTTTGCCAGCTCCAACCATGCGACGGGGTTTTATAAGACGGAACAGAAGGTAGATCCCGATGATCCCTACCGCCCGGACAGCTTTTATGGCCTGAGCAAATGTTATATTGAGCTCTTGGGACGTTTGTATGCGGATCAGGGCAAAATTTCCTCGTTTAATATTAGAATCGGCAATTTCCCCGGAGATGACCGCCCCCATTCGGAGCGCGCCGGGAAGATTTGGATCTCCGAGCGGGATATGACCCAATTGGTCACGTGCTGCATCGAGGCAAACGACCAACTGAGGTATGTGAACCTGTACGGCACGTCGGCCAACAGCGACAGCTACTATAATATTGACTATCTGCAGGACCTTATCGGCTATAAGCCGCAGGATGACGCCACGGAGCTGCTGGAAAAGGCGAAGGAAGCGGGGGCCCGGGTGAAGCAGGATGAGACGCAATTCCAGGGCGGGCAGAAGAAGTAACACGAGGGGACTTTAAGCAGGATTTCTGCTTAAAGTCTTTTTATTATCAATAATATATAATAATTTAAAGGAATTTCATTATATTTGACTTCTTATTGGCGATAATTGACAAAAGGAAGATATTGGAATACAATCAAGTTGTCCATATGTAAACGCTAACAAAAAGGCGGTGATTCACAACCGGCACGGTTGAAGAGCAGTTCAATTATTCATACAAACAAAGGAGAATCAATGAGATGAACATGTTCAATTTGAAAAAAAGCACTCTTGCCATTGCTGTAGCCTTTACGATGGCTTTGTCTGTACCGGCCGTTATTCTCCACCCCACGGGGACCGTATATGCGGCAGATGCTTCCGGCGCCACAGCCAGCATTGCCGACATTATCAAAAACCAGCAGTCCGACGGCGGCTGGAAGAAGGATTATTCGGTCACTAGCGGCGATTGGGCCAAGTCCACCATTGACAATAAGGCTACATACACGGAAATCAGAAGATTGGCGGCGGAATTCAAAAAAACCAACAACAGCCAATATTCGGCTGCGGCTATTAAGGGCATCAATTTCCTGCTCAGTATGCAATACGCCAATGGCGGCTTTCCCCAAATCTATAAAAGTACAGGCTATCATACCCATATTACCTACAATGACAATGCTATGGTGAATGTAGTCATTTTGTTGGATGAGGTTGCGGGCAAAAAGGGCGATTTCTCCTTCATCGACAGCACCTTGGCCGGCAAGAGCAAACAAGCCGTAGATAAAGCCATTGATTGCATCCTGAAAACCCAGGTTACGGTCAACGGCAAGCTGACGGTATGGGGGCAGCAGCATGATGCCAGCACCCTGAAGCCGGCAGGGGCCAGAGCGTATGAGGTCCCTTCCCTCTGCTCAAGCGAAAGCGTGGCGATTGTTAACTTCCTGAAAACCAGGACCGCCACGACACAAATCACCGCTTCCATCAATGCTGCTGTGGACTGGTTCAAGGCAGTGAAAATTACCGGAATCAAAGTGGTCAAAACAGCGGATGATGTTGTGGTTGTGCAAGACCCCAGCGTAACCACTCCGATTTGGGCGCGGTTCTATGAAATTGGCACCAACAAGCCGATTTTTGTGGGCCGTGACGGCGTTGTGAAGTACAAGCTCAGTGACATTGAGCAGGAGAGAAGAACAGGCTATTCATGGTACGGAAACTGGCCGTCAAATCTGATCAAGTAGTTTCTGTAAAAAGGGCTTCAGCCTCCGGGCTGAGGCCTTTTTTGATTTTTCAGTGATGAATTTTTCTGAATTGGTTGGGGCTGATCTGTTCCTGCTTCTTGAAGACGGAGCAGAAATAGTTGGCGTCCTCAAAGCCGGAGAGTAAAGCGATTTCCTTCACTTGCATATGGGGATGCTGCAGCAGAAGCTCCTTGCTTTTTTGGATCCGGACCGAGTTGATGTATTGGAAAATCCGGATGTTGGTGGTTTTCTTGAAGACGGTGCATAAATGCTGCGGGGTCATGCCGGCAATACCGGCCATAGCGTCAAGGGTGAGCGGCTTCCCGTAATTGTGATCAATATATTGGAAAAGCGGCTTCAGCTTGTAATTGAGATTGGTTGGGCTGTTGTTAGGATGCACGGATGTATGCTGCATGATATCGGTCAGAAGGGAATAAATCACGGCGGAGCTTTTGAGGCTCTTAAGGGCAGCATCGGAATGGCCGATATCCAGAAGCTGCTGGACCCGGGTTAAGAGAATATCCGGCCGGGACACATATAAGGCACAGGAGCCCGGGATGCCGGCCGTTTGCTGCAGGAAAGGGCCAACCTGCCTGCCGTCAAACACAATCCAGTCCGTGATCCATGTGGAGCTGATGGCGTAATATTCGTGAGGCTCGCCCTTAAACAGAAGCATGCCGGAGCCTTCCTTCAGCCGGCAGGTTTTGCCGCCGGTAATCAATTCCCCTTCACCCTGGACACATTGAATCCATTGGTACAAATATCCGTTAGGCCGGACGATGTGCTCCTGGTTCCATTGATGCCCCGCATCCACCAGGTAATAAGGAAGCTCCCTGTCTGATTCCGTAATGACTGACATGTATCGTTTCATCGGCTATCAACCCTTAATATTTTAATATAATGCTTAATATCCTCAGATTGCTGGCTGTATTCGTGTTTAATATAATCAAAATATAACAAAGCTTTCAAGAACGCAAGAGGAGGGTTTACAGATGGGCCGGATAGAAACGGCTATTATGAAGGATTGGGAATTTACCTTACAGGAGCCGCAGGACCCGTATTTCCAGCCTGTGCAGCTGCCCCATGATTGGGCGATTTACGCCCCTATTAATACCAATATGAAGCAGGGAGCGGCTCAAGGCTTCCGGGACAGATGGGGAATCGGCTGGTACAAGAAGAAGCTGGTGATTCCGGACGTTACCGAAGGGCATGTGTATCAGCTTCAATTTGACGGTGTGTATGAAAATAGCACGGTCTGGGTGAACGGTGTGGAGGTGGGGGGCCATAAATACGGCTATTCCCGGTTTACACTGGATATTACGGGTGTGATTCATGAAGGGGAAAACCTGATTCTCGTCAAGGTGGACAACACCTCGTTCCCGGCGGACCGCTGGTATTCCGGCGCGGGCATCTACCGGACGGTGAAGCTGCTGGAGCTGCACCGCAACCATCTGAAGCCGGAAGAGATTCAGGTGAAATATGCGGTACAGGGCAGCAGTGCTTCCGTTTCGATTGCCACAGGCACTTTTTCCTTGGTGAAGGCCGTCATTTCGGATGGGGATATACGGCTGACAGGTGAATCGGAGAACGGGGTCATCCATTTGGAGATTCCGGATGTGAAACGGTGGAGTCCCGACCAGCCGTATTTGTACCAGGTGGAGCTGTTCTTATATGAAGGAAACGAAATAGTGGATACGTACAGCCTGCGGGTTGGCGTACGGGAAATCGGGATGATTCCTGACCAGGGGATGTTTCTGAACGGCAACCCGGTTAAGATTAAGGGCTTGTGCATCCATCAGGATGCAAGCTGTCTGGGCATTGCCGTCACCTCTGAAATTTGGCGGGACAGATTGGTGAAGTTTAAGGAGATAGGCTGTAATGCCATCCGCACAGCCCACCATATTTTTGCGCCGGAAATTCTGGATATCTGTGATGAAATCGGGCTGTTGGTATACGAGGAGCCCTTCGACAAGTGGGTTGGCGGGCTGTACAGAAGGTACTTCGAGACGGAATGGCAATATGATCTGGAGTGTATGGTAAAGCGGGACCGGAATCACGCCTGTATCTTCATGTGGGGTGTAGGCAATGAGGTGGAGAACCAGGGGCAGGAATCCATGCTGCAGATTCTGCGGATGCTTAAAAGTCATCTGTTAACCCTGGATGATACCCGGCCGGTGTCGTATGCGATGAATCCCCATTTTAAATATGAGAGCAATGCGGACCTGTCCAAGGTGAAGGACATCCAGCAGTTTGTAGATGAGGTCAGCGACACGGAAATCTATAATCTGGAGCACCGGATCGAGCGGATCAAGCGGATTGCCGATATTGTGGATGTAATCAGCTGCAACTACCAGGAGCAATGGTATCCCGCTATTCATGAGGCGATTCCCGACAAGCTGATTCTCGGGACGGAAACCTACCAGTATTTCAGAGGGCATCCCGATCAAATGCAGAACTTCAGCGAGGATGTTCCCTGGATGGACGTGGAGAAGCATGACTATGTTATAGGAGGAATGCTGTGGACCGGCATCGATTACCTGGGGGAATCCATGGGTTATCCGGCCAAAGGCTGGGCAGGGTCCCTGTTCTGGACCAACAGTGAGCGCAAGCCGCTGTCTTATCTCTATGAAAGCTATTGGACGGAAAAGCCGATGGTCTATATGGCGGTGCTGGACTATTCCCTGGCGGATGAAGGTGTGAAGGAGCATTGGGATGCGCCGCGGTATGCCAGCCACTGGAACTTCCCGCAGTTTAACAAAACGGTAATCCCGTATATGATTGCCACCAACTGTGAGGAGGCTACTGTCGAGCTGAACGGCAAGCTGATTCATGTCAAGAAGCCGTCCGAGTTCCCCAACCGGATGATTACGGGTTACCTTCCTTATCTGCCGGGAACGGTTGTGGTAAAGGGGTTGAATGGCGGTCAGGAGGTATGCCGCTATACGCTCAAGACTGCAGCCCCGGCGGTGAAGCTGGAGTTTGATGCGGAGGAAATAAGCGTAAATCGTGCGGAGGTGGTTCACAAGCTGTTTACGGTCCGGGCCAAGGATGCGGAGGGGATTCCCGTATTCCGGGAGAGCGCCAAGGTGACCTTCCAGGTGAGCGGACCGGCAGAAATCGCTGGGGTAGATAACGGCGATCTGTGCTCCAGCGAGCCGTATGACCGGAGCTGGATGCATCTGTACCACGGGCAGGTTAGCACGGTGCTCCGGTTTACGGGTGAAGCGGGGCGTGTTGTGCTCACCGCGGGGGCGGAGGGGATGTATGCCGCCAGGATGATCATCCGCGTGGAATAGGCCGGTTGCCCGTCAGAAGGTTTCCTGTTACACTTGCAGCAACGAGCTGTGCGGGCGAACCTTCGGAAGAGAAACGGGGAAAATTCTCATGGAACGAGGCTATACGTTATCCCACTATCCCGCAGGTGATCTGCGCTACCTGGCAGGCGGCTACAAATCTGCCAACCTGCACCGGTGGGGACCTGGTGTGCGTGAGGTTTATGCTCTGCACTATATCATCAGCGGCTGTGGCACGCTGGAGACGGGCGGGGTGATGTATCATATCCGGGAAGGAGAGAGCTTTCTCATTTTTCCTCACACGGAGGTCTACTATTACCCTGATCCCGAGCAGCCTTGGGAATATGTCTGGAACGAGTTCAGCGGAGAGGAGGCACGACAGCTGCTGGCGATGACAAAGCTGGAGAAGAGCTGTCCTGCTGTGGGCGCAGCTCCCGGAGAACTGAGGTCATTATTTCATATTGCCTGGAATCCCGGCGTACAGCCGTATGAGCGGCTTCGGTCGGATGCCCGTCTCCGGCTGCTGCTTTCCTGCTATCTGGAGTTCTATCCTTGTGAGGAGGCGGCTCCAACGGATTACGCCGGGATGGCCAAGGCCTACATCGAGCATAATTATTGGAAGCCGTCCCTGAAGGTTTCCGACATTGTCCAAGCCGTTAATATCGAACGCAGCTATCTCTTCCGCCTGTTCAAAGAATCCACCGGCCAATCCGTGTCCGGCTATATCACCTGGTTTCGCATCCGGCGTGCCCGGGAGCTGCTGAAGTCCTCAGGCTTATCCGTCCAGTCGGTAGCCTATTCCATCGGTTATCATGACCCGCTGCATTTTTCCCGGGTGTTCAAAAAAGCAACCTCCTATTCCCCCACCGCTTTCCGCTTAATGCACCGGCAGGAGAGTTAACGGAACAAGGCGCAATTGCCCGATTGCCGGTAGTAGGCGATCAGCTTCTCCAGAGGCTCACGGCCGCATTGCAGCTTGTTTCCCAGGCAATCCAAACACAGAAATTTCCGGTCGGTCCGGGATACCAGCTTCAGATAGATGGCCACATCGTCGGCAGCAAGGGGAGCCCTGCAGGCCAGACAGAATCTGTCGCTGCCCATATTACCGCACCAGCTTGGCCCGGACTACCAAACAATCATGGGCTGCTACTACGGGAGCATAACGTTCCCGGAAAACGCCCAATTCTTGCTCTGCCCAGCAATCAAACAAGGAGAGGGAGAAGCCGGCGGCGTAAGGCAAACCCAGGTCCCAAAATTGCAGGGAAAGCTCCCGTTGGCTGTCGCTCAGGTTAAAGAAGCAGATGGCCAAGTCTCCGTCTGTAAGTACCTTCACCAGCATAAACACATCGTCCGTATGGAACCACTGGGGCTCGGGTTTAATAAGGTAAGCGCCCCGGGCCTCCAGGTCCTGGTTGATGGCGATGAGATGGGGGTTCTGAAGAATGCGCTTCGTCTCCGGGTGATTCTTCCTGATATCACATCCGATCATCAGGGGAGAGCCCATAAGACTCCACAAGGAAAAATGGGTTTTGTATTGGGTGTCGCTGCAGCCCCCGATCCGGCCGATGAAATCGCTGTTGCTTCCCCCATACATACCTACCACCAGCATATCCATGTCATTGTGGCAGAAGGAGCCGGTATAGCATTGTTTGCCCAGCTGCGACAACGCCAGGGACTTGACAGATTCCCAATTGTCCCGGATGTCTCCGGTGGAACGGTACATATGGGCGCCTGACTCGCGGATCCAATCATAGACCCCGTCCTCTCCCCAGTTGCAGGCTGAGAACAGAATGTCCCGTCCGCAGTTCTTCAAAGCCAGGCTCATACGCTTGTACAGAAGCTCGCCCGAAATGTGGCGGGGCTTGAAGCAATAATCGTACTTCAAAAAGTCGATGCCCCATTCGGCAAACCGGGCGGCATCCTGGAATTCATGCTCGAAGCTGCCGGGATAACCGGCGCAGGTATGGGTTCCGACGCAGGAATACATGCCGAATTTCAAACCTTTGCTGTGAATGTAATCGGCTACCGCCTTCATGCCGCCGGGAAATTTTGCCGGATCGGCAACAAGATTGCCTCCGGCGTCCCTTTCCTTCAAGCTCCAGCAGTCGTCAATGACGATATACTCGTACCCTGCCTCCTTATACCCCTCCGACACGAACCTGTCGGCCACATCGCGGATCAGTTGCTCATGAATATCCCAGGTAAAGGTGTTCCACGAATTCCAGCCCATTGCGGGCTTCAAACCGAGCGGCTCATGATTGCCCATACTCGTCCATCCCTTCTCCATCCACAGGTTATGTTGCCAGGACGTGTCCGCAAACACGCCCTATTCCGCATTAAAACACAGCGGCCCGCAGCCGCCTATAGGCGGAGGTTGCTTTCGCATGGAGAATTGTTGTTTTAGGCTTGGAAATGTCCGGCCCCGGCCTTGCGAAACTCGGTAGGGGTGACCCCAAAATGCTTCTTGAAAATCCGGTGGAAGTAGGTGCTGCTGGTGTAGCCCACCTGATCGGCAATTTGGGCGATGGGAATCTGGGTCAACTCCAGGAGCTCCTTGGCTTTCTCCATGCGGAATTCGCTGATGGCGTCTCCCAGGGCATTCAGTGTCTGCTGTTTGTAAATCCGGCTGATATATAACGAAGACATATCGAATTGCTCGGCAATCCAATTGACATTCAGGTCCGCGTCGGCAAAGTGTTTTTCGATAAGGCTGTTGATGCTTTTGACCAAATCCCCCTGCTTCATGCTCCGTTTCTCCGTCAGCTTGCTGTGGACATCCACCAGGAAGGAATGAAAGGTGGCCACAAGCTCCTCTAACGTTTCCACACTGTCCAAAGAGGGCATATACATGCTCAAACCTCCGGGAAAATCCATGGCGCTGTTCTTCTGGATGCTGGTAATCAGGGTATTGGTAGTCATGGTGAGATGGGACATGGCCAGCCGCATCACCTGGATAGGATACAGGGCGGTTTCCGCCAGAATCTCCTGAAAGATGGCCATTGCCTCCGCGGTTTTCCCTGTTTTGATGGCTTCGGAGAACCGTTTTTCCTTGTCCATGGGATAGATGTACTCTTTGGATTTCAAGGCGAGGATGTCATCGGAATCAATCACCGATCCAGGCCCGTAGAACATCCGGTGCAGAGAGGCCTCCTTTACCTGCTCATACAAGGGATGGAGATGGCCGGACTGGTTGGTTGCAGGGCTGTAGGTCACGGATATGCTGATAGAAAGATAATCCAGCACAGCCTGCTGGACCTGGCTCAGCTTCTCCAGGAACACCGCCTCATCCAGCGTGCCGTCCGGCGAATCCGTGTTCACCAGAAGCACCAGGCTGGCGTCGTCCATATTTACCGTTTCCACCGGGTACAGCTGGGACATAATCTCCCAACTGATGTTCATAACGGCATACTTGTAGGTAGCCAGATCGCTGCCTCGTTTGGCGAGGAATTCCTGGAAACGGTCAATCTTCAGCAGTACCACCCGGTAATCCTGCTGAAACCGGAAGGTGATGCCCGCCTGCTTCAGCTTCTCCAGCTTTTGCTCGCTGGTCAAGGTGCGGATACCCAGCAGAAGATCCCGCAGGGTATTTTGCCGGATAGTCTGGGAGTTGTTCCGCTTCTCCGTTTCCAGCATATTGAGCTTGGTGGTAATCCGCCGGACCGGACGGTACAGGAAGCCGGACAGGAGCCAGGAGATGAGGAGTCCGGCAGCCAGAATCATGCCCGCAATGGTTAAGGAGGTGTTGCGGATGGCACTGACACTATCCACCAGAGTGTGGTACGGGGTGATTTTGACATACTGCCAGCCCAGGGAATCCCGCTCCGTGAAGGAGATCAAAGATTTGACATTGTAGAAGGAATGGATCAGATAATCCGTATCCCGGTTCATCACCGAGCTGCGGAGCAGCTGGTCCTCGGCTTTGGTTAATTCGGCGGGAAGCAGAGTTTCTGTGGACAGAATGCGGTCCTGGTCATCAATAAGAAAGGTCTGTCCGGGAAGCTGTCCTTCCTTCAGGGTGATGCTTCTGTTGATCCATGCGGCATTGACGTTCACGGCGACGGCCGAGCTGATGGTTTGGCTGGTATTGATGGCATCGTAGCAGAGATACGTGTATACGCTTACGGGATTTACCGTGTCGGGATGATTATTATACACCCGGGGGATGGGGGTAAACGGTTTGTAGCTTTTGAACTGGTCCAGGGTACGGATGATGTTCTGATCCACCAGCTCCTCCTTGGGGAAGATCCCGTTCTGGCCGGACAAAGCGGCGATATAGAAGGTGTTGGAGGCCGAATTGTACACCATGATGGAATCGATAAAGGGCATGGAGTTCAGCATATTGGACAGCTCATTCATCCCGGCCACCACATCGTACACATCGGGAGAGGAGTAGTTGAGCAGCTTGGAAATAGCACTGTTGCGGTAGATCTGGAAGGACAAGGACTGGGCGCTGTCCTTCATGCTGTTCACATCCTTGCTGGTGCGCGCAAGCAGGTCCAGGTCCGACAGGAAGGTTTGATTCAGAGCGGCACTGGTGTAATTCCGGTAATAGATGTAAGACGATACCAGCACCGTCGCCACGATGCTTAGGGTGATGCTCATAACAAACGCCGTATACAGCTTCATGGGTTTCCGGATTCTCGGCAGCTTCAAAGGCTTTACGTCTCCTCTCTCTATGGTCGCTTTGTCGGGCCGGGGCTGTTTACAGTGGACATCATACTATACGGCCTAATCGTTCGGCTAGTAGAAAAAAAAGATGTGTGTGCACAAACCATACTTTTGTGCACAATGGGCCGGGAGCGGGGGAGCCTCCCGGTTTTTTGGTGTGAGTCTGAGCGGTCGAACAGACAAGCGAATCCATATTCATGTGTAATGACTGGGAGGTAATCAAGGCCGACAAAACGTGTTTGAGCATCCAAGGCACTCCTTTCCCGGTAAGGAATGAAACCCAATGAATATATTTATTTGCCCTTCCACCGCTCAGACTCCTAAGGTTAGAAATGTGCAATCTGTGATGAAATCTTCACACCGGGAATAGCTGCTTTTTGCACAAACTCCGGAATGTTGCACTACCCTTGCCCGGCGAGTCCTCCCTATAATCAAAATCACAAAGCGGCGACGCTACTAAATAAGACAAACCAGGAGGGGATGGAGCTTGAGCGCCACAGAAGGAACCACAGCCGCCGCAGGCCCGGCTAACGGAGGAGCGTCCGTGCAGGCTGCCGCGGGCACAAGGAAGAAGAGAGGTTTTCTGCATGAGCTGGTGAAGAACCGGCTGTTATTTCTGATGATTACACCGGCATTATTGTTTTTTCTGGTGAACAATTATTTTCCAATGGTAGGGATTTATTATGCCTTTACCAAATTCGATTTTAACACCAGCCTGTTCAACAGTGAGTTTGTCGGCTTCAAGAACTTCGAGTTTCTCTGGAGGTCGGGGATTCTCGCCCGGTTAACCATGAACACCCTGGGCTACAATGTAGCCTTTATTCTGTTGGTCAACGTGCTGGCCATTGCCCTGTCCATCCTGCTCAGTGAGCTTAGGATCAAGTGGTTCAAAAAGCTGACCCAGTCGGTGATGTTCCTGCCCTATTTCATTTCCTTCGTTATCCTGAGCGTTATCGTCTACAACATCTTCAATTATGAAACCGGTGTGTGGAACACCATGCTGAAGTCCTTCGGGATGGAGCCGGTGGATGTGTACAGCAAACCTGTGGTGTGGATTTTCCTGATTATCCTCTTCTACTTATGGAAGAACATCGGCTACAGTATGGTGATTTATCTGGCGGCCATAACCGGCATCAGCGACGAGTATTATGAAGCGGCCAAAATTGACGGGGCCAATATTTTTCAGCGGATTTGGTACATTACGGTGCCTATGCTGAAATCCACCTTTGTGCTGCTGCTCCTGTTTGCTTTGGGAAGTATTATGAAGGGTCAATTCGACCTGTTCTACCAGCTCATCGGCAATAACGGGCTCCTGTACAACACCACGGATATTCTGGACACTTATGTATTCCGTTCCCTGAAGGTGACCTTCGAAATCGGCATGGCGACGGCAGCGGGGCTGTACCAATCCCTGTTCGGCTTTATTCTGATCATGACGGTGAACTGGATCATCCGCAAATTGAACGATGAATACGCGCTGTTCTAGGAGGTGGAGACGCAAATGAAAATCAAAGACGAAAAGTATTACCGTTCCTTCCAGATATTTGCCTACATCATCGTAACCGTGGTTGCCGTAATCTGCCTGATTCCGTTCCTGCTGATTATCTCCGCGTCCTTGACGGAAAATGAGTCGATTATCCGGCAGGGGTATAACCTGATCCCGCCCAAGCTGTCCCTGGACGGGTACCGGATGGTGTTCCAGTTTCCCCAGGAGGTGCTGCGGGCTTATGGGGTAACCGGAGCCACAACGGTGATCGGCACGCTTATGGGGCTGTTTTTGATCACCATGGCCGGATATGTGCTGCAGCGCAAGGATTTCAAATACCGCAACCAGCTCTCCTTCTATATCTACTTTACCACCCTGTTCGGCGGAGGGCTGATTCCGTGGTACATCATGTTGACCAAGTATTTCAAGCTGATGGATACCTATGCCGTACTGGTGCTGCCGGGGCTGATGTCCCCGTTCCTGATTATTCTGATGAAAAATTTCATCCGTTCCGCTGTTCCAGATGAGATTGTGGAGTCCGCCAAAATTGACGGGGCCAATGACTTCACCATCTATTGGAAAATTGTGCTGCAGCTTTCATTGCCGGGGATTGCCACTGTGGGCTTATTCCTGGCTCTGCATTATTGGAATGACTGGTTCTCCTCGTCGCTGTTCATCAACGACCAGAATATGTACCAGCTGCAGTATTATCTCTACAACATCATCAACACCATATCCTTCCTGGCCAATATGGGGGCGGGTACGGGAGTGGCCCTGTCCCAGGACGTTCCTACGGAATCCACCAAGATGGCCATGGCTCTGATCGTTACAGGACCCATTGTGCTGCTGTACCCGTTTATCCAACGATATTTCGTAAAGGGCTTGACGATTGGCGCTGTAAAAGGTTAAACCTGGCTTATGGGTTATCCAGGGCCGGTTAACATATTCGTGGACATGAAAAGGGAGGATTCACATGAAACTGTACAAAAGAAAATCCGCAGCCGTTGCGCTGGCCGCTTCCTTGGCTGTCACCGCTCTTGCGGGCTGTGCAGGCAAGGGTGACCAAGCAGCAACAGCCAGCCCTGCAGCGTCTGCAGGTGCCAGCGCTGCCGCACAGCAGGCCACGGTCAAACCGGGAATTGACACGTCCAAAAAGGTGGAGCTCCAGTTTTACATGCTGGGCAGTGCCCCCAAGGACCTGTCGGTGATTGAGGCAGAGGTGAATAAGCTGGCCCTGGCGGATTTGAATGCCACGGTCAAGTTTAATTACACCACCTGGACTGACTGGCAGCAGAAATATAAGCTGCTTCTCTCCTCCGGGCAGGATGCGGATCTGATCTACACGACTGAGTGGGCGGAGTTCCAGGCGTATGCCAAAAGCGGGGCGTTTATGGACATCGGCGACCTCCTGCCTAAGGCAGCGCCCAAGCTCTATTCCTTCGTACCCAAGGACATGTGGGAGGCCGTGAAGATCAACGGCAAAATCTATACGGTGCCGTCCACCTACAAGGAATATGTCACCGGAGGTTTTGTATGGCGGGAGGACCTGCGGAAGAAATACAATCTGCCGAAGCCGACGGATATGAAGACCTTCGAGGCCTATCTGGACGGCATCAAGAAGAATGAGCCCACCATGACCCCGCTTACGGCCAACGCCGCCATTGATGGGGTGATTAACGGCTTCCGTGAATTCCGCGGTTGGGTAGGTGCTGTTCCATACGGATTGGGCATCCAGTATAACAAGCCCAACGATGTTTATTCCTATTGGGAGTCGGAAGAGTTCAAGCAGGATATGCTGACCATGAAGAGCTGGGCGGATAAGGGCTACTTCCCGAAGAATGTGCTGAATATCAAGGACGCCACCACGGATCTTTTGGTGAACGGCAAAACCGCAGCCATTATCGGAGACAATCCCACACGCTACAATGACAGCCAGCAAAAAATCAAATCCGCCCATCCGGATTGGGACTTGGGCTACTCTCCCTACGGGTTGTCCAATGGCTTTGCCACGCCGGTGCATCCTATCCACAACGGCTATGCCGTCCCGAAGAGCAGCAAAAATGCCGAGCGGGCTTTGGCCTTCTATGAGAAGCTGGTCACCGACAAGCGCTATAACTGGCTGACCCAATACGGGATTGAGGGCAAAAATTTTGCAGTGGAAAACGGCTATTATAAAATGCTGGGCGACAAAAACTCCAACGGCTTCCCCCGGGAATCCATGAACGGCTGGGCCTGGCGGAATCCGGAGATTATGCTGTTTGATCCGGGTTATGACACAGTGAAGCAGATTTTCGCCGAGCTGGATAAGATTCAGAAGCCGGATATATTCCTGGGTTTCGCCGAGGATTACAGCGGATACCAGGCGGAGCGGGCAGCGCTGGAGCAGGTGGTGAAGCAGTATCTGTTCCCGCTCTATGCAGGCCAGATCGCCAATGTAGACGAGGGCATCAAAACCTTCCTGGGCAAGGCCAAAACCGCAGGTTTGGAAAAGGTGCAGTCGGAGTACAAAAAGCAGTGGCTGGCGTATACCGCCGAGAAGAGTATCAAGTGACACCATGAGGAAAGTGCCGGGTAGAGGATGTGTGCCCGGCACTTTTTTTCATCAGGATAACGATCTACTATAGCTTTACATTCGAAAGGAGAGATCATTGATGAAAGGTTGGGTAAGGCTTCTTCTTGTTTGTGCACTGCTTGCATGTTTTCTTTCGGTTGGTCTGAAGCCTGCTGAAGCGGCTCCCCAGACGGTGGCTAACGGCGCTGCCTGGAAGGATGTGACCAACGGCTCCATTCAGGCCCACGGCGGTTCGATCCTGCAGGTGGGGTCTACGTATTACTGGTATGGGGAGGATAAAATACACAACAGCGCCAACTTTAAAGCGGTATGTGTCTACTCCTCCACGGATCTGAAAAATTGGACGTGGCGCAGCTATGTTCTGAAAACCACCTCTGATCCCGAGCTGGAGTACGCCAAAATCGAACGCCCCAAGGTTATTTATAACGAAGCCACAGGCCAATATGTGATGTGGGCGCATTATGAGGACGGCGCGGGGTATACGCTGGCAAGGGTTGCCGTGGCCACCTCGTCCACACCGGTGGGGCCATTTACGTACCGGGGAAGCTTTCAGCCAAATGGAAACGCTTCCAGGGACATGACCATTTTTAAGGACACTGACGGGAAGGCCTATCTCTTCTCCTCCTCCGACAATAACTATAACCTCCGCTTATACAGGCTGACCTCCGATTATCTGGGCATCGACTCCGAGCTGAACATGATCTACGAAGGGGACCACCGGGAAGCGCCGGCTGTTGTGAAGAAGGGTTCAACCTATTACCTGATCACCTCCGGAGCCACCGGCTGGTATCCCAACCAGGCCATGTATTCCACTGCAAGCAACATCAACGGGCCCTGGTCGGAGCTGAAGCCCATCGGCAATTCCTCCGCCTTTTATTCGCAGCCCGCCTTCATCTTCACGGTTCAAGGGACCGGCACCACCTCGTATCTGTATGCCGGGGACCGCTGGAAATCCGGTGCTTTGGGGGATTCCCGGTATGTGTGGCTGCCTCTAACGCTGAACGGAACCACCGCTTCCATGGATTATTATGACACCGTCAGCCTTGATGCGGCCACTGGAGCGGTAACCGGTGTGCCCAATGGCACGCTGCTGTCCCAAGGGAAAACCGCAACGGCCCAATCTGCGGCGGCAAACAATCCGGCCGGGTATGCCAATGACGGGAACTACCAAACGGAATGGACCGGCACCGGGGCGACGTGGCCCCACTGGTGGAAGGTGGATCTTGGAGCTGCCAAAACGGTCAAGAATGTGCAGATTTCCTGGTGGATGATGAAGGGCTCTGAAGGGTACTACCAATACAAAATTGAAACCAGCTCGGATAACGTCAATTGGACGGTCGCTCTGGACCGCACCAATAACACCACCTACGGCTTCACATCCGATACGTTATCGGTTTCGGCCCGGTACGTGCGGATCAATATGGTCAAAGCGGTGCTTCATAATAATCCTAACAACTGGTATACACCCAGGCTGTGGGAGGTCAAGATTTACGGCAATTAACCGAAGCCTATTGAATGATTTTCCTCCAATCATGCTATAATCGGACATACGAGGAATTTTGGATACGAGAGGGAATTCATTCATGAAGCAAATAACCGTCTACGATATCGCCCACGAGGCCCGGGTTTCGGTTGCGACCGTTTCCCGGGTTTTGAACGGCACCGCTCCGGTTAAGGCCAGCACGCGGGAGAGGGTCCTGGAGGTAATCCATAAACACCAGTTCCAGCCCAACGCCCTGGCAAGGAGCTTGATCAAGAAGGAAAGCGGCATGATCGGCATGATTATGCCCGACATTGGGAATCCTTTCTTTCCGGAGGTATTTCTTGGTGCGGAGAAGGAGGCGCGGGCAAGGGGGTACGCCATTTTCCTGTGCAACACTATGGGGGAGCAGGAGAAGGAATCGGAATACCTGACTCTGCTGCAGGAAAAACGGGTGGACGGCATTGTTTTTCTCGGCGGGCGGATTAATCAGGTGCGCCCCAAGGCGGAGCTGGCCCGGGAGCTGGCGGATTGCGCCGCCCGGCTTCCGGTGGTGCTGGTCAATGGGAATATGGCGCGGGTATCTCTGCCCCGGGTCATCACGGATGAAGCCGCAGGCTTCCGGCTGGCAGCGCAGCACCTGATTGATCTGGGACACCATGAGCTCCGTTTCATCGGGGGTGAAGGCTCCGTGACGGCTACCGTCCAGAAGGTGCAGGCCTTAAAGGCAGTGATGGAGGAGAACAGTTTGCCGTTCCAACCGGATACGGTTCTCTATGGAGGCTTTTCCATTGCGTGCGGCCGGAGCTTAATGCAGACGGTGCTGTTGGAAGAAAAGCGGCCTACGGCGGTCATGTGTGTAAATGACAGTGTGGCGGTTGGTGCGGTGAAGGCGGCCTTGGAGGCGGGCGTGGACATTCCCGGAGAACTGTCGGTTACCGGCTTCGACGATACGCTCCTGGCCACCTCCATTACGCCTGAATTAACTACGGTGTCGCAAAATTCCCATGCGCTGGGTGAGCAGGCGGTGCAGCTTCTCCATCAGATGATAAGCGGAGAGAAGGGCAGGAAGCTGACGGTCCTGGAGCCGCAGCTGATCTGCCGGCAGACCACAGGCCCTGTGAGGGTACCCGGAATTTGAGGATTGACCGATGTGAGGACCTGCTTTAAGATGAGGGGAGAAGAAGGCGCTTTGGCGGAGCTTCTCTGTACATGAGTGAAACCCATTTCATGAAATGGGTTTCAGTAAGCGGCCGTCAACACATACCCGTAACTACATGACACCGAACGGAGGATGTTCCCGTGATCAATTCCAAGCTACCGTCCATCTGGTATGGCGGCGACTACAATCCCGATCAATGGCCGGAGGAAATCTGGCATGAGGATATGCGGCTGTTTAAGGAGGCGGGCATTAATATTGTGACCCTGCCGGTGTTCAGCTGGGCGAAGCTGCAGCCCGACGAAACCACTTATTCCTTTGAGTGGCTGGATAAAATTCTGGATCTTGTTGCGGAAAACGGCATCTATGCCTGTTTGGCTACCTCCACCGCCGCCCAGCCCGCCTGGATGTCGCGGCAGTATCCCGAGGTGCTGCCGGTGGATGTGGACGGGCGGAGGCGGACACACGGCTCCCGGGTGAATTTTTGCCCCAACAGCGGGGTGTACCGCCGTTTTTCGGTGGAGCTGGCCCGGCGGATGGCGCTCCGCTACAAGGAGCACCCGGCACTGCTGATCTGGCACGTGGCCAATGAATACGGACCGCATTGTTATTGTGAGCAGTGTGCGGCTGCGTTCCGGGAATGGCTGAAGGCGCGCTACGGGACGGTGGAGGAGCTGAACAACCGCTGGAATATGAGCTTCTGGGGCCACACCGTGTATGATTGGGAGGAGATTGTGCCGCCGTCCAATCTGAACGGAGACAACCGGTGCTTCCAGGGGATGATGCTGGATTACAAGCGGTTTATGTCGGATTCCATCCTGGCTTGTTACCAGGCGGAGTATGATGCCATTAAGGCGGTTACGCCGGATATTCCCATTACCACGAATATTTGGGGGTTGTTTAACGGGCTGGATCTGAAGAAGTGGGGCGAGCGGATGGATGTGGTCTCCTGGGACAGCTATCCGCAGATGAATGAGCCTATGACCAATGTGGCCATGCGCCATGATTATATGCGGGGCTTGAAGGACGGCAAGCCCTTTATGCTGATG
The DNA here is from genome assembly GCA_023386955.1 of Bacillota bacterium. Classification (GTDB taxonomy): domain Bacteria; phylum Bacillota; class Bacilli; order Paenibacillales; family NBRC-103111; genus Paenibacillus_AR; species Paenibacillus_AR mesotrionivorans. The sequence continues at coordinate 75,437 of JAEWIS010000030.1, forward strand.
GAGCAAACCCCCAGCCAGCAGAACTGGCAGCCGTACAACAGCCTGAAGCGGCCGGGTGTGATGCGGCTGTGGAGCTATCAGGCGGTAGCCCACGGAGCGGATACCGTTATGTTCTTCCAGCTGCGCCGGTCCTTCGGCGCCTGCGAGAAATATCATGGGGCGGTCATCGAGCATGTGGGCCATGGCAATACCCGGGTATTCCGGGAATGCGCACAGCTGGGACGGGAGCTGGAGGCGCTTGGAGATACGTTTCTTGATGCGGTGGTGGAGAATCAGGTGGCCTTGCTGTTCGACATTGACACGTGGAATGCGGTCGAGATCACCAGCGGCCCCAGTGTGGATCTGGATTATCTGAAGCAGGCCCAGAAATATTACAAGGCTTTTTATGATGCCCATATCGGCGTGGATGTAATTAGCCCCTTGTCGGATTTCTCCAAGTACAAGCTGGTCATCGCGCCGGTAATGTATATGATGAAGCCGGGGGTGGCCGAGAGGCTGGAGGCCTTTGTTCAGAACGGCGGCACCTTTGTTACTACCTTCTTTAGCGGCATCGTCGACGAAAACGACCGGGTGAAGCTGGGTGGTTATCCAGGTGAGCTGCGGAAGCTGCTGGGCATCTGGGTGGAGGAGATCGACAGCCTGCTGCCGGAGATGAAAAACCGGATGGTACTGCAGGGCGGCTTCGGCCAGGTGCAGGGCGAATATGAATGCGGCCTGCTGTGTGATCTCCTTCATCTGGAGGGAGCGCAAGCCCTGGCGGTGTATGGGGAGGATTTCTACGCGGGAATGCCGGCGCTGACGGTCAATGAGTTTGGCGCAGGCAAAGCTTATTATGTGGCGGCGGACGCGGAGGACAGGATGATCGCCGACCTCTGCCGGACCTTGTGCACACAAGCCGGTGTCACTGCCCCGTTCGGCGCGGATACGGGTGTCGAGCTGGTGCAGCGGAAGAAGGACGGGGCCGTGTTCACCTTTGTGCTGAACCATAATCCTGCTGCTGCTTCCATCCATCTGGGCGGGCTGGCGGCGGAGGATCTGTTAACCGGCAGCAGGGTGACCGGGACAGTGGAGGTAAACGGGTACGGTGTGATGATACTGAGGCACGAATAGAGGGGGAACTCCGCGAGTACCAAAGTGTTGTTCGTAGCACGAATGCGGTTGAAGTGTAGGGTGTAACGGACCGTGGTTCCGCTATTTCGCAAGCTAGCCTTGGTTTTTCTGCTGAACGGACCGTAGGGACCTTATTGTGCGGATAAGAGGGTGTAAGTGGGCAGAATGAGCGGAATAGCGGATTGTGGGTCCGTAAAAATCTCAAAACCCTGTTTTTTCGGCAAATAGGGTATCCTCAGTCCGTTAGGATCAAGGATCTCCTTGCCGCTGGCCTGAGAACCAGCCTCCTCAGTCCGTTAGGTTCAGCGGTGGGGTATGCGCCATCCTCAGCAGCAGCCAACTTTTCACTACCTAACGAACCAACCGTTACCGGCAAACAAAACCCGCCAGGGAAGCTTACTCCCTGGCGGGTTTTCTATGCTTTTTACGCTATGGAGGGCGGTGCTACGCGTCCAACCTCACCCGGAACGCCGGCTCGATTGTACCGCCTGCACCGGTATAAACCTGCAGTTCACCGTCCACCACCTGCGCTCTTGGCGCAGCAGCCCAAGCTCCGGCACCGTAGCCTTTTGCGCCGAAGGCTTCGCCGTATACGGCCACGGCCAGCCATGCAGTGGCTCCAGCTTCTATATGGGTGCGAACCGTGGGGATCACGGTCCGGCTCACCATGATGTTGGTGTTGGCCTGCGGCGTCAACAGCTCCGCCTGCCCGCTCCCGTAGAGCAGCTTCACGCCGCTGGCGCCTCTGCCGTAGGCAGCATAGGTGGCGTTCCCGCTGCTCTCCGCCTCCTGCGGCGGCACCGTGCTGTACGGCCGCGCCGGTTCACCGGTGTCGCTTGGCAGCCAACCACCGGAGCCCGGCCCTTCGATGCCCAGGGCGAAGCCGCCTTCCGCACCGTCCAGCACCCGGCCGGTGGCGATGCGGTGGACCCGCACATGCCACGGAAGGCCGGGAATGATCCAGGTGCGAACCTCCACATCCGCCCACGGCTTCCAGCGGGTATAGATGAGCCCCTCGTCCACGCGGGTCTCCTCGCAGCGCCGTTTCACCCGGTACAGATTATCTCCTTCGGCCAAGGCCAGCATGGAGTCAAAGGCGCCTTGAGCCAACCCCCATTCCGCCCGGGGTACGCTGAACCCGAAAAAGGTGGAGTAGGCGAATTTTTCATATTTCGCGGAGGTATGGGTATGCTCATTAGACGAGGTATGCCCGGAATTGAAGGCTGTTACATGCGGCACCTCCGCCTGGCGGCAAAGCACCAAATGGGGGGCCTTCTGCACAACCGACGCCTCCAACAGGGGCATTGCTTCCTCCTCCGCAGTCCAGAAGGGATGATCATCCGGGAGCGCCAGCACCAGGAAGCTTTTCATGGCCCAATAGGGTGACCCGGGAGAATTGTAGTTTTCGCCCATCACCAGGTTGGGATACGTATAGCCGATGGTCAGCAGGCCGTCAGGGGTGAAAATCGGCTGGGCAAACCACCAGCGCAGATGCCGCAGAACAAGCCCTTTTATCACACCGATGGAATAAGGGGTATCCAAACCGGTGAAGGCCATCACACACCAGAAGGCGGCTTGGGAGAAGCGGTAGGTCAGGCTGCGTCCGTAGGGGAGTGCACTTCCGTCCTCGGCAAACCAGTGGATGAACTGCCCGGCAAATTGCACGGCCCGTTCCTTGTACAGCGCAGAGCGGACCGGATCCTCCTCCGCCATAAAGCTCGCATACAGCAATCCGTAATAATGGATGGCAAAAGGTACATAATAATCACTGTGAGCCTGACCCTTCAAGCCGTCGGCATACCAGCCGTCCTCCATATAGAAAGGTTCGATAGCATCCAGGGTCTCTTCCGTCAGTGCTTTGTCATAAGGCAGGCCTGCCTTGCGGAAGCCCATCTGTACCATCACCCGGAACAGGAGCCAGTTGCAGTCCCACAGCTTATGGTTATTGATAGGGGCCAGCCAGGCGGTCAGTTGCTCCAGGCCATCCCGGCCTAGGCCCTCCACCAGCTTCTCGGGCGCCAGGGCAAGAGCCAGGCCGAAGGCAGCCATTTCCACACTGCGCTGGTCGTAATCGCCTGCCGTTCCCCAATATTCTTCGTGTGCCGGGTTGGTGCCGTTTTTGATGCCTTCCATATACATATCCCACAGCGGGCTGTCGCCACCCCCGGTTACAAGCGGGACAAGCCCCCACAGGATCCGGGAAAAGCCTTCCATCGCGGCAACCTTGCCGCTGTAGCTGGTGCCGGTACTGCCAATGGTGAAGCCGGCCCGTCCGGAGGAATAATAAGGCATAAGCGGATCCGTGAGCTGCCGGAAGGCTTGCTGCAGATCGGATTTTGTCTGAAGCGGATTTTGCCGGATAGGCAAAGGAAACGGGTTCATGGGTTATGGGAAGCCTCCATTCAAATGGAAAAATGGGAATCGTCAGCCTGCATTCATTATACGACAATCTGTCTGGAGGACATACAGCCTTCCCGCAAGATGTCAAAATTGAAGTGCAAAATATCAAAATAGCGTTATCCGGCCGTTTCCGATATTCATTATAATTCAAGCATCGAGAATAAACGAAAGAGCAGAAAACCAATGCGAGAGGTGAACGCGAACATGAAATCCGAACAGGCTAAGCATAAGAACAATCTCCGCAGACAAGAAACCATTTCCGGTCTCCTGTTTGTCAGCCCCATGATGATCGGGCTGATTGTACTAACCTTATTGCCGATTATTGCCACCTTTGTCCTGAGTCTGGCCGACTGGAACTTCGTCCAGGGTTTTAAAGGGATTACCTGGGTGGGGCTGGACAATTTCACCCGGCTGTTCCGTGAGGAGACCTTCCATATCTCCATGCGCAACAACCTGATCTTCCTGTTGACCGTGCCTGCCTACCTGGCTGTGTCCATGGCATTGGCCATTCTCATCAACAAATATGTGTACATGAAGTCCTACTTCAAGGTAGCCTTCTTCATGCCGTATATCTCCAGCGTGGTTGCCGTCGCCATCGTATGGCAGGTGCTGTTCCATCCGTCCTCCGGTCCGGTGAACCAGTTCCTGATGTCCATCGGCATCGACAATCCGCCCAAGTGGATTGCGGACCCCAATTTCGCCCTGATTTCCGTGATGATGATCTCGGTCTGGATCTCCATCGGCTATAACATGATCGTGTACATGGCCGGTTTGCAGTCTATTCCCAAGGATTTGTATGAGGCTGCCGACATCGACGGGGCCAGCTCCTGGGTGCAATTGCGCCATATCACCATTCCCATGCTATCGCCGACCACCTTTTTCCTGCTGATCACCGGGGTGATCTCCTCCTTCAAGGCTTTCGACTTGATTGCCGTTATGACGGCGGGGGGACCGATGCGCTCCACCAGCATGCTGGTTTGGTACTTGTATGATGAAGCTTTCGTCAGCCTGCGGGTCGGCTATGCGTCTTCCATCGCTGTGGTCCTCTTCGGTTGTGTGCTGATCATTACCGGCATCCAATGGCTCGCACAGAAGAAATGGGTCAATTACTAAAGAGGGGGCTTTCCTATGGATTCAGGTATTAAAGAACCGTTCAGCATAAAAAAGCTTATTGGGACCATTATACTTTTGATTATCAGTATTCTGTTCCTGCTGCCTTTTGTCTGGATGCTGTCCGCATCCTTCAAGGTGGAATCCGACGTATTCTCCTATCCCATCCAGTGGATTCCGCAGCGCTGGAATGCGATCGCCAACTATAAGGAAATTTGGCTGGGCGCCAATCCGTTCTATAAGTATTACGCCAACTCCATTATCGTGTCTGTGGCGACAACGGCAATCTCCTGCGTCGTGTCCGCTCTCGCGGCATACGGCTTCACCAAGATCGATTTTAAGGGACGCAACGGCATGTTCCTGCTGATTCTGGCCACCTACATGGTGCCCGGACAAGCGATTCTGGTGCCGCAGTTTATTCTGTACCGCAACATCGGCCTGTTCGACAGCCTGCTGGGTCTTATTATCATCAACTGCTTCAGCGTATTGGGCACCTTCATGCTGCGCCAGTTCTTCATGAGTCTGAGCACGGAATATATCGAGTCCGGCAAAATCGACGGCGCCAGCCATGCCCGGATCTTCTGGCAGATTGCCCTGCCGCTGGTCCGCCCGTCCGTGGCTACCTATGCGATTCTGCGGTTTATCTGGACCTGGAACGATTACCAGAACCCGCTGATTTTTATCCGTTCGGACAAATGGTACACCATCCAGCTGGCGATGCAGAAATTCGCCTCTCTGAATGGCGAGTTCTACTCCCTGATCATGGCGGCCGCCGTGTCGGCCATTCTGCCCCTGCTCATTATTTTCATCATCGGCCAAAAGAATGTTATCGAAGGTATTGCCTTGGGCGGGGTCAAAGGGTAATCTGAACGAATACTCAGCAGCAATGATATACAAAGTGGTTACCGCGGGACGGAGAGTGAAAGCTCTAGTCCCGCGTATTTCACTTTATGGGACAATGTGCCGGGGATACTTTTAGGGAGGGGGACTAATTATGGGCTGGCGCCATAGCTTTTCCTTTGCCTCCAGGTCCTTCAGAAGCAAGCTGATTGTGGTATCGGTGGCATGTATTCTGCTCCCGGCGCTGGGAACCATGCTGGTGTACAATTACCTTACGCGGGATGCGGTGAAGGACCAGGCGGTGAGGAATGCCGACCAGACCCTGAAGCTGGTGGAGGGTCACGTGTCTAATGAGCTTCGGTACATGCTGTATCTGATGAACTATTTTACGGTGGACCAGGATGTCCTGTTTCTTCTGAAAAATCTGGCGGCGGAGCCGTATGATCCGAACCGGCAGACGGATGTGCAGTTTTTGGCAGGCAACGAGGTGCGCAAAAGCATCGGCAGTCTGACGGCGGCGGGGCAAAAAAGCTTTGTCTCCATTGTGCTGAACAACGGCATGACCTTCGCCAATTATCTGGGATATGAATATGATCCGAAACAGCTCCTGAAGCAGGACTGGGTCAAGGAATCGGGCAGTGTGTTTGGGCTGAATTCCTATTGGCCGGGGGTAATGCCCACCTCCTTCAGCAGCGAAAAGGCGGCCAATCCGTATCAGCTTACGGCAGTCCGTCCTCTCCGGGGGGACAAAAACGCCATCTACGGCTATGTGGTGGTCACCGTGATGGAAAGCCTGATTCATCAATATTTTGAAGGTTTGCCGACTGAGCAGGAAATTTTGCTGCTGGACGGGAATGACCGGATTTTGTCCCATACGGATACGGAACGGATCGGCACTCCTTTTCCCGAAATGAGAGAAGCCCTGGCTGAGAGTGGCACACCGCTGATACATCGGGACGGGACAGCGTACCTGGTGTCGGAGAAGCCTATCAGCATGGCCGGTTGGAAGCTGGTTTCCTTAACCCCTTACAAGTCCGCCGTGGCCAAAATCAACGACATTTTTCAAAACGTGTTCTGGTTCCAGCTGATTTCCTTCGTAGGTTTTTTTGGTCTGCTGCTGTTGGCACTGCGGGCCTTTACCTTACCGCTGGTCCGGCTGGACAGGGTAGCGCTGAAGGTTCAGCAGGGGGATCTTCAGGTACGCTCCTCCATCCGGGGGCAGGACGAGGTAGGGCGGCTGGGCCAATCCTTTGACCAGATGCTGGACCGCATTACGGATATGATCCGGGAAATCACGGATACCCAGGCCCGCAAGCGCAAGGCGGAGCTGGATATGCTCCAGGCCCAGATCAATCCCCATTTCCTGTTTAATGTGATGAATTCCATCCGGATGAAGGTGTTGAAGAACGGGGACAAGGAGAGTGCCGACATGCTCAGCTCCTTGTCCAAGCTGCTGCGGATGACCATACAGGATACGGATAATATCCCCCTCCATGACGAGGTGGAAACGGCCATTGATTATGTGAAGCTGATGAATATGCGGCAAAAGCAGGAGGTCCGGCTGGAGGTGGATATCGCCGCCGACGTGCTGATGGAACGAGTGCCCCGTTTTTGCCTGCAGCCGCTTATTGAGAATGCGCTGATCCATGGACTGAACCAGCAGGAAGGGCGGATTTGCGTACATGCCGGCAAGGAGGAGGAGTTTATCCGCATTCAGGTCCGGGATACGGGCAAGGGAATGGATGCGGAGGCCCTGCAGCGTCTAAGACTGCGGCTGGCGGAGCCCAGGGGAGAGGAAACAGAGAGACGGGAGAAGCGGGGCTTCTCGGGCATTGGCCTTCATAATGTGTACGAACGGATGAAAATGACCTTCGGGTCCGGGTTTTATATGGAGATTGAAAGTAGAGAAGGAGGGGGCACATGCATATCCATGTATCTGCCTCTGCCAGGTCAAGCAGATCAAGCTTAGAAACTTTCACGTCAGGAGGTGCCGCAAAATGTACAAGGTAATGCTGGTGGATGATGATTACCCGGTGCTGGAGCTGTTGTCCGAGGCGATCCCCTGGCCCGGGCTGGGACTGGAGCTGATGGGCACCTATGAGAATGGGGAGGTTGCGTTAGAGGCGGCACAGGGGGTGATGCCCGATATTGTGGTCACGGATATCGGCATGCCCCGGCTGAACGGGCTTGAGCTGATCCGGGCGCTGAAGGAGCTGAATCCCGCCGTCCGGGTGGTGATTCTCTCCTGTCACAGCGAGTTCCATTATGCCCAGCAGGCCATGAAGCTAAACGTCCAGGATTATCTGGTGAAGGATACGCTGGATCCCCAGGATCTGGAGACACTGCTCGGCCAGCTCAAGGTCAGCTTGGACGAGGAATCCAGCCGCTTTATCAAGAATGACCAGCTCCGGCAGCTGGTGGACCGGAACCGTGAGCAGCACAAGGAATCCTTTATCCGGGGCATGGTGCATTCCCCTCTTTTGAATGAGATGGCCTGGAATGAGGAGGCGGAGTCCTTCGGGTTGTCCACAGCAGGCGACTTTCTTCCCGTGATTTGTTATATTGATGGGCAGCGCTCCGCCCGGCAGCGGTTTGTCACGGATGATGTACTTCGTTTTGCCGTGAATAATCTGCTGGAGGAAATGCTGGCCGACGAAAAAACAGGCAACATTAATTTCACCTATGACGCCTTGCGTTCCTTCATTATTGCTCCCGTGTCAGGCGGGATCAAAACCAATCCGTATGATGTGGCGGAAGCGCTGCTGAAACGGATTCAATCGGTGGTGAACGGCACCATCAAAATCTGCCTGTCTTTTATAGTCGGAAGCCTCTGTAAAACCCCCGCTGAGCTGAAGCAGGAGCTGAACGGCTTGCTGGCTTCGTCCGGACAGCGTTTTTATATGTATAGCAATTCGCTGGAAAGGAAAAATAAGCAGGTATTTAGCTGCAATGACTTGTTCGCGTCCTATGATGAAGCCGTTAATGCCTTCCGGGAAATCCTGATCGAAGGCAGAACGGACCGGGTGGAGCCGGTTGTCCGCCATTGGATGCAGTTCATCCGGGAGGAGCGTTTCCGGCCGGACATGGTGAAGGATTGGGCCATGAAGCTGATGCTTGACCTGAAGCTGAAGCTGCAGTCCATGCAGATGTTCCGGAACCATTTTTCGGTGGATATTCTCCACCGAGAGCTGCTGGAAATCGACACGCTGGAGGAAATGGAGGTCTGGATCGTCCATTTCTTTGAATCCTCTCTGGTTGTGGCGGAGGAAGTCAAAGAGCTGAGTAAACGCACCGAGGTGCTGGATGCCATCCACTATGTCACCCTGCATCTGAACCGCCGGATCACCCTGGATGAGGTAGCGGAGCATCTGTTTATGAATCCCAGTTACTTTAGCCGCCTGTTCCGGAAGGAAACCGGTGTAACCTTCATCGAGTACGTCAACCGGATGAAGGTGGAGCGGGCCAAGGAGCTGCTGGACCAGACCAGCCTGCCGGTAGCCAAAATCGGTGAAGCGCTGGGGTATGACAATCACAGCTATTTCATCAAGATGTTCCGTTCCCAGGCGGGGGTTACCCCTCAGGAATACCGGAACGGAAGCTCCTGAGCCCGTAGGCTGCAAAAGTCAAAATAACAACGGGAGAGGTAAATATTGCGTTATCTGCTCCATTCCGCCCCTTGTTATACTCGAAAAGTAAGAGAAAGAAAGCGCTGTACACCATTTCACATAATATGGAGGGGTCCTTACATGCAAAAGCGTAAATTGACGGCTGGGTTGCTGTGCGGCGTGTTGGCTGCCGGTTTGCTGGCAGGCTGCGGAGGAAAAGATGATGCCAATACCGGTACCGGCGGAGCCAGCCCGGATGCCAACAAGCAGGTAACCATCAAGTTCCATGCCTTCGGCAGTGAAGCCCAGCAAAACTGGAGCAAGGTAATCAATGCCTTCCAGACCAAATATCCCAACATCAAAGTGGACCTGGTCAACCTGAGCGAAAAAGGGGACACCCAGGAATATGCCAAGAAGCTGGACCTGGCAGCAGCCTCCAATGAAGCAATGGACGTCATTATGTTCAGTGAGGCCGGCATGTACGCCCAACGTGTAGCCTTGGGTATGGTGGCTCCTTTGGACGATTATATTAGCAAAGAAGGCTACAAGGTTCCCGAGGAATACAAGGTGGACACGAAGCTGAACGGCAAATATTACGCGCTGCCCGGTAAGTTTAACCCGTGGTATGTGCTCCTGAACAAAACCCATCTGGACGAAGCCGGCCTGAAGGTTCCCACCGACTGGACCTGGGATGAATTCCGGGATTATGCCAAAAAGCTGACCAAGGGCGAAGGCCCTACCAAACGCTACGGCACCTACTTCCACGGCCCCCAAGGCGGCGGCTGGCTGGAGTTTACCCGTCTGGCTATGGCCAACCAGGCTACCGGCGGCGACTATCTGAAGGAAGATGGCACCTCCAATTTGGACAACCCGAACTTCCGCAAGTCCATTGAGCTGCGCTACAACATGGAGAAGGTGGACAAGTCCTCCACTCCGTATACCGATATGATCTCCCAAAAGCTGAACTACCGTCCGCAGTTCTTCAACCAAGCGGCCAGCATGATCGTCATCGGCAGCTGGATGAACTCCGAAATCGGCGGTACCGAGCAATTCCCGTTGAACTTCAATGTGGCCGTAGCTCCGTTCCCGAAGAACAACGCCGGGGATAAGGAAACCTATTCCATGGTGACCACCGACTTCTACGCCATGGCCAACAACTCCAAGAACAAGGATGCGGCTTACCAGTTTATCCGGTTTGCTACCACCGAAGGGGTTATTGCCCAAGAGAAATACGTTCCGTCCTGGGCCAAAATTAAGGATGACCAGCTGAGCTCCATCATTGACACCATCCTGGCCGGTACGAAGAATCCGGAGAAGGTGGACAAGGAGTCCCTGAAGCGGGTGCTGCTGAGCGCCAAGTCTACTTCCCTGGTGCCGCCGACCTCCTATAATGCCGACGTGTACAAGGTAATCAACGAGGAATATGAGAAGCTGATTCTCGACAAGCAGAATGTAGATCAGATGATCAAAAACTCTCAAGAGCGCACACAAAAGCTGATTGACGCCAACAAGAAGTAAAATGCCGTAACAGGGCGGGAAGCAAACACGCTCTGGCGGGTTTGACGCCAGGCCTTAGGCAGAGGTAGAGAGGATCGCTGATCCTCTCTATTTTTCTAGGTAAAGTCTGAAAACTCCGAGGGGAGCAGCGGCTCTTATGCAGGCTGCGCTTTTCGTGCAGCGGACAGAGAGATCGTGAGTCAGCGAAAATGGGGCCGTTTCTGCTGCAGATCGGATCGGAGAGAGTGTTAGACGGTATAAGAGTGGTTGTTACTGCTGTAACGGAACGGAGCGACCGTTAGGCGGCGTAAAATGGACTGTTTTCGCTGTAACGGAACTGAGCGATCCTTAGCGCTGTATTTCAGCTCGATTTCTGCCGGTTTGCCCGTTTAAGAGCTTCTGAGTTCCGTAAGAATCTGCAAACACCGAATTTTGGCTTTTAACAGCTTCTAAGTTCCGTTAGCGGCGGGACCGGGGTAACTGAGGTCGCTAAAGTTGCTAAAGTGACGGGTGGCTGAAGTGACTGAAGTGACTGAGCTAACTGAGGTGACTGAAGTGGCTAAAGTGGCTAAAGTGATAGTAGTTGAGGTAACTGAGGTGAGTGACAGAGGTGACTGAGGTGCTGAGGTGACTAAGGTGGCTGAAGCGGTTGGACTATCCTCACTGACTGTCGGCAGCGTGTTTGGAGACTCATGCAGCCTCAAAAATGTGCTGGAATACATTGGCGCAAGCTGGTAAAATGAAATGGGTTTCATTATGTTGAAACGTTTTAACATTCGATGGATAAAGGGGTATGATATTATGAGTCTGCCGCAGAATTGGGCCCAGGAGGCATGGGACAAAACGGTAGAGAAAGTTGGACGGACCAGCAAACGGATCAAGGATGGCTTCCCCCACGCCAGCGTGGACGGGATGTACAAGCTGGAGCCCGCTTATTGGTGGACCGCCGGCTTTTGGCCGGGGCTGTTGTGGCTGTTGTACCGGAAAACCGGCGATGCGCAGCTGCGGGAGCTGGCCGAATCCTGCGAAAAGCAGCTGGATGGCGTCATTGCGGACTACTACAGGCTGGATCACGATATCGGCTTTATGTGGACGTTGACTAGTGTGGCCCGCTACAAGATTCTCGGCGCCGCGGAAGCTGAGGATTCCAAACGCCGGGGCTTGCTGGCAGCAAATCTGTTGGCTGCACGGTTCAATGTGCAGGGCAACTATATCCGGGCCTGGAACCCGTGGCATGAAGGCCAGGAGAATGCGGGCTGGGCCATCATCGATTGTATGATGAACCTGTCCCTGCTCCATTGGGCAACGGAGCTGACAGGCGACCCCCGCTACCGCCATATTGCCATTCGCCATGCGGATACGGCGCTGGAGCATTTTATCCGGCCGGACGGCTCGGTGAATCATATTGTGATCTTCGATCCGCAGACGGGGGAGCAGGTTTCCGTCAACGGCGGACAGGGCTTCGCCCCGGATTCCGCCTGGTCCCGCGGCGCATCCTGGGCCATCTACGGCATGGCGCTGTCCTACAAGCATACCGGTGATATCCGTTACCTGGAAGCAGCCAAGCGGGTGTCCCACTTCTTCATCGCCAATCTGCCGGAGGATCATGTGCCCCATTGGGATTTCCGTCTGCCGGAGGATGTGCCCCATTACCGGGATTCCTCTGCGGGGGCCTGTGCCGCCTGCGGCCTGCTGCTTATAGCCGAGCAGGTGGATGGGCTGGAGGCGGACCTGTACCGCCAGGCCGGGGAGCGTATTCTCCATTCCCTCTATGCCAACTACGGCACCTGGGACTCTGAGGAAGAGGAAGGCCTGATCCTTCACGGCACCAGCCACTACCCGGAGCGCAAGAATATGGATGTGCCGCTGATCTATGGCGATTATTATTTTGTGGAAGGCCTGTCCCGTTTGTTGGGACATGGCGAGCTGTTCTGGTAAGGAAGCTGCAACGCTCTGCACCATTAATCAAGCCGGCGGCTGTTTACCCGGGTTTGCGCTTTATGCGCAGCCGGGAGGCGGACGCCGGTTTTTTTGAGGTTACAGCGGGAAGTGGGAGAGGGCGCGAATGATAATAACGGAAGGGATTTTCCGTTACCGCTTCTCCGGCGAGGGTATGGACACGAATAACGGAAGGGGTTTTCCGTTAACCCATCCCGTATCCCATGGAAAACCATTGCCCGAGAGAGCTTAGCGGAAGTATGCTTCCGCTATTCCCCGTGATAATGCTTCTGCCCGGAGATTAACGGAAAATTGCTTCCGTTAACCGGATAAAACACCGGTCCATGCTCCGGCCGGGGTGTCCGCAAAGAATAAAGCAAGGCTTGCTTCCGCTAACCGGCCCAAACAACCACATATGCGGCAATAGGGTAAGTCTGCTTTCCTTTATTGTTCCTGTTAGGCTCCAAAACTGGGAAGAATATACGAAATAAGGGAAAATAAGCTTCCCTTATTTCTGGAATTTCCCCATACTTCCTGCAATAGGAGAATTTCGCCTTCCGCTATGAACGCTCCTATGCGCCCGCCCAATGTCCTGCCTAATTTACTTTTATGTAACGGCCTTAAGCCCCCGCCTATGTACTCTTATGTAGCGGCCTATGCCCCCGCCCTATATGCCCCCTCCAAAAGCCAGCCCCCCCGGAGAGCTTCTACTGTATGGATGGGGACGGGGGCTTTTTCGGGGGATTTTAAAACAAATCGTGCATCTCTCTTATATAAATCGCTGGGGGGAGTTGGTACTATAGGATCATGAAAGGCCATTAAGAATATCTGGAGGGGTAAAAATGAATGGATGGAAGCGCTCTCTGGCTGTGCTGGCTTCAACAGCCGCCTTGGCGGGAACGCTGGTTGGCTGCGGCGGAACCGATGACAAAAATGCTGCAAGCAGCGCAGCACCAACCGCTGCGGCATCGGCAGCCGCAACCGCAACCGCTGCGCCAACGGCTTCGGCCCAGCCGGTAAAGCTGAGAATTATGTGGTGGGGCGCCCAGAACCGCCATGATGCCACCTTGAAGGCACTTGAGCTGTATACCAAAAACAACCCCAATGTGACCTTCGAGCCGGAATATTCGGGTATGGACGGTTATCTGGATAAGCTGTCCACCCAGGCGGCTGCCAATAATGCCCCCGACATTGTTCAGCTTGATCCGGGCTGGACCCCCGACTGGGCCGCACGCAAGCAGCTGGCGGAGCTGACTCCGGCGGTGGATGTAAGCAAGTTTGACCCCAAGCTGATGGCAGGGGGACAGGCCGGAGGCAAACAATACGGGATTCCGCTGGGATCGGTTGCCTTCGGGATGATCTACGACAAAGCGGCCATGGATAAGCTGGCCATCAAGAACCCGGCCAACGGCTGGTCCTGGGATGATTTCTTCGCCCTGGCCAAGGATTCCAAAGCCAAGCTGCCCAGCGGCACCTACTTCACCAAGGATTACGGCGGCAACTATTTCGTCTATTCCGCTTACCAATACGCCAAAGGTAAGGGTCCGGTAGTCTCCACCGACGGCAAGTTCCATGTGGATCAGGCTACATTCCTGGAATGGACCAAGAAATTCGAGGAGCTGCGCAAGGATGGGCTGGTTCCCCCGGCCGATGTGAATGCATCGGATAAGGAGAATGATCCCAAGCTGGACCTGCTGGTGAACGGCAAGGTGCTGGTACGTTACTGCTTCTCCAGCGGTTATGCCACCTATGACAGCCTGAAGAAAGGCGCGTATGCACTGACCACCATGCCCCGTTCCACTGAGGCAGGCGGCTGGCTGAAGCCTTCCATGTATCTGGCGGTTACGGCAAGCTCCAAGAAGCAGGAGGAAGCGAAAAAGTTCGTCAACTGGTTTGTGAATGATCCCGAAGCAGCCAAGATCCTGACTACTGTCCGCGGTCTGCCCGCGAACAAGGAAATGGCCAGCCTGCTGGAGTCCAACCTGGGCGATGCGGACAAAATTGGCCTGGGACTTCTCCGGGCAACGGAAAAAGACGGCCAAACCTGGGATTCCACCAGCGGCTGGACCAACTTCATCGACAAGGATTGGACCCTGGTGGGAGACCAGCTGACCTTCGGCAAGATTACACCGGAGCAAGCCTTTGACCAGCTGAAATCCGCAGCCAAATCCTACGAAAAATAAACGAAAAACGCCGGAGCGGGAAATTGACGCTTCGGTTATTTGTTTTCACACACCTATTCCGCCGGTCCCTTCATTTTCCTGGCGTATTTGCCGGGAGACGTCCCGGCAAGCTTGGTGAAGCTGCGGATGAAATTGGAATAATCGGCAAAGCCCGATTGATAACATGTCTCCGACAGACTCAGTCCTTCGCTCAGACAAGTCTTGGCTAGCGCCACACGCCTGTCCAGAATATAGGAGCGGAGCGTCAGGCCCGTATGTTTCTTAAACTGCCTGCTGATGTAAGTGCCGTTCAGGTAGAAGGCCTCGCTTAGACTCTCCAGGCTGATATCCTCATGCAAATGGGCTTCGATGTAATCCATGGTGTTGCGCACCAGCTCCGGCATAATATCGTCCGCATGGAAGGTGGTGCTCTGGAAAACAGCGTTGATGAGCACCATAAGCTGGCTTACGGCAGCGTTGATGCCCACATCCGCCCCGTAGGCTCCGGAATGAATAAGCTGCTCCAGCATACCGGTATAACCCAGGAACTGCCGCATCCGGTTTTCGTCCAAATGGACAATGTTGCTTTTTCCCTTGGGCCTATAGTCGAAGCAGTGGGACAGGTTTGTAGCCGGGGTGGAAAGACGGTTCAGATACGATTTGTGCAGATTGATGGTAATCCGTTCATACTCCGAATTGTCCAGGTTGTAGGAGCGGTGCATTTCCTCGGGGGTCAGGATAATAAGATCGCCGGGTTTTAGGCGGTAGCATTGATTCTCCACATAGAAATGGATATTCCCGCGGAGAAAAAAATAAATCTCGTAAGCATTATGCCGGTGGTAAAAGGTTCCCTGATTGCAGGTGGTGACCCGGTGAAGATAAAGAAGCTCCCGGCCGATAGGATCATACAGAAAATCATGATCGCCGCTCATCATGGCCCTCCATATCTGTTCGCGCAATAATAACTGCAAGAAGCGCAATGAAAACAGCATCAGCTTATTCTAAAATGAATTTATCTTACCACTGAATAAAGTTGGTGGCAATATTGGAGGTTATTATGGACTTGATTCTCACTGCAAGAAGCCAAGGGCAGGACCAGTCGGAATATACCGGGCTAACCGGTCATGGATTAAGCCCGTCCATTCATATTGCCGGAGGCACAGGAGGCCCCCAGGACCCGTACCGTGCAGATATTACGATCCGGAATGAGGCCGGCGCTGAGTGGGCGGGGGTGATTCATGTGGAGCTGCCCTTCGCCAAAACCAGCCCGCGTTTTTTCCTGCCTTCCTTCATGTACGGAACTAACCGCGGGGAGGCGCCTCTTCATGTGCCCAAGGAGTTCCCACGTTTGCGGGAAGGGAATCCGTCCCGTCCGGCTTCCCCCTGGTGGATGGTGCGAAGCGACCGGCTTTCCCATCCGGCGGCTTTTGCCTATGACAGCGGTATGGTCTACGGACTTTGCGCCAGCCCGTATTTTATCCGCAGTGAAGGCGCAATACGGCAGTGGAGGCCCGATGAAGAGGGGGATTTTTACCAGTACGGGGGTTACAGCTGCTCCATCGCCAAAGGTACGGTGGGTTATACTCTTGGCTACGAAAATGCCCCTTGGCTGTTCATCAAGGCAACACTGGTTAAGGAACGTGCACCTCTTGCTGACAATTGCTTCGGGCTGGAGCCGGGTGAAGCTGTAACCTTTGGTATGCTGCTGTACGCGTATGGGGCGGAATCCGAATTGGGCGTAAATGCTGCTCTTCAGAACATTTATTACCTGTACCACCAAAACCCGCGTCAGGGGGCGGAGCCGGAAACAGCAGTTGCCGATCTGGCGGGGGCGGTGCATCAATACGCCTGGCTGCCTGGGGAAAAAAGCTATTCGGGCTTTGTCATTAAGGATGAAGCAGCTCCCGGCGGGTACCGGTACAACAAGATCTTTTCTCTTACCTGGACCAATGGGCTGTCCGTGGCCGTTCCCCTTCTGATGGCATCCCACAGGCTCGGGCAGGAGCCAATGCGGCGCCAGGCGCTGGCCTTTATTGAAGAAGTGGTGGAGCATTCCCTGAACCCCGCCACAGGGCTGCCCTTCGAAACGTACAGCAACGGCCAATGGTCCAACCACGGCTGGTGGTTTGACGGCATGCACACACCGGGCCATACCTCATATCTGGCTGGACAGGCTATGTATTACCTTCTCAAGGCATATGAATACGAGCAGCGGTTTGCGGGGATCGTTCATGAGAACTGGCTGGTGTTCGCCACCCGGGTGCTCCAGCGGCTTGAGGGCACTCAGAATGCGGATCATGAATATCCCTATATTCTGTCCGAAAAAACCGGAGCCGGTCTGGAGTATGATGCCTTCTGCGGCACCTGGGCAATGGCAGCTATAGCGTACTGGAGCTGGCTCACCGGCGACAGAACTCACCTGGACAGCCTGAAGCAAAGCGAGGCGCATTATTATCATGCCTATGTAAGACGGATGGAATGCTACGGAGCCCCGTTGGATGCCGACAAGGCAGTGGATTCGGAGGGGATTCTGGCGTACATCAAGGCGCTGCGTTATCTTCATGCCATAACCGGTGAGCCGGTGTATCTGGAGCATATGCGGGCTGCCTTGGATTACGAGTTTACCTTCAAATTCTGCTACAACTCCCCGGTGAAGGTGCCGCCATTAAGCACACTTGGGTGGTCCAGCTGCGGAGGAAGCGTCACCTCCACCGCCAACCCCCATATTCATCCCATGTCCAGCAATGTGGTGGACGAGATGCTGTATTATGCGGAGCAGACCGGTGATGCTTACGTCCGGGACCGGATGCTGGATACCGCTGCTTGGGGCTGCCAAACCTATAACCGGTATGATATGGAATTTGATTACGGCAAAAAAGGCTGGATGTCCGAACGGTTCTGCCATTCTGAAGGGCTGGTAACGGAAACCTACGCCGACGGCTCTCCCGCCAGCACCTGGTTCGCCCTGATGCCGTGGGCCAGCGGCTGCATTATTGAAAGCCTGGCAGGCGATTATTGGGAGCGGGGATCGGAAAAGCATGATCGGTGATGAGACCGGACGCCTGATTTAGGCCTGATTCGCAAAAGGAAGGGACGGCTGCGGCCGCTCTTTCTTTTTTTTCGTTAAATAGTGAAATAATTCGATGATTTGCCTACTTTAGGACGGGAGGAGGGGTTTATATAATGAAGCTATAAAACAAGATTTTGAGGAAAGTGCAGAGGTGATCTTGCTTGAACCAATCCACAGCTACAGCCGCCAACGCCGCTGCTGTCAAGAAGAAACGCAGATTTCTGAACCGCTGGGAGGCGCCAGTGGCCGGGTACCTGTTTATTGCCCCCTGGCTCATCGGTTTCCTGGGTTTGACGGCGTATCCCATGTTCCTGTCCCTATATTATTCGTTTACCAATTACACGCTGCTGGAGCCGATGAAGTGGGTGGGTGTGGACAACTATACCCGGATATTCACGGATGATACCCGGTTCACCACCTCCGTCCGGGTCACCTTCCAATATGTGCTGGCATCGGTGCCCCTGAAGCTGGTGGCTGCCTTATTGGTTGCGGTGGTTCTCAACAAGGCCATCCGGGGATTGTCAGTATACCGCACGGCGATTTATTTCCCCTCGCTCATCGGCGGAAGCATTGCCGTTTCCATTCTGTGGCGCAATATCTTTGGAGTTGACGGGATTTTTAACGAGATTCTGGGCACCTTCGGCATTCAGGGGAGGGGATGGATCACCAGCCCCGGCACGGCATTATGGACGCTGATCCTCTTGACCGTGTGGCAGTTCGGCTCCGCGATGGTGATTTTTTTGGCCGGACTGAAGCAGATTCCCAATGACTTATATGAGGCTTCATCCGTGGATGGCGCCAACAAGCTTACCCAGTTCTTCAAGATTACGCTGCCCATGCTGTCGCCGATTATTTACTTCAATCTGATTATGGGCGTCATCAACTCCTTCCAGATGTTCACCTCGGCCTTCGTGATTACCAACGGCGGTCCTATGAACTCCACCTACGTGTATGCGCTGTATCTCTACGAACGCGCCTTCAGCCGTTATCAGCTGGGTTATGCGTCTGCACTGGCGTGGGTGATGCTGGCAATGATCGTGGTGGTAGCCGTCATTATTGCAGGGACCTCCAGGTATTGGGTCTTCTACGAAACGGAAACAGGGAGGAAGTCCAAATGACCAAAACATGGCATTCTGTCATCCGGCATACCCTCATGATTGTATTCAGTGCCATTATGGTGTATCCCTTAGTATGGTGGGTTGGGGCCTCGCTGAAATCCAATGAGGAGCTGGGTTCCCCGGGGATTTTCCCCTCGATACCCAAGTGGAGCAATTTTACCGACGGATGGAATTCCGTTCCCGGACATTCCTTCACCGACTTTTATCTGAACACCTTCGGCTTGGAGGCGATGGTTCTTCTGGCAACTCTGCTGTCCACCACTCTGGTGGCCTTCGGATTTGCAAGACTGGACTTTCCCCTGAAGAAGTTCTGGTTCTCCATTCTGATGATGACGCTGATGATGCCGGGGCAGGTGCTCATTATTCCCCAGTACGCCATGTTCCATCAGCTGGGATGGGTCAACACATATCTTCCCTTCGTCATTCCCCATCTGGTGGCGGCGGGTACAGGCGGAACCTTCTTCGTATTCCTCCTGATCCAGTTTATCCGGGGGATCCCCAAGGACCTGGATGAATCCGCCAAAATTGACGGCTGCTCCTGGTTCGGCATTTATTGGCGGGTGGTGATGCCGCTAACCAAACCGGCTATTGTATCGGTGCTGATCTTCTGCTTCCTGTGGAACTGGGATGATTTCCTCGGACATCTCCTGTACCTGAACTCCGTGGACAAATATACAGTGGGACTGGCCCTGCGGATGATTAACGACGCCCAATCCGCACAACAGTGGGGGCAGCTTTTGGCCATGTCTCTGGTCTCCATTATGCCGGCCACAATAGTCTTTATGTTCCTGCAGCGTTATTTTGTGGAGGGCATTGCCACCACGGGAATTAAAGGGTAAGATAATCCTGGATAAGTTAACCACGTTAACCATAAACGGTAAAGCCACGAAGTCCCATTCGCAGCTTTACCGTTTCGTGCACCGTAGAGACTGCGACGAAATAAAGTACCGCTAATTTGCTGACAAAACTCCCAAAACCGTGGAGATTTTATCAGCAAAAGCGGGTACTAATTTCCTCGCAGCTCTTGAATCATAATCTGGGGAGACTTGCCGGATGACGAATCCCTTCAAGAAATTCCGCATCGACAGCCTGTTTTTCCGCAGCTTTTCCATTCTGATGATTGCTGTGCTGGCCTGCATCATCTATGTCAGCTACAACATTTCATCCAAAACCCTGGTCGCCACCACCTCCCACTATCAGCAGCAGCTGTTGGATGAGCTGAACAACGAGATTACCACCCGGCTTGTGATGATTGAGCAGCTCTCCCTGTCCACCTCACGCGATAACGAAATGATAGCGCTTCTCCGCAACAATCAGGACGAATTTGACCGTTACCGCAAAATTGTCAATGTCCAGAATACCCTTGCCAATCTGACCTATTCCATTCCAATTATCCAAGGCATCGATTTGTATATGGAGCGTCCGCTAAAGAACGAAGCCAACAGCTACATCCAATTCCAGGATATCCGGGAGCTGGACAAGGAGGGCTGGACCAGATATCTGGACAAAAGTGATTCTGCGTGGACGGCGGAGCATGAAATTCCCAGCTTCCAGGGCAATGTGCCGGTGCTGAGCTTCGGACGGAAAATCCTGTTTAATGATACTGCGCTTGTGGGCGTGGTGGTCATTCATGTGAAGGCCAATGAAATTCGTACCCTGCTTACCGGGCACACCAGCGGCTCCAACCGGATTATGACGGACATGAACGGCCAGGAGTTCCTCAAGGTTGGCAAAACTCTGGAGCAGATGGAGCTTAGCCAATGGGTCAATATGAAAACGGAGCAATCCGGTTATGTTCATATAAAAGGCAATTCCCGGATGAAGGATTCCCTCTTGGTGTATTCCAAGCTGGCCAACTCCAACTGGGCTTTGGTGGAGATGACCTCCTGGAGCCAGATCACCTCCGGCAGCGTCCGGCTGGCTGAGGCTATCAGCATCATCGGTGTTGCAGCGGTGCTGTTGGTATTGGCGCTGACCCTTTATCTGAGCAGACAATTTACCAAACCCATCAAAACCCTGGTGCAAGCCATGACTTCCTATTCCCTTGGGGGCAAAAAAGTGAATCTGCCCTCCGATTACCAGAATGAGTTCGGCTATTTATTTGCAGGCTACCGGAAGCAGAATGAGCGGATTGAGGAGCTGTATGTATCCCTGCAGCGCCGGTATGAGCAGCAGCGGAAGGCGGAGATCAAGGCCCTCCAGGCGAACATCAACCCCCACTTCCTGTATAACATGCTGGACCAGCTGAACTGGATGGCTATTGAAGCAGGGCAAAACGAGCTGAGCCGGATTCTGGAGCTGATGGGACAGATGTTCCGCATCGGGCTGTCCAACGGGGACAGCTTCATCACCGTGGAGAAGGAGCTGGAGCATATTACCTGCTATCTGAAGATTCAGCAGCTCCGTTGGGGGGAAGGGCTTGATTATTCCATAGAAGCTCCGCCAGAGGTGCTGGAGCTGTATATCCCCAAGCTGACGCTGCAGCCCTTTGTGGAAAATTCCATTGTGCACGGCTTTAATGCCAGGCTGACGGGAAATGTGCAAATCCGGATCAGCCGCCAGGAAGAGGCGCTTCAGATTCTCCTTTTGGATGACGGCATCGGGCTGAAGCAGGGGGCAGAGAACCCGAAGAAACGCCATACTGGCGGTTATGGACTGCGCAATGTCAAGGAACGGATTGCCGGATATTTCGGGGACGGCTACAGTGTGGCTTTGACAGAGCGCGAAGAAGGGGGAACCCGGGCAGAGATTCTGCTCCCTTTGCTGGCGGAGCCCCCAGTCAAGGAAATGTGAGGAGGGAAGGACAGTGTGGAAAATTGCGATTATCGATGACGAGCGCCAGGTGCTGCAGGGGATGAAACGGGCCATTCCCTGGGAAGAGCTGGATGCGGAATGGTCGGGCGAAGCCATGAACGGGGCAGATGGGCTGAACATCATCCGTTCGGCCCAGCCGGACATTGTCATTACCGATATTTATATGCCCTTGATTAACGGTCTGGATATGATCGAGCAATTGCGCAAGGAAGGCTTCAGCGGCAAGTTCATTATACTGAGCGGCTATTCCGACTTCGAATATGCCCGCCAGGCCTTGCGCTTTAACGTCAGCGATTATGTATCCAAACCCATCAGCATTCCGACACTGAAGACCATCCTCGCCAAGGTTATCCAGGAGCTGACGGCGGAGGAGGAGAAACGGATGAAGCAGGGGGAGCTGGAGCAGAAGCTGATGCTCTACGAACCTTTCATCGAGAAGGAATGGGTTCGCTCCGCGGCGGTGGGGACCTTGGACAGCTCCTACGGCACACATCTGCCCAAACCTTACCGCTACTGGGAAAGCTGCCACCATGCGGTGATGGGCATCGAGCTGGTCCGGGAGGGCAGGGCCTGCCAATGCTCCTTGTCCGACTGGAATCTGTTCCGGTTTGCCGTCAGCAATATTGTCTGCGAATGGGCGCGGAGAACCTTTCCATTTGTGGAATATGCGGAGCTTCACAGCACCAGGGCCGTGCTTATTATCCATCCACAGGCAGGCCAGACCGAACAGACCCATAAAGCCATGGAGGAGCTGGGGGCCCGCATCATCGACAGCATCCAAAGCTATTTGAAGCTGGCCTGCCGGGTGGGGATTGGAAGCATCAAAACCGTCTGGACCCGTATTCCGGATTCCACGGAGGAGGCCTTCCGGGCTATGGATACCCGGCACACCCGGGTGCCCGGCAGCAGCGAATTGTTCGTGTATAGGGGAATCGGGGAGAGCGGGGATAATCCGGCTGTTCTGCTGCCGGTAAAGGTTTCCTATGAGCTGGCTAACGCTATCAAGTCCGCCCAGGAGGGGGAGGCTCAGCAGCTGGTGGCCGAGTTGACAAGCGGGCTGCGGAATCAGGCGGGAATAACGCCGGATTACGTCCGGATGCTGGGCAGCGAGCTGTGGGGGATTATTGCGTATTGTTTGTATGAGGTGGGGCAGGTGCTGGAGGAGCTGTTTAACAACGAGCTCATCGCCAGAGAAATTAAGGAGCTGACCCAGCCGGAGCAGCTGCAGCTGTGGCTTCAGGAGAAGATATCCGTCATCTGCGGCAGCAGGCAGTGGAAGGGCAGCAGCAAACACCGCAAGGTAGTGGATTTTATGACCCAATATATCCATGAGCATTATGCGGAGGATCTGACGCTGGCTGATCTGTCGGACAAGGTTTTTATTTCACGGAATCATCTTTCCATTATTTTCAAGAATATTACCGGGGAGACCTTCAATACCTATCTGACCCGCGTCCGGATTGAAAAAGCCCGGGAGCTGCTGACTGTAGGAAATCTGCTGGTGTATGAGGTGGCTGAGCAGGTAGGCTACAAGAATGTGCCGTATTTCAGCACTCTCTTCAAGAAGCTCACAGGAATGAATCCCACCGATTTAATCAAATAAGGAAATCTTCGTGCTATTTTATAATGATTCGTGCATTCCTCCTATTTAAAGTTGAATAGGGGGTTGTTACGATGGTATCAGCTTGGACGCAGTGCTTCTGAAGGGTTTGTAAGCGCATTCAGAAAACAAAGGAGGAATTGCAAAACATGAATAATTTCATCCGGCGAAAGACACTGGCTTCTGTGACAGTGATGGCGCTGGCGGCATCCATCGCCGCTCCGGCTCCGTTCGCCACCCGGGTTCAGGCGGCGGCTGCCGCCCCGGTAACCGCCAGCTGGTACGATACGCATCAGACGATGGACGGGGTAGGCGCTGCGTATGCCTATACAGATTCCGTTCATATGATGCAGCTGGCGACTGCCGGACACCAGGATACCGTCCGTAAGCTGCTCAATTTGACTTTCGATGAGAAAAACGGCACAGGGCATGATATTGTACGGGTCATCATCGGCGACAACGGAGGTCTCACTGCCAACGGAACCGCCTCCAGTCCCGGCTTCAACCCGGTGACCGGTCTATTGGCCGACGTAACTAAACCGGGCTTCGACATAGGCGGTAATGCTATCCCCATGAGAGGCACTGCAGGGCAATACGGCTATAAAATGGAAGCGGAAAACCGGTATTACGACGGCAATACGGACAGCATCTGGCCGGTGGAGCCGGAGCATCCCAAGGGAACGCTGGTGCCGCTTACGGATTTCGTCTGGAATTATCCGTCCTGGAATATACCCATCGGCAATGATAGTGGCGGTCCGACCAATTTGCTCAGCGCACCGGGAGAGGCTCCAGTGGTGATCAAGAATACCTCCCGCACCCGGAAGGAGCTGTTCGACTTCGACCAGGTATGGACCATGCTGCAGGCCCAGCAATATGGGGTGAAGCAATTTTATGCCTGCGTATGGACCGTGCCCTACTGGATGAGCAATTCCTCCACCAATGCGCCAAGCAAAATCATCCGCAGCGACATGGCTAATATTGACGGCAAGGATGTGAAAATTTATTACCAGGCCTTCGCGGATTATCTGGTTCATTACATCAAGGGCATGTGGGAGCAATGGGGCATTCCTATCACCCACATCAATCCCTTCAACGAGGTGGATCTGGCCGGGGGAACGGCTGATTATGTCAAGGAAATCATTGACGTTTACGTAGGTCCCTCCCTGAAGAAGGCTGTGGAGCCCGGCGGCGCCTTATTTGAAATCAAGGACCCCAAGGGCAAGGCTATCGACTTCACACCTCAACTGGCGGCTGTGGATGGCACGAATCTGGCGGCGTCCATCAGCAGAGGCGGGAAGGTCTTCTCCGAAACGGATGAAGCAACGGCAACGCCGAAAAATCCGTTTCTGGATGTGTTCACCACCCACTTGTATGGAACGGTTGGTATCGGTACTGATGAAAACAAGCTGTATCATACTGGGGATTTTGCCCAGCGGCCTCTGGATTACACCACCGACAGTGCCAAGTACCCCGAATATTTGACCCGTTACAAGCTGTGGCAGGCCGAATTTATGAACCAGGATACCGGGGACGGCTCCGCCGGGGCGTACACCCAGCGGTACGGCAACCAAAATATCAACGATGCTGTGCGCTGGTCGAACTTGATGACCAATATGTTCACCAGCAATCCCGGCTTTAACGGCTTCGTCTGGTGGAGCATGTGGGACAGCAACGGGGCGGACGGTTCCGATCTGATTCGTTTCGTCACCAACAACTCCCAGCAGGAGCCGGGGCGGACCAGCACCCTTACCGGGGAATACCGGATCTTTAAGCGGTTTTACGGCTACGGGCATTTCTCCCGGTTTATGAACCCCGGCGACAAACGAATGGATGTGACCCGCAGCCCGGTGGAGGATATCAATATCGTCGGGTTCAAGAATGACAAGAGCAAGGATTATTCCATTACCATCACCAATGCCAAAAATGACGACAGCGTCCAACCCTTGGCGTTTACCCTGCAGGATTTCCCCGCCGGAACCAACAGCGTGACGGTGTTCCGCACAACCGGCAGCGAAAATCAGAAGAAGCTGGGGACCATTCCCGTCAGTGGAGGCAAGTTCATCATCGATATCCCCTCCGCCAGTATTGTTACTGTGGTTCCCTCCAACGGCACCTATGCCAGCTTCAACGGCCTGGACGGGGAACGGGATATTTTCTCCTCCTTGGAAGCCGAGAGCAATGATAACGGGATAACCGGGGATACAACAGGGAACGCCGGACGGAGCAATGAAGCCGTTACACTTGCCAACAGCGGCTATCTGGCGTACAAAAATTTGAACTTTGCAGACGGCTCCGCCAATGGCGGTGTTGTGCGTCGGCATCTCCTGTATCTGACCGCACAGGCCAAATCCGCTGAAGGCGGCAGTCTTGAGGCTTATGTGCTTCCGCCGGGAACAGCTGTGGCCGGGGCAAGCGACATTATGGCCAAGGGCCGCAAGGTAGCTGATATCAACGTACCTGCGGGAAGCCAGTTCGGCAAGTATCAGGACATGGTGGAAACCGGGGACCTCAGTGCTTACGGGCTGAAGGATCTGTATATTGTGTCCGCATCCGCAGGATCTGTTGTAATCGACCGTTTCTTATTTGGGGCCAATGATTCCGACTGGAGTACAGCGGCCAACAATTCTACGGTTGCCATACCGGGCAATCTTCTCCTGAACGGGGATTTTGACACGGCTACAGCGGCTTCGGCAGATAATTGGACTACGGGCCGATATGACAACGGTGTCTTCACCCGCACCGTAACCGGGCCAGTTCTGAGCGCAGATACCATTCAAAGCTATTCCGGGCTCTCCCGGTACCTGAAGAATGGCTCCACCTCCAAGGTAGCCGGCTCGGCCAAAATCGCCAACCGCACGGAAGCACCGGGCCAGTATGACGGTATGTGGCAGGATGTCACCGGCAAGCTGGAGAAGGGGGAAAGCTACGACTTCAAGGGTTATTTCCTGTCCATGAAGAGCCGCCCGGAAAGCTTCGATGTGGCTGCGGAGCAGCCGGGAGATGTGGAAATTGCGCTGGTGTATTACGACAGCCAGGGCAATCAATTGGGCATGAAGCCCATCAGCGGCCGTGATATGCCGGAGCCATATCCGGTCCGTGAAGCGGGAGATGCCGGGTACTGGAGCAACGGTGCTTTTATCGGGCGCGTTCTGGAGGGTGGCCCTATGAGCCTAAGCAACTTCCAGCCCTTGATGGTGAAGGTGGCGGATTGGCATGAAAGTGACGGCACTTCCTTCGTATATGAAGAGCCGGAGGGGACAGCGAAGGTTGCATTGGCGGTTTTCGCCAAGGATGCCAATATCCTGTACGCCGACCAGCTTTCACTGGTGCCACAGTTCATTCCTACTTATACGGTAATGGTTAATGGAGCGCCACCGGCCAATTTTGATCCCAATAAATACGATTATTCCTATCTGGTGACAGGCGAGACCATTCCGGTAGTAACCGCCTCTTCCACTGATCCTAACACCAGGGTAAGCATTTCCCAGGCGGACAGCACCAGCGGCACGGCCATTGTCCGTTTTGTGAAAGGCCAACAGGTCAAAACCTATACGATTGCCTTTTCCACCACCCAGGTGATCAGTTTTGCCGGCGGCTTGCCGGTTGGCTGGACCATTGCCAATCCGGTTCAACCGGAGCAGGCTCTGGCGTTTAATTCCTCCGGCAGTGTTACACTGGCTGGAGTTAAGGGAGATGCCGCTTACCCCGACAGCAGCAATATGCTGCAATTCCCTGGCTCAGCCGAGGGCAACTGGACCTTAACGGCGAAGATCAGCGTGAATAAGGCCTTAAGCGATTCCTCTTTTACCGACGGCACTCAGGTAGGGTTGGGGATCAGCAATATCTCCACCGGGGAGTTCTTCAGGTTAAACGGCATCCGGGTAGGAAACAGCGTCAAGGTGAACAGTTCTGGCAAAACAGGCAGTGAAACCAAAAGCAATACTACCAGCCAGACCAGCCTCAACGGAACGGATTATTATCTGCGCGTAGTGAAAACCGGAAATGATGTGCAAGGGTATTTCTCCACAAACGGAGGCGCCAGCTACACCATTATGAGCGGAAGCCCGGGAGCCACTGTGCCTACCACGTACACGCCGGCTTTCTTCACCAATGCCAAGCTGCAGCTGTACGGAACCAACGTCAGCTCCACGGCAGATCTGCAGATTACGTTCTCTAATGTGACGTTGTCCAAATCCTCGGGAAACACAACAATCAGTCCCGACCAGGTGGCTGTGGAGCAAGCGGCGGCACTGATCGGAAGCTCCATTACCGTTCCAAACACGCCGAATCAGGATCCGTCGTTGAAGGCCAAAGCACAGCAATGGCTGGATCAGCACAGCGAGCTGAAGGCACTTGGGGTGCAGGGGCTGATCTCCGGCAGCGGCAACCCGTATTCAGTTGTCTTCACCAAAGGAAAGGCGGTTCTCAACGTCCCCACGATTACCCTGCTCGGAGGAGAAGGAGATGACAAAAAAAGTCCGGTATGGCCGGAGGGCAGTTCAGTCAAGGCCGTGGAGGTAACCAGCGGAGGTGCGCTGTTATCCTGGACATCGGCTGAGGATGAAAGCGGCATAGCCGGATACCGGATCTACAACGGAGTGGATGCGGAGCCGGTTACGGTGGCGGGAGATGTGTACGGCTGGCGGGTAATTGGATTGAAGCCGGCTACAGCCTATACCTTCAAGATTGAAGCGGGGGATCAGGCTGGCAATTGGAGTGTTAACGGCCCTGCCGTTTCCGTTGTTACTCCTTCTGCCGCAGATGTGGCCCCGCCGGTATGGCCGGAGGGCAGCAGGCTGGACGTGACAGGGGTTACCAGCACGGAGGCACTTCTTAGCTGGACGGAGGCAGAGGATGAAAGCGGCATAGCCGGATACCGGATCTATAACGGCGTGATTCACTTGCCGCTGACGGTTGTCGCTGGTGATCCGCTTCTCACGGTGTCGCAAACGGTTTACTCGCCGTCTGTGACAGGGTCCGTGTATGGCGGCGGGGCGGTCACCAGGTCGGTGTACAGCTACCGGGTGACGGGGCTTGCCCCGGAGACAGAATATCTATTCACGGTTCAAGCGGGGGATATTGCCGGGAACTGGACGGAAAACGGTCCCTCCGCTAGGGCAACTACGCTGCCTGCTCCGGATATATCGGCTCCTGTGTGGGCAGGAGGCAGCACACTGACGGTGTCGGAGATTACGCAAACGGGGCTGGTGCTGGCTTGGTCCGGTGCCCATGATAACAAGGGAGTAACAGGTTACAAGCTGTACCGGAATGGCAGTGTGCTCGCTGAGCTGGAGGGTACGGCAGGCCGTTACACCGTCACCGGTTTAACGGCAGGTACGGAGTATACCTTCTTGATCCAGGCCGGAGACGCGGCCGGCAACTGGAGCACTACTGGGCCGTCGGTTACGGCGACTACGCTGCTTGCTCCGGATACCTCAGCTCCTGTGTGGACCGGGGGCAGCACATTGACGGCATCGGGGATTACGCAAACGAGTCTGGTGCTGAGCTGGTCCGGGGCCAGTGACAACAAGGGAGTAACAGGTTATAAGCTGTACCGGAATGGCAGCGTGCTTGCTGAGCCGGAGGGTACGGCCAGCAGTTACACCGTCACCGGTTTAACGGCAGGTACGGAGTATACCTTCTTGATCCAGGCCGGAGACGCAGCCGGCAACTGGAGCACCAGTGGGCCGTCAGTGATGGCGACTACTCTAAGCTACAGCGAGGAGCCCGGGTCTGATCCTGACCCTGAGCCGGAGGCACCTCCGGTCACGCCGGGAACCCCCGGAACGCCGGTAACGCCGCCCGTCACACCTCCGGTTACACCACCAGCTGGACCGGAAGCACCATCAGTACCGCAGCAGCCTGCTCCGGCACCGGGCAGCAGCGTGTTTGAAGATGTGGACAGCGGATTTACATGGGCAGATGAGGCCATCGGAGAGCTGTATGCCAAGGGCATTATCCAAGGCACCACGGACACTACCTTCAGTCCGGAGCGCAATGTGAAACGTGCTGATTTTGTGGTGCTGATGGTCAGGGCCTTGGGCCTGAAGGCCGGATATGAAGGAAGCTTCACCGATGTGCAGCCGGATGATTATTATTACGAGGCACTGGCTATCGCCAAAAAGCTGGGCATTATCAACGGCTTGGAGGATGGGCGATTCAATCCGCGAGGGGACATTACCCGGCAGGATATGATGGTCATCGCCGCCAGAGCGCTGGAGGCTGTGAACAAGCTTGCGGCGGAAGGAAACAACGAAGATCTGAGCCGTTTTGCGGACGCATCGGATGTGGCCGATTATGCCGCAGCCAACGTGGCAGCATTGGTGAAGGAGGGCATTGTGCAGGGAGACGGCAGCAGCCTTCATCCTAACGGTACGGCAACCCGGGCGGAGGCCGCCGTCCTGATTTACCGGATTTACAAGAAATAACCAATCATGCAACACTGCGATACACACCATGTTCATTCAGGGTAGGTGATCATGCAAAAGGAAGGAGCCTTTGAGCTCCTTCCTTTTGACATGATAGCATCTAACAGCGTGGATGAAAGATGAAAATGTATATATGACAATATATATAATATTAACCATATAATAATTTCTATGAAACATATGTCTATTCTGCTCCTGCGGGCTAAGAATGGTCGCAGAGCCCCAGTTTGGGTCATTGTACTCGGTTTTTCATATACGATTGGCAGCGGGAGTCCCCCTCTAAACCAAGCATACACAAAAAAGAAGGCCGTCCCCGCGGACAGCCTCCATACCAAACGTTCAATATTACACACCCGTATATTCGAACCAGTCGAAATCCGCCCAGTTATTGCTGTCCTTGCCGTTGCTGCTGGCATACATGCCGAGACATGCACCAACAAAACCTCCGGCAACGTCCGTGCTCAGGATACGCCCGTCCACCTGGCCGGCCAAGAGCGTCTGCTCCTCCGGGGTGCTTCCATAATAGAAGAAATGGTCCTGCCCATGCGCCGTTACCGTCAGATAAAGGACATCCGACGAATAGGGCTGCCGGGCCAGAATTTCCTCCCGGCCGTCCTGGTTTTTGGCCAACTGGACATATTGTCTGCCATCCACTTGAATGGTTTCGAAGCGGAAGTGGTACTGGCTGCTCTGTAACAGCGCCATCCCGGCGGCCTCACCCTCTGCCCGGGGGGTAAATTCCATCTTGGTTCTCGCCGTAAAATCCATATGCTGCTGGCGTCTGCACACCAGGCTGGGATTGGCATTCTCCGAGAGGGTCTGCGGCCGCAGCTTCAGCCGCAGATAACTCTTGCGGGCGTCCAGGCTGTAGAATGTGTCCCGGGGTGTCCGGGCGAACATCCACTGCATATCCAAGGCTCCGCCTTCAAACTGGTCGCACGCCGAAGGGGGCAACCAGCGGTGCTCCGGCAGGCTGGGAGCAGTTTCCGTTAATTCTACAATACTCTTGCCCGGCTTCACCACCGGCCAGCCGTCCTCCCAGACAAAGGGCACCAGAAAGGTTTCCCTGCCCAGGTTGCGGTAATATCCGCCGTAGGGACGGGAGGCCAACAGCACCATCCACCATTCCCCATCCTGAGTCTCCACAATATCCCCATGGCCTACATTCACGATGGGATAGTCCTGGCCCAGATGGCGGTGGGTAAGGAAGGGGTTGCGGGGATATCCCTTGTATGGCCCGGTCAGCTGTTGGCTGCGGGCAACGGACAAGGCATGGTCCGGTCCGGTGCCTCCTTCTGAGATCATCAGGTAATAATAGCCGTTGATTTTGTAGATATGGGGACCCTCCGGCCAAACGGCATCACGCAGTGCGCCTCTCCACAGGGAAAACGTGTCGCCTGTAAGCTGCATGGTGGACAAGTCCAGCTCCTGGAGCCAGATTTCCCAGTTGCCGAAATACGCCTCTCCTTCCCGCACAGGCCGGGTTCCGGTGTAATATGCCCTGCCGTCCTCATCAAAAAAGAGAGACGGGTCAATGCCCTCCGCCTCCAGCCAATAAGGCTCTGACCAGGGGCCGGCAGGATCAGTGGCGGTTACAACAAAATTTCCTCTTTTGCCGACAATGGTATTGATGACATAAAAAACGCCCTTATGATACCGGATCGTCGGGGCAAACACACCCTTGGACGGGGATACACCATCCAGGTCCAGCTGGGACGGCCTGTCCAGCACATGGCCGAGCTGGCGCCAATGGACCAGGTCCTTGCTGTGGAAAATGGGGATGCCGGGAAAATATTCGAAGGTGGAGGTAACCAGGTAATAGTCGTCCCCGGCTCGGCAGATGGACGGATCCGGGTAGAAACCGGGCAAAATCGGATTCGTAAAGGTTTTCATGGGCGGCCTCTCTTTCCATGTGGAGAAAACGTTATCATTCCTATAATGGACCTTATCCTTCCATTCGTCCATAAAGAAAATCAAGAACATTTGGAGAAATTAAAGATTATTTTAGCGGTAAAAAGATCAGCAGCCACCTGGCTTAAGAGGCAATTGACGGCTCCGATTTCCCGTGCTACTATCGCGGTACCGATAACAGTTTCTGGAAAGGAAATGAGCATATGCAGAATCCCATCATTCTCGCGGATTACCCCGATCCGGATATTATCCGGGTGGAGGATACGTATTACATGGTCAGCACAACCATGCATTTTATGCCAGGCTGTGTCATCCTGCGTTCCTATGATCTGATTCATTGGGAAACGGCGGCGCATGTGTACCGGACGCTGGACGATACACCGGGGCAGAAGCTGGAGGAAGGGAGGCATATCTACGGCAAAGGCATGTGGGCAGCGTCTCTGCGGGTTCACCAGGGCACATTCTATGTATGCTTTGTCGCCAATGATACGGGCAAAACCTATCTGTACACAGCAGCTTCCGTTAATGGGCCGTGGAGCAAACGGACGATAGCGGGTTTTTACCATGACTGCTCCCTGCTGTTTGACGACGACGGACGGACGTATCTGGTTTCGGGCAATATGGAGATCCGTCTGACGGAGCTGGCGGAGGATTTGTCCGGTCCCAAGCCCGGCGGCCTCAACCGTGTGCTTGTGCAGGACCGCAAGGAGGAGGTCTACCTGGGTTATGAGGGGGCCCATCTGTACAAGATCAACGGCAGGTACGTGCTGTTCCTGATCCATATGCCCAAAGCAGCGGGACGCCGGACACAGGCTTGTTATATCGCCGACTCACTGGAGGGGGAATTTGCCGGAGGGGATATTTTCAATGATGATATGGGCTTCTTCAATTCCGGTGTAGCCCAAGGAGGGATTGTGGATACGCCCCAGGGGGACTGGTATGCCATGCTGTTCCAGGACTACGGAGCACTTGGCCGGATCCCCGTTCTGGTGCCTTTCCGGTGGGAAAAGGGTTGGCCCGTATTTCCGCAACAGGCGCCGCTCCACATTGAAGTGCCTGACACAAGGCCCGGTTACGTCTGCCAGCCGCTGTATGGCGGCGACGATTTCCAGTATATTGCTGATGGGGAGGGCAGGGTGCACCTGAAGGAATATTGGGAGTGGAACCACAATCCGGCTGACGGCTTATGGTCGGTTACCGAACAACCCGGCGTATACCGGATACGCACGGACAGGCTGTCTCCCAATCTGGTGTACGCGGTAAATACCCTGACCCAAAGAACCGTAGGTCCGCAATGCGAAGCCGAGGTTACTCTGGATGGAAGCGCACTTAAGGATGGGGACTTCGCGGGTCTCTGTTTGTTAATCAGTTCGTATGGATTTATTGCCCTTACCCGGCAGGAGGGGCAGCTTTATCTTGTGATGCGGGCACGGCTAACGGAGGATAAATCCATCTTCGGGAGTCTGGTGGACAACGATCCGGGAGTGGAATATGCCAGAGTGGCGGTTGAGGGCAGCCCAGTAAGGCTAAAGGTCCGGTGTAATTTTGTGGAAAAGGCGGATACATGCGAATTTTATTATATGGAGGGGGCTGCTTGGCACAAGCTTGGGGTGTCCCACAGCATGGTGTTCAAGATGGACATGTTCGTCGGAGCCCGGGTAGGCCTGTTCCTGTTTTCTACCCGGGAAGCCGGGGGCAGAGCCGATTTTTCGGAGTTCGCATATTCACTTGTTGAATAAAGAAAGCCCGGTTTTGCGCAAAACTGCGGACGGGGGATAACCCTTAAGCAGCTTAAACATATTGCTGAAGTAGGAAATATCCCGGAAGCCGCAGCGCTCTGCCGTTTCCGATACCGTAAAGTCCCCGGAGGACAGCATCATTTCCGCATTGTTGATACGGATGCGGTTCAGATATTCCTTACAGGTGGAGCCGGTGCATTCCTTGAACAGCTTCCCCAAATAGACGGGGTGCAGGTTCACCGTCTCCGCCAATTGGCTGATGGCGATGTCACTGGAATAATGCTCTTCGATATATGTGGTGATTTTCTTGATGCGGGGATCCATCACCGGGTTGGACAGCAGGTAATAATTGCTGAGCAGACGGTGGAGGATCAGCTCGAAGATAGCCCGGGCTTGAAGCGGATAAAAGGGTTGTTTGCCCATCCAGACATGCTTAAATTCCTGAATATAATCAAGGATTTCTGTGGTGATCAGCTTTTTGGTGACAACTCCAAAAGGAAGATGCACCTTGTTATGGGGCGTGGCCCATTGGAAGTTGAAGGGATAGGCATGCATGGGCGAATCCGCATAGGTATGGGCCTCGCGGGTGCTGTTTTCCGGAACATAAACCAGATCGCCGGCTTCGACTTCATATGTTTCACCGTTTATGCAGTAGCGGGCTTTGCCGCTGATTACAAAGGTTAAATCATGGAAATCGATCCAGTCCTTCCCTATTTTCCAGTCGCCGAAGCATTTGCGGTCCACGAATAAAAATATATTGGGAACCAAGTGGTGGTGATTCGCCAAATCCAAAGCAACACGCCTCCTCTTTGTTCTAGTATAAATGAATCTTTAAAAATTCCAAAACATCTTTTTTTATTCTATGGATTTCAGGAGGCGTTTCACTACAATGAAAAAGAAAAGGAGAAATAGGAATGATTAAGCCTGCTTCGCAGCATGAACCGCTGGTAACCCATATATATACGGCAGACCCGTCTGCACATGTGTTTGAGGGGAAGCTGTATATCTATCCCTCCCATGATCTTGTACATGATATGGAAAGCAATGATAACGGCGACCAATATGTCATGGAGGATTATCATGTCCTCTCCCTGGACAGCATCAACTCCCCGTGTGTGGATCATGGCGAGGCTCTTCATATCCGTGATGTGCCTTGGGCGTCGACGCAGATGTGGGCACCGGATGCCGCTTATAAGAACGGGCGGTATTACTTGTATTTTCCGGCACGGGACCATAACGGCATCTTCCGCATCGGGGTTGCCTCCGGCACAAGCCCCGCCGGTCCGTTCCAAGCGGAGCCCGCTTATATTCCCGGCAGCTTCAGCATAGATCCGGCCGTGCTGGTAGATGATGACGGCAGGACCTATCTGTATTTTGGCGGCTTGTGGGGAGGCCAGCTGGAGAAATGGCAAACCGGCTCTTATCTCGCGGACGGGGAAGGGCCTGCCCCGGATGCTCCTGCCTTAGGCCCGCAATTCGCAGAGCTGTCGGATGACATGCTCTCCTTCCTAACACCCCCCAAGGAGCTTTCGATTGTGGATGAGGAGGGCAACCCGCTGCTGGCGGGAGATGAGGACAGGCGCTTCTTCGAGGGGGCGTGGGTGCATCGATACAACGGCCTTTATTATTTGTCGTATTCCACAGGCAACAAACACAAGCTGGTTTATGCTGTCAGTCCGTCACCGGAGGGGCCTTTTACCTTCAAGGGGTTGATCCTGCCGCCGGTTATCGGCTGGACTACTCATCATTCCATTGTCCAATTCGAAGGGAAATGGTACCTGTTTTATCACGACAGCTCCTTGTCGGGCGGTCTTAACCACCAGCGCTGCGTCAAGTATGCCGAGCTCCACTATAATGAGGACGGCACCATTCAACCCATCAACCCGTATCCCGTAGGGGATGACGGTCAACCTGCAGAATAATGGAGGCTTCCATGAAACCGGATATTCCCTCTTTGTTTAAAAGCTACAGCAGCGGCTTCAAAATCGGCGCCGCCGTCAGTCCGTCCGTCATCAGGTCGGAGAGTGAGCTGATAACCCGGCACTTCAATAGCATTACAGCGGAAAACCAGATGAAATTTGGCATGCTTCATCCGGAGGAAGACCATTATGACTTCACCGCAGCCGACGAAATTGCCGAATTTGCCGGCCGCAACGGTATTGGCCTGCGTGGCCATACCCTGGTTTGGCATAACCAGACCTCCGATTGGGTGTTTACGGACCCGGTTACCGGAGGGCCTGCATCGCAGGAGCTGCTGCTGGAGCGGTTGAAGAGCCATATAGATACGGTTGTTGGCCGGTACAAGGGTTTGGCCTATGCATGGGATGTGGTCAATGAGGCCATTGAGGATAAAACGGATAAAGTGATGCGTGAAACCAAGTGGCTGGACCTTCTGGGGGAGGATTATCTCGTCCAAGCCTTCCGGATGGCCCACGAAGCGGACCCGGAGGCGCTCCTCTTCTATAATGATTACAACGAGACCAATCCGGTGAAGCGTCAAAAAATCCACAAGCTGGTCCAATCCTTGCTGGAACAGGGCGTTCCTATTCACGGAATCGGCATGCAGGCCCATTGGAATATCTATAGCCCCAGTCTGGATGAAATCAGGGAGGCCATAGAGCTGTACAGTTCTCTGGGGGTGCAGCTGCATATTACGGAGCTGGATATTTCCGTATTCCGGCACGACGATAAACGGACTGATCTGACCGCACCCACGGCGGACATGCTGGAGCTCCAGGCGAAACGCTACGTGGAGATTTTTCGGCTGTTCCGGGAATACAGCAGCATTACCTCGGTTACCTTCTGGGGGGTGTCGGACAGCTACACCTGGCTGGATCATTTCCCTGTGCGCGGACGCAAAAACTGGCCGTTTCTCTTCGATGTGAATGGGGAGCCCAAGGAATCCTTCCGTAGAGTGGCCGGACTGGCGTCTGCAAACGGCGGGTCCATTAAAGAGACTATCGGGAAAATCCCTCCCCAGGGCAACCCGCTGGCAGCCCATAAATTTGGGGCGGACCCCTACGCATTGGTTTATGGGGACCGGGTTTACCTGTACATGACCAATGATGCTCTGGAGAGAGACGCGGAGGGCAAGATCAAGGAAAACTCCTATTCCACTATCAATACGATTACGGTTTTGTCCTCAGCGGATTTGGCCAACTGGACAGATCACGGCGACATTCCCGTGGCCGGTCCGCAAGGGGCCGCAGTCTGGGCCACTCAATCCTGGGCTCCTGCCGCTGTCCATAAGGTTATCGGAGGCAAGGACAAGTTCTTTCTTTATTTTGCCAACAATGCCTCCAACATCGGTGTGCTGACCGCCGACAGCCCCACCGGTCCGTGGAGCGATCCCATTGGTAAACCGCTGATTACCAGAGACTCGCCCGGAGTGGCCGACGTCAAGTGGCTGTTTGATCCCGCCGTACTGGTGGATGATGACGGAAGCGGCTATATTTATTTTGGCGGAGGGGTGCCTGACGGGCTGCATGAATGGCCGGATACGGCCAGAGTGATGGAGCTGGGGCCGGATATGACCAGCGTCACCGGTATGGCCACTGTCATACCTGCTCCTTATATGTTCGAGGATGCCGGCATCCACAAGCATAACGGCACCTATTATTACACCTATTGCTCCAATTTCTACAGCGGTCAACGGGCAACAGGCAGTCCCCCTCCCGGAGAGATTGCCTACATGACCGCCAGTCATCCCCTTGGCCCTTGGACATACAGGGGAACCCTGCTGAAGAATCCCGAGTTTTTCTTCGGGGTGGGCGGTAATAACCACCATGCGGTTTTCCAGTTCCGGGATCAATGGTATATCGCCTACCATGCCCAAACCCTGGCCAAGGCCATAGGGGACCCCAAGGGCTACCGGTCCACCCACTTAAACCGGTTGTTTCATAACGAAGATGGCTCCATCTGTGAGGTGGAGGCGGATTACCAGGGTGTGGAGCAGCTGGCAGCGCTGGACCCGTACCGTCCTGTGAAAGCAGCCGTGATCGGCTGGAGCGCCGGCCTTTGTCCCGCCAATCTGGTTCCTGCTTCTCGAGCATCAGGTCCTGTGTCCTGCAAGGTTTTAGCCGGTATGGAAAACGGCTCCTGGATCGGTGTGTCCGGGGTTGATTTTGGTCCGGAGGGGGCGAGCAGGTTTGTGGCAGCCGTTGGCGATTCTGCACCCGGCAGCCTTCTGGAGCTTCGGCTGGACCAGCCAAACGGGCAGCTCATCGGCCGTCTCCACGCGGGAACGACAGCAGGCGGATCCGGCGAACTTGTGGAGCTGGAGACCTCCGTTGTCGCTGTCTCCGGTGTTCATTCCCTTTTTCTTGTTTTCGCCGGAAATCCGCAGCAAAGCTGGGGTACTCTGGGGTATTGGTACTTTAAGCCATAAGCATTATTTATAAGATAAAACCAAAGGCGCCGGGCCACAAGCTTCCCCGGCGCCTTTGATTTTACTCGGGAAAGCGCAAATTTTGCCGGAAGTCAATCCTTTTTGTTCCAGTTTAATTGTGATAAAGTAGGCCTTAATCCTTTATTTATGCAAATATTAGCTGAAAGGAGCTGAGGAAAATGTTCAAGGTGTTGATCGTGGATGATGAGGTATTTGTCCGCAAGGGGCTGCAGAAGCTGATCCCTTGGGAGGAGTTCCATTTTACCATCGCAGGTGAGGCTAAGCATGGCGGGGAAGCGCTGGACATGATGAAGCAGCTCTCTCCCGATTTGGTGATCACGGATATTATGATGCCGGTGCTGGACGGCTTGGGTTTAATCCGCAGTGTGAAGGAAGAGGGGGACGGGGCGGCCGGCCCTGAGTTTATCATTATCAGCGGGTACAATGAGTTCAAGTATGCCCAACAGGCGATCCGGTATGGCGTACAGGACTATATCCTCAAGCCCATCGATGTGAAGGAGATGGAGGAGACGCTGGTTAAGCTGGCGGGCACCATCCGTAAGAAACGGTTGATAGCGCTTACCAAGGAGCGTTTTTCGCGGGATGGAGTGCTGGAGCTGCTGCTCCAGGATAAGCTGCCTGCGGAGGAGGATGTCCGGTATGAGGAGCTGCTGGGACTGGAGCCCCATGAACCGGAGCTGCGCTTTCTGATTGTGGAGGTCCATACCGGCCCCTTCACAGCTCCTATATCCCTGAAGAGCTTCCGGGAGGTGTGGGCTGCCTTCGGCACAGGGGGAGAGGAGCTTCCTTTGGTAGAGCACTGTCCAGGGCGGTTCGGCACCCTGCTGGCGGGTAGTCAGCTCCGGACGATGGAACCCCCATGGCCCCAAGCGCTGGAATTGTTCCGCAGAGAGCTTGCCGGCAGACTCCAGCAGGAGGTTACCTTCTACGCCGGCGGCTCCAAGGAAAGGCTGGCCGAGGTGCGCCAGTCCTATCTGGAGGCTAATGAAGCGGTGAAGCATAAATATGCCGAAGGCTGCGGCAGGGTGATTGTGCACCAGCATGTCAAGGCTAAACCTCTGGATCAGACGGAGCTGGAGCCGGGGCTGTTCAACCGCCTGCTGGTGGAGCTGGAGGAAAACAATAAGGAAGCTTTTGCGCAGACGGCCAAGGAGCTGCACCTTTTTTTGCAGAGAGGGCGGTTTACCCCTTCGGCGGCGGTCCATTCCATCTCCCGTTTTTTGGAGAGGGTGCTGCTGGTTGTGAAGCAGATGGGAGGCAATGAGGAGGAATTGCGGCAGCTGCTTGTCCGTTTGGAGGAGGAATATCCCGTCTGGACCCTTCCCCAGCTAACGGAATGTTTCCTCCGGATTACCGGGGAAGCCGCGCAATACATTGATATTCTCCGCAAGGACCGGAATAAGGGGGACATCGAAAGGATCAAAAAATATATCGATTTCCACTATGCTGATAATATGAATCTCAAAAACATCGCGGCTCTTTTCTACATGAATCCCGTTTATCTGGGCCAGCTATTCCGCAAGACCTATGGGGTTTACTTCAACGATTACCTTCTGGAGCGGCGGGTGGAGGAGGCCAAGAAGCTCCTGCGCCAGACGGATCTGCGGATGTATGAAATCGCGGAGCGGGTAGGCATCAAAAACGCCAATTACTTCGTTTCCCAGTTCGAAAAGCTGGTCAAGCTGAGCCCAATGGAATACCGGAATAAATTAGTCAAAAAAGAATAGACGGGCGGCGTTAACCATGAAACCCTTCAATATGAATAATGTGAAGCTGCGGGACAAGCTGTTGCTGATGTATATTTTGTCCGTATTCCTCCCCATTGTCATGACCAATGTGGTGTTCTATCAGGTGACCACCACCAATATCCGCAACCAGAAAATTCGCGATGCCAGCCTCGCCCTGGAGAATGTGAAAGCCTCGGTGAAGGCACTCGTGGACCAAGCCGCCGGATTATCGTATTCCTTCTACGCCGACCGGAGCTTCAATGAAACCCTGGCCCGCCGGTTCGGTACACCCTTCGATTTTGTGGAGGCATATGATTCCTTTCTCAAAGGCTCCTTCTCTGCGGATAAGAATGTCCTGAACACCATGTCCTACAAGGTATATACCGACAACCCCACCATCCTGTCCGGGTATATTGTGCCTTTGAACGAGGAAGTACAAAGCTCCGGCTGGTACAAGCAGTTTAAATCCGTGTCCTTGCCTTATCCCAGCCTCATCTATGACGACCAGGCCTTCAGCGTAATCCAGCGCCTGGATTATTATTATACCAATGGGTTTAATCCGTTTCTTAAAATTGACCTGAACATGAAAACCTTCGGCCAGCTGTTCCACAATAACGGCTTTGACGGGAAAGTCTATCTGGTGGATCCCCTGGGCCAGGTGCAATTCAGCAGCGAAGGGGAGCCCCCCCATGTCAATCCCTTCTTCCAGGAGCTGGAGCTGCCGGAGAAATCGGAGCTGTTCGAAACCCGTTATACAGGAATAAATTATCTGGAGGGCTGGACGCTGCACGGGGTGATGAACAAGGAGGTTGTGCTGAACGAGGTTTGGAAGTCCCGCTCCTTCGTATTTGTCCTGGCATTTATCAATTTTGTGGTGCCCTCCCTGATTCTGGCGGCCATGTCCAGATCCCTGCATGTCCGTCTGGTACGGCTGCTTAAGTACATGAAGAAGGTCAAGAACCAGAACTTCCAGACCATTCCCCATGAGGAGGCAAGGGACGAAATCGGCCAGCTGACCAATGAGTTCAACCGGATGACCGAGCGGATCGACAGTCTGATTACGGATGTGTATCTGGCGGATATCCAGAAGAAGGACCTGGAGCTGAAGCAGCAGCAGGCCCAGCTTCACGCGCTGCACAGCCAGATTAATCCTCACTTTTTGTTCAATGCCCTGGAATCCATCCGCATGAGAAGTGTTATTAAGGAAGAAGGCGAAACGGCAGAGATTATACATAAAATGTCAAAAATTCTCCGGAAATCAATCTCTTGGAGCAAGGACTGGATTTCGGTGGCGGAGGAAATAGAGGCCGTCAAATATTTTCTGGAAATCCAGAAATACCGGTTCGACGAGGAGCTGGATTACAGTATAGAGGTCCAGGAGGAAGCTATAGGGCTTAAGGTGCCTAATATGATTTTCCTGCCCTTTGTGGAGAATGCCAGCATCCATGGGATCGAATCCATTCCGGGCAAAGGGGTGATCCGGATCAGCATTGGGCTGGAGCAGAGCCGTCTGGTCTTCAGGCTCTCGGACAACGGCATCGGCATGTCCCCGGACAAGCTGGAGGAGATCCGCCGGTATTTGAACCGGGATGATGCAATCGGCGAGCGTGTGGGAATGAAAAACGCCTATTACCGTCTGAAGCTGATTTATCAGGACCGCTTCAGCTTCGATATCCAGAGCAAGGAGGGAGAGGGCACCTCCATTGAAATCGGGCTGCCTCTGACGGAGACGTAAGGGTAAAACCAATGTTTCCATATAGTTTTCATACTATAAACTAAAGTTTGTGATCTAATTATGTATCCGGTTTCTTGCTATAATGAAAGCGTCTACAGGACAGATTACAATTCGAGAGGGGAAGAGAAGAAATATGCGCGTCAAAAAAGTATTGGCATTGGGGCTGGCGGCGGTAATGTCGGCCGCAGCTCTCGCAGGCTGCGGGAGCGACAGCAAGGACAACGCCTCCTCGCCTTCTGCGTCGGCAGGAGCTGTTGAGGATACCTCCCCGGTAACCTTCAAGTATTATCATTTCGGACAAGGCCGTAAGGATGTGCTGGCCAGTGAAACCACCATCGGCAAGGAGCTGCAGAAGCAAACCGGTGTGGACGTAAAGATGGAGTTTCTGGTGGGTGACAGCGGAACCAAGGCGGGCGTGATGATTGCAAGCGGAGATTATCCCGACATCATCAGCGCCAGCGGAGAAATGGCCAAGCTTTTGGATGCGGGCGCCTATATTCCGTTAGATGAGCTGATCGAAAAATACGGTCCCAATATTAAGCGTGTTTATGGATCCTATTTCAATAAAATGAAAGCCAAGGACGGCAAAATTTATACGCTGCCCTTCACGGCAAACCAAGGATTTATTGCCGAGCCCGATCCCGGCACCGCCTTCTGGATTCAGCGCTCCGTGCTGAAGGAATTCGGTTATCCGAAGATCACCACCTTGGATGAATACTTCGATTTTATCAAGAAATATAAAGAGAAATATCCGAAGGTAGACGGCAAGGATACTATTGGTTTTATGGTGTCCGCCGGTGTGAACAACAACTTCTTTACACTGCAGAACCCTGCTGCCCATTTGGCCGGTTACCCCAATGACGGCGGCGTTATGGTGGATATGAAAACCAACGAAGCCAAGATCTACGCAGGTACCGAATACCAGAAAAAATGGATCAAGAAGCTCAGCGATATGAATGCCGTCGGTTTATTTGATCCCGAATCCTTCACCATGAACAAGGACCAATATCTGGCCAAAATCACCTCCGGCCGTGTGCTCGGCTTCTTCAATTACTCCTGGCAGGTTGGGGACGCCTTCAAGAATTTGAAGAAGGCCGGTATCGACGAAAAACGGTATGCGCCACTGCCCATCGTATTCGACAAGAGCATCAAGGACCAATACATTGATCCGCCCGGATTCGTATCCAACTACGGGGTCGGCATCAGTGTGAAGGCCAAGGACCCTGTGCGCATCATCAAATACTTTGACAATATGCTGAAGGAAGAAAATCAGATTCTCACCTCCTGGGGGATCAAGGACCAAACCTACAGCGTGGATGATAAAGGCCGTTTCTATTATAAGGACGACCAAGCCAAGTACCATGAAGACCCGGATCTGAGCCTGAAGTTTGGCTTCAATTATTACACCGAATGGCCGAAATACGGCAACAATTCTGTCCTGAAGGACGGCAATGCTTATGCGCCGGGCAACCAGGCTGAGGTGGCCTCCGCTCTGTATACCGACGGTGACAAGAAAATTCTCGAAGCTTACGGCGCCAAAACCT
Organism: Bacillota bacterium; assembly: GCA_023386955.1. GTDB lineage: Bacteria > Bacillota > Bacilli > Paenibacillales > NBRC-103111 > Paenibacillus_AR > Paenibacillus_AR mesotrionivorans. The sequence goes on from JAEWIS010000030.1 coordinate 118,193, forward strand.
TCAGCGGCTATTACAACAAGCCCGATGAGCGGAAATGGTTCCCGGCCTGGTCCATCGCCATTCCCCAAGGTTCGCCGGAGCAGATCTTCACCACCAAATCCGATGACCTGCAGAAGAAATATCTGTCCAAGATGATTCTGGAGAGCACAGATAAATTCGACGCCACCTGGAATGAATATATCACCGAGCTGAACAAGCTGGATAAGAAAACCTATGAAGCTACTATGAACAAGGCCATTCAGGACCGTATTGCAGGCAAGTGGTAAAAGGCATAAACAACGGAGGGGAGTTAGCTCTCCCCTCTGTTGCACATCTTGTGGGGATGACGGAAAGGAGTTATGTGCAGTGGGAAAGCATACTGGAACAGTTCTAACAGCGCCTGGGGCAGCTGCGGAAAAACAAATAAAAAGACCGTTATTTTTGAAGCGGGTAATCCAGCAGAGGGCTCTTGTGTTTATGTCCATACCGTTTGTATTGTGGGCTTTTCTTTTTAAGTATGTGCCCCTGTGGGGCTGGAGCATGGCCTTCCAAAAATACAGACCGGCCAAAGCGTTTATGGATCAGGAATGGATAGGGATGAAGAACTTCAAGTTTTTGTTCGAGGACGACACCTTCTACCGGGTACTCCGCAATACGCTGGCTATGAGCTGCATCAAGCTTGTGCTGGGTTTTTTCACCGCCATTACGCTGGCGATTCTGCTGAATGAATTGAAGAATATTGTGTTTAAGCGGGTTGTCCAAACCATCAGCTACCTGCCTCATTTTATTTCGTGGGTGGTGGCATCCAGCATTGTGCTGATGGTATTGTCGCCGGAGGGCATTATCAATTTGATCCTGACCAAGCTGCATATTATCGATCAGCCGATCTTATGGATGGCTAAGGGAAGTTATTTCTGGGGGATTCTCGGTGTCAGTGAAGTCTGGAAGGATGTAGGCTGGAACACCATCATCTATCTGGCCGCCATCACCACCATCGACCCCTCCCAATATGAGGCTGCGGAAATTGACGGGGCCAGCCGTTTTCAACGGATCCGCCACATTACCCTGCCCGGCCTGAAGCCGGTGATTATTATTCTGCTGATCATGAACATGGGGAGCATTCTGGAATCGGGATTCGAGCCGCAGTATCTGCTGGGCAACGGGATGAATGCGGATTATTCCGAAAACCTTGAAATATTCGTGCTGAAATACGGTATGGCCATGAGCAACTTTTCCTTGGGTACGGCAGCGGGCATGTTCAAAACGGTGGTCAGCTTTATCTTTTTGTTCAGCGCCAACTACATTGCTAAAAAAATGGGCGAAAGCCGGCTGTTTTAGAAGGGAGATTATACCATCATGTCGAAAACTAAATCATCCCGCCTGCGCTACAACAGCTTAGGCGACAAGATATTCGATACCTGCAACATCATCTTTATGCTTTGTCTGGTAACTGTAACGTTATATCCATTTATAAACATGTTTGCCATATCCTTCAATGATGCCAATGATGCCATTAAAGGCGGCATTTATTTGTGGCCGCGGATGTGGACGTGGAGCAATTACCAGTACATTTTTAATGAATCGGCGATTTACCATTCTACCTTTATTTCGGTTATCCGCACAGTGCTGGGGACGGTCATCTCCGTATTCTGCACGGCTATGCTGGCGTATACGCTGAGCCGTCAGGATTATGTGCTGCGCAAGTTTGTCACCATGTTTTTCGTATTCACCATGTATTTTAGCGGGGGGCTTATCCCGGGTTATCTGCTCATCAAGAATCTGGGCCTGACCGACAGCTTCTGGGTGTACATCATTCCCGGCATCATCGGCGTATTCAATATGATCGTCATCCGATCCTTCATTGAAGGGCTGCCGGAGGGCATTCTGGAATCGGCGCGGATCGACGGAGCGGGGGAATTCACCACCTTCCTGCGTGTGGTGCTGCCCCTGACGGTGCCGTCCTTGGCTACAGTTTCCCTCTTTGTGGCCGTAGGCCAATGGAACTCCTGGTTCGATGTGTTTCTGTATAACTCCTCCAACCAGCAGCTTAGCACACTACAATACGAGCTGATGAAGATTCTGCAGACCTCCAATACGGCAACTACCCAGAGTGCTGCGGATATTTACGCCCAAAGCTCCTCCACCCATACCGTTACCCCTACGTCCATCCGGGCCACCATGACGATTGTAGCCAGTGTGCCCATCCTGATGGTATATCCCTTCGTACAAAAGTATTTTGTGCAGGGCATGACGGTTGGCGGCGTGAAGGGCTGATGGCCGGGATGAGATTCCCATGCCAAAAGAGAGGATTGATCACGTGAACGATCAAACAATGGCTGCCGGTGCTTCCCGGGAGGGGCCGGCAGCCCCCAAGGACCCTATAGCCAAACGGAGCGGCTTCTACATCATGTATGAAGCGAAGATTGAAGGTGTCACCAGGCCGTGGGGCGTCCACTCCCAGGAAATCTATTTGGAGGGACGGCTGGTGGACCAGGCCCGTTACACCGGCGGTGTAACGGATGAATCGGTGCTGGAGCTGCTGAAATCCACGGAAGGGTTCCGGCGGCTGGTGCACAGCATTGGTGTGTCGGTCCGTCCGGACAAGGCGGGGACTCCAAGTATAGCCTTCACCATGCAGCATTATGCCAAAACGGACCGGTTTCAGGCAGGCACCTGCTTAACGGCCTCCTGCCCGGGAGACGGGTCCGAAACCCTGCTCCTCCTGGAGGACTTCACCTGGTCCGCGGATGACGATGTTCCAGGCAAGCTGGTGTTCGAGTTTGAGGAACCGGGGGAAACGGCCTCCGCCAGTGTGGTGTTTTACCTGAATGACGGCTATGAGGTCCCAGAGGTGGAGGTGGAGCCTCCCGTTGCTTACGGCTCCGCCGCTTATAACGAGGTGATCGCCAAGTCCTTCCTGAATCTGGGCAATACCAGGAGATTGAAGGCGGCCATTGAGAAGGCGAAGAGTGGGGAAGAGGTTACCCTGGCCTACATCGGCGGCTCCATTACCCAAGGAGCGGGTGCCGTTCCGGTTCATAACCAAAGCTATGTCTATAAGTCCTATGAGCAGTTCAAACAAAGGTTCGGCGCCGCAGATGGTGCCCGGGTCCGCTTGATCAAGGCGGGGTTGGGCGGGACACCCTCGGAGCTGGGCCTTGTCCGCTATGAGCGGGATGTGCTCCGGGAGGGAGACGTTGAGCCGGATGTGGTGGTTATTGAATTTGCGGTGAATGACGCCGGGGACGAAACACAGGGAGTCTGCTACGAAAGTCTGGTGTTGAAGGCATTGGACGGGGCCAAGCAGCCTGCCGTGATCCTGCTGTTCAGCGTATTCGTGAACGATTGGAATCTCCAGGAGCGGCTGGCGCCGATTGGCTGGCATTACGATCTGCCTATGGTCAGCGTGAAGGATGCGGTGGTGGAGCAGTTCCGGCTGTCCAAGCAGCAGGGCAATGTCATCTCGAAAAAGCAGTTCTTCTACGACATCTATCATCCCGCCAATGCCGGACATCAGGTGATGGCTGATTGTCTGGGGCTGCTGTTTGAGAAGGCGGACCAAGCTGTGCTCTCCCCGGTGGACATCTGTCTGGACCAGCCGCCACTTCTCGGGGACGAGTACAGGGATATCCGATTGCTGGACCGCCGGAATGGAGAGGAGCCTGCTCGAATCTCCGCCGGAGGCTTCGGGGAATCCGACAGCGATCTGCAGCTGGCTCCGTTGGATGGAGAGACGTTTGCAACACCCCAGTTCCCGTATAATTGGATGCATACTGACGCTTCCGGTGATGAGAGCTTCCGGATGGAGCTCTGCTGCAAACGGCTGATTCTGGTATTTAAGGATTCGGGCAGCAGCCAATTCGGCAAAGCCCTTGTCCGGGTGGATGGCCAAGCAGTCCTTACCGCCGATCCGCATGTGAATAACTGGACCCACTGCAATGCCGTGATTCTATTGAATGAAGCGGAAACCCGCGAGCACCTGATCGAGATCACCATGGCCTCCGGTGATGAGGATAAGCAGTTTACCATCCTGGGCTTTGGGGTTGTTCAGTAACGTATCCCGCCTATAAAAGGAGTGTCCGATTGTGGCCAACCTGCAGATGGACTATTATTCAAAAAGCTTAAAACGACAGGTTTCCTTTTCCGCTGTGATTCCGGCAGAACGGCTGGAGCCGCCTTCACCGGAGCGCAAGGGGCTGAGGTCCCTCTACCTGCTCCACGGTTATGCCGGCAGCCATACCGACTGGCTCTATTTTACCCGGATTCGGGAGCTGGCGGAGAAGCATCACATTGCGGTTTTTATGCCATCCGGGGAAAACCACTTCTACCTGGATGATGAGGATAAGGGGGAGCGGCACGGCGAGTTCATCGGCAGCGAGCTGGTGGAGCTGACCCGCAGCCTGTTCCCTTTAAGTCGGGAGCGGGAGGATACCTTCATCGGAGGCCTGTCCATGGGCGGCTTCGGAGCGATCCGCAACGGGCTAAAGTACAACCGCAGCTTCGGCCGGATTATCGCCTTATCCTCGGCCTTGATTCTCCACGGGATAGCGGGGATCGGTCCGGACTTTCATAATGGGATAGCGGGATATGGTTATTACCGCAGGGTATTCGGCGATTTGAACGCCGTATTGGGAAGCGATAAGGATCCCGAGGCACTGGTCCAGGCGCTGAAGGCGGCCGGAGTAGAGCTGCCGCAGATCTATATGGCATGCGGCACCGAGGATTTTTTGCTGGAGCAAAACCGGTTGTTCCACGTTTTCCTAACCGGGGAAGGGGTCGCTCATACCTACAAGGAAAGTCCCGGCGCCCATACGTGGGATTTTTGGAATACGTATATTGCGGAAGCACTGGAATGGGCTTTGGCCGCGGACTAGACACCCGCTTCGGCGGATAATCATCCCCCGCTGTTGGCGAGAAGGCCAACGTCGGGGGATTTTGCCAAGTGTCGGGGAGATTATTGCGCGGTTACGGTAATGCTGTCCACATTGGGCCCTTCGGTGCCGGTGGTGACCAGCTTCAGCGTATTGGTTCCGGTATTCATCGGCACCTGGATCGTGAGCTCGCCCCAGGCGGACCAGCTGCCTGTAGCAGCGAAGGCTTGGTTTGCAATCACCTTGGTGCCGTTCACCAACACATCCAGATTGCGGGTGCCGGTGTCCAACGCGTACCGGATCTTTACATTTTTGGTGCCGGCCGTGGCGCAGTAGAGGCTGTTCCATTGGATAGCTGCGCCGGTGGAGGCGTTGAAGTTCACATAACCTGAGCCGTTATAGCCGGCATTGACGGTTTCCGCAGCGGCATTGGTCAGGGTAGTCCCCGTTTCCGCCTCATAGGTGGTGCCGCTTGAGCTGCCGCCTGCCGTATAGTCGGCAACGAAGGTGGTGACGCTTTGGGCCGGGAGCTGGGCGGTGAAGGAGCCATTGAACACGCTGATGGGCGAACCTGCCGCCAGATTCCGGGTGGCATCCGTCAACCAGGAGGAGACGGTGGAGGCGGTGCCGTTCTGAATGGTGAAGCTTTGGCTGGCTGCCGAGTTGCCGCGGTTAATAGCCACGATCACAGCCTTGTTGCCGCCTTTGTAAGCCGAAACATAAATATTGGTGTTGGGATTTTTGGTGGCATCCACCCGCACATAGCCTGGACGGACAAACTTGGAGAAGTGGGCCATATTGTAGCCGCGTTTGCTGATGGTTCCATCCTCTTTCATAGGGCCGTACTGGCGGCGGATATACCACCAGACATAGGCTTGGAACTCACCGTCCACCATAGCGTTGTTAATGTGATAGGACACATCCAGCGCTTCCGGCCACCGGTCGGCGGAGTTGTTGTCGCTGTTAGGATAATAGACCTCCGTCATCCACAGGTCCTTGCCGCTTCCCTTTTGCTTAAACAGGGGATAAGGGAAATTGCTGAATGGTGTGCCGTACAGATGGGCTCCCAGAATGTCCATATTAGCCAGCGCCTGGGGATCGTTCAGAATCGGATCGGACATGTTCTTGAGATAGGAAAAGGATTCCGGGGCGATGACACGGCAGTTGATGGATCCTGCGTTTTCCTTCATAAAACGGAGCATTTCCTCCGGTGTCCACCAGGTCCACGTATGGGCATAGTCGGGTTCGTTCTGGACGGAAATAGCATACAGCTCCACTCCGTTATTCTTCATATACGTGACGAAATCGTTAAGATGCTGGGCATAAGCGGCGTATTTGTCGTAACGGAGGCGTTTGGCGGCGGTGTCGCCATTATGGTTGAAGGTTTCCGTCATGTCGCTGGGCGGGTTCCAAGGGGAAGCGAACACAATGGCTCCGCGGGCGATGGCCGCTTTGGCCGTGTCCAGCTCCTTGGACCAGTTGTTTTTATTCTCGTCCACATAAATTCGCAGCACGGAAAAACCCAGCTGATTGGCTCCGTTGCCAAAGGCGGTTTCCCGCTGGGCAGCGGTCAAGTCGCCGATCCAGGCGGGATGGTTGATGCCGCCGAAGCCGCGGATCACTTGCTTCTCCGCCGACAAATTCACCACCGCGTCGCTGGCTGCCGAAACCTCGCTGGCAATCGGAACCGACAATAACAGGGATAAGGCCGTCGCTCCCGCCAACAGGGCGGAAAAGGACTTTTTCAGACGCGACACAAACATTAAATCATCTCCTTCTAGAATGGTTGGAATATAATGCGCTGTTTCCGGTTGTTTCTCCCTGTTTGCTCCTTTCATAAATCAGAATGGTGATCACGCGTGGGTTTCTGTTAAAAATTAGGAGGTTGCGCTTGATTAAAAGATACCATAATGGCTACTAATATGTAAATATATATAATTTATTTCAAAATTTAACGATTTTCTATTTCTGGGGCGAATACAGAAATAAAAAAGAGAGTACCGGATCGTAGAACCGGCACACTCTTTTGAGCAAACACTAAAGCCCCAGCTTCGTTGCGAGGGAGAAGCTTTTACGGACCATGTTACGTGAGAGATTCTAACGGCGGCCAAAGACCTTATTTACGCTAAAACACCACTTTCCAAATTGTAACGGCGGTCACAGCCGCTATTTAGACCAATTGCCCTGCTGCGAGCCCTTTTTTAGCCCAATAACGGCTTCTGCTTCCGTTAGATTTTGCAGTCCCCCGTTTTGGGGCAAATAGCGGCTCTCACCGCCGTTAGGAACAGCAGCACCAGCATCAGCACCAGTCTGCACTCCCGTTTACCCAAGGGCAAAGCGAAGCGGCGGTTGTATGGAGCAGGCTGTGTTTCCCGCTAAAAAACAGGTTTGGGGCGATGTTAACTCAGCTTCTCCGATTCTATCTCCGCCAGCCCGGTGACCCGGGTAATGGTTCTCTCATACAACCCCTCTACCGTTTTGGCAAAACGGAGCCCGGTCAGCTCGGACACGGAGTGGCGGGCTTCCGCCGCCAGCCGCTCCTGCAGATAACGGTCCGTGAGAACCCCATCCGTATACCGGAGGAAGTCGGCCTGCTCCCGGAACATGAAGCCATTGCCCCCATGCCGGAGAACCCCATCCAGACATGGATCCGCCATTGCTATTACAGGCAATCCGGAGGCCAGCGCCTCCGTGTAGGTCATACCTTGGGTTTCACTCTGGGAGGCGTTAATAAACACATCACCCAGCCTGTAATACAGAGGGACCCGGTCCCACAGCACTTCCCCGGCAAAAATGGTTTGCCCGCTGATGCCGTATTCCGCGGCAGCCTCCTCAAGCCGCTTCCGCTCGGGGCCGTCTCCCACCAGGAGCAGCTTCACCCGCTCCTTGCCCGGCAGATAATCCTGCAGGTAACCCAGCAGCGCCTCCACATTCTTTTCCTTGGCTAATCTCCCGATATAGAGCAGGACCCGGTCACCGGCCGCAATCCCAAGCGACTCCCGCAGCCCATCCAATTCCGCAACAGAGAAAGCGGAGCTGGCACCAAAGCGGCTGACATCGATGGGAGTAGGCGCTACAGCAATATCCGGACGGACGCCGTAGGTCAGCAATAAGCTCTTTACCTTTTCTGTGGGGACAATCACCTGGTCGGCGGAATTGCAAAAACGGGTGCTGATGGACCGGGCCAGTTTTTTGGCCGCGGGCTCCAGCATCCCGAGCTTGATAATATAGTGGGTATAATTTTCGTAGATGGTATGGTAGGTGTGCACCAAAGGAATATGCAGGAGCTTCGCCAGCGTTCTGCCCAGCAATCCTAAGGAAAATTCGGTGTGGGTGTGAATCACATCCAGACCCAGCCTGCGGATAAATTGGATGGTTCGCGGCTGGATGAAGATGCCGATGCGTCTGGAGCTGGCAAACGGAAGGCTGGTGACACGGAAGACGCCGGGCTCATGCTCGTCAGCGCCCGGATCGGTAGTTGTGAACACATATACCTGATGCCCCAGCTTCTCCAGCAGTCTTTTATGCATCAGCACGGATGTGGCTACACCGTTAATTTGCGGATAATAGGTTTCCGTAAAAAGCCCGATCTTCATGTGCTACGCTCCCCCTCAAGTAGGATGAGAACAGTCCACCCGTCAGTCTCATCATACAGGAAGGAAATGTGCTTGCGGTAAAAATTTTGTTAACGGATCATTAAATCCTACAATTTCACCGGCACCATGAGTCCATCGGGGCCAAAACCCAGCGGATCAATGCACACCTCGCGGTGGAAGCCCTTGCCCTCCGTGAAACGGGCGAGGGGGGTAACAAACCGGTGATAGGCGATCCAATACTTATCCGTATCCGGCTCATGGAGGATGGAGTGATGTCCGGTGCCCAGCATATCCTTCGCCTTGTTTTTGACCAGGACGGGATAGCGGTAGGTGACAGGGCCGTAGAGATCTTCTGCGGTGCCGTAATTAATGTGGTAATCCTCGCTGCCCGTATCGTCGCAGGACCAGGTGAAGTGATACAGCCCGTCACGCTTGAGCACCGTTACCGCTTCGCGGAAGTCGTACAGCCCCTCCAGATTGCGCATGGTCTCCTCCACGACGCTCACCATATCCTCATTCAGCTTGACGATAGCCGCATGGCTGTTGCCGAAGAGCAGATACACCTCCCCGTTATCCTCCACATAGATGGATGGATCGATGGCTTGGGCCATGGAGATGCCCAGTCGGCTCAACAGCTCCATAGTGATCAGGGGAAGAGGCTCCGCCCGGAACGGGCCGGCGGGAGCGTCGGCGACGGCAACACCGATGGCGCTTTTACCGTCTGTTCCTTTGCCGCAGAAGTAATAGTAGTATTTGCCGTTGCGGGAGGCGATACAAGGTGCCCACGCGCTGCCTAACGCCCAAGGAACATCCTCGGTAGCCAGATCCAGAATGACACCTTCGTCCTTCCACAGCTTCAGATCGTCGGAGGAGAATACATGAAATTGGGTACCGGACCACTTATCGAAGCCGTCGGTGGTGGGGTACAGGTAATAGCGACCGTCGAATTTGGCCAAATCGGGATCGGCGAACTGGCCGGGCAGCACCTGGTGTCCGTCTCCGTATGCGGCTAACAGCCTGCTGCATTCGTCGCGGGTAATGGGCAAAACGCCGCCGTGGCGCTTTTTGGTGGTACCCATATCAAATTCACTGTCGTCAAGTATCCGGAATTCCCCGCTGGCCAGATCGGACGTAACCAGAGGCAAATACCCCTTGCCGGCGGCAAAACGGTCCACAATAAGGCACCATTCCTCGCGGTCATTAAACTTGAAGATTTCCGGTCCTTCCACACCCAGGAGCTCCTCCAGCACAGGAGCGGAGATAGGAACAAAGGCATCCTTGTCCAAGGTAGAGCCCTGCTCTACCCGGATATTCTTGGTGGTTTCATCCTTGGAATACCGGTAGTAGACGCCGTTATGGAGCAGGATGGTGGTATCAATAATATGGTTATCCCGTTCAATGTACTTTTCCGTAGGGGTAAAGCTGCGGAAGTCCTTGGTGCGGGAACTGTAAATTTTATGCTTCGGCTCGGATTCCTGCTGTTCCTTGGTGGAAGAGGCCCAGAAAACCAGGAATTCTCCTGACGCTTCCTCATAGATGGCTTCAGGCGCCCACAGGCAGCCTGCTCCGGGTATGGCCAGAGTAACCGCCCAAGGAGAGGACCAGTTCACCAGGTCGGCGGATTCCCAGATAATCATGTCCCGGCTTCCGGCATGGACGGCGGTGGCCCAGCCTTTGCCGTTGGCTACGCGGAGATCGGTGGCAATCAGGTAAAACTTGTCCGCTTGCGGGTCCCGTACCAGAAACGGGTCGCGGGCTCCTTTTTCGCCTAATTCAGAACGGAGCACCGGTAAACCCTCGTTTAAGTCCTTCCAATGCAGCCCGTCCTCGCTATAAGCAAAATAGACCTGTTCTCCGTCAGGCTGCTCTCCGATAAAATGGGCCATTAAATAGCCGGAATAGTTGTTCTTTGGCTGTGTCAATTCCATGTTCCCTCCATACATCGGTTGTGTTACTGAAAAGTATAGGGGCCTGTCCCACACGGAGCAATAGAATATCCGGCGAAAAACTGACCTATTGTGTTAAAAAACGAAGCCAGGCGCCTGTTAAGGAATCCTGGCTTCGTGGTTATTGGTTATGTTTGACATACCAATCCGCAGGTTTGTTCACCCACACGTATTCATATAATGTTTCGGGAATACGGACTTGCTGCCGGATATCCATTGCGATGCGATACGCCCATTCATCATCTTCCCCATAGCTGCTGTCCGCAAACCGGTGGCGGGCCGCCAGACGTCTGGCATGGCACATAAGATGGTTCGGCTTACGGTAGTAATACTCTCCGTCAGAGCCATAATTGTATTCTATCCCGTATTTGCAAAGCTTGGCATAAACACCTTCCAGGAAAACGGCAACATCAAAAACGAAGCAGTCTGCTGCAGGGTTTTCTTCAATATAACGGAGCAAGGTATCCACGTAATGGGGTTTAAGCTGGTCATCGTCGTCAACGAACGTAATAAACCTTCCCTGAGCCTGTTCAATAAGCAGGTTTCGCTTTGCGCCAATTGTTCTTTTCCGGTTTTCTGTGGCAACAAGCAGCTCCACCGGCTTATCGCCAATCTGCTGCTGCAACTCGTGCATGACCCGGTTCAATGCTTCTGCACGTTCGGGTAGGGAGGGAATCAATACCGATAAGGCGATGTCTTTTTTTCGTTCCGCCCCTGGAGTTTGCTGGGTATACAATTGGCGGTAATATTGCTGATTGTAAACGATGCTGGGATGATCCGGATAATAACGCGCGGCCATTTCATTATGATAATGTGCCTTAACCGTGTCCCCTGTCTGATGGTAACAGAAGCAAAGCTTCAAATGCGGCAGCCATGTCCGGCTTGCCTGATCTGTACCGGCTTGCTCCGGCATGGAAGCGGCCAATTGAAACCAAAAGATTGCGGACGCCCATTCTTGTGTTTTTACGAAATGTTCCCCCAACTGGTAACACTGGTCTGAAGTCGGTATTCCTTTTGGGAATGCCAATAATGCATTGTTTATGGAGTCATCGGGGTGAAGCCTGGATTCATTCTCCATGGATCGTTGTCCCTCCCGGCCGGTTGCTTTCCTAATTCTAGTGTATGAACCGCCCGATTCCCGATATGACTTTTGGAAGTCCACAAAGTCCACATTTGTGCGAATGGATTACCGGGGTGGAGAATAATCTTTTACTGTGAGTGACAAGGAGAGGTGGAGCCAATGAATTATTTTCAAAACAGGGTGGAGGGAAAGGAGGGGCTTTGCAATCAGTTAATGGCTGTTTTCCGCACACTGACAGAAGCATTTCACTCCGCTGGCCGGAATGAACCATCGTGCATTTTGCTTGCCGACGGACAAACCCGCAGGAGCGTGGATTCGGAGCAGGAGCCTTATTTTTTGCCCTTGCCTATTGATGCATTTATAGATGTACCCCAATTGGAAAAGGTACTTGCCACTAAGCATGTTTCCCTCCGGCGTGTGCAGGATTTGCAAGCAGAACAGGTGCAGCCTGTTTTATGCTCACGCTTTGCCATCCGTTCCATGACGCAGGAGGAGTCCCGTGATACAGGGGTATGGATTGCAACGTCATTCCCTTTTGCCGCAAAGCCGCTGAAGCTGGCTCAATGGATTATCGACAAAATGTCCTTTTATCCTGCGTGGTCTGCACTTCAACTGCGGATCGAGGGTGATATGCTGCATTTTCCTGAAGTGAGTAGTATCGGACTGGATGCGTATGCCATCCAACAGGTAGATCTGGCCTCTGAATGTATGGCCCGGATTCCCGGCTTAAAGGCGGTTTATGTAGCGACAGGGGCGCAGGGAGATAAATTCAAAACCGTTTCCAATGAATTGACCAAACACTTCCCTCAATTAGAAGTGAAAAATAAAGCCGCCATGCTCCGCTTGTCACCTGAATTGTGGCATGAGTTTGAAGACCTGTCTCTCGAGGAGCAGGCCTTGGTAGATTGGCTGGTATGCGTGGGGGCTCCCTATTTTCTCGGACCGCATGTAACCTCTTTTTCTTATCTGGCCGGATACATCCGGCATTACCGCGGTTTTGAACCCGAAGCTACTCAACTCTGGCCTGCTTACCAGAACGCATGGGAAAGCTGGTTTCCCCGGGTTTGACAGAACAGAAAGGGTGTGAACTTGTTGTCTTCTGTGGACATAACCTTCGAAACCAAATGCTACGAAAAGGATTGGCGCATCATTCTGACCACGGATTGGCTGGAACGAATGATTGGACAAAACCTGTATGATTTTAAGGAACGGATTCTTCATATTAATAACGTGTCGGATTCAAACCTGGTGGCACAGCATGCGGAACGGCTGGTGGCCAAAGGGATCCTGACTTCCTATTCCATAGTGGCTGACTATGAGAAGCAGGTGCTGGATTTTTTTGGTCTCCGTGAAGAGGACTTTAAGGGGGGGTATTACTACTCCATTGCCGAGCTTGTAGCCATTCATAACTGCAAAACAGAATATTTGCTGCATTACGCAGGGGATTGTATGTTGGCTGCACCTCTGGATTGGATTGAACCATCATTGGAGATCTTCCGGCAGCACCCCAACGTCAAGGTGTTCAATCCGGTTTGGAACGGGAATGTTGTTGAAGCAGAAGAGGTAGCTTTTGCGGAAAGCAGGGACTTTTATTGGGGATACGGATTCTCCGATCAGTGTTATCTGATTCGGGCAGCGGATTTCAAAAAGCGCATTTATGGGGAAACCCATCCGGCATCCGAACGTTATCCCGCCTATGGGGGGGAGTTGTTTGAGAAACGTGTGGATGCCTGGATGAGAACCTGTGGGCATTACAGACTGACCTATAAGCATGGCAGCTATATCCATCATTGGGACATGGTCAAAGATGGGTAAGAGGAAGATAAATGGATACAGCTGAATTTACACTCTTATTGTTTAACCTCTAACCGGATCACGTTCCACGAGGCCTTGCCGAGGCGGGCTTCCACCCGGCTGCCGTCTGTCCGGGCATTCCCTTGGTTATGAGGCTGCACCTGCTGCGGCTGTTCCAGCGTATTCACTGCCTTCAAATCCTCATGCTCCAGCACCAGATGCTCCAGCACCTTCACTCCGCCGAAGCTGCGCAGGTCAACCTGCAGGTCCAGCTCCTCCGTCAGATGGCGGTTAACCGCAAAGACCGTTACCTGCGACAACTCCTCATTATAAACGGCAATAGCCTCCAGGTACGGCACATCGGTAAAGTCCTTGGAATCGTATTTGGGCGAACGGATGATGGGATGCAGCACGGTCCCTCTGCCGTACAGGGAGGCATGCAGGTAAGGATAATAAGTGGTTTGCAGCCAAAGCCCGCCCCCGGTTACCGTGGTAATCGGGGCAATGGTGTTGATGAGCTGGGCCAAACAGCCGACCTTCACCCGGTCCGCATGCTTCAGAAGAGAGATCAGTAGACAACCCACCATCAGGGCATCCTCCATATTATACATATCCTCGAATTCCGGCGGCGCCACCTGCCAGCGCTCCGAGGCCCGGCTGGTTCCGATGGTCTTCCAGACATTCCACTCATCCATGGAGAGATAGATTTTCTTCTTGGAGCGTTTCTTCGCCTGGACATAGTCGCAGATGGAGGCCACGCTGTCGATAAATTGGTCCATATCCAGGGATTTGGCCAGGAAATTATCTGTTTCGTCCTTGTTGTTATTATAGTAGGTGTGCAGCGAAAGATAGTCCACCTGGTCGTAGGTAAGGTCCAACACGGTGGCCTCCCATTCCGCAAAGGTGGTCATGCCTCTGTTGGAGCTTCCGCAGGCGACCAGCTCAATGGACGGGTCCACCCATTTCATGACCTTGGCGGTTTCGTTGGCGATCCGCCCGTATTCCACGGCGGTTTTGGCGCCGATCTGCCAAGGGCCATCCATTTCATTGCCGAGGCACCAGGTTTTGAACCGGTGGGGCTCCTTGTAGCCATGGGCAATCCGCAGGTCGCTGTAATAGGAGCCTGAGGGGTGATTGCAGTATTCCACCAGATTTCGGGCTTCATCCGGCCCGCGGGTGCCCAGATTCACCGCCATCATTACCTCGGATCCGGCCAGCTTGGCCCAGTCGGCGAATTCATTGGTGCCCATCTGGTTGGTTTCCGTGGTCCACCAGGCCAGCTCCAGCTTTTGCTTGCGCTCCGCCTTGGGACCCACACCATCCTCCCAGTTGTAGCCGGAGACAAAGTTCCCGCCGGGGTATCGGATAATCGGCACCTGCAGCCTGCGGATAGCCTCCAGCGCATCGCCGCGGAAGCCGTTGACATCCGCCGTGGGATGTCCCGGCTCATAAATTCCCCCATAGACAGCACGGCCCAGATGCTCAATAAAGGAGCCGAAAATCCGCTTATCCACCTCCGAAATGACAAAATCCTTATCCACTGTCATGCTTGCCTGCAGCTTCATGGGAAATCCCCTCTCTTGAATTAATGAAAACATTAATTTAAAATGGCATTATTGGCAACATAGATTTATCATACCTTTTTGAAATAATCAATATCTAAGTTTAAGGCATACAGTTTACAGAGAATAGGGGTGTGGGTAACAATGCTGCTGACTACGGACAGTGAATCATTGGCGGTATATGAGGCGTTGGCCAGCGAGGTCCGCCTGGGGATGATCCGGCTGCTGCAGGAGGGGGAGCGGAGCATTAAGGAGCTGGCTGAGGCGCTTCATATCAGCAATCCCATGGCCAGTGTGCATGCAGGCAAGCTGGAGCGGGCAGGACTGATCAGCTGCAGGAGCAAGCGGATTCAAGGCGCCACCTATAAATTTTGCTCCCTGACCACACACCACCTGCAGATTCATCTCGCGTCTGCCTCTGCGGAGGCGCGGAAGCTGGTGGAAATCGCAGTTCCGGTAGGCCAGTATACCGATGTGGAAGCTCATCCCACCTGTGGTTTGGCCACCTCGGAGAGGCTGATCGGGGAATATGACAATCCCCGTTATTTTCTGGACCCTGAACGGATGAATGCCGGGATATTATGGTTTGCCAAAGGTTTTGTGGAATATAAGGCGCCGAATTATTTGTTCGCCCATCAGGTGATGAACGAGGTGGAGATTTCCATGGAAATCAGCTCGGAGGCGCCCCATACCCGGGATCAATGGCCGTCGGATATCGGATTTTACCTGAATGGAACCTGGATCGGCCAGTGGACGAGCCCGGGGGATTACGGGGACAGGAGAGGTAAGCTGACGCCGGACTGGTGGCCCTCCAATGTGAACCAATACGGCTTATTGAAGAGGCTGCGGATCAACGGACATGGCACGTTTATGGATGGCAAGCGGATTTCCGACGTGCGGATTCAGGATATCGGGTGGAAGGGTGAAGCCTGGATATTCCGGATGGAAGCGAAGGACGGAGGAAGACATGGCGGGGGGTTGACTCTTTTCGGCCGGGGCTTCGGGAACTACGATCAGGATTTGCTGTTCCGGGTGTATTACGATTAAGGAATAAGGAGCCGATAGCTTTCAGGAAACTCTCAGTTAGCGCTCAGTTTCAATTCATCACTGTTTAAGGTTCGGGGGATATGCTCTATTCATCAGCAATAAGCAATCCACTAAACCTTGAAGGGAAGCGATGAATGATGAAGAAGCAATTGGCGGTAGTGATGAGTGCAGCAGTTCTGGCAGCGGGAGGATGGGGATGGGCAGGCTCTTCGGCTCATGCGGCGGCCAATACATACGCAGTGACAGTTCCGGTTCATGGAGAAGAAGCCTCCCAGCAAAGTGTTACGTATGCTGATGTGTTCGTATCCAACTGGCTGGCCAGCCTGCCGGACCGGGTATCGGGGTTGTATAGTCCGGAGCAGGATATGTACGAAAGTCTTTTGGCAGGGGGGGCTTCCATTGCGGCTGCAGCTGGTGTAGCCTCTTCCACGATTATTTCGGATCTGACGGCTATTTTCACGAAGGACGCCCAGAATGAAGTGGCTTACGGCTATCTTACCGAACAGGAGGCCGCCGATGCTGCCAAACAATTAGACAGCTTACTCCCCAAGCTGATAGACCAAGCCTGGACAGGTTATGATGCGGCGGCAGCTGCTTTGAATCCGGGCCGGGAAGCACTGAATAACCGCTTAAGCCAATTGGTCCAGCTGACCTCTGGGATATCCGGGGTCTCCACAGCCGATCTGCGTGCTGCACTGCAATCGGGCCAATCCTTGTTGGATGCCTCCGGTTTGGAGGAAGCGGACTTAACTGCTTATTTGCTCTCGGGGCTCAACCAGGAGCTGGACCGGTTAGTGAATGCTAACCGCCTGACGCAGGCGGAGGCTAGCGGGTTGGCAAGCGAAGCGGCCTTGGATGTGGCCAAATTGGTGAACACCAAGGGCTACGATGCAGCGGAAAATAAATGGATGGACACGTATGCCCAATCGATCATTCAAACCAGGCTGAACAGCATTGTGCGATTGGCAGTGATATATGCCGATGCGGACTACGCCGATGTGACGGGTGCTCTCGCAGCAGGGCAAAGCCTGCAGGCAGCGACGGGAATGGATGCCGGTGTATTGGTCGGTTATCTCCAAGCGGATGTGGACAAAGCGCTAGATGCAGCATGGATGTCAGGCGCACTGAGCTCGCCCAAGCTTCAGGAGTGGAAGGCGGAGGCCCAAAAGCAGCTTCTTGCGGCTGTAACCGCCAATAGTTATGCAACAGCAGCGGAAGCGGCTCCGGATATTGTGAAGGAAAGTCTGCGTTCTGTCGTCGGCCAAGCGGCCAGCAATATGGGAGTGGAAGCGGCAGCATTGAGGAGCCAGCTGGATGGCGGCACGACGCTTGCAGCTGCAGCGGATGTAAGCGTGGATGAGCTTGCGTCAACCTTGTACAGCTCCGTGGCTGCTTACATCGATCAGGCGGTGAATAACGGTTGGCTGAAGCAGGAGGCGGCGGCCTCCACCAAGGAAGCGGCATATGCGGAGCTGTTGGCTGTAGTGGATCAGGCGGGATATGCCGGGGAAGTGGACACCGATGCCTACCTGCAGGAACGTACGGACCGGATTGTGAATGATGCTGCCGTTGTTACAGGCGTTCCAGCTGCACAAATCCTGGAGGGTTTGGCCCAAGGGCGGAGTCTGGCGGCAGCAGCGCAAACGGATGCGGCCACCTTGTTCAAGGGGTTGATGAAGCAAACCAATAAGGAAGTCAATCTGCTTGCGGCCACCGGTTCACTCAGCAGCCAGGATGCCGACTCTGTAAAGGCTGATTATTCGGCGATGCTGCTGGAGGCTCTTAACCCGGCAGCGCAAAAGTGACATTATTCCATAAACACCTTCCATGCTGTCATGGGCAGGCCTGCCCGCATTGAGTACAATAAGGTTAATCTCAAAGGAGGTTAACCTACACATGTACAAAGCGGACGACAAACGGTATGACAATATGCTATATCGGCGGAGCGGCAAAAGCGGCTTGAAGCTGCCGCTGATTTCCCTGGGCCTGTGGCATAATTTCGGCGGAATCGATTCCTATGAAAAGGGGCGGGAGCTGATCCGCACGGCCTTTGATTCGGGCATTACCCATTTTGATCTGGCCAACAACTACGGGCCTCCGGCAGGTTCGGCAGAGGAGATGTTCGGCAGGCTGCTGCAATCCGATCTTGCTCCGTACCGTGATGAGCTGCTGATTTCCACCAAGGCCGGGTACTATATGTGGCCCGGACCGTATGGGGAATGGGGCTCCAAAAAAAGCCTCACGGCCAGCATCGATCAAAGCCTCAGACGGATGAATCTGGATTATGTGGATATATTTTACCATCACCGTCCTGATCCCAATACGCCGCTTGAAGAGACCATGTCGGCTCTGGACGGGATTGTCCGGCAAGGCAAGGCACTGTATGTAGGCCTGTCCAACTACAAACCGGAGGAAACCCGGCAGGCTTCCCGGATTCTGAAAGCATTGGGGACTCCCTGCCTGATTCATCAGCCCTCCTATTCCATGCTGAACCGGACCATTGAAGCGGGGTTACTGGATGTACTGGAGGAAGAAGGCATCGGCTCCATCGTGTTTGCCCCGCTTCAGCATGGTATCCTAAGCGACCGTTATCTGAACGGGATTGCGGCGGATTCCCGCGCCGCCGGGCCCAGCCCGTTCCTGAAGCCGCAGGATATTAGTGAGGAGCGGCTGGAGAAGGTGCGGAGGCTGACCGATCTGGCGAACGCGCGCGGGCAAAAGCTGGCCCAGATGGCATTAGCCTGGGTGCTGCGGAGAGGCAGAGTCACCTCGGCCTTAATCGGAGCCAGTAAAATCAGTCACATCGAGGATGCGGTAGAGGCTGTAAGCGGGCTGGAGTTCTCTGAGGTAGAGCTGGCGGCCATCGATTCCATTCTGGCATGAGCGTAAGGAATCAGTTCAACCGCGACCGGGTCAGCTTTATCGCCTTTTTCTTCCTGTATTACGGCACAACAGCCATTACTGTGGTTTTTATGCCCTTGCTCCTGAAGAGCAAGGGTTTGTCGCCGCTGGAGATCGGCGGCTTCCTCAGCACCGCGCCTCTGGTGACGCTGGTGATGCAGCCTTTATGGGGCATGGCCGCAGACCGGTCGGGAAAAACCAAGCTGCTGCTGCTATCGGCCATGTGCGGCTTGCTGCTGGCTATGGGACTGCTGCTCGGAACAGAGGACAAAACGCTGCTTCTGGCCTGTTATTTGATGTACACTCTGTTTTCCTGTCCCATCATCCCGATGATGGATGCCTGGAACTTCAGCTATTGTGAGCAAAAGGGAGATAACTATGGCTCCTTCCGCTTATGGGGGTCCCTGGGTTTTGCGGCGATGTCCATCTGCTTCGGCCTGTTTGCGGTAGGTGCCGGGGAAGCGGTGCTGTTCAGCTTCTTCGCCGCATCCATCGTTTTGGCTGCTGCTGCATTGGTATGGATCCGCCCCGTGGCAAATGCGGCCTTCAACAAAAAACGCGGCTACGGCATCGAGCTGCTCCAGGTGCTGAAGGATAAGCGGGTATGGGTGTTTGCCCTTTTTCTGCTGCTGGCAGGAGTGCCAGCACGGTCGGTGGATTCCTTCTACGGTATTATCCTGGAGGGCCGTGGGGCATCATCCGTTCTGATCGGGGTGGGCTGGGCCTTGGCCTGCTTGAGCGAGGTGCCCGTATTCGCCTCGGCGCAGCGGTGGATCGTGAAACGCGGCAGCCGTTTCCTGATGACAGCAGCTGTCGTATTCTACTGCGTCCGGTGGGCGCTGCCGCTGGCAAGTGACCATCCGGGCTGGATGGTGGGTATCCAGCTGCTGCACGGGCTGACCAATGGTTTGCTGTTTATCGCCGCCATGCATTATATGAAGGAGCTGGTGCCTTCCGCCCTGCGGGCTTCCGGGCAAACCCTGCTGATGCTGTTCTTGTTCACCATCCCCGGTATTCTCGGGAACTCCCTGGGGGGTTGGATGCTGGACGGGGGCCATGAAACAGGCCTGTTTGTGATGGCCTCCCTGTTGTCACTGGGCGCGGCACTTGTCTGGTGGTTGACCACTCCGAAGAGCAGGGGACAACCGGTGTAGTGGTTGTTGGCTTGGAAGTTACATCTGTTTCGGGAGGGTCTTTACGACCTGTTGGACAGTCCGCCCGCTTGTATGGCAACTCCGTTAGCTGCGTGTTTTCGAATCTTTTTTCCCCGTGTTCAGCCGTTGTATGCGGAGGGACGCGGGGTTTTTGGCTTGGGGTTGGCTCTAACGGCGGTGAGCGCCGTTATTTTGGTGAAATACCTCCTTTGGAATTTTTAACGGAAACACAGGCCGTTATTGGGCTTCATTTCAGCCCAAAACCGGGAAAATGGCTCCAATAGCGGCCCTGGCCGCCGTTAGACTTTCAAAAGAGTCAAAATCAACATAATAAGGGCGCTGGCGTCCGTTAGCTTGAAAGAGGGCGGAAGCCACACGGGCTTCCGCAGGCCTACCCATGGAGATAAATGGGAAGCCGTCCTAAAACAGCGTTTACTCCACAGCCCCTTTTGGCCAAAAGCATAAAATAGTGCATGTTTTTCTTGGAAAAGTACAGCTTTTTGAGCAGCGGCAGAAGAGGCGGGATAAAAAATGCATGTTCTCAATTTGAATGTACATATGCATTTTGGGGGGCATCCGATATAATCAGAATCAGATTCGGACAGACGAATCCATAATCAAGGATAAAATGAGGGGGAATCGGCATGAAAATGAAGAACGTTTTCAATATTACCCTTGTGGGTGCTTTAAGCGCCGGACTGCTGGCAGGCTGCGGCGGAAATAGCGACAATAACAGCTCGGCAAGCACCGCACCGTCTCAACCGGCTGCTTCTGCAAGCGCTTCCGCAGCGCCCAGCAATGAACCGGTGAAATTGAAGTGGGCCCTGTGGGACTGGGAAGCAACCGCCTACTACAAGCCTTTGATTGAGGCCTACAAAAAATCCCATCCCAATGTAACCATCGAATATGTGGATCTGGGCTCCACCGACTACATGACCATGCTCAGCACCCAATTGTCCGGCGGCGCGGATCTGGACATTCTGACCATCAAGGATATTCCCGGCTACGCTAACCTGGTGAAGCAGAACCATCTGGAGCCCCTGAAGAATTACATCTCCAAGGCCTCCATTAATACGGGGGATTACGGTGGCACCGTAGAACAAATTCAAGTTAACAATGAAGTGTATGCGCTTCCTTTCCGCAGTGACTTCTGGGTGGTGTATTACAATAAGGATTTGTTCGACAAAGCAGGTGTGGCATATCCCACCAATGATATGACCCTGGACCAATATGATGCGTTGGCCCGCAAGCTGACCTCCGGCTCCGGTTCGGCCAAGGTTTACGGCGGCCACTATCACACCTGGCGCAGCGCAGTTCAGCTGTTCGGCATTCTCGACGGCAAGAATACCATTGTCGGCGGGGAATACGACTTCCTGAAGCCCACCTATGAGCGGATCCTGAAGGAGCAAACCGACGGCATCGTCATGGATTATGCCACTCTGAAAACCTCCAGCACCCACTATTCCGGCGTCTTCTACAACAATAACGTCGCTATGATGAACATGGGCAGCTGGTTTATCGCCACCCAAATCGCCAAGGTGCAAAGCGGTGAGTCCAAGGCCAAAAACTGGGGTATCGTGAAGTACCCGCACCCGGACGGCGTAGCCGCAGGAACTACCCTGGGCACCATCACCTCCTTGGCAGTGAACAAGAAGTCGGCGAAGAAGGATGCCGCTCTGGAATTCATGAAGTTCGTCACCGGCAAGGAAGGCGCAGCCGTTATCGCCGCCACCGGTACCATTCCTGCTATCAAGGACAGCCAGGTAGTGAATTCCATTGCTTCCATGAAGGGTTTCCCCACCGATGAAAACAGCAAACAAGCGCTGTCTACGGTGAAGACCTACCTGGAAATGCCGCTTCACGAAAAGAGTGCTGAAATCGAAGTGGTGCTGAACGAGGTGCATGACAATATCATGACCAAGAATGTGACCATCGATAAAGGTTTGGCGGATATGAAAACAAGAGTGCAGGCTGTTCTGAAAAAGTAACGTTCTTAAAAAAGCAACAGACATAAAGCGTCTTCTGTAAAAGGGGGCGGGCCTGGCGCCTGCCTCCTTGCGGAAGGCTGCCGGAGAAGACGGAAGGACTGGAGGAGATATCATGCAGAATGAAACCGTCCTTGGAACGGGGAAGCCTCCCAAACGGAGGATGTCCAAAAGTGTCAGAGAGCATCTGGTGGCGTACAGCTTCATTGCTCCCAACTTTATCGGGTTTGCCATATTTACCCTGGTTCCCATGGCCTTTGCGCTGGTGCTGGCTTTTGTGGAATGGGACGGATCCAATCCCATGGCGTTTATCGGGGCGGATAATTTCGTCCGTCTGTTCGAGGATACTGTGTTCCATAAAGCCTTGTGGAATACCATCCTTTATACTGTCGGTGTGGTGCCCCTCACGATGGTTTGCGCCTTGGCTCTGGCCATATTGCTGAACCAGAAGATTTTTGGGCGGAATTTTATGCGCACCGTGTTTTTCTTCCCGTATGTGGCGTCCTTGGTCGCCGTAGCAGCCGTATGGAACTTCATCTTCAGCCCGACCCTGGGGCCGGTTAACAATCTGCTGCATGCCATTACCGGCATTCCCCTGGAGCAGCTGCCCCGTTGGGCGGCGGACAAAAACTGGGCGATGGTGACGGTGGTTCTTTTTACAGTGTGGAAAAATATGGGTTATTATATGGTGATCTATCTGGCCGGTCTGCAGGGGGTTAATCCCGAGCTCCATGAAGCAGCCCAATTGGACGGGGCCAACGCCTGGCAGCGGTTCCGCAATGTTACGATTCCCCAGATTGCGCCTACCACCTTTTTTGTGCTGATGATTCTGATCATCAATTCCTTCAAGGTTTATGATATCTTCATCAACCTGTTTGCGGGAGCGGACAATCAATTGAACGACTCCACGCGGGTATTGGTGTACCAGATTTACAACACGGCATTCCGGTCACTCGACTACGGCTATGCCAGCGCCATCAGCATCGTGCTGTTCCTGCTTGTCCTGGGTATCACCATCCTTCAATTCCGCGGGGAAAAGAAGTATGGGTGATAACCGGCAGTCAGGCAACCGCATAAAGAAGGGGGAATAAGCCATGGCAGGACGTAGCAAGGGACTCAAATTCGTACTAATGACTAGTGTGTATGCAATGCTGATCATAACGGTGCTGTTTATGCTGGTGCCCTACATTTGGATGCTGTCATCCTCATTGAAGCTGAACAAGGACGTGTTCACCTTTCCCATGCAGTGGATTCCCGAGGCGCCGCGGTGGCAGAACTATGCGGACATCTGGACGCGGATTCCATTGGGCAAGTTTATTTATAACACAGCCAAATTATCGATTATCGTGACGGTGTTGCAGCTGTTTACCTCCAGCTTCGCCGCTTATGCATTCTCCAAGCTGAGATTCAAGGGCCGCAATGCGCTGTTCCTGGGTTACATCGCCACCATTGCGATTCCTTGGCAGGCATATATGGTGCCGCAGTTTATCCTGATGCGTTCGATGGGTCTGAATAATACCCACCTGGCCATCATCCTGCTGCAGGCCTTCTCCGCCTTCGGAGTGTTCCTGATGCGGCAGTTCTATCAGGGAATTCCCGATGAGCTGTGCGAGGCGGCGCGGATCGACGGCCTAAGCGAATACGGCATCTGGGCAAGAATCATGCTTCCCTTGTCCAAGCCGGCTTTGTCCACGCTCTTGATCTTCACCTTTGTGTCCACCTGGAACGACTTCCTGGGGCCGATGATTTACCTGACCAAAACCGAGCTGAAAACCATCCAGATCGGTCTGCGGATGTTCATCTCCCAATACTCTGCGGAATATGGCCTTATTATGGCGGCCAGCGTTATTTCCATCATTCCCGTGCTGATTGTATTCCTGACTCTCCAAAAGTATTTCGTACAGGGCATCGCGTCATCGGGCATCAAGGGCTGACCGGCGGTTCCAATGGCTGATTCCAAGCCCTGCCACCGCCATACGACAACAAGACATGATGAAGCGCGGCTCCAGTGGGCTGCGCTTCTTTGTTCAGACTGGTGTGTAGAGAAGGAGGGCAGAGGGAGCCAGGTCGGGCGGGTGAAGCAAGACGAGGTGGACGTTGGGGAGGTGGGGAGTAATGCTGGGGGTGGGGGGCAGTGCCGGTACTCCAGCCAAATGGAGTTTTGATAAAATGGAATATTATGTAATTTACTTGTTATAGAAATGTCAGGAAGAGGCGGGCCGTCACCTTATGTATGAAAAACCGAGTATAAATCCTGTCAAAGCACCAATTGGGACCCATTGTGTATGAAAAACCGAGCATAAACCTGGCCAAAGAGGCTGTTGGGACCCATTGTGTATGAAAAACCGAGCATAAACCCCGGAAAAGCGCCTGCTGGGGCATATCCTGTATGAAAAACCGAGTTCACGCCCCACAAGGGTAAGGCACTATCCTCATCATCCACATAAGGAGGATTTCAATGAAGAAAAAGCAAACCCTCGGAAGCCGGTTATGTGCGCTTGCCATGGTGGCCGTGCTTCTGGCCGGATTGTTCCAGTCCGTTTTGCCGCCACAGAAGGCATCAGCTGCAGCGCCGGAAACCGTGTATGCTGCCGCCTACACAGGAGCTACCTCAACCGCAGGCACCTCGCTGCCAACCGCCATCGAGCTGGGTGGCGTGCAATCGGCGGTCACCTGGTTCATCGGGGCGGATACCTTTGCCATTCCGTATGATATCGCCACGGTTACCGGAACGGCGGCCAACGGTACAACCGTAATGGCTAACGTAGTGGTGCTGCCTCCGCAGAGCAGCCCGCTAGTCTATTTTGTGGACAGCGGCACCGGTCCGGATTGGGCCAACCCGCCTCTCGGAACCGACAAAAAGCCGGTGATCCGTTCGCTATTCTATGAGGCGGTCACCCAATTAATCGGAGTGCACCTGGCTAACGAAGTGTCCGACCAGATTTTCAACATGACCGGAGAACCCAACAATACTTGGGGAGCCGTTGTGGGCTTGCGCGCCAACTCTACCCGGACCGATCCGCTGCAAAGCCCGGATGGCGCAGCTGCCGGTGATTCCACTGATCTTTACCGCATCGGTCTGCGTACCGGCAACAACTCCATTTCGTATAAGCTAACCTTGGCCCCAGGCAAGTATACCCTGACCAGCGGCTTCTTCGATTGGTACGGCACACGCTCCCGGGAGACGAAGCCCCGGATCGATTACACCGATACAAGCGGCACCGTGAAAACTCTGCAGCTGGACCAATACAATACCAACGCCACGACCCAGATATCCAGCGAATTCACCCTGCCTGCGGATGCCAATGCCAGCGTACCCGTTACATTGACCTACGCCAATGTGTCCGGCGAAGCGCCGATTCTGAGCTGGTTCTCCGTTGCCCAGGGAGGCATCAAAACCATGATAGAGGATGCCCGCAAGGCTGCCGCCTCCATGGTGAAGGTGCTGCTGGACGGCAACGACATCAAAGCAGACAATGTCAACGGCTTGACCTTCAAGGGCTTCGGCGTACTCAGCGCCAACAGCACCAGTGCCCTGCTGATGGATTATAAGGCCGAGCATCCGGATAAATATACGGAGCTGCTCCAGGTGCTGTTCGGCGGTGAACATCCGCTTATGTCCCATGTGAAAATTGAAATGGGCAATGACCGGAACAACTCCACCGGCCCTGATCCGGCCACCATGCGGACGGCTGACGAACCGGCCAATGTGACCCGCCATCCCGGCTTCCAGCTGGCTGCGGATGCCAAGGCGGTTAACCCCAACGTCAAGGTCAGCATTCTGCGCTGGAGTGCTCCGGCTTGGGCAGATAATAACGACAAAATCTATACCTGGTACAAAAACACCCTTTTGGCGGCTTATCGGGAATACGGCTATATGGCGGACTATGTGAACCCGTATATTAATGAACATGCGCCTGACCTGAATTGGACCAGGGAATATGTCGCCAAGGTAAGAAACGACGCCGAGGGTTTCCTGAACGCAGAAGAGAAAACGCTTTATAACCGGATGGAGATGGTGATATCCGACGAGGTGGGCATTGGCAGCTTCGGGGGCAGTCTGGTGAGTGACGCAACGCTCCGGGATGTGATATCTGTAGCCGGGTACCACTACAATACCGACGATGACAGCGCCGGCAACTTCAAAAAGCTGGCAGAGCAGTACGATCTGGAAATCTGGAACAGCGAAGCCCAGGCCACCTTCAGCAATTCGGCTTTCCGTCCGCACAACAAAGTGAAGGACCCCTCCGCAGCAGGAACCGGCATTGGCGGTACCGGCAGTGCGCTGGAGATGGGCAACACCATTATCAAGGGCTTCGTCAACTCCCGGCGGACCCACTTTATTTATCAGCCGGCCATCGGCTCCTTTTATGAGGGAGGGCAGTACTCCTTCAAGGAACTGGTCAGCGCCCGCGATCCGTGGTCGGGCTGGATTCATTATGATGCGGGGCTGGCGGTGCTGCAGCATTTCAACTGGTTCATGAAGGCCGGCTGGGAAAATGAGACCAACACCGCCGGCATTTGGCGGGCCGTCCCGCAAGCCAGCTATACCGGAGCCACCGGTACCAACCCGGTAAGCGGGCGCAACGGCACCCCCAGCTATATGACCATGGCGGCGCCGGACAAGAGCAACTTTTCCACAGTTATCGTCAATGACAGCGAATATGAACGCACTTATAAGCTTCAGACTGTAAACATGGCCTTCTCCGCAGGAAAACCTCCGTTGGAGGTGTGGGAGACCCGGGCTGCAGAGGCAGGCGAAGCCTTCAACAGCCGGTACATGCAATACCTGGGAGAGGCTGCTGCCGATGGGGCGGGTGTCTACACGGTAAAGGTGAAGCCGTATTCCGTTGTGACAGTAACCTCCTTGGACAACGACAGCAATCCGGCCTACCGCAAGGCGCTTCCCGTGGAAGGGGAACGGACTGTTTTGGATACGGACGCCACAGGCGCCGGACAGAATACTTCGGACAACATACTGTATGCGGATAATTTTGATTATACAAGCCGAACCGTTCCCGTCATCGGCGCAGGCGGTTTGGTCACCGGAAGCCAAAGCTATGTGGATTCCCGTGGTGGTCCCAAAGGAGCCATTCCCCGTTATACCCATGACCGCAACGGCGCCTTCGAGGCTTATCTCGATGAAACCACAGGCAATTATGTGCTGCGCCAGCAATTGGACAGAAGCAGCATGGGCTTGGGCGGCACCTGGAACAACGGCGAACCGGTTACAGCCATCGGTGACAACCGGTGGATGAACTACAGGGCCAGTGTGGATGTATCATTCGAAAATAACAGCATCCAAGGGGGTGCCAACTATGCAGCCATCGGCGCAAGATACCAGGGCGGCGGCAGCTCCCATTCCATAACGGGCACGCCGTATGTGCTGAAATTCTGGTTTGACGGCGGCTGGCAGCTTCTGGTGAACAATGTGCAGGTGGCCAATGGCAATGCGGCCAGCGGTGAAGGAGGCGTCAGGATTGAGGGCTTTAATACCGCCCATAATGCCTGGCATAAGCTGGCCATCGAAGCAGCGGGAAGCAAAATCACGGCGTATCTGGACGGTGTGAAGCTTGCCACCTATACCGACCCGAGCCCCAAGCTTTCCGGGCGGGTGGATCTGGCCAGCGGCTATTATTTTACCCGTTTTGACAATTTGGTGGTGGAAAAGCTGGACGGCTACGAGCCTTATTATACCGAGCTGCTGGATAATCTGGAGATGACCGATTTGGCTCCGGTTCCGCAGCAAAAGCTGGTGTACAGCGGGTCTTGGAACCACACCAACGGGCAGGGCATGTATATCTACCAACGCTCCATTTCGGCTAGCCAGGGGACAGGAGCCGCACTATCCTACACCTTTACCGGTACCGGACTGGATTTGCTCGGACCGAACGACGGCACGGCCAAGCTGGAGGTGACCGTAGATGGCCTGACCGTCGCCAAGGCGGCTCCCACCCTTGCCTCCAAGGAGCTGTACCAAACCTATAGCCTCCGGGGGCTCAAGTACGGTCCTCATACCGTTGAAGTGAAGGTGGTCAGCGGGAACCTGTCTGTGGATGCGGTGGCGGTAGTGCCTGGTTTGACCCACGGCGCGCCGGATACAACGGCATTGCAGACTGCAAGCACGTCAGCTCAAGCGGTAACCCGCCAGCCGGAATTTACCGAGGCCGATTGGCAGCGGTTCGAGGCACTGCGCGCTGAAGCAGGGGAGGCCCTGGCCGATCCGGCAGCCTACCGGCTGGACCAGGAAGGCGCGGAGCAGCTTGCTGCACGTTTGACAGCGGCGGAGCAACAGCTGTATATGGGCGACATTATCTCTTTGGCTACCCCTTTTTACGCGGCCACATATACCGGCACGGCTCCTGCGCTGCCCCAAACTGTAGAGGCCAAACATCAGGACGGCACCACCTCGATGGTGAAGGTAGATTGGAAGCTCCAGGATACTGCTTTTGCCACCCCTTATGAAACGGTCTCCGTTAAAGGAACCTACGGCAATTTGGAAACCACTGCTTATGTGGAAGTAGTGCCTCCAGGTCTGGTTTATTTCGTGGATACCGGTGTTACGGTAGATGGGGATACACCTCCGTATACCCTCATCAAAAGCCTGGTTGGGGAGACTCTGCTGAATAACAAGGCGGATCAGCCTTCAACCGGCGACAGTGTCTGGGGACATACTCCGGCCAACAGCAATTACCAGATGAAGGGGCTGGGCGGCGCCGTGGTAGCAACGGATAAAGGCCAAACCGGTGTGTACGGCTCCAACACCCGCAACAATCCGCTGGGTTATGTGTTCCCCCTAACGGCGGGCAAGTATACCATCACCTCCTTCCACAGGGACTGGTGGAGTAACACTAACCGGACTATGGACATCAGTCTGAGCTACATGGATGCCCAAGGCGCTACAGTGACGGAACCCGTCCGAACCGGGCTGGTAGCAGGTTCCGGCGGCGTATCTGTCAGTCACAGCTTTACGCTGCCCGTTGACGGAACCGTCAAGCTGTCCATTAACAATACCTATTCGGGCAACCAGGCTTCTCTGGTCAGTTATGTGGCCGTTGCCAAACGGGTACCCAGCCCGGCGGATGTGCAGGCGGTCCAAGAAGCCAAGAGCATCCTTGAAGGAGCGGCCTACACCGTAGAGAGGACTGCAGCCAATACGGAGGAGGACGTACGGACCTGGCTGCGTCAAACCATGAGCGGATTGCCTGGTTTTGCCGCAACAGGAGTTACGGCAGGCGAAATCGCCTTCACCTCCTTCCAGGCAGCCTCCGGCACAGCACCGGGCAGCTTCAGTTTTACGGTGGCACTGTCCAAGGGTGAAGCCGAAGCAAGCGCAGCGGCAAACGGTGTCATTAAAGCGCCCGTGGTGGATACCTCCCGGACTACCCAGGCTTATGCAGCTTATGCGGGAACCCTCCCCCAGCTGCCCCAGCTGGTGCGTTTGGCGGATGGAGGACCGGAATATCCCGTAACACGCTGGACAACAGACGGCAGCACCCTCGTCACTGCAGCGGATTTTGATACCCCCTTTGAGACCATCCCGGTATCCGGCGCTTACAACGACGGCAGCGGGGATAAACAGTTCCAGGCCTATGTGGAGGTGATTCCTCCGGGCCTGAAGTATTTCATTGATGCCGGAGCGTCGGCACCCGTTATCTATGAGGCTGTCAGCAAGCTGGCTGTAGGGACTCTGTTAAACGGCTCGGCCAACCAGCTGTACAGTGAAGGCTCGGGATCGGGTTGGGGCTACACGGCCCTGAGCAGCACGGGAGCCGTCAAACCCATCATTAATAAATCCGCTCAGCCCGATCTGGACAAACATGCAACAGGCATCATGATCGACGGCGGCGATCCCCTGTCCACCCTGACCTACCGGTTAGGCGGACTGGAAGGAGGCAAAAGCTACCGCTTTACCTCTTATCACCGGCTGTGGTGGGATAATGAAATGCCGCTGAAAATTGCCGTGGAATACAGCCTGAACGGTAAAACCGTCTCCCAGCTAGTGAACCGTCTGCACCTGGATCATGCGGGACATTCACAACGAGTCGAATACAGCCTCAATCTTCCGGTCGGAGCCTCCGATGTGCGTTATGTACTGACCAATGTGGGCTCGTATACGGCAGGTCCGGGAGCAGGCAAAACCAACAAAAATGCCGCCATCAGCTGGCTGGCAGTGGAGGAGCTGGCGGCTCCGGCGCAACCTTCCGTATATACCTCACTGGGTGGGGTGGCAGGTGAAAATACCGATGTGTGGCTGGATACCAAGGGTGCTCCCATCCAGGCCCACGGCGGCCAGGTTACATGGGTGGAGCACATCACGTGGAACGGGAATGAGCCGTCTTATACAGCCGCTCCGACTCAGGGCGACGGCGCCTGGTTATGGGTGGGTGAGGACAAAACCTATGGCGGGCGTCCCATCGGCGGTATTCGCACCTATGTGTCCAAGGATCTGTACAATTGGGTGGATATGGGGGTAGCGCTGTATCCCCACCGGATGTTCCCCATGGAGAAAACGGCGGATGGCACCGGAGTACAATTGAGCAATACCCGCCTGGCAGAGCTTAAGGCCAGAGCTATGGCGGCGCCGGGTGCGGGCCAGAACGAATTGGGCCAGCCGTTAACCCAGGCGGATATTGATGGTGCCCGTGACTTCCTGCAGGCTTATGTGGACCGGAGCGCCCATCCCAACTACAGCCGAAGCGCAGATGCAGGCTTCGATTATGCGTCGGCCGTTTATGATGATGCAAGCCTGAAGCTTGCGTTTGACCGTACGTATGCCTACTACACCATTATGGAACGCCCCAAGATGCTGTATAACGAACAGACCGGGAAGTATGTGATCGTGTACCACGCCGACGGGCCCACGGATGCACGGATACTGGAGCAATTCGACACCCTGGTGAGCGACCCTATGTATAACACCGGGATCAGCCGGTACAGCCGGGCGCAAATGGGTTTTGCCGTATCGGATACACCTTTCGGCCCCTTCAAGCTGGTGAACGCCCAAAAGATGAACTACATTGAGGGCTACTACGACAGCAACAAGGGTATGGCCCGGGATATGACCGTATTCCAGGATGACGACGGCAAGGCGTATGCCATTTATTCCAGCGAAGAGAACAAGTACACGTATGTTTCCCTGTTGAATGAGACGTACACCGCCCCGGCCCAAGACGGCACCTCCGGGTTTGGTGAAACCTTCACGGCCCGGGTTTTCCCTGACGCCAGCCGGGAGGCTCCGGCAGTGTTCAAGTACGACGGGTATTATTACTTCATAACCTCCGGCACAACAGGCTGGGATCCGAACCCGTCTATTGCGTACAGGGCCAACCATATATTTGGCAATACAGAGGATGGAGGCAAAACCTTCACGCCCTATACCAAGCTGGGGAATCCGTTCCCCAACGACAGCTCCAATACCTCTTACCGGACGCAGTCCACAGCAGTCATTCCTTATGACGCGGAGAACGGACTGTTCATCTACATGGGAGACCGCTGGATCCAGCGGGCATTGGAGACCTCCGGTTATGCGTGGGTTCCCCTGCGCATCACGTCCAACGGCACCCAAATCGAAGGCCAAACCCTCAGCAACTGGACCCTGGATGTGCTGGACGGGTATTCGCCGTTGAAGGTGCTGACAACCATAAACAACACCTTCCGGTTGGGCGAAGCTCTTGAGCTGCCATTAACCCTGGATGTACAGAAGGGCAAAACCGTCTACCGGGATATCTCGGTGATCTGGGATGCGGCCAGTCTGGAGGCGGCAAGGCTAACCGTCGGAGCCGCTGCTGTAAAAGGAACCCTTGGCGGCATTTTGGCAGGCAGCCGGGTGGATGTGAAGGTCACGGTTGCCCTTCCGGACAATCTGCAGTATTTCGTTAATCCGGCGTCGGGGGATGTACCGCAATATACCCAGCTGATGGAGGCCTACAAAACCTCCACAGGCAAAGTCCTGCGGCACGAGGCTGCGGAGCAGATGTATGATCCTGCAGCTGGTAAAACATGGGGATATTCCGGTAATAACAGTACCTTGAGAGTCAATACAGCGGATATTTTCCAAAGCTTGCGTTATGTGAACAGCTCCTCGGAACGGAATCTGACCTACAAGTTCGATCTGGAAAAAGGTGATTATACCGTCTACATGGGCTTCTACGATCCCTGGTTCTCCAGTTCTCAATCCAAGCGGGCTGCCAATACGGTCATTAACGGCGTAACCGTGGAGAGCGGACGGATTATCAATGCTTCCTATGCGGTTGCGGAGCATAAGGGAATTGTCATGAATGAGGATGGGACCATGGAGATTATGGTGGCCCCCGCCAATTCCGGCAGCAATACGGATGTGCAGCTCAGTTGGATTATGATTACCCAAACGCCGGGTGCAGACGCGGTAAAACCGGTGATCACTCTTCTGGGAGAAGATCCGGCCTACGTAAACCAAGGCGCGGTATACACGGACGCGGGAGCGACGGCATTGGATAACCGGGACGGGAATATAACGGACCGGATTAGCACCACCTACAGCTGGAACGGGCTTCCCGCAGCAGGAGTCAGCACGGTGACGGAAGCCACCTACAAAGTCCACTACAATGTCTCCGATACCGCTGGCAACCTGGCGGCTGAGGTGACACGGACAGTTGTGGTGAAGGCTCCTCCCACTGAGCCGGATACAATGAAGCCGCAGATCACCCTGTTGGGGCATGAGCTGGTGACTCTAGGGGTAGGCTGGGAGTATACGGATGCCGGGGCTATCGCTATGGATGACCGGGATGGAGATATT
The DNA here is from genome assembly GCA_023386955.1 of Bacillota bacterium. Taxonomy (GTDB): domain Bacteria; phylum Bacillota; class Bacilli; order Paenibacillales; family NBRC-103111; genus Paenibacillus_AR; species Paenibacillus_AR mesotrionivorans. The sequence goes on from JAEWIS010000030.1 coordinate 150,886, forward strand.
ACGGAGCGGATTATCACGTCCTACAGCTGGAACGGTCTTCCTGCAGCAGAAGTCAGTACGGTGACGGAAGCCACCTACACGGTGCATTATAATGTCAGCGACCTGGCGGGCAACCGGGCCAATGAGGTGACGCGGACAGTGGTGGTGGCCACCTATGGCGGGCCCGATGTGGTGAAGCCCGTGATAACCTTATTTGGTGATGCAACCATTACCTTGGAAAACGGAGCGGTTTATCTTGACCCGGGTGCCCTTGCGGCGGATGACCGGGACGGCAACATTACGGACCGTCTGGTGACCACGATTAGCTTTGAGGGCAAGCCAGTTACGGCTGTCAACACCCTTGCGGCCGGAACCTATACCATCCATTACAATGTGCAGGATGCGGCAGGCAACGCGGCGGAGGAGAAGACCCGGGAGGTCATTGTGAAGACGCCGCCAATCCTGCCGGATAAAGTAAAACCCGTTATTATACTGAATGGCAACAAAACGGTATATGCAGGACACGGTTCGGGCTACCAGGATGAAGGTGCTGCCGCAACCGATGACCGGGACGGCAACATTACGGAACGGATCGTGACCACGATTACCTTTGGGGGCAAGCCAGTTTCGGCTCTGAACACCTTTGTAGCCGGTACCTATACCATCCATTACAATGTGCAGGATGCGGCAGGCAACGCGGCGGAGGAAATGACCCGGGAGGTCATTGTCTACGCAGCTGTTGTTGACTCCGGTGGCGAAAACAATACGGACACCGTGACAGCACCAGTGCCTGCACCCGAGGTTCCGGTAAACACTCAACAGGTGGATCTGGATGATTTGAAGACAGATGGACAAGGAACCTATTCCGTTCAATGGAATATGGAAGCAGAAGCACTGCTGCTTCCGGCGCAGCTGGCCAACACCGTGGGAGCCGGCGAAATTCTGAAGCTGGTGAAGGAGCAGACGGTCCTAACACTCAGCGGGCAAACCCTGCAGAAGCTGCTGGCGCAAGCCGCAGAAGGGCAGGAGGCTCGAGTCAAGATTACGGCTGTGACCGGCGATTCCCGTTCCCTGAATCAGGCCATGGAGGCCGCAGCCCTGCCAGCGCGTGTGCAATGGAAAGCGGCCGGCGGGTTGTACAGCATCCGGCTGGAAGCAGTAGCTGCCAACGGTGAAGCATTCGCCATTGCCCCTGCGTTATCCAATGAGACGGTTCAGCTGTCCCTCCCAACCGACCCTGCTGCCGACTCGGAATTGTTGGGAATGTATGGGATCGGGGCAGACGGCAAAGCGGTTTATCTGGGAGGCCAATGGAAGAACGGTGAATTAACGGCCACCGTCCCGCTCTCCGGCCAATACGCTGTTCTGGCGTATGAACGCAGCTTCTCGGACGTGGACAGCAGCCACTGGGCCAAAACCGTCATCACACGGATGGCAGCGAAGCATGTGATTAACGGTGTGGATGATACCCGATTCGAGCCGCAGGGCTCGGTTACACGGGCTGAATTTGCCGCTATGCTGGTACGCCTTCTGGCCATCCAGCCTGCAGGCGGGAAGACCGCGGCTGCATTCTCCGACGTGCCGCAGGATGCCTGGTACGCCGATGCAGTAGCTGCTGCTGCACAGGCCGGGCTGGTAACCGGACGCAGTGCCGGCGGCTTCGAGCCGGATGGAACCATAACCCGGCAAGAAATGGCAGTGATGCTTATCCGGGCATTGGAATGGAAAACCGGACGGAAGCCCGCAAGCCAGCCGGACATCAGCTTCACGGATTCCTCCCAAATCGGTGACTGGGCCAAGGACGCCGTATCCGCTGCTGGTGCGGCAGGGCTGCTCCAGGGCCGGGAAAATGGACAGTTTGCTCCTCAGGAGCAGCTGACCCGGGCCGAAAGTGTGCAGGTACTATACAACTTGCTTAAGAATGTAGAGTAATTCAATTGCTGCAAACAAAAGAGGAAGCGCGGCGCAATCTGCTGCGCTTCTTTTGTTTTGCCGAAAGCTAATCCGCTGTTTATACTCCGTCATTCTTACCATTTTAAAGTAAAACAGGCATACGTTGGAGCATGCGGTGGGGTTCGGACATAGCATATCGTGTTTAGTCGGTTCCGGCTCGTCCGGTTCAATACTCGCAGGGGGACGGGACTGCTATCCAAGAGTTGAGATCTAAAGAACTCATTCATAGCCTGGAGGAGGAATGTGCCGGGTTTAATATGCCTAAGCCGGAGGGCAGCAAGGTTCAAAATTTATTTTGGAAGAGGAGTTGTGTCGGATGCCTTTATTTACTCCAATTCTATTGGGGACCCCCGGAGCAGAAGTCCGATTGATTGCGACTGTGGCGCCTGCGGAAAGCCAGCCGCTGTCACAAATTCATTTTAATGTCCCTGTTCGGTTCAGACTGCAGAATACAGGCAGCTATTTGCTTATTTTAGGACTGGAGCTTTGGCGGAATGGTCAAGTTCTAAAATCTGTAACAGAGCCGTATGTAGGGTCGGGTAATGCAGGTGAGGTAGTTTCAGGCAATATTCATTTCTATATTTCGGAGGTTTTATCTGCAGAGATACATTTGTATGAACTGCACCTGAGAGTTCTGGCCTATCAGAACATTCAAGGACATCCGGAAGCCGGTAATCCGTATACCGCTACTCATCCTGATCTGCAAGAGGACGGTGTTGGTCCGGAGGGTCCGGAGGGTCCCCCAGGTCCACCTGGGGATGAGGGCCCTAAGGGTCCTACTGGACTGACGGGAGAAACGGGCATTACCGGTTACGGACCCACCGGTGCCACCGGTCCTACAGGCGATACCGGAACAACCGGTCCATTTATTTCTGACGAAAGCTATACAGGAATGACTGGCCCTACAGGCACCACTGGTTTTGGCTCTACAGGTCCAACAGGTGCAAGCGGCATCGGTCCAACCGGCCCAACTGGCTTTGGCCTTACAGGTCCCACCGGCCTCCGCGGCCCAACGGGAGCAACAGGTGAAACCGGACCGGATGCAATTACGGGTCCGGATGGTCCGATGGGAGAAAATGGCCCCAGAGGAGCGACAGGGGTTGGATTTACAGGAGTGGGGCAGGGGTTTACCGGGGAGGCTTACACACAGTGGTTGCAGACAATTAGTTTTGATGATTGGACCGAAATTGGACGTGTCTCTATTGCCACGATTGGCTCTACACAGCCATTATTAGCATCGGCTGTTATGTTAAAGGGGGGATTCGATTTTTCTTACGGCTCGGATTTCTTGGCGACAGGCGATTTCACTATTCAATATCGGGTGCTTCGGGATGGAACGCCTATTCAATCCTTTCAATATGAGCATCGAAAAGATGTAATAGGCTTTAATAACGGGATTACAGTTTGGCTGCCTTTTACCCATTTGGATATCCCTCCTGCTGGTCCAGGACCAGTTGAATACATTTTTCAAGCGAAGATGATCACTTCCCCCATTGGGAGTTTTCCAGCTTCCTTAACGCAGGTATTCACTGCCATGAATATTTACACTCCAAGGGACTAGTGTGAAAACCGTATGGATTCAAGAAAAAGCTGTATAGAAGGAGTTGTGCCGGATGTCCAACTTTATATCACTCCCTGTCATGAGCGGCGCAAGCGCTATTCTGGAAGAGATTATGCTGTCGGTAGAGGAGGCTTATCCTCTTGCTGAGACAACGGTGGTACTGCCATTGCTGCTGCAAACGGAAACCTCTGGTTTGTACCGGCTGCTCATGGAATATATCGTTAGCCGAAACGGAAAGCATTTATTAACTCAACAAGTCGTATTGGAGGGGCAATCGGCATCGGGAGAGCAATTCCAAACAGATGCGTATCTTAAATATGCTGAGTCTCTAGAAGCAGGTCTTCATGTTTATCAGGTTCAGGCTACTATTCTGCAAGCTGTTAACCTGACATCAGAGGTAATTGCCTTTGCCCCGCTTATACAGACAGGGCCGGGACCGGTCGTGCTGGAGGGACCCATTGGGCCAACTGGACCCACCGGTCCCACTGGGCCTACAGGGCCTAGCGGAGAATCGGGTCCCGCCGGCTCACAAGGCGGTAGAGGAAAAAGCATAACAGCCGGTGTAACCGGTCTGCCGGGGCTTACCGGTGCTACCGGCCCCACAGGTTATGGAGTAGGGGGAACGGGGCCGACAGGAGCTACAGGTTATAGCGGAGCTGGTATCACGGGAGCAACTGGCCCTACGGGAACAGGGCATACAGGTCCAACAGGTTTTACGGGATTCGGTATTACAGGACCTACCGGTCCCACTGGTCCGACTGGTCTTCGCGGAGATACAGGACCTGGAATGGGATTCACCGGCCCTAAAGGTGCAACTGGTGCAACCGGTCCTACCGGATACAACGGAGAAGCCATTCAAGAAACGCAAATTTGTTATTCCACCAAGCTGCCCCAGCCCTTGACCCTTGATCCTGCCAAACAAACCCTGAATTTCTTATTGATGTTTCCGAATGTTTATTACATGAGACGGGGAACCATTGACGGCTATATCCAGGTGCAAATTAAGCCACAAAGCACGTATACAGGCACCCAGGAAGTTTATTTTAATTACATCGTACATGCAGGTATAGACCAAATGAATGAATTCGTATATCCAGCAGCAGGGGAGGATTTGAGGGAGATTGTACTGCCTATTCGCATGGATGTTTCCCATCAGCAGTCCGGGGTATGGGTGAATCTGGCTTATTTGACACCTACCGATGGCGCATTTGAGATTACCATTACACAAGCTGCTCTATATTTGACTGTGTATGAATACGAGCATTGAGAAACCAAAAGGACTTTTGTAGGAGGAGCGGTGTTCTATGTCATTTACACCTCTAATGCTGGGCAAACCTGGACAGGAGCTTCATCTGGCCATTACGTATAGGGCCGATTATGATCCTCCTGCCACGCTCTTCAGCATACAAGTTCCCTTGAAGCTGTCCACGATTTCATCAGGATCAGGAATGTTGTATGTAGAGTGGAATATCTGGCGGGGAGATGCACTGATTGCGAAGCAGGTGTCTCCGGTAACGGTTTCCGCATCTGCGGGAGAGGAACAGTTATTGTCGCCAGTGATTGATTTCATGGACGATGTGGGGGCGGGAACTCATATATACAACCTAAAGGTGCATGTAATTTCGTTCAGTAACATTGCAGCGGAGCCCTTATTAGGGAAGCCTGAAATCAGCGTAAGAATTCCTGCATCGGGTCCATTGGTGGAAGACGGCATAACGGGTCCAACAGGTCCGACAGGTCCAACCGGAGCTACGGGAGCCAAAGGGGATGGCGGCGATCCGGGAAATCATGGCCCCACAGGCATAGGACTGCCAGGCCCCACTGGTGCCACAGGGGCAACAGGAGCTACAGGTCCCACCGGTACGGGCGATGCTGCCAGTGGAACAGGAGCAACAGGAGCCACAGGTCCGACAGGGTCAACCGGTTATGGGGTAACGGGGCCTACCGGATTTGATGGCATGGGAAATACGGGGCCGACAGGTATGGGGGTTGGCGGACCAACTGGGCTAACAGGGGAAAGTGGTCCAACAGGGATTACGGGAAGAGGGCCGACTGTATTAGGAGCCACCGGAATGACAGGTTTGACCGGAGGCATTGGGCCACAAGGTGAGGATTACTTCCCCATACAATTTGCTGGAAACTATAACTACAATGAACAACCGGCCATTGAGATTCCCGGAACAGGCGAATGGGTCACGATCCAAGCCCTTCCGCAGATTTCAGTGGAGCCCGATCAAAAAATTTTCCTGGAATTTCTCTGTGAGATTCGTTGTGAGCTTGATGAAAGCCGTCTTACTGCTCATTATAGATTTTTGGATAGTGCATCCAATATAAACGTTCTTCCGGGCAGCATTTTTATAGGTTCTGGAGACGGGCTGTACCGGTATCCAATGTTAATACAATGGGTCGACACAATCACAGATTCTTACGACGTCGTTTATTCCTTTCAGATGAACGGAAATATCCCTTTTACTATTCAATTTTGGGACTTCAGGGCCACCGTACTGGATAAACCAAGGTGGTTTGAAGGGTAACTAACAGACCTCAACAAAACAGAAAGAAGCGGCAGCTTAACTCGCTGCTCTTCTTCTGTTTTATACGCTGTTCGAGGAGTTGAAAATCCTTAAGCCCATTTCATATCCACACAGTCCATTTCGGGCTATATACAGGTGCAACGGAAACCACAACACACATATACTGGTACTCGAACGGATTACGTGGAGACTATGTGCTGTAGGAGGAGCGGAAGGTTATGTCGTTTATACCCATTGTCCTGGGGAGTCCGGGTCCAACAGTTCAACTGGCCGCAACGGTGGTAACAGACTTCGATCAACCAGACACGCTGTTCAGGTTCCTCATTCCCTTGAAGGTGTCCACTTGTTTTCCGGGAACAGGGTCACTGCATATGGAATGGGAGCTGTCACGTGACGGTGATGTCGTGGCGCAGCAGATATCCCCCGTTGATGTTCATGCTCCCGTCGGGAAAGTCCAGCTGCTGAATGAAAGTATAGATTTTATCGATCACATTGAAGCAGGCACACACATTTACAAGGTAAAGGCCAAAATTATTTCTTTTCGAAATATAGCTGCTCATCCTCTTGTGGGAAACCCTCAAGTCAGTATTGAGGACATTCCCGTAGCGGAGCCGGTGGCACTAGACGGTGCGGGGCGGTTAACGGATGCAACAGGACCCACGGGTCCATCCGGTCCGCCCGGTCCAAAGGGAAGCAGCTATCATCCCATCCGGGCTGCGGAAAAATTAACCTATCATGTTGAGCCTTCAGTAAAGGTGCCGGCTTATGATGGGACGATCAGATGGACTACTGTGCAGACGCATCCTCCCCTTCCGGGTTGGCCGGGTCAAACGGTCTTCCAGGAGGTTCTGATAGGAATCCAATTCGAAGGCGGGCCTGAAAGAAGGTTTGAAGTGCAATACCGTATTGTCGATCAGTCTACTAATGAAGTCCTTAATTCAGGCAGTCTCAATTGCGGCTGGGGCATTGGGGATAACCAATATATGATGATGATGAATTGGGTGGACTCCGTCACGGAACCGTCCTATGGAGCTTATGCATTCCAGGTCCGAAGTACAACGGCAGCCTTTACCGTGCAGCACTGGAGCTTCAGGGCTACTGTATTGGAGGAGATGGCCTGAAAAGCAACTGCTCTAAGACAACCGATTGGCACCGGAAATCTTAGAGCAGGTTTATTTTATAAACGGCTTTCATTCACTACTCCGCACCGCCTCCTCCCAGATGAGAGCAAGCCGCGTGCAATCCTCGCCGTCGAGCTGTTCCCCCAGCCAGGTTTCGATATACTCCATGGCGGTAATAGCCTTGATACTATGTTTGACGCCCGCTGCAATCTCCAGCACATCACCGCTTCCAATCGCCATCACCCGACCATCCATCAGGCATTCGCCCACTCCGGACAGTATGGCGCAGATCTCCGTGCGGTGCTGGTGGAAATGATAGCTGGTGTTCGTTCCGGCCAACAGAGTCACCTTGCTGGTCAGGCTTTCACCTGCTTGGCTGTGACGTGAATAGTCCAGCGTGCGGCGGACGCCCCAACGTTTCTCCTCCATCATCGGCATTCGGTTATTTTTAAGCAGATCCTTGATTCGGCTGGCCTGCTGCTTGCTGGCGACCAGCACACCGTCGGGACCCGCAGCCACAATCACATTGGAAACGTCGATGACATGGATGGGACAGGGCAGTTCATTGACCAGATGGGTATTGGTGGAGCTGTTTTCCACTTGCCCCAGGCCGGTGACCTTATTGTTCAAATGCTGAGTGAAGGCATCCCAGTTGCCCAGGTCATCCCACAGCCCCCCATAGGTGATGGCGGCGCAATTGGCCGTCTGTTCGACGACCTCTTGGTCGAAGCTGCGCTCCGGCAGCTGTCCGTATAAACCCAACAGTGCTCCGGCATCAAGAGGAAGGCCATTAGCTAACATTACATCAAGCATGAAGCCCAGTCTAAAAGCAAACACACCGCAGTTCCACAATGCCCCCTGACGGATCAGATCTGCCGCCACGGATGCATCCGGCTTCTCCACGAAACGTTCAATCCGGCGGAAGTCCTGATCCTCCAACATAGGGCTGGGCACCATATAGCCGAACTGGCTGGATGGTCCGGCAGGAGAGGTGCCGATCAATGCCAGATCGGCAGCAGACTGGGCGAGCACTGCGGGGCAGTGCAAGATCGCCTGGAAGAATGGCTGCTCGACAAAAGAATCTACCGGCAAGGCCACCACGATCTCCTCCCGGTCTACTTTAAGCCGGGAGTGAAAAAAGGCGGCTGCCAGTGCAATTGCCGTGAATGTGCCGCGCTTATGCGGCTCCTCCAAAACAGAAAGAGCTCCTTCTGTCTGGCTGCGGGTAATCTCACCCTGGGTGGCATGAGTGACAATATGGGTGGAGGGGAGCAGACCGGCGGCAGCCAGTTGGCGGGTAATCCGCTGAATCATCGACTCCTTGCTCCCTCCTTCGCCATCAAGCAGCTTCAGGAATGCTTTGGACCGTATTTCGTTGGACAATGGCCATAATCGTTTGCCGGAACCGCCGGACAACAGTACGATCTGCATGGTATCTCCCCCTATCCGAGCCTAACCGCATCATTAACCTCGCCGGTCTCCACTGATAATACGCTCAATGGCTTTCTTCATCAGCCTTCCTGACCGATCCCAGGACAGATTCAGCGCATCCTGCCGGCCTTGCTTTCCCTTCTGCTTGCACAGCTGCGGATTGGCATAAGCTCTTCGCATCTGCATTCGCAGGTCATCCAGCTCCGCTTCCGCCCAAAACTGCCCCTTCTGGGCGAATAAATTGCTGAATTTTCGGCTGATGCAGTGTTTTTGCTGCATGCTCGCCGCGGGATTGCGAAGGTTGTATTTTACAAAAAATGAATTTTTCTTGGTAAGAAAGTCCATCTGTCCGCCCCAGGCAGTTGTGATAACGGGAACACCGCTGGCTATAGACTCCAGGAAGGGCAGCCCGACACCCTCCCCCCGTGTAGGCAAGACGAAGGCATTGCCGGAGGTGTAGATCTTGCGAAGCGATGAATCACTGATACGCTTGGTGATGAGCATAAGCGGTGCAGTTTTGTGGGGAAGAGCAAGCTGTTCCTTGTAACGGAGGATTTTGTTTTTGATCCATTCGCCATCCTCGTCTTTGTCGAAGCCGCTGGTTTTTATCAGCAGCAGCACCCGGTCCTTCTGCGAAAATTCCTGCCAGTAGGCCCGAAGCAGCAGCTCCGGGTTCTTCCGGTGCTGAAAGCTGAATACCGATACGAAAACAAACTTACCCTGATGCTCCCCCAGGCTGAACTTCGGATTAGCCGGGTTATAGAGTTTTGTGTTCACACCGTGGGGAACAATGTAGATGGGCACCTTCACGCCGCTGTTGCGCAGGGCTTCCTTATTGTGCCGGGACGGTACGAGAATCCCGTCGAATTGATTCATATAGGGCATCCAATTTCTTGGTGTCCGTGAGGTCTCCCAGACTGTATTCAGAATAATACGGTCATATCTTTCTTTGGCTTCCCTGAAATTCAGCGTATGGGGAGGATGATGATAAATCAGCACCTGCTTGCCGGCTCTGCTCTCTGCCCGGGACGCGGGCCCGCTGCTGTCGCCAATCCGCACATCTACTCCCTGCCGTCTTAGTGCCTGAACATACTCTCTGCTGGCATGGCCCAATCCGCTCCGCTTTTCCAGTGGTCCTCTCCACGTGCATTGATAGCGCAGCATTCCCGGCTCCTTCTTATTGGCAGGGAGCCTAATATTATTTTGGGCTAGGGTCATAGTTCCATCTCCCAAAGAAAGCTTTTAAGATTAGATTATGTCAGTCCTCGGTGAAAGGAGCAGGCATTATGACCTGCTCTCCATATAAGGCGCATGCGGCAAGACCATATGCCCTGCCTGACGTTAACCGAATTGAACTCCGCACGGCAAAAAAGCCTCTATCCATTCAGATAGAAGCCCCGGCTGTATATGGGATAATTAACCCTATGAATCTCCCAAGCTTCCTGCCGTCAAGCCTGTTTCAGTCTGCTGCATGAACTCTCTGGGCGAGACTCCTTCCACCTTCTTGAACACCTTGCTGAAATAAAAGGCGCTTTCGTAGCCCAGCCTCTGCGAAATTTCGTTGACACGGCCTTCGCCGCGGAGCATCATCTCTTTGGCTGCGGCGATTTTCGTTTCGGTGATGTAATCGACGAAGTTGATGCCTGCGGTTTTGGAGAACAGATGGCTCAAATAATTTGGGCTGAAGCTGAACACGTCGGCTACCTGATTCAGAGAAAGCCGGCTGTCCAGGTTCCGCTTGATGTAGGACTGGACATTCTTGACCAGCTGCTCCTTGTAGCTCTGCCTCCGGGTGGATAACAGCTCGCAGCTGCCGTCCCGGAACCGGACCAGCCATTCCACGATTCCTTCCATGGTGTGCTGCTGGTAGATGGCCCGGTAGCCCTCCGGCTCATCGGCGAAAATATGCTCCACCATGTTCTCTCCGTCCGCTAGGAGGGAGGTAGCCATGTACAGCACATTGCAGGCGGCATCCATTGCCGGCACCACCAGCTCAGGGCGGCTGTCGAAATCTTCGATCATCCTGGTGATGATGGCGTATAAGGCCCGGGTATCCATTTCCTCAAAGGCGCGACGGATATCCTGCCGGGATTCGGAAAAATCGAACAGGGCATGCTCCTCATGGGCATGACGGTCGGAGGAATAGAATACAAAGGATTGCCCGCGCACTGCCTCCGGCATGGCCCGGCGTGCGGACTCATAGCTGTCCCTCAGCAGGTAGGGGTCTTCCACGGCGAATCCCACGGCTCCAATTACCGTCACATTAAAGTAGTTATGCAGGACGGAGGCCATATGAGCCAGAAGCATTCCGATGGCCGCCATCCCGTTCTCTGGGTTTGTCCCTGTGACTGGCAGGATCACGGCGAAGTTCCGCAGGTCCAGGCTGATGACAAAACAGGTGCCCGTCCGGGCAAGGGTGTCCTTGGCCATCTGAAGGGTGCTGGTGCACAAGGCCACCAGCTTGTCTCCCCGGGGCGGAACACTGGTGGGACCGAGAATCCGGCAGGTGGATACCACGTAGAAGGGCTGGTCCAGCACGATTTCCAGGTCCTTTTGCTGCAGCAGGTATTGGTTTTTGTTCTCGAATAAATTGTTCAGCAGGCGGGTAAAAAACTTCTCCCTATGCCCTTGAAGGTCGCTGCGGTGGGCGATATCCGGGGCAGATGCATTTTTTTCCAGAGACTTGTAATCCTCCAGTAGGGAGATGGCTCTCAAAATGGAGGTGGTGAGCATCTGTGGTGTCAACTCCAGCTTGACCAGATAGTCCACTGCCTGGAGCTCTATTGCGCTTTTGGCATATTCGAATTCCTCGAAGCTGGTCAGGATGATGAAGAGAGGCAGGCGGCCTTGCTTCCTGCGGACGGCATCCGCCACCTCCAGTCCTGTTTTCACCGGCATTTTGATATCAGTAATCACAATGTCCGGCTGCAGGGATCCGATCAGCTCTTCCGCCTGGGCGCCATTGTGGGCGATCCCCACAATTTCGATGTTATATTCCTCCCATTTCAGCATGGATTGCAGGCCTATACATACCAATGCCTCGTCGTCGGCAATAAGCAGCTTGATCATGCGGTCACATCCTTGTTCCGGAAGTATAATAAGGGAGTAATATGATAATGCGCGTATACCGGCCCACTTCGCTTTCAATGGTTATGCCGTACCGCTCGCCGTAGGCCAGGCGCAGCCGCTCGTTGACACTGCGGAGCCCCATATGCTCCATCAAACCTTTGGCAGTGGAGGCTTCGTCCGCCAGTGCGGCAGCAATCTGGTCCATCTCCATACCCACGCCGTTATCCTCAATGGCAATGCGGATATCGAAGACGCCCTGCCGGGCAACGGTGATGTGTACATGTCCCGAGCTTTTTGGTTCGATCCCATGGAAAATGGCGTTTTCCACCAGCGGCTGCAGGGTTAGCCTGGGGATCAGGGCGGACAGCAAATCCTCACTCTCCACCTGCCGCTCCATGGTGATGCTGCTGCCGTAGCGGTATTTTTGAATCAGGAAATAATCGTCCAGGAGAGCCAGCTCATCCTTCAGTGGAACCGGCTTGCCCATATCCTTGGCGATGCTGCGCAATAGCCGGGAGAGGGAGGTAGTCATTTCGGCAATGCCGGTGGCATTCTGGATGGTCGCCATCCACCGGATGGAATTCAGTGTATTATAGAGGAAGTGGGGATTGATCTGGCTCTGGAGCACCCGGTATTCCAGCTCCTGCTTCTGCTTCTCCTGGGCCATGCGGTTCTCCATCAACGCTACAATATCCTGGGACAGCCGGTTGATGCCTCTGCCTACATCCCCCAGCTCGCTGTTCCACTCGATATTTTTGTCCATATAAAACTGGCCCTGGGCGATTTTGTCCATCCGTTTCTTGAGCTTTTCTACAGGCAGGCTGATGGTCCGGGTTAAATACAAGGTAATGATGCCGCTTGCACCGATAACCAGCAGGCAAACCCCCGCCATCAGGAACAGCCAAATATTGGCCTGGGGCGCAAACTGGTTGCCCTCCAGGGTTTGGGTCAGCACCACCCCGGAACGGACGGGATAGGAGACCGCCAGCTGCCGGCCCGAACCTCCGGCTATATAGGACAACGCGGCTCCCAGATCATCAAAGTTATCGTTGGTATAGGGCTCCTCCTCATAGCGAATGGGTTCCGTGGAGACCTTGTCCCCAGTGATCTGATAATGCGTGCCGCCCAGCGTCAGCACCAGCCGGGAATCCTTAGGGATGCTGTATCCCTTCAGCTTATCCGTAATGACCGTTGCATTGGCGAATAAGTAGACCGTTCCGATGTTGGAGGCTCCGTTACCGTAGATGGGCATGGCAAAAGGGAGCACGGTAGCGGTGGAGAAGGGGTCCTGCATCACCATATTCCACTGCTCGGCGCCCAGCTCGCCGGGCTTCGGGAGTTTGTCCAGGTTATGTACATTCAGGGGGATAGAGCTGCCGGCGCTGTCCACCTGTACAAAAAGAGCGTTGTTATTCGTTGCGATCAGCCGCCGGGCGTAGGTATTGGAGGGGTTGCTGCGGAATCCATCCTGCATGGCGTTGAATACATCAATGGCCATCCAGGGGCTGGGCTCCTCGGCTTTAAAATAATCGGCCAGCCTTGTGTTCGTCGGGGAATTGGTGCTGCATTTCATGGCCAAGGCAGTCAGATTAATCAGATCCTGATCAATGATATTGGCAATCAGCTGCAGATTGAACTTGGTGGCCTGAATGGTGGTTTTGCGCTGGAAAAAGGAGATCAGCTGGTAGCTGAACACGGACAGCACCGTGGCGCAGAGCAGGGCAAATACCGTCATAATCAGAATGATACGGCCTTTTATCGTGGATTTTTTCTTCATGAAACCACCCTTCGGAACCGGTGCTTGCTTACAGTGAAGCGTTTACATGTTATTATAGCATTGATCGGGGGTGGTGTTAACCGGCGGCATCCGGAATTACCCGTATCCGTCCATCGGAAGTTGGCAATAATGGAGATTAACCTTGGAGGTGCAATTATGAATCTGCAAATTACGGAATCGGCTGTCTCCTGCCTGAAGCAGGAATGGGATTTTGCAGAAGGGGATTATATCCGGGTATATGTGAGGTATGCCGGAGGCGGGAGCGAGCCCTATGTATGGGGGATCCTGCGGGAGAAGCCGGAGCCCAACGATCCGGTTACTCAGATGTCGGCTGGCGGTTTTTTCATATATATCAAACAAAGTGATGTGTGGTTCCTGGAGGACCGGAGCCTGCGGATCGATGCCGAAGGAATGGACCTGCTGTTTGTGGTGGAGGATTAGGCGGAATACCTAAACCGAAAAGCCTGACGGAGATGAAACGTGCTCCGCCAGGCTTTTTTGTGGCTTTAGGGCTCCTTACTAAGTATTATAAGAAACGTTCTCTAATTTCAGGAGAAGGCAACATACAGCTCTCTTTTTTACCAAACCATTTATATCGATTGTTGGCAAGTATCCCATAGAACAAATCTCGTATGGGTCTTGGAACTATTAGGAGGAAGTAAAATATCTTCCAAAGTCCTTTTAATTCCTTACAAATTTGAAGAGCCGCTGAGGATTTAGAATAGGTTTTGTTATTAGCTATTAGAATAAAGCTATTCGTATCTTCGGGAACATTCAATTGATTCAACATCTTCTTACCTGTATCGCTTTGTATCGAGGTAAACTTAAAGTGCCCTTTAGGGTCTCTTTTAATGATAAATTGAACACTGTGGTCACAAAAATTACAGTCTCCATCAAATAGAACAATTTTATGCATAGTAACACCCTTTTTAATAAGTATATCATTACTTTTCTTTGCAAAAAACAGCCCTCCACAAAAAAACAGGAGCCCCCGGTGGAATGCCGGCAGCCCCTGGTTTTATGTGAGCGTAATGTCCGCTTAATGACCTACAGCTGAACGGTATCGTTCATCTTGGTATCGGTTTCCTTGCCGGTCAGCTTCTCGAACAGGAATTTGGCTTGTTTGAACACGCTGCCGGACTCCCAATATTCAGCGCTTTCGGCTTTTACCTTAATGAGCACAATATTGGGGTCCTCCCAGGTGGTTTCCAGCATTTTTTCATACATGGCGTTCCAGAATTCCTTGACCTTCTCCCGGCTTTGTACAATTTCCGCTGTCCCGCTGATGGAGACGTAGGATTTATCCGCATAGGCCACATTCACCTGGGCATTATGAAGCAGCTCATAGTATTTGCTTGTATCCTTCTTGGTCAAAAACCAGATATCCCCGTCGAACTCCACATCCTGGGTTTTCATCGGCCGGGATACGAGACCCTCATCGGTTACGGTGGTCAGCATCGCCGTGTCAATTCCATTGATCAGCTTACGGATGGTTTCCAGTCCTTCCCGGTGGGCTTCGTTATGGTGCAGCATGGGATCACCTCATTTTGGAATTTTGGTTCTAGAATTTGGTACTAGTGTTCTCTATATTCTTAACATCATTCACCGGAAATGAATCTTGTTGGGGGATTAACGAGAATTGTGAATATGTCTTTTGGTCCGAAGATACGGTAAGATGGAGGGGATCGATACCAGACCCACACAACATGGTCCATGCCGCATGGATGACTATCTACAGGAGCGAATGCCCGCATGCAGAAAAAATGGCTGTATCGTCTCATCCTCTCTTATTTGCCTATCTTCCTGACAGTCGTTTTCTGCCTGATTCTTACCTTCTTCCTGACAATGGGGGAAACCACCAAACGCCAGACCGTCCAGGCTAACCGTGTGTTTGCCGGGCAAGTGATGCAGATTGTGGATGCCACTCTCCAGAACGTGGATACCATGGCCAGCAAAGGACTCCTCTTAAACAGTGAGGTGGTCAGCTACTTCGACGAATCCGGCGCTATGGGAACGTATGATTATTACCGTACAACCAATGCACTGCTGGATTTTATGGCACCGCTTCCCATGGTGGATTCCGTTTATTTATACCGCCAATCCGACGGCAAAATATTGATGCAATCCTTCTCTTCCCAGCTGGGGGAGTTCGGAGACGACGCTTTTATCCGCCAGGTGATGGATATGCCGCGGCCGAATATGTGGAGTGAAATCCGCAATCTTGCGCTGTTTCCGGGTGATGAGCAAAACCGTTCTGTGATTTCACTGGTGAAGCGGGTGCCGTATTTCTCCGGTGAGCAGGGACTCATCGTCATCAACATCCGTTCCGGCTCCCTGCAGGCGTTGGTCCGGGAAATGCAAATTGAAGGCGGCGCCAAGGTCTGTCTGGCCGATCAGGCGGGCCACAGCTTCGCAAATCCAGTGGCAGCCTGTCCTAATGATAAGGACGGTGCGTATGCCCTGTCCGCTTTGTCCGGTTTTCAGGTGAGTATGGATTTGCAAAAAGGAAATTGGTTTTCTCTGCTCTCCTCCTTTACTTATATCTGGTTCGGTATCGGCTTGATTGCCGTTATCGCCGGTATTGTTGCGATGACGTATATCAGCCACCGCCATTACCGGCCGCTGGAGCAGTTATTGGAGCGGGTGCAAACCTTCGGCCAGCGGAAGAACAGCCTCCTGCGGCGGGAGGAAGGGGACGATGACTTCTCCTTTATCGACCATGCGCTGGAAAGTCTGATTGCCGAAGCCAACAGCTTCGAGCAGCAGCAGGCGGAAGGTCTGGTCTACCGCAGAACCCACTTCTTCAAGGAGCTGCTGGAGGGCAACCAGGTATTGTCCGGAGAGGAATTCCATGAGGAAACCCAGAAGCTGGGGGTTTCCTTCTCCGTAGACAAGGCCATTGTGGGCATAGTGGAAATGGACTATTATGAAGCTTTTGCTTCGGAATACAGTGTCCGCGACCAAGCTTTGTTTAAATTCGCCATCCGCAGCGTGATCCAGGAAATGGCCGCGGAATCGGGTGAGTCCTTATGGGCGGAATGGATTGGCCCCAACCGGCTTGGACTTTTGTACTGGCGGAGTCGTAACGCGGAGGACAAGGAACAAGGAGAGGCGTTTCTTGATAAGCTGGCGTCCATGTCGGACAAGGCGCGCCAGTGGGTGGAGCAGTATCTGAAGTTCACTGTCACTGTGGGTTTAGGCCGGGAAATCCGGGAGGTGCCGCTGCTGTCTGCCTCCTACGACCAGGCGGAATTGGCCGTGGACCGTAAAATCGCCACCGGCCCCAACCGGGTCTACCGGTTTATGGAGCCGGGTGCGGATGGAGGCGTAAAAATCGACGCTGTCCTCCAGGAGCTGAAGGAAGCGGCCCAACTGTACCGGCTGGGCAATCCCGATTGGCAGGAGCGGCTGAACAGCGCCTTCCTGTCCATGGCGGGAGGGGAATATGGCAAGGAGGACATTGCCCGTTTTGTTCATCTGTTCAAGGCCCAGCTGATCCGTGAAATGCAGGATGCCCCCCAGGAGCTGCAGCATGTGTGGCGGGAAGTGGGGTTGGCGGAGCTGCAGGCGATTACGGAGCAGGTGGAGTGGATGGAGGAGGCCAGACTGGCTCTGGTCACTTCCTTGGCGGCCACGGCGGAAAAGCTGCAGGACCTGCGCACCAACCGGGAGCAGTATTCTCAAGCGGCATTGGTCCGGCAGTATATTGCGGAGTATTTCCGCGATCCCAATTTGTCCCTGGCCCAGATCGGCGAGCAGTTCGGCATGAACCAGAAGACGCTGAGCCGGATCTTCAAGGAGGAATTCGGGGAGAAGTTTGTGGATTATCTCACACGGCTGCGGCTGGAGCTGGCCAAGGAGCTGCTGGAGACCACCCAGGATTCCGTGCAGAGCATATCCGAACATGTAGGATACTTATACCCCATGTCCTTTATCCGCGTGTTCAAAAAGGTAGAGGGCGTCACTCCCGGAGATTACCGGAAGGAACGGGAAGCACGAGGAGCGGAGGGGCGGTAGTGGCGATCCTAGCTAAGATGAACGTAAACAAAGGGCAGCCCTCCAAATTGCTACTGTCGTAGGTTAAAATGGAAAGTGACCACCACCCATTTCAGAGCTACATAGCAAAGGAGAGCTGTTACTATGCATTCTACCACAAAATTTATCGGTTTGGATGTCTCGAAAGA
>JAEWIS010000042.1 GCA_023386955.1 Bacillota bacterium
AAGAAGGGGAGAGGAAGAAGAAGGGGAGAGGAAGAAGAAGGGGAGAGGAAGAAGAAGGGGCGGGGGAAGAAGAAGGGGCGGGGGAAGAAGGGGAATTAGAGGAAAGAAGTGCGATAACAGCGGAAAAGTAGGCAAGTTGAGAGCAGAGGCGAAAAAGGGAACAAGGTTTGGAGGACACCCCGGGAACTCAAGGTGATGGCAAAAGAATCTAACGGCGGCCAGAGCTCTTATTTGGCCATATTAGGCCTTCTAAAAATTCTAATGGCGGTCAGAGCTTTTATTTGGAGGGTGGGGCCAGATTTTGGCTTCATTGGAGCATAATAAGAGCGCTCACTTCCGTTAGATATTTTGAAATGTTATTTTGGCCCAAATAAGAGCGCTCACTTCCGTTAGAATGGGGCTCCAGAGTGAGGATAATCGTTCCTGAGCTAAATGGATAGTGTCCCGCAAGTCACAGAGAATGTCATAACCTGAGCGAAGGGGATAATACCCGACAAGGAGTTAAACGGGGAATCACTCACCTGTTGTTTACCATAATATTCCATATAAAATTTTGGGCTTAAACAGCAGCCGCCCACGACATTGACCATTGCACCGGACTTTCTTCCGGCACCTGGTCCATCCAAGACCAAACGAAAAAAGCAGACCCGCAGGTCTGCTTTCTATTTCAGGAAGAAGGATTACTTCTTCGCAGCTTCGTAGCGTTTGTTGACTTCTGCCCAGTTTACCACGTTCCAGAACGCGGAGACATAATCCGGACGTTTGTTTTGGTACTTGAGGTAGTAGGCATGCTCCCACACGTCCAGACCGAGGATCGGGGTTTCGCCTTCCATTACCGGGGAGTCTTGGTTGGCGGTGCTGTATACCTTCAGCTTGCCGTCCTTGCCAACCACGAGCCATGCCCAGCCGGAGCCGAAGCGGGTAGCGGCAGCAGCAGCGAAGGTTTCCTTGAACTTGGCGAAGCCGCCCAGCTCGGATTCGATAGCCGCGCCTACAGGGCCAGTCGGGTCACCGCCGCCGTTGGGGCCGATCACTTCCCAGAACAGGGAGTGGTTGTGGTGGCCGCCGCCATTGTTGCGGACCGCGGTGCGGATGTCTTCCGGAACAGCGTTCAGATCGGCGATCAGCGCGTCCAGGGACTTGTCGTGCAGCTCAGGATGCTTATCCAGAGCGGCGTTGAGGTTGGTTACATAGGTGTTATGGTGGCGGTCATGATGGATCATCATGGTCGTTTCGTCGATGTGGGGTTCAAGCGCATTGTTTGCATACGGAAGAGCGGGTAATTGATGGGCCATGGTAATAAATCCTCCTTCAAATTGGGTCAATTTGGTTTATTTAAATCCGGAACTTCTTTACAAACATTATTATCCACGAATTATGATAATAATGCAACATAAATGTTTAGAAAGTCCGAATCTTCATCCAATCTTCATTTTAGTCTAAGTCAATTGAGGAAATTTATGCATGCATCGTCAAGCACACCCCATTGATTTACCCAACTTTAGAAAGGTTGAATCAGTATGAGGAAAAAATTTCTTTCAATCATACTAGTACCATTTACCTACCAACAATACCTATATATGTTTGTAACCGCTTCATATTAAGCGCTTTCAGGAGAAAACAAGAGCATTATGGCGATTCATAAAGATTTCATTAATATTTTTCTCAATTTCGGCAGGAATCAGGTTTATTATGTCGAATTTACTAAGTCTGACCTCAAATTGGAGATAGGAGCGCGATCCAAGCCTATGGTTGTACGTTCATTCCAGTTGTCCGATTATGGGAAAATTACGGATTTGTTGGAGCTTGTGTTGGATGAAACCTGTCTGGAGGAAACGATGACAGCATTCGCGCGCCAGTTGAACTGGGACAGCGGGCTGATCCTGGTGGCTTCCGAAGACGAAGAAGTCCTGGGTGTGATGATCGGAACCATCCACCGTAACAAAGGCTACTATTACCGGGTTGCCGTTCACCCGGACCATCAGCGCAGAGGGATTGCCCGTTCCTTAATGGAAGGCATGAAGCAGCGCTTTTTGCACCGTAATATTCAGCATGTTGCAGTTCCTGTGGACGACTATAATGAGCAGCTGCTTCCCGTATATGAGAAGCTGGGCTGCGGCGAGGAGAACTTTAACCGCTCCTACGGGAAGCTAAGTATTCTTGCCGGCTGTTAACCGTTTCTTTTTTCATATTTATATTGCCAGAATGAACCTATAGGCATATCTTTCGCGAATCGTTGCATTTGGCGGAAAGATATGCTTTTCTATATATGAAGAGTTGTCTTATTATGAAATTGTCTATGCGTAAAGACCCGGACAGGAGGTGAACCGGCCATGGCGAAGCAGGGCGAATCCTTTACCTTAATCAAGAGCTTCAAGCACGACGGGCATTTGCACCGGGTATGGCTGGAAAACTGGGAGATTCCCCAGGAATCTCTGGCCTCCGCACACCGGGACGGTGCGTTCCGGGTCTTCGTGAATTGCCATACGCGCATCCAGGAATCGGACGGCAGGGAATGGACCAGCCGGATTCCGGGCGTTTCCTTTTTTTTACCGGGAAAATGGTTTAATGTTGTAGCACTCCTGGAGGATGAAGGGATCCGCTATTATTGTAACGTGGCTTCCCCTTTCTACCAGTCGGGCGAGATTATTACGTACATCGATTATGACCTGGACGTAATACTCAACCAGAAGGGAGATATCTACGTTCTGGATGAGGATGAGTACAGCAAACACCGGAAGCTCTACCATTACTCCCTGGCTGTGGAGGAGAAGGTGAAGCTGGGGCTGGAGGAGGTTCTGGAGCTGGCGCGAAGCCGGGGGGAGCCCTTCTGTGACGAATCGGTGCTGGCTTATTTTGAAATGTGGAAATCGATGACCGGTCAGGGGGCCAAAGCCTGACGGACGTTATTCTTTGAAAGCCCTGCTACAAGGGCGTATCCGGCGGTCGGGCTGCGGGGGAAACCACGTGTGCCTGGGACCGCCGATTTATTATAGAAAGCGGGGAGGAGAGGGCTTGGGCAATGTATCGGACGGCCCGGTTGGCGGCTATGGCGGCGGCTGGCGGGGGCTGAAGGAGGAAATACTGGCAGCCCTGCCGCAGCTGGGCATCGATAAGCTGGGTTTTGCTTCGGCGGAGCCCTTCACCGGCCTCAAGGAGCAGCTTCTGCGGCACAGGGAGATGGGGCGCGAATCCGGCTTCGAGGAGCCGGACTTGGACAAGCGCACCCAGCCGGAGCTGCATCTGCCCGGGGCCCGTTCTATCCTCTCCGTTGCTTTAGCGTATCCGTCCAAGCTTCAGGACCCGCCCCGCTCTGGCCCCGGCGCTCCACGGGGAATGATGGCCCGCACCGCATGGGGCGAGGATTATCACCGGGTGCTGGCGGACCGGCTGAACCGGCTGGCTGCTTTTATCCGGGAGCGGGTTCCGGAGGCCCGGTTGGAAATCATGGTGGATACGGGAGCCTTGTCGGACAGGGCGGTGGCAGAGCGTGCCGGCATCGGCTGGATCGGCAAAAACTGCTCCATTATTACCCCGGAATTCGGTTCCTGGGTCTATCTGGGCGAAATGATTACTGACTTGCCGTTTCCGCCGGACACACCTCTGGGTGATGGCTGCGGGGATTGCACCCTCTGTCTGGATGCCTGTCCGACGGATGCCTTTGCCGGGCCGCGGCAGCTCAATGCCAAACGGTGTCTCTCCTTTTGGACTCAAAGCAAGGACATCATACCCGAGGAGTTCCGGGTTCCCTTGGGCAACCGGCTGTACGGCTGCGATACCTGCCAGCAGGTTTGTCCCAAGAACAAGGGAAAAAATGCGGTGCATAACGCCGAGCTTCAGCCGCTGCCGGAGCAGGCCAAACCGCTTTTGCTGCCCATCCTGGCGATGAGCAATAAGGAGTTTAAGGAAGCCTTCGGCAGCACGGCTGCGGCCTGGCGGGGGAGGAAGCCCATTCAGCGCAATGCGGTGCTCGCTCTGGGACTGTTCCGGGATCCGGCAACACTTCCGGAGCTCCGCCATATCCTTCTGGCCGACCCCCGGCCGGAGCTTCGCGCCGCGGCGGCCTGGAGCATCGGCCGGATGGGAGGAGACGGGGCCCTCCGGATCTTGGAGGCTGCCCTGGCCGAAGAGAAGGAACCATCCGTCCGGGACGAAATCGGATTATGCCTGCTCCCATGGAAGGAGCAGGACGGACACGTATAATTGCCGCTTGTGGAAGCGGCATGGGCGCTATTTTCACATCAGTCAGGAGGGTCATTATGTCGGTTATGTATTACGGGTATCTCCCTAGTCCCATCGGGAAGCTGCTCTTGGCGGCAACGGAGCGTGGGCTCTGCCGCATGGATTTTGAAGAGGGCTTGGATATGGATGTGGAGCTGGCATCCCTGGCTGCTTGGGCAGCGAAGCTGGACGGTGTTTCCGCCGAGTCTGTAGAACTGGTTCTGGGCGGTGGCTATATTCCCCAGGCTGTAAAGGAGCTGGAGGAATACTTCCGTGGAGAACGGACGGCGTTTACCGTTCCGCTGGATGTGCGGGGCACCCCTTTTCAGCAGCGGGTATGGCAGGCGCTTGTGGACATTCCCTATGGCACCGTCTGTTCCTATAAGGATATCGCCGAACGGATCGGCTCGCCCAAAGCGGTACGGGCTGTTGGCGGCGCCAATAACCGGAATCCCCTGCCTGTCATCGTTCCCTGTCACCGGGTAGTCGGCGCAGCAGGCCATATGGTGGGCTACGGGGGCGGCTTGCCCATTAAGGAAGCGCTTCTCCGCCTGGAGGGGGCGGCGGTCCGCTACACAATCCCCCAAGAGGCCGGCCTATGAAATACGTACACATTGACACCGTAGAATCCGGAGATTTTTTGGGCAGAACGATTTTTTCCTCTAATGGTGCCGTGCTGTTGTCCGAAGGGGTGCAGTTAACGGTTTATATGATTAATACTTTACGACGTATCGGCGTCACTATGCTCTATATCAAGGATGAGCATCTTCAGGATGTGGAAATCGATGATGTGGTGTCCGAGGAGAACAAGCGGGCTGTGATGCAAAAAATGGGCGAAATGCTTCAGTCCGTCCGCTCGGGCAAGGAGTTCAACACCCGGGCCGTCAGCATCAGCATTGATAAGCTGCTGGAGGATGTGATGCAGAACCGGGAGGTGCTGCTGCAGCTCACCGATATCCGCACCAAGGATAACGAGCAGTACGTCCATGCGCTGAATGTGTGCACCATGGCCGCTTTGACGGGTATTAATATGGGGCTTTCTGCTACCCAGGTGAAGGAGCTGGCGACGGGCGCTCTGCTTCATGATGTGGGCAAGGTGGAGCTGCTTACCGACGATGATTCTGAGGATCTGCGGAAGCACCACACCTGGCGGGGCTTTGATCTGTTGAAAAGCAAGCGTGAGCTGAGCCTGCTGATTGCCCACGTGGCATTCCAGCATCATGAAGCTCCGGACGGGACGGGTGTGCCCCGCGGTCTGGAGGACGAGCAGATTCACTTGTACGCCAAAATTGTGGCTGTGGCCAATACCTACGATAATCTTCTATATAATCCGGCCACCGGGGAGAGAGGCAAACCCCATCTTGTTATCGAAGAGCTCTCCGCTCTGTCCGGCACCAAGCTGGACCGGGAGGTGGTGATCCAGTTTCTGCGCACGGTGTCCGTCTATCCCACCGGCACCAGCATCCGCTTGAGCAATCATGAGGTAGGTGTAGTGGTGGGCCAGCACCGGGGGCTGCCGGGACGTCCGGTTGTGCGTGTGATCAAAAAGGATGACGATGATCTCACGGTGAACGAATTCGATTTGGCGAAATTCACCACGCTTTTTGTGGATGCCGTGCTATAATAGTCTCGTACCCATTAATTGAAACGTTTCATTAAAATGGTGTCGGGGGGATTTTTCCGTGTATAATTTCCGTGAAATCAGGGAGGCTATCTGCTCGGAGACAGCAGGGTGGACGGCTTCCCGGACTCCTTTCGGAGTGGACTGGAAGGAGAATCTGAGCAAGCTGAAGGCGCAGGAGGTTTTTGCCGGCTTTATTGAGGAAACGGTTGCAGAGGCCAAACGGGCGGTATCGGAGCCTGTTGGTGTGCTGCCTTTTTCTCTTTTTCACATGTACGAAAAGCAAGGGACCCGTCTGGAATATGAACGGCCGTACTTCGACCGCCGCCGCAGATTGGCCGGGTTGGTTTTCGCCACCCTGGTGGAGGAAACGGAAGAATACCTCCCTGCCCTGGAAGATATGATCTGGGAAATCTGCAATGAGTTCACCTGGTGCCTGCCGGCCCATCTGGAGCATGGTTTGGAAAAGGTGGCTGCTTTTACTCATGAGCCGGAGTCGGTTATTGACCTGTTCGCAGCCGAGACCGCCCACAGCCTGGCGGAGTGCCTGTATCTCCTGGAGGGCCGGTTGAATCCGTGGATTATTTACCGGGTAAAAAAGGAGATTGAAAAGCGGACGTTCCTCCCGCTGTACGAGGAGCCCGCCCGGTTCCGGTGGGAGTCGCAAACCCATAACTGGTCTGCGGTCTGCGCCGGAGCTGCCGGTATGGCCCTGCTTCTCCTGGAGACAGACAAGGAGCGGCTGGCCGGTGTGATCGACCGTCTGGTGCGCGCCATGGAATGTTACCTGGAGGGGTTCCTGGAAGACGGCGGCTGTGCAGAGGGCATCGGATATTGGATATATGGCTTTGGCTATTACACGTATTTTGCCGAGATGCTGGAGGCGTACACGGACGGGAAAATCCGGCTTTTGGACAATGAAAAATGCCGCCGGATTGCGGAATTCCCGCTGGCTATTTCGCTGTCTGACGATAGCTTCGTCAGTTTCTCCGACTACTCCGGCCGTACGGGGCTCAGCCCGGGTTTGGTCTGCAAGCTGGCGGAGCGCTTCGGGCTTGAAGTGCCGTTTATGTCCGCCCCCCGTTTCCACGGTGACCATTGTTATCGCTTTGCCCATCTGTCCCGGAGCTTCTTCTGGTCCAAGGGTGAGCTCATGGGCCACCATACCCCGGAAGGCGAGTGGGAGCTGGAGGATCTCCAGTGGGTGGTGAGCCGCCGCGAGATGGAAGGTGGCCTTGTGGCTTTCGCTGCCAAGGGCGGCCACAATGATGAGCCGCATAACCACAATGATGTGGGCAGCTTCATCCTTCACGTGAACGGCAGCAGTTTGCTGACGGATCTCGGTGCCGGGGTGTACACCAAGGAATATTTCGGGCCGAAGCGCTACACCTTCCTGCATAATGCCAGCCGTGGCCACTCGGTTCCGGTGATTGACGGGCTGGAGCAGCAGAGTGGACGTGAGTTTGCGGCACGTGTGGTGGAGAAGGCTGTTGAGCCGGGTGCAGTCCGGCTGGTGCTGGATATGGCGGCGGCGTATCCTGCGCCTCACTTGACGGAGCTTCGGCGCAGCTTCGACTGGAAGGCCGCTTCCGGCGGGCAGGAGGGCACACTGGTGCTCACCGATCGGTTCGGCTTCGAACAAACCCCTGCAGCTCTGGAGGAGGTTTTTGTCTCCCGGGCGGAGCCGGTGCTGTCGGCGGGCAGCGTGGTGTGGCAGAGCGCCGGGGGTTCGGTGGCGCTGGCGTATGACGCGGCAGCTTTTGCGCCGGAGGTGGAGGTTATTCCCACGGAGGCGCATCAAGGGCAGCCGGTGATGGTGTACCGGCTGATGCTGAAGGCGCTGGAGCCGAAGGCGGAGACGGTATTCCGCGGCGAGTTCCGCGTGACGACCGCAGGTGCTGCCGGTGCTGCTGGAGCTGGCGAAGGCAGCGGGGAGTAGGGCGGCAGGCGCGGAGTAAGTGCGGAATAAGCTCAGCGCGGCCGGGAGCAGAGTGCTGCGGCGGTAAGCGAAGAGCAACCGCGGCAGCGGGCGGAGCCTTATGGGGCTCCGCTTTTTTGTGTTTACGAGAGTGTACATAGGGGGCAACAACTCCCATCAACCCGGCAGCTCCAAGAAACCCCAGGTAAGCCTAAGTAACCCCGAGTAACCCCGAGTAACCCCGAGTAACCCTCTGCCAGCTCTCCGGCATTGCTGCATTGCACTTCTCGCGGCACCTCACAGGGCAATGAACCAGCACACTTATTTTCCACAACACCTCGAAATGCAAAACTGCAGTTATTTCCGGCTACACCCCCGGATGCGTACCCCCAAATGCAAAAGTGCATCTATTTCCCGGCTAAACGAGTGGTTTGCCTGGTTGCCGCTAAAATAACTGCACTTTTGCAGTAAAAGCTGCCATTTAGCCGGATATCTGCAAAATTAACTGCACTTTTGCATTTCGGATGATTCGTTGCATCCCCTGCATCCTCCCAAATCGCCACCAACGCCGCCAACGCCACCATAGCCACCATCTCCCTCA
>JAEWIS010000011.1 GCA_023386955.1 Bacillota bacterium
GTTCCGGGGTTCCGGGGGTTCACGGCTGCCCCCCTCACTTCGGCGTCAGCCGCACATAGTCCAGCACCAGCCGGTAGCCTTTGCTGGAGACGTTTTTACCAGTGCTGGTGAAGCGCAGCACAAGCTCCCCTCCCGCCGGGAATGCAACATCTCCCAGGTCAATTTCCTGATAGACCGCGCCCGTGGGCAAATCATACTGATCCATGGGCGCTCCTTGATTCACGCCGTTGACGGACAGCTGATAGATGCCGCGGTCGTTATTCTTCATCACGCCAACCTTTACATTGTACAGCTTGCCGCCAGCAGCCAACGCTGCTGCAGCCGACGGATTTAGACCGTAGACGCTGCCGCTGACGGTAAAACCAGCCATGTCACTGTCATCCGGCGGAAGCTCCACACTAATACCGGTATAACCGCCATACACCTGCCCCGTCACCGTTTCCGCACCATACACAGCAGCAGTGACGCCGCTTCGCAGTGCCGTTACCCCGGCAGGGCTCCAGCGGTACTCCACAAAATCCCCAACCGCGTTGGCCGCCAGGTTGGTGCCTTGGCCGCCGCTCAGCTTGGTGTCTGTACGCAGGGTATGGGCATCCCCAGCCGACAAGGCGGCTACCGTCAGATGCTCCGCCTCCAGGAGAAGCGGTCCCGGCGGCAGCGGCGCGGTTACCACAGGACCGGTCACCACAGGGGTAGCCACCACCGCGGACGTATTGTCCGTAGTGCGGAAATAATACGAGTGGATACCCAACCCCAAACGAGTCGAATACGTGTAACGCTTGCCGTCCGTATATACCGTATCCGCCGTGTTGAGCTCCGCCATATCCCGGATCACACCGTCGATCACCACCTGCACCCGGAACGGCTTCTGATTGTCCGCATCCTGATAGTCCGCACTGAAGGTGAACAGAGTATCCGTATCCCCGGCCACGGCGTTTACACCTGTACCGCTTAATACCGGCGCTGTGCCGGAGGGCTGGTTGGAGGCGTAAATCTCATCGATCCACAGCTCGCCTGGAACCGCCGTGGTTTCCTTCAGCCAAACCTCCAGATGGACCGCCTTTTTGTCGAGGGTGCCGGAGGCGTCCAGATCAAAGTTGAAGGTGGTCCATTCCGTAGGCACCGCAATATATCCGCCGGAGCCGGTAATCTTCACCCGCATGCCGTCATAGCCGGGATTTTTCATCACCACGGTGAGATAACGGTAGCCGGACAAGTCCACCTTATCCTTCCACGGCTCAAACTTGGCCTGGGATTTGGTGGAGGCGGAGTTGTGGGTAAACCGGCCGATGGTCCGGCCGTCCTCCGTACCATCCGCATATACACCCGAACCGCCGTCCTGGTTGTACCAGTTCACCCAGTCCAAACCTCCCCCTCCCCAGGTGCCCTGTCCGCTGAAATTATCGTACAACAGCGGATGTCCCGGATCAGGCAGGGGCGGTGCAACAGTGAAATGAGTGGCGCTGTAGGTGGAGCGCCCGTCCGCTACCGTTCCCCGGACATAAGCCCGTTTATTGGTATACGGAGCCAAGGAAGAGGTATCGTACTGCGCAGTGTAAACCCAGCCGGAGCCGGTCATAGGCTGGTACGACCCGTCCACCCGGTAATCCATAGCGCTGACTGCCCCCTGGGGTTCGGCAAACACCGTCACCATCCCGGTCACATAATCCCCGATGACAGGCGTGGTCACGGGAAGCTTCGGCAAGGATTGCCCGCCAACAGAAGCATCCGAGGTGCCACTGAGCGCCATGACCGAATACAAAAGTCCGGCTTGAATACTAATGCTGAACTCATTGTACCGCCACTGGTTCAGGTCATCCTCCGGGAAAGGACGATCCTCATACCATGGGCTGACACTGGCCTTGTTTTTGGTATCCTTCATATTGGGTCCGGCCACCATAGCTCCCGGAACCACCACACCCCGGTTGGTGGAGCTGCGGGCTTCCTCATCCAGCCGGGTATGCACGTAGCGGACATAATCCGTACCCACACCGGACACCCAGCTTTTGTTCCAGGGATTGTTACCGAAGATCCAGTACAGCCCCTTCATCGCTGCCTGTTTCACCGCAGGATCGGGAAACAGTTCGTTGTAGCGGAGGGCATCGCCGATGTAAGAGCCCAAAGGCTCGTTGACGCCGAAGTTGCCGAACTCGTTCAGCACCCCGTAAGGCGTGTCATCCTGGGAGGTCAGGAAATACTCCATTTGTTTGTCCAGAACACTCTTGATATGCGCCTTCACCACCGTATCCGCCACCGGGTAGAACTCCGCCAGTGTCATCGGCCGCATATCCCAATAGTTGGTGGAGCGCAGATCACCCGGCGCGATAGCGCTGATCCGGGGCAAAGCGGCATTCTTATATTCCGCAGCTCCGGTCAGCAGATACAACTCCACCTCCGCCCACAGCAGCGTATTGGGAATGCCTCCCGTCGTAACGTAGCTGCCCGGGTCAGGACCGACCCAGTTCAGGGCGAATTGGTAAAAAGGCACAGCCGCAGCGGAAATGGTATTGGAAAAGGCCTGGAGTTCCGCCACCTTGGACGAAGAAACACGCCCGTTGGCAATAGCGTCGTTAATGGCCCGGGCCGTCGCCGCCAAGGCACCCGCCGCCTTGCCGGAGCCGCCCACACACAGCTCCCGCAGGGTAGGATCGTCTGCCGTACCGACGATGTTGTCTGTAGCCTTCTCCGGATGTTTGAAGTCCGTGTAGTTCTTGATATTATAGATAGCTCCGTCCATCTGATCAGCGAACTTCATCAGATATTCGCTGCCGAAAATCGCCTCGTCGAGAAGATCCGGGATGCCGTTGGCGTCATTGTCGTAATTGACCTCAGGGGAGTCCGCATGCCGCAGATAAGCCAAGGCAATCTCTCCGGTGACCCACTGGTTGCCGCCGTATTTGCCATAGTCCCCGGCATCGAACCAGCCGCCGGTGAGATCGTAATGGGTGCCGTCGGCGGCCACTGCATCATCCAGGAAGGATTCGGGATGGAATACCTTGGCCGAAGGGGCGATATCGCTGTAGCCCGCCGGATAGCTGACCCGGGTGTCCGTGGACCGTTGGAGCCGGTAGAAGGCGGTCATTTCATCCTTAAAGCTGTTCCACAGATTGCTTCTGATGGGGAAGCTGTAGGAGGTTTTGCCGTTGGTTGTGATGGTGAAGCTCTCTCCGGTTTGGGTGAAGGAGGAAAAGTCAAGGGAATAGGCATGTTTGCCCCAGATTACACCCTCATCCTTCAGGTTACCGGACCAAACAGCTGCAGCGCCGCTTTTAATCTGGACACTAAGGTCAGTCAGCGCATCCACTGCCGTAACCGTAGCCAGTTTGTAATCCAACGCCCCATAACCGGCCTGGGAAACATTGATGCTGTCCACCAGGTTTCCGGTATACAGCACCGCCTTCACCTGGTCCACCGCCACCGCAGCACCGGAGGAGACCGTTTCTTTTTCACCTGTAACCCGGACAGTCAGGGTATGCGCCCCGTTCAGCAGCTCCGGGCTGGTATAGAGAAGCGCATGCTCCTGCCGGGATGCGGCATAAGCCGATACGGCCAGCTCCTCTCCCCCGTCTATGGAGATGCCGGCAATCCCGTAACCCGGTGCCTTGGCCCCATAAAGCTGCACCTTGGTACCGGTGAAGCGGAAGGTGGCTGTATCCCCTGCAGCCGCCGATACATGCTGGTCCCCGCCAAAGCTGCCTGCAGTAGCAGCACCATACTGCCAGCCTGTTCCGGCATACTGGAACTGGGCGGCCCCGGGCCCAATAGCGTTATCGTTCACATCTGCCGTCTGCCATACACTAGCTACTGTAATCGGTTGGCCGGTCCACACCGCCGGGTCATTATGGGCATCCGTGGCGCGGATGGCGTAGGTATGGTTCCCCGCAGGCAGCTTCGTTGCCAGGATATAGTCCTTGCCGTCAGCATATTGGAAGTCTCCGCGTTCCACCTCATCCATCGCGATAACCGTGGTATCATCAAGCACCAGTTGCACCGCAAACGGCGCATCGTTATCCGGGTCCGTGTAGGTGGCCCGGAAGGTGAAGCGGGTATTTTCATCCCCGGCCGTCTGATCCACTCCCGTATTGCTCAGAGCAGCCGGCTGGCCTTCGGCAGGAGAGGTGCCCTTAATCTCATCGATGAGAATCTCTCCGTATTGGCCCCCCGTCTGGCGGAGCCAGATGGAGAAGTGTATGCTCTTGCGGTTCAGCACCGGAAACTGGTCCAGATCAAAATTGAAGGTGGTCCAATCCTGGGGAACCGTGATCCAATCCCCGGACAGATTGTAGCTGTTGGTGCCGTCCGTAATGCCGATGCGGATGCGGGCTCCCTCGTAGCCGGGATTCTTCATGACAAAGGTTATGTAACGGTAGCCATAGAAGTTGCCGTTGTCATGCTGGGGCTCGAACTTGGCCCAGGAGGAGGCAGTGGCCGGGGTTTGGGTGAATTTGCCTACAGCTCTGCCGTCGGCCGTTACCTTGGCATACGTGCCTGTTCCCCCGGCCTGGTTGTACCAGTTCGCCCAATTTTGCGTGAAGGTTCCGCCATTGGAAAAATCATCGTACACCATGGGCGTGTTGGGTCCGGGAAGTGGCGCAACAGCTCCCATCGCGATCAGGGGTGCGGACAACAACAGGACAAGCGCCAGCAGAAGCGGCACCACCCTCCTTCCCATCCGGTTTCTGCTCCCAGGCAGAAATAAAGCATACATCTCATTTTCCTCCTTTGTAATCGTTTACATATGTATATAAAAATCAGGGCACACCTTCCCAGAGACTGCGATGCAGCTCATTTTTCCGGATGTGTGCCCTGATGTGTGCTTATTGTGTATCTTGACGTGTACCTAAATGACTGCCTTTTGCAAATGACTGCTACTGCTCGGCCTTAAATTCCAGCTCAATCACCATTGGCTCTCCCGTCAGATTAAACCGGAGAAAGGCCAATTCATCCTTGATGATTTTCACCTGCGCTCCGGCCAGCGAGCAGGAGGCCAGACGGAAGCCGGCTAGATCATCCCAATACACCAGACCGAAGGGAATGGCTTTCCACTCCCCGATCTCATAGGTGAACCGGATGGCCGTCTCCGTCCGTTCATAGTGGCGGACGAATACCGGCGGAGCCTCCTCGGCGTATTCCCTGGCGCTGTCCGCACTGCCGGTGTAGCTGCGGAGCAGTCGCGGTCTGCATTCCCCTTTGACAAAACCCATCTGGGCATCCTTGTCGTAGGTGAGGAAAGCATCGGGCCACGGACCCAGCCCCACCCCGCCCAGCGTCAGGGTATATTCATTGATCTGCGGCCGGATAGGTTTGTCGCGGGTCAGCATGTAAACCGGTTCTGTTACCTCGTACCTCTTGCCATACTCGCCCAACGCCTGAGGCAATGTCGTCAGCATAATGCCAAAGCCGGTAATGTACTGGAAGAACCGGTCCAGCATCCCTTCGCAGGCCTCCACATGGGACGCGGGAAACACCTGGAACTGCGGGGTGAACTCCATCTCATGGGCCTCCTGATGCTGCAGAAAGTACACCCTGTCATTATGGTCGGTATTATCTAGATACTCCTGAAATACCAGCTTCCAATACTCGATGTCCTCTCCCGAGCAGAGTCCAGCGCGCAACACATCGTTGGGATCGGTGGAATACAGCACGGGACTGCCGGTGCTCCAGGTCTGATGCAAATCCCGGGCGGTCCATTCGCAGGCTACCACCTTGCCCTTCCCCGGATGGGGAGCGGTGTACCGGGCAGGGTCCACGTACCAGGAGCCCCAGGGAATCCCCTTGTGGGTAATCCCGTCCCACCATACCTGCTCCCAGCAGTAGCCCCACATGCCCCGGAAGTCCAGCTCCTCCAGCACTTCGATCACTTCATTATAAATTTTGCCTCTGCCGGCAATTTTCACTTGCACCCAGGGGAAATGCTCCTGGACAAGCTGCCAGTCCTGCTCCAGCTTTTGCTTCAATACAGCCTTCGACCCGCCTGCCTCCTCCTCGAAAAAAGGGCATTGCAGAATCACGTCATCCCCATAAGCTTCATGCCACTCCCTGATCCGGTCCGCCAACACGGGGATGGAACCCCGGTTGACAATCCAGGTGACAGGTATGCCGTAACGGTGGGCCAAGGCTGCGGTTCTTTCCACACCTTCAACAGCCGTTCCTTTTCCCCAGGGTGTGTCATAATGGGAGGCATAGCTGACGAAGGTGTAGATAAGACGTTCCGGTTTCAATATATTCCGCCTCCTGAGGAAATCTTTATTTCTTCGACTCTACCAGCCACGCATCGATTTGCGTTTGCATTTCGGCCTGAACCTTCTCTAACCCGGCGGCTTTCAGCTTGGTATTGCGTTCATCCAGCATCTTGGACGGATTGGGCAAAGCGCCGGTGCTGATCGCCTTATACTCATTGACGACTGTAGTCAATTGGGCAATTTCATTCTTCACCTTGGTATCGTCGAAGGTAAAACCCAGCAGCGGGAAGCGGGTGGCTTCGTTGTTGAATTTTTTCCAGCTTTCATACAGGTCATCCGGTTGTCCGGGCTTCAGGTAGTTCAGGAACTGGTTGCCCACCACCCAAAAAAGAGCGGTATCGCCATAGCCGGAATCCTTGATGGGCTCGATTCGGTTGGCGCTGAGCTTCTTGTAGTGTTTGCCTTCAATCCCGTTCACCAGCAGGTTGATCACATACGGATCGGTGTGCAGGTAGTTCAGCACCATCATCGCCCGTTCGGGGTTTTTGGAGGTCCTGGAGATGGACATCATGGAGCCGGTAGCCAGATCAGTGGTGACAATCGGCTCTTCGATGACATGGGACACCCAATCGAAATTGTCAGCCAGCTTCAGCTCAATGTCTGCGCCCGGCTTCCACACGGTAGATTGCAGCCAAAGCTTGCCTTGTTTGCGGATATCGGCCACGTTGGTTGTGGTGGTAGCGGCGTCGGCGTTGATGTATCCCTTTTCATAATATTTGCGGAAAAGCTCTGCATCGGTTTTGTTCAGAGTGACGATGTCCTGGTCCAGCACAGTCTTAACCTTCATGTCCTTGGACTTGTAATCCATGAAGAACATGGGCAGCTTGCCGGGAGTCGGGCCGATGGGACGGTAGTTGGAGCGGGTTTCGTACATCATGAAGCTGACCGGACCGCCTGCCACATACAGGTTGGTGAAGGTGGGCTCCTTTTCCTTGATGGTGGCAAAATACGGCTCCAGATCCTCCATCTTATTGATCTTATCAATAGGAATATTATATTTGTCTACGATATCCTTGCGGTAGGTGAAGGCTTTGCCTTGTGTAATTTCCTTGTTCGTGGGAATGGCATACAGCTTGCCTTTATAACGGGGCGCCTCCAAATAAAGGGGATGCAGCTCCTTCTTCAAGCCTTGACCGTATTTCTCCACCAGGGAATCCAGCTCCAGGAATGCGCCCTTGGTAACGTTGGAGGAAAAGCCCAGCCAGGAGGCGGTAAACAAGAGATCCATCTTCTCGCCGGTGTTCATCATCAGCTCGGTTTTCTTCTGGTAGTCGCTGGGGGCGATGGGCTGCAGGGACACGGTGGTGTTGATTTTTTCCTTCAAATATTCATTGAGCTTCTCTTGGATGACTGTGTCATCCTTTTGCGGCTTGCCGTAATAGATAATGGATACCTCATACGGGTCCAGCTTGGCGGCTTGGGGGCTGGCTGCAGGGGCAGTGGTGCCGGCCGGTGTGCTGGGGGCGGTGCTAGGGGTGCTCTCCGAGCTGCTGCCGCAGCCGGCCAATGCGGTGGTTAATCCGACCGCCAATGCCACAGGTGCAAGTAATGCCGATTTTTTACGGTTCATTTTTTGTGACCCTCCCTGTAATGGATAATATGTCAAACGGCCGTCAAACTCAACAGGCTGCTGATGTAGGGCGGCCGGTGAAGCACGGTGTAACGGCGGAAGGCGGATTCCGCCATGCGTCTCCCATCAAACGACTTCGGCTATCCCTTGACGGCGCCGACCGTCAGACCCTTCACGAAGTATTTCTGGAAGAAGGGATACACTACGAGAATCGGCCCCATCCCCACTACGGCCATGGCCATCTGCAGGGATTCGTTGGGCAAATCCTTCAGAAGCTCCGGGTTCTGGAGAGCCAGGGCCATATTTTCCCGGATATACTGCACATCCTTCAGCACCCGCATCATCAGAAACTGGAGGGGGTACATGGCCTCTTTATTAATGAAGAGCAGGGCGTTGAACCAGTCGTTCCAGTACAGAATGGTGGAGAACAGCGCCATGGTGGCCATCACCGGCAAGGACAAGGGCAGGATGATCTGGATGAAAATCCTCAGCTCCCCCGCTCCGTCGATTTTGGCGGATTCAATTAAGGCCGGATGGATGGTGGTCTGGAAAAAGGTCCGCATAATAATGACGTTAAACGGGATAATCAGCAGCGGCAAAATCAGGGACAAGTACGAGTCCTTCAGGCCCAGGGCCTGGGTGTACACCATATACTTGCTCACCATCCCTCCGCTGAACAGCATGGTGAAGAACAGGAAGAAGGTAAAGAATGAACGCAGCGGATAATCCCTGCGGGAGATCGGATACGCGAACATTGCCATCAATAGCACGCTCAAAATGGTTCCCGCAACCGTAATGCCAATGCTGACGCCGTATGCATTGAAGATGGTGGATGCATCGGTAAACATGGTCCGGTAGGCGGTCAAGGACCACTGACTGGGCCAGAAGCTGTAGCCTTCATTGATGAGAACATCGCCGTTGGTAAAGGATACGATGATGACCAGCACCACCGGGAGCACGCAGGCCAGCGACAAAAGTACAAATGCTAGATTGAGCATGAGGTTGGATACGGGTGAAATGCGGTTTTCCCGCCGGGCGGTTGTGGCTGCCACAGCATGTGCACCTCCTTAGATAAGAGCGGAGTTTAGAATAAAGCCTGCTCCGAGTCGATTTTGCGGACAACGCCATTGGTGAAAATGACCATAATAAAGCCCAATACGGATTGCACCAACGCCGCTGCGGAGGACATGCCGATATCGTTCAGTTGGGTCATGACCCGGTATACATAGGTATCTACCGTATCCGTCACCGGATAGAGCATCCCGGAGTCCATGGTGACCTGATAGAACAGGCCAAAATCCGAGTTGAACACATGTCCCATGTTCAGGATGGTCATAATGATGATAATCGGCCGGATGGAGGGCAGCGTGATGTGCCAGATTTGCCTCCACTTGCTGGCACCGTCGATGACGGCGGCTTCATAATATTCCGGATCGATGCCGGAGATGGCGGCGATGTACACAACCGCTCCCATGCCTACTCCCTTCCACGCGCTGACGATGGTTAGAATGAAGGGCCAATACTGCTTATCCATGTACCAGGAAATTGGCTCCTTGCCCAGCCATTCCAGAATGGAGGTATTGATGAACCCGCTGGTCGGATGCAGGAAGGCATACACCAGATAACTCACCACCACCATGGACAAAAAATGGGGCATAATCAGGAACGTCTGGTACGTGCGGGCGGCCAGGCGGCTGCGCAGCTCGTTGATGGCTACGGCCAATGCCACGGATAACAGCAGGTTCAAAAACATAAAGGTCAGGCTGTACCCGACGGTGTTGCGGACGATCCGCCACAAGGAGCCGTTGTTGAACAGGAAGGTAAAGTTCTCGAAGCCCACCCATGGGCTATGCCAAATCCCGTCAATATAATTGATCTTCTTGAAGGCAATGAACAGCCCGAACATGGGCAGGTAATTGTTCAGGATCAGGACGGCTACCGTCGGCAGCACCATCAGCGTCAGGTACCGGAACTTCCAGAATTGGCGCCATTTTTTGAGCCCTGCCCCAACGGCTCTCTCTTGCAGCGCAACCCTTGGCGGTGCGGCTGTTTCTCTCACTTGCTCCACTCCTTTCATCTGCATACTGTAAGTATAAAACGGGGGTGGTCCGATGACGATGATCTATCCTTGTTTCATCGTGACGGATTCTCGTGGGGTTTGTTGGGGGCGGGTTGGGCCGGTGGGGATCAACTTTATCGCCTGTTCTACCTCCCCTGCTTGTCCACGTTTCTCTCATTTGACCACTGCCCACGCTGCCCACGTTTCTCTCGTTTGACCGCTGCCCTCGTTTCTCCCGCTCCAACCGTATACCACACTTATTCCATTCCAACCGTATAGCCCATTCATTCCACTCCAACCGTTTGCCCCTTCCGCGTCCCCCATTTCTACCACTTCCGGCATGATAGCGGACCGCAAATGTCTGCTATTTATCAGCGGCACCCTCTTTTGGGCAAAATAGCGACATGATTTGTCTGCTATTGCTGTGAAAAGCCTCACTTTCGCCTTCCAGAGAGCATTTAGCAGACATTTTATGTCGTTATTCTGGTTGTTTTCTACTTTTTAGCCAAATAGCAGACATTGTTTGCCGCTTACATTTCTCAAATGTACATTTGGGAAGGCCGAATGGTGGTCCGCCGCTAGTTGAGTGACGGTTTGCCGCTAGTCTGGAGTACATTAATAGCTGTATTGCCATCCGGAGCTTGTTTTGTTACGATAAACGCATACGGGCACAACCATGCGTGAAGCACACGCCGCACATCCTCCGGGATGCTGCGGCTTTTTTATTTTCGTCAGAGGAGAGGATCCTAATGAGCTATGAGCGTGAATATGCCGCCTTTATGGAACATCAGCAAAAAGGCCGCAGCAGAGAAAGCCTTCGCAGGCTGCAGGAAGGGCACGGTTACCTGGAGCAGTTTTTTCTTCAACAGGTTTGGTGGCCGGCGGTGGGCAGCTTTGAACATTTGTATGCGGAATATGAGGTGAGCGGGCTGGTGCAGGGCTTCCGGTTTCTGGACTTTGCCTATCTCCGGCCACCCTACCGCCTTTGCTTTGAGCTGGATGGCTTCGGCAGCCACGCCAAGGATCTAAACCGGTGGCAGTTCGCGGACCAGTTGCAGCGACAAAACCATCTGATCTTCGAAGATTGGAAGGTGTTCCGTTTCGCCCTTGATGATGTAAAGGAGAAGCCCCAGCGATGCCAGTTGTTTATTCAACAGCTGCTGGGCAAGTATTACGGTTCTCTATTGACCGCTCCCCACCTCAGCCAAAAAGAAAGGCAACTGGCCCAATTCTTCGTGCATCTGGGCCAAGAGGTTACGCCTTCGTCGGCGGCAACATTTCTACAAACCAGCAGAGACCACACACGACGCATTTTAAGCAGTCTGCGCGCAAAAGGAATTATTGTACCCCTTAAAGAAAAGCAGCGTATCCGGGCTTACATCCTGAATCCGGATAACAGCCGGGTCCGGTTGGACTAATGGTCTGTTAAGCTTCCGTTATTTGCAAAACGGATTGAATCCGCACGATTATTCCATTACCATAAACAAAGATGAAAGTGCAGATTAAAGGAGGCGGAAGATGAACCGGAATAGTGGAACACTGGAAACAAAAGCAGACTCCATCCATGTACATATGGTCGTTGGGCATTCCTTTGCTGGCAGCTTGAAGCTTGCATTAGCCCAAACGGTGGGTCCACCTTCTCATGAGCTGATTGTGTTGGAGGAGCATTATGCCATCGGGCCCCTCGGCGGACTGGATTCGCGGGAAGGCCGTGCAGCGCGCAGCCAATGGTTCGGTGCCCATATAGCGGACGGGGGCAAGGCATATGATCATTTTGAAGAGGAGTATACGATCCTCCTTGCTTGCATCTCCCGCATCCCGCCTCAAGCCGAAGTCATTCTGTGGGCCGGAGACAATGCCAGCGAGCAGGCCGGGCTGCGGCATTCCCTTTATTTGCTGCGGGATAAGCCGAATCCTGTATCAGTCTATAATGCCTGTGCCATTTGCGAAAAGCTGTTCAACCGTCCCGAAGCCTTCATTCAATACAGGCACTCAGGCGAAATACCGCCGGACAAGCTCCGTCAAGCTCTGCTGACCATTGATGGCAGCGGACGTCTGACCTTGGAGGAGCGCAGCTGGCTGGAGCAGGAATGGCTTGATATAGCTGGGCAAAAGGGAAACTTGCGTATTTGGGAGCATGGGGCGGTCACCGAGATACCGGAGGATTATTTTGACGGGTATCTGCTGGAGAAGCTGGATGTGTTGAGAGAGCCTGGAGATGAACGTTTTTTGAAGGCAGCGCGTTTATTGGGAGAGGCCATTGGTTACTGTGAGCAGAATATTCCCCATTATTACTTCGAATACCGGCTGCGGGAGCTTGTGAATGCCGGTGTGTTGGAGATACACGCTGAGCCGGCTGCTATGCGGTATTACAGCATCAAGCGAAAATCTGTTGAGCTGCACACACGCGGCGAGGACCCGGATATGCAGCAGGCTGGCGAATCGGCATCACAGCCCCCCGGTTTTGGGAAGGCAGAATACAGCCTGGAAGCTACACCGCAAAACCAGCCTCTTCAACTGCGGACTCCCCGGCTGCTTCTGAAATCCGGCGATGATGTGACAGCCGAGGCGGTTCTGGATTATTTCCTGCGCAATAAGGAGTTTCTTGCCGAGTGGGAGATATTGCGGCAGCCGCAGTTCTACACGTTGGAGGCGCAGAAGCAGATGCTGGCCGAGGACAAGGTTAATTCTGAGCGGGGACAGCTGGTTAAGCTGTGGCTGTGCAAGGCAGAGGAGCCTGACCGGGTGATCGGATCTGTGGCCCTTTCCAATATTGTCAGGGGTGCCTTCCAGTCCTGCCACCTGGGATACCGGCTGGACGGGACGGAACAGGGAAAAGGCTATATGACGGAGGCCGTCAAAGAAATAGCAGCCTATGCCTTTCAAAAGCTGGGCCTGCACCGCATCGAAGCCAACGTTATGCCTCGCAACTTAGCCTCCCTGAAGGTTACGGAGAAGCTGGGCTTTTATCATGAGGGGTTGGCCAAGCAATACCTGAGGATCAATGGCAAGTGGGAGGATCACATCCATATGGTCTTGTTAAATGAGGAAATGGAGTAAGCCAAAAGCTAGGGAGGCCCGCGTGTGATGACAAGAATTTTGATTCTGGCCCCGTATGCGGGCCTTAAGGAGCTGGCCGCGGCAGTGGCGGAGGAATATCCCGAAGCCTATATCCAAGTGCACCTAGGCAATTATCTCAACGGGCCGCAGCTCTTATTGGAGCTGAATGCGGCAGAGCATTTCGATGCGGTGATTACCCGTGGGGGGACGGTGGATGCCTGCCGGAGGGTATCTCCCATTCCCGTTATCGAAATGCCGGTCAATGCCTTTGATATGATCCGGGTCATCCAGCTGTCTGCAGGCTACACAGGCCAAAAAGCGCTGCTGGCCTATCCCAATATTGTCCGTTCCTTCGCCCAATTAAGCGATCTGCTGGGGTATGCCGTACCTGCAGCCTCTTACCGGGAGCACCGGGAGGTTCACGAGCTGGTCCTGAGTCTGAAAAACGACGGCTGCGAACTGGTGGTGGGAGACCAGATTGTGTACCAGACTGCCCAGGAGCTGGGGATGAACAGCATTCTGCTTACCAGCGGGGCGGAGGCGGTCCGAAGCGCCATCGAGGAGGCCATCCGGTGGACCACCGCATTATCCCATCAGAAGCAGGCAGCTCCCTCCTTCGCCCACCCCGTCAAGGTGATGGGAAATTCGAGTGTTTTTGCCGATGATGCCATTCTTGTGGTTCCGAAGGAAGAGCTGCTGCCAAGCGCGGTCCACACCGTGTTTCCACCTGAGGTCATGCTCCAGCTGACGGAATGGAGTGATACTCCCCTGCCCACCATCATTACAGGAGAGGAGGGTATGTGCAAGGATGACACCGGTTTTCTCTGCTGCTGCTTCGGCTCCGCCAAGCGCAAAAGGCTGGTCCGTGTCAGCTGCGGGTCCATCACAGATACCGGTGTGTTCAGCCGGCTGGATGGGCTTTTGGAGGAGCTTTTGCCGGAAGGGGAGCTTACCCTGTTTTTGGAGGACATCACCGGTTTATGGCCCGAAGGCCAACAGCAGCTCCTGCCTCTGCTCAAAAGGCTGTCCAAGGACAGCCGGGTCAAAATGATTTCCACAGCGGAGCTGCCTGTGGAGACGGCAGTGAAAAGCGGAAAGCTGCTGCGGCAGCTTAAGCCCTATTTGGATGAGGTGAGAATGGAGCTGAAGCCTCTTGCCGCTTATGCCTCGGATATCCCCAACATGGTAAGCATGTATCTGGCTGCTCTGGACGTGAGATGCGGTATCCGGGCCGTAGGTGTAAAGGAAAACGGCATCCGTCTGCTGCGCGAGTATCCTTGGCCGGGAAACCTGAGGCAGTTTATGCGGGTGGTCAATGAGCTGGCCCTGGGCTGCAAGGGCGCGTATATTCCGGAAAACCAAGTCCGCCACGCCTTGGAGCGGGAGCACCGCCACTATTCCCAAGCCAGTCTGGCGCCTATGGATTTAAGCGGCAGCCTCAAGGAAATTGAAGCCCGGGTCATCCGCCATGTAATGGAAGAGGAAGGTTTGAACCAGGCCAAGGTGGAAAAAAGACTGGGGATTAGCCACAGCACGTTATGGAGAAAGCTGAAATAGTTTCATTTTGAAACAAATCGCTGCCAATCTTCGTTGAAGCTTCATCGTCATCTGACTACAATATTCCTGACAAACGACGATGAAAGAAGTGTTGACACATGATCCGGGACATGACCAGCGGCAATACGGCCAAACATCTGATTCACTTTTCCATTCCTTTTGTTCTGGGGAATATGCTGCAGCTGACTTACAATGCGGTCGATTCCATCATTATCGGCAGGTTCGCCGGGAAGGACGCCCTTGCAGCGGTGGGTACCTCCACCCCTATTATCAACATCCTGATTCTGGGTATTTCCGGGATCTGTATCGGAGCCTCGGTGCTGATGAGCGAGCTGTTCGGCGCGGGCAACGAAAAGGAACTGAAAAAAGCCGTCTCCACCACCCTATTGTTCGGCGGTGTTTTCTCCATTCTCATTATGACGCTGGGGCTGATCTTCGCCCCGGGCCTGCTGCGGCTTCTCGGCGTCCCCCAGGAAATTATGCATTCCTCCACTCTGTTTCTGCGCATCAGCTTAACCGCCACTCCGTTTATTTATTGGTACAATGCGGTTTCCGCAGCTATGAGAAGTGTAGGCGACTCCAAAACACCCATCCGTTTCCTCGCCATTGCATCCGTGCTTAATGCCTGTTTGGATCTGCTGTTTGTGGCTGTGCTGGACTGGGGAGTGGCGGGAGCCGCTTTGGGGACCAACATCGCTGAAGCATGTTCGGCAATATTTTGTATGGTGTATATTTACCGGAAAGTGCCGCTGCTCCGTTTGGGGAAAGCGGATTTCCGCTTCGACCGGAGTATGCTGGACCGGATTCTCCGCCACGGCAGTGTCACGGCTCTGCAGCAATCCGCCCAGCCTATCGGCAAGCTGATCATTCAGGGTGTGGTCAACCCGCTGGGGGTGGATGCCATTGCGGCGTTTAATGCAGTGAACCGTGTGGATGATTTTGCTTTTACCCCCCAGCAGAGTATCTCCCACGGGATGATGACCTTTGTGGCCCAGAACCGCGGCGCTAAGAAAAAGGACCGGGTATTGTCCGGCCTGAAGGTTGGCCTGAAGCTGGAGTTCTGCTATTGGATTCTGATCGGCGTGCTGGCCTTCAGCCTGAAGGAGCCGATTATGCGGCTGTTTGTGAAGGCTGAGGACGTATCTACTATCCAGTTGGGCGTGGACTATCTGAAATGGATGGCTCTTTTTTACCTGTTCCCGGCGTTTACCAACGGGATTCAGGGGTTCTTCCGGGGGATGGGCAATATGAAAATCACCCTGCTATCCACCCTGATCCAAATCACCACCCGGGTCATATT
The DNA here is from genome assembly GCA_023386955.1 of Bacillota bacterium. GTDB lineage: Bacteria > Bacillota > Bacilli > Paenibacillales > NBRC-103111 > Paenibacillus_AR > Paenibacillus_AR mesotrionivorans. The sequence goes on from JAEWIS010000011.1 coordinate 15,789, forward strand.
CGTGTTGATCCTGGTCCCCCACATGGGCCTGAACGGCACTGCCTATGCCAATGCTATCGGCTGGACGCTGATGCTGGCTTATGAGGTGCCCTATTATTTCCGGTTCAAAAAGCGGCATGCGCTGCTGCAGGGGGGGTGAGGTACTCGGCGGTGAGACTGCTGTGAGGCTACTGTGGGGATGCCAGGAGTGCCACTCCTCGAGACAGCTTTTTCGGTGCCGCGGCTCTTAGGAGATACCGGAATTTGTAAGGAAATAATGCCCAGGTGGTACCTGGCATTTCACTTTCGGGGATGGCCGTTGGTCATTGGGAATTTCTAACGGCGGTGAGCGCCGCTATTAGAGCAAAAAAGCGCCTCCACGGATTCTAACGGAAGTGAGAGCCTCTATTTGCCCTGAAACAGGGGGAAATCCCCGCGGCGAAGGCAAATAAGGGCTCCTGCTTCCGTTAGATTTTTTGAAGGGCCGTTTTCGGCCAAATAAGGGCGCCCACTTCCGTTAAAAATGCAGGTGACCTGCGGGCAGGTAACCAAACGAGCGGTCTGCGGGCAGGTAACCAAACGGGCGGTCTGCGGAGCTGGGTATCCATGCAAGCGACCGGGCTGAATATGAAGCCCCGTAGTCCCGATGAGCCTGACTCATCCCACACTAACTCTATCCTCGTTACCGCCACGTCAGATCGCACCGCCTCGCCTCCAATCAGCTCCTACCGCCCGGGGTAACTCCCCCTCCAACGAACCGCCGCCGCACCGCCAAAAAGCCCGTCCCGCGGATCTTCTCCGCAAAGGACGGGCTTTGTGCTGCAGCTGCGCGTGTTGCTAAAATTCAGCGCGCTGCCTTTTATTGAGCCGGGACCAGGATCTGCTGGCCGATGTGGATCAGGTTCGGGTTGGCCAGCTTGTTGTAGGAGGCCAGCTTCTGCCAGGTGGTTTTGTACTTGATGCCGATGGCCCACAGGGTGTCACCCTTGACCACGGTGTAGACGGTATCCGCGACAGCTTCAGGCTGCGGTGCAGCCGGTGCCGGTACAGGCGCAGCCGGAGCTGGCGCTGGTGCAGCAGGCGCAGGCGCCGGAGCAACCGGTGCCGGAGCGGGTACAGTTGGAGCCGGTACAGGGGCCGGCGCTGCGGGAGCCTCCGGTGCGGCTGCGCCTTCGGCAGCCAGCTTCAGCTGGTACTCGGCGTAGCCGTCGGCGGTGCTGTCCACATACACCAGGGAATCGATCCCGTCGGAGAAGCTTTTGGAATCCGGCGAGGTTTTGAAGCTTACATTAGCGCTGCCAATAGTAGGCGCCAGGGACCAGTTGCCGTCCGCGGTGGGGTTAATGGTTTTGTACTCGCGGATGTAATCAATAACGGCCTGGCGGTTTTCATCCGGGGAAGCCAGGATGATGCGCTTGCCGTCCGGATTGGCGAACTTGCTGCTGGACGCCCGGTAGTTATTGGAAGCGACCACAAACTTTTGCGCCGGGTCAATGGCCTTGCCTTCAAACTGCAGGTTCACAATTCGGCTGGACGTCGGGTTCAACGCTTCGCCGGTTGCCTTGTATTTGGCAGGCTGGGTCACATCGATTTGGTAGCTGACGCCGTCGATGACGTCGAAGTTGTAGGTCGGGAAGTCGTTGTTGATCAGCTCCTGCTTGGCTGTGCTGGAGGGATCCACCTGGTTGAACTGGCCGGCAGACCATTCCAGCCATTCCTTCAGCTCGGCGCCGCTTACCAGCACCGCATTCACCGTGTTGGAATACAGGTACAGGTCAGCCACATTCTTGATGGCAATATCACCGGTAGGAATATTGGTGTAATAGTTCGGGCCTTGGCGTCCGCCAGCCTTGAAAGGAGCGCCTGCGGAGAGAACAGGGATGCCTTCGTACTCCGTGCCTTGAAGATGCTTCTCCACGTACCACTTCTGGGCATTGGTCACAATCTGGATGGAAGGATCATCCTGGATCAATGCAAACCAGCTGTTGATGGGAGCCGTGGTGGTGCCTACCGGCCCGCGTACATAGTCCAAGGTATGCTGGTGGTCTTCCTTAACCGCATCCAGCACCTCCTGATCTGCATCCACCAGGGATTTTTTGGCTGTGGCATCATAAATCGGCTGAACGGTTACCGCCGAATCGGTAACCGACCATTTGCCGCCCGCCAGGCTCAGCTTCAGGTCGATGATACCCAGATTGTTGCCCCAATAGCCGGGTTCAACAGATGGCACACCGTTGATGGTTCCCTTGGCCAGATCCACTCCCGGCTGGTCCTTGAAGGCGGCGCTCGGGAACACCTTATGGGCGTGGCCGAACAGGATGGCATTAATATCCTTCACCTTGCTCAGGTACAGCACGGAGTTTTCCATTTTGTCCGCCTGCGGAATATTCTCGAAGCCGGAATGGGGAATGGCAACCACAATGTCGGCACCCTTGGCCTTCATTTCGGGCACAAACTTCTCGGCGGTTTTGACGATATCCTTCACCACCACCTTGCCCTCCAGCTTAGCCTTGTCCCATTGAAGGATTTGCGGAGGCACAAAGCCGATAACGCCCACCTTCAACGTGTGCTTGGCACCGCTGTTGTCCGTGACCTCTTTATCCAGAATCAGATAAGGGGTAAACATATTCTTGTCATTGGATTCATCCTGGTCATGATCATCCACATAGATGTTGGCATTCACGTAAGGAAAATTGGAGCCCTCCAGGGAGGTATCGAGGAAGTCCAGGCCATAGTTAAACTCGTGGTTGCCCAGGTTGCCCACATCATAATCCAGCAGATTCATAGCCTTGTAAACGGGGTGGGTTTCACCCTGCTGAAGGGGATCTACCGTAGCCACATAGTCGCCCAGCGGATTGCCCTGGATCAGGTCGCCGTTGTCGAACAGCAGGCTGTTCTTGGCCGCTTGGCGGGCTTGTTTGATCAGCGAGGCGGTTTTGGCAAAGCCGTATTCATCTGTAGGCTTGTCCGCAAAATAATCATAGTTCACCATGTTTACATGCAGATCCGTGGTTTCCATAATCCGCAGGTCTACCGTAACCGCCCCGTCCTGGGCAGCTGCGGGAAGCACAGCAGGCAGGGTCAGCAGACTGGCTGCCACCGTGGCCGATAGGACTTTTTTCCAAGCTGAAAACCTGTTTGTACCTGACAAATGGAGTTCCTCCTCTATTCTCTCTGGTATGTAGGCCAAAAAACACCATACAATAATCATTCTAAAATAGAGTCAGAGAAATGTCACGATAATTTTTTGTAAATTTATCCAATGAAAATTTGAGCAATTAATCTTTGATCTGAACGGGCACCACAATGGAAGCGATGAGACCGCCCTCGGGCCGCAGCCGGTATTCCAGCCCGTAGGCTTCGCCGTAATGAAGCTGGATGCGCTGATGCACATTGCGGATGCCATACCCCTTGTCCCGAAGCGTGCCGTCCACGATCTGGCGCAGCTTCGCCAAGTCCACCGGAATAAAGCCGTTATCCTCCACCAGAATGTGCAGCTGCTCCCCTTGGCGCCTCACCCGGAGCCACAGCTGGCCCTCCCCGTCCATACTCTGGACCCCGTGGAAAATCGCATTTTCCACCAGCGGCTGAATCACCACCTTGGGCACCATACAGCTCTCCACCCCCTCCTCAATTTCCCAAAATACCTCGAGAACACCGGGATACCGCTTCATCTGAAGACGGATGTAGGCCTGCACATGCTCCAGCTCCTCGCTGACAGTAATGATGCTTTTGCCCTTGCTTAATCCGATGCGCAGCAGCTTGGACAGATCCTTCACCATACTCCCCACATCCTGATTGCCGCTGCCCAGCGCATACCAATAGATGGAATCCAGGGTATTATACAAAAGATGGGGCGTAATCTGGGAGTGCAGCGCCGACAGCTCCTGCTCCTTCTGCTTGATCTGCATGCCGTAATTTTCCTCGATGGACTGGTCCAAACGCTGGGTCATCCGGATAAAGGCCTGGTACAGCAGGCCGAATTCGTCTGTCCGCTGCCGCGGCAGAGAGGTGTCGAAGGGCAGCCGCTGGCCCGGCTCATACACCCGGGTGAACATCACCAGCTTGCCCAAGGGTTTAATAATATCCCGGATCAGATACAGCACGAACAACAGCACAAATAACAGATAGACCCCCAGCATGACGGTAATGGTCCGCTGGAATTGGGTCTGGTTGCCGGTAATGGAGGCCAGCGGAATCTTGTAGACCAGCCGGGTGCCAAAGCCGTTTTCATAGGATACCGCATATAAATGGGCATGGCTGCCGCTGGCGTAGGAAAACCCCGATTCCTGACTGCCCAGTGAACCAGGCAGCTCCCCCGGGAGCAGCGTGCCCTCCCCGTATTGCATCAGAAGCTCACCCCGGCTGTCGTAGAGGAAAATCGCCGCATCCTTGGGAAGCTGCACAGCGATCATATTCTTCATCAGAAGCACCTCCAGCTTGGACACAGCCAAAAAACCCAGAGTCTCCTCATACTTTTCTGGATGGAGAATCGTCCGGGTGAAGGAAACCGTGGGCAGTCCGCTGCTGGTGCTGGTCAGCCGGACTACTCCCGCCCCTTTTTCCGTCAGGGTCGCCTCCGCCCAGGGTGGATACTCCTCCTCGTTCCCGCTTAGGTAGATAATCCCCTTGCTTTTGGTGGTGGCATCCACAGGCAGCATATTCTCTTCCTTGAGGTATAAGGCATACTCCGTCCCGTCGGAGGACCAGCGCCCCAGAATGGCATCTGCCTCGGTCAGCTCCCCCATGGTGCTGATGTTCGTCCAGAAGGCCAGCTGCGACGGATTGCTGAAGAAATAATTGTCCAGGAACGTGATGGTTTTGTCGCGCACGGAAATCAGCGTATTCTCCATCATGGCATGGTTCTGCTTCACCAATTGGAGCATGGTTTTGCCTACCTCGTCCTGAATGGTGGCGGAGGTTTTGGAGGAGGAGATCCAGCCCACCGCCAGGAAAGGCCCGATGATCAAAAGACAAAACGCCAGGATGACCTTATGTTGGAGTCTCAGATTAATTCCCCCTGAACGCCTTGCGGTAATCCGCTGGCGTAATGCCCGTCAACCGTTTGAACATACGACTGAAATGCTCCGGCGATTGGTAGCCCACCTGATAGGAAATTTCATAACGCTTCCGGTCCGTCCCGGCCAGAAGCCGTTTGGCCTCCTCCATCCGCACTTCCGACACGTAGTCCCAGACGTTGGCGCCGGTTTCTTTTTTGAACAGATAGCTGATGTAGGCCGGGCTAAAATGGACCTCTCCTGCGATGTCCTGGATTTTCAGCTCATGATTGCCGTAATGGCTCTGGATAAAGGTTTTGATCCGGGTCACCACCGTCTGGTCCCGCTCGCTGATGCAGGCCTTCAATAATACCGACAGCTCCTGCATATAACGGATCAGCGCCTGGGACTTGACTCCGGGGTCCATTCCCCGAAAGTACAGATCCGGGTCCAAACGGCGGAAGGAGTCGCTTTTGTCAACCCCATAGTCGAACAGGAGGCCGTACAGGCGGTACACCAGAATGCCGAAGCAGCTGTGAAAAAGCCCCTCCGACCCGGCAAGACCATCCAGCATCATCAGCATGGCCTGCAGCTCCTCCTTGGGGCCAAGAACCGGCCTCGGCTGGGGCGAACCGTCCTCCTCCATTCCTTCGGAACGGTCCTCCTCCTTCAGCTTCTGCACCAAAACCTCCACCTTGGCCACCCAGTCCATCATCCGCAGGCTGCCGAGAGACGCCATATCCGCATAATAAAGAATGCGGTTGTCCGGGTGCAGCTTCCGCCATTCGATGGCTGCCTCCGCCTCCTCCATCAGCTTGGGCAGCATGGACAGGCTGGCGCTGAGGGAGCTTAAGCCTACCGTCGCGGTTACGTTCAGGTACTGCTTGAGATTCATCACGATGGTCTGGCCGATCAGATTCAGCCGGGAGTTCAGATGCAGTGGGGTTCCGGCGGCCTCCTCCGCCTCCAGCTGAATCACGCAGACCAACTGGTTGCCGAAGCCGTTGAAGGCGACGCCGCACCAGTCAGACAGACTTTCCTCCAGAATATTAATAGAAGCATATTTCAGAAGCTTCCGGTCGCCCAGGGTAATCTCCTGCTGACTAAAGCCGCCCTTGCTCAAATCCAGATGTACGATGGCAATGCCGCAGCTGGCCCCTTGTTCCTTCAAGGTTCCCCCGATATCCTGGAGCAGCTCCCGGTAGTCCTTCTCCTGCAGTTCTCTGGCGGTCACCAGCTCCATCAGCGCCTCCTGCCGTTTGGCCTTCTGCAGCAGCTCGCTGCTGTCCTTAGGGGCCGACTCCCGCAGGGTCAGCCGACCGGCCTCCTCCTTCTCCCGGAGCACCCGTCCCACCACCTGGGTCAGCTCCTCCAGCTCCACCGGCTTAATTAGATAATCTTTGGCGCCGAGGCGGAGAGACATTTTGGCGAAATCGAATTTTTCGTGGGCGGAAATCACGATCACCGGCAGATGAGGCTGCTCCAGCAGGATGGCCTCCATCAGCTCAATGCCGTTCATCATACCCATCTGGATGTCAGTCATCACCAGATCATACGCATCCATCCGCAGACAGTCCAAGGCTTCGAATCCATTGGAAGCGGTTTCCACATCACTAATCTGAAGCGGGCCGCTTAACAGATAATCCTTAATTCCGGCGCACACCCGAGGTTCATCATCGACTACAAGCACTCTGTACACCGCACATCATCCTTTGCTCCGGCCATTGTCCGCCAGCTTCTTTTACTCCCATGTTAGCATGGGCGGCGGGGCGGCTTATGATGTATTCCTGTTTGTTGGTGATCTATTTTACGCGGATTCCCGAAGCGGTGGTGTTCACCACCTGTCCTGCATCCAGTGTAGAGTAAATAGACGGAGGATGCCAGAGGGAATAGGGGCGGCGGATACCCGGCAGGGGTTAGAGAAACACGAGGGGGAGAGCAGCAGAATACGGGGAAAATGATAGCGGACCGCAAATGCCGGCTGGATGCTGTACATAGAATGATAGCGAACCATAAATGTCGGTTACATACTGTACACAGAATGATAGCGGACCGCAAATGTCTGCTATATGCCGAACATGGCTGCTTTCGGTCATCATAACGACATTATTTGTCTGCTAATCCATCCGAATCCCCGATTTTAAGCCTGATTTGAAGCAATAGCAGACATTTTATGTCGGTATTTCAGCAAAATGGGCCTATTCAGAGAATTAGCAGACATTTTATGTCGCTATTCAGCAAAATGGGCCCATCCAGAGAATTAGCAGATAATGATTGCTGCTTACACAAATGTGCTCCTGCCTGCCCCGGCTTCCCATCTCCCTCTTACGCACACAGCGCCGAATCCACGCAAAAAAACCTTCCGGGTTATCCCCGGAAGGTATCAAATCCCCCTTGCTTACCCTCCTGCTCTCGCACAGCCACCGCTACTTTCCGCGAAGCTGCGCGCTGTAAAGCCCTGACGGGCGGTTATCCCGACCTGCCAGGGCAGGGGAACCACAATCCAGCCCAGCGGTCCCCTCCTCCAGCCAGCTTATTTGGCCTTGCTCTTCAGGAACGCATCGATTTGCGTCCGGTATTCCGCCAGGACCTTCTCGGAGCCCGCCTTCAGGCGTTTGTCCAGGAACTGGGGCAAATATTTGTCGGGATCCACGGTGCCGGTTTCGATGACCTTGCGGAACTCGTTCTCCACCGCCTTCAGGTTGGCCATCTCAGCCTTCACCGGCTCGCTGTTGAATTTGAAGCCGTAGAGATAAGGCTTCTTCGCCGAATCATTGGCTTTTTTGGTCCGTTCCCAGGTATCCGCGGCCTGACCGTCCATCAGGTAGCCGATGGTCACATTGCCCATGACCCAGTTCATGTTGGGGGCGTAACCGCCTCCGGCAATATCCTTAATGGTGTTGGTGCCGGTTTTGGTGTAATGTTTGTTCTCAATGCCGAAGGACAGCAGATTATATAGAGCGGGATCGGTGTTCACCAGCTCCAGAAGCATCATGGCCCGGTCCGGGTTTTTGGAGGTGCGGCTGATGGCCGAGATGGTAGCGGTGACGCCGGTAAACTCCGGCTCCATCAGAGGCACAAACACCACATCATTCCCACCGTTGCCGGCCTTGGCAGCGGCTTCCCCGCCTGGCTTCTGGGTATAGTCGAAGGTGGTGGCGTACACGCCTTTTTTCTCCACATCCGCCTTGTTCTTCAAGGTAGCGGCATCCTCGTTGATATACCCCTTCTTGTACCAGTCGTAGGCCATGGCCACATGCTGCTTATATTCCGGAGTGGCAAAATAGTCCTCCACCGTCACCTTGTCGCCGTTCACTCTGTAGGCAATGACATTGCCATGGCTGCTGACCCCGTATACGGAGGGGGAGTAGAAGTCATTGTTAATGCCGAAGGGAATAATGCCTGGTTCATTCTTTTTGATTTGCTCAAAAAAGGGCTCGATGTCCTTGTACGATTTGATCTTGGAGATGTCCAGCTTATACTTGTCGGCAAACCGCTTCTGGACCACAAAACCCGCGGATTTGGCGGCAATCTGGTAGTTGGGCACACCGTAGGTTTTACCGCCGATCCTCACATCCTCCCAGGCGGAGGCGGGCAGGCTGGCCTTCAGCTTGGAGCCATTTTTGTCCAGCAGGGCATCCAGCTCCAGGAAGGCGCCCTTCTGGGCGTTATTACTGAAATTAAATCGCCAGTCGGAGGTCCACACAATGTCGAAGGCTTCGCCTGCTGCCAGGATGGTATTCATCTTCTGCTCGTAATCTGCACCGGCAATAGGCTTCAGCTTCACAGTGGCATTGATTTTGGGCTTGATGTATTTGTTGACCTCTGTCTCCACGGAAGCCAGATCCGGCTGGGCGGTGCCATCCAGATAGTACCAGACCAGATCCACCGGCGGCAGAGTGCTTGCAGAGGGTGCTGCCGATGAAGGTGCAGCGGAGCCGGATGTGGCAGCCGGACTGCTGCTGCTGTTGCTATTGCCCCCGCAGCCCGTCAGGGCCAGACCGGCGGCGAGAATGCCGAAGAATGCGCGTTTTTTGAGTAAACTCATGGAAAACAACCTCCCCTTATTGTTCATTCTACTTGTTGCGGGCCTACCTGATCCAGCCTGTTGTGCAGCATGCATCACTCCCTTCGGAAATTAAGCATTCCAGCCCCTAGGGTTGTCTTCAAACTCCAAGGGGGCAGATTGTGGCGATAAAAGATGCCCTCAAGCGGGTTTGAAGATAGTCCCTACCCCTTGAGCGAACCTACTGTCAGCCCCTGCACAAAGTACCGCTGGAAGAACGGGAACACCAGCAGCATCGGACCTGCGGCGAGAATCACCATGGCCATCCGGGCGGACAGCGCCGGGAAATCCTTGGGTGTGGTGCCCAACTGCGACAGCATCTGCTCGTTCTGGGTCATAAACTCGATGCTGTCCATGATCCGCACCAGCATCAGCTGCAGGGTCACCAGGTTGGGATTGTCAATATAGAGCATGGCAGGGAACCAGGAGTTCCAGAAGCCGAAGGAGATAAACAGGCCAATGGTAGCCAAGGCCGGCAAGGCCAGCGGAAGAATAATCCGGAAGAAAATCGTCAGCTCCCGGGCGCCGTCCACCTTGGCGGACTCGATGATTTCCCCGGGGATTTTGCCCAGAAAACCCTTCATGACCATAATGTTAAACGGTGTCAGCATCCCGGACAGAATCAGCGCCCAGAGGGTATCCTTCAGATGGAGCACCTGGGTCATCAGAATGTACGAGGGCACCAGCCCGCCGTTAAACAGCATGGTGAAGAAAATAATGAAGGTGCCGATCCGGTTATAGCGGAAGTCCTGCCGGGAAATCACATAGGCGGTCATCGCCGTCAGGAGCAGGCCGAAGCAGGTTCCCGCTATTGTCACCGTTCCGGTAACGCCGTATGCCTGGAGAATGGCCTTCGGCGCCTGCAGCACCAGGCTGTAGGCCTCGACGCTGAATACCCGGGGCAGAATGGAGTAGCCGTTTTGGATCAAATCCGCTTCGGAACTGAGGGAAATGGACACCACCAGCAGAAAGGGCAGCACCATGGACAAGGTAACCAGGATAAACAGCAGATGAATGGCCGCTTGCGAGATCCGGCTGGGTTTCATAGATTTGTGCATGTGGACTCCCCTTTCTACCAGAGTGAATTTTCCTTATCCAGATTGCGTACAACGGCGTTGGCCGCGACCACCAGAATCAGGCCGACGATGGATTGGTACAACCCCACGGCTGCCGACATGCCCACATCCCCTACGCTGCGCAGAGCCCGATAGACATAAGTGTCGATAATATCTGTGGTGGGATAGGTCAGACCTGCATTGTTGGGGATAAAATAGTGCAGCCCGAAGTCCCCGTTGAAAATCCCGCCCACCGACAGAATCAATAGAATTGTGATCAGCGGCGTCAGCAGCGGCAGTGTGATTTTCACCGCCATCTGGAAGCGGTTGGCCCCGTCGATCCGGGCGGCCTCGTAATACTCCTGGTTGAGGCCCATAATGCCGGCGTAATACACCAGCGCGGAGAACCCTACCTTTTTCCAGAGGCTGACCACGTTCAGAATGACGGGCCACGGTTCCTTTTCGAGAAACCACTTATGCGGCTCCATACCGAACCAGCCCAGAATGGTGTTCAGATACCCTGTCTGATGGTCCAAAAACGCGTAGGTGATATAGCTCACCACCACCCAGGACAGGAAATACGGAAAGAACAGTGCCGTCTGGTACACCTTGGTGCTTTTGCGGCTGATCTCATTCAGCAGAATGGCGAACAGCAATGCAAACGATGTGGTCAGAAGAATGTAGCCCAGCTCGTAGGACACCGTGTTCCGGGTTATCCGCCAGGCATCCTCGGACACGAAGAAAAACTTGAAGTTCTGGAAACCCACCCAATCGCTGCCCCAGATGCCTTTGTCAAACCGGTACTGCTTAAAGGCCAGCACGATTCCGAACATGGGCAGGTAGGAAAAGATAATAATGTACAGAAGACCGGGCGAGATCAGACCGATCATCTCCAGATTTCGCTTCAGATGCTTCCACTCCCGGGCAAGCCGCGACACCTTCTTTGGGGTTGCGGCCGCTTCCGTCTTGTCCGCGGTTGATTGCATAATGCGTTCCATGTTGTCCCCCCTTCCCTTTGCTCCTTGCACCCTTATCATGCCAAGGAAACCCGGCTCACGGAAAGTCCGAAAACTCAGCCTTTGTATGAATTCCGGAGGAAGGGGGTGTGCGAAAAATAGGGAAAGCTCATTAAGGTTGGACGCCTGCCAGAGAATGCACGGTGCTCCACTCCGTCCAGGGCAGCTCCACAAAGCCTAAACCAAAGGCGGGAGAGCCTGCTTGCAGCTTGTAGTTGTTGGAGGACACACTGGTGAACAGCGGGTCGGCCACCAGGGAGCTGGCATCCTTGCCGCTTAGCTTAGGCACCTGGTACAGCAGATTGTAGTCGCTGGTATAGGTGCCGCCGGTGAAGAAGTCCAGATACTTGGGCCAGGAGGCGGTTTTGGAATAGATGATATTTCGTTCAATCACCGTATTGGAGGGTACATGCTGGGTGGTTCCCCATTCCAGCCGGACAAATTTGTCCTTGCCGTCCTCATGCCCCAGCCCCTTCCAGATGCTCCGTCCGATAATCCCCACATTGTTGCGGATCACATTGTTGTCGCCGCCGTGAACGAATACCGCCGCCCGGCTGTGGTCCTTGATAAAATTCCCCGTTACCTCCACGCCGCTGGTTTCGTCATCCAGGTAGATGCCGTCCGCGCCATAGGGGTATTGGAAAACCGGGTTGGTCCAGTCGCTCATCCGCCCGCCGGTATCCTCGATATAGTTGTAGCGCAGGATCGTATCTGTATCATTGCCTCCCCGGCCCAGCATTTCGATAGCGCCGGTATCCTGGGTCTCCCGGTTGGTGAAGCGGATCTTGTTGTACTCCACCGTATTGCCCGTATGGATGGTGGCCGTATCCCAGCGTTTGATGGAAATGCCGTAGCGGGCGGTATATTCAATCCGGTTATGGTCGATCCGGTTGTTCTTGACGCCGTAAGCCATGACGGCGCCTCCGCTTTTTTTGACCAGGCCGATATGATGCATGTAGTTCCAGTTCACTGCGTTGGAGTCCGCGCCGTAGGCCAGCTCCACCCCGGTGGTGCCGATCTGGGCCATTTCGTTGTGGTTGACATTGTTGCTGCTGGAGCCGGTAAGGATGATGCCCTTGCCCACATTCAGGAACCGGTTGTTGTAAAAGCCGTTGCCGTTGGCGCCGTTCTTCAGCTCAATGGCAGGTTGGCTGTAGGGGGTATCGGTGAAGCTGAGCCGCTCCACTACCACCTGGCCGGCGCCGTCCAGGGACAGGATGGTTCTCCGGGGCACCACCGCTCCTTGGCTCAGGAGCTTGGCGCTGTCCGCAGGTTTGAACAGCAGCTTGCTGTCGGAGGTCCGGTAGGCGAATTCGCCGGTTTCATCCAGATAAGCCGGGTTGTTCAGCAGCCGGTAGGTGCCGTTGGTGGAGATCACGTACCGGACATTGCCGGAGAGATTCAAGAGATTATTGGCAGCATCAATGGAGGTGACGTTCAAAAGGTCATTTTCCCAGCGGCGGACAGCGAAGGTCTCCACCTTCAAACCGGGCACGTAATCGGAGGCGGTTACCTCCCCCGCCTTGAACTTTACCTTGTTCATGGCCGTTTGGGCGTCGGCGAAATAATGCCCGTAGGTATACGGATTGGCCGCGTCATACGCCTTTTTCTCGGCGATCCGCTGGCGGGTCCCGTCGAAAATCAGCTCCATGTCCGTGGGGGTGGACAAGGAGGCGGAATAGATACCGCTGCCCTCCGCCGCAAATCCCGTCACCCGGTCTCCGCCGCTTAAGGTCACCGTTTCCCCGTCATAGGCCCGGTACCGGGTGCCGCTGTCCGCTGATGTCAGCACCAGGGTAGAGGACATGTAATAGGTGCCTGCCCGGATCAGAGTGGTTTTGACCGTGCCCGTCCGCATGGCATCCCTTGCTTTGGCGAGGGTGCGGAAAGGACCGTCCGTCCCGGCACTGTTGGGGGCGTCCAGGGTTCCGGACCAGCTGTCATTGCCATTCAACGCCACATAATAGTTACCCGCCGCCTGTGCGGGTGGAGGAGCCATAGACACTCCCACCGACCATAACAGCAAAACCGCAATCCACAAACGACCCGCCTTTCCCCAAACCTTCTTCATCACGTTGATCACTCCCTTTGGAGGTATCGCGGCAGTCTCAAATGTAATGTAAGCGCTTTATTTTCCGCGTACAGCAATCATGCCCCATTTTGCATCATGAGGCACAGTGCGAATTATCCGTTTTTGTCTATACAGGCATATGAATCCCGCATTTTTGTATTGGAAAAGGCAGGCTGAAGGCATATTCCCCTGCCCGCAGACCTGCCACGGCAGCATCCGGTCACCCGCTGGTCCGATGCGTCTTCTTCCGGCTAATAAATCACCTTTTTCAGACGGTACTCATTGGGGGTTACCCCGAATTTGTTCTTGAACAGCTTGTAGAAATTGCTCCGGTTAATGAAGCCCACCCGCTCCATAACGTCAGATACGCTCCGGTCCGTCGTCTCCAGGAGCCGCACTGTGTGGGCCAGCCGGATTTCCGTAATATACTCGGCCACGGACAAACCCTCGCTTTGCTTGAACAGCTTGCCCACGTGGGCGGAGGACATCTTCAGCATGGAGGCGATGCCCTGCAGGCTTAGATTCGGGTCCTCATAGCGGTCTTCGATATATTCCTTGATGGTATCGAATAAAATCCGGTTTTTCCCGGCGTCCCCGTCCTCCTGCTGCTTCTGCAGCTCCCGGAACAGAGCAGCCAGTTCCTCCGCCATGGCGTCCAGGGTCTCCTTCTCCAAAAGCTGCTTCTGCAGCTGGTTCCAGTCCACGGACAAGGGCCTCAGCTTGTTCGTGTTCATCTCTCCCACCGCCTGCTTAACAGCGGCCAGCACCAGCAGCACCGCATGGTAAATATTGTCCGGGTGCAGCCGGCCCATAAACTGGAACAGCTTCTGGGCTGTTTCGCTGAAGGCGGCGGCATTGCCCGATTTAATCGCCTCCGCCAGCCGCTTCTCCAGCTCCTGCGGCAGATTGAAGTCACGGTTATCCAGCCGGGCCTTCACCATTTCATACGCGATGATAGAGCGCGGACCGTACACCACCCGGTACTCCAGCACCTGCTGAGCCAGCTCGTAGCTTTTGGACATATCCTCATGACCCGTAAACACCGGTCCAAGAGCAACGGACAGGCTGAGGCGGTAATACGCCTCCACAATGCCGATGATTTCCCGCATGGCCTCCCCGATTTTTTCCCCGAAGCCTTCCGGCTCGAAGCCGCTGATAATCATCACAAAATGGCCGCTCCGCAAATCCACACTTTCGCACCGGTAATGCCGGGAGATCACCTCCTCCGCAATGTTCATCACTGCAAAGGCATACAGCCGTTTCTCTGCCTTGGAGGCGGTCTGGTCAAACTGGCGGTAGTGGTCGATGGACAGAATTGCCACCATCATAGCCGAATCCGGCTCCAGATGGAGGCCGTGCTCCCGGATTTGCTCCTGAAGCTCCGTCCGGGAGACCGCGCCACTGTCCGCCAACAGCCCCCGCAGGTTGTAGTTGCGGATCAGGCGCAGATCCGTTTCCGCCAGCTTGGGGTCCGCTGCCGCTTCCTTGATCTCCAGCATCCGGTTATAGGTTTCGGACAAAATCGCCAGATCATCCTTAGGGGTGGACGGGTCCTCACCCAGTACGCCGCCGCTGACCCGGATTTGCCCGACCAGGTTGCGGATGGGCCCGTAGAGCCGGTGGGAAACCAGCACGGAGAGCACCAGAGAGGCCAGGAAAAAACCGGCGGTCAGCGCCAGTGTAGTGGTTTTCCAGCGGGCAAGCGCTCCAAAAAGGGTGTCATAGGGCTGGAGGCTGACGATGGTCCAGCGGAACATATCCGTAGGCATATAGGTAACCAGCTGCTTTTCCCCGCCCAGCACCAAAGAAAACAGCCCGGGTTTTCCCTCCTCCTTCCCCCGGCTTTCCCCGATGGCCTGGGACAAAGCAGGGTCCAGCTCCTGGGGCTTCAAATCTGCTCCGAAAGCGCTGCCATCTTTTCCAATAACAAGCAGCTTGCCGGCCTGCTCCGTGCCGATATCATTCAGCCGCCGGATATTGTCAAATACCCAGTCCGGCTTCACATTCACAATCAGGGCGCTGCTGCCGGGTTTGTAAGCGGTGTTGGACTCATACAGCATATAGCTGAATACATTGTGCTCCGGGTTGGCGGCGGTTTTCAGGCTCATGGGCACCAGCTCCGCCTTGGATACCCGGTCCGGCTGGGACAGGTATTGGCGGAGCTGGGCCGTCAAGGCCGTTTCGTATTGGATATCCAGATTGCCTCCGGCATAAAAGCCGTCAATTCTGGCATTGTAGAGGATGACCGAATCGATATACGTGTTGCTGTTGACCCATTTGTCCAGCTTATACTGCTTGTTGGCTTGCTCGAAGGCATCCAGCGGCGCTCCGTAGAGCATGGCGATGATATCATGGTCCACAAACAGGTTGAAGGCTTGGGTATCGATCATTTTGCCAAGTAGCCCGATATTGGAGTTAACCTGGGAGAGCACCTTCATATTGGCATCATATTGGGTCTCCCTGACGGTTTTCTCCGAATACCGGTACAGGGTCAAGGCGGTGAGGGATAACGTGAGCGTAATCAGGAGCGAAATGGACAGCAGAATCCGCTGCAGATACTTTCTCGAACGGTAGGCAGATAACAGCCTCATCTGACTCCCTCCATTTGGTTAGTATGAACTGACTGGTTAGTGTGAACCGATTATATCACGCTTGCTCTAGCTGCGCATCAGCCGCCTCCACCCGGAGGGAAAGCGGTCCGTGGCCGTGGGTGTACAGGGCGATATGCAGCCCCTCCTGCTCGGTAACGGTCAGGGGCCGCCCGTCTGCATAAACTCGGACAGGCCGGTCAAAGGCTATTTCCCCGCTGGTGCCCGGTGTGCCCGCCGCCTCCCAAAGGGTGTAGCCGTCATCCAGCGGCACCAACTCGCTGGTACAGTACACCAGCTCGCCGTAAGGCAAGCGCACCAGCGTTGGCATCATACGCGCTGTAAGGGGGGCAATGTACAAAACGGACTGTTGGGGAAAGGTCAAGTATCCGCCCTTCCGCCTCAGCCGGATACGGTCACACCGCTCTGCCCCTGTTGTGTTGACAGCCGTCACCAGTTGGAACCCATCCTTGCTCCGAACCACGGTATGGTAGATGTCGTACTCCGCGTGGACTGCCCGGCCCTCCGCCAGCAGAGGCAGCAGCAGCAGCTTCAGCGACTCCACATTGTCCAATCCGGTAAACTGCGGGGCGAACCCCAGCACCAGCGCCTCTCCGCTGCCGAAGGGATGCCGGTATCCGACGGTTTCGCCTTCGTAGGTTATCAGGCAGCTGCCCGCGCCGGGAAGCTCCAGCGTGTTCAGCTGGTCCGCCGGGATACCGTCCAGCTCCTTCATCCGCATGAAGCGGCGGCCGATGTCCCCGGCTGTTAGCCCGAAGCGGGGAATCTCCCGGCGGAGCCGGAAGCCTGTTGCCTGTGCAAGCAGGGGCAGGTCAAGGCCATCCGGTGTTTGAACGGGAACCTCCGGATAAAAGACCACCTTGCCCCCTTTTTCCCCATGCCGCATCACGTACTCCATCGCCTCTTTCGACAAGGTGCCGTCGTTGGGGATAATCAGGAGCTCCGGAAATCCCGGCTCCCGGTTGGGCACATCCAGATCCATCAGTGCAAACTGGACGTTGCTCATGGTGAGCATCTTGGTGAGAGCCTCGATGCTGTCCACCACCTGCTTGGAACGGTTGGCCGACAGGGTGGAGGCGCCGGAGGAGTGATCCTCGAACACGGACAGCTCACTGCCCGCATACTGCGCCAGCAGGTAGAGCTCCTGGGACAGGCCGATCACCGCGTCATAGGCCTTGGCCGTTCCGGCCAGCTCCCGCTCCCACCCGGCGGCAAACCGGTTGAACTCTCCCGTCATCCGGTAGACGGTATTCTCCTCTCCGGAGGCGGATACGGGATCGGCGAACAGATCATAGGCGTCCGTCACATAGGTGCGGCTGAAGCCCTTTTCCCCCGAGGCAAAAATAAAATAATTGTACCCGTCCATCCCGTGCCCCAGCAACGTGCGCAGATGCACCGGATAATTCAGATGGTTGGGCACCTGGTCCAGGGTCATCCAGCCTGCTCCCACCTCGATGGCGATGGCGGGACGGTCCGGGGCCTGCATCTTCAGCGCCTCCAGCCTGAAGACGATTTTGGGAAGTCCGTTGGCATCCATATGGTACCCGTACTTGAGATAGGAGTGGCAGGTGGTGAGAATCTCCTCCCCCTGCTCCTTCATGTACGCGGAGAAAGCGGCATGATTGCCCGGGCCGCGGAAAAAGCCGTTGATGGGCTCATTGTAGGTGTTGGGTACCTGAAGGCCATATTTGCGGCTCCAACGGGCCAGCAGGGCGGCATACCGGTAGACATATTCCGTACGGAACCGCATCCAGTCCAGATAAAGCCGTTTCTTGCCCTGCGCATCCGTTCCCTGCAGCTTGGGTTGGATGGCGGCCAGGCCGGCTGCTTTCGTTCCGTATCGCCGGTTCAGCTCCTCCAGGCTGCCGAACCGCTCCAGCAGGCTATGCTGGAACAGCCCTGGCGTGTCTCCGTCACCCAATACCTTTGGGTCATACAAGGAACCCTCCGGATCAAGTCCGGTAAACAGCAGATTCATTTCGTTATCCGGCTGATGGAGAATGATGGGGCCGCCGTTTTCGATGGAAAACCGCTTGAGCAGCGGAATCACCTGAGCATACCAGCGCTCCGCCAGCTCCAGGAAACGATCCCCCAGCTGCTGCGGCACATGATTGCCCTGCCCTACCCAAAAGGCGGGACTGCCGTCCGGCTTGGCGCTGACCGTCTCGGGATATTGCCGGTACATCCAGTGCGGATGTCCCCCGTCTACATATTCGGCATTGATGAAGGGGCCGGGTTTGGCTATGACGTACAGGCCCATGGAGGAGGCCAATTCCAGAAAACCCACCACATCCCGCTCGGCAAGGGTTTCTCCGGTAAAGTCGAACCTCCCCTCCTCGGGCTCATGAAAATCCCAGGGGATGTACGTGGCGATGGTGTTCAAATGATTGTCCCGGGCTTTCTCCAGCATGGTCCTCCAGCGGCTCTTGTAAATCCGGAAATAGTGGATCTCTCCGGAACGCAGCAAAACCTCCTTGCCGTCAATCTGGATGGTCCGTCCTTCGATGCGGATATGTCCCATGTTTGCTCCCCCGTTTTGGTCGGTGATGGCCGGTTATGGTCCAGCCGTGCCGTTTTTCTTTATTGTCCTTTATTGGGGCGGGAAGGGGGAAGTGCTGAAGTTCGACAATTGTGCCGGGGAGGTGTGTGATTTTTGCGCATTTGTCCCCAAATAAACCACACGCGGCAAGCTGCATTCCCACCCGTTTTACACCTGAACATGAAATTTCGCATATAAAATGGTTGGGCGAGGCTTAATGGAGGGGTTAAACACGATTTTTCAACTATAAATCCGGTTGTAGGAGCGGAATGGGCCTAATAGATATGAAAAACCGAGTATAAACGGTTATTTCATGATAAAAAGGAATTTTATATATGATTTTTCGAGTTCAGCTCCACTGTTAAAAAACTGCGCAAAAAGCACAGTACCCTTACAGGCAGCAGTCAGCCCACTGGAGGACGTTCTAAAGAAAACAAAAAAAAGCTGACGGATAAACTTTACGTTTCTCCGCCAACTTCGTTATGCCGGGGCTTTGGGAACAGCCCTTTCGAGGTTTAAATGAAAGGTTTCTTAATGTCCTTCCTGCTTATCCAGCAGCCGGTACAACACTGCGGCCGCTTCCGCCCGGGTGGCCGTATCCAGCGGCGCAAACCGGTTGCCGGGCTGGCCGTTGATCAATCCGGTCTGCTGGGCTTGAGCCACCGCTTCCTTGGCCCAAGAAGCAATCTCCCCGTTGTCCGCAAATGAGACGGCGCCAGCCTGACTGCTATTTGGAGAATTGGCGGTCTTCCCGTATACTCTCATGATAATTACCGCCATCTCCTGGCGGGTAATGCGGTCCAACGGACGAATGCCCTCCGCCGATCCCTCAAGAATGCCCTCCCGAACGGAGGCGGCAATGATGTTTGCGTACCAGTCACCCGGGTCCACATCCGCAAACCCGCCGGTATAAACCGTGGCCGGCAATCCCAGCAGCCGTGCGGCCATAGCGGCAAATTCCGCCCGTGTCACACTTGCCTCCGGGGAGAAATCCGTTTCCGTTACCCCGTCCAGCATATGTTTGGCCGCCATAACCTGAATCATATCCGTTGCCCAATGGGTGGCGGGAACATCGGCGAAGCTCCGGTTGTAAACAAAAGCCGCATAGGATGTCTGAGCTGATTCCGTGATCTCGAAGGCAATCCCGGTTTTCTCCTTGTTGACCTTACCGCCTGCGTAATCCCACTTTCCACTGCTTTGGTTGTACACGTATAGGCCTGCCTTGCGCCAATCACCCGTTCCCCGAAGCTTGACCGTTGCCTCCAACGGCTGAGCCAGCTTCACGTCCCGGTCTCCAGCTGTAACGGAGATGCTGATCATAGAACTGAGGGCCGCCAGACCGGCCTGCGTTCCCTTAGCCTCCCCGCTGTTGGCAATCATCACCCTAATATTGTCCGTAATTCCATCCAGCTTCAATGAGCCGTGGGGCAGCAAAAGATGAACGTCGCCGCTCTGAATCACCACTGTTTTGCCCGCCTTTTGCAGCTCGGACAAGTCCTTTGCCGGAAGTTCTACTGCCTTGGCAGAGGTTTGGCCCATTGCGCTTACATCGATAACGATGTCCTGTTCCCCCGTGCGGACAAAACTGCTGAACTTGGCAGAGGAAACGGTCAGGACAGCCGTATCCCCGGAGGTTGCAACTGTTCCAAGCTCATGGCTGATGCTGCCGGTACTGCCGCCAGGGCCGGTATAGGTATAATCCGGAGTTCCGGTGTCAACCGGATCGGGTGGTGAAGTGGGCGGAGCCTCCAGACGGAAGCGGATCTCATATACCTTCACTGCACCCCCATGGGCTGTGACGGTGACGCTGGCTGTACCCTCCGGCCCGTCGGCTTGCACAATATCCACCTGTGACCGCGGGTCCAGCGGTACAGCCGTGATCCGCGGAGCGGCGGGGGTACCGAAGGGAAGCGCAATAGTATAGACTGTTACCTCCGGTGAAAAATCCGGCACTATCGCTCCGCCCGCCCAGAGCCGCTGCAAATCCGCATTGCCGCCGGGTTCTTCCCATTGGAAGGCAATCCGGTACTCCGCGGATTGCGCCTGGTCGGCGGACATAACGGACACCGTCGCCGTGCCGGGAGCGTAAACCGCCTGAGTCACCGTGACCGCTGCGGAAGGATCAAAGGCGTCCGCCGTCACCTCAGGCGCCGCCACAGTACCATAAGGCAGCAGCACTGTATAGTTGCCCGGCTCGTAAACGAAGCCGGTCACCGTCGACTCTCCTGCCCGCAGATCCTTCAGCGTAACCGCGGAATAATAATCCTTGTAGATCTCGATGCCCTGCAGCATCGGGTCGCCCTTTACGTTCAGCAGCTCCACGGTCAGCTTGCCGTCCTGGACACGGGTGTCATACGGCCCGTACCTGACTGTATGGTTCCGCAGCTCGCTGCCCGCCATGGTGGCGGCCCGGCTGCCCTCCACATTGATATCGAAGGAGCGGTTCCGGTCTGCAGAGGGCTCCATAAACCAGAGGTACACCCGGTAGGTTTGATAGGTGCCTTCGGTTACCGTCTGCTCCAGCTTCAGGGATTGCTTCGAAACGCTTAGATTTGTGTTCATCATATGCGTCAAGTCATAGTCATCTTCGAACGGCAGCGGGAAATTGGCTGTTTTCCCCGCTACCGGCGCTGCCCCGGCCCCTGTCACCGCCGTGAAGCCTACGGCCTTGGCGGCATTGTAGGACTGCCAATCCCGGCCATCAATCCTCACTGCCTCCCCGTTCAGATTGATGCCCTTCCAGAAGACCGACCGGTCCGCGTGGGGCCAAACCTGCACGGCCACTCCCGGCGACTCGTTGCCGGAGCCGTCCATATTAACCAGCCGGAGATTAACCGGCAGTCCGTTGACCAAACCTTCCACACGGGCCTTCTGTACTCCGCGCTCGGCCTCAGCCACAACCTCAGTCCCGTTGTAAATCCGCACCTTGACAATATCGGTGTCCGCCGCATCCTTCCAGGCAATCAGCGCTTCGCCGTCCCCGTTGGATACCGCAGGCTCCAGCACATCACCGGGTGCAACGGAATCCGGCGGCAGGGTAATGGGCTCACCGGAATAGAACACGGTGATTTTGGGCCGCAGCGTTACGCTGGAATATTGGGAGGAAGCGAAGGTCCGGGTGCCGTTTGCGGTAGAGGGGACATCCTCCAGCAGCACAACGCCGAAATTTTGCTCCGGATGGGCAATCCAATCCCGGGCCGCCGCCGTCACGTCAAAATGATACCACCGCCCCGGCACATAGGAGGTAATGACGTTATCCAAGGCCGTCTCCGAGCCTGTTTCCCAGCTGGGCTTCGTATTCAGGCTCACCCCGGTTATCAGTTCACCGTCCACTACTGTGCCTACCGGATTGCCATCAATGTTGGTGCCGCCTCCGTAGCCGTTGCCCTCCTCCCAGGGGCTGGTGACCCGGTGCACATCCACGGTTTTGAAGTTCTCCGACGAAGCCCGAGTCTGGGTGTGGTACAGCTCAATAAACGCACCCGTTATGGTCCGGTCTGCCGGAATCTGCGTCAGGTCGAAACGGACCAGCGCAAACTTGTCATCTGTCCCCGTCCCGTTATACCGGGCCATCTCAAACTCGGGGTATGCTCCGTTATTATTGCCGACCCCCTGCCAATGGGACATCAGGCTGGCATCCGCCGCCCCGTCATAGCCGTTCATCCCTTCCTGAAGCACCATCTTGTTCCCCGGCAGGTTAGGCATGGGGCCGTCCCCGGGAATTTCCGGCGGTGCAGGGGGCGTAGGCTGCCGCACCGGCAGGCGGATTCCATTTTCGATAAACACGGTATCCGTCCCAAAATCATAATACCGCTGCTCGGGTGTGCTTCCAGGCATCTGGACCTGGTTCTCCCGCACAATGGTATACGCCGCCACAGGACTGTCCAGCTTCACCTGCGTCTGTACGTTGTTATGCTCCATCACGTTATACCGGATATTCGCCTTGGGCGCCGGGAAGAAATTATACCCGCCGGATTCAATATAGAGGGACCGGACCGTATTATCCGTTATGACATTGCCCAGCGCCGCTACGGACCGGGGCGAATCGATGCGCAGCCCGCCGCCGAAGACCATGTACGCCCGGGAGCCCGCAGAATGTTTGATCACATTGTAATAGGACGGGTGGAAGGTGGTCAGGTTCCGGTCGAAGCTGTTAATCACCGTCCCCCCGTTGCCTGCTGTGGGCGAACCTCCGCTGCCCAGCTCAGAGCGGTTGTTGTCAAAAATATTCCCCAACGCCTGCCCGTACATCCGCATATCATTGCCCTTGTTATTGGAGGCGGTGTTGTCCGTCACAATATTCTTGTAGAAGAACCGGCTGATGGCCACACGGGAGGTGGCATCCGGCACAATGGTCCAGCTCCGATCTACCGTTACGGTGTCTGCCGTGTTCCCGGTGATGCGGCGGTATTGGCCCAGCCCCTTGCCCTCTACAACCAGCACATACTCGTCCCTCAGCACATTGGCATCCCACTTCATGCCCTTCACACTGGCGGAGGAAACATCTGCGGCATATACATTGCCGTAATGAAGAATTTTATTGCCATCCCCCGTAAAATCAGTGTCCACATCCACCAGTGCATCAAACAACAGAATCTCCCCGTCATTGGTAGGTGTGGTTTCGTTGCCGATATATTGAGTATCATTGCGGGCAATATAGTTCATCGCCGTGGGCTTGAAGCTGCCCCAGCGGGGGTGCAGGGTAAAGTTAAAGCCCCGGGCACCGCCGCGTTTGCCGTTATCATCCCGCCCGTCGATCCGGTTATCCGTAAACAGGTTTTGGTACGAATTGGCAAAGTTGGCCGGCGTCCAGGCTTTGCCCAGAAAGGTGTTGCCGGAAATCCGGCTGTTGGACATCTTGTTCAGCGTAATGGCTCCCCCGGATTCAATGATGCTGTCCAGGATTGCGATCCTGCTGAAGCCGGTGTTGCCGCCATCCCCCCAGATGCCGCCGAACATGGATTTTTTGGCCAGTCCGGGATACCAGGTCCGCAGCTCAATATTGCGGATGGTCACATCCTGAAGGCTATCCTTCAGCACGATCCCCCTGTCCACACTGGCACTGCCTTCAATCCGCATATCCTCGATGCCGGAGCCGGAGCCCGCTATGCTGATCATCTCCGGGCCTTCCCCGTTGTCCTTACCCCCGGTGGGACCGGTGTCCAGATACTTCAGAACGGTGGCCTCCGCTCCTTGCCCCTTCAAAGTTACCCCCGCCTTCAGCGTCAGCTTCTGCAGGCCCGCCTCCGGTTTGGCACCCACCACCAAAGAGGCGGAGGCCATCCCGGTGAAAAATTCCAAATCGGCGATGTAGCCTTTTTTGCCTTCAGCCGGAATGTACCGCAGATAGCGGTAAACCCCTGAGTTATTGACCGCCACCACATTCCCGTTAAAAGAAGGCTTCGCCGGGATCGTGTACAGGTCCGTATACGTTGTACCGTCCATGGAGCCCTGGAACCGGCCCCCGATCATATCTGCGTCAATGGTGGCATTGGTGGAAGGCCGCGGGAAATAGCGGATGGCCGTTACCTGCCGGGCATTGCCGTCCCCCAAGTCGATGCCCACATGGCCGGAGCCTGTGCCGTTATAATCATAGAAGGTGGTGCTGTTGGAATCGAAGGCGCGGAAATATTCCCGGTCCGTCCCGTAGGAGGGAGTGCCGCCGAAGAGGTCGGCCGGGATCAGCTTAACCAGTCCCGCTGCCGGCGGGGCCTGCTCCTTATCCAGATGGAACACGCCTGCCGGCAGACGCACCGTCCCGCCTCCGGCGGCAGACGCCGCATCAATGGCCGACTGGATGGCCTGTGTGTCATCCACCCCGTCATCCGCCACAGCCCCGTAAGCCGTCACCTCAAAAATACCGGCCGGCGCCGGTGTGTTCACCAGACGAATGTCCGTTTTGCTCCAGCCGTATTCGCCGCCGTGTCCGTTATGCACCCACACCTCGTCATATTGTCCGGCCGCCGCCCCTTCGGGCACCTGGAATACCACCTCATAAGGAGATGCGGAATGAACTGCTACCTCTGAAAGCGCAGACGTAGCTTTGTTCCGCAGCCAAACCCGGCTGTCTCCGGGAAGATTGCCGTTATTCCAGGTCAGATTGGTGCCGATCACCGTCACCTCACGGGACTTCGCCAGATTCAGCACATTGGGATACACATAGAGCACATCCGTTTTGTTGACGAATACCGGCGCGCTGACCCCACCTGCGGGATTTTGCGCATACAGCGCATATTGACCGTAGGGAACCCCTGCCGGAATAACAGCGGATGCGGCGGACGCATCCGTAAATATAGGCTGAATCAGCTGACCCGCCCCGCCGGGCACATCCTGCTCCGTTCTGGGCGAAACAAGCTGGGCAGCCGTATCGGCTCCGGGATCCCGATCCTCCAGAAGCCGCAGACCGATCACCGCCCCCTCCAACCCCTCGCCAATCAGCTGCACGGTGCTGTCTGGCATCACATTCTCCGGTGATGCCTGGACAAGCACCGGAGCGGCTGCCGAAGCGGCTGCCTGCGGGACAGGATAATTGTAAGCGCTTGCCAAAATCCCCAGGCTGAGTGCTGCCGCCAACCCTTTCCGAAACCATCTTCCCATTAACCATCAACCTCCCTCGTTTATTCCCTGCATCTGATATGCCCCGCTGACCAATCCCTCCCCTCCCAGCGGATGCCTTATGGGCTAATTGACAGGCATCCGTCCCTTCTTCCCTTTATTTTGGCGGAAAAACCTCTGTACACGCCAGTTTGCTTCCCGCACATTTGTCCACTGCAGCTGTATGAATTTTAAGAAACCGTCCCTTGTAAACTGCAAAACAAAAAAACCGTTCCCGGATAAGGAACGGCTTTAACCACAACCGCTATTCGGACATTACCGCCCGAAGCTTCAAATTATAAGCGGGAGGATAAAGAGCCACGCCCAAATACCCATCCCCCCGGACGGCGCTGGCGGCACGGTCCATAACATCAAAGATCCGCGTGCCGTTAACATAGAAATACAGTCTGACCCACGTAAATTCGCCTTCCTGATTAACGTCGGCCGCCCCCAATTCAA
This sequence comes from Bacillota bacterium, assembly GCA_023386955.1. Classification (GTDB taxonomy): domain Bacteria; phylum Bacillota; class Bacilli; order Paenibacillales; family NBRC-103111; genus Paenibacillus_AR; species Paenibacillus_AR mesotrionivorans. Next base: position 41,174 of record JAEWIS010000011.1, read on the forward strand.
CTCTGTTCGGACCGGCAGAAATGGCGCTGGTTGGAATAATCAGCCGGAAGGAGGTATCCTCTGCACCGTTGATCCATTTCTGCAGCTCTACATTATGAGCCCGGAACACAACCAAATATTCATTTTGATTGTCGCCGAAGATGGATTCCTGGGCAACCTGGGCCCGCAGCACAAACGCCGACCAATCCCCTGTCGCTGGCTGGTAGTTCATGTCCACGACAAATCTTTCATCGCCAAACCGGGTGACATTATAGAAGGTGGCTCCCTTGGACCATTGGTTATTGCCTTCCCCAGTACTGGACCGGAAGTGCATGTAGCCATCTCCGTCAAGAGCATAATCCCCCGCCAGACCTTTGCGCGACCAGTTTTCTCCGGAAGACAGCATCTGCTCCATATCCGCCTCCGTGTAGATAGAGATAGGGGGCAAGATGATAGCATTGTAGAGGGCCAGCTTCGCCGCTTCCACTGCCACAGCCGCTGCGCTAAGCTCTCCGGGCGTCGCCTGGCTATCCTCCAATACCAGCTGCTGGGCCGCTATGACTGCATCAAGCTCAGGTTTGGCCGACGGAGGATAATGATAATTCCCCCCGTCAAAAATCATGTCCTCGCTTAGCTGCCGGGCCGTCTCCAGATCGGCCAGCAGGCCTGTGCGGAGCGAGAACACTTCAATCGCATCCCCCAACACCTCCCGCTGGGCCTCCAATCCGGCGGCGGTTGCCGCGGAATCTTGCCAGACGCTCCGCGCAGCATCAATGGCCTGCCGGAACCCGCTTACAATCGCTGCCGGCATGCCGGGGGCGGACGAAAGCGCCCCTTCCGCTTTCATGATGGCTTCGCCCAAGAGAGCCCTTGGGTCCTCTTCGACCAGAGGCAGCATCACTGCAATATGGTCCACATTGGCAGCCTGCGTTACGGTCTGGGCAAAAATCTCCGCCGACGTCGCCCCTCCTGTATGAAACGGGATGGTGACCAATACCCATTCCGGCATTTGGTTGCCCGTATTGGCGCGAACCACCAGCTTGCTGCTTTCGGCTTCTGCGCTGTAGGTAACCCCGCTCACTGTGACGCCAATTCTGGCACGTCCTCCGTTTAGGGAGGCGGCGATGCCGGTTTCTGGAGCGCTCTGCACCCTGGCGGTCAGGATGTAGTCCGTGTCTGGTTTTAGATGCTCCACCGTCTGCTTGATTCCGGTTCCTGCCCCCGCAAGATGGACGCCAAAGCCGTCATTGCGGACATAGTAGGCGGAATCCCGCTTCACGCGGACAGGCCCGCTGCCGTAAACGCTCCACGGTTCGCCCAAGGTATAGTTGTCGGAAGCAGTGGAACGGTCAAAGCCGCCGTCGGCTGCTGCATTCTTGTATGGGGTAGCCGTCAGGGAATAAGGAACCTCTCCGGGCGGCTCAGCAAAATTATGCCCCGTGGCAAAATCATTGAGAATCGCACCGGTTCCTGGATCGTAGACGTAGGCTCCAATATAACCGGTTTCATTCATTCCCTCCAGTGTTTTGCCAGAAGTAGCACCGTACCAGGTTGTGATTCCTTCCTTCAGGCGGAAGTCCCCCTGACCCGGGTTGCGGAAAATAGAATCGGCTTGTGAGGTCCCCATCACCACATTGGAGTTCCATGCTATATCCGGCGCCGTGCTGTAGCTGTTGCCCAGAATATTGTTGTAGTACCGGGTTCCGTAGGCAGTCAGGGGGTAATTGGTCAAAGCGATCATATTCATGGGAGCTTCATTGTAATTGGTATTGTTGAAGAATAGATTGAAGGCGCTGTAGGCATTGTTCTTTAAGCCTGAACGGGCCTTCAGATTATACGAGACGTTATGATGCACCACAAAATGGGTACTGTTGTTGTCCAGATAGATCCCGTTGGCGATTTCCGAATCGTGAATCCGGTTGTAGCGGATTTCTGTGCCGGCTCCGTCTGCCGAATAGGTGTACAGCATACCAAGATCTTCGCAAAGCTCCCCGGCGTAAGAGATATCGTTATGCTCAATGAGCCCGGCCTTGGTCTGGCGCAGGTTAATTAAATCCCTGCCCGCTCTGGTGATGGTGTTAAAGGCAGCCACATGTCCGATACCGGCCAGATTGACAGCTGATACCCACCCTCCCGTATAATCCGCATCATGAATATAGTTGTTAATCAGCCGGTTGTTTTCTCCTTGCAGAGTCACCAAACCGCCGGAAGCATAAGCCAGTTCGGAATTCTGGAGGATATTATTGCGGCCTGCAAGCAAAATTCCGTTATTGGCATTATCGTACACGTAGCCGTTATCGAAATTGGCTGCCTGGTTTACATATTCCGCCCGGATCCTGTCTATACTGGCGTTCTGCGTAGCGTCATCACTAATGATAGTCGCGCCTTTGACCGCAATATTGCTCAGCGTCACGCCGGTGGTGCCGGACAGATCTACAGCTGTTTCCCGGCGTTTCGATTCGATAAGCCTTCCCGCCGGAGCAGTCTTCAGATACAGCTTGCGCTCTACCTTATCCCAATACCACTCCTCCTCCGAATCCAGAAAGGCCTTCAAGCCGTACAAAAAGTACTCGTTGCCGGGACGTGGATGGTAGTACTGCTCTGTGGCATTGGCAGCCCCGCCGTTCAAGCTGATGGTCATCGTCTGGCCGGTGTGATCCAGCACAGTGGCAGGCCGGGAGCTCCACTTTTGGCCGGAAATAACCCACATGGATGCCCCCGCCAGGCTGGTCCCGTTCAGCCCGTCTAGTTCGCTGTCCTTGACGGTAGCGGTTTTGATGCTGTAATTCATGCTCACGGTATCAAATACGGCCCGACTGAACTGGAACAAGCCCCCTTCCTCCGGCGGAGCCGTTGCGCCTTTATTCGGCCAACGGGCTTCATAGGCAAGTTCTCCGTCGATAAACACCTGGTTGCCGCCACCGACCTCCTTCGTCCCTGTTGTCTGATACGTCGTATCCAGACTCCAATCCATGGGAGCCGCATACAAGCCGCTTCCCGGCTCCTGCGTCCAGTTCTCCACTATATCCAGACCGCTTATAACCGGCTGCGCTCCGGAAACTCCCTCGATGGTCTGCCGGTCCTTGGGCCGGATGGTTTCCCGGTAGATCCCCGGTCCAACCATAATTTTTGCCCCTGACGAGGCGGCTCTTATTGCGGCTTCAATGCTGCGGTAAGGGTTGGCGGCAGTGCCGTCTGCGGAAGCATTGTCTAGGGCAGCTGCGGAAACATACACCAGCTGGGGATTCGCCGCCGGGCCAGGCAAGTCCAAGGGTTCTTCCCCTGGAGCCGGTGTAGTATAATTTAATCCGTCTCCCAGGAAGCGGACAGGCGCCTGGCCTGCCTGCTGCGGCTCGTAGGCGGCAGGGCCAATATAGATAGAATCCACATAATACGAGAAGGTCAGATCCTCCCTCAATTGCAGCAGCAGATCGGCAATAGCCTGGCTGTCCAGCTGGGGGGAAATTTGTGCTGCCAATGTAGCGTTGGAAAGGGTACTGGCATTGATGGTGATTCGGCCCAATGGCCAGGCGTCTACTTTGCCCTCCGGCACCTGGTAACGCAGCGTATTCCATCCCGGCTGGATGGAGTGCAGGGTCTTCGCCACATACCGCTCCCCGGCAGAAGAGCCGGTGGCGCTCCAGTCCCGCAGACTCAGCTCCTGCATCACGAGACCGGAGGAAGCCACATAATCCGGCTGTACATATACCTGAGCAGTCACAACATGGCCCGGAATACGGGCCAGCCCTACCGCTTGAGGATCGCTGATGCTGATCCCCAGAGTGGATTCCGCCCTGGCTTTGCCCATCCTAAGAGCCCGTTCCCCATGGGCTCCCGCAGGAGGCACACCGTAACCCGTGACAGACAGAGAGGTGCTGTAATATCCCTCCCAGGGAACCAGTGCCCCTCCTTTCCACGGATTAATCCCGGGCGAACCGGCGGCAGCTCCTTCTTCGAAGGACCAGAAGTAATACGGGATGCGGTCCGGCTCCTCCGGCCCCTCAGGAGGAATATGGGCGGGAATTGGGACGATAAATCCCGGAGTGCTTACTTGGCCGGCCCAATCCTTAACCACAATATGCACCTGCACTCCTGCGTTGGAGGGCATAGGAATAAAGAGGGTATTGGTTCCTGCTACAGCCATGCTGCCCGCTCCATTGTCGGTGGAGGGCTCCGTCCCCAAGCCATAATAGACCGTTCCCGCTTTGGTGGACTGGAACACCACCACCCCCGTTGATGGGCTTTGGCGGAGCCCCGACGCCCCGCCCAGAACAGGAGGGGAATTCTCCTCAGGCGGAGCGTTATTCAATCCGTCGGAGACAAAACCGGCCGGCAGCTCCCCCGTATCGGGCTCATGGGCAGGCGGACCAATATAAACGGCATCAATAAACCACTCGTGGGTAAGATCATTCTTAAGCTGCTGGGAGTAAGCAAGAGCCTCCTCATCGGTCATCTCCGGATAAAGGGCCTTCACCGCCACCGCATTCAGAAGTGTCCGGATATTGATACTCAGCCTTCCTTTGGTCCACATATCCGCCTTACTGGCGGGTACCTGGTAACGCAGGCTGTTCCACCCGGGGGCAAGCTGGCTGCCTGTGGATGCCCGGATGCTGTAAACCTCTCCGGAAGTGCCGTTTACCGCAGACATATCCCGCAGATTTACATCCTGCATCACCATCGGCTGGCTCACATACTCAGGGGCAATATACACCATTGCGGTAACCACATTGCCTGGAACAGTGGCTATGGCCAGCACTCCCGCATCCACCGTGCTGATGCCGCTCGTTCCCTCTACCCGGGTTTTGTCCAGCTTCAGGGCTTTGCTTCCTTGTTTGCCTTCTCCTTCCGGAGCATCCGCCACCGAGAGTGCATTGCTATAGAAGCCCTGCCAAATGCCCGCAGTCCCTCCATGCCAGGGACTGACCCCCGCCGGCTGCGGAGAAGCTCCATCTTCAAAAGACCAATAGTAATAGTTTCCCGGCAGATTTCCCGTTCCCTGGCTTTGCATCTCCTTGTCTCCGATTCCGGCATGGAGGATGCCGGGCGGCATAAGAAGGGAGAGAAGCAGAAGAGGCGCCACGAGAGCCGGCCATTTTTTCGGAAATATCATTAAATATCCCACCTTTTTAGAATCGACTTACGCCCACTGATGAAATACCGTATTGGGGCTTAGCTTCAATTCCCGGCGGAGCCCTTCCGGCGTGAAGATCTGCACCGCCGAGGCCGACAGATTGGTCCCTACAGCATCCAGCCACCTCCCTTCCAAATTGGTAATAATGCGGCATTCTCCCTGTACCGTCAATACAAGCCGGTCATTGAGCCGCAAGCGGGCTATGTCCTTCTCCACCTCCAGCTCTGCCCAGCCCTCAGGCGTGGGCAGTCCATAACGGGACCAGGCAGCGCCTTCGGGACAACGGCAGTTCCATTCCAACTGATCTTCCTCCAGCCGGACGCCGTACAGTCGGGACACGAAATCCAGCATTAGGCACATGGAAGGGGAATAATGCTCTGTAGTGGAAAACTCCCCCGTCCATGGATTCATCTGCTGCCTGAAGCCGGGAGAGGCGGTTAAGGCGCTAAGCCACTGCTTCATCACATGAGCCAGATGGGCATACTTGCCGTAGCTCTCCATCCAACGGGGAGCCCGGAGGGCGGTCAAAGCCTGGCTGGCGCCGCCCCAGGAATTATCGGGCAGCTCCCTTACAAAGGCGGGATCACTTACGGATATGGAGGGAAATGGATACGGCGTCCAGAATTCATCCGGATTCTGCAGATGCCGCCGGAATATCTCCTCAAACATTTCCTGATCCGCTATGCCTTCCCCCAAAACACGGGTGAGCACATCTCCGAGAATTTTTACATAGCGTCCATGGCAATCCACATCATAAAAGGAGACCGTTTCGGCATCATAGCAATGCCTCACGATTGCCGACCTTGTAAGTTGGGCCAGCCGCTTCCAATGGGCCGCATCCTCCTGCAGCCCCAGACGCTCCGCCATCCGGGACAGCGCCAGCCTTCCGCCATATACACTGGCGGACAGATCGGGGGCCAAATAGGGAAGCCCGTCAGCATCGGGACAGCGGCGGGCATCCTCCGAAGGACAGTTCCGTGGCAGCCCCCGGAACCGGGGGCTGTTATCATGCCCTGTATCCCATTCGCAGAATGCTTCGCAAAGCCCCGTCCCCCGTGTATTCCGGTAGGTGGACAGCCAGGAGTCCCAGCGGACGCATGAACGGTAAGCCCGTTGAAGGAAAGCCGGGTCCCCAGTGCGCATAGCGGTCTCAAGAGCAGTAGCCGCGATGGGAACCACCATCTGGATTTGTCCGGTGAGATGGCTGTCCGCCAGAACAGTGCAAGGAATATAGCCATCTTCATGCTGCAGCCTGAAGAAAAGTTCATGGCTCTGTACAGCGATTTCCGGCTCATACAGTGCGAAGATCGTGCTCTCCAGCGGCCCGCACTCCAGCCAGATTCCCGGATAGGCCCCTCCCTCAATGAGAACTGGCTTGCCGTAGCCGTATACTATGCGGCAGTTGCGGTAAAGCCCGGCAACCGCTTCGTTGTACTTGGATTGCAGTGGACCACAATCCGTCCGGAATACAGGCTTTGCTCTTTCATCCACCTGCCCTACCATACAAAGCCCACCGATTTCAGAAAAGCCCGGGCGATGATCATATGTCCCGTCATATTGGGATGCACCCTGTCCCAGGCGATATTCATGGGGTGCATATGGCCAAACACATCATCATAAGCCCCTTGCACATCCACCAGCAGCGCTCCGTAGCGGGATGCGGTCCTTCTGACAATGTCGCTGTAGGAGTCAAGCATCCCTCTCATTTCATCGCTGCGGTTTATTTCCATGAATACCGGTGTAAACAGTACGACTTGCTTTACCTGCCCCTGGCACATTTCCAGCATGCGGACCAGATTGGCTTCATATTCGTCGGGATAGACATGAATTTCCGGTTGAAGAGGAGCGTCAAATTGGCGCCACACGTCATTGACCCCGATCATGATGGTCAGCCAGTCCGGCTCCAGATCCAGCACGTCGCTTTGGAATCTTTCCAGCAGGGAACGGGAGGTATCTCCCGCAATCCCCATGTTCATTACCCGTATCCGCTCCTGCGGGCATGCCGCCGTAAACAGAGCATTAACCAGCGCAACATAGCTTCTGCCTATATCATCCCCGCGTCCTTCGCCCACTGGCCTTTTGCGTTCCGCATCCGTTACCGAATCCCCAACCATCACCAGCTTCGTGCCTTTTTCGATTAACATTCTTCCCGCTCCTTCTCCGTCTTGGTTACTTCTTCTTGTTGCTGGCGAACCACTGGTCCAATTGCTTCTGGGCTTCCACCAGCACTGTTTCACCGGGCTTTTTCATTTTGCTGAAATATTGATCATACTTCGCTTCGAAATCGTTTTCGTACATCCACTTGGAAAATTCCTTACGGATGGAGGAGACGGCCGCAATCTCCGTAGTCACCGGCTCTGTATTGAAGGAATAGCCCAGAATCGGAGTAATTTCCGCTTGCCGGTTCAGTTTGTCCGTCTCCTCCCAAATACCGTCAGCCTGATCGACCTGCAGCAGCGCGTTGAACTGGTTGGCCAAGGCCCATGCGCTGTTATAAAAGTATCCCGAATTGTCGATCTTCTTCACTTTGCCGTTAACCAGTTCATAATTTTGCCCTTCGATACCGAAGTTGAGGAGATTGAATATCTCTTTGTCCGTATTCATGATCTCCAGCATCTTCAATGCCTGCTCCGGATGTTTGGAACGGGCGTTAACCGCTGTCATGGCCGATCTGGCGCCTGTGGCTTCGATAAACGGCTTCTGGATGGGCACCTGCACCATCTTCACATTGCCATACTGCTTCTCCACCTCGGCCAGCCCGCCGGGCTTGACCACGCCCATGGCCGACGCAAAACGTCCCGCCGCTTTGTCTGCCGATTCATCCTTAACCGTTGCGATATCCTTGCGGAAGTAGCCTTTCTCCCACATCTGGCGTTTATTGATGCCGGAATGATACTCCCCGGCTCCCCATTCCATCTGTTTGGCTTTATCCAAAAGAACGGTTTGGAACAGCTTATGACCAGGATCATTTTTGTTGAACATGGTATTCTGCTCCGCATTAATGAACACGGTTCCCAAGTCGTAGTCAAAATTATAGAAGTTGCCGTCCGCCGGAATCAGCTCGGGATGATTTTCCTTTACATATTTCCAATAGGGCTCCGCATCCCAATGCTTCTTCACTTTACTGTAATCCCAGCTTAGGCCTTTCTGCTTCATCTCATCCACGATGTCCTTGCGGAAAAAGAATCCCCAGGACGAATAGCTGATCTGGTAATTGGGAATGGCATAGATACTGCCGTTCAACCGGGCTTGCTCGAACAGGAAATCGGGGAGCGCTTTGGTGAGAGCCGGATAGTTATCCAAATAACCATCCAGAGCAAGAAAAGCTCCTTTGGCTACCTGGACCGGATACTTGTTCAGCCAGTTCTGCGTCGTAAAGGTGAGATCAAAATCCTCCCCCGAATTAATCTTCATATTCATTTTCTCGTCATAGGTCCCGGCGGGATACGTTTCAAACTTTAACTGCAGATTATACCTTTCTTTCAGCAATTCATTGATCCGGGCATAAACCGGCTCGGACTTGGACTGGTCATCACCCAGCGTAACCCAGTTGATGGTAACCGGTGCTTCCTGGCTTTTGCCTTCATTGTTCTGACAGGCTGTCACCCCCACTGCCATAACTGCTGCTGCGGCCAATAGCAGACCGCTTGCTTTTGTTTTTTTCATACTCAACCTAACCACCCTTTACATGTAATTGTGCGGCAATATTAACCTTTATCCTTTAACAGCCCCAACAGTGAGCCCCTGAACAAAGTACCGCTGAAAATAGGGGAAGATCACCAGCATGGGACCGATTGCCACTACGGCCATGGCCATTAACAGGTTTTCACCGGGCATTTCCGCCGGGTTGAGACTGCTCGTGCCTGACGACAAAAGCTCCATCTGGCTGAGGAGCACTTGAATATTCTTTTGGATGGTATACAGCAAATATTGCAGCGGATACAAATTTTTATCATCAATATAATACAAGGGGGTACTCCAGTCATTCCATTTGTCCATGGCGTTGAAGAAAGCCACGGTGGACAGGACGGGAACGGACAAGGGCAGTGCGATCTGGAAGCAAATGCGGAACTCCGAAGCCCCGTCTATCTTGGCTGATTCGAATAGAGAATCCGGGAGCCGCTGCATAAAGGTGCGGATCATGATTACATGAAAAACGTGAATCAGACTGGGAACGATAAGAACCAGAATCGTATTCTTCAAGTGGAGCCCTTGGGTCGTCCAGATATAACTCGGCACTAAGCCCCCGGAAAACAGCATGGTAAAAAAGAAATAGAAAGACAAGGGACGACGGAAGCGGCAATTGTCCCGGGATAGGGTATATGCCGCGCAAGCCATAAACAGCAAACCTAGAAGCACTGTAGACACGGTAACCAGAATCGTCACGCCATAGGCGCGCAGGATAACCTCAGGATGCTGAAAAATTGTTTTGTACGCGCTGTAATCTACCTCCCGGGGGAACAGGCTGTAGCCGAAGGTGCTCAGGTCGGCCGGTTTGGTGAAGGAAGCAGATAAAACAATGACAAAAGGAATCAGGCAAAGAAGACAATAGATCAGGCCGGCCGTGTGCAGAAGAATTTGCGGTTTCTTTTTTTTGGTCATGTGTCACCTCTAGAACAGTGCGCTGTCCGAATCAACCCGGCGCACAATATAGTTAGTCAGCAGAATCAGAATAAAACCCACAGCAGATTGGAACAGGCCTACGGCAGCGGACATGCCAATGTCTCCAATTTGAATTAGGGAACGGTAAATATAGGTGTCAATAACATCTGTCGTCGCATACAAGGCTCCCGAATCCTGGGTTACATGAAAGAATAGCCCAAAGTCGGAACGGAAAATTTTGCCGATGTTCAGAGTCTGGATAATTACGATCAAGGGAATCAGGAAAGGCAGAATAATGTAGCGGAACTGCTGCCAGCGGGTAGCTCCATCCAGGGAGGCCGCTTCAAAGTAATCGGTATCGATGCCCATAAGACTGGCAAAATAAAATAGGCTGCCTTGACCCACCCCATGCCACAGAACGGCAATGAGCAGAATAATGGGCCAAAACCGGGGCTCGGAATACCAATTTACCGGATTGCCGCCAAGCGCTTCTATCAGCTGGTTGACAATCCCCCCCGACGGCTTCAGCAAGGAATAGAACAGGTACCCTACAATAACCATGGACAAAAAGCCGGGAATCAGAGTAACCGTTTGGTATACCTTGACGGCCTTCCTGCTGCGGATATAAAAACACATCATGGCAAAGGAAATGCTGCCCAAAAGTCCGGCGGCCATAAACAGGAAGTTCAAGCCCAGCGTGTTGCGAATCGTCCGCCAGGCATCCGAGGATTTGAAGAAGAACTCGAAGTTCTTCAGTCCGATCCAGGGACTTCCCCAAATGCCTTTTAACACATTGAATTTTTCGAAGGCAATGATGATCCCACCCATTGGAATGTAGGAAAAAATGAACAGCAATCCAACAGCGGGAAGAGCCAGGATCAGAAACTGGAGATTGTCGAGTCTCCGGCTCGTCAGTGCTTTTCTAGTTTTGGTTTTCTCCATTACACCATCTTCTCTCCTTCAGATATCTGTTAGTGTGGTCTGGTATGCCACTAATTGTAATCGCTTTCAGATCTGTTCATCAAGGACACGATATTGCGTTTTAATGCTGTTATCTTGCCCAGTTCCCGATATCCAAGGAATACTCCGTCAGAAAAACCGGCAGCATTTTGCTATTTAGGGACAGAAACTTGCGCATTGCCCAGAGAGGCAGGGACGGAATACAGTTGATATGCTATAATGATGGCGACATTAAGAAAGCGTTTTCTTAACTCATTCTTGGTTCTACGAGGTGTGCGGAATGTACAAATTAATCATTGCCGATGATGAGGAGATCATCCGCAGCGGGCTCAAGGATATCGTCAACTGGCAGAGGCTGGGCTTTGAAATTGCAGGAACGTTCGCAGACGGACGCGAGGTTATTGCCTTTCTGGAGGATAACCCCGTTGACGTGGTGCTGAGTGATATCAAAATGACCTTTGTCTCCGGCATGGAGGTAGCCCGGTACATCTTAGAACGTGAACTGCCAACCAAGGTGATGCTGATCAGCGGCTTTCAGGAATTGAATTTGGCCATGTCCGCCATTAAATTCAAGGTTCAGGATTATATATTGAAGCCAATCGATTTGGATGAACTGACGGCCGCTTTAAGGAAAATGCGGGAGCTGCTGGATAAGGAGGGCCGTTCACTCCAGGCTCAAGCCGGAGCCAACCTAATGGAGCATAGGCTCAGTGCTGTCAAGGATCATTTTTTTGACCGGCTGCTTGCGGGTTCTGTGGAAAAACAGGAGGATTTAGAGAGTTTATTCAATGTAGTTTATCCGGGACTCCGATTCCAACAATGTGCCTGCTTTTGCATCGAGCTTCTCATGGAGGAGGATATACCTTTGCACGAGAAGCATTCTTTTCTGGCGGACGGTGGTTTCCTCAAAGCCTGCCATAGCTTTGACGGTGCAGATTCTACAATAGACTATCACTTCACTTCAAAGGATAATAAACTGTTTCTCGTCACAGGTCTGAGCTTGGACAATCCCTCGGCAGAGGATATGCTGAAGCATGTGAATACCTGGGGCAGCCGTCTTGCCGCTTACCTGGTCCGGATGTTTCCTGACCGGCTCTTTTCCCTCCAAGCGCCGCGTCTTTTCAACGGGATTCCTGCTCTCTTGGAGAATCTGGCATGCCTGTCTGATGAAGGCGTTTCTGCGGAGCCGGATGTCATCGAGCAGGCCCGGCAGTATATCGTGGAGCATATTACAGAACCCCTCTCCCTGGAGGAGCTGGCAGAGCGCTTCTACCTGAGCCCGTATTATTTCAGCCGGATGTTCAAGGCCAGAACCGGTGAGAACCTGATTGATTTCATGATCCGCTATAAGATGGAAAAAGCCATGGAGCTTCTGAAAAATCCCCGGTATAAGGTATATGAGGTCAGTCACATGGTGGGTTATAAAAGCGAGCGTTATTTTTCTAAAACCTTCAAGAATTATACAGGCTTCACGCCCCATGCTTACCGTTCACGACTTCTGGCCGGACGGGGACCGGAAGGTAGCAAACCATGATCCCGGGTTTGGCTGGAATCATGCGGCGGCTGAAGGAGCGGGGCTTCGGCACAATTTTCTTCCGCAATTTGGCACTGCTTTCCGTCCTTATCGTGCTTCCGATTGTACTGGTAGCGGGTGTGGCGGCCCTCTCCTTCTCCGCCTTCATCAAGAGCGAAATCATTTCCTACAGCTACAAGTCCGTACAGGGCTACAAGGATCTGACCGAATCCATGATCGCCGACTATATGGTTCAATCCCACTATCTGAGTAATGATTCCGATATTGAGCTGTTTCTGCTGCGCAAAAGAGGTGAAGAGGCCTACTATGACCGCAATGCAATATTTAAATCTATCGCTGCTCAAATGAGCATAAAAGATTATCTGGACAGCATTTATATCTATTCCAATAAAAGCGGAGCACTCATCTCCAATTATGGGGAAAGCGACTACAGTGTTTTTTTCGACCATAGCTGGATGGAGGAATACCAGTCCAACACCATCCCCGGCCGGTTCTGGTGCACCTTCCGGACAGGCTTGAACAATCAGAATCAGCCTACTCCCATGCTGTCCATTTATAAAGCCTTGGGTACCCTGAATGACAATCAGGGTGTGATTGTGTTTAATATCAACTTTGGGAAATTCTCCAAGCAGTTTGCCGGGCAGCGGGAGGCCAATGACACTGCGCTGCTTCTTGTGGATGCCAACAGCAAGGTGCTGGCAGACATCTGGAGGGAAGGTCCTCCGGATATTCCCTCTGGAGTTTTGGCCGGTCTGGATGAAGGCCGTTCCTATATGGAATCCGGCAGCGCTATTTATTATAAGGAGCCGTTACGCTACACGGATTGGCAGTACATCCTCCAGGTTTCCAAATCCATGTACCATCAAAGCGTCCGCTCCCTTCAAGGGTGGATGCTGCTCATTCTTGCATTGTGGCTTATGGCAACAGTGGTTATCGCCATCTTAATCTCCCGGCGGATTTACCGGCCCGTCCGCAAAATCCTCGGTGCTGTGGGGGCCTTCGTCCCGCTTGCCGAGGAGAACCCTTCACTGCAAAAGGATGAGGAGGCCTTTATCATCCATACCATCCAGAAGGTGCTTAAAGAAAACGAATCCGCCGGCGAGCAGCTGGCAAAGCGGATTGCCATGCTGAAAAAAGCCCAATCCATCGCTCTCCAATCCCAGATCAATCCCCACTTCCTGCATAACACTCTGGATACCATAAACTGGTCGGCCATGCGGCTGACGGGAGGCAAAAATGAAACCTCCACTATGATTAATCAATTAGCGGCTATGCTGCGGTATTCTCTAGAAAACGCCGATGCTCTGGTTCCGCTGGAGAAGGAATTGAAGCATATTCACACTTATCTGGATCTTCAGAAGCACCGGTATCAAAACAAATTCGAGGTAGAGTGGGACATTGCCGATGAGGTGAGGGGCTGTCTGGTGATCCGGATTATGCTGCAGCCCGTACTGGAGAATGCCATCTATCATGGCGTCAAGCCTCTGGAGGATAATGGACGCATCCAAATATCCGCACGAAAAAATGGGGAGAATCTGGAGATAAAGGTGAAGGATTCCGGGGTGGGCATGAGCCAGCAGAAGCTGCATAAACTGATTTCCCTCATGCAGGAAGCGGATATCCGGGAAAAGGCCCATTTGGGTATTCCCAATGTGAACCAACGCATCCGGCTGTTCTTCGGAGCAGAATACGGCATTTCCCTTTCCTCCAAGGAGCAGCAGGGCACGGAAGTGTTGATCCGTTTGCCATACACCGAGGGCTCATTAATAGAGTGAGAGGCTGTGCCGCAAGCGCTCCGAAGAAAATAGCCTCTCCGTTGCTGTGCATGTTTGCCTTCCGCTCTAACGGAACTATATGACGCTTAGGAGTCAATAGTTGATGATTTTTTGCGCTAACGGAACCCAGAGACGCTTAGCGCGAGAAAGTGGGAGTGATATCCGCCGCCAGCTCCTTTAAGAGCCTCTCCGTTCCGTTAGCGCCGGTTTTCCTGCAATTTTGCCCGCTAAGTGCCGCAGAGTTCCGTTACAGAAAAGCAGTTTTCCTTGACACCCTATAACGGGAAATCCGGCGTTTGTACAAAAAAAGAGGCCCCAAAACCGGGCCTCTTCCTTGTCGTGTTATCGTTATTCCGCTACATAATCAATGGCTGTATCAATGCCGATCATGTTCAGCTTGGCGTCCCAGGTGACGCCGATATTAAAGGCCTTGGCAATGTCCCGGAGTTTGAAGTAGTTGTTGCCGTTAATGTTGTAGGCGCCAAGCTCCAGCTTTTTACCATTGAGCATCAATGCGGAGCTGCTGGGAACAGCCTGTTGGTTTCCGGTCACGCCGGAGGCTTCCAGTTCGCCGCCAACCGCGGTATAAGCGGCTTCTGCTTTCAGGCTGATCGCATTGCTGGCTGCATCAAAACCCACCTCGAATTGTTTGCCGGAGCCATTGATTGCTTTAGCCAAATCACGGAGCTTGAAGTAGTTGTTGCCGTCGATGTTATACGCCTCAAAAGCAACCTCCTTGCCGTTGACCATTACCTTGGAGGCGGTGGGAACCGCGGCGGCCGGCTTCAGCTCCGGTTTGTTCGCAGGTTCCTGCACAGGTTCTTTAGCAGGTTCTTTAGCAGGCTCTTTAGCAGGTTCCTTCGCAGGCTCTTGGGCCGGTTCCTTCGTTGGCTCCGCTGCCGGCTGCCCGCCTGTTTCATCCGCCCAGGTCAGCTGTACAAAAAAGCTCTTTTTGTCGGCTCCTGGTTTGGCGGCATAAGCGATTTCATAAACGCCGTTCTGCTCCAGAACGGCAAAGTTGCCGGCGGACATAAAGTATTCACCGGATTCCGGAAGCTTAGTCGTATATTTCGGGAAATCATCGTCTGTTTTGACGACATAATACTTCTCCATGAATTCCAACTCTTGGCCTTTGCCCAATTCAAGCTTCCCGTCCTTCAGCACAGCCTCCGGATAAAAGGTGATGCCCTGGTAACCATAATCGTCATATCCGTCGAAGAAAATGGAGCTCGACGAGTTAATGTGAATGAGATCTGCAGTTCCATTAACTTTTTCCTTACCGACCACAGAGTGAATCGTAATCTCCTGATTATCGGAAACGCTTACAACCGTGCTCTCGTCCTCTGCAAAAGCAGGCACCACAGCAAATACTGACATCACTACCGCTACCAACAGGGACAACGACATTCGTTTGGGGCTAAATCTCATTTCTCATCCTCCATACGGTTAAATTTTCCAATCCTTTATTCCCTTCCATTATATAAGAAAAATGTTAACTGATCTATCTATAAAATTCCATTTTGTCTAATCTTCCAACATATTTCTACATTTCATCCAACGGAATTCGCCATCTGCAAACAAAAGCAAAAGAGGCGCCTGAATAGGCGCCCCAAATATGCGTAATGCCCAGGTCAAGCTTTCGGCTTTGGCCAGAAAAACCCCCGGAACAGCACACCCGCCACACCAATGGCGGCAATCACCAGCCCCAGGATGAAGAAGATGCGGGCTGGTCCTGCCATCTGTACCATCCCTCCACCAAGCAGAGGAGCTGCAATCATGACGAACCCCAAAACGGTGCTTTGGATACCGAATACCCGTCCGGTCATATGCGGCGGCGTTTCCTTCTGCAGGCAATAATGGAAGGTGACCATAAACATGCCGTTCCCAAGTCCCAATACAAACCCCAATGCTAGTACAGGCAGGATAGAGCTGCCCACCGGAAGCAAACCCAGTCCTCCGATTGACGATCCGATGAGCATATATCCCCCGCCCAGCTTCCAGCCATAACCGCCCGGACTATTCCGCTTGCTCAGAATGGTAATGATCAGAACTGCGCCTGCACCCGCAGCCGCCACCATCCAGCCCAGCATAGCCTCCTGGTCCGGGGCGATCATCCGAAACAGACTGGTAAATTGAAAATCCACCAATTGAATGGCCATCGATCCTGCCAAGCCGAACAGCATCGTAAACAACAGCAGCCTGCTGCGGAAAATAAAGCTCCACCCTTCCTTCCACATGGCTTTCAGGGTTTGTTTTTCCCCAGTGGGGTCATCTTCCTTAGCCCCGGTGTTGGCCTGAGCAGCCTCCGCATTCCGGACAGTAAACAAAAGACCGTAGGAGCCGATCCGGAAGCAGGCACAGAGCAGAATGCACCATTGAGGGGACAAAAAGGACAACGCAAGTCCGCCAAGGAGCGGACCGGCCAGCTTTGAGCCCTGATTGACGATTCCGTTCAGGGAGGTGGCCTGCAGCAGCTGGTCCTCCCTGACCAGACGGCGGGTGAGAGCCTGCTGCGCCGGCACATTCAAGGTAGAGACTGCCGCACGAAGAGCGATTACCGGAAGCAGCCACGCCATATTCGGCGCCAGCAGGATGAGCAGGGTCAGCACCGCCGTTGTCAAATCACAAATCCGCATCAGCTTCAGCTTGTTCAATTTGTCTGCAGCCACACCCGCGGCAGAGCCCAGCAGAATGCCGGGCAGGGCGATGGCTACGGGAATCAGAGCCAGCATCAGCGGGCTTACCTGCCACCGGTACCCGACCAGTACCTGAATGGCCAATACATCGAACCAATCGCCGAAGGCCGCCGCCGCGTAGGCGCTGTAAACCCGCACATACACCTTGTTGCGCAGCAGGCTTGCGGCCGGTTTCTCTTGCTGTAAAACCAATGACATCGTCTTCTCCTCCGCATCCCAATAAAATCACTTTCCCCAATGAATGAGGCTATGATCTTATCCTAGCGTTGGAATGTCAGAGGATTATCAGAGGTGCTGTGGCCATTACCGCAAAGCTTGCTGCATAGACGAATCCAGGGTCTGAAGCAGCTCATTCCCCATAAATCGCTCAAAAAAAGCATCATACATGCTTTTGTATTTGAAATAGAGTTTTTCGTCCATCCCAAATCTCTCCACATAATGGACAATCCGGTGCAAAGCATGAAGCTGCAGCGGGACGAATCCGCTTTTCTCCAAAATAGCCAGCCCTTCATCCAAATAACGTTCGGCATCCTGATGCTTGCGCTGCCTCAGCTTCCACAATCCCGTAGCAATCCGGAAGCCCCCCATTTCCCGCAAATAAGGCTTTTCAACCAATATGGAGGTTTCCAATCGGGCTGCCAGCTGTTCAATCACAGCATCCCCGCTCTCTGCTACGATATGGGCAAACATTAGCGTAATAATCGCATATGGAAGAAAGGTGGAATAGTCCGGGTGTTCGGAAATGAATTGCTCCGTCAGCCTAAGCCGTTCCATAGCCTTCTCTATGTATCCGTCCAAAATGTATAAATCCACTATATTGAGAATTTCAAGCTCCGTGTGATGGTTTACAGGAAGGAGCCCCCGTTCAAGCACCGTCTCGCAGTATGCCATTCTTTGGCCCGAATCGCCGGTATACATATAGAAAAGAAGCAGGAAATAGAAGCGCGACTTCCAGGGATACTCCTCCGTCCGGAGCAGCCATTCCACATCCCCCTGGACAAAATGGAGATAAACCGCATAAAACGGGTCCAGCTCATAACCCAATACATCCTGCTGTCTGGCCAGGATCATCATGGAGCGGCCTTGGCCGTAGGTATGATACTTGCCGAATACATTCCGCATCGCCTGGTTCAAAGCCGGATCACGGGCGGCAGGAACCGTATCGTGCAAGCCTGTTTGTTCCTTCAAAACCAGACTGTAGCCCTGGCCCCGGACCGTCCGGATTTCCAGGCCGTGCAGCACGGACAGCTTCTTCCGAAGCCGGTACACATGGTCATCCACCGTCCGTTCCACGGGATACTCCATGGGCCATACCTGATCCAACAGCTGCTCCCGGCTATAGGCGCGCCCCTGATGCGAATAGAGAAACGCCAGCAGCGCATATTCCTTGGGAAGCAGCCGGATGGTCAGGCCCTCCGCCTCTACCTGGTACTGGACTTCATCAAAGCTCAAATGCATAATTGCACCCAAATTGCTGCCTCATAGTCGTTATTCTAGCTCCTTCGCGGCTATCAAAATGTCCTGGATTTCCTCCAATCGATTTCACAGCTACGAATAGAAGGTTTGATCCATACTCCATTATATCCAATTTTCACTGAAACGACAGGTCTGTTATTTACCTGCCTTCTTGCGGTTGGCAATATCCAGCCACACGGCAAAAACAAGGATGCTGCCCTTCACCACATACTGCCAGAAGGACTCCAGGCCCATGAGGGACATCCCATTGTCCAGAGACGTCATGACCAATGCGCCGATGATCGCCCCGGTGATTTTGCCCGAGCCGCCCATTAAGGAGGTGCCGCCGATAACACACGCAGCGATGGCATCCATCTCCGCCATGTTGCCCGCCGAAATGGTAGCCGACGACAGCCGGGAGGTCAGCACAAGAGAAGCGATAGCTCCGAGCAAGCCGCTGAACAAAAAGACAACAAGTGTTTTGGCTTTGATGTTGATGCCGGACAGCCGCGCCGCCTCCAGATTGCCGCCGATGGCATAGATGTGACGGCCAAGGGTGGTTCTTGTAGCAATGAAGGAGAAGATCAAGGCCAGCGCAATGACGAAAATAATGGGAAACGGGATACCCTTATAGCTGTTTACTACCAGCACAAACGCGATGACCAGCAGGCTGGAGCCTGCCATTTTCAACAGATCGATCTGCAAGGGGGCCACCTTGAACCCGTATTTCTGGCGGGAGCTGCGCTTGCGCAGGGTAGACCAGACCACCCCGGCCACCGCCACTGCGGCTAACAGCCAGCCGAAGCCTTTGGCAAAATAAGCATTGCCCATCATAGTAAAGTTCGTGTCGGAAATCGAGATGGTCATAGAATGGGTGACACCCATTAGCACACCCCGAAATACCAGCATCCCCCCTAGGGTGACGATAAAAGCGGGAACCGCCTTGTAGGCCACCAGCCAGCCCTGGAACATCCCCAGCACCGCGCCTGCAGCCAGAGTGCCGATAATCACCACACCTGTGGGCAATCCCCACCAATTGCTGAGAATAGCGGCGATGCCTCCGGTCAGCCCCACGATGGAACCAACGGACAAATCAATATGCCCGGCCACAATTACCAGCACCATACCGATGGCGAGAATGGCCGTCACCGACATTTGGGTGAACAAATTGGACAGATTCCGGGGTGTCAGGAAGGTATCATTCATCAGGCCGAACATCAGCCAGATCAGAACCAGGGCGCCTACCATGGTATACGCGCGGACATCCATTTTGCCGAACAGCGCTCTCTTCTTGACGGGTTGGGTGACGGCGGACGGATCGGCCGTTTGGGTTATCGGTTGCATGTTATTTTCCTCCTGTTGCAGCCAGCATAATATTTTCCTGCGTCGCTTCCCTGTAATCCAGCTCCTGCACCAGCTGCCCTTCGCACATAACGAGAATCCTGTCGCTCATGCCAAGCACCTCCGGGAGCTCCGAAGAAATCATAAGAATCGCCACCCCTTGCTCTACCAGGCGGTTCATCAGATTATAAATTTCGTATTTGGCCCCGACGTCAATGCCCCGGGTCGGTTCGTCCATGATCAGGATGGTGGGATTGGACATGAGCCATTTGCCGATAACGACCTTCTGCTGATTGCCGCCTGACAAGGTGCCTGCCGGAGTTTCCAATGAAGCCGTCTTTGTTTTGAGCTCCCGGACGTACTGCTCTCCCCAGCGGATTTCCTCATTATCGTTAATAATCCCGAAGCGGGAAACTCTGCCCATCGTCGCCATAGTGGTATTGGTTTTCACGTCCATAGGCAGGACCAGCCCCTGGCGTTTGCGGTCCTCCGTGACCAAGGCCATGCCTGCTGCAATTGCATCCGCGACACTCCTGATGCGTGCAGGCTTGCCGTTGATCCGCACCTCTCCCTCCGCCCTGCCTTCATAAGCTCCGAAGAGACTGGATACCAGCTCCGTACGGCCCGCTCCCATCAAACCGGCGATTCCGAGAATTTCTCCGCGGCGCAGCTGAAAGCTGGCATCCCGGATCACCTTCTGATCCGCCTTTTCCTTATGCCATACGCTGTAATGGTTAACCCCCAGTACAACCTCACCGGGATGGTGGGGGACACGGGGATACCGTTCGGTCAGTTCTCTGCCTACCATCAGGGATACAATCTGGTCGTCATTGGTTTCGTTGCGGTCCAGCGTGGCGATGGTCTGTCCATCCCTCAGGACGGTAATGGAATCTGCCAGCCGGAACACCTCCGGCATCTTGTGGGAGATGTAGATGCAGGTTACCCCCTGGGACCGGAGCTGGTTCAGAATTCCCGCCAGAATCTCCACCTCGCTTTCGGTCAAAGCAGCGGTGGGTTCATCGAGTATCAGGATCCGGGTATGCTTGGATAAGGCCTTGGCAATTTCCACCAGCTGCTGCTGTCCGATGCCCAAATTGCCGATTGGGGTATCCGGGCTCATATGCAGGCCAACACGCTCCAGCCAATCTGCAGCCGCACGGTACAGCTGATCCCATTGGATAACCCCCTGTTTGACTGGCTCGGAGCCGAGGAAGATGTTCTCCCCTATGGTCATTTCCTTGACCAGCGCCAGCTCCTGGTGAATGATGGCAATGCCCGCACGCTCCGCATCCGTGATGGAGCCGAAGGTTTTGGGCTCGCCGTCCACCTTGATTTCCCCCGTGTAGGAGCCTGACGGGTACAAGCCGCTCAGCACCTTCATCAGCGTTGATTTGCCCGCCCCGTTTTCCCCGCACAGCGCATGAATTTCCCCCTGGCGGACCTTCAGGTTTACGCCGCTCAGGGCTTTGACGCCAGGGAATTCTTTGGTGATGTGATTCATCTCTAAGGCATACATGCTCCCAGCCCCTATCTGTAAAATGAGGGACGGCGGATGTCCGCCGCCCCTCCCTGTATCGCCGTGCTTCTGTGTGATGCTGCTTCACGCTTAGGATTACGGCTTCGGCCATTGATCCTTCGGCACGTTCTTGTACACATCCTCGAGCTTATGGAAGCCGTCCTTGATGACGGTATCCGCCAGATTGGATTTGTCTACCGCGATGGGGTCCAGCAGAATGGACGGCACATCAATCTTGCCGTTGTTGACCTTTTTGCCCGCGTCGGCAACCTTGCCGTCCTTGGCCAGAGCAACAGCCATCTCCGCCGCCTTGGTGGCGATGGACTTGATCGGCTTGTAAACCGTCATCGTCTGGGTTCCTTCCGCGATCCGCTGGACAGCCGCCAAGTCCGCATCCTGGCCGGATACCGGGATTTTGCCGGCCAGCCCCTGCGCCGCCAGCGCCTGGATGGCGCCGCCGGCAGTACCATCGTTAGCCGCTACCACAGCCTGAATGTTGTTCTTATTCGCCGTCAGCGCATTCTCCATGTTCTTCAGCGCTTCCTCCGGCTTCCAGTCCTTGGAGAACTGGTCATACACGATCTTGATGTCGCCCTTTTCCTTCAGCGGATTCAGCACCTTCATAGCGCCTTCCTTGAACATATGGGCGTTGTTATCCGTGTCCGCGCCGCCGATATAAACGAAATTCCCTTTGCCAACCTTGGAGGTTACCGCTTGAGCCTGCATTTCACCCACCCGCACATTGTCGAAGGAGATGTAATAATCCACCTCCGAGTTCTTGATCAGCCGGTCGTAGGAGATGACCTTGATGCCTTCTTTGTGCGCCTTGTCCACAATGGGGGCGGTGGCTTCCGCATTATGGGGGATTACCACAAGCACATCCACGCCTTGGGAAATCAGCTGCTCCGCTTGGCTCATCTGGGTGGCGTCATCCCCGTTGGCCGCCAGCACCTTCACTTCACCGCCCATCTCCTTGACCTTGGCAGAGAAGATATCCCGGTCCTTCTGCCAGCGCTCCTCCTTGAGCGTATCCATGGACATGCCGATGATGAGCTTGCCGTCATCCTTCTTGCCTGCCGCAGCCGGTTGGCCGGATGCCCCTGCCGCCGGTGAGGCTGCAGTTGATTTGGTATCATTGCCATTGGTGACGGCGCCGCAGCCTGCCACCGATGCGCCCAGCAGCATCGCCGCCAAGGTGATGCTTGTGCCTTTGCTCCATTTGTTCATGAACGAGATCTCCCCTTTTCGATATCGTCATCGTCTTTTGACGGTTGGTTCCGCTTACACGTTCATTGTAGCAAGGGCGGATACCGGGGGAATATGCTGGCGACCTGCACCAATTTGGCTTGCATCAGCATAGATTCATGATGTTTTGAAAGCGTATACACTTGATTTGCAGAACAAGCACTATTTTGGCGGCTTCCAGCACAAATGCGTTGGTGGTCGCGGGGCCCCGGGGCAGCGGCGGATTGTGTGCTCGGTTTTTCATATGTAAGTGGTCGCTGAAGCTCCAGTTGGGCGATTTATACTCGGTTTTTCATATATAAGTGGTCACGGAAGCCCCAGTTCGGCGGTTTATACTCGGTTTTTCATATTTAAATGGTCGCTGAAGCCCCAGTTCGGCGGTTTATACTCGGTTTTTCATATACAGGTAGGCACGTGGGCCCGTGCTCGGTCGCGAAAGGCCTTGTGAAGCAACAAGAATGCCCCCGAGCCAGAACGGCTGCGCGGGAGCATTCCGAAATTTCATTCCGCCCCTTGCTGGCGGTATTCCGTTGGCGTTACGCCGGTGGTTTTTTTGAAGATGCGGCTGAAATAGTTGGGGTCGTTATACCCCACCTCGTAGCAAATCTCCTTAAAGCTCAACTCCCCGTCCGCTAACAGCCTCTTGGCCTCACCAATCCGCAGCCGGGTCAGATAGTCGGTGAAGTTCTCCCCCGTGTACTGCTTGAACACCTTGCTGAAATAATACGGGCTCAGATTCACCGATTCGGCCGTCTGCTCCATGGACACATCGGTTTTGTACCATTGCTCCATATACCTCTTGGCCCGCTCTATCACATGCTGCTGCCGCTGCTCCCGCTCTGCCGACATGGCGGCCAGCAGCCTCTCCACCTGCTCCCCCGCCGCATGCCGCAGCGTCTCCTCCCCCTCTGCCGCGGCCAGCTCTGCCAGCAGCTCCCGGGGCACCCGCACAGGCAGGCGCCGGGCCGCAGACAGAAGCATGGCGCAGACCTCATTGCGGCAGCGGATCATATCGCCCGGCGCAATGGCGAAGAGACTATCCAGAATTTGTCCGATCCGCCAACGCGCCTCCTCGGCCTGCTGCCTCCTCAGGGCCTCCAAAAGGCCCTGCTCCAGCTCCGCCGCCAGCTCCTGCTCCTCCGGCTGGCGCATATCCTCGGCATGCCGGATGCGCAGCTGGGCGTCGGACGGCACTGCCGATGCCGATAAGGACGCCGCCCGGTATGAATCCCGGAGCCCGTGAACCCCCTCGGAGAGCGGGCCAATGCCGATAATGGGAGTCAACCCGAAGCGGTTTTGCACATAATCGAGGAACTCCTCCCCCCGGCGGACAGCCTCTACCCGTTGGGTGAAGCCGGCCCCCCGCTCCGCCACCGGCACCATCACCGCGATTTTATTGCCCAGAAGAGGACTGACCATACAGGCCAGCCGCGATTTGGCATATACTTTGAAGCTGTTGTACAGCTCCTGCCGGACCTGGCGGAAGACCTCCCAGCCCGCCTCACCCAAGGGAAACGCCAGCACCATCGCATAACCGGTGCTCCACTGCAGCCCGGCCAGTCCCGTCAAATGGGACAGGTCCGTCTCCAGAACACAATCGGTCATCAGCATCAGGGTCAGCTCATTCTCCACCAACGGGAGCAGCCGGGACAGCTTCTCTCTCAGCACCAGTTCCTCCGCCCGCCGGCTCCGCTCTCCCTCCTTCTCGGTCATCAGGCGGTGCAGCACCTCCAGCAGTTCCTCGCGTTTCGCCGGCTTCAGAATATATTCCTTCACCCCTAAGGAAACAGCCTCCTTGGCATAGGCAAAAAAATCATGCGCTGTCACCAGCACCACCCTGGCCTCCGGCTGGCGCTTGCGGATTTCCCGGATGGCATCCAGCCCCTGAATGCCCGGCATCTTGATATCCATGAAGATAAAATCGGGACGCTCCTCCTCCGCCAGCTGAATGGCCTTGCGGCCGTTCTCCGCATGGACATAGGTGAACATGTCAGGCAGCATACGCCTTGTCATCATCTCCAGGCCTTCCCGCTCCAGCGCCTCGTCGTCCGCGATCATAAGCTTATACATGGCCTTCCTCCCTTCCCGGGGAATGGGTCCGCACAGGCAACTGAAACCGGACCGTCGTCCCTCCGCCCAGGCTGCTTTCAATGTCAATCTGCTCCCCGCCGTCAAAGAATAAGTGCAGCCGCTTAAAGACATTGGCCGTCCCCAGCCCGGTAGAGCCCGCTTTACTGTGGAAGGGGGCCGAAACCTCCTCTGTCCAGGAATGGAGCAGCTTTGTCCGCGTCTTGGCGTCCATTCCCGCCCCGTTATCTTTAATTTCGATCAGAACCCGGGAGCCAGATGAGGCAATGCGCAGCATAAGCAAGGCGCCCTCCTCCATATTTTCCACACCGTGTATCAGGGCATTCTCCAGAATCGGCTGCAGAGTCAGACAGGGCACCGCCTGATCCAGCGCCCCCTCGTCAATCTCCGTCTCGAACCGGATCCGCTCCCGGAAGCGGGCTTTTTGGATGGCCATGTATTCTCCCGCATGCTCCACCTCCTCCCGCAGGGTCACGGGATGATTCAGCTTCTGGAGATTATAACGGAGCAGCCGGGAAACGGAGACCGTCAGGTCGCTGGTTTTCTCCGCACCTTCCAGATAGGCCAGCTTGGCAATAGCATTCAGGGTGTTAAATAGAAAGTGGGGATTGATCTGGCTTTGCAGCGTCTTCAGCTCCAATTCCTTGACCAGGCGGTCCTTCTCCATACTTTTGACGTTCTTCTCCATCAGGTCCCGGATATTGTCCAGCATCTGATTGAAGGTCTGGCACAGAATCCCAATCTCGTCTCCCGTATGCATATCGGGCGCCTTGGTATCCCATTTTCCCTTGGAAATCTGCTTGGCGGTCAGCACCAGACGGCGGATCGGCCCGCTGATGCTGGAGGACAGCCACAAGGAAATCACTACGCTTAGAATCGCCACCGTAAAAACCAGATACACCCCGATCCGGTTGATCCGTTTGTTGGAGCCCATGATATCCTCGTAGAGCGGCCGGTAATGCTCCAGCTCCAGATCAACCAGCGCCTGCCCGTCCTCGGCAATATACCGGGAGGTCTGCTCTGCCTGAAGATACGCCACCGCCTTGGTTTTGGAATCCAGCTCCATGCTGGTCAGAAGCTCCCATGTCTGATCGAGGAACGTGTCCATCATATTCACATAATTCTCTACCTGGAGGGTGTTGGACACATTCTTCTCCATCTCTCCGATGTTTCGTCTCAGCTCCCGCAGCCCCTTGACATGCCGCTCCAGCTCGGGATAACTCTCGGCATCCAGTTGGATCACATAACGGTTCAGATAACGCATGACCTCCTTGCTCTCCCGGGAAACCTGCTTATAAAGCAGAAGGCGGTCCATCATCACCGAATAGGTCTCCTGGACATTGCGGCTGCTATTGAAGATAAAATAACTGACAAAGCTCATCAAAAGAGCCAGCAAGGGAATGAAGATGAACATTTTCTTATGGATGCTCATGGAGTTTTACCTCCATCGGCCACCGGCGGGCTGCTGCGGTCCATCACATCTGCGTTGGTATAACGGATATCCTGGAATGGCTTCCCTTCAAAATGGTTCTCCAGCAGCTGTACCGACAGCTCTCCCATCCGGTAGGGCTGCTGAACAACCGTGGCCAAAATCTCCCCGTTGCGAATGGCGTGAATGGTATCCGGCAGATCATCGAAGCCGATAATCTGTATATCCTTACGCTTCAAGCTCCTGGCCGATTGGAGAATACCCAAGGCATCCGTCGCGCTGGTTCCAACCATAACGGTAATTTCCGGGTGGCTCTGCAGCATCTCCGCCGCCTGCTGGATGGCCTCCATCATGGAGATATTGGAGGAGCGGACATCCACAATGGCAAGCTCCGGATATTCCCGAATCACACGTTTGATCCCCTCCAGCCGCTGGAGCTGGTTTTCCGCACTTTCGCTGCCGATAATAACGCCGATTTTCCCCGTTCCTTCAGTGGCCTTCACCACCAGCTGTCCCAGCTTCCGTCCCGCCTCCAGATTATCTGTCCCGACAAAGGCCATCCGTTTGCTGTCCGGCGCATCTGTATCCACGGTAACCACCGGTATGCCCCGATCCACCGCCTTGTTGATTACGGGGTTAAACTTGGCCTGGTTCAGGCCCTGCACGATGATGCCATCCACCCTCGACGCGATGGCCTTCTCCAGCAGCTTCAGCTGCTCCTCCATATTGTTGCGGACCGGTCCGATACATTCGATGGCGATGCGTGCTTTCTCCGCGGCTTTTATGGCTCCTTGCTCCACCAATTGCCAATAAGGATGGCCCTGCTCCTGCTCGATCAGCACAATGTGCCGTTCCTGACCCGAAGGCTGGCTGCCGCCCCGAAGCTGGTCTGTGATCCGGGTAATCTTGATGGTTTCCTGGGCGAAGCTGGTCATAAAATACGAAAAAACAGCCAGCACCACCAGGCTGCCAATCAGCCACTTTTTATCCGTCAAGCTTTTGTCCCCCTCTATTCGGCATAAATCAATTGTAAGCGATTACATTTTTAACGGACATACAATGGGCGTTCCACTTAAGTATATAGTACCGAAAAACCTGTGGATACGGGTAAAGGAAGCTAGCATTTTTTTGCCGGTGACTAGCACCAGGACGCAGAAAAAGAAGGTGCTGTCCAAAAAGTCCGTCAAGATGAATAAATATTCGGCAGAAAGGACCGGGAGGAAAAGGGTGGCTTGAGGGCGAGTTTTTTGGCCGCTTTTTACGATAAAATCGAATCAAAAGAAAGCGGACAAAACGTGTTTGAAGCTTCCAAGACAGCCTTTTCCGGGAGGGAGTGTATCTTTCCGAATATTTATTCATTCCATTTGACTTTTTGAACAGCACCCTCCTGTTTAGGCAGTAATTGTTACCCTTGGCAAACGCCTATTCATACTACCGCGATTGAAACCAAGCATCGAACATCATCGTCCGCTTGAATTAGCTGCTCGCGCTTTTGTAATGCCGGAGTCCAAAGCTCCAGAACCATAGTGCAATACAGGTAAAGCAAACCACTGTCAGCAGCCCGTACATGATTCCGGCTGCTCCCAGCTTCCCGGCAATAAATTGGGTAGGCAGGGTTGACATGATCCCATACGGAAGCACGAAGTAAAACAACACCTTGAATGCTCCCTTGAAAAGGGTTCCCGGTACCTTCATGCATAGCTCCAGCAACTCTTCCAGCCTTGTGATGTTCCCCGCAGAGATAACAAAAAAGGGAATGGTCCGCAGAATTAGCCCCACGTCATACCAGAGAACCGTTATCAGCAGCACCAGCAGCACATACCCCCCCATATTCCAAACCGTTATATCCACTGTTGTCTGTGACAGGCCGTAGCCGATAATCCCCATGCTCAGGAATAGTAAGGGAACGGAGCCGGGATTAATGTTCTCAAAGGTAAGCCGCAGCAAGGGGTTCATAGGTTTGGTCAAATAATGATCCAGATTGCCGTTGGCTATTTTGGCGGGAATACCGTTTATTCCGAAGAAGAACAGGACCATATTGAGCGCATTGATCAGAGAAAAGGTTCCGATAAAAATGTACATTTCCCCTTGCGTCCAGCCTCCTATGGAATCGACTTGCGAGTATATGGAAGAAAAGACCAGAAGCTGCACGAGAAACAGGCTGCCGTCAACAAAGAACGCTCCGAAAAAAGACAGCCGAAATACCATCATGTGGGATAATTTCATTTTGAAAAGAATCAGGATGATACGCAATTGTTTGCCCAGACTCATATCCCCACCCCATCATACCTGATGCGCAGCCGGTTATAGGCCATCCGGTTAATCGGAATAAACAGCAGCACCCACACCGACAGCGAGATAAGCCCAGCCGCGATTTCTTCGTGATTCCTGCCTACAAGCAGCATAGAGGGGAGATAGGTCACGTAATAAAAGGGGAACAAGCGCATCCCCTCTTGTATACCCGGCGGCAGTAAGCTCAAAGGCATCATGGTCCCGGTTATAAAAGCGACCATCATTCCTTTAATCATCAGAAACAAGCCGATATCCTGAAATTTGAAGGTGAGTATGCCAAGCAAAAAGTTCAGCTGAATCATAAATAGCAGGCCCAGAACAAGCATGATTACAGCGGAGACAATTACGGCAGGGTCCGCCGTCAGGACAAGTCTGATCCGGAATATTACTGTCCAAACCAGGGCAGCTGCCAGATTAAACAACATATAGAAAGCAGCCGCCCCCGCAGTTCGCGCGATAAAATTCCCCAATACTTGAGATGGAATTACCATATACTTGGAAAACGACCCGTCACGGATGCGAGCGGAGATTTCATCGCTGACCCCGTTTGACATATCCAGCTGGGACAGAAAAGAGCTGATGATGTAGTAGCTTAGCATCGTATTGTAGGTAAACCCGGCAACCTCATTTTTTTCCCCAAAAATAGCCCCCCACAGAATGTAAGCAAACAGGATCTTGGTGATGGTAAACAGCATATGAAAAGCAATATCAAACCGCCAAACCAGTTGGGCTTTGAAGACAATTTTGGTAGTTTCGATGTATTTCCTCATATACAAGGCCTTCCGCGGTCATTATAGATGCGTTCTACCACATTTCCGATATCCTCTTCCTCTACGGTTACATCACGGATGCTGTAGCGATTCATCAATTCCTTCAGGATGAACTGTGCCCGTTCTTTTCTGACCATAAACGAAAGCATAAACGGATTTTGCTCCATGATGTCCACCTCCTCTTTTAGTGCAACCTCCGTCTCCTCCTCAAAGGCCACACTGATTTTTTTATGGGTTTGGTACTTTTCAAAAAGGGTCGTTGTATCGCCGTCATACAGCTTCGTACCCGCATTGATGACTACGCATCTTCTGCACAAGCTCAAGATGTCCTCCATGTAATGAGAGGTCAGCAGAACTGTCGTGCCTTTTTCCTCATTAACCTCTTTCAGAAACCTGCGGATTTGCTTCTGGGCAACCGCATCCAGCCCGATCGTTGGTTCATCCAGAAACAGGACCTTCGGATTATGAAGCAGGGCGGCTATTAGCTCCATTTTCATTCGCTCACCCAGAGACAGGGTTCTTACTTGCACATTCAGATAGGCTTCCACACCGAACAGCTCCACAAAATAACTTAAATTTTTGCGGTATTCCTGCTCCGGAATACTGTATAGCTCCTTGAACAGCAGAAATGTATCAGCCGCGGACAGCTCGAAGAACAGCTGGCTTTTTTGGCCCATGACCACGGCATATTGGCGCTTCAGCTCATTCTCCAGCTTGTTTGGGTAGAAGCCCAGCACGGACAATTCACCTGATGTTTTGGCAATAATACCGGTCAGCATTTTGATCAGGGTTGTTTTTCCGGCGCCATTGGGACCGATCAATCCTACAAACTCTCCTTGTTCTACTTCAAGATTGAAGTCGGATACTGCGGTTTTTTCAATATACCGGCGATGGAAAAGGCTTTTTACGCTTCCAAGCAAACCTTCCTCCTTTTCAAAGCGGCGGTAGGATTTCGTGAGATGGGCAGTTTGAATGATCATGAATCCTGATCCTCCTTATACGTGACAGTCAATCCCGGCTGATGCCCTTTTTCCATCCGGTGCCTTGCTTTACGGTTCTCCACCGTGTCGAACACAATGGAAAAATCGTAGTCCTCGGGATACAGCTTGGTTGCCGGAACAAGCAGCTTTACCCTCTTGTGTCTGATGAACTGCTTCTTTCCCTTGATTTGCACGCCGAGCATTCCGTTTTCATCCGAACGTTTAAAAATAATCCCGACTTCCTTTTGCGGATAAACCGTTACACTGTCCCCGATCTGAAACTTCTGCCCGCCATGCTGCACCGTTTTGGGGGGTGCATCCTTCTTCAGCCGGGGAGCCGCCGGCCTTACGTGCTTCGCATTCTTAGTGGTGTCCGTGTCAAAATGATGTGCTTCCTCCGGCAGAGACGTTCCATTTGGCTTGTAGGCTTCCGCATACGCTCGCTTCAGCATATGGGGCGGAAAGCCAAGACGCTCCGCGATGTGCAAGGCGCAGCTTTCGCCGGCTTCTCCGATGCTCAGGCTGTACAGCGGCTTCAAGGTATCCCTGTCGAATTCCATTCTGGCGTTGATCAGCCCTTTGGATTGCATGGCAAATTCCTTGACCTGAGGATAGTGGGTCGTAGCTACAAACAGGCAGTTCTTGCGCCTGAGCTCATCCAGAATGGCGATAGCCAGCCCCATTCCCTCGGCAGGATCGGTGCCGGAGCCCAATTCGTCAAGAAGCACCAACGTTTCATCTGTTGTCTGCTCCAGAATTTGGATGATGCCTGTCAAGTGGGCAGAAAAAGTGGACAGGTTCTCCGCGATGCTTTGACCATCCCCAATATCGCATAAAACAGCATTGTTCATGCAAAAGGAGGTTCCTTCAGCCGCGGGAACATGCAAACCGCTTTGAGCCATAAGCGACAATAACCCTACCGTTTTCAGGGCAACGGTTTTGCCGCCGGTGTTGGGCCCGGTCACGACGATTCCTTGATATTCGCCGCCTAACTGAAAATCCAGGGGTATGCAGGATTCCCGCTTCAGCAGCGGATGGCGGCCCTGCCGGATGATGATCCGCCGGTCGGTTGTCAGCGGCACGGGAATCGCCTGCATCTGCGCGGATAGCTTGGCTTTGGCAAAAATGAAATCCAGGGTTTCCATGTGCTCCCTGTTCTGCTCGATTTCTGAAATTTGCTCCTCAACCAGCGCAGTGAGGGCACAGAGGATCTTTCTGATTTCTTCCTCCTCCTCCAGCTGCAAAACGGTTATTTCATCCTGCAGCCTCCTGACGGATGCAGGCTCAATGAAGTATGTGCTGCCCGTGCCCGAGGCTTCGATAACCGTTCCATTCACCTGATTTTTGTATTCCTTCCTCACCGGAAGCACAAACCTGCCTGAACGGGTGGTGACGTATCCGTCGGCGAACCAGGCTTTATTGCTGCGGAGAATATCGGCTAGCTTGGTTTTTACGGCTGCGGCGGCATTCTCCAGCTTTCGGCGGACTTGATGCAGGGCCGGGGACGCACTGCTGTCAACGATGCCATTGCGGATGGAGCGTTCAATCTCCTCTTGGAGTCCGTTCAATTCATGGAGCGAACCCCCGTAGAAGGCGATATCCACGTTCAGGAACTCCGACTTTCTCAGATAGCCCTTCATCCGTTTACATGAGCTCAAAAACTGCGAGACGTTTACTAGCTGTTCAGGAAAAAGCATTGCTCCCTGGCGTACCGTGCTTAACACCGGGTCAAGCTCCTTCATCAGCGCAAGGGGAGGATTGCCGACAGCGTCCAGCATTTTCCTCGCTTCCGTTGTTTCGTGCATCTGGTTTCTGCATTGGCTTTCGTTTAAGGACGGCTGCAGCGCCAGCAGCTTCTCTCTGGCCCCTTCCGACATGGCCAATTCGGCAAGACGTGCAAGTACCGTATGAAACTCCAGTGTATAATTCTGATTCATTGAACAAACCTCCCTTGGATGTTGAGACGCAAAAAAATCCGCACGAGAGGCTGCCCCGGCTCCCAGATCAGATCTGAAAGCAGGCAGAATACTCCTGCTGGCGCATCAACCAGGCATACCACCGGTAGGCGGTTTGAGGTTGGGAGATGTAACAATTTGGAGAAATACCAAAAAGAGCGCAACGGAAAAAGCCCATCGCACTCCGCAAAATCCCGGAAAAAACCACATTCCGGTCAATATGCTGTATAACTCAAATGGTTATCACGGAGTATTCTGTAAGGCGTCATTTCAAAAACGCAGCAAGCCGTACGCTTGAGCGTTCTTGGAAAGGCAGACTGAAACAAAGCAGGCGCTATCCTGCTTCTCCCCAGGCAAGCCTCTCTCAACTATTCAGTTGAAAATCACCATTACAGAAGATACCGACATGAAAACCATCCTTTCAAACTGTATTTGATCCTCATCATATAGGAGAGCCTTGGAAAAGTCAATCCACGGCAAATTCATTTGCTCAAAACGGGCTGATGCCCCATTTTCCCAGCATTTGATATAGCCGGTTCACCGGCAGCCCCATTACGCTGAAGAAATCCCCTGCAATTTTCTCAATAAACAACGCGCCCATTCCTTGCACACCGTATGCCCCGGCCTTGTCCATCGGCTCGCCAGTACGGATATACGACCAAATTTCCTCTTCAGTCATCGGGCTGAAGGTGACTTGGCTGACTGTATGACTTACAGCCGGAGGGTTATCCTTCAAACCGCCGCCGGGTAGACAAGCTACGCCGGTGTACACCTCATGCCTGCGCCCCTGGAGGCTGGAGAGCATCCGGAATGCATCCTCCTCATCAACGGGTTTGCCCAATACCTTGCCGTCCACGACTACAATGGTGTCGGAGCCCACAATCACCCAGGACTCTGGCGCAGGCTCCACCCCCAACCCATCCGCAGCAAGGCTTTCTTCTGTCGCCCTTGCCTTGCGCAGGGACAGCTCCTCCACAATTTTGGCAGGCTCCCAATCCTCCGGCACGGATTCATCCGCATGGCTTGCCCGCACGATCACCGGGAGCTGCAAAAGCCCGATCAATTCCTGTCTTCTTGGCGAGGAGGATGCCAACACCAGCGCCAAACCGTTATGTTTTGCCACTTTACCCACTCCTGTCTTCTGTCTTTGTTATGAATTACAGCTTTCTGTAAAGCCAGACGGCCGCGGCCAGGCCAATCAGGCTGAGGATATTAAGCTTAATTTGAATCGAAATGTTGTATTTAATGAAATTCAAATCCGCAGCCGGGTCCCAGCTCACACTGGTAGTACGCAGAAAAAACGCCGCGGCATCCACCGGTTCCAGCAGACGGGATACAATGCTTGCCGCAATCAAGCCCAACAGCAGGAACAACACAAGGGTTAATCCGTTCTTTTTCATCCGAAACACTCCGTCCGAGGGATAGTTATCCTTCCCTATTCTATAGAAAAAGCGGAACGGCGTCTATTCGGGATTCCACGAAATGTAGGGCGAAACAAGCCGCTCTGTCGACACTTTGTGCCAATTTGCAACTTTTTCCTCTTATCAACCGGTTCCCGGCCTAGTAATATAGAGGTTGGGAGGTGGGCCGGATTGCTCATGGGTACAAAAAAAATGATTACGGGCCTTCTTATCCTAGGTTTCGCGGTAGCGCAACCAGCCCCGGCTTGGGCCGGAGCGGCTAAGATTGTTCTTGACGCCGGACATGGCGGCTCTGATCCTGGAGCGGTGGGCGTCAACGGCTTGTATGAGAAAACGGTTAACTTCGATGTTGTGAATCGCGTCAAGGCGATTCTGGAAGGCCGCGGTTATGAGGTCGCTCTCACCCGGGATTCGGATATTTACTTGTCCCTGGCGCAGCGGGTGGCCATAACCAACAGCCTGGCTCCGGATTTGTTCGTATCGGTGCATGCCAATGCCCATACCAACCCATCCATTAACGGCAGTTTGGTGCTCTATTACGATAAAGATTACCCGCAAGCGGATTATCCGCCCAGCGATGCCATGGCGGCGCTTACACCGGAGAGCAAACGGCTGGCGCAGCTGGTGCAGGATGCAATGGTGAAAAGCGCCGGCACCGTGGACCGGGGATTAGTTCCCTCTGCGGTTTATGTGGCCCGGATGGGTTCGGTTCCAAGTATCCTCGTGGAAACCGCCTTCTTGTCCAATGCAGGAGATGCCGCCAATTTGGCCGATGCCGACTTCCGGCAGAAGCTGGCCGCGGGCATTGCCGTGGGCATTGAGGCTTACAAGCCCTTGGAAAAGCCAGGTGCCTTTGCCGATGTTTCCTTATCCCACTGGGCCAATGAGGCTATCCTCAAATTGAAGAACAAGGGCATATTGGAGGGCGAAGCCGGTAAATACTACCCGGAGCGGGCTTTGACCCGGGCGGAGTTCGTGACCATGCTGGAGCGGCAATTTTCGCTGCCAGAGCCTGCTGCGGCCGGGGGAACCACCCCAGGCAACGCCACTGTAACCGGGAGCACATACGGCGGCGGTTCAGGTGGAAGCCAGGTTACGGCTTCGGCTGTGGTGAAATTCAAGGACTTACCCGCCAGCCACTGGGCGTATGGCGTGATGCAAAAGGCTGCCGCCACCGGGATCTTATCCGGTTATGAGGACGGAACCATCCGGCCGGACCAGCCCTTGACCCGCGGTGAGGCTGCGGCGCTGATTGACCGGGTGATCTGGCCGGGCAGCAGCCAGAAGGCCACCGCCACTGTCTTCAAGGATGTGCCGCTGTCCTTGTGGTCAGCCGCTTCAATTAACAGGCTCAAGGACAAAGGCATTGTGGAGGGCGCCACCGCCACCACCTTCGCTCCTGAACGGAGTATGACCCGGGCAGAAATGGCCGCTTTGTTGTCGCGGCTGATCCGGTGACGGTGACGCTACCGCTGTAACGGAACCAAGAGGCGCTTAGAGGCTGAAATAGGCCCAAATTGAAAAATAACGGAACTCTCAGGCTCTTAGAGGACAAAATAGCTGCCGCTCGGCTGCATGTTGTCTTCTAAGAGCTTTTAAGTTCCGTTATAAATCGGCTGGATCGTTTCCCGGCAGCTAAGCGCTTCTCTGTTCCGTTACAGGCTCAAGGCTCTACTGGCCGCAGGGGCGGTGACCCTAGCCCAGCCCAGCCTAGCCAAGCCCCGGAGCCATCAGCTTTGACCGATTTTAGTGAGGAGCTCCTTCTCGGCGATGACGAACTGCATGGTGTAGGTTTGGGCCTGCCACAGCATGGCTGTGGACGGGTTCTTTTTGTATTCGTCCAAGGAGGTTTTGGCGGAATTCAAGGCGTTGTTCATCCGCTGGAGGACGGCTTTGTTCTCCTCTCCCCCCTCTTGGGCAACGGTGGACGACAGCTGGGACCAGGCGGTATGGGCGGTGGCGATAGATTGCATAGTGGAAGCATCCGGTGCTCCCGGAATGCTTCCCGCCTCCAGATTCATCACCGTCAGGCGGTTGATGGATTCCACCAGCTTGTCGGACTGCTGGAGGTAGGATTTCAGCGTTTCCCCGTTGCCGTTCCAACGGACCTTGCTGACAGCGGGAACCGCATAAGCCTTCACGTAAATGTCCAGCTTGCTTTTTTCCTTGAGCTGATTACCCAGGGTCACGGCGCTTTCCTTATCGGCTGCCATGCCTGCGAATACATAATATTTGTCTGTTTGTTCACTGGCTGCGGCCAAACCTTTTTTCAGCAAATCGCTTTTGGCCTGATCCGCACCCTGTTGGGCGGAGAAGGTTCCGTTTTGGAGCAGCGAGTAGGTTTTGCCTGCATATGCCATGGCGATCTCCTTGCCGGAGGAAGCCGCTGCTCCGGCCCCTGCCGCTGTGCCGCCGGCGGCATTCTGGACGTTTCCGTTTACCGGCAGCGCATTCTGCCCTTGGCCGGCCGGATTTTGGGCCGTCTGGGCAGTGCTGCCTCCGCTTGTATCGTCCGGGCCGTTGAACAGGGACAGCGCCAGGAAACCCAGCATCACCCCGGTCACCGCTGCTCCGGCAATAGCTGCGGTGATTTTCAGCCACGGGGTGCGGTTATGGCGCACATACCGGGGACCGCTGACCTCCGGCCCATCCCAGGCAGGGCCGCCCCAGGTAGGGCCATCGGGATCATTGCGGTCCTCGGCCTCCTGGTCCCAACGAACTGTCCGGCGCCGCACATAAGGGCCTTCCGGCTGAACGTCCCCCTCAAAGCCGGGGGTGCCGTCCTCCCGCAGCCATTCCTCATCCGCAGGCAGATTCGCCGTTTCGCGCAGCTGCTGCTCCCGGTAGCCGCGGCTGTCTTCGGCACTAGTCCGGCCCTCCGGCCTTCTGTAGCGGTAGCCGTCAGGCCGCCCCGAAATGGGATCCCCCATAGGACGGCGGCCTTCCCGTTCGTTGGACTCCCGGATCATGTCCTCGATCCGCTGGGTTTCCGCATCGAATGGGCTGCTCCACGCGCCAAAATCCGTCGTATACTGGTTCAGGCTCTGATAATCCCGGATTTCCCGCTGCTGGGAGGGACCACGTGAGCCCTTCTGCTGCCAATAGTCCTCCTGGCTTCCGGAAGCGTCCTCTTGCTCCGGCCCCTTCTGCTCCTCCACCACCTGGTACTCCTCCTGGAACAAAGGAATCACTCTATTGGGCTCGCGTCCGTTCCCGGCATCATTCACTCCGTCATTCCGCTTGTCCTTATCCCCGTCAAAACGGTATGTGATTCTTGCTTTATTCATCCGTATCTCTCCTTGTCCAACTCATCGATAGTTTACTTTATGATAGAGATGGAAGAGTTAGAACAGGGAAGTCCAAGTTATGGAGGCAAAAACGCCCCGGGCCGCCTCTTTAGGGAGGGATTCCGGGGCGTACTTTTTTCATTCCATTTATTCCTCGCCGTACCTAGCCCGCAGATCCTTGGCCAACCGGTCGGCTACCTTCCAGATGTCGCCTGCACCCATCGTGATGACCAAATCACCGCTGGTTACCGTACTCTGCAAATAGTCGAACACATCATCCTTGGTGGGCAGATGGCGCACCTGCGGATTGCTGTTCTCCCGGATCAGGCCTGCCAGCCGGGCGGAGCTGATGCCTTCGATCTGCTGCTCTCCCGCCGGGCTGTAGATATCCGTCAGCACCACCTCATCGGCTTCCGGGAACGCTCTGCTGAACTGGTCCAGCAGGAAAAAGGTCCGGGTGTAGCGCTGGGGCTGGAAGACGGCCACAATCCGTTTGCCCGTTGCTCTGGCTGCGCTGATGGTGGCTTCAATCTCGGTGGGATGGTGGGCATAATCATCAATGACCAGGATGCCACCCGACTCCCCCATCACCTGGAACCGGCGTTTGGCGCCGCGGAAGTCCACAATGGCCTCTGCGATCTGGCTGAAGCTTAAGCCAGCATCCAGGCAGACAATCAGGGTCGCCAGAGCGTTGTACACATTGTGCTTGCCGGGGACGGACAGCCTCATGGTCCCCAGAATCTCGTCTTTATGATGAACCGTGAACTGGACCCTGCGGTCACCCAGAATCAGGTCATGGGCGGAATAATCCGCTCCTTTCCCCAGCCCGTAGGTAACGGCCTTGCCGCCCAGTTCAGGAAGCATGGCTTCGATATAAGGATCGTCGGCGCATACCACCGCCTTGCCGTCCGATTTGACTTGGCTCAGGAAACGGGCATAAGCGCTTTTAAGCTTTTCGAAATCCCCGTCGTAATGCTCCAGATGATCCGCTTCAATGTTGGTGACCACGCCCAGGTAGGGGTGGTACTGCAGGAAGGTGCCGTCGCTTTCATCCGCTTCGGCCACTACATAGTCGCCCTTGCCCGCCTTGGCGTTGCTGCCAAGATTAAGGATTTCGCCCCCGATAATATACGTCGGATCCATTCCGCACTGCTCCAGCACCAGCGAAATCATGGAGGAGGTGGTGGTTTTGCCGTGGGCGCCTGCAACCGCAACGCCCTTCTTGGTATTCAACAGCCGGGCCAGCATCTCCGAGCGGTGGATAACGGGAATATTCAGCTCTTCCGCACGTTTGATCTCCACATTATCCTTGGACAGCGCGGTGGAATACACGACCAGGTCGGCCCCTTGCACATGCTCGGCTTCGTGGCCGATGAACACGTCGGCTCCCTTTTTGGCCAGCTTCTCGGTCAATTCCTGCTGCGCCAGGTCGGACCCCGACACATGGAAGCCCATTTCCAGCATAACTTTGGCGATGGCGCTCATCCCATAACCGCCAATTCCTATAAAATGAACGTGCTCCGAAGTGTTCACGCGCGTCTCACCAGCCCTTTTCAGAATCGGTATGATACAACATCCAGGTCCGAACGTCAGATATTAAGTACAATGTGCCCGATACAACCGCCAGGTCCCCGGGCGAAGTGAGAGCGGTAAGCCGCTCCAGCGCTTTTTTCCAGTCGGGCTCTATGATGATGGCAGGCTGCGGGGAGAGGCGGGACGCCAAAGGCATGGCAAGCTCCGCCAGCTTGGCGGCATCCAGTTTTTTATGGAAATCCGGTTCCGTAAAGATCACAGTGTCTGCTATAGGCAGTATATGCTCCAGATAGCCCGTATGATTCTTGGTGGAAATCATGCCCATCATCAGATGAAGCTTCTGCCGGGCGTAGGCGCGTCCCTCCAGTGCCCGGGCAAGACTCTCCGCTCCTTCCGGATTATGGGCGCCGTCCAGGAGAACCCGGGGATTGGCGGAAATCAGCTCCAGCCGTCCGGGCCAGCGTGCCTCCGCAAAACCGGCATACAAGGAATCCTCTTCCAGCACCAGTGCCTGATACTGCCGCAGAACCTCAATCACCATCATTGCTACCGAAGCGTTCTTCAACTGATGGGGGCCATTCAGCCCCACAACCAGATTGTCGTACCGGCAAAACGGACCGTTCCAGTGAATGCTCTGCCGGTTCAACTCCTCCGACTTCACCTCATAAGAAAACTGCCGCCCTAGTTCATACAAAGGCGCCTGCAGCTCCTTCGTTTTGGCGCGGATCACCTCCAGCACGGGTGGCTGATCGCAGGCCGTCACCACCGGCACTCCGGATTTGATAATCCCCGCCTTCTCCTCCGCCACCTTGGCCAGTGTGTCACCCAGAATTTCCATATGATCATGCCCTACATTGGTAATGACACATATCACCGGAGTGACGATATTGGTGGAATCCAGTCTTCCCCCAAGCCCGGTTTCCCAGACTACATAATCCGGGTAGGTTACGGTACCGTAATACATCAAAGCCAGTG
Organism: Bacillota bacterium; assembly: GCA_023386955.1. GTDB lineage: Bacteria > Bacillota > Bacilli > Paenibacillales > NBRC-103111 > Paenibacillus_AR > Paenibacillus_AR mesotrionivorans. The sequence goes on from JAEWIS010000011.1 coordinate 80,138, forward strand.
CCGTGGAAACCTCGAACATCGTGGGGGATTCCAGCTCTGTAGCAGCGATTTCCTCCACAAGAGGCTTCAGCCGGCGGCAGAGGCGCAGCAGCTCCTCCTCCGGTATATCCAATCCGTTGTATTGGATCCGGTTGGTATACTTTTCGATATAAGGGGAGGTAAAGGTGCCTACATCATAGCCGTTAGCCAACAGCACCTTAGTCAGATAGGCGCAGGTGGAGCCCTTGCCGTTGGTGCCCGCCACATGAATAAACTTCAGTCTGCGCTCCGGGTGGTCCAGCATGTCCATCAGCCGCTCCATACGCTTCAGCCCGGGTTTCATCCCCAGGGATACCAGCCCGGTGATCCATTCCACCGCTTCCCGGTAATCCCCCAGCCCGGCTTCCGCGAACTCCGTATGCTCTCCCGTCTCCGGCTTTCCGCTGTGTTCCCGGTCCAAATCATTCCTATTGTCGATCCGATTCTCATGTACCATGAGCTCATCCCTTATCACTATATGATCGGCTGTCCCTTCGGATACAGCCATCTGTCACGCTTGCGACGGATAATTGGCGAAAATTAGAAAAAGCTCCAGGGCGGATATATATTCACTGGACAACATTCACTACCGGGATAGGCTTGTCTTGGAAGCTCAAACACGTTTTGTCGGCCTCAAGCCAACCTATCCCTCTCGTTCATGTATGCGAATATATATTCATTCTTTATCGCACAAGCGAGCCAGCGCCTTCATAAAGACGCTGACTCTGCTATGTCCGTTGCTTCAATTAACCCTTCAGCTCCGCCAGGCGGGCTGCCACAATTTCACGTTTGGCGGAATAGTCGGCCATCTTGGCCTTCTCTTCCTCAATTACCTTGGCCGGAGCCTTGGCGACAAAACCTTCATTGGCCAGCTTCTTCTCGACACGCTCAACTTCGCTGTTGAGGCTCTGGATTTCCTTCTCCAGACGGGCAATTTCCTGGGCAATATCAATCAGACCTGCCAGAGGCAGATACAGCTCGGCTCCTGTTACCACAGCAGTCATGGCCTTGGCCGGCGCTTCCAGTGCGGTGTTCACTTCAAGCAGCGAGGTGCCGCAGAAGCGCTTCAGGTATTCCGTGTTCCGCTCCAAGGCCGCTTGGGCTTGGGTGTCTGCGGGCTTCAGCAGCAGCTCGATTTTTTTGGACATGGGCACATTCACTTCCGCCCGGATATTCCGCACCGAACGGATAATATCCATCAGGAAAGCCATCTCGCCAACAGCCTCCGGCGCTTCCAAGGCCGGGTCGTATTGCGGCCAATCGGACAGCATGATGGTCTCGCCTTCATGGGGCAGATGCTGCCAGATCTCTTCGCTGATAAACGGCATAAACGGATGGATCAGGCGCAGCGTCCGGTCCAGCACATACGCGAGAACCGCTTGGGTGCTAGTCTTGGCTTCCACATCGGTGCCGTAGAGGGACAGCTTGGCGAACTCAATGTACCAGTCGCACAGGTCATCCCAGATAAAGTTATACAAAAGCCGGCCGGTTTCGCCGAATTCGTATTGATCCATCAGCCGGGTAACATCCCGTACAGTCTCGTTCAGACGGTGAAGAACCCAACGGTCGGAGGTAGACAGCTTCCGGTTCAGGTGAACATCCGCAAGCTCCACACCCTCCAGATTCATCAGTGCAAAGCGGGAGGCATTCCAGATCTTGTTGGCAAAATTGCGGATTTGCTCCACCCGTTCCCACCGGAAACGAAGGTCCTGGCCTTGCGTGCTGCTGGTGGAAATCATGAAGCGCATGGCGTCCGCGCCGTACTTCTCGATAACCTCCAACGGGTCCACACCGTTGCCCAGGGACTTGGACATCTTGCGTCCTTCCGAATCCCGCACCAAACCGTGAATCAGCACATCCTTGAAGGGGATTTCATCGGTGAATTCCAATCCCATGAAGATCATCCGGGACACCCAGAACGGAATAATGTCATAACCCGTAACCAGCACGCTGGTGGGATAGTACCGCTTCAGATCATCGGTAGCTTCCGGCCAGCCCAGTGTGGAGAACGGCCACAGCCCGGAGCTGAACCAGGTATCCAGCACATCCTCGTCCTGGCGGATTTGGGCGCTTCCGCACTTGGCGCAAGCCGTCACTTCTTCTTCGGAAACATGCAGCTCGCCGCAAGCCTCACAATAGTAGGCGGGAATCCGGTGGCCCCACCACAGCTGGCGGGAAATACACCAATCGCGGACATTTTCGATCCATTGCATATACGTCCGTTCAAAACGCTCCGTCACAAAATGGGTGCCCTTACCGCTCTTCTGGGCGGCAATCGCCCGCTCCGCCAACGGCTTCATGGACACGAACCATTGCGTGGACAGGTACGGCTCAATGACGGCGCCGCTGCGTTCGCTGTGGCCCACCTGATGCAGATGGTCCTCAATCTTTACCAGCACCCCCTGCTCCTTCAGATCGGCAACCAGCTGCTTGCGGCATTCGAAACGGTCCTGCCCGTTGTATTTGCCAGCATTTTCGTTCATGGTGCCGGTTTCGTCCATAACCAGGACTTGAGGCAGATTATGGCGTCTGCCTACCTCGAAGTCGTTGGGGTCGTGGGCGGGGGTAATCTTAACCGCACCGCTGCCGAACTCTTTTTCCACATAGTCGTCTGCAATCACCGGAATTTCCCGGCCCACAATTGGAAGCACCAATGTCTTGCCGATCAGATGGGCGTAGCGCTCATCCTTGGGGTTGACGGCTACCGCCGTATCGCCCAGCATGGTCTCCGGACGGGTGGTTGCCACGATGATGCTGCCGCTGCCGTCCTTCAAGGGATACTCCAGGTGATACAGATGCCCCTGCACTTCCTTATATTCCACTTCAATATCCGACAAGGCCGTACGGGCTGCCGGGTCCCAGTTGATGATATATTTGCCCCGGTAAATCAGGCCCTTCTCATACAGCTTGACGAACACCTGGCGGACTGCCTTGTTCAGGCCCTCATCCAGGGTAAACCGCTCCCGGGAATAATCCAGCGCCAGGCCCATTTTGGCCCATTGGTCGCGGATAATGTCGTTATAGTGCCCTTTCCACTCCCACACCTTCTCCAGGAACTTCTCCCGGCCCAGATCATAGCGGGTAATCCCTTCGGCACGGAGCTTCTGCTCCACCTTGGTTTGGGTCGCGATTCCGGCATGGTCCGAACCCGGCAGCCACAGGGTGTCGTAGCCCTGCATCCGCTTCATCCGGGTGAGAATATCCTGCAGGGTAAAATCCAGCGCATGCCCGATATGCAGCATTCCCGTTACATTCGGGGGCGGGATCACGATGGTGAAGATTTCCTTGTCCGGACGTTTGCCCGCTTCGAAATACCCGTTTTGCTTCCAATATTCATACCACTTGGTTTCCGCTTCCTTCGGATCGTATGTGGTCGGCATGCCGCCGGCCGCTTTGGACGTGTCGGCTGCGGCTGTTTCCAGCGCTTCTTCATGCAGTTCTGCCATGTGAATCCCCTCCGCCATTTCATTCAAATTGAGTTCAAGCCAACAAAAAAAGCCCTCCGTCCTCATCAAAGGACGAAAGGCTAACGCTTCCGTGGTACCACCTTCATTCCGCGGCACAACCATAAGGGTACGCCTGCGGCACTCAATAAACGGATAACGGCCGTCTGCCGGCAAATTGTACACGGCACCCTCTCGGGTCCCTCCAATCTGCAGCTCCGGGGCGACTTCGTGGATGCTTGCTCCTACGCGGAACCTTGCAGCCGTTACCGGCTCCGCTCTCTGTGAAGGAAAATCCGTCTACTACTCCCCATCCAAGCTTGTATGGAAAATTTATATATTCTATGATATACGACTGCCGCACGTGAGTCAACAGGCAGGCTTACGTTTAGTATGGGCAAGTTATGAAGGTTGTATGCACAGGAAGTTCCCCAATCGGGGAGCATATGGTAAAATATTCATATCATACGCGGAATGGTGGATAGCGTGAATATGCTGCAGCAGAAGGGGCTTCCGGAAGAACGGGCGATTATCGACGATACAGTCATTAGACGGGTCAAACACTATATTGCCGGCAAACATCCCGGGTTCACTGCAGAGCAGCAGGAGGATGTGTTCTCCAATGCCATTCATCGGATCATCGATGTCCAGCTGCCGGAATTTGAGGAGAGCACCCGGGTCATACTCCGTCAGAGGCTGCTGGCACGTTTGAATCAGGAGGGGGCAGCGCCACTTTTGACCCAGGATGTGCTGGAGGCTTGCCTGCTGCTGGAGCTGGAGGAGCCTGCTCTTGCGCAGCTTGAGGTGTGGATGGGCAAACATCAAATGACTGCCGCTTCCAATCCTTCACCAACATCCCTCAATCCGGCATTGGTCAAAAAGGAGACGCTTTTGCAGGAGGGGTTTCCTCCGAAGGCCTCTGCCCATCCGGCTTCTTTCCCTGCGCTCCGCAGATTCCGGCAATTGGCCGGTGTTGTCATGCTCATGCTGCTTGTGTGGGCTGCAGGTGTTCCGGCTAAACCGGTTCTTTCCCCTGAAGCCGGCCCAAGTCCCTCCCTCTTTTTACCGTCCGCTGATTCTATGTCCCTGCCTATTGTTTCGGACTCCCCGCTTCCCCATGAGTATACCTACTACCCCATTGACACAGTGGAATTGAAGAGCTGGCTTCAGTCCCGCCGATCCTTGCTGGCTGAAGAGCCGTATTTTCCTGCAATTCTCGAAGCTGCTGAGAGGAACAACCTGAATCCGCTGCTTCTCTTCGCCATTACCGGACAGGAACAGGGTTATGTGCCCAAGGAAAAGAAGCATGCAAAGCAAATCGCGAACAATCCCTTCAATGTGCATCACAGCTGGCAGGCATTTAACACCAGTATTGCCGACTCGGCCCATATTGCCTCCAAAACCATCCTCTCTATCAGCCGTACCCGACCTGAGGGCGCTCATCCCATCCAATGGTTGAACACCCGGTATGCAGAGGATCCCGAATGGTGGGTAGGCGTCAACTCTATTTTTGAAAAGCTGCGCCGGGAAATCCCCGCTAAGCATTGAACCTCCATTCTTCTATGGCGTGTTTGCAAACACGGCCTAAATCCCCGAATATTCGACCAAGCCCCCGTTTATTCTACCGGACCAGGAGTCCTACATCCCTTTTTCATGCATAGATTGTAATAACTGCTAATCGAAATGTCAGCCATCCGGCAACACACAGCGGTATTGCCTGCTTACCGGCAGCGTTGTGTGTTTGGGTGTGCTTCCCTCGTAAGAGCCGATTCCAACCCCTGGAAAAAGGAGGTGCAGCGTCTGTTTTACTCCCTTGAACGAACGGCAACCGCTTGAACAATCGTTCCTGTGATTTAGGCCGTGGACAACGCCTGCCAGTGTTCTTGATAACTTTGCAAAAGCCCCTGGGATCTAAAATAAACAGGAGTGGATGACTTAAGTGGCCATACAACTGAATAACCGCATCCTCAATTACAGCTTTGAGCAGGGATTAACCAATTGGGTGTCCGTTAATACGGTGGTCAGCTCCATATCCAAAAGCGGTTTTCAAAGCGCCCAGCTTTTGGCCGGACTTCCCAACGCCTCCCTGCAGCAGGCAATCCCCGCCTCTCCCGGAGAAGGGCTGTATACGTCCATATCTGTGGCGTACCCGTTTGCCGGAACAAGTCCGGTAGTGGTTCTGACGGTAAATTTCTTCACCAGCTCCGCAATCTATCTCGGCAACGGATTCACTCTGGTAATCCCCCCCGGTTTTTTCTCCAGCTCCCAATGGCAGGTATTTGAAGGAGTCACCACACCTGCACCCGCGGGAACCGCTTCTGCGCAGATCTCCATCAGCATGGCCCCGCAGCCTGCCACAACCAGTATTTTGGTGGAAGACGTTATTTTGATGAGTGCAGTAGACCTGACCGCAAGTGTAACCGGCGCGACAGGTGCGGCAGGTGCAACAGGCCCGACCGGGCGTACGGGCGCTACTGGAGCGATTGGAGCGACTGGGACAACCGGAGCGACTGGAGCGACTGGGACGACTGGCCCCACGGGGCGAACCGGGGCTACGGGCACAACCGGTGCCACCGGAGTTACGGGTGCTACGGGTGCTACGGGAAATTCAGGAGCTACAGGTGGGACTGGAGCATCTGGCATTACCGGAAGTACAGGAGCTACCGGCCTTATTGGTGCTACCGGTGGGACTGGGGTTACGGGCGTAACCGGTGTTACTGGCGCTACGGGAGCCACTGGCGGCACTGGAGCTACCGGTGAGACTGGGGCCACCGGCGTTACTGGGGCTACTGGCGTTACCGGAGCTATCGGCGAGACCGGAGACACTGGCGGGACTGGGGCTATTGGCGAAACTGGGGCTACCGGCGTTACTGGAGCTACGGGCGAAACCGGAACTATCGGCATCACTGGAACTACTGGTGTTACTGGAGCGACTGGCGTGACCGGAGCTACTGGCGGTACTGGAGCCACTGGCGTGACTGGAATTACTGGCGAGACTGGAGCTACTGGCCAGACTGGAGCTTCTGGCGAGACTGGGGTCACTGGCGCGACTGGGGCTACTGGTGTTACCGGAGTTACTGGAAGCACAGGTGAAA
>JAEWIS010000010.1 GCA_023386955.1 Bacillota bacterium
GGCGTGTGGTTCGGGCGTGTGGTTCGGGCATGTGGTTCGGGCGTGTGGTTCGGGCGTGTGGTTCGGGCGTCTGGTTAGTGGGGAGTCGAGAATGTAACCAAACCGATCGATTTGATTTGAGGGGATATCCGCTAGATGGGGTTGAGTTGAGTCGAACGTCATTTTTAGCACAGATGGACCAGCAATTAATTGGTAGGCTGCTTCGTTTATAGATAGGGAACCTGCTATTGATTGGTGGTTGCTTCCTTTATAGGTAGTGAACCTGCTTTTGATTGGTGTTTGCTTCCTTTATGGGTAGTTTAGGCTTTGGGCAGGCTTCCTGAGTGTAGGGGATAATGGACGACAAGGGGGGGAAATGCCACTTTATCACCTTGGGAGTATGTAAATATATGGCATTTAATATATGTTTTACAGCGCAAAAAGGGCGGATCCCCGCTTAACCGCCTAAAGAAACGTGATCCGGATGAATCAATTCCGATCCCTAAGTTTCCACCGCGATTAACGGTTCCGTCCCCATTTGCTGCTGCAATGCTTCTATGTACACACTCTGCTCAGGGCAGCTTACAACTGGTTACCCTGTTCGGCTTTACCGCAAGGATTCCCCCTCGGGACAGGCTTACGCCTGAAGGGTGAAGCTGCCGTTTTTGAACTCATACACCCGCTGCGGGTTGGGGGTGTAATCATCCACGGTTACCCGGGCTTCCTCCAGGTAGAAAATTTTGAACACGGGATTATCGGGGGTTTTGTAGATGTTGGCCAATTGCGGCTCATGCTTGAAGAGCGCTTCCTTCGCCTCGGGCGTTTCATCGAATTGGACTGCCCCGCTGATTCTGACCCACACATTCTCAGGAGATGTCTGGGAATATTCCACATAAGGCACCGTCAGGAGCTGCTCATACACGGCTTTGGTGCTGGATGTGCTGAAGTAAAGTCTGCCGGTTTCGGTATCCAGATGGGGCAGGCCCCAAGGACGGACTCTCGGCTTGCCGTCCTCGACTGTGGCGAGATAGGCAGGAGTATAATGCTGGATCACGGACAAAATTTCCTGGCTCAATGAGTTAACCTCCATTAATGAAGCAGCACACAAAATCTGCGCCGCTTGCCGGTATCAGTTCATCCTCATCATAGCATCCGTTCGCCGCCCAATGTCAAGATCAGGATATTCCCCAACCGGCAGGATAATCCGCCGAGAGGGTTACCGGCAGTTTACCCGAAGCGTGCAAGCGGCCCGTAAGCACCTTAGCAGCAGCCTGCAGCATAAGGGGCCGGTTTTCGTAGCAGGCCACATACGTTTGCACGCCGGTAAAAGAAAGCAAGTCATAAGGGCTGCGCAGCGCCGCCACCGTTACCTTGGCTCCGGGGAGCTCCATCAGTGTCTGCACCAGCAGGGCCTGGCCCGGATTAAAGGCCGCGTTGTAGGTGCCTGCCACAATCTGCAGCCGACCTGCCCGAACGGCAGCCAGCACAGCTTCTATCTCCGCATCATCCGGTGCAAGACTTACGGCAAGCTCCTGCAGATCTGCGATATAAGGCGCCAACGCCTTGCCCAGGGTTATCTCCTGGCGGATGGCTTCGTCCACATCCGTCCGGGCCTCCACACGGGGCCAAATCACCAGCGTCGGTGCGGCGTCATCCAGAGGGAAACCGCCCTCCCCCGCCGCTTTGACCAGCGTCACCGCCCGTTCCGCCGCTTCCCCGGCAGCCTTCATATGCTCCGGAGCACCGACTTCGGGTATACCCTGCTCCCGAACCAACTGCTGCCACGCTTCCTCCCGGCGGGCCTTGGCCTCCCGGATGCGGCGGGCGGACGCGGTAATCCTCTCCTGCGGCAGCTCTCCCGATAAAACAGCCTGATAAATCGCCTCCAGCGCTTCAAGCTGCAGCTCCGGTGTATGGCTAACCAGAACCAGGTCTGCTCCCGCCTTCACCGCCATAACAGCACCCCGGCCAACCCCCACCGTTCCGGAAATAGCCTTCATTTCCAGGCAATCCGTGGCAATAACTCCACCGAACCCCAGCTCTTCGCGCAGAAGCCCCTCAAGTACGGCGGCAGACAATGTAGCCGGAAGCCCGCTGGCATCGTAAGCAGGGAATTGCACATGGGCGGTCATCACCACATCCGCTCCGGCTGCAATAGCACTCACGAATGGAGGCAATTCAACCTGGCGTAGCCGCTCCAAATCATGGGGCACGGTCGGCAGCTCCAAGTGGGAATCCGCCGTTGTATCTCCATGCCCCGGAAAATGCTTGGGACAAGCACTGATGCCCGCATCCTGATAACCCTGCACGGCCCGGGCGCCCATAAGACCCACCACTCCCGCATCCTCCCCATAGGAACGAACGCCAATAACCGGGTTTGCTTTGTTGTTATTCACATCCACACACGGTGCAAAGTTCAGGTTAATGCCCAAGCTCCGCAGCTCCATTCCTGAAATCCGCGCCGTTTCATATACGAGCTCCGGCGATCCTGCTGCGCCTAAGGCCATATTTCCAGCCATAAGCGCCACCTGCCGGTCTATTCTCGCCACCATTCCGCCTTCCTGATCAACGGCTATCCATAAAGGGCCGTTTCCTGCCAGCCTAGACGCCTCCTGAAGAGTAACGGAAAGCTGCCGCACCTCCTCCGGCGTGCCGATATTATCCCTGAAATAGATCACATTGCCCAATCTGTACTCCCGGATAAGCCGCAAAATATCCTCTGTGGGCTTTTTTCCGGAAAACCCGCACATGACCATTTGACCGATTTGCTCGCGAAGAGCGGTATGCTGGAGCTGATCCATGTGTCCATCCTGCTTTCATGTTAGTTTATATGACACAAAATCAAAATTTTCTTTTCTTATTTGCCGCCATTATAGCATCCACCTTTTAAAACAACAAGTTAGTCTTTAAAATTTTATTCCACTATGATACAATAACAACGAAATTAAATTTCAGTCATTACATCATATACCATTGCTTGCCAACAACCCCCTCTCCCTTTACTATGAAGGTAAATCTATAAGAATGCGCAGGTACCTTCTATGGCCATTCAGAACAATCTTTTGCTCAAAATCCGGGATGTGAAGGAAAGCCTCACCCCCGTCGAAAAGCTCATCGCCGAGTATATCCTTGCCAATCCGGGCGAGATCCCCCATCTTTCCATCAAAAGTCTAGCCTTGTTCAGCCGTACCAGCGACGCATCCGTGCTCCGCTTCTGCAAAACCATGGGTTATAACGGATACCGCAGCTTTATTGTCAGCTTGTCCGCCGCCTTGGGCTCCCATGATGAGGAGCAGCCCGCCCATTATTCCGATATCCAGCCGGGAGATGAGCTTGATGTCATCATCTCCAATGTGGCCCGCAACAACGCCAAATCCATTGACGATACCCTGTCCATTATCGACCACACAGAGGTGGCCAAAGCTGTAAAGGCACTGCGGGAAACCCACCGCATCGTCTTCTTCGGCATTGGTGCATCCGGCCTGGTATGCCGGGACGGAGAGCAGAAATTCTCGCGGATTAACAAGATGTGCCATGCCTATACGGACGGGCACAGCCAGCTTACTGCAGCAACCCTTTTGGAGCGCGGCGACGTGGCTGTTTTTGTTTCCAATTCGGGTGATACCGAGGAGATTCTGGACGCTCTGGACATCTCTCTCAAAAACGGCGCCACCACTATAGCCTTGACCCGCTTCGGCAAAAGCGAGCTGGCTCAGCGATCGGATATTGTGCTGACCTTCTCCTCCCAGGAGATCACCATGCGCAGCGGAGCTATGGGCTCCCGGATTGCCATGTTGACCGTAATTGACATTCTGTTTGCCGGTGTAGCCAGCGCAGAGTACACCTCCATCAAAAAATACCTCTTGAAAACCCACAATATTCTTTCCGCCAAACACAGAAGGGGTTAGGGTCGCCTCAAGTTTTCCTAATCCGCTCATCTGCCACGCGGCGCTTGGTCTAACAAAGCGCCGTTTTTTACCACTCTACCGGACAGAGCCGGACATAATCCGGAAGTCCGAACAATATACGTGTTTATGTAAGCCCTTTCATTAACCGCTATCATGAAAAGTAAGAGGAATATTTTTTACGATTTCCCATATAATTTTGGAGCATAATAATCATTTTATTTTTTTAATCCGAAATTTTATTCCAAAAAACGATTGACAGTAAAAGCGCATTGGTACTATGCTTAAAGCAATCGCATGGCAGGTAACCTAACAACAACTCCTTGTTTCCCCTCATGATCATGCTGAAAACTAACACAACCAGGTAGGAGAATGCGCATGAATGAATATTTAGCGGGCTTAACGACGGAGACCATCAATCCGGCAACCCGGAGCATTGACGAATGCACAACCGAAGAGATGCTGGCGCTTCTGAACCGGGAGGACGCCAAGGTGCCGGCGGCAGTGGCGGAGGAAATCCCCCGCATTGAGCAGGCAGTGGACATGATCCACAGCCGCCTGGCTGACGGCGGCAGGTTATTTTACATCGGGGCCGGCACCTCCGGTCGGCTGGGTGTACTGGACGCCTCCGAATGCCCCCCCACCTTCGGCGTAGAGCCGGAGCTGATCCAGGGACATATCGCCGGAGGCGATGTCGCCCTCCGCACAGCGGTGGAGGGCTTCGAGGATCTGGCCGAGGAGGGCATCGCCCTCGTAGAGCGCTGCGGTATCACCGCCCGGGATGCGGTGGTGGGCATCTCCGCCAGCGGCAGCGCCGCCTTCGTCATCGCCGCCTTGAGGAAGGCGGGAGAGCTGGGCGCCGCCACCATCGGCGTGGTTAACAACCGGAACTCCCGGCTGGCAGAGGTATGCCAGGTGACCATCGCTCCGGTGGTGGGTCCGGAGGTCATAATGGGCTCCACCCGGCTTAAGTCCGGCTCCGCCCAGAAGCTGGTGCTTAACATGCTCACCACCAGCGTGATGGTGAAGCTGGGCAAAACCTACGACAACCTCATGGTGGATTTGAAGGCTACCAACGCCAAGCTCCGGGATCGGGCGGTCCGCATCATTACAGCCGCCTGCGGCGCCGGAGAAGCCGAAGCGGCTCACGCCCTGGCCGAGGCGGGAGGCAGCTGCAAGCTGGCCATCCTGATGCTGGTCACCGGATTGGATGTCTCCGCCGGCCAGAAGCTCTTGGACGAAACCAAGGGAATGCTCAAGCAGGCTATCCGCAAGCACCAGGGCGTCACCGCCCCGCAAGAGTAAACGCGGTTAGCCAGATGGGTGCCGATCGCTCCATGTACACCACACGAACCGGAAGTTCTGACTCATCCCATACATTTTGACCATTAAAAGGAGGAAGCAAGGAATGATTACAAAAGGAAAGTCCATCTCCCTCATGTTAGCCGCCGTTTTATCCCTAGCGCCCCTGGCCGCCTGCTCCGGCGGTAAGGACAACGCCTCTTCTCCCGCCCCAGCCGCATCTGCGGGAGGCTCACCTGCTGCAAGCGCCGCCGCTTCCGGCGAGAAGGACACCATCACTGCCCTGCTTCCCCCGGTTTCGGCCAACTTCCAGAAGAAATTCGAGCAGATGGCCAAGGATTTCAACGCTCTTTATCCCAATTTAACGCTAAAAATCGAACCCGCCAGTTGGGAGGACATGACCCAGAAGCTGGACACCCAGGTGAACGCAGGCAGCCCGCCTGACATCGCGTTTATCGGCTCCGACGGCATCTCCAAGTACGTGCAGCAGGGGATGCTTATGGATATTACCAGCCTGGCCGACGCCAAGATGGTCTCGGACTTTGATCCGGGCCCTCTGGAATATATGAAGAACGGGAAAAGCCTGTACGGCTTCCCCGCTTATATGGAGGCCCATGCTATTGGAGGCAACAGAGAATTCCTTGAAGCGGCAGGCATCGATTGGAAAAAGGTTCAACAATCCGGCTGGACCTATGAAGAATTCCGCGAGGCTATCAAGAAGGGCGTAGTTAAGGACGGCAACGCCACCAAACGGTACGGCTTCGTCTTCGCCACCTCCGGTGTGGCGTCCAAGGATTATCTGAGCATTTTGGTGAAAAACGCCGGTATGCCCTCTCCCTTCACCAAGGATCTGAAGTATGCCTACACCAGCAAAAACTATCTGGGTGTCCTGAAGGCGGTCCGTGAAATGATCGACGACGGCTCCATGCCGAAGGAATTAGGCTCCATCGACGCAGGTAAACGCTGGAACATGTTCCTCACCGGCCAAACCATGATTACCGGCAAGGGTCTGGCTACCTTCGAAAACTCCGCCAAAACCAACAACGGCAAGATTGACGCCAAGGACGGCAGCGCCGTTAAGGACAGCATCAAGGTGGATTACATCGTGCTGCCGGTGCCCAGCTTCCTCGGCCAGCCTGCTGTTTCCAGCACCGTGGTAGACGGCTATGTCACCTTCCGCGGCAAAAAGGAGCCCACCGCCGAGCATAAAGCCAACGTGGTCAAGGCCGCCTACTTCCTGGCCAGCGGCAAGGTAGCCGCCGAAACCAACAGCGAGCTGTTCGTGGCCCACATCAGCAAAACCGGTGCCGAAGCCGCCAAGAGCATTACCATCAGCCGCAGCCCTGAGAACGAAGCCGCTGTGAAGGTGCTTCTCTCCCACGCCGCTCCCGCCCGTCCGGATATCCCGGTTGAGCTGGGCGCCAAGGCCACCAAGCTGGAGAATGAGGTCATCATTCCGAAGATGCAGGCTTTGTTAGCCGGCGAAATCAAGCCGGAGGATATGCATAAAGCCATTACCGAGGCGGCTGTCAAAGCCTTCGGAGATACTGGCATCGTCAAGGATTAACTAGGCCGTGTCTGAAAACTCGTTGAGGGCATCTTTTAGCGCCTTTTCGTCCCTTGCTGCGTTACTTTCGCTTGACGTACCCCCGGTGAACTAACGCAAAAGTGCCTTGCCATGAACAAAAATTCGCTAAAATCTGCTCCCCTCGGAGTTTTCAGACACGCCCTAGCCTCTCCACCGGAGGAGTGTCCCGGCCGGCCGAGCCGCTTGCCCATAAGGCGCAGGCGGCTCCCGGCTGGGCCCCTCCCCGGCTTTTTTGTAAAGTCCCATGAATGAGAAGGGAGCTTCGCCATGGCCGTGTCCACATCCAACGAACGTGCAGCCAAACCGGCGGGGAGACGCCGCAAGCATACGGACAATTTTCCGGGCTATGTCTTCATTGCCGTTGCCCTGGTGGTGTACGCGCTGTTTACCGCCTATCCGGTCATCAAGGCCTTCATTATCAGCTTTCAGGAATACAAACCTCTCGGGTCCACCTACATCGGCTTCGACAACTATGTGGCCACCTTCGAGAGCTCTCTGTTCTGGAAGTCCATCCGCAATACCCTCGTGTACACACTGTTGACCGTTCCCTTTAACCTGTTCCTCTCCTTCGTCATCGCCATTATGATCCTGCCCCTGCGCAAGAAGGTGCAGAATGTGTTCAAGGGCATCTACTACCTGCCCACCGTTGCCTCGGGTGTGGCCTTGTCCGTGGTGTGGCTGTGGATCTATGACCCGCTGCCTGCCGGTATTTTCAACAAGCTGATCAGCTTCTTCGGCATCTCCAACCAGAATTGGCTGGGCTCCAGTGCTACCGCTATGCTGGCCCTGGTGATGATGAGCTGGCTGTCCAGCCATGGCGCAGCGATTATTATTTTCCTGGCGGCGCTGATCGGCATCGACAACAGCTATTATGAAGCGGCGGATCTGGACGGAGCTTCCTTCCTGCAAAAGCTGCAGCATATTGTGGTGCCTTTTGTAAAACCGACAATTCTGTTTCTTCTAGTGACAGCTGTCATCGGATCGTTCCAGGTATTCCAGAATGCTTACCTGATGACCGGCGGCGGACCCAATCACTCCACCACCATGGTCGGCCTGCTGATTTTTGACAATGCGTTCAAGTATTTCGAGTTTGGCAAAGCAGCCGCCCAATCCCTGGTGTTGGCCGCCGTTATCGCACTTGTGTCCCTGATCCAGTTCAAATTCCTCGGCAAAGAGATCGAATACTAGAAGGGAGGAGCCCACCATGTCCTTATACAACAACCATATCGGCAATCCGAAAATCCGCGTGGCCCGCAATGGAATCCTGAGCTTCTTCCTTCTGGTATTTGCTCTGGCGACGCTGTTTCCCATCTACTTCATGCTGATTTCCTCCCTGGGTGATCCGGTGGAGGCGGGAGCGGTGAATTATTCTCTCCTGCCCGGCAAAATCACGCTGGATTCCTTCGTGTTCTTCTTCCAGTACAGCCAATATTCCTACCGCTGGATTCTCAACTCGCTAGTTGTAGCGGGGAGTGTCACCGTGTCCAACGTCCTGTTCGCCACTATGGCGGGTTATGCTTTTTCCAAGGTGCGGTTCAAAGGGCGGGCAGTGTTGTTCACCATCCTTCTTGCCGCAATGATGATTCCCTATCAGGTGACGCAGGTGCCTCTGTATATTCTGGTTGTGAACACCTTCCAATTGGAAAATACCTACACTGCTCTCATCATGCCCAGCCTGGTCACTGTGTACAACATCTTTCTGGCCAAGCAGTTTATGGGCAGCATTCCCAATGAAATCATCGAGTCCGCCAAGGTGGAGGGGGCGAGCCAGTTCATGATTTTCTTCAAGGTGATTGCGCCGCTTTCGAAGACCGTCATGGCGGTAATCGCCATCCTGACCTTTATGGACAGTTGGAATACGTTCTTCTGGCCGCTTTTGGTGACGAAGACCATGGATATGCAAACCATTCAGGTGGGGCTGAAAAATTTCCGCTTCGCCAACACCACGTACTTCTCGCCCATGATGGCCGGGGCTACCATCTCGGCGCTGCCCATGTTCATCCTGTTCTTCAGCCTGCAGCGCTACTTCCTGGAGGGCGTCACGGTCGGCGCCGTGAAGGGGTGAGCGGGATGGGGAGACGCAAGCGCAACGCGGGCGGGACTGCTGCGGCAAAACAAACAGACCTCTGCGCACCACGCTATGCTATCGGGCTGATGTCCGGCACCTCCGTGGACGGAATTGATGCCGCGTTGGTGGAGATTGCGGGACGGCCGGGGGAGAGCCCGGGCCTGTCGGTGAAGCTGCTGGCGTTCCTGAATCTGCCCTATCCTGAGGATACCCGGCAGGCGATCTTCTGCCTCTTCGATCCTGCGTCCGCCACCGTAAACAAGGTGGGCGAAATGAATGTGCGGCTGGGCAGGCTGTATGCCGATGCGGCTTTGGCCGTGGCGGCAAAGGCGGGAATCGCGCCGGAGGCCGTCAGCGTCATCGGCTCCCACGGGCAAACCCTCTGGCATGCGCCGGAGCAGGGGTATACCGTCCAAATCGGCGAAGGCTCCGTGATCGCCGAGCTGACCGGCATCCCCTGCGTCTCCGATTTCCGCCCTGCGGATTTGGCGGCAGGCGGCCAAGGCGCACCCCTGGTGCCCTATACCGAGTACCTGCTGTACCACAGCCCGGCGGAAACCCTTCTGCTCCAGAATATCGGCGGCATTGGCAATATCACCGTAATTCCCGCAGGGGCGGACAGCAGCCAGGTCACCGCCTTCGATACCGGTCCCGGCAACATGCTCATCGACGGCGTGATGCGCCGTCTTACGGGCGGCCGGACCGGGATGGACGAAGGCGGACGGCTGGCTGCCACCGGCCGCTGCTGCGCGGAGCTGCTGGAGCGGCTGCAGGCGGAGGCGTATTACCGCCTGCAGCCGCCCAAGTCCACGGGCCGCGAGCTGTTCGGCGACGCCTACGTGGAGCAGCTGATGGGCTGGCGACAGGAGATCGGCGTTAGCGACGCCGATCTGGTGGCCACGGTGACGCGGCTCACCGCCTGGTCCATCGGCGACGCCTACCGGCGGTTTGTCCGGGACCGCCATCCGGCCCACCGGATGATTGTGGGCGGCGGGGGCAGCTACAACCCGACGCTGCTGCGGGATCTGCGGGAGGAGCTGGCCCCTGTGCCGCTGGTGACCCAGGAGGAAATTGGCCTCAGCAGCGACGCCAAGGAGGCGGTGGCCTTCGCCCTGCTAGCGGACTGCACCCTGGCCGGACTGCCGGGCAGCCTGCCGGCGGTTACAGGTGCACGGCACCCGGCGGTGCTGGGCAAGCTTTCGCTGCCCTATGGGCGCTCGCCGCGCTAACCGCAGCCATGGACCCTGAAGCGCTAGCTGCAGCCGCTCTGCCTTTGGGCTCCCGACGCGCTAACCGCAGCCACAGCCAATCTGTCTTATGGCCCCTGACACGCTTACGGAAGCTACAGCCGCTATTTGCCCGAAAATCGCCTTCGGCAAACTCTAACGGCGGCCAGCGCCGCTATTTGCAGCATTTTGCCGGTTGGCGGCCTGTTCGCGGCCCAATAAGGGCTCCTGCTTCCGTTAGATTTCGGCAACCCCCGTTTTTGCCCAAATAGGGGCTCTCACTTCCGTTAGAATGGCCCATGGCTCATCGGGCACCGGAAGTGAATCAGCCGGGTAAGCGTACGGGGTACATGTAAGCGTACGGGGGCGGCACTATCGTACAATCCTTGCCGGTATGTCGCACCAAAACTAGCATCTCCCCCTTGGGCAACTCACCCGCGACGGCTAACGGAGCTATGCTACTCTTACCGGCGTACTAGAACTAACTCTGCTTTAACGGAATTCTGCTACTCTTACAGACGTTTTTGGACTAACTTTACTTTTCAACGAAACTATGCAGCTCTCGCAGCCTTACTAGCTAACTTTGCTTAACGGAGCTCTGCAACTCTTACCGGCGCTCTAGGACTAACTTTACTATTCAACGAAACTCTGCAGCTCACAAGGCTTTATTAGCTAACTTTACTTTTTAACGGAGCTCAGCGGCTCTTACAGGCGCTTTTTGGAGTAACTTTGCATTTTAACGGAACTCAGCGACTCTTACAGGCCTAATTTTACTCGGAAGAGCCCATTTTCCCACCTAAGCGCCTCTGAGTTCCGTTAGCCCGGCAATCCGGCGGTTTTCAGCGGCTAAGCGCTTCTCAGTTCCGTTAGCCAGCCGCGTTTTCCCGCAACCGAGCGGTTGGGAGGCGCATGTATCTTTTCCAAAGAAAGGATGCCCTTTATGCATAAACAGCTCACACTCGCCACCTGGCAAACGAATGCACAGCAAGCCACCGTGCATGCCGCCGTGGATCTATGGAACCGCACGGCGGTGAAGGACGGGTACAAGGCCATGACCGCCGATTCCTTCAGCCGGCTGATTCTGCAAAATCCTTATTTCGATCCGGCCTGCACCTTCCTGTTGGTTGAAGCAGATGCGTCCGCCATCAAAGGTTTTGCCTGCGGTGTAACCGGGGCTGACCTGCCCTTGGGCGCCGAAGCGGGGTACTTGACGACTATTCTATTGGATGAAGATATTGCTGACGACCGCCACTACTCCGTTTTGCTGGATGCCGTGGAGCAGCGCTTCCGCGACCTGGGCAAAACACAGGCGGAGGCGCTTTTTTTCAATCCGATGAGGCTGCCCTGGCTGATTCCGGACACTCCCGGCCACGAGCATAACAACGCTCCCGGCATTCCTGTGGACAGCGAGCTGAACCGTTTTCTCCTGGAGCATGGTTACACGGAACGCTCCCGGCAGAACGGCATGTATCTGGATCTAAGCCCATTCAGCATACCGGCTGACATTCTGGAGAAGGAAAAACAGGCGGAGGCGCAGGGGTACCGGGTTGAATGGTTCGACGGAGCACGGCACACCGAACTAACCGGGATGTTGGCCGCTTTAAGCAACCCCGCCTGGGAAAAGGAATTAACCCGCTGTGCGGAGGAAAGCATCCCCTTCCTGGTAGCGGCCCATCAGGGCAGGGCAGCTGGTTTTGCCGGACCGGTGGTCAGAGAGCTAAGCGGCCGGGGGTATTTTGCAGGGATCGGGGTTCATCCGGAGGATGAGGGCAAGGGGCTTGGCTCTATACTCTTCTTCCGGCTATGTGATGCCTTCCGGGGTATCGGAACGGAATATATGTCCCTTTTTACAGGAGAAACCAATCCTGCCCTGCGGATTTACCAAAAAGCCGGGTTCCGTACGGCCAAGCAGTTTGGTGTCTTAAGAAAAGTATTGGCAGAGTCATAATCCGGACTATGGAAAGGAGCTGTTTTTAGACATGACGCAAAATCAATCTCAAGCCCAAACACAGCCGCAAACCATTCTGGCCATCGGCGGCCATGTAGGAGATATGGAGCTGACCGCCGGTGGGGTGCTGGCCAGCCATGCATTGAAGGGAGACCGGATTGTTACCCTGGCCCTGACGGCGGGGGAACGGGGGGTGCCGGCCGGGCAGGACATGGCGGAATACCGGGTGCAGAAGGTCCGGGAGGCGGAGGCATTTGCGGAGAAGCTGAACGGGGAAGCGATTGTGCTGGACTATGCCGACGGTGAGCTCCCGGACAATATGGAGGTACGCCTACAGGTATGTGATGTGATCCGGCGGGTTCGGCCGTCCATCCTCATCACCCATTTCAAAAACAGCATGCACAAGGATCACAGCACCACCCACCGCATTGTGAATGATGCCCGATTTTTTGCAGGGCTGGCTTCGTTCCAGCGTGAGCTGCCCGCCGCCTTCGCCGGCAAGCTGTATTATGCGGAAAACTGGGAGGACGCCGTGGATTACCGGCCCTATGTGTATGTGGATTTTGACCAGGAGGCATATGAGCTGTGGGTGGAGGCGGTGTCCCAGCATTGGTTCGTGACAGGCAGCAAATCCTTCCCCTATCTGGAATACTACAAGCATCTGGCCAGAGTCCGGGGTATCGAGGCCCGCAAGCAGTATGCGGAAACCTTCATGATTCCCGAGGAGGCCCTCCGGCTGCGGCAGAGGGAGCTGTAGCATGAGCATGGTGCAATACGGCGTGGAAACTCTGCAGGACTTCGCGCATCTCCTAAAAGGCAAACGGCTGGGGCTGATTACCGCCCCCACCGGGTTGACCCGGGATTTTGTCTCCACCGTGGATGTGCTGTTTGAGCAGTTCCATCTGGCGGCGCTGTTTTCCCCGGAGCATGGGGTCAGGGGAGATCAGGCGGCAGGCAGCCTGGTGGACAATTACCGGGATGAACGCACCGGAGTCCCCGTCTACAGCCTGTACCGTCAGGATTCCAAACGGCTGACTCCGGAGATGCTGGACCAAGTGGATCTGGTGGTCTATGATATTCAAGATGCCGGCGCCCGCTTCTACACCTTCATCTACACCATGCTGTATGCGCTGGAGGATTGCGCCCGTTCGGGCAAGGCCTTTGTGGTGCTGGACCGTCCTAATCCGCTGGGTGGAGCTGTGGTGGAGGGGAATCGGCTGCGGGAGGGATTTCAATCCTTCGTTGGCAATTATCCCGGTCTTGCCATCCGCTACGGTCTGACTGTGGGAGAGCTGGCATTGATGGCCAATGACCAATTGGGCCTCGAAGCGGAGCTGCACGTGGTGCCCATGAAGGGCTGGTCCCGGCACATGTTATTTCCCGATACGGGGAATTTGTGGGTTCCGCCCTCTATGGGGCTTCCGCGGTTTGGGACAACGGCACTTTATCCGGGGACCTGCCTGATTGAAGGCACCAACCTGTCCGAAGGCAGAGGCACGCCGCTTCCCTTCGAGCTGATCGGGGCGCCTTATCTGGATGCAGACCAACTGGCTTCCGAAATGAACCGGCTCCAGCTGCCGGGTGTCCGTTTCCGGCCTGCCCACTTCAAACCCACCTTTTCCAAGCATCAAGGAGAGCTGTGCCACGGAGTGCAGCTGCATGTCACCGACGTTCGTGCCGTGCAGCCTGTGGAAACAGGCGTCCGGCTGATCGATACCCTGCGGCGGAACTGGCAGGAGTTTGCCTTTTTGGAGCCGTTCCGTGAAGGCGGGCGGCCCTTTATGGATCTTCTGTGGGGGGACAGTACGCTCCGCGAAGGGACTTTACCGGTAGAGGAGCTGCTCGGGCAGCTGCAGGAGGAAAGCGCGGCTTTTGCCGGGGAAAAAGCAAGCTATCATATATACAGGTGAGTATCATTGGGGGAGCCGCCCCAGTAATAAAGAAGCAGAGGGTGAAAGCATGGACTACAGCCAAGAAAGCAGCCGCCGGTTGAACAACGACGCTCCGGGATTTGCCGTGGGTCTGGACGGGGGCGGCACCAAAACCACCGTTACCGTCATGGATGCGGAAGGCAGGATCGTCCGCGAGTTTACCGCCGACGGTATCAACTACAACGGCCGGAAGGAGGCCGAGGTGGAGCAGGCGCTGCACAGCATTTACGCGGAGCTTGCTGCTGTCTGCGGAGGCCTGAGGCACATCCGCCACATGGTCATTGGCGCTGCCGGCATCAGCAACCCGGCCATCCCGGGCCGCCTCACCGCCGCTGTCCGCAGCCATGGTTATACCGGTCCCCTGCGTATTATCGGGGACCACGAGGCTGCGCTGCACGGGGCCTTCGGCGGCGGGCCGGGGATGCTGCTCATCGCCGGCACCGGGTCCGTCTGTTTTGGCTGCAGCGCCGCCGGAGAAACCGGCCGGGCCGGAGGCTTCGGCCACCTCATCGACGATGAGGGCAGTGCCTACAGCATCGGCCGCCGGCTGCTCAGCGCAGCGGTTCGGGCCTGGGACGGCCGGGAGCCGCCTACGGTCATCAGCCGCCTGCTTCAGGAGCGGCATCAGCTTGCCGGCCCGGGTGAAATCGTCGGCTTCACCTATGGCCCGGCTACAGGAAAAAAAGAAATCGCCGCCCTCGCCCCAATCCTGGAGGAGGCCTGCAACCTGAGCGATGCAGCCGCATTGGCCATCGCCGAAGCAAGCGCCGCCGCATTGGTGGAGCTGGTGGCCGCGCTGGCGGACCGCTTGGACCTGCAGGCTGGGCCGTTAACCCTGTCAGGCAGCGTGCTGCTCCGCAACCCCTATGTGCGAAGCGCCTTCGACCTGCAGCTGGCAGCGGCCCTGCCGCGGATGCGGCTTGTGCTGCCCCGGCTCCATGCAGCTGCCGGTGCTGCCGCTATGGCGCTGGAGCTGTCTGCGGCGGAAGCTGCGCCAGAGTAAACACAGCAGCGGGCGTCTGATGGATGCCCGCTCTTTGCCTTGTCCGCTTCCCGCTCTTTGCCTTGCCCGCTTCGCGCCCTTTTCTTTGCCGCTTCCGGCCCGTTGTATATGAAAAACCGAGCATAATTTTCGAAAACTCCCCTATTCGGGCCATTAAACTCGAAATTTCATATACAATTTCAGGAAATCCAGTGTACAGACCACTTTATACTCGAAAAACTGAGTACAATCCCCTAAAATGGCCTGCCAGCGGCTGATAAACACGATTTTTCAGCTATAACTGCCGACACTCCTACCGCTCTTACCTCCTGTCCCTCCAACTCTACACGCTACTCTAGCCACTCCAACTCTACATGCTACCCCTACCGCTCCTACCACTCCTGCCCCCTTACCACTGCTGCCCCCTCTCCCCCCAACTCAACCGCTCCTGCACCCCTACCACTCCTGCCCCCTCCCCCTCCAACTTTACACGCTTCCCCTCCCTTACTCTCGTGGCACATTTCCCCGAAACAGCTCATCTTGCTCCTTCCCCGGTTTATCCCTTTCCATTCTCAGCTCCCCACCGCAGAGCCACGCCCGCATAGGTCAGTCCCCCTCCAAAACCCAGCAGTGCCAGCCGCTGGCCCGGCTTCAGCTTCCCTTCGTCCAGCGCAAGCTGCAGCGCCAAGGGAATGGACGCCGCCGAGGTATTCCCCCGGAACTCCACGCTGCTCAGCGTATGCTCCATGGGCACGGGGCCGCGTTCGCATATCGCCTCGATCATCCGCAGGTTGGCGCTGTGAGGCACGAACCAATCCACATCCTCCGCTTCCCATCCGGCCCGGTCCAGCAGCACCTTCAGCTGCTCCGGAACCGTGCGCACCGCCCACTTGTACACCTCTCTGCCGTTTTGCACCAAACATCCGCCGCCCGTTAAAGCCACACCCATCAGTTCCGAGGACAGCCCGCTGCCGTACACATGGATGCCCCCCTCTCCTAAGGTCCCGGACAATACTGCCGCAAAATCCCCTTCCCCCTCCGCCCGCTCCACCAGAACGGCACCGGCGCCATCCCCGAACAGAATGCAGGTGGAGCGGTCCGTATAATCGGTGATTTTGGACAATGTCTCCGCACCAACTACCAGCACCTTGCGGTACATCCCGCTGGTCACCAGCCCCTCGGCCAACTGCAGGCCGTATACAAATCCCGCACAGGCGGCGTTGATGTCCATCGCCCCGGCATGGGCAATGCCAAGTCCGGCCTGCACCCGGGAGGCGGTACTGGGGCAGGTATAATCCGGCGTGCTGGTAGCCACCAGAATCATGTCCGCATCCGTCACCGAAACCCCATAACGGCGAACCAGGTCCTCCACCGCCTTAACGGCCAAATCAGAGGAAAATTCCCCTTCAGCAGCTATACGCCGTTCTCTCATGCCTGTACGCTGTACAATCCACTCGTCATTGGTATCCACCATTTTTTCCAGATCGGCATTGCCCAAAATCCGTTCCGGCACATACGCTCCCAAAGCTGTAATTTTCGATTTGGAATATAGCATAATCACAGTCCCTCCCGTTTTTTTGCCCCGCATTAGAGCTGTTACGACCATTATAGCACTTTGTATTAAGACCTAGTACTAAATCAGAAGTTAATTCTTGTGCTAGTCTCCACAATTTACTCTTCCCCTTACCACCTATTTAAACCATTTCCCCCAAGCTGACGTCTATTTATTGATTGAGCCAACCGGAAAGACGGGTATATATTCATGATCTCTGACACAAATTCTGGCACAAAAGGAGCTGAGATTTTATGAAACACGTTCCCTATCACACAGACGCCACTCCCTCCTCCCGGCGGCCACAGGCCGGACGGTTCATCATCCTGCCCCTTGCCGCCGTATTGCTGGCGGGCAGCGCATTGCTGCCGACTGCCGTTCCGGCTGCACGCGCCGAAGCTTCCGTCTATGCCGCGGAAACTCCGCAGGAGGCAGCGAAAACACCAACGTTCAAAGACTTCCTCATGGACATAAACGGCCGACAGGAATCCATTCCCGGCGCAGTTTCCCCCAATGGAGAAACCACCTACGTGGCCATTCGCGCTCTTAGCGAAAAGCTGGGCCTTGAGGTAGCCTGGGACCCGCAGAACAGCATCTCCACCATCACCGGACGCAATGCCACGCTCAGCACCAAAACAGGCGATCCGCAGCCCTACACCGTCAACGGTCAAACCATATACGGAACGGAGCCGCTGCTGGTCGACGGCACCACCTATCTGCCAAGCGGTTTTTTTCTGGACACCTTCGGCTATACCTCCGTCACGGATGGGACAAATGGTGTAACAACACTAACTCCCTTGTCTCTTAACCCGCTGACCCTCACCACCGGGGTTATCGATGAAACCACCGACAAGCTGGAGTTTAAGCTTCAATATCCGCAAGTGAATGGATTGGCAGACACTGCAGTCCAGGATAAAATTAACGGCACTATTCAGGCGGAGGTAAACCGCATCGCCGAAGCTTCCCGCAAGGATCTGGAGAAAGCAGGCGACAGCGGCAGGAGCGTCCCCAACGGTTACACCGTCCATTATTTCATCACCCAGAACAGCGGCGGTAAGCTGAGCCTGTATCTGCAATCCTACCTGTATACCGGTGGCGCCCACGGTATGCCCGCCCGGGTGCCGTTAACCTTCGATCTGGCTACGGGAGACACCCTGACGCTGCAGCAGACGGCGGGCAATAACCCGGATTACGCGGCGGTGATCAATAAGCTGGTGAAGGAGGAGTTCGCCAAGCAGGATATGGTGCTGGCCCCCTTCGAATCCATTTCCGAAAACCAGCCGTTCTTCCTGCGCAATAACGATATTGTTATCTATTTTGAACCCTATGAATATACGGCCTACGCCGCCGGTTTCCCGGAGTTTACCATTCCGCAGAGCGTGTTCGAATAAGCTTCTTGCATTAAAATCAAAATCCCTGACTCCATAACGTCAGGGATTTTTACTTTCGAAAAAACCAGAATACTATCGATTACTGCAGAAAACCATAGAAAGCCGTCGGTTTTTGGGAAATGATGGCAAAAAAATGGGACGTGTTTCTGCCACAGGGAAATTGACAAATCTTTGAACGGTAGGCTATAATGATGTCAGATATTTACATTAATTCCTGACACCTACATCTGATTGGGGGAGGTGCGCATTTTTAAGAGAGCGCGTTCATAAGCTAATCCCATTGACAAGGAATAACCCGCATTTCCGTCCATCCAAAGGAATCCTCACCCCCAAGACTGCTTCCATTCTTCCAGAAGCGTATGTTTACAGCCTCGCGCAGCTTTCAAACCTGTTTATTCGATCCTCTTCTGCCAAAAATCTCGCTTATTCTTCCTGCTGTTGTTGTATGAATCCAAGTAAAAATGATTTGTTGGCATCTGTATGTAAGCGTTATCTTTTCTTTCCCGAAAAATTAACGCGCGTTCATGCAAAACGGATATTCATTCCAAAAAAACAGGGAGATGAATAATGTGATTATTTCTGTTCTCAAAAAAAGAACGCAGATGCTGTTTATGTCGGCACTTCTGGCGGCATGTATGGTCGTTCCGGCTGTTCAACCGGCTTCAGCTGCCGAGCCTCATGCGGATAATCCCTTCGTGGGGGCCACCATGTATGTGAACCCGGACTATGCGGATCTCATCGACACCTCCATTGCCCAGGTTACCGATTCCGCACTGGCTGATCAAATGCGCACCATTAAGTCCTATCCTACAGCGGTATGGCTGGACCGGATTGATGCTATCTACGGCGGGGACGTGAATGCCGGACGCCGCAGCCTGGAGGAGCATCTGGATCTGGTTCTTTCCCAAAAGCAGGCGAATCAGCCGATTGTCGCAACCTTCGTTATCTATGATCTCCCGGGCCGTGACTGCCATGCGTTAGCCTCCAACGGAGAGCTTCCGTTAACTGCGGCAGGCCTCACCCGCTACAAAACGGAGTATATTGACGAGATCGCCAAAATTTTTGCTAAGCCGAAGTATCAGGACATCCGAATCGTCAACATTGTTGAGCCGGATTCTCTTCCTAACCTGGTGACCAATCTGAGTGATCCGCAATGTGCCCAGGCTTCCTCCTCCGGCATCTATGTGGAGGCTACCCAGTATGCGTTGAATCAGCTGTCCGCGATTCCCAATGTGTATAACTATATGGACATCGGCCACTCCGGCTGGCTGGGCTGGGACAACAACATGTCCGGCACGGTTCAGCTGATGACCAGCGTGGTTGGAGCCACTACCCGTGGCTTTGGGAGCATCAACGGCTTTATCACCAATACAGCCAACACCTCGCCTCTTGAGGAGCCGAATTTGCCCAACCCGAATTTAACGATTAACGGGGCACAGATCCGTTCCTCCAACTACTATGAATGGAATCCCAACTTCGATGAATCGGACTATACGGCAGCCTTGTACAAAAGCTTCACCAATGCCGGCTGGCCCAGTACACTCGGCTTCCTGATTGATACCAGCCGCAACGGCTGGGGTGGACCCAACCGGCCGACGGCAGCCGTAGGCAATGATATTAATTCCTATGTCAATTCCGGACGGGTGGACCGTCGGGCCCATCGCGGATTATGGTGCAATAATTCCGGCGCAGGCATCGGTGTACCTCCGCAGGTTGCGCCAACCGGCTACCCCTCCTCCCATCTTGACGCCTTCGTGTGGGTGAAGCCTCCCGGCGAATCCGACGGCTCCAGCGCTCTAATTCCCAACGATGAGGGCAAGGGCTTCGACCGGATGTGTGATCCGACCTATACGACCTCTGCCAACGTGCTGACAGGTGCCATGCCCAATGCACCTGTAGCCGGCCATTGGTTTCATAATCAATTTGTCACGCTGGTCAAGAACGCATATCCCGTTATTCCGGGAACCCCCGGCGGAGATCCGGTAGCCCCTGCTGCACCTTCAGGAGTAACAGCCGTTGCAGGAGATGCCAAGGTTACGCTCAGCTGGACAACTTCATCGGGAGCCGCCAGTTATACAGTGAAAAGGGCGACGGTTAGCGGAGGGCCCTATACAGCATTGCCCGCCAGTGTAACCGCAACCAGCTATACGGATTCCACCGTTGTGAATGGCACCACCTATTATTATGTGGTGACTGCCTCCAATGCCGTCGGAACCAGCGGCAATTCCCTGCAGGTCAGTGCGACTCCGGCCGAAACACCGGTGCCGACCTTACCGCCTGCACCCACAGGGCTGACGGCAACGGCAGGCAACGCCAAGGTAACCCTGGCCTGGTCACCCGTTAGCGGAGCAGCAAGCTATAACGTCAAACGCGCCACAACCAGCGGCGGCCCGTACACTACGGTAGCTCCGGGTATCACGGCTGCAGCTTACACGGATACGGCGGTCACCAATGGCACGACTTACTATTACGTAGTCAGCGCTGTGAATGCAGCGGGTGAAGGAGCGCATTCCACCCAGGTGAGCGGCTTGCCAACAGGAGGCAGCACCGGAACCGGCGCTTTGGCGGTCCAGTACAAGGTAGGCAATTCCAATGCCACGGATAATATGATTACCGCCACCTTCAATATCAAGAATACCGGCACCACGGCCGTAAGCTTGAGCGGTCTGAAGCTGCGGTATTACCTGACCAAGGAAGGCAGCGCAAGCTTGAACTTCTACTGCGATTATGCCCAACTGGGGTCCGGCAATGTAAGCGGAGCCTTCACTGCAGTAAGCCCTGCTAAAACCGGTGCCGACACCTACCTGGAGCTCTCCTTCGCAGCAGGTGCAGGTACAATTGCGGCAGGCGGTCAAAGCGGGGACATTCAAATCCGTGTCGCCAAGTCGGACTGGACCAATTTTGACGAAACCAACGATTATTCCTTCGACAGCACCAAGTCGGCCTTAGCCGACTGGAGCAAGGTAACCCTTTATGACGGCAGCACACTGGTATGGGGGCTGGAGCCGTAATTCTCCGCATCCCAACCACTGAAGATACGGGGGTTTTGCAGCATGCCGCCTCCGTATCTTCGGTACCTTCCACACTTTCAACTGAATGGAGGTTGTTGTCTTGTCCCTAATGAAGAAGCCCCAGCGTTTTCTCCTGCTTTTGGCATGTGTGCTGACTGTTCCCATGTTTCAAACCACTGCGTTTGCCGATTTTGATGCCAGTCCGGTGAGGGTCAATCAAATCGGATATTTGCCCTCCGCCGATAAAATCGCCACCATCGTCAGCACCTCCTCCGTTCCGCTGAACTGGGAGCTGCGTACAAGCAGCGGCACCTTAGCAGCCAGCGGTAAAACCACCGTATACGGCCGGGATGCCGCCTCCGGGGATCAGGTGCATCATGCGGATTTTTCCGCTGTAACGACAGCGGGGACCTATACCCTGCGTATACCCGGGACAGGGGATAGTGTGCCTTTTGTCATCGGGGCGAACCTCTATCCTGATCTGCCGAAGGAAGCGATGAACTACTTTTATTTTCACCGTATGGGTGTGGATATTGAAGCCCAATATGTGCCCAACAGCGCCTTTGCCCGCAAAGCGCTGCACCCGGGGGATGAAGCAGTCAAATGCTTTAACAACTGGTGTGGAACCGGTGTGATGAATGCACGGTACTCCTGGGCCGACGCCGGGGACTTCGGCATCTATCCGGTGAACCAGGCGATCTCGGCATGGACCCTGCTGAATGCCTACGAGCGATATCCCCAGGCCTTCCCGGACAGTTCTCTGGCCATACCGGAGCGTGCCAACGGAATTCCGGATATTCTCGATGAGGTCAAATTTGGCTCCACCTTTATGAAAGGGATTCTTCCGGCTAACGGCGGTTTGGCTACCCACAAAATTCATAACAATAACTGGAGCGGCTTCCCGGTTACGGATATGAATGCGGAGAACGCCATGACCCGCACGGCACAGCCTCCCTCCACCAATGCCACTTATGCGGTGGCCCGGAATCTGTCCCAGTTGGCCAGAACCATGGCTCCTTATGACGCCGCTTATTCTGCGGAAGTATGGACGATTGCCAAAACAGCCTGGACCCGTGCCGAGTCCAATCCCGTCGTGCTGTATACCGATCAAACCCAGGATGCGGATGGCGGCGGAGATTACGGAGATCTTCAGACCAGCGATGACAGGTATGCGGCGGCAGCCGAGATGTATCTGACCGCTTATACGTTGAATGATGCCAATGCCGCTACTTACCGGACGGCTGTAACAGGCTCCAAGCATTATAAGGAGGTGGGAGATTTCGGCTGGGCGGATGTAGCGCCTACGGGCACCCTTTCTCTGTTGTCTGTTGCCAATGATCTGCCCGCCGGGGATCTGGCGGATATGAAGCAGCGGGTAGCTGCATTGGCCGATAATTGGCTTGGGGTCATGAACAATGAGGGGTATCCCGTACCCTTACCCGGAAGTAATCCGTATTGGTGGGGCTCCAACTCCTCCATTTTGAACCGGATGATCTTCTGGGCCTATGCCTTCGATGCCACCAAGGATCTGAAGTATCTGAAGGGTATGCACCGGGGGATGGATTATTTGATGGGGAACAATGCTATGCGCCTGTCCTACATTACAGGCTACGGCGAATATCATGAGACGGATCTGCATGACCGTCTGGCATGGGGCCCCTATCAGGCCGATATTCCCTATCCGAAGGGCTGGCTGGCCGGAGGACCCAACAGCGATCTGATCAACGACCAGGCAACACCTACCGGACGGCCTGCAGCCAAATCCTACGCCGCAAAGAATACAGCGCCCCAAGCCTGGTGCACCAAGGAAAACACCATTAACTGGAACGGCCCGCTGGTATGGGTGGCCCAATATTTGAAGAACACAGAGAGTTATCTGACCGGCGGCACTGCCAATCCCGTAGTTCCTGCGGTACCGGCAGACTTGACGGCTGCATCAGGCAATGCCCAGGTTACGCTGACCTGGACAGCGGCAGACGGCGCTTCCGGCTACAACGTGAAACGATCCGCTACAGCCGGCGGTCCCTACACCACGGTCAAGACCAATGCAGCAGTCCCCTCCTATACGGATACAGGTCTTGTGAACGATACGATGTACTACTATGTGGTCAGTGCGGTGAATGCGGCAGGAGAAAGCGCCAATTCCGCACAGGTCAGCGCCAAACCGCAAGGTACGGTAATTCCTAATCCCACCGGCAGCCTCAAGGTTCAATACCGTGCAGTGGATACGAATCCGACGGACAGCCAGATTGTGCCAACGCTGAACATTGTCAATACCGGCAGCAGCCCGGTGAACCTGAATACCTTGAAGCTGCGCTACTACTTCTCCAAGGACGGCAGCGCCGCCATGAACTCCTGGGTGGATTGGGCGGCAATCGGGGCAGCCAACATTCAGAGAACCTTCACGGATACCTATGTGGAGATAAGCTTCACCGCAGCAGCAGGCTCCATCCCGGCAGGCGGCCAAACCGGCGATATTCAGCTTCGTATGGCCAAGTCCGATTGGTCTGGCTTTAACGAGAGCAACGACTATTCCTTTGATGCGACTAAAACGCAATTGACCGATTGGGACAAGGTGACCCTGTATCAAAACGGCCAGCTGGTATGGGGCGTAGAGCCATAATGAATCATATGGAGGGATCATGAAGGATGAAATTACACAGCATAACACGCAAATGTGTGAGCACGGCAGTATCCGCTGCTATTGTGATTACGGCTGCGGCAGGATCGCTCGCCGCTCCATCCGGGGCATCGGCGGCACAAGCTGGAGCATCGGCGGCGGCGTTTAATTATGGCGAGGTGCTGCAGAAATCGCTGCTTTTCTATGAAGCACAGCAATCGGGCGTGCTGCCCGAGTGGAACCGGGTCTCCTGGAGAGGTGATTCAGGCCTTACAGACGGGGCCGACGTGGGCAAGGATCTGACCGGAGGCTGGTATGATGCAGGGGATCATGTAAAGTTCGGTCTGCCTATGGCCGCCTCGGCTACCATGCTGGCTTGGGGTGTCTACGAGTATAAGGATGCTTATGTGCAAACCGGACAATTGGACGAAATGCTGCTGAATCTCCGTTTCGTCAATGACTATTTCATCAAGGCCCATACGGCTCCCAACGAATTGTACGGTCAGGTGGGTGCAGGCAATGCCGATCATAATTGGTGGGGTCCCGCCGAGGTGATGCAGATGGACCGCCCCTCGTATAAGATCACTCCCCAGCTTCCGGGCTCCGATCTGGCCGGTGAAACCGCAGCCGCTATGGCTTCGGCATCCATTGTGTTCCGGGACAGCGACCCCGCTTATGCCGACACACTTCTGACCCATGCCCGCCAGCTCTTTCTCTTCGCAGATACCTACCGGGGTAAGTATTCGGACAGCATCAAGGATGCCCAATCCTTCTACAATTCCTGGAGCGGGTACCAGGATGAGCTGACCTGGGCGGCAATCTGGCTTTACTTGGCAACCGATGAGCAAGCATATCTGGATAAAGCCGTCGACTCCACAGATGAATGGGGCAAGGAAGGCCAAACCCCTTACTGGGGTTATAAGTGGACCCATGCCTGGGACGACAAGCATTATGGAGCCCAGGTGCTGCTGGCCCGCCTGACGGGAGATGCCCGATTCACAGTATCCACCGAACGGAATCTGGACTACTGGACCACAGGCACAACCGATACCGGAGAGAAGATCAAGTACACTCCCGGCGGTCTGGCCTGGCTGGATACCTGGGGCTCCCTCCGCTACTCCGCCAATGCCTCCTTCCTTGCCTTCGTGTATTCGGATTGGCTGCAAAGCACCAATCCCGCCAAGGCCCAGAAATACCGCAGCTTTGCTGAACGCCAGGTCAATTACATGCTGGGCGACAACCCGCGCAATTCCAGCTATGTAGTGGGCTTCGGCCTGAACTCGCCCAAGAGTCCCCACCACCGTACCTCCCACGGCTCCTGGGCGGATAGCCAGACGGTTCCCTCAGCCCACCGGCATGTGCTGTACGGCGCCTTGGTCGGCGGACCGGATGCCACAGATAAATATACGGATTCCATCAATGATTACGTAAGCAATGAGGTCGCAACAGATTACAATGCAGGCTTCACCGGGGCTGTAGCCAAAATGGCGCTGCTCCATGGAGGAACCCCTCTGGCCAACTTCCCGGTAGCGGAAACACCGACGGATGACGAGTTTTTCGTAGAAGCCTCCATCAACAGCAGCGCAGGCACTTACACCGAAATCAAGGCCTTGCTGAATAACCGTTCCGGCTGGCCGGCGAAGATGGGCGACAAGCTTTCCTTCAAGTATTTTGTGGATTTATCCGAGGTGTACGCAGCAGGCTATACCGTGAAGGATATTCCCGTAACAACCAACTACAACCAAGGCTCCAAGGTTTCGCAGCTTCTCCCTTATGATGCGGCGAATCATATCTATTATGTGAATGTAGACTTTACCGGTGTCAAAATCTATCCCGGCGGACAGTCCGCCCATAAGAAGGAAGTTCAATTCCGCATGAGCGCCCCCACGGCCTCTACCTTCTGGAATCCGCTGAATGACTATTCCTATCAGGGCCTTGCCGCCGGCAACACAGCCTCTGCCAAGACCGTCTATATGCCGGTGTATGACAACGGGCAGCTTGTGTTTGGTCAAGAGCCTAAGCCCGGTGTTCCCACACCCCCAGCAGTACCGGCCGGCTTGACCGCAGCGGCCGGCGACGGCCAGGTGGAGCTTGCCTGGAATGCCGCAGCGGGAGCAGCGGAATATAAGGTGAAGCGGGCACTTGCCGCAAGCGGACCGTACACCGCTCTTGCAACGGTAACCTCCCCCGCATACACGGATAAGCAGGTGGTGAACGGAACCACATATTACTACGCCATCAGCGCGGTAAACAGTGTGGGCGAAAGCGCCAATTCGGCGCCGGCCAGCGCAACACCGAAGAAGCAAACCCCCGTACCTCCGGCTGTGCCTGCGGGCTTAACCGCAGCTGCGGGAGACGGAATTGTGAAGCTGGGCTGGACGGCTTCTGCCGGAGCTACGGGCTATAATGTGAAGCGGGCTCTTACCGGCAGCGGGCCATATACCACCGTGGCAGCCAGTGTGACGGCAGCGGTATATGATGATTCGGCTGTGGCCAATGGAACCACCTATTATTATGTGGTCAGTGCCCTGAATGCTGCCGGTGAAAGCGCCAATTCAGCCCCGGTCAGCGCAACCCCGGTAAAAGCCGGGCCAGGCACCCCCGGTGTAATGGCGGTTCAGTACAAGGTGGGCAATGCCAATGCTACCGACAACATGATCAGCGCCACCTTCAATATTAAGAATACGGGTACTGCGCCTGTGAATGTCAGTGGTCTGAAGCTGCGCTATTACCTGACCAAGGAAGGCAGCGCGGGTCTGAATTTCTACTGCGATTACGCGCAGCTGGGAACAAGCAGTGTCAGCGGGGCATTCGTAACCATCAATCCGGCCAAAACCGGAGCCGACACCTATCTGGAAATTTCCTTCAGTTCCGCAGCGGGAACGATTGCCCCTGGAGGCCAAAGCGGTGACATTCAGGTGCGCGTGGCCAAAACCGACTGGACCAACTTCAATGAGGCCGATGACTACTCGTTTGACGGCACCAAAGCTGCTTTTGTTGACTGGAGCAAGGTGACACTGTATCAGGGCGGAAGCCTTGTATGGGGCAACGAGCCTTGAATGGGCGGAATTCACATCTGGAATACCGATTAACCACATAAAGGACGGTGCAGGCATGCTGTTAAAAAAACTTGGAAAGCTCCTTCTGGCGGGCGCTCTTCTTGCAGGCGGCTTCGCAGGGGCATCCGGCTTTGCGCTGCAGAAGGCGTTGGCTGCCCCCAGCTTCTACCATACCTCCGGCAATAAAATTGTTGATGCCGCAGGTAACCCGGCTGTGTTCAACGGGCTCAACTGGTTCGGCTTTGAAACCTCCAATTACTCTCCCCACGGACTGTGGAGCCGCTCCATGGACAGTATGCTGGACCAGGTGAAGGCCAAGGGTTATAACCTGATCCGTCTGCCCTACAGCAATCAGATGTTCGACGCCGGCTCCCAAACCAACAGCATCGACGCGGTTAGCAACCCGGATTTGGTCGGTTTGACACCCATTCAGGTGATGGACAAATTGATTGAGAAGGCCGGCGCGCGCGGGCTGAAAATCTTCCTTGACCGGCACCGGCCAGGCTCCGGCGGGCAATCCAACCTCTGGTATACCGCCGCATATTCCGAGGAGCGCTGGATCAGAGACTGGAAAATGTTGGCTGAACGTTACCTGAACAACGATACGGTAATCGGGGCGGACCTGCACAATGAGCCTCACGGTGAAGCCACCTGGGGAACCGGTGTACTGGCAACGGATTGGCGTCTGGCGGCGGAACGGGCCGGCAATGCCATCCTGTCCGTAAACCCCCACTGGCTCATTATTGTGGAGGGCATCGATGCCAACGTGCAGGGGGAAACCGGCAACTATTGGTGGGGCGGCAATCTGAAAGGGGTCAAGAACAACCCGGTCCGTTTGAATGTGCCGAATCAATTGGTCTACTCCGCCCATGACTACGGCCCCGGCGTGGCAGACCAGACTTGGTTTCACGACAGCTCCTTCCCGGCTAATATGCCTGCCGTTTGGGACAGCTATTGGGGCTATATCAGCAAGCAAAATATCGCACCCGTTATCATGGGCGAATTCGGCGGCCGCAGCGTAGACTTAAGCACGGTCGAGGGCATCTGGCAGAACAAGCTTGTGGATTATATCAAGGATAACGATCTGTATTGGACCTACTGGTCCCTGAACCCCAACAGCGGGGATACGGGCGGTCTGCTGCTGGATGACTGGACCACCTGGAACGCTCCCAAACAAACCATGCTGAGCCGGATTATGAAGCCCTTGACGGGCACGGTGACACCTACACCGACAGTAACTCCTACGCCCACACCGACAGCAACACCTACACCAACTGCAACGGTAACACCGACGCCCACACCATCGATAACGCCTACGCCCACTCCGTCGGTTACACCTTCGCCGACACCGGGGACCTCCTCCCTGGTTGTCCAATACAAGGCGGCCGATACCAACACTGCGGATAACCAAATCAGGCCGCATTTTCAGGTGGTGAATAAGGGGAATACTCCAGTTTCTCTGGCTGGCCTGAAGCTCCGGTATTGGTTTACGGGGGATGGTAGTCCATCCAGCAGTCTGGTTCTGGACTACGCGGCAATGGGCAGCGCCAAGCTGAGCGGTACAGCCGTTAAGCTGGGTACAGCCAAAACAGGAGCGGACAGGTATGCGGAAATTACCTTTGGCTCTTCCGCAGGGAGCTTGGCGCCCGGTGCCTCCACCGGTGAAATCCAGACCCGCATCCATAAGTCGGACTGGTCCAACTATGACGAAAGCGACGACTATTCCTACGACTCCCTGAAAACCGCCTATACGGAATGGAGCAAGGTTACCTTGTATCAGGACGGGGTTTTGATTTGGGGGATTGAGCCCTAAGAACAAGAAACAAGACCTGATGAAGATGGAAGGGCTGCGGACGGCCGCCGCCGCCCTTCCTCTCCATACATCACTTGAATCTAAAAGGAGGATGGTTTTATGTTCGCTACACTCAGGCGCAAATGCGGTTCACTCGCACTAACGGCCGCACTTGCCGCCACCATGTTTACCGGTACGGCTGGTTTGTCGGTGAATACCCTGAAGGCCGCCCCGGTCAATGGGACTCAAGCAGGTGCTGCCGCTGATTCGGTCTACAAGACACGTTTCCTTCAGCTTTACGCTCAGCTGAAGGATCCGGCGAACAAGTATTTTTCGCCTGAAGGAATTCCTTACCATGCCGTTGAGACACTGATGAGCGAAGCCCCTGACTACGGGCATATGACTACCTCCGAGGCCTACAGCTACTGGTTCTGGCTGGAAGCCATGTATGGGCATTACACCGGGGATTGGACCAAGCTGGAAGCCGCATGGGACAACATGGAAACCTTTATCCTGCCAAGCTCCACGGAGCAGCCTACGATCTCCTACTACAATGCTAACAGCCCGGCTACCTATGCGGCTGAATATCCGTATCCGGACCGGTATCCAAGTGCCATCAACGGCAAATATGCCCCCGGCAAGGACCCGCTGGACAGCGAATTAAAAGCCGCTTACGGCAATAACCAGACCTACCTGATGCACTGGCTGGTGGACGTGGATAACTGGTACGGCTTCGGCAATACCCTGAAGCCTTCCCATACTGCCTCCTACGTGAATACGTTCCAGCGCGGAGAGCAGGAATCCGTATGGGAGGCTATCCCCCATCCTTCCCAGGACAATCAGACCTTCGGCAAAACAGGCGAGGGCTTTATGTCCCTGTTCACCAAGGAAAGCAATCCGCCCAGCAAACAATGGCGCTACACCAATGCAACCGACGCCGATGCACGGGCGGTTCAGGCCATGTACTGGGCCAAGGAGATGGGCTACAACAACTCCGTTTACCTGGACAAAGCCAAAAAAATGGGCGATTATCTCCGGTACGGCATGTACGACAAGTACTTCCAGAAGATCGGCAGTGCAGGAGCAAGCGGCTCGCCGTCTGCCGGCAACGGCAAGGATGCCAGCCACTACCTGATGGCCTGGTATACCTCCTGGGGCGGCGGGCTCGGCGATAACGGCAGCGGCAACTGGGCATGGCGCATCGGCGCAAGCCACACCCACCAAGCCTACCAAAACGTAGTCGCCGCTTACGCCTTGTCCCAGCCTCAGGGAGGCCTGATTCCCAAGTCGGCCACCGGTCAGCAGGACTGGAATACCTCCTTGAAGCGCCAGCTTGAATTCTACACCTGGCTCTTAACCGCAGAAGGCGCAGTGGGCGGAGGCGCCACCAACAGCTGGAACGGGGATTATCAGAAGTACCCGGCCGGCGTCAGCACCTTCTACAACATGGCCTATCAGGAAGCGCCGGTCTATTTGGACCCGCCGTCCAACAACTGGTTCGGCTTCCAAACCTGGTCGCTGGAGCGGATTGCCGAGCTGTACTACATTCTGGCCTCCAACGGCGACACCACCTCGGACAATTTCAAAATGGCCAAAACGGTCATCCAACGGTGGGTGGACTGGGCGCTGGATTATACCTTCGTCAACCAAAAGCCGGTAACCGACAGTGCGGGCTATTACCTGGACGCCAGCGGCAGCCGCATTCTGGGCGGAGCTAATCCGGTTGTCGCCACCACCAGCGCCCCGGGCCAATTCTATGTGCCGGGCAATCAGGAATGGGTCGGCCAGCCGGATACCTGGAACGGCTTCAGCAGCTTTACCGGCAACCCCAACTACCACATTGTGACCAAAAATCCCGGTCAGGATGTAGGGGTTATGGGCAGCCTCGCCAAGGCGCTGACATATTACGCAGCGGGCACCCAGGCGGAGACGGGCAGCTATACGGCACTTGGGACTCTTGCCAAAACCACAGCCAAGGACCTGCTGGATGTGGCCTGGAACTTCAACGACGGCAAAGGGGTGGCCATTCCGGAAGTGCGCGAGGACTACTTCCGCTTCTTCGAGAAGGAAGTTTATTTCCCGG
Source organism: Bacillota bacterium (assembly GCA_023386955.1). GTDB lineage: Bacteria > Bacillota > Bacilli > Paenibacillales > NBRC-103111 > Paenibacillus_AR > Paenibacillus_AR mesotrionivorans. The sequence goes on from JAEWIS010000010.1 coordinate 30,438, forward strand.
CGGGCTGGACCGGCAAATTCGGGCAAGGCAACATCATTCCGGGCTCCAACGGAGTGCCTTCCGATCCCGCCAAGGGCGGAAACGGCGTCTATATCAGCTACTCCGAGCTTCGTCCGAAGATCAAGGATGATCCGGCTTGGGCTGCACTCACATCCCTGTATAATTCCTCCTATAATAAAAACACCAAAAAATGGGAAAGTGGCGCACCTACCTACACCTATCACCGCTTCTGGTCTCAGGTGGATGTCGCCACGGCCTATGCCGATTACGACCGTTTGATCGGAAGCGGCCCTGTAACACCGACGGTTCCCCAGGCTCCCGCGGCGCTTGCAGCGGTTGCGGGTGACGCCAAGGTAACCTTGAGCTGGAATGCCTCCGCAGGAGCAGCCAGCTATAATGTGAAGCGGGCCACAGTAAGCGGCGGTCCCTACACGGTGGTTGCTACCGGTCTGGCTTCGCCGGCCTACACGGATTTGGCTGTATTGAACGGCACAACCTATTATTACGCGGTAAGCGCAGTGAACGCAGTAGGCGAAAGCGCCAATTCCGCCCAGGCCAGCGCCAAGCCGGCAAGCCTTCCAGCTCCGGCCGCACCGGCCAGCCTGACGGCTGCAGCAGGCAATGCCCAGGTCGTACTGAACTGGGCCCCATCCACTGGCGCCACCAGCTATAACGTGAAGCACGCTACCGTCAGCGGCGGGCCGTATGTAACGGTAGGAACGGTCACCGGTGTGACGTATACGAAACTAAACCTGACCAACGGCACCACCTACTATTATGTCGTCAGCGCGGTGAACGCTGCGGGGGAAAGCGCCAATTCCATCCAGGCCAGTGCAACGCCTATAGCTAACACTCCGGGTAATCTCAGCGTCCAATACAGGGTTGGCAATGCCAACGCAACGGACAATATGATCACAGCCACGCTTAATATCAAGAATACAGGCACAACGCCCGTGAACCTGAGTGATCTGAAAATCCGCTACTACCTGACCAAAGAGGGCAGCGCCGGTCTGAACTTCTACTGTGACTATGCCCAAATTGGCACCAGCCGGGTCAGCGGAACCTTCGGTACGGTTAGTCCGGCCAAAACCGGGGCCGATACGGTTCTGGAAATCTCCCTGGGCACTGGTGCGGGAACCATCGCTGCCGGCGGTCAAACCGGAGACATCCAGGTCCGGGTAGCCAAAACAGACTGGACCAACTTCAACGAAGCCGACGATTATTCCTTTGACGGCACCAAAAACGCCTTTGCCGACTGGAACAAAATCACGCTCTACCAAGCCGGCCAGTTGGTTTGGGGTCTTGAGCCGTAATATGGCACGGCAGTAAAAAACGGGGCGTCCGGCAGTCAGCTTCCACTGACCTTCCGGACTGCCCCGTTTCATCTATCTACGCTTGCCCGGCCACCTTCAGCCGTTCCAGAATATCCGCCGCGGCACCTTCAGCCAAACGAAGCTTGCCATGATCCTTCCGGATAATGCCGTTTTTGAGCCTGTCCTTCAGCCAATCCTCCACAAACCCCGGTGCATAACCTCCTGTGCTGAAGCCTTGGCCGCCAAAGGCGATCATCCCGCTGTACACCTTCAGATACTCCTCCGTTGTCGGCTCCGGATATACCCGGGTATAGAGCCAGAACTGCACATCGTACATGAGAACAGACTTTTCATCTGCATGCAGGGCAAAATACCCCTTCTCCCGCACAAGCCTTTCGGCACTCCTGCGGATCAACAGCTCCAGCCCCTCTACCTCCGCTGCTGCAGTGCACAGCTCGGCCAGAAGCGGAGAGAAGGCTCCATGGGTAACCTTCTGCAGATTTTCCTCCAGCGTCACCTCTGCCGGAGTTTCATAATCCTCGGCGGGACGCAGCCCCCGGACGAAGCTCTCGAAGTCCGGCGCCAAATAGGTAATCTCGTAATCCGACTCCTGATCCACATGAATCACCGAAGGCTCCCCGTCCTTGCCGCAGGCCCGGTAATCCAGCATCACCACATCATGCCCGGCGGAGGGACAATCACAGATCACCACGCCGATGTCCGGGTAGCCCCAATCCTCAATCATAAACCGGCTTCCGCTGGAGCCGCCCAAGGCCTCCGGCTTATCCAGACCAATGCCCATAATCGATGAAATGGCAATATGATCCTCCGCCCAGGAGGTAGCCTCCTCCGTGGGAAAGCAGGTGTTCCGCGGGATTCCGCCGTTCTGCACCTGCATCAGAGCAATATACGAGGCTGGCAGCTTATACCCGCCAAGCTCCTCCTCTACGGCAGCAATCATCTCTTCGGTAGGCGGCTCACAGACATAGGTTTCACGGGCATAAGCGCTGTCCTCCCAGAAGGCTGACAGCTCCATCCCGGCAAAAGGCTCCTGTTGCCCCTCCTCCGCCACGATCCTCATCCGCTCCGCCCGGTCAGCAGCGGCCCGACGCTCCTGGCGCTCCCAGCGCTCCGCTTTTTCCCGCACAAGCTCGATCCACTCCTCCACATCCTCGTCCGGCTCCAGCTCATGGGATCTGCTGAACGCCTCCGCCGCCTCCGCATACCGCTGGAGATGGTAATAGGCATACCCCATCCGGTAAAACCAACGGGGGTCCTCCCGCCCCTGATCAGCCAGCGCCAGCAATTGCTCCAACGCCTCCCCGTAACGACCTAAATTATTATAAGCCCTGGCCAAATGCCCCAGCAGCTCATAGTCCCGTTCCGCCGCCGGAAGCTCCAGAACCGCATCCACAATCCGGTCAAACTCATTATTTTCATGCCATTCATCCAACCGCGTATGCAGCTTCTGGTTCATCGTATGTTCTCCCTCCGTTATGGCTTCCGTTAGTAGCATACATCCTTGGAGACTAGTACTAATATCACCATAGCTCCTTAGATCATGTTTTGGCGTTGAATACATATCTGTTTCCCTTATACGTGCAAACCAGCATGGTGCTGTGTTCTTCTACCCGCAAATCCGGAACTTGCACCTGGGAACAGCAGAAAAAACATGGCCCTGGCGCTCCGTCCAGCAATCCTGTTCGTATCTGTAGATTGTGCACCTCCACGTGGGAACCTCCTCCGCATTCCGGACAATGGAAGGAAATCCAGTGCTGATACGGCCAGGAAACGGTGGAGCAGCGCAATATAGTACCGATGTCCGTTTCCGCAAAGCAAACCGGACACATCAGCTTATCTTCAACAATCGTGTAATCGGGATGGAAGATTGATCTCATGAATTGGCTCCGATAAACAGCTTTCCTTCAGAGAAAACAGCCGCATATCCACGCCGGCACAGCTCAAAATACGGGGCCAACGGATCGCCCGCCAAGCCAAAACGGGGCCACTGCAAGTAGTAGGAAATCCAGTAATCGCAGGCGATAGAATAATAGGCTTCACCGAGAATATCGATAGGTTCTTCAAAATTTCTGCAATTGTTGACCACATCGAACAGAGCCTCATAAACCTCGAAATCGGACAAGCGGCGGATTTCTGCGATATGCCCGGGAGGCAGGAGTTCGATCTGCTGGACGGCGTCCAGATAAGCGAATGTTTCCTCATCTTCGCCCAGCAGTTCCTTCAATCCCTCAATAAACCGCTGTCCGTAATCAATCAGCGTTTCCCCGGATGCCTCGGTGTATTTGGCGTTGAAATACCCCGGAACCGTATCCCCCGCAAAATCTGCCGGGTCCAGCATTCCGTAAATCGGGAGGATCCGCTGCAAGTAGGCACCCCCATCCTCCAACGGCTCGAAGACAGCCTCCACCCCGGCACCGTTGGGCATAAACATTTGGAAAAAGCCATACAGTTCTTCTTCAGCTACTACCGAATCCTCATCGGGCTCTTCTTCCTCCATCAGACTAAGCAAATACCTGCCATATTCTCCCTGATCCATACTTGTCTCCTCCTTGATGTTACCTGTTAAATTCAATAACAGACGCATGAGGGATGTCGCCGATCTCGCCGACCAAGGTCCGGAAGGCCATTCCGTGCCCGGCAATAATTACTTTCGAATAGTCCAGATACTTCCCGATGACACCTTCCATCCGGTTCCTCAGACTTTCCTTGGACTCCCAAGCTCTGGATTCTCCGGGAGGATACACGCCATTATGCGCATCATAGTCATCGCCCAGCTCCTGAAGTCGTTTTATGGAATCGTATTGGAAGGTCAAGTCGGGCTGCCATTCCCGCAAATCAAATTCAATGCGAATGTCCAGCTGCAGCTCCTTGGAGAGAATGGCGGCCGTCTGCAACGCCCTTGTATACGGAGACGAAATAATCAGCTCCGCTTCCTTCAACCGGTTATCCTGTGCCGTTTCCAAAACCCTGCGGATTCCTCCCGCCGTAAGCGGAACTAGATCCCGGCCATGCCCCTTCAGTTTATGGTGCTCATTCATGGCCCAATCCGGATCCCCATGGCGGATGAGATAAAATAACGTCATGTGAATTGGCTCCTTAGATTCGTATAGATAATTGTAACTATACCCGAATTATGGATGGTGGGGAACCACTATGCAGATGTCCTAATGGAGGGCTGGCCCAATTGAGGGTGGGGCGGAAACTTAACGGACTCTGGTTCCGCTATTTGTCGAAAAGTGGTCGTTTTATCGAAGTATCGGACACAGTGGACCTATGTCAAGAAAGTGGACAGTCATGCCGACGTTTTTCCGTTAAATTGCCTAGCAAATTGTACGGGCGACATGTACCCCAATGCACTATGCATTCGTTTGCGGTTGTAGTAAAACTCAATA
>JAEWIS010000004.1 GCA_023386955.1 Bacillota bacterium
GCGGAAACGCAGGCACATGAAGTCGTGTATAGGTGCTGTATATTGAACGCTAACTGGACCTGGTTAGGTATACAAGGAAATATGCTATCAGGTGGATGGCTCGGCTCAAGAGCTGATGAAGGACGTGCCAAGCTGCGATAAGCCCGGGGTAGGTGCATGGAGCCAATGAACCCGGGATCTCCGAATGGGACCTCTCCATAGTGATCAGTAATGATCGGGAACGCTCCGAATTGAAACATCTCAGTAGGAGCGGGAAAAGAAATCAAACGAGATGCCGTAAGTAACGGCGAGTGAAACCGGCACAGTTCAAACCGAATCCCTTCGGGGAAATGTGGTGTTGTAGGGCTGTTCAAAAGTCTCGCGGCAAAACCAAACTTGCCTGGAACGGCAGACCATAGAGTGTGACAGTCACGTAGGTGTAAGCCAACAGATGGGAACATGTCCCTGAGTACCGTGCGTCGGATATCGTGCGGGAATCCGGGGGGCACCAACCTCCAAAACTAAATACTACTTGAGACCGATAGCGAAATAGTAGGGTGACCGAACGCTGAAAAGTACCCCGAGAAGGGAGGTGCAAAGTGCCTGAAACCTGATAGTGATGGAACGATACGGCATGAAAGGATCTCTGATACGAAGGAAGTACCCGCGAGGGTATTGTACGAGTATCACTGCCAGTGTCGTATCTTACGTTTTGAAGAACGGGCCAAGGAGTGTATCTTGATGGCAATGGCTAACCTTTTACCTGGGCAGCCGAAGCGAAAGCAACATGTGCGCAACCCTCGGGTGAGGCACGACGTATACAAGTGCGTGGAGTCATCGGGGTACGACCCGAAGCCAGGTGATCTAGGCGTGGGCAGGTTGAAGCGTGGCGAAAGCTACGTGGAGGACCGCAAGCGGTGTTGATCTGCAAATCATTCGTGTGACCTGCGTCTCGTAGTGAAATGCTAATCTAACCTGGCATCCGCTGGTTCCTTCCGAAACATGTCGCAGCATGACCTGACTGGAGATTGTCGGTGGAGTAGAGCACTGATTGGCGGTTCCGGGGGGGAAACCCCTCGCCCGCTTGTCAAACTCCAAACCCACCGTCATCAAAGAAAGTCGGAGTCCGGACTGCTGGGGTAAGCTTGTAGTCCGTAAGGGAGACAACCCAGCCCGTGGTTAAGGTCCCCAAGTGTCGACTAAGTGTAAACGCTAAAGGGCGTCCCAAGCCCAAGACAGCTGGAAGGTTAGCTTAGAAGCAGCTACCCTTCAAAGAGTGCGTAACAGCTCACCAGTCGAGGTTTGGGGCCCCGAAAATTGACGGGGCTCAAGTCGACCACCGATACCACGGAGTACCGCAAGGTAATCTCGTAGGAAGGCGTTGTGTTCGGACTGAAGCAGGGCTGTGAAGTCCTGTGGACCGTTCACAAACGAAAATCTTGGTAATAGTAGCAGCATAGCAGGGTGAGAATCCCTGCCGCCGAAGGGGCCAGGTTTCCTCGGCAATGTTCGTCAGCCGAGGGTTAGTCGGTCCTAAGACGTACCGTAATTCGAGTACGCCAAAAGGGAAACAGGTTAATATTCCTGTACCATTTAGCACTGAGTCTGACGTCTCAGGGCAGGCCGAGCGGCGTCGTCGCGCCGTCTAAGCAGCGAATCCTGTGGAGAGCCGTAATGGCGAGAAGCGGGCGAATCTGTTATGGCAACAGTCGGCTGCACCCAGGGACCCGTGAAAAGGCAGCTAAATGTCCGTACCGAGAACTGACACAGGTGCCCCTAGCTGAAAAGGCTAAGGCGTGTCGGAGTAATCCAGTTAAGGGAATTCGGCAAATTAGCTCCGTAACTTCGGGATAAGGAGTGCCTGCTGTGAAGACAGCAGGTCGCAGTGACCAGGGGGCTCTAACTGTCTAATACCAACATAGGAAATTGCAAATCCGTAAGGACTAGTACAATTTCTGAATCCTGCTCAGTGCAGGTACCTGAAACCCCGGTTCAACGGGAAGAAGGGCCTGTAAACAGCGGGGGTAACTATGACCCTCTTAAGGTAGCGTAGTACCTTGTCGCTTAATTGGCGACTTGCATGAATGGATCAATGAGAGCCCTACTGTCCCTAACTGGAGTCCGGTGAAGCTTACATTCTAGTGCACAGTCTAGAGACCTCTAGGGGGAAGTGAAGACCCCGTGGAGCTTTACTGCAGCCTGTCGCTGGGTTGTGGTTCTGGATGTACAGAGTAGGTAGGAGGCGTCGAAGCGGGTGCGCCAGCATCCGTGGAGCCAACGTTGGGACACTACCCTTCTGGGACTACGACCCTAACTCTGCGAAGAGGACCCCGATAGGTGGGCAGTTTGCCTGGGGCGGGACGCCCTTGAAAAGATATCAAGGGCGCGCAATGGTTGACTCAAGCGGGTCGGAAACTCGCTGAAGAGTGTAAGAGTATAAGTCAGCCTGACGTTATTCAGCATAGCAGTGGATGACGAGACGAAAGTCGGTTCTAGCGAACTTTTGTGCCTCCTTGGTGGGGGCCAAAAATGACAGAAAAGTTACCCCGGGGATAATTGAGTCGTTGCCGGCAAGAGTACATATCGACCCGGCAGCTTGCTACCTCGATGTCGGTTCTTTCCATCCTGGCCGTGCAGCAGCGGCCAAGGGTGAGGTTGTTCGCCTATTAAAGGAGATCGTGAGCTGGGTTTAGACCGTCGTGAGACAGGTCGGTTACTATCTACTAGAGGTGCACGAGGTCTGCGGGTAAGCTGCTTTTAGTACGAGAGGAACCAAGCAGCGGCGCCACTGGTGTACCGGTTGTCTGACAAGGCATCGCCGGGCAGCTACGCGCTAAGGAATAAGAGCTGAATGCATCTAAGCTCGAACTCTGACCTAAAAAGAGACCTCATTAAGGATTCCGGTAAAAGACCGGTTTGATAGAAACGGGATGTAAGCACCAAGGCAACGAGGTGTTCAGTCCGCGTTAACTAACTATCCGTTCCTTCACCTAATTCAGGTCCAGGCGAAATTCAATATGCAGCACTAACACGACTTTCTTATTCCACAATCCATTTTATATGTTGAGTTTGGCGGCCATAGCGGCAGGGCAACTCCTGTACCCATCCCGAACACAGAAGATAAGCCTGTCCACGTTCCTTACTGTACTGAAGTGTGCGAGCCTTCGGGAACTCTGGATCGCTGCCA
>JAEWIS010000022.1 GCA_023386955.1 Bacillota bacterium
TGCAGTGGCCGGACGCCGAAGACGATGCCGCAGAAGAGGACATCGCCACGGTGCGCCTGGCGGTGGCTGGCCGTCCGAACGTGGGCAAGTCGACGCTGATCTCAATGGTCAGCGAGGCTAAGCCCAAAATTGCGAACTACCACTTTACGACGCTGACGCCGGTGCTGGGCGTCGTGCGGGTGGACGCCGAAAAAAGCTATGTCATGGCTGATATCCCCGGCCTGATCGAGGGCGCTTCCGAGGGCGTCGGGCTCGGGCACGAGTTTTTGCGCCATGTTGAGCGCTGCCGCCTGATGGTGCATATCGTCGACGTCTCGGGCTGCGAGGGCAGAGCGCCGCTTGACGATTTTGACCTGATCAATCGCGAGCTCGCGAACTTTTCAGAAGCGCTGGCCGAGCGGCCGATGCTCGTGGCGGCCAACAAATGCGACATCGCGTCGCCCGAGCAGGTCGAGGATTTCACGAAGGTGCTCGAAGCGCGCGGTTACCGCGTGTTCCCGATTTCGGCAGCCACCAACCAGGGCATCGAGCCGCTCTTAAACGCGGTTTCCGCCGAGCTGGACAAGCTGCCGCCGGTGCTGCGTTATGAGCCCGACCCGCTGCCAGAGATCGACCTTACCGCCGTCGGACAGCGCACCTTTGAGATTACCCGAGGCGATGATGGGGTATACTATATCGAAGCGAGCTGGCTGCCGCATATTCTGCGCTCAGTCAATATGGACGATTACGAGTCGCTGCAATATTTGCAGCGGTCGCTGCGCAACAGCGGCGTCATTGATCGGCTTGAGGAGATGGGCATCAATGAGGGCGATACCGTTGACATCGATGGCTTTGAATTCGACTACGTCAGATAAGGAGCCGTGCTTATGCTCAACGCAGAAAATACGCCCGACCTCCGGCTTATCAACCCGCTGACGCTCGCCTTCGTCGGCGACGGCGTTTATGAGATGCTGGTGCGTGAGGAGATTGTCAGCCGTTACACCAGCCTTTCGGCCAACAAGCTGCACACGCTTGCGGTTGAAATGGTACGAGCGACGGCGCAGGCGCGCGGCTTCGCGGTCATTGAACCCGTGCTGACCGAGGCGGAACTGACGGTGTTTAAGCGCGGCCGCAACTCGAACGGCGTCACGCCCCCACGGCACACCTCCGCTGCGGACTATCGCACCGCGACAGGGCTTGAGGCGCTGTTTGGCTGGCTGTATCTCGGCGGAGATCAACAGCGCATCCGCGCGTTGTTTAAAATGATTTTGGACGGGGATTTGCATGCGCAACAGCAGGACCCCGACAGCAAAGACGTGGCATTATCTTAAAACTGAATTTTTGACTGAGACCGTCGCCGCAACATTGCTGGCGTTGGGAATATGCGTATTCTCAGCGCCCAACCGCATTGTGGGGGGCGGTCTTTCGGGTATTGCGTCGGTGCTGTACGTCCTGTTCGGCCTGCCGATCGGCACCGTCAGTCTTATGATGAATATTCCGCTGCTGCTGCTCGGATGGCGAAAGCTCGGGCACCGCTTTATCGGACGCACGCTGCGCATCACGATCATTGTGTCGGTTGTCATGGATATCATGACGGCGCTGCTGCCACCCTATACTGGCGAGCCGCTCATAGCGGCGGTGTTTGGCGGTGTGTTTTCGGGTGCCGGGCTCGGCATTATTCTGATGCGCGGTGATTCGACCGGCGGCACCGATATCATCGTCATGCTGATCAAGAAAAAACGTCCGCATCTCTCGTTTGGCTTCATCGTGCTGATTACCGACTGCGCCGTCGTGCTGATGGCGGCAATTGCCTACCGCAACATCGACACGATCTTATACGGCACCGTGATGATCTACGCGTCGACGGTGGTCATCGACCGCATCGTCGACGGTGCGGACGCCAGAAAGCTTGTGCTGATTATCACGCGCGAGGAGGTCGCGGTTACCCAATCGCTGCTCACCGGCCTTGGGCGCGGCGTCACGGTGATCGAGGCGCTGGGCGGGTTCAGCCGCGAGCCGATCTCAGTGCTGCTTTGCGTGACCGATAAGCGTCAGATTTTCGCGCTGAAATCGCTGGTACGGCAGAATGACGACAGTGCCTTTGTGGTGATCACCCACGCGACCGAGACGCTCGGCACCGGCTTTAAGCGACTCCTGGATTAATTTCCGTATACCGTCGAAGATGCCATAAAACAAAAAAGAATAAAGCGCCGTGATCGACAACAAATGCATTGCTATTTTTAATGCGCTCGGTTATGATGTTGAGGATAAATGCAACAAGATAGAAAGGAAGAAAAACCATGAAACTGACCAAGAGGCAGCTGGTTTCAGGCGTAAAGGGTATTGCGCTGGACGCTGCCGCCGCTACATTTTGGGCAATCGGCGTCAGAATGTTCGCGGTACCAAATAAAATTGCGCCCAGCGGCTTCACCGGCATCACGGTGCTGATCAATTACCTGACCGGCCTGCCGATCGGCTCGATGAGCCTGCTGATGAATGTGCCGTTTTTGATTATCTGCTGGCGGGTGATCAGCAAGGGCTTTGTGCTCCAGACTGTGCGGGTGCTGATTATTTATACGATGATGCTGGATATGGTGTTTGTCGCGCCGCCCGTCTATACCGGTGACCCGCTGCTCGCGGCGTTGTTCGGGGGCGTATTTTCGGGTATCGGCGGCGGAATTGTCTTTTCTCAGGGCTCGTCAGGCGGTGGAACCGACTTGATCGTTAAGCTGATTCGCAAAAAATATCCCTATGTGTCGACCGGGCAGCTGGTCGTTTGCATCAACGGTCTGATTATGACGTTGGCGGCGGTCGTCTACGGCAATATCGAGGCGGGTCTTTACGGCTTGATCATGTCCTTTACCTCCGGCAGCGTCGTGGATACCATCCTGAACGGCGCAGATTCGGCTAAAAGCGTTATGATTGTGACCCATCGGCCCCAGCTGATTGCCGACAGCATCATCCACCAGCTGCACCGCAGCGCGACAATTCTCAGTGGAACCGGCGCTTATAATCATGAAGATACATATGTGTTACTCTGTGTGGTGCGAAAAAGCGAGTTTTTCCAGCTCAAACGCGTCATTCGCGAGGCTGATCCCCACTCGTTTGTCGTTGTCAACGAGGCGAACCAGATTCTGGGCAAGGGATTCAGGTCGATTGACTCGGCTGATTCATAGAGCAAAGGGGATAG
>JAEWIS010000051.1 GCA_023386955.1 Bacillota bacterium
GGCGATAACCGCGGAAAAATCCTTGACGCCGCCCGGTTTCCGGTCGGCAATATGCGGAACGCCGGGATAGCCGGCCATTCCGGTAGTAAAAATACGATTCCGGTAACCGTCCTGAACCGGCGTTATACAGTTGGTAGTCATAATGATCGGACCGTTGAACGCGGCGAACTCGACATTCTGCCGATGCCAGGCACCGCCGTAATTCCCGTGCAGATGCGGATATTTTTTAAATACCGGATATGAATTGGCCGCCAACATTTCGCTGTGGGTGTAAACGTCCACCCCGGTGTCGCGCGTCTGATCCAGAAGCTCCTTGAGATCAAGCAGATCGTGCCCGGAAATCAGGATTCCCGGCCGGGAGCCGACACCGGTATCGACCTCTGTTATCTCGGGATTGCCGAACATTCCGGTATTGGCGGAATCCAGCAGCGCCATGGCGTCAACCGCGATACGGCCGCATTCAAGCACCATGTCGGTTAACTTTGCAGCGTCTGTTTCGGTGGCGGCGGTGGAAAGCGCACGAAAAACGAAGTCGTAGATTTTCGGGTCGGTACGTCCGAGAACGGCGGCGTGGTCGGTATAAGCGGCGACGCCTTTAAGACCGTAGGTAAGCAGTTCACGAAGTGAACGCACGTCCTGATTCCCGCACGACAGAACACCGAGCGGAGCGTCGACCTTGACGCCGTTAAGCAGCTGCTTGGCGGCGGCGATTCTGGCGGCGATTTTCACATCGTCAAAATTGGCGTTGGTGATCGTCATAAACAGCGACTGCACAACGAACAGCCCAAGTTCAGCCGTTGGTTTGCGGGTCATCGCCAACATTTTGAGAGTTTGCAGAAGTTCGTCCTGCAGATTGGCGGTTTCCGCTTTTTTACCGCACATTCCCTGAACGGTGCAGCCGGTGTTGCGGCAGGTCTCCTGACACTGGAAACAAAACATGCTCATAGTCGACTCCTTGTTAGATTGCATAATTTTACTTCAAAACACCGTCAATTCCGACGGTGATCACCTTAAATGGAATTTGCTTTCCGGAATTTTCCAGCGCCCGCCTCACGATCGCCGTAGTTCCGCCGCAGCAGGGAACCTCCATCCTCGCCACAGTCACCGACCGGATGTCGTGACGGACAAAAATTTCCGCCAATTTTTCAACATATTCATTGAGTTCGGCGTCCAGCTTGGGACAGAACACCGCAAGAATGCAACCTCGCAGAAATTCACGGTGAAATCCGCCGCGGGCATAGGCAACGCAGTCGGCGGCCACCAGCAGATCGGCACCGTCAAAATAATCGGCGTCAGGATTCAACAGACGCAGTTGAACCGGCCACTGCCTTAACTCGGTTGGCTCGGCCGCGCCGGAAACTCCGCCGTTCGTTTTTGCCGCCGCCGGTGCGGGATCGCGCTTCAATTTGCGCGCCAGCAGTCCGGGACAATCGCACGGGATTTTCCCCTCCGTCTCAATATCCGGCACTGGAACACCATTCTCTTTAAGATACGCGACCGCCGCGTCAAGCAATCCGGTTTCGCCGTGCGAACGCAGATGCTTCAGATGGGCGGCAATGGTGTTCGCCCCCTGCCCGACAATGTTTGACATGACTTTACGTTCATCATACGGCTCGGCATCGCGTTCAACCACGGAGATGGCCCCCAGCGGACACTCGCCGATGCAGGCGCCGAGACCATCGCAAAACAAATCACTGACCAGTCTGACCTTGCCGTCGATAATCTGCAGCGCGCCCTCCGGACAATTGGGAATGCACTTGCCGCATCCATTGCATTTTTCCTCGTCAATCGAAATGATCTTTCTTTTCATTTCGCGCTCCTTTCCGCCCGTGCGAGCATTTTTGTCAGTGCGTCCAGCAACTCTTCGCCCTTGGTCATCAGCTCAAACGCTCCGCCTGACATTCCCCATTGTTTCACCAGCATGCGAACCGGACCAAACACCAGATCGAACAACATCTCAGGTGCAATGTCATTCCTGATTTCGCCGGCCGCCGCCGCCGCCGCAAAATCACGGCACATTCGAATTCGATGACGATGACGCATTTCCATACAAAGTCTGGAAAATTCCGGATCGTCCATAAACAACTCTTCGGAGAACATCACCCGCGCCAGCGGCGGATTTTCCGCCGCCTGCCGCAGGCGGTCGCGCACAAAGGTCTTTACCGACTCAAAACCGTCGGACTCACCTGAACGATCAGGAATTCCTTCATCGAATCCGCGAATCAACTCCTTGACAATTTTCGACTTCCCGCTGAAATGCCGATACAACGCCGGTTCACTTACGCCAAGTCGGGCCGCAATTTTTTTCATCGTCAAATTCTGTATGCCGCCCGCCGCAATCAGCCCCGACGCCGCCGTCACAATCTCATTCTGACGCGCTGAAAGCACCATCGCAATACTCCATGTTAGTTATAGCTCACTAACACAATATCACAATATAAAAAAAAGTCAATAGTCGATATAAAAAAACAGGGACGCCGGCGCCGAAACCGCAAGAGGACCGTACCACTTGGGGAGGAGACGATTCCGACGCGGCGTCCGAACCACTCATCCGCTGCGAACAAAGCGGATCGCACCACCATTTTCCGCGCAAAAAACGCCAACGCCAATGGCGCCGCATCTACCGGCGGTCAGGCTCAGCCCATGAAAATAGCTCATACGCTCCACCTCCTCCGCAAAAATTCCCCTTGGAAGCGCAAATATATCATGGCGGAATACAAATACAAGAGCCGCATTAAAAAAAATTAAATGCGAAATTCCGACAATGAAAAACTTATTTGCACCTCAGCTAATACACGCGCAACAAGCTCTAATCTTCTGAGGGATTCGCCTTGCGGACGCCGCCCCCGGACTAACGCGATAACACTACGGGACGCCGCACAATCGCGGCGGCAAATGAGATTCATCCACGCGGACGGCATCATGTGCTAAAAGTTTTCCCCGGGCGGAAAATTACAAACCGGCGGAGCCCGCCGTCGATAACCATTTCCATCAATAAAAAATTACAAAAAAAATGATAGGATAAAAGTTGCAAAAAGCCTGATGAAGCGGTAATATAGTTGTGGTCTTCAGATTTATAACGACTTTAACCGCAGTAGTCTGAGCGATGATTGAACGCATCATAAAAAAATACGGCGTGCAGCTGGCGCTGATCTGGATACTCGTTCCCGGAATAATCGGCGGTCTGATCCTGGCCGACCGCGAGTTCCACACTTCTATTGGTGTCGTTTTCGCCCTGAGTATCGTTTACGGGCTGCCGGCCTTGGTTGGCTTCATAATAATGTGCGGCATTCGTCCCCGGCTGTACGATCTGTTCGAACTGCTATATTTAATCGGCATCCTACTGCTCTTATATTATGCGCCTGAAATGCTGGCGCCGCTAACACTAATTAATATTTTTATTTTGATCGCCAATCTTCAGCGA
>JAEWIS010000041.1 GCA_023386955.1 Bacillota bacterium
GTCTTTTAAAATCTTCGCTATACCGTTGCCGCTGCTCTCCCATGTGAACACCCTCCCGTTTATTTTCATTATGGGTCTGTCCGTTAATAGGTGTCCACTTTTTATTCTAGCTCCAGTGTGTCCGTAAAAATGCTGGCAGCCGGGGTTTGGCCGAAATAGCGGCTGTACGGTCCGTTGGCCCATGCGCCAGGTGGGGGAGCCGTCCGGGAGATCGGCAGGTGTCACATGATCACCGGCTTCCTCCAGCAGGCGTGCTCCGCTGTCGTACCACGGCTCCCGCGGCCTATTGCTTCTGACAGGGCGGGGCCGACACGGAGCTTACGCCTTGGCGGCGAAGATCCGTTTGCCCACCGGCACGTTCTCCGGACTGACGCTGGCGGCGGCGTCCAGGATTTCCCGGACAGCGCCTGCGGCAGAGTCCTTGCGGCTGTAAAGCCGGGCGCAGGACTTCATCTGCGCCAGCTGAGCCGGCTCGGTGAGAAGCCGCGCCAGCTGCGCGGTAAATTCCCCGGGCCCCTTGGCCTGCACGGCTGCGCCGATTCCGGTCAGGTAGGCGGCATTGTCATGCTCCTGGCCGGGCAGCGGCTTGTACAACAGCATAGGCAGGCCGGAGGCCAGCGCTTCCGAGCTGGTCAGGCCGCCGGGTTTGGTGACGAGGAGATCCGAAGCGGCCATCAGCTCCGGGATATTATCCACATATCCGGTGAGCCGGACCGGATGAGGGTAATCCGCCAGCTCCCGGGCAAGCTTGGCCTGCAGCTTCACGTTGCGCCCGCAGACGATGATCACCTGCAGCGGCAGCGGCAGCAAGCCCGGGTCCTGGAGCAGCCGGGCCCAATCCCCGCCGATCAGTCCGCCGCCCCCGCCCATAATCATCACGGTGGGCAGACCGGGCTGCAGGCCAAGCGAACTCCGGATGGCCTCTCGGTCATACGCGGCGCGGAAGGCGGGCCGGATGGGGATGCCCGTGACGGCGATTTTTCGGTCGGGTATGGGCCAATCCTGAAGCAGCCGGCGGACATGCTCAGAGCCGACTATATACCGGTCGGTAGCGGGATGGAGCCAATAGCTGTGGGAGGTGTGGTCCGTCATAACGGTTGCCGTCACCGCCTTGATCCGGCCCACAGCCTTCAACCGCGCCACCGCGGCAGAAGCGGAGGGAAAGGTGCTGACCACGGCGGTGGGTTTCATCTCCTCCACCAGCCGGATCAGCCGCCTTGAGCTGCAGAGCGGCAGACGGTTGAGACAACGGGAGAGCAGGCTGTCCCTCTGGGTGCGGCGGAACAAAAAACCGTACAGCCAAGGCAGCTTGGTAATCCATATCATATAACTCCATTGAGCCAAACGGTGGAGGAGCGGATGGGTGCCGTCCATAACGTCCACCACACGGATGCGGGCGCCGGGGTACAGCACTTCGGCAGCCTCCGCAATCGCATGGGCCGCCTGGCGGTGACCGTCGCCCAGGTTGCCCGTCAGGACAAGGATGGAGGGAGTGCGGTCGGCGGAATATCTCATTTTCCAGTTCACCTCATTAGGCCTTAGGAGCCTGTCCAACGGAGTAGTTTTAGTGACTAAATATTCTTAAGGTTTCATTCCTTACCGGGAAAGGAGTGCCTTGGAGGCTCAAACACATTTTGTCGGCCTTGATTGAATGGAATCTATAAGGTTTCAAAGCCGCCAAAAAACTCGCCCTCAAAGCATCTGCTTCCGAAGCCAGTTTTCCTGAGGGAAAACTCTCAACTCTTTCCCTCCCAGTCATTCCACAAGAATATGTATTCACGTCGAACAGACTCCAGCCCAGCACAGGGCTTGGCCTCTTGTCCCTCCATATTAGCACGTTGCCCCAAGCAGAGCAAAAAGAACCTCCGCTGCCTTAATCGGCCTGATGCCCACTCCAGTGGGAGCCGGATGGGATTCATGATACTATAGAGCAGAACAGGCTTTATACGGACCAATGGCACCGGGAAAGGTCCGGGGCAGGATACAATGGGGAGGCGTGCGGGTGGACAAGTTGATACGTTGGGGAATTATCGGATGCGGAGATGTAACGGAGGTCAAAAGCGGGCCGGCCCTGCAGAAGGCGGAGGGCTCAAGCCTCACCGCCGTTATGCGGAGAAACGCCGCGTTAGCGGAGGACTATGCCAAGAGGCATGGAGTATCCCGCTGGTACGGACAGGCTGACCAGCTGATTGCTGACCCTGAGGTGGATGCAATATATGTGGCAACGCCGCCATCCTCCCATAAGGAATATGCTCTTGCCGCCGCCAAAGCGGGCAAACCCGTCTATGTGGAAAAGCCCATGGCCATGAATGCGGCGGAATGCACCGCCATGATCGAAGCATGCAAGGATGCGGGCGTTCCTCTATATGTGGCTTTTTACCGGCGGGGCTTGCCCAGATTTCAGCAGGTGAAGAAGTGGCTGGATGAGGGAGCGATCGGCGACATCCGGTTTGTGCGGACCGTACATATGGCGAAACCCTTGGCTCAGACGGGGGAAGAGATGTGGCGGGTGAATCCGGCCATTTCCGGAGGCGGGCTGTTTCTGGACCTGGGCAGTCATACCCTGGATCTCCTGGACTACCTGCTGGGACCCATCCGGGATGTAAGCGGCCACGCCTCCAATATGGGCAGTCCGTATGCCGCTGAGGATACGGTATCCGGGGAATATGTTTTCGAATCCGGGGTGCACGGGAGTGGGATCTGGTGCTTCAATAGCTATGCGGATGAGGAATATAATGAAATCGTGGGTTCGAAGGGCAGCATATGGTTTTCCACCTTTGAGGAAAAGCCTGTGGTGCTGCGGACGGCGGAACAGGAGCAGAAGCGGAGTCTGGCGCATCCGCCCCATGTGCAGCAGCCGTTGATTCAAACCATTGTGGATGAGCTGTTGGGCCGGGGAAAGGCGCTCTCCACCGGAGAGTCGGCCATCCGCACCAGCAGGGTGGCGGAGATCTTGACCAGAGCATATTACGCCGGGGACCGGTAAACGGGGCTTGAGGAGAAGTTTTCCCTAACACATCCGCCAGAGTGGGGGCGGTGTTATTTCAACGCTTTATCCGTCTGCTTCAACCCTATCCAGGCCAAGACCGGACCCAGTGCCGGTCTTTTTGTGCTTCCGCGCTCTCGGCCGGCGGCGCTGCGGCAGGCCTTCCGGAGATGAAGCTCCTGCTCCTCCAGCCACTTTTCCATTTGATAAATATTGGGTTCCATGTGATACACTTCCTTTTGTTTTCTCTCCTTCATTTTTGCAGATACAAAAGGGGATAAAAAGGGTATAATTGATTATAATTATTTCCTCTTTTATGAGAGGGTCAAATCAGGAACAGGGTGGACAAGCATGCAACTCATCGAATATTACCATCTTCTGCATACGGAGCTGCCGGAGGCCCGCGGGGGATTACCCGTCACCTTGGAGCGGCTGTCCGGTATTTTTTATTGCTCGGAGCGCAATGTGAAGTTCATTCTCCACAAGATGGCGGACCAGAATTGGATCGTGTGGAAGCCGGGCCGGGGCCGGGGCAACCACTCGGAGCTTCAGCTGCTGGAGGATTCAAGCGTCCTGCTCCGGCAGGAGGCCATGCGGCTGGTGCAGGAGGAGAACATCAAGCCGGCCCTGGAGCTGGTGGGGCTTTCGGGTATGGAGCCGGGGGAAAAGGAGGCTTTTTTCCAGTGGCTGGGCGGGGCCTTCGGCTATCAGGAGGTCAGCGGGCGGAGCCGGCCGCTGGAGGTGCTGCGGCTGCCATATTACGCACCGCTTCTGACATTGGACCCCACTCGGATGATTTATTCCAAGGACATGCATCTGGTCCGGCAGCTGTTCGACACCCTTGTGCGGGTGAACCCCGCAACCGGTCAGGTCATGCCTCATCTGGCCCACCATTGGGAAGCGTCGGCAGACGGCAGGCTGTGGACCTTTTATCTGCGCAAGGGTGTCCGGTTCCATCATGGCCGGGAGCTGTCGGCGGAGGATGCGGCATTCAGTCTGATGCGGCTGAAGGAGGCGGGGGAGCAGACGCCCTTTTCCTGGCTGGTCCGGGAGGTGGAGCAGGCCCGGGCCGTAGGCAGCTACATCCTGGAGGTGGAGCTGTCCGCCCCCAATTATATGTTTGACCGGTATGCCAGCTCCGCCGGTTTGTCCATCGTGCCCAAGGATGTGTATGGAGGCCGGAAAATTCCCGCCCCGTTTGGCACAGGTCCCTTCCGGCTGTTGGAGCAGGATGCGTCCATGTGCATCCTGGAAGCGTTCCCGGACTACTTCCGGGAGCGGGCCCTGCTGGACCGGGTGGAGCTGTGGGTGCTGCCCAGCGGTATGGAGGTGAAGCCCCAGCTGCGGGTCAGCGATTGGGGTTGTTCCCCCAAGCAGGGTCCGGAGAGCAGGCAGGACGAAGAGAATTTGTCTGCGGGGCTTAATGGCGGGCTGACGCGGGGCTGTAACTTTATGTCCTTTAATATCGAACGGCCGGGCCCTCAGTGCAATAGGCTTTTCCGGGAAGCGGTGCAGCTTCTCTTGAACCGGCAGGCTTTTATCCGGGAGGTCAAAAAAGATGCCAGCATCCCGGCCCAATGGCTTCTGCCTCCAGAGTATCCGCCAGAGGATGATGCCGATCCGTGCCACGATGAGGCGGAGGGCCTCCGGCTTTTGAAGGAATCGGGCTACCGGGGAGAGCCCCTGACGCTGATGCTGAATACGGGGCATGTGGAGATGGCGGAATGGATCGTCCGCTGGCTGGGCCAATATGGCATTCAAGTGAAGCTGGATGTGATGAGCCGGGAGGAAGCGGCCGGTTTGAAGTGGGTCAAGCATGCCCAATGTTATGTGGGCGGGCTGGCGGCGGACGAGGATACGGTGATGTTTCTTCTTGAGCTGCTGCATGCGGGGCATTATTCCGGATTTTTCCTGCACGGGGAGCTCCGGCGGGAGCTGGAGGAGCGGCTGTCCGGCATCCGGCGGGAAGCCAATGAGGAGGTCAGGAGAAACGGGCTCAAGGAGCTGCAGAATCTGCTGGCCAGAGACCGGAATGTCATCCTGCTCATTCACCCTGCCAACAAGGTTGTGCATTCCCCCAATCTGCGCGGTGTAACCGTCAATACCCTGGGTCAGGTGGATTTTAAAGATTTATGGTTCCAGCCTGAAACCTTTTCCCAGGATTCACCGTCTAGGAGGCAGGTACATCCAATTCCCAGAGAGGGTGGTTAACGGTTATGAAAAAATCATTCAAAGCCGGTGCAGTAGGCTTGAGCGCTGCGCTGCTGCTTGCCGGAGCTCTGCCGGCGGCTGCGTCTTCTGTTCCTGTTCCTGCAGCTTCTGCATCCAACTCGGCGAGCGGCTCCGCTTCGGTATCCGCCCCCGGCTCCGAGGCGGCCGTGAACACGGACACCGCCATCAAACGCGACCAGGCTGTTGAGCTGGCCCGCAAGCTTGCCCAGGTGCCCCAGGATTACGAGGTCTCCAACGTCACCCTGCAGACGGCTTCGGCAACCGGCACAGCCGGGGCCACATGGTCCATCAACTTTTCCAAACAAGTAAAGGATAAGTATTACGGCAATTATTATATCGGGATCTCTGCGGAAACCGGCGAACTGACTCAGATGAGCGCCTATATCAACAATGTGGATTCCCCGCCCGCCTATCCGCCGGAGAAGGATCTGAAGGCGGCCAAGGTGGTGGCGGAGGCCTTCATCAACAGCCTGTATCCGGGCAAGCTGACGGAAACCCGCTACAATACCGTTGCCGAGGATAATTTCAAAACACCGCTCATGGGCGACGTGCGCTACAACTACCGCTATGACCGTGTGGTCAATGGTATAGTGTTTCCGGGGAACGGCATCAGCGTGGATGTGAACGGCTCCGGCCAGGTGGTGGGCTTCAACTATCAGTGGGATAAAAATACCCAGTTCCCGGACCCCGCTTCCGTCATCTCCCAAGAGAAGGCGGAGAGCCTGTGGAAGGAGAAGTCCAAGCTCACCGCTTCGTATTTCCGGCCGTATAACAAGAACACCAATACAGCTTCGCCCTTCATTGCTTACCGGCTGTCACCGGTTCGGCTGAATGCGCTCACCGGAGAGCTGGACACCGGCAATATGCCGGTGCAGGAGTCCGGCGGTCCCATCGCTACCGCGCCTCTTGGAGCAGCCCCCGCCAAGGATAAGCAGCTGACTCAAAGCCAGGCCATCGATGCTGTAACGGCCCGTTTCCCCCTGCCAACGGGTGCCAAGCTGGAGAACGCCTCCTACCAGGAATACAATGAAAATAATATGGACGGCCTTACACGCTCCTGGAATATCAGCTGGACGCTTCCCGAGGATGAAAAAAGCAAGTCCGAAGCAGCGGATAAAATCGCCTATCCTATCGGCTCACGTTCCATCCGCGCCGCTGTGGATGCGTCCACAGGAGAGATCAAAAACTACTCCCGCAACGAGTACCGCCCCTTTCTGGCAACTGCAATGAAGCCGGAGGATTACAAGGTCCCCATTGATACGGCCAAAGCTACAGCGGTGGAGCTGGTGAAAAGCCTGGTTCCCCATATGGCCCACCAGTTGGAGCTCCATTACAGCGACCCGACCAAACAGGCGGCCGCCTCCTACTGGAACTCCAATCCGTCTTACGGCTTCAGCTTTGACCGGACCATCGACGGCATTCTTACCGGCGAAACTGTCCAGGTCACCGTAGATGCAACCAACGGCGCCGTGGTCAATTATTCCAATGGTCTGACCGGCTACAGCTATCCGGCAACTAAGCCGGCCTTGACAGACCCGGCCGAAGCGAAGGAAAAGCTGCTTAGCCAATACAAGCTGCAGCTGCAATATGCAGTTGACTGGGTGGCGGGTTATGACGGCAGCTATCCCATCGAGAAGTACAATCTGATGGTGGCTGCCGGGGAGCTTCCGCCTTCCGCTGCAGGCAATCAAAAGGTGCGCTTGTCCTACGTGCCTGTAGCCCAGAACACGGACCTGGCGGGCGGTTATTTCCTGGACGCGCAGACCGGTGAGTGGAGAGACAACCGCAACGGCGAAACAGCCCGTTCCGACCGGGCGGCCGCCACGGATATTGCCGGACATTGGGCAGAGCGGGCCTTGTCCCTGATGGTGGAATATAATGCCATCGATCTCAAGGACGGCAAGGCCAACCCCGATCAGTCAGCCACCCGTGGCGAACTGATCAAGATGCTGGTGCTGGCCGCAAGCGGCGGTAATCTGCCGATGGCTTATGACTCCTCCCGCGCAGCCTCCTTCAGCGACGTTAAAGCTTCCAGCGCCTTGTTCGCTTTTGTGGAGAATGCGGTGGATATGAATCTGATCGACCGTGACCCGTCCGGTGAGTTCAATCCGGACCAGATCATGACCCGCGATGATATGGCGCAGCTGATCGTCCGGGCGTTGGGCTACAACAAGCTGGCCCAGCAAAGCGGCATGTTCCGTCTGGATGTGACAGATGCCGATGCCATCCAGCACAAGGGTCATGCGGCCATCGCCGTAGGCCTGGGCATTATGAGCACCGACGGCAGCCAATTCCGTCCTGCCGACGAAGTGACCCGTGCCCAAGCCGCCACCGCCTTCTTCCGGTTCCTGGAGAAGCGCGGCACCCTGCAGGATTCCCGTTATTAAGCTTTAGAAGCCGGACCCGGCTTCCAACCTCCCCTTGAGCGGACTTTCGTCCGACGGGGAGGTTTTTTATTTTCGGCAGCAATAGCCGCCCAGGCCCGAGTGGCCATCCTAACGGAAGCAGAGGCCGTTACCTTGAAGATGGTCCGAGCCGTAGGCCGGATTGGTTATTCTGGTTTTTACTAAGCTGTTTGATCCTAGTAGCGCCTCTGACAATGTTAGTAATTTGCATATGCCATCCAGCATGATCCTGCAAAAGTGCATCTATTCTGCTGGAATTCTGGCTCTCGCTAAATTCCAAGTGTAAAAGTGCATCTATTTTCCGCCGCGGGGTACATCTTGCTCCCATCTGGCGAAAATAACTGCACTTTTGCAGGATAGACCGTAAAAACGAAGGTTTGTTTACCAAATACATGCACTTTTGCATTTCGGAAGTTTTCGGAAGAGGTTGGGAGTAACACAAAGATTGAAATAAAAAAGCCCCTGCCCGGTAAGGGAGGGGCAAGGGACAAGGACAAGGGACCAGGAAGCTGTGCCGGAGCTTAATAGCCCGTACAGATTTCCTCCCGCACAAAAGCCTGAGTATCCAGTCTGTAATAGTCGTTGATATAGGTTTCCCGGAAGCCGCAGCGGTGGTATAAGGTCAGCGCCTCGGCGTTATTGCAGGCTACCTCCAGGGTCATGCTGCGCAGGCCCTGTTTGTTGGCCAGGCTGATGGCGGAGAGAAGAATCTGCCGTCCGTAGCCCTTGCGCCGGTGCTGCGGCACCACAGAAAAGCAGAAGAAATGGGCATTGCCGTCGCGGATATGGGAATTGATCCGTCCCACCGCTTCCCCTTCTTCATTATAGGCAATATAGGGCGTGTCCTGGGGAGGGTTGTCCAGCGTCATGTCTACCAGTGTCTCGGACTCCTCCTCGGAGGAATCGAAACCGAGGGAATCCAGACGGATCAGAAGCTCCCGCTGGGACTTGACGCCGCGGGCCAGCCGGATGCCGGTCAGGGGCTCATGCGTTACCTGCTCCGTCAGCTTCATACCGTAATCCGAAATGGTGTAACCGGCCCGCCTGGCTTCAGCAAAGGCCTTGGCCCCCTGGGACTGGCGCGGACAGGCAAACAGCAGGGACGGGATGTTCTGCTTGCGGGCGGATAACAGGGCGGCCTCCGTCAATGCGTTGAAGATCCCCTTCTGCCGGAAATCCGGATGGACCATACCGCCCACCTCGGCCTCCTTGGGCACGAAGTGGTACAAGGCCAAAAAGCCCACCAGCTTTCCGCGCTCATACCACAGAAAATCATTGGCCGTCCCCCGGGGCCGGTGCTCCAGCATTCCCCAGTTCAGCTTCAGCTCCAGGCTGTCCGCCTTCGCGCAACGACCGGCCAGCTCCCGTACCTCCTGAAGCTGCCGCTCCGTCATCCCGTCCGGAATTACCAACCCATGTTTTATCAAAACCAATTGCCCCTTTTTTCAAAAGTCTTATAATAAGGTGCTGACTGTCTGCATCACCTGTGTTGTCTTGTTTCAGCGCATCTTCCGCGCGGGTATGAACATCACATCTTCACCTTCGGCGAATCCAAGGTGCCCTTTTGGGAAAAAATATCAATCAAGAGCGAAGGGAGCGGACGGCGATGAATTGGAAAAAAAGCCTGCATTTTCTGGAAGCCTTATATTGCCGGTATGAGGACGACGAAGTCACAGCCCTCGGCGCACAAATGACCTACTATATGATTCTCGCCTTTTTTCCATTTTTAATTTTCCTTCTGACCATTGTGGGCATGACCCCCATCTCCACACAGGATGTTTGGGAGCAGATCGCCATGGTTTTGCCGGAATCCAGCTATAAGGCAGTCAACGATATTATGAACGAAATTTTCGAGAACCGCAACGAAGCACTGCTTTCCTTCAGTATGATCGGTACGCTGTGGGCGGCCTCCAATGGCTTGTCTGCTGTGATCAAGGCGTTAAACAAGGCCTACGACGAACCGGAAACCCGGCCGTTCTGGAAGCTGAAGGGACTGGCCCTCCTGGCGACTGTCGGTCTGACCCTGGTGATGCTTCTTACCTTTGTACTTCTGGTGTTCGGCCATGTAATCGGGGAACAGCTGTTCAAGTTTCTTGGGTACCCCAATGATTTTGAGCTAATCTGGGGTCTGGTCAAATTCTCCATTCCGCTGGCAGCCATGCTGCTGGGATTTGCCCTCCTGTACTGGACAGTGCCTAACCGCCGGCTCCGGTTTAAAAGCGTCCTTCCGGGAGCGGTGTTTGCGTCCTTGGGGTGGATTGCCATCTCCCTGCTGTTTTCCTTTTATGTAAGCCACTTCGGCAACTATTCCAAAAGCTACGGAAGCCTCGGCGGCGTCATTGTGCTTCTGGTGTGGCTGTACATCAGCTGCATCATAATCATCCTCGGGGGGGAAATCAACGCCACTCTTACCTTTGACAAGGAGGGAAAAAGCAAACCCGGCTGTAAATCCTTCAGCAGCCGTCTGTCCTTCTGGAAGAAAAAGAAGCCCGAATGAGCCTGCCGCATGGAGCCTGAACCGCGGGCGAAACGCCTGTACATATGGCTGGGATAAACCCCTCTTCTATCACATATAGTGGTATGAGTCCGATTTCAACTGTAGAAAGTAGGGGTTGCTTCATGCGCATATGGCTTACGAACTCAGCCCGCGGCGGCTTTGAGCGGAGGTGGCGGACATGTTCCGGCTTGTCCTGATGTCCGCCATGATGGGCTCCATCGGGCAAATCATGATGAAGCACGGCTCGGACCGGGTGGGACGCCTTACCTTGTCGCCGGCCACCTTCGCCACCGATATCGGGCGGATTCTGCGTGTGCCCGAATTTTGGATGGCCATCCTGCTGTTTGCCCTAAGCTCCCTGATCTGGGTCAAGGTGCTGTCCCGCGCGGACTTAACCAGTGCGTATCCGCTGAACAGCATGAGCTATATCTTCGTGTTCCTGTTCAGTGCCGTGCTTCTGAATGAAGCGCTGACGCTGCAAAAAATTGCCGGCGCCCTGGTAATTATGGTGGGCATCTTCATCATTACCCGGTAACGGACGGGCCGCTTGCGGCCTTTTTGTGCTTGACCGGCTTGTTGTCTGCCTCTTCAACCGCGTACCGCACCTGATTGTGGCGCATGAAGTACCAGACACCCCAGATAATCACCAGGCCGGCTGCTCCTTGAGTAAGCGTAAGCTTCTCGTCCAGGAGCAGGTAGGCCAGGATGGTGGCCCCCACCGGCTCGCCGAGCACGCTCATGGAGACGGTGACGGCGTTGACGTACTGGAGCAGCCAATTGAACAGCACATGGCCGAAGACGGTGGGTACAACCGCAAGCAGCAGGAAGATGCCCCACTCCCGGGTGGGATATCCGCCGAGAGCGGTGCCCCGGGCCAGGTTGTAGAACAGGAAAGCGGTCCCGGCCACGAGGAAGATGAAAAAGCTGTAGAACAAGGAGGGGACACGGCTTGCCAGACGCTGGCCTACCAACAGGTGAAGGGCCACCGCCGCCGTGCCGGCTAAGGACAGCAGGTCTCCGGTCAGGGCTCTGCCGGAGATGCCGATATCCCCCCATCCGATAAGGGCGGCGCCCAGGATGGCCACGGCCAGGCCCAGCACCGCCTTGCGGGTGGTCCGTTCCTTAAACAGCCAATACGCGCCGGCCAGGATCAGGATCGGCTCCAGGGCGAGAATAATGGTGGAGCTGGCTACCGAGGTGAAGGCCAGTGACTCCATCCAGAACAAAAAATGCAGGGCCAAAAACAGCCCCGAAACGGCCATAAGGCCCCAGTCCGATGAAGAGAGAGCCTTCAGGTCAGGCTTGCTTCTCCACACGAAGGGGCCCATCAAAACGGCCGTGAAAAAGAGCCGGTACATGGCCATCACAGAGGAGGGCGCATGGGACCAGCGGATAAAGATCGATGAGAATGAAATCGCAATAATGCCGGTCACCAAAAGGGCCAGCAGCACCCAACGGGGGAGCGGGGAACGGTTGTCAGACATGGGCTGCAATACTTCCTTCCAGGGTAAAACTCGCAATTGCACAACCTCTCCATTATATCCTACTTTGGGAGAATCGGCTATTTTAGTTGAAGGATTTGCTTAAGGTTTTGCGGCAGGCCGAAATGGGCTGAGATGAGCCGAGATGCAAAAGTGCATTTATTTTATAGCTTAGATACTTAAGCGGCAGGCCCAAATGCAAAAGTGCATTTATTGCCTGCCGATTTTGCTTGTTTTGCGGTTTTTGAGTGAAATAACTGCACTTTTGCAGGATAGGAACGGATAACGCGCGTCATGGTGAAAAATAACTGCACTTTTGCAGGATAGCCTGCTATTCCTTTTTACCGTTGCCGTTAAAAAGCGCCTCCGCCAAATGGGTCAGCTTCTCCATAAACTTGCCGTAGCCGAACCCGGTGAGAAATGCCAGCCCGGTCCGGGCTGACAGGGAATTCTCTACCGAAAGCAGCATAATGCCGCTGTCCAGCAGGATAATCGTAATCATGGCCGTACCGCCGCAGAGGTAGGGCCGCATGAAATACCAATACACAAAGCGGATGGTCACCGGCTGGTCATAAAACTGGTGGAAGGCCCGCAGGGCATAGAGGGAGCCGCCCAGGGACCCGGCGCTGATATAAAATAAATAGGGTCTTACCGCTGTCAGGGAGGCGGAGGCAGGGTCCTCCAGGCCGCCGCTTAACAGATACAGAAGACAGGCGGCGGAAGCGGCGAAGGCCAGGGACAAATACACAAAAATCACAAGCCGCCAACGGGCGGAGTTTTCCGTCATAACGCTCACCCTCCGTTCACCCGCACAAGGATTGTTTTCTGCATTATATGCAGCGGGAACAATCCTGGAGGGGTACAGGTGGGGGCGGGGGATACGGATATTTTTAACGCTGTGCGTCCTGCTGCGACCGTTTCTTGCGTTCCTTGTAGCACTTGCGGCATACCGGAATATAGCTTTCGTTGCCGCCGATCTGGATCTGCTCCCCCTCGAATACGGGATGACCGTCCTTGCAGCGCATATTCAGCATAGCCTTGCGGTCGCAGAACCAGCAGACGGTTTTGACCTCTTCGATTTTGTCCGCAGCCGCAAACAGCTGCAGGCTTCCTTCGAACAGATTCCCCATAAAGTCGGAGCGCAGTCCGTAGGCGATAACGGGAATGCCCAGGTCATCACAGATGTCCGTGAGCTGCTCAATTTGCTTCCGGGTCAGAAACTGGGCCTCGTCCAGAAGCACGCAGTTGGGCATGGTGTCCTTGGCAATGGCGTACATATCCGTATTCTCGTGAACGATGATGGCTTCCTTTTGCATCCCGATGCGGGAGGTGACATTGCCTACGCCGAACCGGTCGTCGATGGCGGGGACGAACAGCAGCACCCGTTTACCCTGTTCCTCATAGTTGTGGGCGGTACGGAGCACCTCGATGGATTTGCCGCTGTTCATGGTTCCATAACGAAAATATAATTTAGCCACGTTGTTTATTCCTCTCTGCAGCACTTGATGCGGGGCGGTCCCTAACCCTAAGGTCCAGGAGCGTCCCGGCCCTCTCCAAGGATAGCATGTTTTTGCAGCCTTTCCTATGGATGATTGTTCCCCTTAGGCGCAAAACCGGCCAGGAGCATATCGTTCATTTCCGCCAAAACCTCTGGAATCAGGCCGAATTTGGCCAGCTGCATCCGCAGCACCTTTTCCTCCTGGACGGGAAAAAAGCAGTAGCACCAGTCCGGCTCGCGCATACCGGCGGAAGCGATCCCCCGGGCGGCGCCCGGCTGCAGAAACTGGACCATCTCCCGGAGGCTGAAGGGTTTAACGGGCTGGACCATTTCCAGATTGGGCCCGGAAGCGGAAGCGGAAGCGGTTGGGGATGAGGGGGAGGCCATCCGTTCCAGGAATACCATGGCCGCCTTACGCGGGCAATCCAATGCCAGGAGCCGGGAGGCGAATTCCAGTCCGTTCATCAGCCCGGTGCCCACCAGATTGGCGGCGATGATGCGGGGCATATTGATGTTGCCGCAGCCAATGGCAAACAGGGCCTCCTCAAAGGAGCCCAGGTGGAGCACATGCTCGCCCCGCTGGGCCAGAACGCTGGCCAGGCTTTCCGTATAGCCGTCCTCCTTGCCGATAAGCAGGACGGCGCCTGCGGTGGAGGGCGGGGTATACACCGGGAGCCACACCGTGAAGATGCTGCCCCCGTAATGACGGGACACGAAGGTGATCTGGCCGCTGTGGCCCTCGACGATTTCCTTGGCGATGGGCAGGCCCAGGCCGCTGCCGGGAATCTTCTTGCGGTCGTTGTTTTCCACCCGGTAAAACTTGCGGAACACCTTCTCCTTGTCCTTCTCCGGGATGCCCAGTCCGTTATCGGCGATGTCGATGCGGATGGCGCCGCCCTCCAGAGCCGCAGAGATATGCACCTCCGACCCGTCAGGTGAATATTTCACCGCATTGCTGATCAGGTTGTCCAGCACCTGCCGCATCCGGTCGGCATCCGCCAGGGCGATGACAGGCTCCTCCGGAAGCTTCAGGAGGATGGAATGATGATTGCCGTTGTGGCGCCATTCCTCCACCGTTTGGGAGACCATTTCCCGCAAGTCCAGGGGAACCAGGTAATAGGGCTGCCTGCCTGACTCCATCCGCTGCAAATCGAGGAAATCATCCACCAGCCGGGACAGCCGGACCGCTTCATGGTGTATGGTGGCGGAATAGGACTTCAGCTTGTCCGGCGGCAGCTCCTTGCTGCGCAGAATTTCCGAATACCCGAGAATGGGGGTGAGCGGGGTCCGGAATTCATGGGACACCTGTGCAATCATTTCCTCCTGGAGCAGCTCCCGTTCCATCTCCTCCGTACGGTCACGGAAGATGAACAGGCGGTTGCGGTCCCGGATTTCCTCCGTGCCTTGGATGACGGTCACATACAAGGACAGATACATTTTGCGCTGGTTATTGTGGAAGGTAATGTTGCGTTGCAGAGAGCCGTGCTCGCCCACATGGTGCAGAATGGAGTCGATCTCCTGCTGGAGCTGGGTGGCGTCATCCTTGGGAAAGCGCCGCATGGCCCCGAACAGCTCCTTCATGGAATGCATGCCAATGGGCCGTTCGCCGAAAAACACATCCAACTGGCTGTTGGCGTACAGGATGGTGCCGTTTTTGTCGCAGAGCACCATGGCTTCCCGGGTAGCCTCCAGAATGCTGGCAAACTGCTGGTTCAAGTCCATGGACATCAGCTTGAAGGCGTTGGTCAGCGCCTGGATCTCTACCAGGGCACTGTCCGGCCATTGGGGACGGAAGCCGGTGCCGATGGAGGACGACAGTCTGCCGGATAACTCTGCCAGCTGCACAATGGGCCGGTTCAGGTAGCGGCAGATGGGATAAATAATGAGCACCGCCAGCGCCAAAATAGTAAAGGCCGTAGTCAGCTCCTGGGCCAGCTCCCCGTAAATTCCGGTCCACGTGGCCCGGGCGGGCAGCTCTACGAAAATCTGGAACCGCTGATCCCCGTTCCACCGCATGTCCACATAATAGACGGAGTTCATCCGCTGTGTAATCCGGCTGCCGGATTCATCCAGGCTGGGCGACCATAAATTCACCCGTTCCGTCACCGCCCGGACATGGGAGTCATCGGCATTGCCGGTCAGATAGGCGGGCAGCGGCCCGTATTGGTCCTCCATGGAAGCCCCCGGCTTCAGCCCGCGGTCCACCAGACGGAAGCGCAGCTCCGGCATTCGGTCATCCAGCAGCGCAAAGGCCTCCTGCACCGGAAAGCTGCCGGGTGTATCCGTATACAAATTCATTTGCTCCGCGGCGTATACCAGCTTCTCGGCAATGGTATCCTCTTCATTAGCAATGAGAAGACGGCTGTGGATGCCCATCTGTACCATCGCCATAATGAGAATAATAAATACCATAATATTGGACAGCTGGCCTGCCAGGCTGAAGGGAGCCAGATCATAGAAGCCCCGGCGTCCCATAACGGAGCGGGGTAACTTTTTGCAGATAAGGGCAATAACGGGAATGACGAGGGAAACGGCTGCTGAATTGCCCAGCCCGTTCAGGGCCATTTTGAACACGATGAACTGCAGGCTGGTGCCGGGGATGTCCAGGATCAGACCATAGAAAAGCAGGGTCAGCGGAATTCCGATCACTGCCCAGTAGATGAGGCTGGCAGTGGTATAGCCGTATCGGTATTTTTTGACCAGGAGAGAAACAAGTATGTTCTCCAGCACCATCAGAACCATGCCGTAGGGATGGCCCCAATACCACAAGCTGGGCAGCACGCCGATCAGAACCACGCCGACACCCGCGAAGGGGCCGAACAGGGCATAAGCGGCAAAGCCGAACAGGCCGGCAAGGAAATATTCAACTCCGAACATCAGCCGCAGGGGAAAAAGCCCGCTGGCCAGAGAGGCTGCACTAAGCAGAAAGAGCACCACCAGAGGAATAAGCCTGTGTTTGGACATGCAGACGCCCCCCTACGGTTCCTGCATCAGCAGCCGGGCATGGGCCAGTGCTGTGAGCAGTCGTGATTCCTCCAAGGGCTTCATTACACAATCATAGGCTCCCGCCTGGAGGGCTTCCTGGCCGGAGGCATTCTGGTTCATTCCGGATATGGCCAAAATACGGGCTTCGGGATCCAGACTGCGGATCCGGCGGATCAGCGCCACACCGTTGAGGGTGGGGGCTGTCAAATCGATGGTCACCGCATCGGGTGCGGTGCTTCTGTATTGGACCAGGGCTTGCTCGCTGTTGCCCGCTTCGCCGGCAACGGCATAACCCGCCTCCTCCACAATTCTGCGGAGTACCGTGCGGGAGAAAGCGGCAGGGTCGATAATCAGGATGCGCATGCAGCAAGCCTCCTGCGTTGTAGGGGATGCCGGACTTTTGAAGATCCGGATATAAATTGCGGATTTTTGCCCAATTCGAGCCGAATCCCGGCAGGAATCCGCATTATTCGCTATAATAAAAGGTATCAACACCTATTATCCGCCTTATCCTTTAGAAAAGTTGCAGAAAAGTGCTAGGAAAATGTTAAATTGCGGCAAGGAGAGCTGGTTATGCCTAAAGTACTCATTATTGAAGATGATCAGAGCATTGCCGACATGATGACCATTTACCTGGAGGAAGAGGGGTACACGGTCACCTGGGCTTCAGACGGCGAAGAGGGCAAGAAGCTCCTGCAGAGTGTGGAGCCGGACATCATTATTCTGGACGTGATGCTGCCGGATACGGACGGCATTACCCTGTGCGGGGAAATCCGTCTGGTCACGGTTATTCCCATTCTGATGGTTTCCGCCAAGAAGGAAGTGGCAGACCGGGTGAATGCACTTCTGGTGGGCGCCGACGACTATCTGTGCAAGCCCTTTTCCATGCGGGAGCTGGCCGCCAGGCTGACCGCACTTCTGCGGCGTTCCGCCATGACTCCCGTTGTGGAGCCTGCTGCAGCTAAAGATGTCCGTCCCGCCGTGCATATGGATAAGAGCCGGAGGGTGCTGTATGTAGCGGACAAGCTGGTGGAAACCACTTACTCCGAATTTGAAATTATGAAGGTGCTGTGGCTGCATCCGAACAATGTCTTCAGCAGAGAAGAGCTGCTAAACCGGATCAGAGGCATCGATACGTATGTAACGGAACGCTCCGTAGACGTGCATATCACCAATCTGCGCAAAAAAATCGAGGCGGACCCGAAAAATCCGCGTTTCATTAAAACTGTATGGGGAGTCGGCTACAAATTTGTGCCGGAGGGAGATTAGGAAGCCCTAGAAACCCCTTACAATAATCTGTTTTTGCGATGGTTTTCATTACATTTTTAAATTGATTCAGCTAACATGGGATGTTAAAATTAAAAAAATACTATCACTCTTCCCTTGCTGAAATA
Source organism: Bacillota bacterium (assembly GCA_023386955.1). Classification (GTDB taxonomy): domain Bacteria; phylum Bacillota; class Bacilli; order Paenibacillales; family NBRC-103111; genus Paenibacillus_AR; species Paenibacillus_AR mesotrionivorans. Next base: position 17,479 of record JAEWIS010000041.1, read on the forward strand.
ATAATTTTTATCGGCAGGAACCAATAAAAACAGAAGGAAAGGTTGCACAATGATGACCCAAAACGGATTGCCTCCCAAGCAGGGATTGTATGACCCGCAGTATGAGCATGACGCCTGCGGAATTGGCTTTGTGGCCGATATCAAGGGCCGCAAATCTCATGAGATTGTCAGCCAGGCGCTCCAGGTGCTGTGCAATTTGGACCACCGCGGCGGCCAGGGCAGCGAAGCCAATACCGGAGACGGTGCAGGCATTCTGCTGCAGATTCCCGACAGCTTCCTGCGCGAAGCGGTGAAGGAGCTGGGCTTTGAGCTTCCCGCCCCCGGCAAATACGGCGTCGGCATGGTTTTCCTTCCACAGGATGCCTCGGCACGCGAAGCCTGCGAGCAAATGGTGGAGAAGGTTGTCCGGGAGGAAGGCCAGACGGTCATCGGATGGAGAACCCTGCCTGTTGACAACTCCTCGCTGGGCGATTTCGCCAAGTCTGCAGAGCCTTTTGTCCGCCAATTATTCATTGGCGCAAGCGCCGCCCTGGAAGGCAAGGATGAGCTTGCTTTCGAACGCAAGCTGTATGTGATTCGCAAGCGCACCGAAAACCTGGGCGCTACCACCGATTTTGGCAAGCCGTTTTATTATTCCAGCTTCTCCAGCCGTACCATTGTTTATAAGGGCATGCTTACGCCGGAGCAGGTATACGGGTATTATCTCGAGCTGCAAAATCCTGATTTGAAGAGCGCACTCGCTTTAGTGCATTCCCGCTTTAGTACCAATACTTTCCCCAGCTGGGAACGGGCTCATCCGTACCGCTACATGATTCACAACGGGGAAATCAACACCCTGCGCGGCAATGTGAACTGGATGCATGCCCGCCAGGCCATGTGCAATACTGACTTGTTCGGAGATGATCTCCAGAAGATCATGCCGATTATCGATAATGAAGGCTCCGACTCCCAGATGTTCGACAACACGCTGGAATTCATGATGCTCTCCGGCCGTTCCCTGCCGCATGCAGCCATGATGATGATTCCCGAGCCCTGGTCCAAGCATGAAAACATGGATCCCCAAAAACGCGCATTCTACGAATACCACAGCTGTCTGATGGAGCCGTGGGACGGCCCCGCCGCCATCGCCTTTACAGACGGTTCGATTATCGGCGCGGTGCTGGACCGCAACGGTCTGCGTCCGTCCCGCTATTACATCACCACCGATGATGTGATCGTATTGGCCTCTGAAGTAGGCGTAATGAATCTGGCTCCCGACAAGATCGTGAAGAAGGACCGCCTCCGCCCCGGCCGTATGCTGCTGGTGGATACCGTGGAAGGCCGGATCATCTCCGACGACGAAATCAAGAGCCGCATTTCCAGCGAGCATCCGTACCAGGAATGGCTGGATCAGCATCTGGTGAATCTGAGCGATCTGCCTGCCGCACCCGAACTCCCGGCTCCTGAAGCGGAAGCGCTGGTGCAGCGCCAGCAGGCCTTCGGTTATACCTACGAGGGCAACCGCAAGTTCCTGGAGGCGATGGCCAGAACCGGCGTGGATCCGATCGGCTCCATGGGCAATGACGCCCCGCTGGCGGTATTATCCGAGAAACCGCAGCTATTATACAGCTATTTTAAACAATTGTTCGCCCAAGTAACCAATCCGCCCATTGACTCCAACTTCGAGGAAATCATTACCTCCCAGGAAACCACGATCGGTCCTGAAGGCGATCTGATCAATCCGAAGCCGGAGAGCTGCCGCCAAATCCGGATCCCCAGCCCCATTATCGGCAACGAGGATCTGGCCAAGTTCCGGCATGTAGAGCGGGAGGGCTTCCGTTCCATCGATCTGCCGATCCTGTATCCCGTTTATGACGGTGCAGGCGCTTTGGAGAAAGCCATGGAGGACCTGTATGCGGCAGCCGATGCGGCCATCGCCGCCGGTTCCAACCTGCTGATCCTTACTGACCGCGGCATTTCCAAGGACCTGGCCGGTATCCCGGCGCTGTTGGCTGTAGCGGGTCTGCATCACCATTTGATCCGCGAAGGCACACGCACCAAGGTCAGCCTGCTGCTGGAATCCGGCGAACCCCGCGAGGTGCATCACTTCGCTCTGCTGCTGGGCTACGGCATCAGCGCCGTGAACCCGTACCTGGCTCTGGAGTCCCTGAAGGACATGGTCAAAAACGGAATGCTGGAGGGCCTGACCTACGAGAAGGCCGCTTACAATTACCTGAAGGCCTGTGTGAAGGGCGTAACCAAGGTTCTGGCCAAGATGGGGATTTCCACGGTACAAAGCTACCGCGGCGCCCAAATTTTCGAAGCCATCGGCATCAGCAAGGCTGTTGTCGACAAGTACTTCACCTGGACCGCATCCCGTATTGAAGGTATCGATCTGGATACCATCTCCAAGGAAGTGGAGCTGCGCCACCATAAGGCCTTCTCCCAGGTAGAAACCACAGGACGTGTGCTGGAAACCGGCGGACAGCTGCAATGGCGTGCCGAAGGCGAAGAGCATATGTACAACCCGGAGACCATCTACACGCTGCAAACCGCATGCCGCACTGCGGACTACGGTCTGTACAAGAAGTTCTCCTCCAAGATCAATGCTGATCCCGAGGTCAAATACACACTACGGAATTTGCTCGGCTTCAAGAACGACCGCCGTTCCATCCCGCTGGATGAGGTTGAACCGCTGGAAGCGATCTTCAAGCGCTTCAAGACCGGCGCCATGTCCTTCGGCTCCATCTCCAAGGAAGCCCATGAGGCAATGGCTATCGCCATGAACCGCATCGGCGGCCGCAGCAACACCGGTGAGGGCGGCGAACATCCGGAGCGCTTCATTCCGGACGCCAACGGCGATTCCCGCCGCAGCTCCATCAAGCAGGTTGCCTCCGGACGTTTCGGCGTTACCAGCAACTACCTGGTGAATGCGGACGAAATTCAGATCAAGATGGCTCAAGGCGCCAAGCCCGGCGAGGGCGGACAGCTGCCAGGCCGCAAGGTGTACCCGTGGGTTGCGGAAGTGCGCGGCGTTACTGCCGGCGTAGGCCTCATCTCTCCGCCGCCTCACCATGATATCTATTCCATCGAGGATCTGGCCGAACTGATCCACGATTTGAAGAACGCCAACCCCCGTGCCCGGATCAGCGTAAAGCTGGTATCTGAGGTGGGTGTAGGCACCATCGCCGCCGGTGTAGCCAAGGGCAAAGCCGACGTGGTACTGATCAGCGGTTATGATGGAGGCACAGGCGCATCTCCGCAGACCTCCATCCACAATGCGGGTCTGCCGTGGGAGCTGGGTCTGGCCGAAACTCATCAAACCCTGATCCTGAACAATCTGCGTTCCCGGATTACCGTGGAAACCGACGGCAAGCTCCTGACCGGCCGCGACGTAGTTATCGCCGCTCTTCTGGGCGCCGAGGAATTCGGCTTCGCCACCACGCCGCTTATCGCATTGGGCTGTGTTATGATGCGGGTTTGCCACCTGGATACCTGTCCGGTAGGCATTGCCACCCAAAACCCGGAGCTTCGTGCGAAATTCGCCGGAGACCCGCAGCATGTGGTCAACTACATGACCTTCATCGCTCAAGAGGTTCGTGAGCTGATGGCCGAGCTTGGTTTCCGTACCATAGAAGAGATGGTGGGACGTACGGACGCGCTTGAACCCATTGTGGCTGTGAACCATTGGAAGGCCAAGGGGTTGGATCTGTCTCCGCTTCTGTATCAACCGGTAGTACCTGCAGATTACGGCACCTATTGCCAAATGGAGCAGGACCACGGTCTGGAGAAGTCCATCGACATGAAGGAGCTCTTGCACGTGTGCAAGCCGGCTCTCGACTATAAGGAAAATGTGCATGCCATTATGCCGATCCGCAACGTCAACCGCGTTGTGGGCACCATCCTGGGCAGCGAGGTTACCCGCCGCTACGGTATTGAGGGCTTGCCTGCCGATACCATCCGGCTGCACTTCAACGGCTCCGCCGGCCAAAGCTTCGGCGCTTTCGTACCGAAGGGTGTAACCCTGTCTCTGGAAGGCGACGCCAACGACTATGTGGGCAAGGGCCTCTCCGGCGGCAAGATTGTGATCTTCCCGCCCGAACGCTCCTCCTTCGTGCCGGAAGAGAATGTGATCATCGGCAATACCGCCTTCTACGGCGCAACTGAGGGTGAAGCTTATATCCGCGGTGTAGCCGGTGAACGTTTTGCCGTACGGAACTCCGGTGTGCGTGTGGTTGTCGAAGGTGTAGGCGATCACGGCTGTGAATACATGACCGGCGGCCGTGTGGTTGTATTGGGCCCGACCGGCCGCAACTTCGCCGCAGGGATGTCCGGCGGTATCGCCTTCGTATACGATGCCGACGGCAGCTTTAAGAGCAAGATCAACAAGGAAATGGTCCATGTGGAGGAACTGAGCGAGCAGTACGAGATCAATGAGGTGAAAACCCTGATCCGCAACCATGTGAAGTTCACCAGCAGCTCCGTTGGCCAGAGGATCCTCGAAAACTGGGAAGAGAATGTGTTCAGCTTCGTGAAGGTGATTCCGAAGGACTTCAAACGGATGTTCGAATCCATCGAAAAAGCCAAGCTGACCGGGCTTAACCAGGAAGAAGCGGTTATGGCGGCCTTTAAGGAAAACATGAGCGACGCCGCCCGTGTTGGCGGTAACTAAACCAATCCCCCCCAAAAAGTGACGGGAGTTTCGAAAGGGCTGACCGGCGCTTTTGGGGGACCCCTTAATTAAGAAAGCTCTAGCGAAGTAAGCTTTTAGGAGGAGAACCATGGGAAAGCCTACGGGTTTTTTGGAATACAAGCGCGAACTCCCTGTGGATGAGTCGCCTTTGTCAAGAATCGGCCATTATCAGGAATTTCATGAGCATATGGAAGAGTCGAAGCTTCGCACCCAAGGGTCACGCTGCATGGATTGCGGTATTCCCTATTGCCATACGGGCAAGCTTCTGAACGGTATGGCTGCCGGCTGTCCGGTGCATAATCTGATCCCCGAGTGGAATGATCTGGTGTACCGCGGCATGTGGCGGGAGGCGTTGGACCGTCTGCACAAAACCAACAACTTCCCCGAGTTTACCGGCCGGGTTTGCCCCGCTCCCTGCGAGGGCTCCTGTACGGTAGGCTTGAACGATAGCCCTGTCACTATCAAGAATATTGAGCGGTCTATCGTAGATAAGGGCTTCGAAGAAGGCTGGATCAAGGCCCAGCCTCCGGCTAAGCGCACCGGCAAGAAGGTAGCCGTTATCGGCTCCGGTCCTTCCGGGCTGGCGGCCGCTGCCCAATTGAACAAAGCCGGACACACCGTTACCGTGTTCGAGCGCTCCGACCGTCCGGGCGGGCTTCTGATGTACGGCATTCCCAACATGAAGCTGGAGAAGTCTCTTGTGGAACGCCGCGTGAAGCTGCTGGAGGAGGAAGGCGTTACCTTCGTCACCAATACTGAGGTAGGCAAGGACTATCCGGCGGAAAAGCTGAAGTCCGAGTTTGATGCGGTTGTTCTGTGCGGCGGTGCTACCAAGGGCCGCGACCTTCCCACGGAAGGCCGCGAGCTGAAAGGTATCCATCTGGCGATGGAATTCCTGCATAAGAACACCAAGAGCCTGCTGGATTCCAACCATGCCGACGGTGCTTACATCTCCGCAGCCGGCAAGGATGTGATCGTCATCGGCGGCGGCGACACCGGTACCGACTGTATCGCTACCTCTGTCCGTCATGGCGCCAACAGTGTTCACCAGTTCGAAATTATGCCCAAGGCTCCCGAGCACCGGGCAGACAATAACCCGTGGCCGGAATGGCCCAAAACCTTCAAGATGGACTACGGCCAAGAGGAAGCCGCAGCCAAGCATGGCCGCGATCCCCGCGACTACCTGGTGTCCACCAAGCGTTTTGTGGGCGACGAGAACGGCCATGTGAAGGAAGTCCACACCGTTCTCATCGAGTGGAAAAAAGACGGCAACGGCCGCTTTGTTCCCACCGAGGTTCCCGGCAGCGAGAAGGTTTATCCCGCTCAGCTGGTGCTTCTGGCGCTGGGCTTCACCGGACCGGAAAACCAGCTGTTGGACCAGTTGGGTGTCGAGAAGGATGAGCGCACCAACGCCAAGGCTGCTTATGGCAAGTATGCCACCAGCGTGGAAGGTGTCTTCGCCGCCGGCGACATGCGCCGCGGTCAATCCCTGGTCGTATGGGCCATCAACGAAGGCCGCGAGGCTGCGCGTGAAGTGGACCGCTTCCTGATGGGTGCAACCGACCTGCCGTAAGCTGCAGCAGTTTCTTGCAACTTGCACCAACTAAACACTTCTAACACACAACCCCCGGGATACGCAGCAGCGTGTTCCGGGGGTTTTTGGTGCTGCAGGAGGGGCGGCGGAACCGCTAACGGAACTGAGAAGCGCTTAGCGGCTGAAAAGGGCCCCGTTTGATTTCTAACGGAACTCAGCGCCTCTTAGCGCATATTTTTAAGCTAATTTGGTCCGGTTCCCCCGGCTAAGAGCCTCCTAGTTCCGTTAGCGTCCCGAGAAGCGGATTTCGGCCTCTAACCGTCGCTGAGTTCCGTTAGCGCGCCGAGGTAGCTAATTTCCGTCACTAAGCGTCGCTCAGTTCCGTTAGCCGTCCGGGAGGTGGCGGGGGATGTCCGGAAGCAACGATTGCGCGTGTTCCGCCGAAGCGATAAATCGTGCTGGTGCTCCTCCTCCACGTCCCCCGCGGGACCGAAGCACCATTTTTGGCATGATTTACAGGTATAGAGAAGGAAAACCATCCATAAGTATGGAAATGGTATAGCAGGTTCTATTGACAGGAGGCAGATGGATGAGAAGGACAACCAAGCGTTACGGAATTTTATTAGCAGTAGTCTGTTTGATTGCAGGACTGATCGGGGGCTGCCAAGCAATCGGCGGCGTGGATTTGAACAAGGCATTATTAAGCTCCTTCGATATGAAGACGATGGAAGGCAAGGGCTCCGTTGAGGTTTCGCTGGAGCTGGATGAGGCTGCGCTGAAGGAAGCGGGCCCGGACTCGGCGGCTATGGCGGCCTTCAGCCAAATGAAGCTGAGCTTCGACCACATCAAGCAGGAGAGCACTCAAGTGGCTTCGGTAAAAGGTGCGTTAGAAGTGGCCAAGAAGTCGATTCCTTTTACCGCATACATATCTCCGGAGGCACTGACCGTACTGCCGGAAGGGGCCACTAAACCCTTTACCATCTCCACCACGGATCTTGCCGATCCTACTGGAGAAGGGCTGTACGATGGCGTAGACATGAAATGGATGACCGACTTCCAGAAGAAGGCGGCGGACCCCAATTACATCAAACCGCTGTATGAATATCTCCTTGGCAAAATGCCCAACCCCACCAAGCTGAAGCTGGAGTCCGGCAATGAAACCATCAACGGCGAAAGCGTGTACCTGCACCATGTCCGCGCTGATCTGGACGGCAAGGACATTCTGCCGCTGCTGCGGACCTTCATCCTGAACCTGATGAAGGATGACCAGGCCATGAAGGCAGTTATTGCCCAATACTATGATGTGATTCAAGGCGCCGTGAACAGCTTCATTCCGGCGGATATGAGTGGTGACGATGAGCTGAGCTCGGTGCTCGGGGCCATCCGCTCCATCCTCCAGAATAAGGAGGAGGGTGTAGAGGTTGTCCAAACGGAAGCCAAGCAGCTTTTGGTTATTCTGCTGGTCATGCTGGACAGCGAAGGAACGGAAGCGGTGAAGTTCCTGGGAGACAAATCCTCCATGACGGTCGATTTGTATGTGGACAACAACATGAAGGTCCGCAAGTCCGTGGCTAACCTCCTGCTGGCGCCGACGAAAACGGACGGAAGCCCTCTGAAGTCCATCCGTGTCAAAAGCAGCTTCGAAAACTGGAATGTGAACGGTACGGTGAAAGCTGACACCATCTCAACTGCCGGGGCACTGGATCTCATGAAGCTGGACGGTCCGGAACAAGCGCTGGAGGCAATTAAGCCTGAGTCGGCCCTCTACAAATTCCTGAAGGATGATCTTCACGTTACCCGCAAAACCGGTTATTTCTACGTGATGCCCCAGGAGAAGCTGGATGAATATACTGCCGGCTGGGCGGCTTACAGCGATAACGGCGTAACCATGGTTCCCGCCCGTTCCCTGGCTGCCAATTTGGATATGGATTTGGCTTGGGATGCAGCCAGCCAATCCGTGGTTCTAACTACAGCTGACGGGAAACACAGCATCCGTCTGACAGCAGGCAGCAGCAAAGCAGCCCTCAATGGTTCAACGGACCTTTCCCTGGAGCGTCCTGCAGTGGTGGAGCAAGGCTCCTTCTATGTGCCCCTGCGGAGTGTAGCGGAAGCGCTTGGTGCAAACCTGCAGTGGGAAGCGGAATCCTCTTCGATAATCGTGACACTGGATTAACACGATCAACTATTAACCCGATTAAACAACCCGATCAACAAAAAGCCGGAACGCATCAGCGCTTCGGCTTTTTGGCATCAAATTTAATGCTCCAGCTCAAACCGGTCCAGCAGCTTGCCGTCCACATCATAAGCCTCATAAGTCAGCGTCTTGCCGGCGACGGTAACACCGCCAAACATCTGCTTCTTGTTCTGGAAGTGGACCTTGTGGTAAAACAGGTCCTCCTTTTTGTCGTTAAACTTCGGCCCTGCCGTATTGGGCGTCACATAGACAGTGCCGGTCCGTTCCCGGACGGGATCATCGCCGTTGCCAACCACTTTGCCGCCGCGCAGGGGATACGAACGGGAATATTCATGATTATGCCCCTGGAGCACCAGATCCACCTGGTACTCATCGAACACCTTCACCCAATCCTCCAGCTTGTCGTACCTATTGCCCCCATAAGCGCCACGGTGTATGGCCACAATCCGCCAAGGCTTGTCCGCCGATGCGGCCAGGTCCTTTTTCAGCCAATCCCGCTGCTTGTTCAAATCCGACTCCGTGTTCAGCACAACCATATGCACTGGCCCGTAATCGAAGGAATAGCTGGGGCCTTTATCCTTGGAGGTGATCCCGTTGTCCGGCAGAAAAAAGCGGGAGCGGTATTCCAGAGCATCGTTATCCACCTCATCATGATTGCCGGTTGTGGGCATTAAGGGCAGACGGGACAGGACCGGCCGGGCCAGGTCAAAAAAGTGCCGCCATGCCGCCGGATCCTCCGGATTTTCCGTCAGATCCCCTGTATGCATGATGAAAGCTGCTTGGGGGAATTGCCTCACCGCCTGCTCCAGGGTGCGGCTCCACAGGCGGAAGTCCGCCTCCGTCTCTCCCTGCGAGTCCGTCACATGCAAAAAGCTCACTTCCCCGTCCGCTCCGGCCTCCGGCCCGGTCGTAAACGAAGCCGGCTCACTCCACACATCCGCCGCTGCATCTCCCACCCGGTACCAATAGCCGGTAGTGGGGCTAAGACCTGATGCCTCCGCCTGATAGACTCCCTCGGTCTTACCCTTTTCCCCCGTACGGATTTCCCGGGAGGCGGTGAAGCTCAGCTTCTCCGCCTGATCCTTCACCAGCCCCTCGCGGCTTAGGGCCACCTGCAGTACACCGTCCGCCTCACCCTGGTCATACCGCCAAGTAAATGCGCGGGACGTTGACGCTTCCCCGCGGAATGTCATTCCAATGGAGTAGGGACCATTTTTTCCGCTGCTGCCAAGGTTTTGGAGGGTGGACAGCAACACAACGACCAGGATAACTGCACCCACCCCCGCCCACAAGGCGATCGAATTCCACTTCACGGCCATTCTCCTTCCATTGGTTTTTTGCAGTGCTCCGAAGAGGCGTTTACATTCCGTTAACATAAGCATAACATTCAGCGAACATTCAGTCTTCCTTAAACCAACATTCATAAACAACCGTTATGATGGTCTCAAGAAACAAGGGAAGCCGCTTCCCTTCTCCAAGACACACAGAAACGGGGTGCACAACCATGGGACTTAAATATCGCAACGAGCTGAAATTTATGATTAATTACCACCAGTATTTTACCATCCGGCAGCGCCTCAAGGCCTTGATGAAGCGCGATGAACATGCCGGGCCTAACGGTGAATACCATATTCGCAGCCTGTATTTTGACGATATCGGCAATACAGCGTTGGATGAGAAGCTGGGCGGTGTCAGCGATCGGGTGAAATACCGGATCCGCATTTACAACATGGAAGACAAGGTCATCCATTTTGAGAAGAAAATCAAGAAGAACGAATACATTGCCAAGGTGAAGGAGTCCCTCACCCGCAGTATGGTGGATGAGCTGCTGCACGGCAATATTGAGATCTTGAACGTTCCGGACAAGCCGCTGTTCGCCGAATTGTACGATGAAATGAAGCACCGGCTGCTCCGCCCCAAGGTGATCGTAGATTATGTCCGGGAGCCTTATGTCTGCGCCAACGGCAACGTCCGCATTACCTTCGACAAGGAGCTGCGGAGCGGCTTGGGCAGTACGGATCTGTTCGATACGGAGCTGGGGGCCGTCCGTGCGCTGGATGAAAATTTCATCATTCTCGAAGTGAAATTCGACGAATATCTCCCCGGTTACATCCGGGATGCTCTGCAAATGGAGGGTTTGCAGCGTCAGTCAGCCTCCAAGTATGTGATTTGCCGCAAGTATATCAAAATGAACTCCTGGGAGGATCAATAACGATGAACTTTACAGACATGATCAAAAACTCGGTAATGGATAATTTCACGGCAAACATCGACATCGGCAAAATCATCATCACCATGTCCATCTCATTCCTGCTGGGTTTCTTTATCTACATCCTGTATAAGCGGATTTTCAGCGGGGTGCTTTATTCCAAAAGCTTCAACATTTCTCTCATCGGAATGACAATGGTTACGTCCATGGTTATCATTGCCGTTAACTCCAACCTGGTGCTGTCCCTGGGTATGGTCGGGGCCCTGTCCATCGTCCGCTTCAGAACGCCCATCAAGGACCCTACTGATCTGATCTTCCTGTTCTGGGCCGCCGCTGTGGGTATTGTAACGGGTGCAGGATTCTATTCCTTGGCCTTGGCAGCTTCTGTCGTGATCGGTCTGGTTATGTTCATCTTTATCAAAAAAGCATCCTTCGAAACCCCGTACCTGCTGGTCGTGAACTGCGACAGCGACGAAAGCGAAACCCATGTGATGAAGGCCGTTCAAGGCGAAGCCAAACGCTTTAACCTGAAGCAAAAAACCGTGTCCCGCGGCAACGTGGAGCTGACCATCGAGATCCGTGTGAAGGAAAAGGAGGCTCAATTCGTCAATCGTGTTTCTGCTGTTGACGGAGTCAAGAACGCCGTGCTGATCAGCTATAGCGGCGATTATGTATCCTAATAACGGCGGTGAAAACAAATGAAATCCAAAACGGCGGTACCTGTGCTGGTGATACTGTTTGTGGTGATGCTGGCGGTGGGGCTGTACGGAAAATACTCCGGCAGCCAAGAGGCCTTAACCGTACCGGCAAATGCCTATTCGGGAAAAACGGCGGAGGAGCTGTCGGAAACGGTTTTTCCCAAGGAAAAGGTTATTGATGTAAAGATTACTGTGGACGAGGCGGATTTCCAGGACATGCTGGACAATGCCTCCCTGGAGGAATACAAAATGGCCTCGGTGGAGTACAACGGGACCAAGTTCGACAACGTGGGAATCCGCACCAAGGGAAATTTGAGCCTGCGCAGCGTGGTCCAGATGCAAGACTCTGACCGGTACAGCTTCAAGCTGTCCTTTGATGAATATGTGGATAACCAAACGTTGGCTGGCATCAGTAAAATCAATCTGAATAACAATTACAGCGATGCCTCGTATATGCGGGAGTTCCTGACCTACGAGCTGGCGGAGGAGATGGGGCTGCCTACACCTGGCCATTCCTACGTCAACGTCTACATCAACGGAAAGCTGTGGGGCTTCTATCTGGCCGTGGAGCAGGTGGGCGATGCTTATCTGGAGCGGAACTTCGGCAACTCCTACGGTGCTCTGTACAAAGGCGAGATGACTGGTGTTGGCAGTGACCTGTCCTGGCTGGGAGACGATCTCTCCAAGTATACGGGGCTGGCGCAAAAGTCCAAGTCCTCCAACGGGGATGTTCTCATTGAGATGCTGGAGGAGCTGAACAACGGCACCGATTATGAGTCCGTGCTGAATGTAGACAATGTGCTCAAGTACATTGCACTGAATGTGGCAACCAACAATATGGACAGTTATTTGGGGTCCAACAAGCAGAATTATTATCTGTATGAGGATGAAGGTATCTTCAACGTCCTGCCCTGGGACTATAACATGGCCTTCGGAGGTATGGGCGGCGGCATGGGTGGTATGGGCGGCAGAGGTATGGGCGGACAAAACGTCCCGACGGGAGAAGGGAATGCCAACGGTGCGGATGCGGCTGGCCAGGCACAGGCCAACGCGGGAGCAGCGCAGCAAGGCAACGGACAAGCCGGGCAGCAGCCGGGGAACGGAGGTGCCATGCCGCAGGCCAACGCGGGAGCAGCGCAGCAAGGCAACGGCCAAGCCGGGCAGCCCGGCATGGGTGGTCAAAACGCCCAGACGGCAGCGGGCGCTTCGGTGCTCATCGATGAGCCTACCCAAGGCGACGTGGCCGAACGGCCGCTGATTGCCAAGCTGCTGGCGGTGGACGAGTATAAGGAGCGTTACCACGCCATTCTGAAGGAAATCAGTGAAGGCTTCCTCTCGGAAACAAAGTTTAATGCCAAGGTGGATGGGCTCGCCGCGAAAATCTCCGCTTATGTGGAGAATGATCCCACCTCTTTTTACACCTACGAGGAGTATCTCAAGGGAGTGGAGCAGCTGAAAACCGCCAACACCACCATGATCACCAGTGTCATTCAGCAGCTGAATGGAACCATTGCTTCTACTAACAATGGACAGGGCAGCGGCGGAGGAATGGGCGGCGGCAGAGGCATGGGGGGGATGAGAGGCGGTGCAGGGGAAACCAACGGCCAGCAGAACGGCCAAAATGGCCAGCAGCAGGGTGGATTCCCGCAGCAGGGTAACCGCGACGGCCAACAGCAGGGCGGAGTCCCCCAGCAGAACGGCCCAGGCGGACGCCAGCAGCAGGGTGGCCAAATGATACCGCCGGATTTCGGCGGTGAAGGCGGCGGCCCTCAAGGCGGCATGCCCGGAATGCCGGGCGGCCCCGGCGGCCAGCAGGCAGCCCAGACAGGCGGCTTCAGCGAGGCTGTAACAGCAGGAGCACTGCTGCTGGTGATGCTGGCGGCCAGCTGGTTTATCCTGCGATTCAGGCGCCAGCACTAACATGAAGGCGGCCAGCTCCGGAGTTATGTCCGGGGCTGGCTTTTGCTTTCGGATTTGCCGCAGTCGCGGATAATATTTTCCACGGAAAGAGCGAACACTCAAAGAGGAACATGAACAACAACATCCTCATTCCCACAAAAAAAGGAGAGAACCCCATTGGCTACATTGCTGTATATTACCGCCCATCCGCTGGACCACCAAATGTCCTACAGTCTGGCTGTCGGCAAGGCCTTCGTCGACGCCTACAAAGAGAAGCATCCCCAAGACAATGTGGTGCACTTGGACCTGTACAAGCTGGGCATTCCGCATATTGATGCCGACGTGTTCAGCGGTTGGGGCCAACTGCGCTCCGGCGCCGCTTTCGACAAGCTGCCTGAGGCCGAAAAAAGCAAAATCACCAAGCTCAACGAGCTGGTGGACCAATTTGTCGCCGCAGACAAATATGTTTTTGTCACTCCTATGTGGAACCTGAGCTTCCCACCCGTGCTGAAAGCGTACATCGACGCCATCTGTATCGCCGGCAAAACCTTCAAGTACACCGAACAAGGCCCAGCGGGCCTGTTGAACAACAAGCAGGCGCTGCACATCCAGGCCCGCGGCGGGATTTATTCGGAAGGCCCGGCAGCGGCGCTGGAGAGCGGACACAGCTATCTGGTGAAAATCCTCAACTTTATCGGCGTTACCCAAGTGGATGCCATCTTCGTCGAAGGCATGAGCGCCTTCCCGGACAAAGCCGAGGACATCAAGCAAAAGGCCATTGCCGAGGCCAAGGAAAAAGCCGCCCGGTTTTCCCTGGCGGGAAAAGCATAAAGGCTAACAAACCAATAACCCCCGGAGGTCCAGTATGGACAAGCTGGGGGTTTCTTTTTGCGGCTTAGCATAGGTATAGGGATGGTGGTTTGTATAGAACCATAGGGCAAAAAATCTAACGGCGGTGAGCGCCGCTATTCTGCCCTAAAAGGCGTTTCCAAAATTCTAATGGAAGCTACGGACCTTATTGGCCGCCCTTTGCGCATAAATCCGGTGAAAAGGCCCTAATAGCGGCTCTGGCCGCCGTTAGAATCCGAGAGGAGCACATAATCAGGAAATAATGGCGCTCACCGCCGTTAGAATATCCGCGGAGCATTTACCCAAAAAACCTATCGCCCGCACGAGGGAGCCATATCAAACAAGTACCAGCCCGTCCCGCCCGCATCTTTTTACAGCACATAAGTGATAATCATTCTCAATAATGGCTATACTATTACCAGTGCCTGTAACAGGCCATTTACCATGTCCTTTACCAGGCACTGTCCGCCAACCGCGGCGCTCTCCTCCCAGCTGTCCCCAAAAAAGAAGAGCGGCAGTGGCGCTGCCGCTCTTCCGGTCATCAGACCTTGGGCTCAAAGGTTCTACAATCGGTTTCTTCGGAATTGGAGGCTTGTTTGCCGCGGTGGTGGGTAACTTTGATGGAGGATGCTCTGCAAAGATTACCGTTTGCCCAGTATTTGCAGGAATTAACTTCGCACACTACGTCTTTTGCCATCGGTGATTCACCTCCCCTCACAAGTAGGATGGTCGCAACCGGGGGGACGTTATACATACGGCCCGGATTTTCCGGGTAATTCCTTATGACCTGCCCCCAAAAGCCTGCCTGAGCATGCTTAGGAGGTTTTTTTGCTGTTTACCGCATCAGGCCGTTTTCATTTTTTTCAAAGAGTTTGTATAATGAACCCATTGGTGCACGCACGAAGAAAAGGGGGAGAGCCGTTATGATGAACCTGCGGATTTGCCGGACACCTGTACAACCCGTTAATGGAGCTGAGGCATTGTCCTTGCAGGCGGCGCTTCCGGTTGCCCGGGAGATTGCCGGGGAATGGGGCTGTGAGCTGATTCCCACAGGAGAAATGCTGGTTCCGCCATTTGGGGGAAAAGAAGGCTGGCTGCTGCTGCCTGAGATTCTATACCGTCTGCAGGGCATTCTTTTAGCCTGCGAGCAGGGTCCAACGGGAGCTCCCGAGCTTCTGGTTGCCCGGGAGGAGGATGCCACCACTTGGGAGGATTTCCTGCTGATGAAGCTGGCTCATAATCTGGCTTACCGTCTGCAGGGTCAGCTTTTCCTCGGGGAGGGCACAGAGCCGCTGCCTGTGGAGCCGGAGCGTTTTGCCACCTTCGACGCTTATGTGGATCGTGTTCTGGAAGCCGAGGACGATCTGATGAAGGAAATCAAAAAAACCTGGATTTACGCCCACCGCAAACGGGCAATCCGATAAAAACCCCCCCAAAAGTGATGTATTGCTTTGCAGTGATTTCAGGTACTTTTGGGGGAGCCCCCACAAAAATGCGCTACATAAGCTTACACATACAAAGGACGTGCTGGAATGGAAGAGTTGAGAAAGCTGACGGAGGAACTGTGCGGAGAAGGCAAGCTGCTTCACGCGGTACTCAGCAATCCCCGGAACAAAGCGGAAGGGTTACCCTCCAAGCTGAAGGCAAAGCCGGTGCTTCTGAAGGGGGAGCGGATGGTCCAGCTGGAGAAAACCATCGGGCCCAAGGCCTATCATGAAAATGTGACCCCGGATGAAGCCGCGGCCAACCTGGCGGAGTGGCTGGAGGGGCATTTTAAGCAGGGACTTCTGCAAACGGCGGAGGCGGACTACCAGGTGCTGGTGGACAAACGGGGCAAGGTGACCATCCTGCGCAAGGCAGCGACCAAGCAGCAGGCGGAGCTGGGGCATAACCGCAAAAAGCAGTATTTGCTGGAGGAGGGTGTTCCGGTACCGTTCCTGGTGAAGCTGGGGGTGATGAACAAGGAGGGCAAGGTTCTGGCCCCCAAGTACGACAAGTTCCGCCAGATCAACCGCTACCTGGAGATGATTGAGGACGTTGTGGAATATTTGCCCCAAGACCGGGTGGTCCGGATTGTGGATTTCGGCTGTGGCAAGTCCTATCTGACCTTTGCCTTGTATCATTATCTGGTGGCGGTTCGCGGCATGAAGGCGGAGATTGTGGGTCTGGACCTGAAGGCCGATGTTATAACCCACTGCTCGGCGCTGGCTGAGGAATTCGGCTATGCCGGTCTGCAATTCCAGACCGGGGACATCAGCCAATACGAAGGAGCGGAGCAGGCGGACATGGTGGTCACCCTCCATGCCTGCGACACAGCAACAGATGCGGCTTTGGAAAAAGCGGTGCGCTGGAACGCCGGCGTGATCCTGTCCGTGCCCTGCTGCCAGCATGAGCTGAACCGGCAGATCAAGAATGAGCTGCTGTCGCCCATGCTGAGCCATGGTCTAGTCAAGGAGCGCTTCGCGGCTTTGGCTACGGATTCCATGCGGGCCAGTCTCTTGGAGCTGGCCGGCTACAGGACGCAGCTGTTGGAGTTCATCGATATGGAGCACACGCCCAAAAATATTCTGATCCGCGCAGTGCGCCAGCCTTCGCCGGACCGCAAGAAGCTTGCGGCCCAGGCACGGTCTTACCTGGCCTTCCGGGATATGCTGCATGCGGAGCCGTATCTGGAGCGGGCCTTGGTGGATATTCTGAAGCCGGTGCTGGACGAGGCCTAGGGCGGGTTTGCAAACACGTCCTAAACCATTCCCTCGTCTTGGGCCTTTTTGGCTGCTTGAATCCGGTCGCGCACATCCATTTTGGAATAAATGCTGGAAATATAGTTTTTGACTGTTCCTTCGGACAAATAGAGCCGCTCCGCAATTTCACGGTTGTTCAGCCCGTCAGCGATGCATTCCAGCACCTGCTGCTCCCGGTCGCTGAGCCCGTAGGAAGTGCCTGAGCGGCTTTGCTCCTCATGGACGGAGGCAGAGGGGGCATGGGCGGCTCCGCGGTTATCCGTGGAGGCAGTCCCCTGGAGATGCGCCACCATCATCTTGGCGATATCCTGGGGAATCAGGGTCCCGCCCTTGTGGACCCACTTGATCCCGGAAATCAGATCCCGGGGATGGATGGCCTTCAGGAGATACCCTTCCGCACCTGCTCCCAAGGCGTCCACCACGTAGTGGATCTCCTGAAACGTGGTCAGGATGATCACGCGGATTTCCGGATACTGGGCTTTGATCAGCCGGGTAGCCTCCACACCGTTCATTTCGGGCATATGGATGTCCATCAGGACCACGTGGGGAGAGGCCGTTGCGCACAGCTCCACCGCTTTGCTTCCGTTCTCGGCCAATCCCACCACCTGAATCTCCGGGTCCATGTCCAGCACAATGTGCAGGCTCTCCCGGATCAAATCCTGGTCGTCCGCAAGCAGTAATCTGATCTCGTTCATGGCCTTGCGCCTCCTTATTGATGTAATAGGCCGCCGGCTAATGTCCTGCCGGATACCGTAAGCTTACAATCCGTCTGGGCCCGGGCTTCTCAGGACGGGAATGCTGCACACCACCGTAATGCCCTTCTGGGCCGAGGGCAGCACCTGGAGACGGCCCTGCAGCGCGGACAGCCGGTCCTCCATGGCCGACAGCCCAAACCCGGGCTGCACGTCCCCGCTGCCGATGCCGTCATCGGAAATGGTCAGGGTATAGCGGCTGGGGGCATAATCGGCGTGAATGCGGATCGAGGATGCCTGCCCGTGGCGTTTGGAATTGGTCAGCGCCTCCTGAAGGCAGCGGATCATGGTCAGCTGCGCCTGTCTGGGCAGCTCGTAACCCTCTCCGGAGGTGGTCAGATGGATTTCCGTCCCGGTATTCACACCGAAGTCCTTGGCCATCTGTTCCAGCTGGGCGGCGAAGCTGCCCTCCTCCTCCGGCGGAGCCATCTGGTGGATATTGCGCCGGACCTCCTCCAAGCCGTTGCGTGCCACCTGCCGGAGCACATCCAGCTTTTCGCGGGCCACGGCGGGATTGACCTCCAGCAGGTAGGAGACGGCATCCATACCCATAATAACCGTAGTGAAGGTATGTCCTACCGTATCGTGCAGCTCCCTGGACATCCGGTTGCGTTCCTCGGCGACCGTCAGCTTTTCCACCTGGCTGGAGTATTGCTCCAGAACCCGGTTTTGCTCCTGGACCAGCCGGTAAACCCGGAGATTCTCCTCGTATAGCTGCTTGACGCTGTAATGGGAGTACCAGATTTTATGAATGCCCAGACCTAATCCCAGCAGGATGCCGGAATTGAGGCAGGCGGTAATCGCGGTGGCCAAGTCGAAGCCGTCCGGATAAGCCATCCATAACAGCAGGATCGGAAAGCCCAGCACATACAGAAAAATGTTCACCACCAGGATATAGCAGTTGCGGGAATGGAAACCCAGCAGCAAAAGAGCGACTGTAACCAAGTTGGTCATTTCCCCGTATTTAAACGTGGCGAATATACTGAAGAGGCCGCTGGTAACCAGTACACTGAAGGGCAGCGCCCACAGATGGGTGTAGCCTGGGTGCCAAAACAAAAGCGGGGCAAAATAACAGACCATAAGCGCCAGCATATATCCGGCCCGCTCCGGAAATCCGGTCAGCTGCGGAATTGTCGCTACATATAGAAGCCCTATGGCCAGACCGGAGGTAAGCACACCCAGCATCACCCAGTCCAGCCACTGCCAGGCCCGTCTTTCGATCACCATACGCGTATTCTCCCGGGGAACCCGCCCAAAATGTCCGGATTTGCCTGGAAGCATCGCGTGACATTTGGGGGATTGTTTTTACCATTGTACTAAATTCCGGCCTAAACCTGAAGTGAGCGCGGTCATGTGACCGGACTGGACCACTGTTGGGAAAGGAGACTATGCAAAAAGACGATAACGCGCTATGATAGATGACAGCAATTGGTAAAACCGTTCCACAGCGAGAGATTGTGCCTTCTTGAGATGGACATACGGTTGCAAGGCAGGCGTGCCGGAGCGGCAAGGATAGAGACTGTGACGAAATAGAGTACCGCTAATTTGCCGACAAAACTCCCAAAACCGTGGAGATTTTGTCAGCAAAAGCGGGTACTAATTTCCTCGCAGCTCCTTAGCGGAAACCGGCGCATCCCATCAGGCAATCGAGACACAGGAGGTAGACATGAACGAACCCATTGTTACGCTGCAGAATGTCACCAAAAGAATCGGCGGCAAAACGATCATCGATAAATTAAGCTTTCAGGTTCCCCAGGGGGAGGTTTTTGGCTTCCTGGGACCTAACGGAGCGGGTAAAACCACCACCATCCGGATGATGGTGGGGCTGATGTCCTTATCCGAGGGAGATATTCTCATCGGCGGGCACAGCATCCATACTGATTTTGAGAAGGCGATCAAGCAGGTAGGAGCCATCGTGGAAAATCCGGAAATGTACAAGTTTCTGTCCGGATGGAACAACCTGGTCCATTATGCCCGTATGGTGCCCGGCATCACCCATCACAGGATTGCCGAGGTAGTCAAGCTGATGGGGCTGGAGAACCGGATCCATGACAAGGTGAAAACCTATTCTCTGGGCATGCGCCAACGGCTGGGCGTTGCCCAGGCAGTGCTCCATAAGCCAAGGCTGCTGATTCTGGATGAACCCACCAACGGTCTTGATCCTGCCGGAATCCGCGAGCTGCGGGATTACCTCCGCCAGCTCTCCCGTGATGAAGGAGTATCGGTTATCGTGTCCAGCCACCTCCTCTCGGAGATGGAGCTGATGTGCGACCGGGTGGCCATTATCCAGAACGGGCGTCTGGTGGATGTGCGGACCACCAAGGAGCTCGTCCAGGAGGGAGGGCGCGGCACCGTGGTCTTCGAGGTATCGGACACCAAGCTGGCGCATCAGGTGCTGGCCCAGAAAGACGGGGCTTACCCGGCGGAGCTCCAGCAGGAGGGCATTGTTTTGCAGTTGGACCGGGAGGAAATCGCCGATGTCACCGCTCTTTTGGTCCATGCGGGGGTGAAGATTTTTGGAATCCATCCGGTCACCACTTCGCTGGAGGACAAATTCCTGGAAATGACGGGAAGTGATCAAATTGCTTAGTCTGCTTCAAAATGAAAATATGAAGATTTACCGCCGTCTCCGCACCTGGATACTGATTGGTATTCTCGTGGCCATCTCCTGCTCCTTCTCCATTATCAGCAGAATGACGGATACGGGGACCAATGAGGGCTGGGAGGTCCGGGCCCAGGCCCGGCTGCAATCCAACCAGGCTTACCTGGAGGAGAGCAACCGACTTCCGGTGTTGGCGCAGGAGGAGATCAGGCGCTCCATTGTGCTGGACCAGTACCGTCTGGATCATGATATTCCCCCGTCGGAGAACACGCTGTGGGGTATGGTGCTGTCCATGTCCATCCTGATTCAGCTGGTTACGATTTTTACAGTGGTCATTGCAGCGGATATTGTAGCGGGCGAATTCGCCACAGGCACCATCAAGCTGCTGCTGATCCGTCCGGCGGGCCGGGCCAAAATTCTTTTGTCCAAGTACATATCGGTAAGTATGTTCTCCCTGCTTTTGCTGGTGGTGCTGTTTGTTTCCTCCTTCCTGGTCAACGGTGTGCTGTACCAGTTCTCGGATATCGGCTCTCCTTACCTCCATGTGGCCAAGGATATGACCGTGCAGGAAAGCAGCATGGTGCTGCACGTGATGAGTACATACGGGCTGAAATGCATCGAACTGATTATGATCGTTACCCTGGCCTTCATGATTTCCACCGTATTCCGCAGCAGCTCGCTGGCGATCAGCATGTCGCTATTATTTTTATTCCTGGGGCAGGCGATCACCAACTTCGTGAGCTACTGGAGCTGGGGCCGGTTCTGGCTGTTCGCTAATACGGACCTTACCCAATATATCGAGGGCAAGCCGCTGATGGAGGGCATGAACATGACCTTTTCCATTATTGTGCTGGTAGCATACTTCCTGCTGTTCAACTTCCTCTCTTGGACCATCTTCCAAAAAAGGGACGTGGCTGCCTGAGGCGACACGCTCCGCCCGCGAAACCTTGTTTCAGATAACCGCCTTCCGTTTGCAGGAGGCGGTTTTTTATGGTTTGCTCCTACGGCCTGCGGGGAATACTAGGGCGTGTCTGATAACTCCGAGGGGAGCAGATTTCATCGAATTTTCGTTCATGGCAAGGAACTTTCGTGAAGGCGTACCGGTGGTACGTCAAGCGGAAGTGACGATGCAAGGGATGAAAAGGCGGTGTAAGATGCCCTCAAGCGGGTTTTCAGACATGCCCTAAACATCTGGCCTCAACGGGGAAACTCTGTTAGGGAACCGCTTGCGGAACGGAATCGATAGGGAGGGGATATTTTGTTCTGGGTCATCTTTCTGCTGTGCCTGTATCTTCTCCAAACAGTTCTACTGCTGGTTGTGGAACACCGCCACCCCGCCAAGGCCTTGGCCTGGATGGTCATCCTTCTGGTGCTGCCCGTAGCGGGGCTTGGCCTTTATTATTTCCTCGCCCGGCAATACCGGCACAAGCGGCGGATCAAGCAGCTGCCCAAGGGAGCTTGGGAGAGGCTGCACCGGGAGATGGACCGGCTGTCCGGCCTTTACCGGCCGGATCCGGAGGAATCGCGGGAAATCGGGAGGGCGCCGCGGCTTCTGGGGCTGCTGGGAAATTTGCCGGGGGCACCTATTACCAGGGGCAATACGGTGGAATTTTACCATGAAGGGAAGGAGTTTTTTCCTGCGCTCCTGGAAGCTATGGACGGGGCACAGGACCATATTCATATGGAATATTACACCATCCGGGATGACGGGATCGGCCGGGCGTTCCGGGATATGATGATCAAAAAAGCCCGGGAAGGCGTGGAGGTCCGCCTGTTGTATGACGGCATCGGCAGTGTGGGTCTGGCCGAGGGGTATATAGAGCGCCTGGAGGAAGCGGGTGTGGAGACAGGATGTTTCCTGCCGCCCCTGGTGGCCCTCCTGGACAAACGGCTGAATTACCGCAACCACCGCAAGATTACAGTAATAGACGGCAGAACCGGCTTTCTCGGAGGCTTCAATATTGGCGACGAATATCTGGGGAAGGATCCGAAGCTGGGCTTTTGGCGGGATACCCATATGCGGGTGGATGGGGATGCGGTGTACCGTCTGCAATACACCTTTCTGCGGGATTGGTTTCTAGCGAAGGGACAGCTGCCGGAGGGAGCTCGTTTTCTGCCCGAGCAGGAACAGAAGGGCCAGGAGCTGGTGCAGATTCTTAACAGTGGCCCAGACAGCAAATGGGATGCCATGCTGGAGCTGTATTTTTCCGCAATAGCGGCAGGGGAACGGAGGGTGTGGATGGTTACCCCGTATTTTATTCCCGAGGGAGGCATCCTGCTGGCTCTGAAGACCGCGGCCCTAAGCGGAGCGGATGTGCGAATCATTCTGCCAGCCATCCCTGACTCACGGGTAGTGTATTGGGCCTCCCTCTCTTACCTGGAGGAGCTCCTGCAGGTGGGGGTAAAGGTTTTTTTGTACCAGGGCGGCTTTATCCATGCCAAGGTATTGATCGTAGACGACAAGCTGGCTACCGTGGGCACGGCCAATATGGATATGCGCAGCTTCTTCAGCAATTTCGAGCAAAATGCAGTGCTGTTCGACCGCCATCTGGTGGCCAGGCTGGCAGGCCAGTTCCAACTGGATCTGCGCCGGTGCCGGGAGCTGGAGGCTTCGGAATTCAAGGGGCTTCCCCGCTGGAAAAAAGTCAGGGAAGGCCTCGCCAGACTCCTGGCTCCGCTGTTCTGACGGCTTGCTACAGCTTGTTCAGGAACCGCAGCACCTGGTCCAGGGATTGGGGAGCAAGCTTCTGGATTAGATCTCCCATCCGGGCCAGCCGCGGGCCGATGGTCAACAGGTTGAAGTCCTTCGGGCTGCAATTGGCCTCAACCTCACTCCATAAGAGCGGGGTGGAAAGGGTAGCGAGGGCTTTGGCCCGCGGGGTATAGGGAGCGGATAAGGTTTTGCCGTACCAGTGCTGCAGATAATCCACATAAATCCGGTCGCCGCGGTTTTTCTTCAGCCGTTCGATGGTGAACAGGCTAGGGTGGCTCTCCACCAGATACTTCCCCAAGAAATACCCCGCCTCCCGCAATTGGGCGAAGGTATATTGTCCTGGCGGGATCGGAATATAGAGCTGGACTCCTGTGGCTCCGGAGGTTTTGGGGACAGATTGGATGCCCATCCGCTCCAGGGCCTGACCTGCCAGATAAGCGGCCTCCATAATCCGCGGCTCCTCCTCTAAGCTGGGGTCAATGTCGATAAGCCATTCCGCAGGAAGCTCTGATCCGATTTCGTGCAGGGACGGGTGAAACTCCAGGCATGCCAGATTGCCCAGCCAGACCAGCGTGGGGATGGAGTCCAGCACCACGTACCGGATACCCGACAGCTCCGCTGTAGGGACGAAGGACGGCAGGGGCTCCGGGGCATTTTTCTGGTAAAAAAAATCAGGGTCGCCTGCTCCATGCGGATAGCGGATGGTGGTTAAATAGCGGTTCCTCGTATACCTCAGGAGGTATGGGGCAAGCTCGATCAGCTTCTGTAGATAAATCAGCTTGGTGACCCCCATCTCCGGGTAGAGAGGTTTGTCCGGGTTGGTGATGGTCAGTTCGTGGCCTTCGATGGTCACCGTGCCGGTTACGGTTTTGTGCGGCTTCGGCCGCGTGGTGGAAGGCGGCATACGGGCATTCCTCCTGCTTGGGCGTGTTTGCAAACTCTAATTAAGGACATTAAGGACATTAAGGACGTTGAAAGAAGCCCCCCAGTGGTCGGTTAAGTCAAGGAATAGGCAGGGTTACCAGCTTGGAATGGCGGAGGAGCCCTGCGTCGGTGACCTCCAGGCCTGTCACCCGACAGCGGAACGGCTGGAGAAGCCAAGCCAGGCTGATCCGCTTTAGGTCCGGCGGCAGAACCGGAAACGGGCCGGGCAGTCCGGAGGGAGGCGGAACCCGGACCGGCAGGGCGGAGAGCCGGCGTTTTTGCTGTTCATCCAGACCCAGGGATACCCTCCCGAAGTAGCTTCCTTCGAAGGCCATAATCAGGCTGGCCAGCCGCCCTTCATTGTACGTAAAGCCAACGATATCCACATCCTCCTGTATGGAGGTTTTTTTCTTCAGCCAGTCCCGGTGCTTCTTACCTTCCTTATACACACTGTCCAGCCGCTTGGAGACAATCCCCTCCCAGCCCTGGGCCTCTACCCAGCTCCACAATCCGGCACCATCCGTAAACAGGTCCGTCACGAACAGCCGCTCCTGCTTCACGGGAAGAAGCCGCAGCAGCTCCTCATGCCGCTCCCGGTAAGGACGTCCCCGCCAGTCTTGGCCCCGGGAATAGAGCACATCAAACACGGCATAACGAACCGGCTCCGCGGCTCCCGCCTTGGCGATGACTGAGGGGTTACGCAGCCGCTCCCGCTCCAGCACCCTGCGGAAGACCGGCCGCTGCCGCCCCTGATCGAAGACGAAGGCCTCTCCGTCCAGCAGGCAGGGCTCCTTCAGGGTAGAGAGCAGGGCAGCCAGCTCCGGGTAGGCGCTGTTCTTTGGCAATAGACGACGGGAGAACAGCTCGGCGCTGCCCGGACGGATGCGGGCCAGGAGCCGTACGCCATCCCACTTGAGCTGGTAACCCCAGTCCTCTCCCGTGGGGATGATGTCCTCGGATACGGGAATCATGGGCTCTCCCGGGAGAAGAATGGGACTGGCCGTATTGGTTGTGCCGTCCATCTAGAGGGTCTCCTTGGACGGGACGTCCTTCGAGGATTTGCGGGGACGGCCGCGTTTGGGCTTGGCGTCCTCCGTTCCCGTCATCCCTCCTGCTTCTGCCGGAGAGGCCGGTTCACCGGCGGTTGGGGCCGAGGCCGGGCTTGGGGACGCGCTTCTTCTGGCAGACGCTGTTGTACCTGGGGTCTTGGCAGCTGCGGTGCCTCCGGGCTTGGCTCCGCTGCGCGCCGCCTCCAGACTGGCCTCCAGTGCGGACATCAGGTCGATGACATTGGTCCGCTGCTGCTCCGGTGCCACTTGGATTTCCTCGCCGGCTACCTTGCGGGAAATGGCTTCATAGACCGCGCTGCGGTACTCATCGGTATATTTCTCCGGCTCAAAAGGAGTGGAGAGCTGGTCGATGAGCATTTTGGCCATGGTCAGCTCCTTGTCGTTGACGTTGGCCTGCTCGGGAAGATTGGGCACCTGGCTGATGGGCCGGATTTCGTCGGGATAGAAGATGGTTTCCAGCGCCAAACAGCGGTCCACCACACGGATGGCGGCCAGGCTGCTTTTGGATCGGATGGACACCTTGGCAATGCCGATTTTGCCCGTCTCCGTCAGGGAACGGAGCAGGAGATTGTAGGCGTTGGAGCCGGTATCCGCAGGGGCCAGGTAGTAGGTCTTCTGGAAATAAACCGGGTCGATTTCCCCCAGCTGGACAAAGTCCAGGATCTTGATTTCCTTGCTTTTCTCCCCGCTCAGCTGCTCCAGCTCCTCCTTATCGAAGATGACGAAGCGGCCAGGCTCATGCTCGTAGCCCTTGACGATCTCCTCCCAGGGCACCTCCGTTTCGCAAGTTTGGCATTTGCGCACATACGAAAGCGGGGTGGAGCAGGGCTTGTGGATCATGCGCATGGAAATATCCTTGTCCTCGGTCGCCGAGAACATCTTCACCGGAACATGAACCAGGCCGAAGCTGATGGCCCCTTTCCAGACGGTATGCATGGGAATCCCTCCTGTGTTTTGCGTAGTTGCGGGGTGCAAAGTAAGTGTGCCCATAGTCTTTGCTTTAAGGCGGCTGCCCATGCGCCGGGGGGAGGCTAGCATGAAAACGCGTTAGAAGGGAGATGAGGCGAGCTAATGGGGCAGGAATCGGGTTAGGGGGACAAGGGATAGTTAAGAGGAGGAGAAAATGGATTAGTTGAAGACAAGTAACGGTTAAGCGGGGAGGAGTTAGGGGGAGGGATGGGGCGGTTTTAAAGAGGAGTGGGCGAACGGGTAAAGGAGGGGGCGGACTGGTAGAAGTGGGATATGCTCTGATAGGAGTGGGCGTGGTGAATCACCCGCTGCAACAAGCCCAAATGCAAAAGTGCATCTATTTCTTCTGCGGCAGAATCCCGAGGATGCCCCAAATGCAAAAGTGCATTTATTATCCGCAAAATGAACCCACTTGGCGGGTTTCACAAAAAATAACTGCACTTTTGCAGGATGGAGGGCCAAAACGCCAATTCGGCCCAAAATAACTGCACTTTTGCAAGATAAGCCTGGGAGAGAGCGCAGGTAAGCAGGAGAAAGTGGCCTGGGAGCGCACCAATAGAGTTAGTTGGAAGCAAGCAGCATGGGAGCGCACTAAGAGAGCGTTAGTTAATAGAAAGCAATTGGAGCACTCTAGATACGGTGACACCGATATCGCCGAGCGCTCCCTTCACTTGTCCTTCTGCAGCCTGAAGGCGCTGGGGAGCTGGCCGGTGTGGGTCTTAAACAACTTGGTGAAATACTGCTTGTTGTCGTAGCCCAGCAGGAGCGAAATGTCCTCCACGGTTTTGTCGGTGAGCTTGAGCAGCTCACGGGCCTTGTCCATTTTGACTCGGGTGGCGAATTCCACGAAGTTCTCCCCGGTTTCCCGCTTGAACAGGCGGCTCAGGTAGTTGGGATGCAGGTGCAGATGCCGCGCGGCATCCTCCAGCGTGATCCGTTCGTTCCAGTGGACGGACACATAACGCTGGCACTCCATAATCTCCCGGTTTTTGGACTCCTGGTACACCTGGCCGGCCCACTCCACTGCCTGGAGCATATAGGAGCGCAGCCATCCCTCCAGCTCTCCCAGGCTGGTCAGCTCCATCACATCATGGTGCAGCACCTCCGAGGCATAGCTGGACTGGTAATGCTGCAGGGACTTGAGCCGCATCCGGATATCCAGGATGATCTTCAGCAGCCATTCCTTCACCTCCACCGGATTAAACCGGTGATACTGGATAAAGGCCAGCCACTTGGCGATAAATGCCTCCACCTGCTCCGCCTGCTCCTCCAGCACCGCGCGGCGGAATTCCTCCAGGGCGGTCACATACTCCGCCAGCAGCAGATCCCCCGAGCCGAAGCTGCCCTGCAGATGCTCCAGCCGCAGAATGGAGGCCTCCGGCCAATAGAAGCGGCCTTGCGCTGCGGCAATTTCCTTGTTCACCACCTCCCGCAGCTCCTTGCCGTCCGCCACTGGCGTGCCCGTCACGAAGGTGAAGGGGGTTTTGCCGAACTGCAGCAGGCATTGCTGGAGCTTGCGCAGGGTGTCCTCCATCCGCTGCCGGTTATTGATATGCAGCTGCGAAAAATGCGGGAACAGCAGCACCAGCTCGCCGCTCTCCAAGGAAAACACAGCCGCTTCTCCGGCCACAGGCAGCTTTCCGTTATCCTGTCGTTTTCCGTGTTCCTGCGACTTCCCATACTCCTGCAACTTCCCGTGCTCCGCCAGCTTCCCATTATCCGTCTGCTTCCCGTGCTCCGGGCGCTCACCGGGTGCCAGCAGCTCCTCGGCGATATTTTCCGCCGTATACACCAGGAGCTCCCGGGTCTGGAAACGCCGCAGCGCCTCCCGCATCCGGCAGGGAAACCCCAGAACAGGCACATACGAGGTGCCCCGGCTGAATTCCACACCGTACTCCGCCGCCTGCCTGCTCCATTCCGCCGGGTCCAGCAGGGGGCCGCCCAGTGTGTTCCGCAGGAAAATCCGCTTCAGGTCGCTGCGGTTGCGCCGTAAGCTCTGCTCCAGCTCCCGGCTTTTGTGCCGGACCACCGCCTCGCCGTCGAGTTCTTTTTTGAGCCGGATCAGGAGCTCCGTGATGGTTTTGGCCGTCATGGTTTCCTTCAGCACATATTCGCTGACCCCTAGCTTCACCGCCATCTGGGCATAGCCGAATTCGTCGTGGCAGGAGAGGATTGCCGTTTTCAAACCCGGCTCCTCCGTACGGAGCACCCGAATCAGCTCCATCCCGTCCATCTCCGGCATGCCAATGTCCGTGATCAGCACCTCCGGCGGGGCCTCACCCGCCGCCGCCAACGCCTCCAACGGGTTCTGGAAGGTCCCCGCCAGTTGGAAGCCCAGCCCGTTCCAATCCACCGCACCCGCCAAAAACTCCAGCACCGGCAGATCGTCATCCACCAGCATTACACTATACATAAGGGGTTTCCTCCTCCCGAAGCGGGATCATAAGCCGAATCACGGTGCC
The DNA here is from genome assembly GCA_023386955.1 of Bacillota bacterium. Taxonomy (GTDB): domain Bacteria; phylum Bacillota; class Bacilli; order Paenibacillales; family NBRC-103111; genus Paenibacillus_AR; species Paenibacillus_AR mesotrionivorans. The sequence continues at coordinate 45,767 of JAEWIS010000041.1, forward strand.
CTCATTTTCCCCGGAATCGATGGCAAAATCCACCTTCTCCGCGGGATAAACCAGCCGCAGCCGTTCGTAGACATTGCGCAGCCCGATGCCGGACAGGGCCGACGTGCGTTTCTCCGTCAACGGCTCAGGCTCATTGGAAAACACATGCCGCCGCAGCTGCTCCAGCCGCTCCGGGTCCATGCCTGCGCCGTTATCCTCCACCGCAATCAGAAGGCGTGCCCCTCCGTCCGTCAGCCGGCTGGTGATGGCGATAACCCCTTCCTTGCGCTTCAAACCATGCTGGTAGGCATTCTCCGTCAAGGGCTGCAGGATGAACCGGGGGACCTGGCACAGAAGCGTATCCGACGCCGCAGATACCTCCAGCCGTACCGCACCGCCGTGGCGGGAATTCACCAGCCTCACATAATGCTGGATAATATCCAGCTCCTCATGGAGCGGAATAAACTCATTATTCCGGTTGATGGTCATCCGCAGGAGAGAGGAGAGGGAGCTGATCAGCTCCGCATTTTCCTCGTCGCCCTTCATTAAGATCTTCAGCCGGATGGAATTCAGCACGTTGAACAAAAAATGCGGATTAATCTGCGCCTGGAGCATCGCCAGCTCTGCCTTGCGCTTCAATTCCTGCTCCCGCCGGTTCTCCTCCAGCGTGGCCTCGATCCGGTCCAGCATCCGGTCGAACACGTACCCGAGGCGTCCCACCTCATCCGGGCCGGAGATGTTGGAGCGCTCCCCCAGCCGCCCGTTCTGGATGCGGACCACCGTCTGGACCAGCCGCCCGATGGGTTTGGTCAGGGTGCCCACCACCGAAAGCAGAATAATGGCGAACAGCACCAGAAACACCAGCTGGATCACAAAATCCGTCCGGCGGAAGCTTTCGATCCGGCTGGCTGCTTGTTTGTAGGGGCTCATGCTCACCAAGCGCCATTCCGGGGTGACCTGCTCCGCCAGCATAATGAACTCCTCCCCCGCCACCTTCAGGAAGGATACCCCGCCGTCCTGGGGCAGCTTATCGTAATAGGGGAAGGGTGTCCCGATGCCCGCCGAACCCTCCCGGTCCACCAGCACCTGACCGTTGCGGTCTACCAGAAGCATGGTTTCATTGGTTTTGGACTGGGCAAATAAGCGCTGGATCACGTCCATCTCCAGGCTGACGATGACATAACCGTATACCACATCCGCTGAGCGCAGGGGTTTGGCCGCCGTGAGCAGATAAGGTCTGCCCGGATTTACCAGATAATTGGGCTCCGCCCCTACCCAGCGTACGCCATAGGCGGAAACCCCGGACAACCCCTCGAACCAGTCCCGCTTGGTAAAATACGAAGGATGAAAGCCGAAGGTGCTATAGCTGGCTACATATTCTCCGTTTGGCAGCAGCACGGTTGCGTACATATTGCCGAAGGAGTTCATAACCGTTTCCAGCCGCAGGCTGATTTTCTGCTTATGGGCCAGCATATCTCCGGTGCTTAAGGCAAGATCGTTCCGCCCCAGCTCCCGGATGGAAATTTGCATATCACTGTCAAATTGGACGAAGTTCATCACATAGACCAGATTTTTGATCTGGCCCGCCACCACCTGATTTACAATCCGCAGGGATTCCCGTGAATTGTCGGTCACCTGAGTGCGGACCACATCCCGGGTGAGGAAGTTCGACACCAGCATGGACACGAGGGAGGGCAGCACCAGGCAAATCAGAATGGTGAGCATGAGCTTGTTGCGGAGCGACAGCTTGTGGAACCAGCGCAGCACAGGAACCGCCTCCCTCTCTTGTTGGATGGGTGAAAAAGGGAAAAGAAGAGGGGCTTTCTGCCTCTCCTCTCCCATTATACAGACAATCTATACCTATTCGCCGGACATATCCGGACTGATAAATTATTTGCTGCTGGTCTTGATATCGTTGAGCTTCTTGGTGGTGGTTTGGATGGTTTTCTCCAGATCCTGTTTGCCGGTCAGATACAGCTCCACCTGGCTCAGCAGCTCTTTTTCCTGCTGGAGGGAGAAGGTGGGAGGAACGATAAGCTTGGTGGCTTTGTTCACCTTCAGCGTAGCCAGGAGAGAGTCCTTGTCGATAAACTTGGCCAGCTCCGGCTTGCCGCTTTTGAGGATCGCTTCGACGTTTTTGTTCAGGTCGGCTTTTTTCCAGCCGGAGAAGAACATTCCCTGCTCCAGCATACCCTCGGTGGTATACCATTTTACAAATTCATAAGCAGCCTGTTTGTTCTTGGAGGAGGCCGCAACCCCTACGAAGTCCGCATTGATGGAGGTGTAGCCGTTGGGGTCCTTGGCGTCAAATTTGGGATACGGAGCAAACACGGTGTTGAACTTGCCGTTCAGAGCAAGCTCGCCTACCATCCAGTTGCCGGTGAGCAGCATGGCGGTTTTGCCGGCGTAGAACACATCGCGGTAGCCCATCTTTTGGGAGACGACATCGTAATAGGGCACAGAGGACTTATCCACATTCTCCATTTTGTTGCGCAGCTCCAGAGAGAAGCGGTACTTGGGGTTATCCACATTGGGAGTACCGTCCTCCTTCACGAAGAAGGGCAGCTCCGGATCGTTGGACAGGGCCAACTGGGCATAATCCTTCCAGGTGTGGAAGTAGGAGCCGTACACCTTGTTGGCACCTTCGCCGCTGGTGAGCTTTTTGGCATATTCGGCATAGTCGTTCCAGGTCCATTCTGTAGGCACCGGGAGCTTGGCTTGATCCAGCTTGTCCTTGTTCAGGAGCACCAGCCACTCGATCATTTTGCCGGGCAGGGCGTAATATTTGCCGTTGACGCTGGTATCAATCTTGAACTCGGCCTTGGGATCAAAGCCGTCCTTCTTCATGTACTCGTCCAGGGGCTCCAGCATACCTGCGCCTACACGCTGCGCATAGTCCGGGGCGGCGGAATACATGATGACGTCCATTTGGTCGCCGGAGGCAGCCAGCAGGTCCAGCTTCTTCATGCCCTCCTGGGAGTCGCCCTTTTCGGACAGGCCTTCATAAACGACCTTGATGTTGGGATGGGTTTTGTTGAAGGCGGCTACCGTGGCGTTCCAATTGCCCTGGGGCTCGGTGTACCAGGCCTGGACCTTGATGGTAACCGGAGCGGCTGCAGAACCGCCCGGAGCGGCCGAGCCTCCGGCAGCAGGTGTGTCCGTTTCCCCGCCGCCGCAGCCGGCTAGGGCAGCGGTTGCCGCCAGTGTGCCGGTGAGCACAAGCAGGCTTCTTTTCACAAAAGGTGAGTTTCTCATGTTTGACCCCTCCAATAATGGATAATGGCTTGAAAGCCCTTGCAGGCTCTTGCAACCCGATGGTACCAAACCGTCCTGCCGGTGATGAGTCAATTTATTAACCGGAAACGTTCAATTTATAACCTGTGGAACCCCAAGTCCCTCAGCCTTTGACCCCGCCCAGGGCGATGCCTTCAATCACATGCTTTTGCCCGATGATAAAAATGATAAGCAAAGGCAGAATGGCGGATACGGCCCCGGCCATAATGAGGGAATACAGCTCCCCGTTCAGGGTGGCGAAGGAGCGGATGCCCAACTGGATGGTGAAGAGGCTTTTGGTCTTCAGGAAAATCAGCGGCCCCTGGTAGTCGTTCCAGGTCCAGATAAACCGCAGGATGGCATAGGTGGCGATGGCCGGGCGGACCAGCGGCGTGCAGATGGACAGGAAAATGCGGATATGTCCGGCGCCGTCGATTTTGGCCGATTCCATATATTCGTCGTGGATGCCCATGTAGAACTGCCGTAGCATGAAGGTGCCCAGGACGCTGAAGGCCCCTAGCATCACTAAACCCAGGTGGGTATCGAACAACCCCATCCAGCGGAACAGGAGGAACTGCGGCACCAGAATGGCCTGCTGGGGGACCATGTAGATGGCCAGCACCAGAATAAACACCGCTTCCCTGCCGCGGAATTTCACCTTGGCGAAGGCGTAGGCGGACATGGCCGCAAACAGCACTGAGGAAAAGGTAGTCAACAGCGTCACCTTAATCGAGTTCCAATAGTACAGCGGAAATTTGGTGGTTGTCCAGACCTCCTTGTAGTTTTCCACGGCGTTCCAGTTTTTCGGAATCCATTCGATGGGGTATTTGAACACATCCGCCTCCGGCTTCATGGACGTGGAAATCATCCAGAAGAAGGGGGTCATAAACAGGATGCCCAGCACGGTCATGATTAGGGTCAGCAGAATTTTTTTGGCCAAATCGGATTTGTGGCGCATGGGGGCTTCGGCTCCTTTCCTAACAAATCGCATCAGTAGTTCACCCATTTCTTCTGCCCGTACCATTGGATCAGGGTCACCAGGAGCACGCAGAACAGAAGCACAATGGCCATGGAGGAGGCATAACCGGACTGCAGGTTGACGAAGGCCGTTTCATAGAGCCGGTATACCACCACGGTGGTGGAGTTGGCGGGGCCGCCGTTGGTGAGCACGGCAATCAGGTCGAAAACCTTGAAGGACCCGATAATCCCCGTTACCAGCAGGAAAAAGGTGGTCGGCGACAACAGCGGCAGGGTGATCCGGAAAAATTGGCGGAGCTTGCTGGCACCGTCGATTTCCGCGGCTTCATACAGATCCTTGGGGATGGACTGCAGGCCGGCCATGAAGATGATCATGTTGTAGCCGATGTTCACCCAGATCATCAGGCCCATCACGCAGTAGAGGGCGTAATCCGTGTCCCCCAGCCACTTCGGCGGGTCCTCCATACCCAGTGACATCAGCACCTGGTTGATGGGGCCGTAGGAGGGATGGAGCAGCACCTGGAACACGATGGCGACGGCCACGATGCTGGAGATGTAGGGGATAAAGTAAACCACCTTGAACAGGTCCTTGAAGAAGATTTTCTGGTCGATGAGCACCGCCAGCACCAGGGAGATGGCCAGGGTGATGGGCACCACCAGCATCAGGATCAGGTTGTTCTCCAAGGATTTCAGGAAGATATCGTCCTTGAACAGCCTTAGGAAGTTGTCCAGTCCGACAAACTTGGTTTTGGAGAAGCCGGAGACGAAGTTCCAGTTGGTGAAGCTTAAGAAGAAGGAGGCCAGAATGGGAAACAGGGTGAACACCAGGAGGCCGATGAGCATCGGGCTGATAAAGGCGTAGCCGGCAATGTCCTCCCGCAGCTGGAGCAGGTTGCGGCGGCGTTTGGGCGCAAGCGCCGGTGTTGGCGTCCGGGTCAGGGGAAGGGCCTCGGCGGTCCGGTTTTTCATGGGTTGTCGTCACCTCGGAATATAGGATAGAGGCTCGTAAGCCGGGTATATGGCTATTGTACGGGCTGGAGACGGGGCGGCATAAGGACGGATTCCAACCTGTTGGAGTCAAAATTGTACTTTTTGGGCGGGGGGGAGGCTGGTGGCTGGATGGAGTGGAGAAAGGTGCGGGAGGTAGAGGGTCGTGTGAGGATGAGGAGAGAGGGGCGGAGCTGGACGGATGGTGACCGGCGTGAAGATGGCGTGGTGAGGGAGAGTCGAACCGTTCTGGGGATTCCAGTAAATAACGCCTTGGTTGTTCCGCTATTGGTGCTGTGGAGCCCCAATTGGCTCGATTAGGGAAGTGCATTTTCCGCTATTGAGGGAAATGCCCCTGACTCTGCGGGGAAAGGGAGCGGTTAGCGGAAGATCCCCTTCCGCTATTAAGGCTTTTCGCCAGCCGAGCGGAAAATAGGGGAAATCAGGTTCCACTATTTTATGAAACGACACGATACAGGAGCAAGAATGGCTATTTTACTGGATGGAGAGGGTACTGAGCTTATATAGGCAAAGGGGCGGGTGCAGGGACAGAAGACTCGGGTTTTAATCTGTTGAGGCTGTGCTATAATAGGTAGAATAAGGAATGGAGGAGTTTATGTATGCCCCGGGTGGATGAATTCGGGTTAATCCGGCTGCTTACGGGAGGCCGCAGCAATCCGGCGCGTGTGGAACAAGGCCCTGCAGGAACCGGGGACGGTGTAGCCGTCGGCATCGGAGACGATGCGGCCGTGCTGGATGGACGGAGCGGTTTTCAATGGGTGGTTACCTGTGATACGATGGTCCGGGACATTCACTTCAAACCCGAGACAATGACCTATGAAGCCATCGGCTACAAGGCCATGGCATCCAATATAAGCGACCTGGCCGCGATGGGGGCCATTCCCCGCTTCGCGGTGGTGGCGCTGTCCGTGCCGGCGGATATGGAAACGGAGGCCCTCCGCGAGCTGTACGATGGCCTCTATGCCTGCGCCAACCGCTACGGCGTGGCGGTGGTCGGCGGGGACACCACCTCCTGTCCCCGGGACATGACTGTGTCCGTCACCGCCATCGGCGAGGTGGAGACGGACCGTGCTCTGCTGCGCAGCGGCGCGCGCCCGGGGGACACGGTGTTCGTCACCGGTCCCCTGGGCCTCTCCGCCGCCGGGCTGCACCTGCTCCTGGCCGCAGGCCGGAGCGCGTATGATCTGGCCGGGCTGCCGGAGGAGCGGCAGCGGCTGGTGCGGGCGCACCAGTTCCCCCAGCCTCAGGTGGAGGCGGGGCGGATTTTGGTGCGCAGCGGGTTGGGCCGGTCGCTGAACGATGTCAGCGACGGTTTGGCCAGCGAGGCCTGGGAGCTGGCGGAGGCCTCCGGCTGTGTCATCCGGCTGGAGGAGACGTTGCTGCCGGTGGATTCCGCTCTCTCCGGTTATGCCCGCGAAGCCGGGCTTAACCCGCTGGAGCTGATGCTGTACGGCGGGGAGGATTACCGCCTCACCGGCACCGTGCGGGGAGAGGATGCGGCGGCGGTGCAGGCTCTTTTTGATGCGGAGGGGCTGGAGTTCCATGTGGTGGGCCATGTGCTGGCCGATGAGGATTCCGCGACGCCCGGCGTGCTGCTGAAGCGCCGTGACGGTAGTGTTAGTCCGCTGCAGAAGCGGGGGTACAATCATTTTAAGGAAGACCAATCAGCCGATGCTTAAGGAGGCAGCCGCTATGGATGCGCATTCCACAACCTATTGGTACGAATCACGGGAGGAGCAGGACACCTACCGGCTGGCCAAGGAGCTGGCCCGGTTTTTTATACCGGGTTCGGTGATCGGGCTGGACGGGGATCTGGGCGCCGGCAAAACCACCTTTTCCAAAGCGGTGGGACAGGCCTTGGAGGTGCAGGAAACCGTCAACAGCCCTACTTTTACCATTATCAAAGAGTATGAGGGGCGCACCATGCCCTTTTATCATATGGATGTGTACCGCATCTCCCAGGAGGAGGCGGAGGATATAGGGTTGGACGATTATTTCTACGGAGACGGCGTGACCCTGGTGGAGTGGGCATCCATTATCCGGGACCTGATCCCGGAGGAGCATCTGTCCGTATATATCGAGAACACCGGGTGGACGGAGCGCCGGTTCCGGCTGGCTCCCGTGGGGGCCGTCTACAAGAAGTGGTGTTCGGATCTAAAGGAGCAGGGAATTATTCATGATGAACGACAGGAATCCTGAGCATGATGTGGAAATAAAAGGAGATCCCCAACCGGCATCCGGTGAACTTTCCGGCCAGGATGTGTCGGGAGGGCTGCTGCTGGCCATCGACAGCGCGACGTCGGCTATGTCCGTGGCGTTGGTGAAGAAGGGAAAGCTGTTGGCGGAGGTGAATTCGCTGGTCGAGCGTAATCACTCCGTTTATTTGATGCCTGCCATTGAAGAGGCTTTGAATCAGGCGGGGCTTTCCCTGGGCGCTTTGCAGGGGATTGCCGTTGGCAAGGGACCCGGCTCCTATACCGGGGTACGTATCGGAATTACGGTAGCCAAAACGATGGCATGGACCTTGAAGCTGCCTGTAGCAGGGGTATCCAGTCTGGAGGCGCTGGCGGCGGGAGCCTTGGCCGAATGGCGGAAGCAAGGTGGCGCAAGCAGCCGTGTTTGGGTGGTGCCTATGTTGAATGCCCGGCGGGGGCAGGCTTTTACGGCGCTGCTGGAGCTCCGGGAACACGAAACGGTGGGGGCGAAGGATGCTCAGGAGAACGGGAGCGTTTTGCCTGCCATGTGGCCGGTTTCTTCACCAGGCTGGTTGTGCCGCGAGGAAGACGGCATCCGTTTGATGGAGACCTGGGCGGACCGGTTGCTCGAGCTGCTGGGACAGGAGCAGGAGCCTCCGGAGGCGGTGCTGTTTGTGGGTGAGCCCCAAGAGTTTGGAGCGGTGACGGAGCGGTTTGCCATAGCTGCGCCGGAGGTTTCCGGGGACAATGTGCGGACAGAGGCGATTCCCTGTGATATCCACGCCGAATATACGGGGTATCTGGGAGAGCTGCGTTTCCGCTCCGGTCAAGGAGACGACGCGCACACGCTGCTGCCCAATTATGCCCAGCTGGCCGAAGCCGAGGTCAAACTTGCTGAAAAACAACAAACCAAATGAAATTATATAGTCAGGAGGGAGCGGCATGGAGCTTCCTGTAGCAGACGGCTTGGGGCCTCTGTTGTCTCCGGTTTTCCGGCCGATGCGGGTTGAGGATATCGGGAGTATTGTTGAGATTGAAAAAGAAGCCTTTCCCACGCCCTGGACGGCCGGGGCGTTTCAAAATGAGCTGTCCAACAATCATTTTGCCCATTATCTGGTTATGGAGGTGGAGGGCGACATCGCCGGCTATGCGGGCATGTGGGTAATTATGGATGAGGCCCATGTGACCAACATCGCCATCCGGTCCATGTACCGCGGCAAAAAGCTGGGCGAACGACTCTTAACCGAGCTGCGCAGCAAGGCCAACTCGCGGGGGGCCAAACGGATGACCCTGGAGGTGCGGGTCACTAACCGGATAGCGCAAAATTTGTATGAAAAGCTGGGCTTCCGTTCCGTGGGCGTGCGCAAGGGCTATTATACGGATAATAATGAAGATGCGCTGATCATGTGGGCGGATATTCCGGAGGAGCGGTGGAAAACATCATGATGGACAAAATGAAGCTTCCGGCTGTGCCTCCAAGCACACCATCGCTGATTCTGGCGATCGAAACCAGCTGTGACGAAACCTCGGTGGCAGTGGTGGAGGACGGGCGGATCATCCGCTCCAACATCATCTCCTCTCAGATCGAAACCCACAAGAAGTTCGGCGGGGTTGTGCCGGAGGTGGCGTCGCGGCAGCATGTGGAGAGCATTACCTGGATCATTGAAGAGGCTGTGGAAAAAGCGGGCATCCGCCTGCAGGATGTGGATGCCGTGGCCGTAACTCAGGGGCCGGGTCTGGTAGGCTCCCTGCTGGTGGGATTGGTGGCCGGCAAAGCTCTGGCCTTTTCCCTGGGATTGCCGCTGATTGCGGTGCACCATATTGCCGGTCATATCTATGCCAACCGCTTCGTCCAGGAGCTGGAGTATCCCAGCCTGGCACTGGTGGTGTCCGGCGGACACACGGAGCTGGTGGTGCTGGAGGGGCCGGGCCAATTCCGCATTATCGGGCGGACCCGGGACGACGCCGTGGGCGAGGCCTACGACAAGGTGGCCCGGGCCTTGGGGCTGCCGTATCCCGGCGGCCCCCATCTGGACCGGCTCGCGTTGGCCGCGGACGGGGCAGTGCAGCTGCCCCGCGCCTGGCTGGAGCCGGATTCCTACGATTTCAGCTTCAGCGGGCTGAAATCGGCGGTGTTGGCCGCGCTGAATACGGCGCGGATGAAGGGGCTTGACCTTGCTGCGGACCACGTGGCAAGGGGGTTCCAGGACTCCGTCATCGACGTGGTGACGGAGAAGGCTATGCGCGCCGCCAAGCAGTTCGGCGCGAAGCAGCTGTTGTTGGCCGGAGGCGTAGCGGCCAACAAAGGGCTCCGGGAGAGCCTCACGGAGCGGTGCCGGCAGGCCCGGCTGCCGCTGGTTGTTCCTCCCCTGGAGCTGTGCACGGACAATGCGGCGATGATCGCCGCGGCCGCGCACTTGAAGTGGGAGCGCGGGGAGTTCGCGCCGATGACGTTGAAGGCGGAGGCCGTCCTCTCCCTGGAGGAATGGTCGGTGAAATCATAACAGAGCAAAGCGAGAGCAGCCTGCGGTATCGGGGCTGCTTTTTTTGATGTGGATAAACTGGTGGCAGAACTGGTTATTTCAACAGGATCTCCACAGCCGCCAATATGAGTAGTGTCATGAATTCATACACAGAGGCATGTGGATAAAGTTATCCACATGCCCTGTGAGTAATGTGTATAAGTTAAAAAAAGCCCGATTAGGCGCGGGGATATTATGCACATTTCACGCAGAATAACTTATCCACATATATGGGGATAGCTTGTGGATAATGGGGATAAGATTGTGGCTAAGTGACGAAACCCTGGGAATAAGCTGCATTTTCGGAGGGGGACGACATTTGCAAACATGTGGATAAGTGCGAAGCCTCAATCGCCAGTATGAACATGTTAAATTCAGTTGGAACAAACGAGGTTTGCCCACAGGAGGCTAGGGGAGCGAGTAAAACTATTCAGCATGCAGCCCGTCTTGCATTTCGAACGAGCCAGGAGGAGCCTCGTCACATGGGCCGGTCCTCCATACGGACTGAGGAGCCGCTATTTCGCCGAAAAATGCATTTCGAGGAGTTTCGCGGACTCACAGTACCTTATTTCCTCTTCAGGTTGCGCAAAAAGGCTACTTTTGAGCTAATAGCGTCCCCTGAGTCCGTTACATTAGAAAACAACCGTTTCTTCGCGGAATAACGGCTCCTGTGTCCGTTGGCTCACCCGCCCCTTCCAAAACCCAAAAAACCGGACGCATCATGCGCCCGGTCTACTAGGAATAACGCCTGCAGCTAACCATTTATGCCATTAACTGCTCCCAGGCCTCGTAGTGCTCCTGCAGCTCCTGCCGCTTAGCGTCGAGCTCGGTGTTGATGCCTTGGACGGCAATATAGTCGTTGTAGACCTCGGGGAGGGTCAGCTGCTCCTCCAGCCCGGCAATGTCCTGCTCCAGCTGGCTGATCTCCTGCTCCAGCTGCTCCAGCCGGCGCTGGCGGCTGCGCTCCTCGCGTTTGGCCTGTTTGTCCGCTTCATAACTGCTGGCCGCAGGCGCTGCAGCAACGCCTTTGGCACTCCCATTAGTGGAGGCTGGGTTCCGGATGGAGCCTGCTCCGGTGGCGCCGCTTCCGCTTTCCGTGCGGGAAGCGGTTTTAGAGGAAGCGTCGGCCGCCTCCGCCCGGGCTTCCTCCAGCTCCAGCTTCTTCTCGATATAATCGTCATAATTCCCCAGATAAGCGGTAATGCCGTCCTTGTCCAGCTCCAATACCCGGTCCGCCATTTTGTTCAGGAAATACCGGTCATGGGAGATAAACAGCAGGGTGCCTTCGTAATCCATCAATGCGGCTTCCAGCACTTCCTTGCTGAACAGATCCAGATGGTTGGTGGGTTCGTCCAGAATCAGCATATTGGCATTCTGGAGCATCAGCTTGGCCAGGGACACCCGGGCTTTTTCCCCGCCGCTTAAGGAAGAGACCCGCTTGAACACATCCTCGCCGCTGAACAGGAAGTTCCCCAGAACCGTACGTACCCGGGCCTCCTCCATATGGGGATATTCATTCCAAACCTCATCCAAGACTGTGTTGGCCCCGTTCAGATGGGACTGCTCCTGGTCATAGTACCCGATTTGGACACGGGTCCCCCAGTAGAAGGTCCCTCTCCAGGGTTTAAGCTGCTCCGTCAGCACCTTGAACAGGCTGGACTTGCCGACGCCGTTGGGTCCGATCAGCGCAGCCGTATCGCCGCGGGACAGCTGGAAGCTGGCATGCTGGAACAGCGGAGTTTCGCCGTCGTAGCTTACGGCCAGGTCCGCAGCATTCAACACATCCCGTCCGGAGGAATATGCCGTCTCAAAGGAGAAGGCTGCTTTTTTCAGCTCACCCTGAGGCTTGTCGAGACGGTCCATTTTCTCCAAGGCCTTGCGACGGCTTTGGGCCCGTTTGGTGGTGGTGGCACGGACGATATTCTTCTGGATAAAATCCTCCATCCGGGCGATTTCTTCCTGCTGCTTGTCGAATTGTTTCATTCGGATTTCGTATTCTTGCGCCTTCAGCTCCACATAACGGCTGTAATTGCCGGTATAACGGACGGATTGATGGCGTTCGATTTCGTAAATGGCGGTAACCAGGGCATCCAGGAAATACCGGTCATGGGATACCACAAGAATGGCGCCGGGATAGGAGCGTAGGTACCCTTCCAGCCAGGTCAGGGTGGCGATGTCCAAATGGTTGGTAGGTTCGTCCAGCATCAGCACATCCGGCTCCTGAAGCAGCATTTTGGCCAAGGCCAGACGGGTCCGTTGGCCTCCGCTCAGAGTGGAAATCAGCGTATCCGGGGCAAAATCCCCAAAGCCCATCCCCGACAGCACGCTGCGCATGCGGGATTCCATGCTGTAGCCGCCCTTTTCCTTAAACTGCTCGGACTTGGCGGCGTATTGGTGGAGCAGGGCTTCATACGCTTTTTCGTTCTCATGAAGCTTCGGGTCAGCCATGGCCTCTTCCATTTCACGAAGCTCCCGCTCGGTTTGCAAAAGAGGGGCAAATACGTCCAGCATTTCCGCCCGGATGCTCCGTTCGCTTTGCAGGCCGCTGTTTTGTGCCAGGTAACCGACACGAATATCCTTGTTTTTGAAGATTTCGCCGCTGTCATGCGACATTTCCCCGGAAATAATTTGCAGGAGCGTGGATTTTCCCGCCCCGTTGACACCAACCAGGCCGATTCGCTCTCTGTCCTGCACCTGTACATTTATATTCGACAGCACGGTTCGGGTGCCGTAGCTCTTGCTGATGTTTGAGGCCTGAAGCAAAATGGCCATGGTCCTTCGTCCCTCCAAATTTCACGCTTAAAATCAAGATTTGTGTACATAGTGTAACATATCCGGGTCCCTTTTCTCATCCCACGAAATATTTATAGCCAAAAAGTCCAACGTCCTAAAGGATCAGGTTGGATTATTTTGTGAACCGCGCATTGGCTCTGCCATTTGAAGGGAATGATTTTATGGGATGGCTGGCGGCTGATCAATTTTATTGAAGATGTTTTGCCGGGGGGGATTGTTTTTCGCGGTCTGGAATAATATGCTACAATAGAACTAACCTAACAGAACGGATTTTCCCAACTGAAACCGTCGGCTTAAAGGAGTGTGCATCAGGCATGTCCCAATGGAAAAAAGAGCTCCGCCGCACTGTGCTGGACAAGCGGGAACGGCTGGGAGCGGAGGAGAGAAGGCTGAAATCCGCCGCTATCTGCAGCAGGATTGTGGACATGCTGGAACGCCAGGGCACTCTCCGGGGCCAAAGCCGGTTGTTGACCTTTATGCCCTTCGGCCATGAGGTGGATATCCATCCGGTGGCGGAACACTGCTGGAAGGCTGGCGGTTCCGTGACAGTGCCCAAGACGGTTCCGGCGGAGAAGCGACTCGAGCTGTTCAACGTCCACAGCCTGGAGGAGCTGACTCCGGGGTTATGGGGGATTCTTGAACCGGATGCAGCCAAAGGGGCGGTTCCGGCAGACCCGGCGCTGCTGGCTGCTGTTCTGGTGCCGGGAGTGGCATTTGACCGGAATGGGGGACGGGTAGGTTATGGAGGCGGGTATTACGACCGGCTTCTGGCCGGACTTTATGGGCAGGGAATCCGTCCGATTACCATTGCCCCGGCTTTTGAGATGCAGCTTTGTGAGGGTCTTGAATTGGAGACCCATGATATAAAGGTGGATGCGGTAGTAACCGAAGCAGGCTGGTACGTGAGGAGAGGGGATGGAGAGGGTGTCGGAGCATTCCGGGGAATTCAGTCATTTTAATGAACAGGGAAGAGCACGGATGGTGGATGTGACGGACAAGACGGTAACGGAGCGCAGTGCCGTAGCCGAAACGGCGGTGCTGATGCGCCCCGACACACTCCGCCAGATCAAAACAGGTGGAATCGCCAAGGGGGATGTACGGGCTGTTGCCCAAATCGCAGGTATCATGGCGGCCAAAAAAACCTCCGATTGGATTCCTATGTGCCATCCCCTGGCGCTGACGGGAGTGGACATCCGCTTTTCCGATAACGACCGGGATACCCTATATATAGAAGCAACTGTGAAAACCACCGGCAAAACCGGTGTGGAGATGGAAGCGTTGACTGCCGTTTCCGCAGCCGGGCTGACGGTGTACGATATGTGCAAGGCGCTGGATAAGGATATGGAGATTGGGCCGATACGTTTGTTGGCCAAACATGGAGGCAAAAGCGGCCCGTATCAGAGGCCCGGCCAATCCGCATTCCAAGAAGAGGGAGGGAACCGCTAATGGGTTTTCGAGTAGGCATACTGGCCGCCAGCGACCGCGGCGCGCGCAAGGAACGGGAGCATACCAGCGCACAGGTCATCCGCGAGCTGGTGGAGGAAGAGCTGATGGGCGCAATTGTGGAGTTCCGGATTGTTCCGGATGAGAAGCATGAAATTATGGCGGCCCTCATTGAAATGACGGATTATTATGAGGCGAATCTGGTTATCACCACCGGAGGGATCGGCTTGAAGCCCCGGGACGTGACACCGGAGGCGACGCTGGAGGTGGTGGAGCGTCTTGCGCCGGGTTTTGCGGAAGCCATCCGCAGTGCGATGATTGCGGCGAATTTGCCGGAGGCGCTGTGTATGAGAGGGATTTCCGGCCTGCGGGGGCAGTCGCTGATTCTGAACCTGCCCGCCGACCCCAAGGGGGTCCATGAAAGCATGAAGGCCGTAATGGGTTATCTTCCGACAGCCTTGAACCAGCTGGAGGGACGGGAGAGCGTAGACGAGGGGGAGGGGGCTTGATTTTATTTAGCCCAACCTGCCCGTTGATGGCCCGGCGATAAAGCGGTACAATGGTACTGTCGGCGGAATAATAAAACGCTTGCATACGATTCATAAAAGGGGAGATGGCCTCATGTTTAGTGGAATTGGCGCAACGGGCATCATATTGATTATTTTGGTCGCCTTGCTATTGTTCGGGCCCAACAAGCTTCCGGAGCTGGGCAGGGCGTTCGGCCGCACGCTTCGTGAATTCAAGGAAGGCGCCAGAGACATCATGGACGAGGAACCCAAACCCCGCAAGGAAATCCGTAACGAAGAGGTTCAAGTCCAGCCTTCCGCCAAATCCGATTCCACCCAAAGCTCCACGAAGCTGCAGGATTAAGTAAGCTTCCCGGACAGACAGACTCGACGGATCGGCAGGTGGTGGTATGCAGGAGATGAAGGATGAGGACAAGGACATGTCCCTGGTGGAGCATATCACGGAGCTGCGCAAACGGGTTATCCTGGTGCTGGCGGTTTTTGTGGTGGCGATGATCGGGGGGCTGTTTGCCTCCTCGTATGTCATTGATTTTATCAAAAGTGTGGAGCCGGCCAAATCCATGGCTTGGCATGCCATATCCCTTTGGGATGGCATCCGTATCTATATGCAGTTTGCCGTTGGCATTTCCCTGGTGGTGGCGCTGCCGTTCACCTTGTATCAGGTGTGGGCGTTTGTGAAGCCGGGGCTGAAGGAGCATGAGCAAAGGGCGGCGCTCCGGTTTATCCCTTTTTCGGTGGTGCTGTGGGTGGTGGGTCTGGCCTTCGCCTACGGCGTTGTGTTCCAGATGGCGGTTTATTTCACCACCAAGGTGAACCGGGGGCTGGGTTTGACGGAGATTTACGGGGTCAGCCAATATTTCAGCTTTATGTTCAATATTCTGATTCCGGTGTCGCTGCTTTTTGAGCTGCCGGTGGTGGTTATGTTCCTCACCCAGCTGCGGATTCTGAATCCCCGGATGATGAAGAAGCTGCGGCGCTTCGCGTATCTGGTGCTGGTGATTGTGGCAACAGCGATTACACCGCCGGATTTTATTTCGGACTTTCTGGTGGCGGTTCCGCTGATTCTGCTCTATGAGTTCAGTGTGCTGCTGTCCGCCAGGGTATACCGCAAGCAGCTGGACAAGGACAAGGCGTGGGAAGAGGAATTCTACGGCAAGAAGCAGGAGCATCCCGTGTAACGTCTCGCGAGCTGCGAGCTTTCCGGAGCAGATGCGGCTCCTCCAATAGAAACCGTGGTCCGGGAGGGCGGCGGTTTTTTGCTGTTTATGGAGCATGTTGGAGCCAGGAGGATAGGTGTATATGAAAAACCGACCATAATTCTGCAGAATGGCGGGATTGGAGGCTTTATACTCGAAAAATCATACATAATCAGCCCCGGCACAGGCAAACGGGCAGAACGGATATGAAAAACCGGGTACAATTGCCCCAAATGGGAGCTGTGCGGAAATTGGGTATGAAAAACCGAGTACACGAGTGCACTCCATAAACTCCGCCTGTCCACTTCCCTGCGTTACAGCCCGTCGCCCCGCTTCCCGCCTGGACATGGCGCCACCGCTCCGGAATATTTTTCCTCCCGGTGGGGAGAATGAGGAAAGTGCCTGGGACATTGAAGATTTTTTGGCCCAAAAGACTTGCAAATTGTTCCCAAACTGATTAATATAAGAATTGTTGTTAGCACTAAGTTGGTTCGAGTGCTAACAGAGCGCAACAGCGCAACCTTACACCAACTAAACCATTATTCAAGGAGGCATTTGATCCATGATCAAACCGTTAGGCGACCGCGTAGTTCTTGAAGCCATTGCGAAGGAGGAAACCACGGCGAGCGGCATCGTTCTTCCCGATACTGCCAAGGAAAAGCCGCAAGAGGGCAAAATTGTTGCTGTAGGCAGCGGACACCTGAAGGATGGACAGCGCGTAGCTTTGGAGGTTAAGGAAGGCGACCGTGTTCTTTTCTCCAAATATGCCGGTACTGAAGTGAAGTATCAAGGCAGAGAGCTGTTGATCATGCGTGAAAGCGACATCCTGGCCGTACTGGGCGAATAAGCTTCCTTAAGCGCTGCCGGCGACCGGCAGGCTTGGCCAAACATAAATAGCATGACCAAATTATACTTATTCGGGAGGTTTCCATAACATGGCAAGAGACATTAAGTTCAGTGAAGACGCCCGCCGCTCCATGCTTCGCGGTGTGGATGCTTTGGCGAATGCAGTGAAGGTTACTCTCGGTCCCAAGGGCCGCAACGTGGTGCTGGAGAAGAAATTCGGCAGCCCGCTGATCACCAATGACGGTGTAACTATCGCCAAGGAAATCGAACTGGAAGACCCGTTCGAAAACATGGGCGCCCAACTGGTTAAGGAAGTGGCTACCAAGACTAACGATGTTGCAGGCGACGGCACCACTACTGCAACCGTTCTGGCTCAAGCCATGATTCGCGAAGGTCTGAAGAACGTAACAGCAGGCGCTAACCCGATGGTGATCCGCAAGGGTATCGAGAAGGCTGTTAGAGCTGCTGTTGAAGAGCTGCAAAAGATCTCCAAGCCCATCGAAGGCAAACAATCCATCGCACAAGTTGCTTCCATCTCCGCTGCTGACGAAGAGCTGGGCCAACTGATCGCCGAAGCTATGGAAAAGGTTGGCAACGACGGCGTCGTTACCGTTGAAGAGTCCAAGGGCTTCGTAACGGAGCTGGAAGTTGTAGAAGGTATGCAATTCGACCGCGGCTATGTGTCCGCTTATATGGTTACCGACAGCGACAAGATGGAAGCTGTTCTGGATAACCCGTATATCCTTATCACCGACAAGAAAATCACCAACATCCAGGAAATCCTGCCTGTTCTCGAGAAAATCGTACAACAAGGCAAACCCCTCCTGATCATCGCTGAGGATGTTGAAGGCGAAGCAATGGCTACCCTGGTTCTGAACAAACTGCGCGGCACCTTTACTTGCGTAGCTGTTAAGGCTCCTGGCTTCGGCGACCGCCGCAAGGCTATGCTGGGCGACATCGCTGCTCTGACCGGCGCTCAAGTGATCACCGAAGAGCTGGGCCTGGAACTGAAGTCCGCTACTGTGGCTCAACTGGGTTCCGCCCGTCAAGTGCGTGTAACCAAGGAAAATACCATCCTCGTAGACGGCAGCGGCGACAAGAAGGACATCGGCCAACGTGTCAGCCAAATCCGTGCGCAGCTGGAAGAAACCACTTCCGACTTCGACCGCGAGAAGCTGCAAGAGCGTCTGGCTAAGCTGTCCGGCGGCGTAGCGGTTATCAAGGTTGGTGCTGCTACTGAAACCGAGCTGAAGGAACGCAAGCTGCGCATTGAAGATGCCCTGAACTCCACCCGTGCGGCTGTGGAAGAAGGCATCGTATCCGGCGGCGGTACTGCCCTGGTGAACGTATATGCTGCAGTTGCTGCAGTTGCTGCAGAAGGCGACGAAAAGACTGGCGTAAACATCGTGCTGCGCGCTTTGGAAGAGCCGATCCGCATCATCGCTACCAACGCAGGCCAAGAAGGCTCTGTTATCGTTGAGCGTCTGAAGAAGGAAGAAATCGGCACTGGCTACAACGCCGCTACCGATGAGTGGGTGAACATGTTCCAAGCCGGTATCGTTGACCCGGCCAAGGTAACCCGTTCCGCTCTGCAAAACGCTGCTTCCGTTGCAGCGATGTTCTTGACTACCGAAGCTGTTGTAGCCGAGAAGCCGGAAGACAAAAAAGCAGGCATGGCTGAAATGAATGCTATGGCAGGCGGCGGCATGGGCGGTATGGGCGGATTCTAATCCACCTCTGCTCCATCCCTATACGAAATTTAAGGAAGAGACCCTCCGGGGTCTCTTTTTTGGCCTTATAAAGCGATATAATCAATAACAAAAGGAGCAGATAACTATGGAAATCCGGGTGGAACGGATTGGGACGGAGGAGGAAACAGAGCGGTTTTTGACGCTGCTGCGGGAGATTGCCTTGTGGCTGGAGGAGATCGGACAGCCGATGTGGAGTCTGGAGGGTCTTAAGAAGGAGAGGTTCCTTGCCGAAAATGGGGATGCGGAGCTGTATCTTGTTTATTGTGGGGAAGAGCCGGCAGGGGCTTTTATGCTGAAATCCCATAATGAATTCTGGTGGCCGGAGGCTCGGGAAGACGAGGATATGTTTCTGAAAAAGCTGGGGGTAAGCCGCACTTATGCCGGAACAGGCTTGTCCGGTCGGATTCTGGAGTGGGTCAAGCTGGAGGCGGAGCGCCGGGGGATTAAGCATGTGCGCATTGAATTTTATGCTGACCGGGAGCATTTGCTTACATTGTATCTGAACCATGGCTTTGAGGAGGTTCGCCGCCGGGTGATGCCTGACGGTATCGAAATTGCGCTGTGCCAATACGCTACGGGGCAAACGGAGAAGGTGCTTTGAGCAGTCGGGAGCAGGATTTTTTGGCGGGAATCGATTATTTGATGGAGGGTAATCCGCGGCAGCAGGAGGTTTACCGGGCGCTTTGCAGACTTGGCGTGATGGAGGTGCTGAGGCCATACCAGCCTGTGCTGGTGGGAACGGTTCCTCTGGATGTGGATATACCCGGAAGTGATCTGGATGTGGTTTGCCATGTGGAGCAGGAGAGGAGAGAGGTTTTTGAGGCTTTGCTGAAAGGGACATTCGGGAGCTGTGAGGATTTCGAGTATGCCGCCAGAGAAGTGGATGGGCTGCTTCGGCAGGTAGGCCGGTTCCGGTATGAGGGCTGGGTGGTGGAGATTTTCGGACAGCCGCTGCCTGTTGTGGAACAGAATGGTTACCGGCATATGGTGGTGGAGCACCGTCTGTTGGAGCTGTTGGGTGACAGGGGGCGGGAAGCTATCCGCAGTCTGAAGCTGCAGGGGTTCAAAACAGAGCCGGCCTTTGCACGGCTGCTGCGTCTGGAGGGCGATCCTTACAAGGAGCTTCGGGACATGTATCTTTGGTCCCCTGAACAGCTGGGGGCATTGGCGGCAAGGCTAACGGAGTGAGACACGTTTTTCTTCTAAAATATGTAACCTCGACCCGAACAAATGTGCTATAATGACAGAAAATTATGTGGAGGAGGGGCTGGATTGAAGATCAGGTTCAGACTGATTCCGGCGGTGCATTTGTTTTTTGTCCGGGAGGAGAAGATTCTGCTGCTGCGGCGCTACAATACCGGCTATGAGGACGGCAACTACAGTGTGGTGGCGGGGCATCTGGATGGCGGTGAGGAGGTTTGGCAGGCTGCGGCGAGAGAAGCCTTCGAGGAAGCGGGCGTGATCATCCGCCGGGAGGATGTGGAGACGGTGGGGGTGATGCACCGGTTGTCCAACGACGAGAGGGTGGATTTTTTTGTGCATGTGAAGGCGTGGGAGGGAGAGCTTGTAAACCGGGAGCCGGATAAATGCGATGAGCTGGCATGGTTTCCTCTGGATCAGCTCCCCGCCAATACGATTCCATATGTGGCACGGGCTATCGTTAATTACCGGGAGGGCCGATGGTTCGACAGCTTCGGCTGGAAGCAGATTGCCGGTGAAGTCGAAAGCAGGGTTATATTAAACAGAGGATAAAGGAGTGGGTAACCATGGAAAGTGCGACTAAGCTGAAGCTTGACGAGGCGGCGCTGGAGCTGCTTGTACGGGAGACCTTCGGTGCCGATCCGGCAGAGACGCAGGAGCTGTCGGATGGCTGGGCCAATACGGCCTATCTGATCCGCCTGCAGGACGGTAGAAAAGCGGTATTGAAGCTGGCTCCTCTGCCGGATGTGAAGCAAATGCGGTATGAGGTAAAGCTGATGCAGACGGAGGTGGAATTGCTCCAGCGGCTGGAAGGGGTGCTGCCCGTACCCCACGTGTTTGTGTATGATAACAGCCGCAGGCTGGTGCCATCAGACTATTTCGTGATGGAGTATCTGGAGGGCACACCCTACAACAAGCTGAAGCCGTCGCTGAGCCGGGAGGAGCAGGATGCGGTGGAGTACAAGCTGGGGCAATATAACCGGGTGTTGAACGATATCCGTGGGGACCGGTTCGGGCCGTATGTGGCTCCGGTTGCTGCGGGAACGGGCTGGTTCGAGGTGTTTAAGGGAATGATGGAGGATGTTCTCCAGGATGGCAAGGAGATGGATGTGGATATGCCCGCATCCGAAGCTGAGATCCTGGCGCTGGTGGAGCGCTGCCGGGATCCGCTGGAGGCGGTCAAGGAGCCTCGGTTGGTTCATTGGGATTTGTGGGACGGGAATGTTTTTGTTCAGGAGGGAAAGATTACGGGGCTGATTGATTTTGAGCGGGCCTTGTGGGGAGACCCGCTTCTGGAGGCTTACTTTCGCAGCGGAAGCTTGTCGGAGGCATTCTGCCAGGGGTATGGGGTGGAAGTGCCGTTTACACCAGCTGAGGAAATCCGCAGGAAGCTGTACGATCTTTATCTGAATTTGGTCTTGCATGTAGAGCGGCCGTACCGGCAGTTTGCCTCCGTCAATCATGGAGTAAGGACACGAAACTGGCTGGCCCAAGCTTGGCAGCGCATTCAAGAAGTTCTCGGATAATCTGCCCGGATCGTACATATCATCTGACATACCGTTGAGGGAGGGATCGGGGTGAAGATTGCGCTTGTGCTTTTTGACGGAGTGACGTTTCTGGACTTTATCGGATTCTATGATGTAATTTACCGTCTCAGGGGCTTCGACCGCACCCAAGACACCACCTGGGATATATGCGGATTGTCCGGGGAAATTGCCGATGAACTGGGCCTTACGGTTAAGGTGCCGCGGATCAGACCGGACTTGTCGGAATACGATATGGTGTTTGTGCCGGGTGGTATGGGAACTCGGAAGCTCCGGTATGACGAAGCCTTTGTGGGGTGGCTGAAGGGGGCGGAAAAAGCGGACTATCTTGTTTCGGTCTGCACCGGCTCCCTTCTTCTGGGGGCAGCAGGGTTCCTGCAGGAGAAGCGGGCCACTACCCATCCCCGGGCCTACGAGCTGCTGGAGCCGTATTGCAGAGAGGTTGTTCCTGCCCGCATCGTCCGGGACGGGAATGTGATTACGGCAGGTGGAGTGGCATCCTCCATTGATTTGGGGCTGTACATGATCAAACTCCTGGTTTCTGGGGGAGCGGCCGAGCAGGTGAAGGAGCAGATTGATTACCCCTACCGGATGCAGGGGGTTGTGGATATGGATTCGGACAGTGCCCCGCCGGAGTGACAAGGGAAGGAGCTTCAAGATGAAGATACGGATTATCGGTCCCTGCGGCAGCGGAAAATCGACAGTTGCCCGGATGTTGTCCCGGCAATTTGGCATTGCTTATCACGAAATCGATAACCTGATGTGGGACAGAAGCGTGCCGAACGTCCGGCACCCGGAAGCGGTCCGCAACCGGATGTTCCAGGAGATCCTGGAGTCGGAGGATTGGATTCTCGAGGGGGTGCAGCACGGGTGGACCATGGAGAGCTTCCGCCAGGCAGACTGGGTGCTGGTGCTGCATCCCCATGTTCTGGTGCGGGATTACCGGATTATCCGGCGGTTCATCCGGAGCAGAACGGGGCTGGAGCAGTGGAACTATAAACAGTCCTTTTCCAATCTGGTGAAAATGGTGGTGGAGTGGAATCACGGCTATGACCCCGCCAAAATTCTCAGGCTGACGGAGGAGTTTGCGGCTAAGCGGATTGTGGCGGCGGGATCCAAGGAGTTGGCTGCTTGGATGGGCAGCTTAATGTGGGAGAAGGACCAGGCTGAGGGTGCGAGTGTGGAGCAGCGGGGGGCTTGAGCTGGGGGTGTACCGGCGGAAGACTAAGTAGAGGATATGCAGCAGCAAGGGCTTAATTGAACGAGTGTGGCAACGGAGGACTAAGTTGAGGACGTGTGGCGGCTGTGAATTCTAACGGCGGTGAAAGCCGCTATTTGCCCCAAAATCGGGGTATGGAAAATCTAACGGAAGCAGGAGACGCTATTTGGCCAGAATGGGGCGGTAACCTGTCATTTGGCACGAATAGCGGCGCTGGCCGCCGTTAGATTTTTTGAGGTAGTGTTTTTGCAGAAATAAAGGCTTTCACCGCCGTTAGAGCCGTCCCCCCTCCCAACAGGGGGAAGGGAGCGGCGATTTGCGTCATGACTACTCCACACGTAGGGCAGCTTACATCACGGCTGCTCCCAACAAGAAGGGGCAGCGGCCTGCATCACGGCCTCCCCTGATGGGAGAGGGCTTAGCCCTAAAAAATCCGGTGCTGCCAGCCCTTCAGCTTGGCCAGCGCCTCCACATAATAATAGTCCCCATAGATGAGGGACACGTTGATATTCTGCCCGGCCGGTTTGTGGCCGGTTCCCTCCACCAGGATCGCCTCATGCTCCGGCTGCTCCCAGGTGGCATAGTGCCGGGTCAACGAGACCAGGATTTGCTCCGCTGCCCGGGCGTACAAGCTTGCCTCCGCCGAGGAACCCACAGCTGCCGCGATCTCCAGCAGTCCGGAAGCGGAGCAGGCGGCAGCGGAGGTGTCCCGGGGTTCGCCGTCCAGCACGCCGTTGTTGGCGCGGAAGTCCCAATGGGGCACATGATTCTCCGGCAGATTGGCCAGGAAGAAGTGGGCGACCCTTCTCGCCGCCTGCAAGAACCGGACCTCCCCGGTAAAGCGGTACACATTGGCCATGCCGTGCAGTGCCCAGGATTGGCCGCGGCTCCAGGCGGAATCCGGTCCGGCGCCTTGTCCGCCCAGGGATTCCAGGAACGCGCCGCTTTCCGGATCGAAGGAGACGATATGGCGCACCGAGCCGTCCTCCCGGATAAAGTGAGTGAGCACCGTATCCGCATGGGCCAGGGCAATATGGCGGAAGCGGGGATCCGGCAGCTCCGCGGCTGCCCAGAGGAGCAGGCTCAGGTTCAGCGAGGAGTCCACAATGGACCAGCCGGTGTGGTCACCGTTCCAGGCCCGCAGGAAACGGCCTGCCAGATTGAACCGGCCCGCCAGGAAATTGGCGGCGGCCAGTCCGCGGCGGCGTGCGTCCGCGTCCCCGGTGAGCTTATATTTGATCACTGCCGTAGGCAAGTATTGAAAGCCCACATCATGATGGAAACGGTTATCCCGCAGAGTACACTGCTCGATCCGTTCATCCCAGCTCCAGGCTGCTTCACGGTACACGTCATCCCCGGTCATCTCATGCATAATCCACAGAAGCCCCGGGTAAAAGCCGGAGGTCCACCAGTCCAGGCTGCTGTTATCGTACTTGCCGTCCTGCCCGGCGACATGAGGCACCTTGTCCCCGATTTGTCCGATCATCGTTTTGGTTTTGACGGTCAGCCTGTTCCAAGCGTCAGGCAGCCATTCCTCCAGCTTCAGCCCCAAATCCGGCAGCTTCGAATCCATATTTGATCATCCTCCAATTGGTAGTATGCTTCTTCCATGCTTCAGAATCCTTCTGCATCTCTCCCAACCAGCATAACGGAAAGAGGGTCTCCATAGTGTAGGGCGGTTACGGGATAATGTTGCTGTATTATGATTTACGCCAACCTATTTCCCCCGATTCACCCTGCGCCCCTTCTGGGCGGATAGCCACAGCAGCTTGTTCAGCAGCTTCAGCGTTTCCGGCGAATGGGCAATAATCTGTGTGGCGGGTATAGCCGGCAGGTCCTTGGCCATTTCGGCCTCCTCCTCACTTTTACGCAGCCGGGCGGCAATTTGCTGAAGGCGGCGTTCCACCAGCTCCGCAGGCAGCCGGAATTCAAGGGCAAGCAGTTGGACTGCATGGGCTTCCTCCAGATGCTCGGTAAACCCTTCGATCATATAAATCGGCATTGCCGCGTACAGCTGGAACAGCCCGGCCTGAATCTCCTGAAGCTCGGCAAACAGCTGCGGCAGCTCCGTCTGTTTGCCCACATGGCGGACAGGGTGGCATAATTCGTGGAAAAATACAGCCCGCCGCTCATCGTCCGACAATCTGCGGTCCAAAAAAATCACCGAATATCCACCCTCCCGCCAATCAGCAAAGGAAGGTCCTAAATACATAACCAAATCCGCTCCGAACAGCTGCGCCACCGACTCCGGGTCCAAATCACCGGGTGTACGGATGCCGCTATGTATATACCGGGCATTAATCCATTCCTCCAGCCCACAGGTCTTATAATTCTTAAGTATCATAAAATCCACCTCAAAAGGGAATGTATGTTCGATTTTTAGGCGAAAAAGAATGCCCTCCGGGTCCATAAACCCGAGCGGGCGAAAAATGCCGGTTACTTGGCTGGAGGAAATAAAGCCAAGGGCTTTATTTATATCATCCAGGAGGGTTTTGTTCATATATGGCGCCGGATCAAAGGTTTACTGACGTTTTTCGTGACGGACCGGATCGGTCAGCTTCCCGATGATCAAAGTCTCCAGTATCTTGCCCTGGCCCTAAAAAGCTCAATGGATACAATCTCTCCGGGTAATGGCGGCCGACAGGAAAATGTTCCAACTGTTTTCCACACTTCTATATCTATATCCATAATTATGCAACACGCTGAGTAATGAAGCAACCGACCGAAAGTCCGTTTTCGGGAGAAAAGGGAGGTTTATCACGATTTCACGGAATGTATGTTCGGTTTTCTGCCAAAAAGAAAGCCCTTCGGGGCTTATCTTTGTAGGCGGGACATGGTGCTTATCTGTCCAGTCCTTTCATGCGGCGGTAGGCTTCCACCGCAGCTTCTGCTACGCGCAGCTCCTCTTCCGTATAGGAGTGGGCTCCGCCGAAGAAGGCCCGGCCGCCCAGAGGCTCCCGTCCGAGAAGAGAATCCGCATTCACCTGGAACACATCAGCGAAGGCGGCCACCAGCACATCCTCCACAGGCCGTTTATTGGCCTCGATCCGGGACAGCACGCTGTTGTTGATCCCGAGCTGCTGGGCCAGCTCCAGCTGGGTCCAGCCCTTCTCCTCCCGCAGGCTGCGGATCCGGTCTCCAATTCTCATCTTCCTCACCAACTCCCTTTTAAACAACACACCATTATTATACCATTTTTGACGGTGTGGGAAACGATTTTTTTGCGGATTCAGCAAAAGCTTCGTTGACAACATTTTACTTAGCCAGTAGTATAAAGGTATATAAATTGCTGTTTTAGCAAAAATATTAAGTTTATAGCGCTTATTATACGATATTTTTGTTGAAACAGCAAATACGGGGAGGTTTTACAAATGAGCAAAATGAACAAGGGTGAGCTCCGCATCGGCCAGATGGAAATCCATATGGACGAAACCAGACGCAAGGTAGAGGAGAAGCTGGAGACGGCGCGGATTTATAAGTTCCTGGGGATGGTGCGCAGGGAGGTCCGGATGACGTCAGGCAATGAGCCCCGGTATCATGGGACAACCAACCGCATCGGCAAAGCGACGGAGGCGGCAGCGGTGTGGAATGCGGATCAGGAGGAGCGGATGCGCAATGCCTATGAGGATGTGGAACGGGCAGTGGGCAGTCTTCCGGATAAACAGCGGGAGATTATCCGGTTGCGGTATTTAAGCAGCCTGGATGGAGAAATGGATTTTCAGGTGTGCCAGGAGGTGCATCTGAGTGAACGGACGTACCGGAGAGTGAAGGCCAAGGCTATCGTCAACCTGGCGCTGGCCTTGCGGCTGGAGGAGTGGAAATTTGCAGAGTAGCAGCGTTTTTTACCAGCAAAAGAGACAAGCTCACATGTGGCCGCTCCACGGCCGGAGGATGGCCAGAAGTTGGCCCGCCATTGGACAGCCGCCATGGTATATTGATATCGTAGCCAACCAAGACAAGGCTGCAAAACACCAACCGCATACCCGCATCCGCTTGATCCGGACGAGCTGTCACAGGCCGGACAAGACGCACCCAAAGGCGCATCTTCAGGAGGCGTCTTTTTTGTTACCCGAACAAGAGAGGAGAGAGGCGATGAAGTGGTTTCGTAAACGGGTTCCCAAGTTTCAAGGCTATCTGGCTGTTCAGCCGGCGCGATGCAAGGACTGCCTGTGGGGCAACTGGGAGGGGAGTGCGCAATTCTGCAGCAAACCCCACCATTGCGTAAAGGAGGAGACGGACCATGCTGACTGTGCAGAGTCTGGATAAGGCTATGAGGCAGATGGCCGGAGCTTCGGCTAACCGCAGGTTCTATAACCGCCTGAGATATGACATGGCGGAGGAGTTTATGGATGCTTGCGCTGAAGGAAGCGTCCGGGTATCCCCAAGGCTGGCGGCGTCCTTCCGGCGGACGGCCTACCAAGGCAAGCGAGAATGGGTGCTGGAGGAAAAAGGGCCTTATGCCATAGCGGCGGGAACAGCCATGCCCAATGCATCCCGGTTGGGTGCTCCCCGGATTATGGGACGTGCGCTGCAGCAGACGGCAGGCAAGCTGCCCGCTTTGGCCGATCGTTTTTACCATTCTGCAGGAAAGGCGGCGGGTTTTCATGTATCGAAGCAGTCTTGAGGTGATGAAGGCAACCATCAGACAGGCGATAGGTGAAAGCAGCTGGCCTATTTATGTGGAGGCTCTGCCTGCGGAGCTTATGGTTCCGGCATTTTATCTGGAGCATCAAGCCAGCAGTGCGGAAACGACTGGTGTGTCCACCGTCCGCTTCGAGATCCAGTGGCAGGTGATGGTTCTGCCGGAGATGCCCGCCGGAGGTGTGCCGGACGGGCTTGCCCAGCTCACCGTGGCGGATCGGCTGCGGGAGGCGTTTATGCGGGGGCCAGTGCTGACTGCACCCGAAGGCACCGTGTTTCAGGTAGAGGCCTTCACTGGAGGGACGGGGGAAACAGGCATGTTTCTGACCGTCACCCTTTCCACCCAATATACCCCAAGCGCCGCTGTGCCGGAGGCGCCCCTGATGCAGGAGCTGCATTGGAAGGGAATCTGAGCAAGATTTTGTACGCTGCAAGTCCATTTATTTAACGGGAGGAATTATTCATGCCATTACCGAGTATCCAAATCGTGTTCAAACAAGCGGCTGCTGCCGCCGTCACCCAAGGCGCAACAGGCATTGCCGCGCTGATTCTGAAGGACGCCTCTGCAGCCAGCGGAGTGGTGGAGCACCAGCTCTACACAGTCAGTGATATTCCGGCGGCATTGACGTCCGCCAACAAGGACTACGCCCGTCTGGCTCTGGCCGGAGCGCCTGCCCAGGTGAAGCTGGTGGTGATTCCCGCCAATGCCACCGATTACGCCGCCGCCCAGGAGTATCTGGAAACCATCCAATGGAATGTGCTGGCCGTGCCCGGCATTGCCGCTGCCGATGCGGCTGCCATGGGTGTGTGGGCCAAGGGGCTGTTCGAGACCAAGCTCCGCAAGATTATGGCGGTGCTGCCCTCTGTGGCGGCAGATCATCCGGCTGTGGTGAACTTCACCACGGACACCATCAAGGTGGGGACCGTTACGTACACCAATTCGGATTTTACCGCACGGATTGCCGGTCTGATCGCCGGTTTGCCCCTGTCGGTTTCGCCTACCTACCAGGTGCTGCCTGAGGTGACCAATGTGCCGAAGCTGACCAAGGCCCAGGCGGATGCCGCTGTGGATGCCGGCAAGCTGATCCTCTACCACGACGGGGAAAAGGTGAAGATCGCCCGCGGCGTCACCTCCTTCGTCACCCCCACCCAAGCCATGGGTGCCGATTGGAAAAAGATCAAGGTGGTCCGTGTGCTCAACAAGCTGTATGCGGATATCCGCAAAACGGCGGAGGACAACTACATCGGCAAAATGAACAACAGCTATATGAACAAGCTGCTGTTGGTTTCGGCCATGAATGCCTATTTCGAGGGGCTGGAGCAAAGCGGGATTCTGGATCCGGGCAAAAACCGGGCGGCGATTGATGTGGCGGCGCAGCGTGTGTATCTGCAGTCCACGGGGGTTAACGTAACCGGGATGAACGAGCAGCAGTTGAAGGAGGCCAACACCGACGATCAGGTGTTCCTGAAGGCCACGGTGCAGCCGTTGGATGCCATTGAGGATATCAAGCTGGATATTTTTCTGTAAGCGAACGGCACTTTTAACCCATTTACCAAGGAGGAATTGATGTATGGCAATGCAAGGGGAAAAGGTAATCAACGGCACGTTCGGCGAGGTATGGCTGGACGGGGAATATATTGCGGAGGTCAAGGGCCTGCAGGCCAAGGTTAGCATCGAAAAAGAGGACATTCCGGTCGCGGGCAAATACGCCACCGACAGCAAGTTTATGGGGTACAAGGGCACCGGCACCCTGCGTATGTACAAAACCAACTCCCGGATGATCGCCAAGCTCAGCGAGCTGATCAAGGCCGGAACCATCACGCGCTTCCAGATTATCTCGCAGGTGAAGGACCCCTCCGCCGCCGGAGCGGAGCGCATTATCATCAAGGACGCCAGCTTCGATGATATGACCCTCATCGACTGGGAGCTGCGCAAAAACGGCGAGCTGGAATGCCCGTTCACCTTCACCGATTGGGAGACCACGGATTTGGTGGGGTCTAACTAAGATAGAGGCAGAGCGGCGGGGGAGGGGGGCAGAAGCGGGTGAAGGCAGATAGGGGAAGGAACTCTTCCGCTATTCCCTGCCGTGAGCGGCTGGACCTGCCTTAACGGAAGGGAAATTTCCGTTATTTGGACCATTTCCCCCGGTGAGGGGGCGCTGGAGAGGAGATAGCGGAGAATTGGCTTCCGCTATCCCGGTTTTGGCGTCTGCGCTGCTGGAATAGCGGAACATAGGGTTCCGCTGTAAAGCGGACTTTTTCCACACATCAACAATAAAAAGGAGAACCAACCTATGAGTACATTAGATTTGCTGCTGGGCCTGGACCCAACCAAGCTGAAGCGCCCGGTGCGCCAGGTGGAGCTGACCCGTCTCAGCGAAGCGGCTGGGGAGAAAGTGGTGTTTACCATTCAGGCGCTGACCTTGTCCGAGGAAGAGGAAATCAGCGAAATTTGCGATAAGGGTGGTGTGAAGGACCCGGTGGCGGTGCGGATTTTTACCCTGCTGAAGGGGGTAACGACTCCCGACCTGAAGTCCCCCAAGCTCTTGGAGCGTTACGGCGTCGCCACCCCCAAGGAGCTGCTGGAATCCGGCAAGCTGCTGCAGTCCGGGGAAATCGCCCATCTGTACAGTCAAATTTCTGAGCTGTCCGGCTACAGTGAGAATGCGGTAACCGAGCTAAAAAACGGATAGAGACGGACGGGGAGCTGGCGTTCCTCTATTATTGCTGGAGCCGCAAGGCGCTCCTTCCGTCGCAGGTCTACACCATGCCCCCCGGCGAAAAGCTGCTGGTGCGGGCATTTTTCGAATACGAAATCATGGAGCGGGACCGGCTGATCCGCCAGCAGGCCTGGCCCACCGTACCGCTGATGTAAGGAGCTTGTATGTTAGGAGCTGCAAGGAGGGGAGGACCGCTTATGAAGCTCACCGCCGTGCTCAGCCTGACCGACAACTACACGGACACGCTGAAGCAGGCCATCAAAAAGACCCAGGAGTTCCGCCACGAAACGGTTAAAACGAAGAAGGCGCTGGAGGAGACGTTTAAGAAAAAGTATGAGCTGGATGTGGAGATTTCTCATGCAGTTAGCAATCTGAATTATATTCAACAAACGCTTGTAATGATGAAGGATACAACGATAAACGTACATTTTCAGACCATTAATTATAATCAAGTAATCAATCAGCAAAATCAGGTTGCCCAAAAGCAGAATAAGCTTTTGGAGATAGGAAAAAGGCTTGCTTCCACCGCAATTTCCAGTGTAATTAAGCTGCTGAAATTAGCAGTGCAGCCTTTATCATTCATGATCCAAAAAACAGCGGATCTGGTGTCTTCGTCATTAAGGAGTGCTGCTGTTTTTGAGAGAAGTTCTATGAATGTGGAACACACGATAGCTGTAAACAATAAAGGATTGAGCCCTGAGACAGTGAAGAAGAAAGCAGCAGATTATATGGACGCCTACCGTAAAGCTGTGGAGCTAACCAGTTTTGATACAGCTGATGTTCAGCAGGCAGGTTCCCGTGCAATTGTTATGGCAATGGGGGATACCGGCGAAGCAACTAACCTGCTCCGTCTTGCTGGAGACATGGCTGCGCTAACCCCGGGAAAAACGTTGGAGGATGCTTTGGAAGCTTTAATGGAATTGAAAAAGGGCGATGGCGGTTCCATGGATGATTTCGGTTTCTTCACAACGGAAAGCAGGATAAAGGCAGCCGGTAAGGACATGGGCAAAGTTACGAATCGCAATGGAATCAAACTTAATGACATGTTCAGAGGCGGAGGAGAAAAGGCGGGCGAATCGGCGCAGGGGCTCTGGATAAGTATTACCAACTCCATAAAAAATGGAATTGAGGATATGGGGAAGGATACTTTGGCTGCGCTTAAGCCTGAAATGAAAAAGTGGGCTGATTTCTTTAGAAGCGATGGTTTTCAAAGAATGGTTGCTTCAGGATCAAAAATGATGTTGGGGTTGGCTAAGGGAATTTCAGAAAGATCAGCTGCTCTTCGCGGTTGGCTCGAAAGCACTTTTTTCAACAATGAGGAGTTTTCCAATCTTAGTTTAAGGGAAAAGTTTGAACATGTATTGGATGAAATGAAGAAAGGCTTTGATGATTGGTTTGAAAAGGATGGAAAGGGAATTTTCCAAAAGATTGAAAATGTTGGAATTCAGATCCTTGCAGATGGAGCAATAAAGTTTAGTGAAGTAGGTTTGAAAGTGGGTGCATCATTAGGAAAAGGAATGATTGATGGTTTAGGTGAGGTTGCCAAAGATCATCCTGTATTGTCAAGTCTTACTATCGGTACTGCAGCTACTTCAGTAGGTGGTCCTTTAGTAGGGGCTGCGGCTGCGGGAACGGCGCTAGTTATAAGTAGTGCAGGCGGGTTTATGGATCAAGTTGAAGAAAGGAAGAAAGTTAGAGAGTTGGGTAAGAATGCGGCTTGGGAGAAATCTAAAAACTCCAGCCCAGAAGCGCCTCTTCTTCCTGATACAGCTTTATCTGGAAAACCCAAAGGTCGTAATTTTCTCCATGACGGGAGAGACTGGGTGTGGGGTCACTTAATTGACATGGGATTAATGGATGTTCCCAAGCCTAAAGCCATTGGCCTTCCCCGTGTCCCTTATGACAACTATCCCGCTATGCTTCATCAGAACGAGCGGGTGCTGACGGCGCAGGAGGCGAGGAGTATGGACCGGTCGGGTTCACCTGTGGTGATTAACCTGACGGCGGGAAAAACGTCTGACCCGGACATTGGCAGATTGATGGTTGCTCTTAAACAAGCAGTCGAGGCTGCAGGCTTCAATATGGCGCCGGGAGGTGCAACGGCATGATTGAATATTGGCTGACCTTCAACAACGGGGCAGAGAAGCTGCGGCTTCCCGTACCTCCCCGTGAGTTCGAGATGTCCACCGGCCTGAATAATACCACGGTGAACAACAGTGAAATCGGGGAGATCAATCTTATCGGTAAGCCGCGTCTGAAGACGGTGACTTTGTCCTCGTATTTTCCCGTCCGTCCGGACGCGCTTTGCCAGTACACCGGGTTCCCCACCCCGGCCGCCTGTCTCGATATGATCCGCCGCTGGCGGGAATCCGGCAAGCCCATCCGCCTCCTGATCGTAGGCGAGAGCCTGAAGGTGAATGAGGCGATGTCCATTGAAAGCTTCCAGGTTTCGCAAAAGCCGGGGCCGCATGATATTTATTTTACCCTGGAGCTGAAGGAGTACCGGTTTCTGCCTCCTGAGCTGGATGGAAACGGAACAACGGACGCATTGGCGCTGCTGCAGGAATATACCGGCACCCGGCCGGTGGAGCGTACGGTGCCCAGCATTTATATCACGAAGCCGGGAGATACCCTGTGGGCCATCGCGCGCCGCTTCTACCATAATGCGCTGCGGGCCGAGGAGCTCCGCCGAAGGAATGCTTTGCCCGATGAGCTGGTGCTGCCTGAAGGAAAGGCGCTGATGTTATGAAGCTTCTGCATCTATCCAAGGAAGGCAGCCGGACGGACCTTACCCATCTGGTCCAGCGGATAACCTGGAGCGGCAGCTACCAGGAGGCGGCCAGGAAGCTGGAGGTGGAGCTGGCAGTATCGGCGACGGATGTTTGGCTGCGATCTCCGTCCGTTGAATTGGCGGATGTGCTGATGTTATTTTCCGGTAAGGGGGAGGAATTGTTCCGGGGTTATGTGTTTGGCAAGTCTAAAACCCTAACCGGCAACCGACTGACCATTAACGCCTATGACGGGATGATCTATCTCATCAAGTCGGAGCTGTCCAGGCAGTTCCAACAGGTGACAGCAGAGCAAATTGCGGATGTGGTTTGCCGGGAGTTGGAGATTCTGGCAGGCGAGATGGCCTACACAGGCATCCCCCAGAGCTTTCCCCACCTGGCCAAAACAGGCTATGAGGCGATTATGACCGCATACACCACCGCAGGCAGACAAAACGGAAAACGTTATATGCCCCGCATGAATGCAGGCAAGCTGGATGTTGTGGAAAAAGGTGCTGAGGTGGCCCGGCGCAAGGTGTTGGCATCGGTGCATCTGACGGAGTCCAGTTATGGCGAAAATCTGGAGGATATGGTGAATACGGTGCTGTTGGCGGATGAAAAAGGCAATGCGCTTGGCCATATTTCCCGTCCGGAATGGGTTTCCTCTTATGGGCTATTGCAGCGGGTTTACCAGCAGGAGGAGGGCAAGGATGTGGTAACCATGGCCAAAGCCCTGCTTCAGGATTACAGGAAAAATGCATCTGTGGAGCTTTTGGGTGGGCCGGATGCGTACGACCTTATCGCGGGGAATGCGGTTCAAGTCCGGGAGTCCTATACAGGACTCAACGGGCTATTTTATATCGATGAGGATACGCATACCTTCGAAAACGGGCAGCACATGGTGGCGCTGGAGCTGAACTTCCAGAACGTGATGGATGAGCAGGAGGCGGAACAGCCTGTGAAGGACGCAGATCCATCTGGAGCCGATAAGGACGACATTTTCATGTATCTGAAGGAGTACAAGGGAGGCTAACATGCAGAGTGCGGCATGGCTGGTGAATTTCATCCGGAATGAGGCGGTGAAGGCGCGCCCTTCCGGTATTTTTTTGGCTGAGCTGGCCAGCGGGGATCCGTTCCGCATCCGGCTGTCGGGGGTGGAGCTGGGCAGTCCGTTTGTGCTGGCAACGCCGGAGCTGCTGGCTGCGGCTTCCGGCGATGAACCTACAGTGAGGCCCGGTGACACGATTCTGGTCCTGGGGCTGGACAACCAGCAGCAATATGTAGCGGTAAGCAAGGTGGTGAAGAGCTGATGGCGGGCATTTTTCCATTTATGGAGGTACCGGCAGACACACTTGGCAAAAAAGAGCTGCCCCTGTTCCGGGAATACGCCTGGGATTTCGGCAGCGGCCAAATGAAGCTGGTGAACGGTGCTCCAGTGGTGGTCGAAGGGCAGGAGGCGCTTCGGGTGTGGATCTACAAGGCGCTGCGTACGGCGCGTTACCGATATTTGGGCTATAGCCCGTATTACGGCACAGAGCTGGAGGCCCTGATCGGCAGTTCCTACACAACCGGAGCCACCCAGTTAGAGCTGACCCGGTACATCCGCGAGGCTTTGCTGGTGAATCCATATATTACGGGAGTTCCTCAGGTGGAAGCCAATCTGCGAGGGGACCGGTTGGAGGGAATAGTGCGTGTGGAGACGATTTATGGGGAGGTGAAGGTGGATGTTTGAGCAGGAGAGCCAGGAAAAGCTTTTGAAATCCATGCTGGGACGGCTGGAGCCCGGTATCGCCAAGCAGGAGGGGACGTTTTCGTATGACGTTTCCTCGGCGCTTTCTGTGGAGCTGGCTATTGCCTATGCCCAGTTGGAGCGGGTGCTGCGGTTGGGCTTTGCCGCCACGAGCTCCGGGATATATCTGGACCGCCGTGCGGATGAGCATGGCGTTACCCGCCGCAGTGCCGTTAAGGCCAACGGCGAGGTGGTAGTGACGGGTTCGGCAGGTGCAGCGGTGCCGAAGGGTACGGTTTTTGCCACGGGAGCGGGTGTCCGGTATGTCAGTACGGCCGGTGCGGTGCTATCTGCTGAGGGCAGGGCGGTGGTTAGGGTGGAAGCGGAAAAGGCAGGGATCTCCGGCAATGCAGCCTCCGGGACGATTACCATCATTCCCGTGTCGGTGTCCGGTGTATCTGCTGTGAGTAATGCTGCTGCGGTGACAGGGGGAGCCGATGCCGAGGGGGACGCGTCCCTTCTGGAGCGGCTTCTGCAGCGGGTGCGCAATCAGGCCACCAGCGGCAACGCAGCCCATTATAGGCTGTGGGCGATGGAAGTGGAGGGTATCGGGGATGCCCGGGTTTTTCCGCTGTGGAACGGTCCAGGGACGGTGAAGGTGGTGGTGTTGGACCTGGCCAAACGGGCTCCGGCAGCAGAGCTGGTGAATGCGGTGAAGGCCCATATTGAAGCCACCCGCCCTGTGGGGGCAACGGTCACCGTAGAAGCAGCCCAGGAAACGGCCATTCATGTCT
Source organism: Bacillota bacterium (assembly GCA_023386955.1). GTDB lineage: Bacteria > Bacillota > Bacilli > Paenibacillales > NBRC-103111 > Paenibacillus_AR > Paenibacillus_AR mesotrionivorans. The sequence continues at coordinate 80,893 of JAEWIS010000041.1, forward strand.
CGGTCCAGGTGACATTGAGCTCCGGTTACACCCGGGACGGGGTAAAAGCAGCTGTTGCGGCGGGCATTCAGATGTATTTGCAGGGGCTGGCCTTTAAGGACCCGGTCGTCCGGTACACCCGGATCGCCAATATGATCCTGGATACCCCCGGGGTGGTGGATTATTCCGCCCTTACCGTGAATGGCGGGGCCGTTAATATCTCCATTGGAGATAAGGCGGTGGCGGTTCCGGGCAATTTGACGGTCGGATAGGGTAGGAGAGGAGACGAGACAACATGAGCTTGCGTGAGCAGGTAGCGGGATACATCCCCCCGCTGTACCAGGAGGATCTGACCTGCGGTTCGCTGCTGAATGCGGGAGCCGATGAGCTGGAGCTGCTGGAAAACGGGATGGCCGACGTACTGAATCAATTGTTTGTGGACACGGCCACGTGGGGGTTAGCGGCTTGGGAGAGCTTTCTCGGGCTGCCCACCGATACCGCCAAAAATGAAAATGACCGCCGGGCGGTAATCCGCTCCCAGCTCCGCGGGTCGGGGACGGTAACGGCCGAGTTGCTCCAGAGTGTGGCCCAGGCCTATGACAACGGGCAAATCGAAGTGATGGAGGAGCCGGAGCTGTACAAGCTGACCATCCGTTTTGCCGGCACTATCGGACTGCCGCCCAATCTGGCTGATCTGAAGGCAGCGGTGGAGGCGGTCAAACCCGCCCATCTGGCGGTGGTGTATGTGTACAAATATTTTTTGATTAACCAGGTTCATAATGTGATGACCATCGGGGAGCTGGAGGGGCGATCCTTGTATGACTTTGCCCCTTTTATCCCCGCTTAAGAAGGGAGAGGGCCCATGCCTAAATATACGCCGAATCTCAACATTCAGCTGGCCGATCCGGGAACGGACGGCAATCAGACCTTTAATATCGAAACCATGATCAACGACCCTGTGGAAAAATTGGATGAAGCCCTTGGACTGGTGCCGGTTTCCGGTGACGTAAGGGCAGCGACAACGGGCAATATCGTGCTGAGTGGGGGGCAGACCATTGATGGCATCGCTCTGGCCGCAGGCAACCGGGTGCTGGTGAAGAACCAGACGGCAGGGAAGGAAAACGGGATTTATACCGTTGCGTCTGGGGCGTGGACTCGGACTGCAGATGCCAACAGCACCGCCAAGCTGGCGGCCGGCATTAGCGTGTACGTGGAGGAGGGGGCTGCCAACGGGAAATCCCGATGGCAAATGATTAATACCGGAGCTGTCACCCTGGACACAACAGCCATCACCTTCGAAAAAACCGGCGGCGCCGCCTCGGCTACCGATGCCGTCATCGGCAGCCGAACTATCTCGGATGCCACCGCCCCTACGGGGGATAGCGGCACCGTGACCACCCTGTTCGGGTGGCTCGCCAGCATGATCAAGGCCATCACCGGCGGCGCCACCTGGCGCACCCTGCCCGGCATGAGCATCGCCGCCATCAAAAGCGTGCTGGACGCAGCGACAAATTTGGGCACGGCAAGTACGCTGATGAAGCGGGATGCCTCCGGCCGGGCGCAGGTAGCAGCGCCGTCGGCAGCCGCGGATATCGCGCGCAAGGATACGGTGGACGGGGCGATAACGGCCCATAAAGCAGAGGCGGACCCGCATACCGGGTATGTGAAGAAGTCGGGGGATACGATGACGGACCTTCTTTGGACTCCTAAGATTATTATAACTGGAGCATCGGGATCTGAAGGCGGTGAAATTCAATATGCCAAACCAATCACCGGTACGGAGCTCAATTATGATGTGATTGGTGATGTCCAAGGGAATAAAATGCGTTTCTATGAGAACGGAAACCGTTATGCAGGGGCGCATATAAACTTAAAAAAGGGAAGTGGCGTAGACGATAACGAAATAGTTACCGCCACCGTACGCGATATAGTTTATTACGTACGTACTGACGGCAATGACAGTAACACGGGCTTAGCTAATACAACATCAGGAGCATTTAAAACGATTGGTAAGGCAATCAGCATGATTCCGCAGATTGTAAATCATGTAATTACAATCAACGTGCCCCCTGGAACATATGCTGAGAACATCTCCCTGAGTGGATACAGCGGTAAGGGGTTAATAAATTTAAACGGAGCATCATCTGCAACCAACACGCATGTAACTAATATCATACAAGTAACTCACTCTACATGTAGGATACGTATTGCAGGATTTAGGGTAACGGATGTGAGCGCATGGTCTTTTTATGTCAGCAACTCCTCACTTGTCGAAATTACCTATTGCACCATCGACGTTAGTGCTGCTGCCGTAGGGTTTTACGTCCTTTATGCAAAGGTAAACATAACCAACTGCTCTATCTCGAACAGATCTACTGCAATTTTTGCTGATGTAGGCGGTGACGTATATGCAGCAAATAATACTGGAACTGGAAATACTACTGCGCATGCTGCATATTATTCCGGTAGGATTAGCATAGGAGGGACGTACCCTGCTGCTGACACAAAGGACCAAACGCTGTATGGTGGTATCATATCTGGCGGAGTCCTCAACCCATGGGGAGATAACACCGCGAATAACAGATCAGTCATGAGTGCATATCATGACACAGCCCAAACCGTTGAGGCGGCGACCTACACCAAGCTTGTTTATAAAGCAGAGTATTATGACATGCTGTCGGAGTACAATCCAACAACGAGTAGGTTTACCGCTAAAAAATTCGGTATCTACTTACTGCGCGCCAGCATGTATTTTATTAACCCCGGAGCGGGAAAGTTGATAACTTTGCTTGCATACATCAACGGTGCCTTGGTGAGGCACATCACACAAGGATTTACTGATTCAGGTGATTATCTATCTAGTGGGGCGCTAACGCTACCGCTAAATGCGGGAGATTATGTTGAAATTTACATGTTCTCATCAGTGCGCCTTGAAACCGCACCGTCCACTCTGGCTTCACAGTTTGAAGTAGTTAGGTTGGCATAAAGGAGGCCCACATGAACATATCCAGAGCAATCCAGCATATCTACCCGCAGGCCGTGCTGCATAATGATTACATCATTCAAGACGATGGTCCCACACCAGTCCTTCGCTCAAAAGTGGATGGTCTTTTCCGGTTTCCCCTGCAGCCACTTGCTGAGGGTGAAACTGAAGAAATGGAAGGCATCCACTACCGCATGGCAGTTGATTACAACCGTCTGACCCTGGGCGTAGATTACGACATAGTAGAGCGCGGTCCTTATATTGCCGCTTGGAACCTCCCGGAGCCGCAGCCCACGGAGCAGGAGCTTCAGGAGGCGTGGAATGCGATCAAGGATCTGCCTGAGGAACCGCAGCCACTTACTGAGGCAGAGCGCATTCGTCAGCTGGAGGAGGAGAATAAGCTTTTGGCTGAACGGGCGGCATTTATTGAGGATTTGATTGCTGAACTGGCGGTGCGGATCTATCCGTAATCGCCAGTTGGAATTTGCGTCATAAATTCATGTCACAAAAGTGAAGGGAGGGGTCCATGATGATGGCCAGATTTTTTGCGCAACGCGTGATTGTTGGTAAGATGGCATACAAAGACATCCCGGCAACGCTTAAGCCGGGAGTGGCTGTGGTTTTGACCGATCAGGGTATGGAACATCTAATCGAAGCGTAGAGTGTGTGGGTCTTATAGGGAATACTCTTGGGCACCCGGGCCGCTAACGGAACTCACAGGCTCTTAGCGGCCCAAAAATGACTAATTTTTGTTCTAACGGAACTCAGCGTTCCTTAGACGCATACTTTTACTCTCCGCACACCTGTTTCTGCTTCTAAGAGCTTCTGAGTTCCGTTACAGAACTAGCGGAGGCTTTTTAAGCGTTTAAGAGCTTTTGAGTTCCGTTACAGAGTTAACGGTGGGTATTTGCATCTCGGGCAGAACGTTTGGCTGCTTGGGCGCATCCCTGAATGGGGGACAAGCCGACCTGCATGCGTCTTTTGTGGCAAACAACGCTGATTATAGGCTATTCAGCGCATACATGGAGCTGCAAATGCAGCATACAGAATGCCCAACCAGCCCTGCTGCCGCAATTCCCTTACTTATCCCTCACTGCCACTCGCCTTACTTTCAAATAAAACTGCTGCCACTCCGGGGAGCAGTTGGGGATGTGGGGGGCGGTGAGCTGCTGCAGCTCCAGCGCCTCTTCCTCGGCTTGCTGGGCCGCCAGGGCAGCGGCCTTGCTGCCGCGGCGGGGTAGGGGGGCTGGAGCATTCACCGCTCCAGCGAGGTCTGCCCCTTCAGCATTCGCAGCTGCCTCACCTCGACCCGCCCCCGCAGGCTTAGCCCCACTGGCGGCACCCCTTCCGCTTCCCGGCGGGCGGCCGCGCCGCTTGGGTGCTGGCGCATCCACTGTGCCAGCCTCCTCCTTAAGGTCGGCTGCTGGTTGTTCATCAGCAGCCGACCCCATCTTTTCCAAACCATCCATCACCGCTGCACCTCCCTAATTTACTCCTCCATCCACTGCCGCCGCAGGGTAAACAGCTCCCGCAGCTCGTCGGTGGACAGCTCGGTAATCCAGTTTTCCCCGCTGCCGATAATCTGCTGGCTTAACCCCTGTTTTTTATCAATCATCTGGTCGATACGCTCCTCCAGGGTGCCCAGGGAGATGAATTTATGCACCTGCACATCCCGGCGTTGGCCAATCCGGAAGGCCCGGTCCGTCGCCTGGTTCTCCACCGCGGGATTCCACCACCGGTCGAAGTGGAACACATGATTAGCTGCCGTCAGATTCAACCCCGTTCCTCCGGCCTTCAGCGACAGGACAAAAATCCCCGTAACCGCATCCTCCTGGAAGCGCTCCACCATTTCATCCCGTTTGACCTTCGGGACGCCGCCATGCAGGAACAGCACGGGTTCGCCGCGCTCCGCCGCCAGCGTCTCTTGAAGCAGCCGCCCCATCTGGGCGAATTGGGTAAAGATCAGGCACTTGTCACCCTCCACCCGAAGCTCCTCGATCATCTCCAGCAAACGCGCCAGCTTGGCGGATTGACCCGCCATACCAACACCGCGGGCGCTCCCGCCACGATCCCGTCCCACACCGGACGAGGTCTCTTCTTCCTCCAACAGACCTGCTTCCGAAGAAACCTCTTCCCCTTTTTTGACCAGCAAAAGAGGATGATCACACACCTGCTTCAGCCGGGTGAGGGTAGCCAGGATCAGGCCGCGCCGCTCCATGGGGGAGAGGGTTTCCACCTTGTTCAGCATGTCCTGTACAATCGATTCATACAGGGCGCCTTGCTCTGCGGTCAGCGGCACGAAGGTTTTCATTTCATTCTTATCCGGCAGATCCAGCTGGATGGCCGGGTCCTTCTTCACGCGGCGTAGCAGGAACGGCTTGATCAATTGCTGCACCTGACCGATGCGGGCGGTGTTGCCCTTTTCCACCTCGCTCACGAAATTCCGCCTGAATTCACCCAATGAACCCAGATAACCTGGATTCACTACGTCAAAAATCGACCACAGCTCCGTCAGCCTGTTCTCAATCGGAGTACCCGTCAGCGCAATCCGATGGCGGGCGTTCAGCCTGCGGACGGCAGCCGCTTGTTTGGTGTAGGCATTTTTGATATTCTGCGCTTCATCCAGACAGAGGGCGCTCCATTCCACCTGGGCCAGAGACTCCTCGTCCATCTGGGTCAGGGTATACGAGGTCAGGACCACATCCGCACCTTCGATAGAGGCAGGGAAGGCCTCCCCTTTGACCCGCTGGGCCCCATAGTGCAGCAGCACATTCATCCCCGGCGCAAAACGCTCCAGCTCCTTCTGCCAATTCCCGATAACGGAGGTGGGACAGATCAGCAGGGCGGGAGCCGTCAACCGGCCGCTCTCCTTCAGATGAAGCAGGTACCCGATCCATTGCACGGTTTTGCCCAGACCCATATCGTCGGCCAGACAGCCGCCCAGCCCGAACCGGCTCAAGAACGTCATCCAGGACATGCCTTCCCGCTGGTAACGCCGGAGCTCCCCCTGGAACCCTGCCGGGTCTGGCAAAAGGGGAATGGTCGCCGTTTCCTGAAGCTGCCCCAGCATCCTACCCAGATGCTCGTTTAATTCCACCTCTAACCGGAGCAGACCTTCATCCTCGTCCGGATCATCCGCCCCTGGCTCATCCGTCTCCCCATGCTCCAGCTCCGTTCCGCCCAACAGATGCAGCTCCATCGCTTCGCGGAAGGTCAGACCATTCTTCTTGCGGGTACGGCTCATGATCTTGCGGATGGCCTCCAGCATGGTTGGGTCCAGCAGGACCCACTCCCCGTTCACACGGAGCAGACGTTTATTGTGCTCGGCCAACCGGAGGAATTCCTCCTCACTAAGCTGCGCCTCTCCCAACGCTACCCGCCAGTCGAATTCAATAATCGCGTCCATGCCGAACATGCTGCCGGCCGCTCCTACAGAGGACCGGACCTTGGCCTTCAGCCGGACCCGCTGCTTGCGCACTTGCTCCCACCAGGCAGGGAGCAGCACGGCAGCCCCCGCCTCAGCCAAACGGACACTGTCCTCGGTCAGGAAACGCCATACCTCCTCATCCGGCAAAATACGCTTCACCGTCCCGCCAGCGCCGTCCAATCCGGGAACCACCGTTAGCCAGCGACGTTGCTCCTTCTGCACACGGGGCCCCGCTTCCACATGCCATGCTTCCGGGAGGAGGGAGTCCGCAGAGGTTTCCAGCTCATCCTGCCACAGCACCCGAAAGGCTGGATTATCCCGGTCCAGCAGCACCGTATCCAACTGCCAAGTCTCCCGAACCTCACCATGGTCATCTGTTGTTCCTGGCTCGGTAAGACGGAGGGCAACCCGGAAAGGAACCTCGTCCTTTTTCCAACCGGTAAGAATTTGCCAATCCTCTTCATCTGCCACAAGTCCTTCTGCAGGAGCGTCAGCAGGGTCATTGTTTTGACCGGACAAGCGGGTGGGCTGGATCAAAGGATACGCCTCTAAAAGCTTTTCCCAAGCGGAGCTTACCTCTGTGTGCTCCTTCGTCCAGGCGTCAAGCACACGGTTAGGCCATTCTGCGACAAGGGGCTTCATTCCCTCCTCAGCCGACTCTTCCAGGAGTTTTTCCCATTCTGCCGACTCCTCATCCTCCAGTAAAAGCCGCCAGCCCAGCCGTCCTTCCCGCCAACTTTCATAATCCGGGGCAAAACGCCCTTCCTCCAGACAGCGGAGCAGAATAGGAGCAGCTTGGATCAGATAGGTCAGGCGCGGGGTATATTCCATCTCAATAGCGGCGTTATGAATGTCCTTCGCTAGGTAACGAACAGACATCCCTTCGGGCAGGACAATGGCATCCTCACCTTTGTAATCTCCCTTTAGGGTTTCCAGCAGGGTGCCGTAAAAGCTGGCCTCATGCCAAGCAAACAGCCGGTGCTTCACATGTTCAATCGGGAGAGGCTGCCGGTCTACCGGTATGAGCAAAAGTCCTTTATCTGTTGGTACGGCATCCAAGGTTACGGTTTCAACAAGTGCATACATGCTCATTGGATCAATTTCCCCCTCCGCAGCTCTTCCTGGAAGGCGCGCAGCCGGGAATGCCGTTCCGCCAGCTGTCCGATGTAAAGCTGCCAGCGGTCCTGCTCCTTCAGCTTCTTGTAGAAGCCTGCCAGTTTTTTGAGAAGCCGGACCGCCTGTTTGTAGGACTGCCGGTTTTTCTCCAGAATGTACCGCTCCGCATCCTGGTGGTAAAGGGGAAGGACCAGCCGGAGATCGGTTTTTTCCAACAGCCGCAGGATATCCCGGTCCACATAATAAATGGGGTGCCCCTGCGACAGCAGCATATGGGCCACCTGGCGTGCATCGCCGTTTTCGATCAAATAGATGGTATAGATATCCTGGGATTGGGGCAACTGCTGCTTGATCCATTCGATCCAGCCCGGCTCTTCCGGCTGCGCTTTCGCCGCATTCAGCCACATAGGAAAGATTTCATGGTTCAACAAATAGGACTCTCTTCGCAAAAAACGCGTTAGCCCCCGCAGCCATACCAGCAGCCGGCTCCATGCCTGATGATCGTAGAGATGGTTCACATAGTACATATAACGGTCCCGGGGCAGAGAGGAGTGGGCCGTTAGAATAGCCAAAACAGCTTCATCCTTGCCGGTCAAAAAATCAAAAAGAGCCAGGCTTGTCCGGACGCGGGACAACAGACCGTCGTTGCTTGTCTGAGACTGCAGCTCCTCCAGCCGGGTTCGCTCCTCTGCTCCCCATTCACCGGAGAAGTAGAAGATCCTTCCCCACAGAGTCTGGTACAAAAGGCTCCAATCCAGCTGGGGAGGGGTGGGGGTGAAGGTATTCAGCCGCAGCAGCTCAAGCGCTTTCTTCATCGCTTCGTTATTACGGATCTGCACTTCCTCCATGTTGATCACGGTCAAAATCTCTTCTATATGCTGGGAGGCAGCACTGGCCAGTTCCTTCGTTATTTGAGAAAAACCGTATATTTGACTAGGGTTAAAGGAGGGCTGGGCAAAAAACTGTTCAAGGGCTTCCATCGCATAGAGCTGGGCATGAAGCACAAACAGTCCCCGAACCGTGGGCGGCCAGCCTTTGGATTCATCCGCCATTTCCTCCACGACGTGATAATAGAAGCCTTTCAGCTCCGATCCCAGACCAAACATATAATTGCCCGGGCGGGAATGCATAAGTGCTTTTTGAAACCTGTCACGGAAATAGGCTCGCCATTGTACAGCGGATTCCTCCGGTTCGGGAAAAACCGGTTGAGAAAACGTCAGTTTGCCCCGTTTGCCGCGGGTTTTATCCATGCGGGCCTCCGCTAGAGACACCACCGTTGCCAATGGCTCCGGCGAAAGAGGCTCCCAGGAAAGAGGCTCTGCTTCTGCAGCTTGCTTTTGCCCAGTGGGAGCAGAGGGAGCTGCGGGAGGTTCGTCCGCCGCGGCCAGCTCCTTGTGTGTCACATGGTGGAGGTGGTTCTTGGCCGCAGCGTGGCATTCCATCACGAACATCTCCGGCATTTTACCGGCCACCCGCAGAACATCCAGGAATACCGCCAGATCATGCCGGCAGCACCTGTCCCCGCAGCTGCAAAACACAGGCACGTCCGCCGCGGAAGGATCAAGCTCCACACGGAAGCTGTGGTCGCCTTCCCAACAAGCCGCAATCATCGTCTCGTCATCGGCAAACACCCACTCCACACTCCCCGGCTGACGGAACAGGGTATACCCTTTCTCCAGCTGCTCACTGGATATATTCAATTTTATAAACACCCTCAGATTCTGCATCGCCTTCGGAGGGATCGGAGATACCGCCATATCAGCACACCTCATACATCGTGGTTTGTTCCCATTAGTATACCACGATAGGAACAGTTTTTTTTCGCCAATGCGGGCAAATAAAAAAATCCCCTGGTAAGGGGAAGAGGATTAATGTACCTACCTTAATTTATTCAAACCTTCAAAACGTTCCAAGCACATCTCAATTACTCTCTCCTGGCCAAATCCAATATGCTCATTCATTCTAAATTCCGAGAGGGTACACCACTGGAAATCTAGAGCTTCATTCTGTGGAGCAATCTCTCCCTCAATCTCCAGCAGGTAGGTTAACGCAACCGCATGTTTTCGAGGATCAACCGCATCAAAGCCCTCGGACGCTTCTAAACTGGGAGAATATTGGGCTACAAAAAGGGGCTGGATGTCCAAATTCCCAACAATCTGAATACCTGATCCCAGCGTATCCCGCAGCTGTCGCCAAATCCCATCTTGCAAGGATTCACCGAACAATAATCTTCCTCCGACCGTACACCACTTGTCCCCTTCATGAGGGGTGTGTCTCTTAATAAGACCGATTCTACTAATTTCACCCGAAGGAGAATACACAATCGGCAAAATATCCACGCACACAATGGGCACCAATTGTTGAATTCTTGCCCATTCCTTATCGTTGATCCAGGTCATGATGGGAACCTCCGGCTTGGTGCTATGATGAAAACTAGTATACACTAATGCACTGTTTGGTCCTACTCTTTCTTCATTTACTTACAGGAAGCGTCTTAAATTTTCTCGGGTCGCAGTGTTTTATCAATTTTGTGACTAATTTATTTATTGGGTTTGTTACAATGAAGTCTATTATCTGCGTGAAGATAAAAGATACAACAAAAATCAATATAATATTAATTATTAGCTGATACCTATATGTTTCTTCTGGAAAATAAGAGTAATTGGGAAGATGTCGCATTACGTATATGTGAATCAAGAAAATGCTATAAGTACTTTTGCTTACATGAGTTATAACTCTAGCTAAAGTTCCGCTAAATTTACTTATAAATGAGCAGTTATAAAAAAGAACAAAATAAAAAATAGACAATATCACCATGTTAATGCTTGTTGTATATAAATTTAATGCTAACTTGCTATTGAAATTGAACTGATAAGTCAGGATTAAAGTTAGAATTCCAGAGATATATATTATCTTTTTAAACCTAAACAATTCTAATCTTAGAATGGTATAGCCCAAAATATAATAAAAGAAAGCTTCATTTCCAATCATAATATTTATATTTATAGAAACATTGAAGAAGTTTTTTAATATGGGGAGCATAACCATAAAACCGAGAACAATACTTACAAAATAAATGAATCGTTTATTTGTCATTGATTTAAAGCAATCAGAAATAAAGGGTGTTAATATATATAGGGCTAAAATACTGTATACAAACCAAAAATGTTCAGCCCATGGAACAGTCCCCGATAGCATTTGTTTATATGATATTAACTTTATTGAATCACGGATGCTATTGAAATTATTAGTATCCCATGCAGTTTGATATATTATTGAATAAACAACAAGTCCTATAACGGCCTTAGAAATTCTTGTTAAATAAAAATTTGTTACAGACTTAATGGGCCTTTCCAATAGTAGGAACCCGGATAATGCAAAAAACACCCAAAGTGTAGGTCTTACAATAGTATTGATTATGCTCCAATATTTGTAATCCATTTCAATAATAAATCCAGAATCATGTAAAGCTATTATTGATATGCAACAAAATATCCTTAATAAATCCAAATTAATATTTCTATAATTTGTTCTTTCCAGTGAATTAGTATTGCTCATAGTTGATATTACACGCCCCAATACCTACAAATTTTGCTTATTTTTAAGTAGTTATTCTATTTCAAAGCAGTGATTTCCTTCTACGTGTCTTGATTTATTTATTAACACCTTTCCCTTAAACCTGTTTATGTTTTTTAGAAAATCTCTACCAATACACAATAATATTTCAAACCCAGTCCGGGCATTGACAATACAGGCGGACTGGGTTTGAAATAACTTTATCTGCCGCTACATCAGAATCCCGCGATAACTTGTAAATTTCGAAGCGTCTGCTGTGCCTGAAAAGGGGTACACCAACTGGGTCACATCACTCGACCTATAAGTCCCAAAGTCATCAGCAAGCAGACCCACGGCTGCGCTAAAACTGTTAATATCCGTGCGAAACTTAAGATAAGTACCGTCTGTCTTTTGCAATGTTACCACCTTTGGATAGCTGGTTTTGGCCACGTTAGCAAATCTCAAATTAGCTCCTGATGTTGTTGTGGCCGTTCCTCCGATTTGCCACGAAGGAGTCTGCACCATTGGCATTAATTGCTGCTCGAAAACGGACGGCATACGAAATTTGCTTAGGTCCTGCACAAACTCTTGTAGTGCTGGAATATACACTTGGTTAATCCCGACACTCGACGGATGGTTTACACCGTTGCCTCCGTTCGGCTCTTTCGTAGCATAATCACCGTTGGTAAACAGTCCCCACATATCTTGCTCAGTGAGTACGGGCGCGTATTGGCGGTGTTTGCCCCCATAAATCTTGAAATTGCGTAAAATGTACTCTGTTTCAGCGTTGGACCCTTTGTGCAGAGAAAATGACCCCGGCAGGTTATTAAGCTTCAATCTCCCCCGATAGACGCCTGCCCCATTCACAAAAGTCTCCAGGATATCGTCATGCTTTTCAACACGGAAATTACGGTAGACACCATCGTCCCATGGAATAGTGGCGACGTATGTGTCATTCCCTGAAAAGTGAGCCACGTCCAAATAATTGCTAAAGATGTAGATGGTACCAAAGCCAGGCGTTTGGTGCGGCATAAATAGCACGACAGTTTCTTTGCCTGTTCCGCGCTCCTGTTGGTTGCAGGAAAACCAAATGCTCTCACCGCCAGCTGCTGTCCTGCCTACGTCAATCACTTAGTGTCCTTTGGCAAAGCCGTGCATACGGGTAATATATGCAGCCAGATAAATGCCACACTGATATCCAATGCTGCCTCACTGATATAGGACGTGACCTGGTCCATGTTGGCCACTCTCCAAACTCGCGTTATTGGCTCCAAAGGCGATAATCAGGAGGTCGGGGTGGTATCCTTGATGGAGGTTGAAATAGTTGCCAGGCTGCGAAGAGATCGCGTCTACTACTTCTTGGTCCGCCTTTTTCACCAACTGTGCATTTATTTTTATTATCGATACACAATTAATAGATAGGTTTACTATGTACTAAATTCTTTAAAGGTGATAATACATGATTCATTCAAGTGCCATTTTCATTTTTAGCCATTATGTACCATGGACTTTAGCAAATCTTCTCAGGTACAATACAGACATAAATTCGACAAAAATAGGAGTCCAAAATGATAGACATCCATAATCATATCCTGCCGGGAATAGACGACGGATGCAGGAGCTTGGAAGAATCATTGGAATTAGCGAGACTTGCTGTTAAGGATGGCATCCATCATATTATCGCCACTCCTCATCACGCTAATGGGCGGTATCAGAATGAAGCGGAGAAGGTTCGTCAAGCTGTCGCACAATTGAATATTGCCCTATCCGAAGAGGGAGTGAACCTTCAAATTCACACCGGCCAGGAAATCCGAGTTTATAAGGAGCTGCTGGATGATCTGAACGCGGGCAAGCTGCTTACCCTCGCCGGGTCACGCTATATGCTGCTGGAGTTTTCATCCAGGCAGATACCGGAGGGAGTCGAGGATTTGCTGCATGAGTTGAGTCTCGCGGGGATTACAGCCATTATCGCCCATCCGGAACGGAACATGGAGCTTGCCGGTAATCTTTCGAGGCTGGCTGATTTAATTGACCGTGGTGCTTTGGCTCAGATGACTACTCATTCGGTGAACGGTTTGTTCGGCCGCAAAATCCAATCCATCTCTTTGGATATGTGCCGCTCCAATCTCATTCACTTTCTTTCATCCGATGCGCACAATCCCATGGAGCGCCCCTTTTTCTTGCAAACTGCCGCAACCTATATATTGAAGAAATTGGGAGAAGAGACCTATTCCTATTATAAGGAAAATGCTGATAGAGTTCTTTGTAACCAGGAAATTATTCCTATTTCACACAACGTACATAATAAAAAACGCTTTCTTTTCTGGTAGCTTCACCCATTTTACGTTGACCCTTGGTTTCCATCTATGATAAAATTTTCTTCATAAATCGATCATTTTTAAATAAAGTGGTAATCAAGCTTTTGCTTTCTTTTACTTAAGAGTTTTATATTTTATTTTCTACATAGATATAATCTGTTTCCAAATTTAAAGACGAGGTGAGTGTTAAGGATGAAATTGAAGAAGAAAGCGATATCTACAACTTTGGCCGCTTCTCTGGTGGTTGGTTCTATTGCAAGCATTCCTGTATTTGCAGCTTTGCCGGATAGTGCAGGTAAGGTTACTGAAACCCTGAACCAAATCTATGCCAAATTGGGGGACGCGGAAAAGGAGAAGATTAGTGAAGCACGCAATAAAATCCGTGCTTTGAGCTCTGCTGACGCAGACAATCTTGCTTTAATTGATCCCATTTGGAACATTGTGAAGGATAAGGATACACAGCAGACAATTGCGAAGGAAGAGCTGTTTGATTTGGTTAAGGCTTTTGCAATTGATTATAGCCCCGAGTTCTCCGGGCTGGAGGCTATTCATACAGATCCCGTATTGAAGGCAACTCTGGAAAAGCTCTATGTTTTGGGCGGCGCTGACCTGAATAATAATAATGATATTGAAGATGTATTGCTATTCGGAACAGAGCTGCAGGATAAGGCCCTTGGAGAAATTGAAAAGACAACCACTATTGATGATATCCTGACGGCCAAAAACCGTGTTAAAGATGCAGTTAAAGAAGTGCTCGCTGAAAGTGACACCGTTATTGCCTCCGTCCTGAAAGAAATTGGAATAACTGATGAGGCCATCATTACTACTAAGGCTAATCTGGAGAATAAAGTAGGCGCTTCAGATATTGATTATATCCTTGCGAATGCCTACCTAAAGGTGCTGCTTGAAGTATCGCCGACTCCGACTCCGACACCAACCCCGACCCCAGTCAATGGCGGCGGTGGTTCGTATGACACGCCCAAAGGCCCGGACAAAACTGCTGCAACTGCAGCCCTGAATGAAGCAGCTAAGGATCTCGCCAAGCTGCTGGAAGATAAAAGCGCCGGTTTGGCAAAAGCTGTTGAAGCCATCCAAGAAGCATTGGCTCAAGCTGCAACCATTGATCTGTCTGCAACTGTGAAGATTTCGGATGGTAAAGCAACTCCGACTCTGAATGCTTCCCAACTGGGAGACATCTTCAAGACGGTGAAGGAACTGGCTGACACTGCCAATAAGAACCTGAAGGCTGCTGCAACCGATGCTCCTGCCGTTAAGGTGATCGCTACCCTTGATCTGGGTACTGTGAAGGCTGATGCCGTAAGCATCCCGCTGGCTAAGGATATTTTGGCCAAGGCCAAGGAAACCGGTGTTCAAGCGCTGGCTGTTAAGGTGAACGGTGTTGTACTGGCGCTGGATGTTGACCAATTGGGAGCCGAGGCTGCCATCAACATTAACAAGCTAGCTGTTTCCGCTCTTCCCAGCACAGCGTTGGCTACAGCTTCCGACGTATACAGCTTCACCTTCGAAGTAGACGGCAAAGCCGCCACTACCTTCACCAAACCTGTTGAAATCCGTCTGCCCATTACAGCATCCGGATTGGATCAAGAACTGCTTTCCTTCACCAAGATTGACGGCAGCAATCTGATCTCCAAGGGCGGCAAATACGACGCGGCCAAGAAGCTGTTCGTCGTAGCTAATAAATCCTTCTCCACTTATGCAGTTTTGGAAAATAAGATCAGCTTCAATGATATTGCAGGCGTGAAGGATTGGGCAGGCCGCCAAATTGCGGTTGCCGCAGCCAAGGGTATTATTGATGGCCGCGAAGAAGGAGCATTCGTACCTGCAGGCAATGTAACCCGTGCTGAATTTGCCAAGCTGATCGTGAAAACCTTCGGCCTGGAAAATGCAGCGGCTAAGGAAGCCTTTACTGATGTGAACGTTGGTGACTGGTATCAGCCTTATGTGGCTGCCGCGGCTGAGGCAGGCCTGATTGACGGCCGTGCTGAAGGAATTTTTGCTCCTAACGAAACCATTACCCGTGCTGAGTTGGCAACCATTGCTTCCCGTGCACTGACCAAGGTGAAATCCTACAAGGCTGTCGAAGCTGTAGATACAGCGTTGGCTGCTTTCACAGATGCTGACCAAGTAAACACTAGCTTGAAGTCAGGCGTTGCCTTCGCTGCTGAACAAGCGCTGGTTGTAGGACAAGACGCCGGTAAGTTCAACCCCAATGCTGCTACGACCCGTGCGGAAGCTGCAGTAGTCATTTACCGTTTGTTGAATAAATAAAAAGATGTAAGGACCGTAGTCGAATAAGATCCTCCTCTCAGTCTCTCGAATGAGAGGAGGATCTTATTGTATTGTTCGGAATGACTGCTGCTTTTGGGGAATACAACCGGTGGAGGGAAACCATGGAACTCGATTTGAAAGACTATCTCAAGATTATCCGCAAACGGCTTTGGCTGATCGTCGCCATTGTGCTGGTTGCCTGCATCACAACCGGACTTGTGAGCTATTTTATGCTGACTCCGCAATACCAGGCATCAACCAAGCTCATTGTGAACAAACCCAATGATGCCACAGGTGTAAATGCCTTAAATATTAATGATGTAAACCTAAATATTAAAATCATCGATACCTACAAAGAGGTTATCAAGACCACTCATATCATGGAAATGGTTGCGAACGAAAATCCCCAATTCCAAATGACAGCCGAGCAGCTGATCGGGAAAGTATCTGTCAGCTCGGTTAATAATACTCAAGTCATGACCTTGGCTGTGCAAGATCCCTCCTATGAGAAAGCAGTCAGCATCGTCAATGCTGTTTCCCATATTTTTCAACGCGAAATCACTAACATCATGAAAGTGGATAATGTATCCATTCTGACGGAAGCCAAGCTCTCCCCGGTTCCGGCGCCTGTTAGCCCTAAGCCTATGTTAAACCTTGCCCTTAGCTTAATTGTGTCTCTTATGGCTGCCGTTGGTCTGGCGTTCCTGCTAGAATATCTGGATGACACGGTGAAGAGTGAAGCGGATATTGAACATCTTCTAGGTATTCCAACGTTGACTATGATCAGCAAGATGAAGCCGGAGGATCTTCAATATGAAAAAACGTCTGTTAATAAGAATGTAGGGGAAGGAGCTGCTCAGCATGCCAACGCAACCATTAACCACTAACAGCAAACGTCCCATTATTGCAGATGTGAACCCGAAGTCTCCCATATCCGAGGCGTACCGTACTCTCCGGACCAACATTGACTTTTCAAATATCGATGAAGAGCTGAAGACCATCATGCTTACCTCTGCCGGACCCGCTGAAGGCAAATCTACGACCGCTACCAATCTGGCTGTGGTTTATGCCCAGAATGACCGGAGAGTCCTGATTGTGGATGCTGACCTGCGGAAGCCTACCATGCATCATACCTTCAACAAATCCAACAGATGGGGTCTGACCAATGTTCTCACCGGCAAAACCCTGCTGTCCGACGTCATCGCCGAGACACATGTTCCCAATCTGCATGTACTTCCGTCAGGACCCATCCCGCCTAATCCTTCGGAAATCCTTGCGTCCAAACGTATGACTGCCGTTCTGGCCGAGCTGCGCGGCATGTACGATCTGGTGATCGTAGACACACCTCCTGCATTGGCCGTAGCCGATGCCCAAATCATGGCCACCAAATGTGACGGAGTTATCCTGGTCATCTATGCAGGCAGCACCAAGCGGGATGCCATTGTTAAGGTAAAGGCCAATATGGATCATGTGAAAGCGAATGTGATCGGCGCCGTACTGAACAACGTGGATCGGAAATCCGGTGAAGGTTATTACTATTATTATTATGGCTCCCGTGAAGAATAGGTTGTTCATATAAAAGACATAGTCCATTTATCATGTTTCGACAAAAATTGATTGCAATTTGATGTAAAATTGAACCTGAGTTTATAGGAGGATGGAGCGTTAGGGAGGGAGTGGAAGCACCATGAACTTGCCGGATATAAGAATCAATATGGAATATGAACAATTCTCTCCACCGGCGAGCATAGAGAAGCATATCCTGGAGAAGGGTAAAGGTTATCTGGCAATGAAGCGGACGATGGATATTAGCGGCGCCTTAGGCGGGCTAATCCTCGCTTTACCTCTGTTCATCGGAATTGCCATTCTGAACAAGGCAGAGAATCCTTCTGCTCCGGTCTTTTATAGACAAACGCGTGTCGGCAAGAATGGCAGGACGTTCAGCATGTTCAAATTCCGCTCTATGATAGTGGGAGCAGAAGGGCAGTTGGAGGAGCTCCGGCACCTCAACGAAGTGGAAGGAGCCATGTTCAAGATCAAGGATGATCCCCGTGTTACTAAGGTAGGGAAGTTCATCCGCAAAACAAGTATCGATGAGCTTCCTCAATTCTGGAATGTCCTGCGTGGAGATATGAGCCTTGTTGGGCCACGTCCTCCGCTTCCGGATGAGGTTGTGGAATACAGCAACTACGATAAGCAGCGTCTTCTGGTTACCCCGGGCTGCACAGGTCTATGGCAGGTAAGCGCCCGTAACAGCGTGGGCTTCCGCGAGATGGTGGAGTTGGACCTGAAGTACATAAGAGAACGGTCGATCAGGAAGGACCTTTCAATTATATTCCGCACCATATACGTAATGGTCAAATCGAAGGATGCATATTAATGATTCGAATGATAGGAGAGAGCATGTTGAAGAAAGCACTCATAACTGGCATTACAGGTCAGGACGGCGCCTACCTTGCAGAATTTTTGTTGGAAAAGGGATATATCGTACACGGTGTCAAGAGACGTTCCTCATCCTTTAATACCGGCCGGATCGATCATTTATACCAGGATCCTCATGAAGAGGATGTCCGCTTCATTCTCCATTATGGAGACTTGACGGACTCCACTAATCTTATACGTATAATCCAAGAGGTGCAGCCGGACGAGATCTATAATCTGGCGGCCCAAAGCCACGTGGCTGTTTCCTTCGAAACGCCGGAATACACTGCGAATGCGGATGGAATCGGAACCTTGCGGCTTTTGGAGGCTATCCGTATTCTGGGTTTGGAAAAGAAGACGAAGCTGTATCAAGCCTCCACAAGTGAACTATATGGGCTTGTTCAGGAAACTCCCCAGAAGGAAACCACCCCATTTTACCCCAGAAGTCCTTATGCCGCCGCTAAGCTTTACGCTTACTGGATTACAGTGAATTACCGGGAAGCATACGGCATGTATGCCTGCAATGGTATTCTGTTTAACCATGAATCTCCACTTCGGGGAGAAACCTTCGTTACCCGCAAGATTACCCGGGCAGTAGCCAGGATTCATCTGGGAGTGCAGGATAAATTGTACTTGGGCAATCTGGATGCGAAGAGGGATTGGGGCTATGCGAAGGACTACGTGGAAGCCATGTGGCTGATGCTTCAACAGGAGGAGCCGCAGGATTTCGTTATCTCCACCGGGGAAACTCACTCCGTCAGAGAGTTCGTGGAGCACGCCTTTGCCAGATTGGGCCACAGCATAGAATGGCAAGGCCATGGTGTGGAAGAGGTTGGAGTAGATAAGAATACAGGCAAGGTGGTTGTAGCTGTGGATCCGGAATATTTCCGTCCTACGGAAGTGGAGCTGCTCTTGGGAGATTGCAGCAAAGCCAAGAAAGTATTAGGGTGGGAACCCAAAGTGACCTTCGAAGGCTTGGTCCACATGATGATCGATGCGGATGTGGAGGAAGCACAGAAGGAAATTGCAACCAACACACATCAAATCCGCTGTGGGGTATAAACGACAATGAATATCCATGACAAAATATATATAGCCGGGCACAGGGGATTGGTGGGATCCGCCATCCTCCGGCACTTGGAAGCGGGCGGGTACACCAATCTGGTGTACCGGACCAGCCAGGAGCTTGATCTGAGGAATACACAAGAGGTTAATGCCTTCTTTGAAGACGAGAAGCCCGATTATGTTTTCTTGGCTGCAGCCAAGGTTGGCGGTATTGTAGCCAACAACTCATATCCTGCAGACTTCATCCGGGATAATCTGATGATTCAAACGAATGTGATTGATGCTGCCTACCGCACAGGGGTGAAGAAGCTTCTGTTTCTGGGCAGCACTTGTATTTATCCGAAGCATGCGCCTCAGCCGATGCGAGAAGAGTATCTCCTCACTGGAGAGCTGGAGCCTACCAATGAACCTTATGCCATCGCCAAAATTGCCGGAATCAAGATGTGCCAATCCTATAACCGGCAATACGGTACGAATTTCATTTCCGTCATGCCCACCAATCTGTATGGGCCCAATGATAACTTCGACTTGGAAACCTCTCATGTTCTCCCGGCATTGATTCGGAAGTTCCATGAAGCCAAGGCGAATAACGCGCCGTATGTGGAAATTTGGGGCACAGGCACACCGCGGCGGGAATTCCTTCATTCGGATGATATGGCAGATGCGTGTGTGTATCTGATGCAGAACTACAACAGTAGTGAAATCGTAAATATTGGTGTCGGCGAAGATATTTCTATTGCAGAGCTGGCTGAGGTCATCCGGACAACGGTTCAATACACTGGGGAAATCCAGTATGACACAAGTAAACCGGATGGAACCCCGAGGAAACTGGTAGATGTAAGTCGGATCAACGATTTAGGGTGGAAGGCAAGAATCACTCTCAGGGAAGGTATTGCCTCAACCTATCGTGAGTTTCTTGATCATACTCAAGTTAAAATGTGAAAATGTGGTGTTAAAAAAATGAATATTTCAAATGCTGCAATCCTTACTGAATTTGGTCAAGGTAATAAAATTCAAAGTAGTGCTAGCAAGCAAATACTAGATAAATCATTAATACCGAAATGTAATATTCTTGGAGTTGGTATTGCAGCAATCAATATGAAATGGCTAATAGAATATTTGAGTGAAAATATTATTGATTTATCAGGAGAATATATAGTTGTCTCTAATGTTCATACAATGGTTATGAGCTATGAAGACCCTTCATATTGCGAAATCCAAAATAATGCCTTTTTAGCCATTCCCGATGGTGGCCCGTTAAGTACAATTGGAAGAAAACGTGGATTTCAACACATAGACAGAACTACTGGACCTGATTTAATGGATGAGGTTTTTAAAATTTCCGTTGAAAATAAACACACACATTACTTTTACGGTTCTACTAACGAAACGTTAAACAGTTTAAAAATAACTTTAGAAGAAAAATACCCTGGAATCATAATTAAAGGAATGTGTAGTCCTCCATTTCGTCAATTAACGGATGAAGAAAATTCGGAGGTGACGATCAATATTAATAAAGTATCTCCCGATTTTATCTGGGTGGGGTTAGGAGCACCTAAACAAGAAAAGTGGATGGCAGCCAATCAAGGAAAAGTAAATGGTTTAATGATTGGTGTTGGAGCAGGGTTTGACTATTTCGCTGGAAAAATACGTAGAGCACCTATGTGGATGCAAAGAAACAACTTGGAGTGGCTATACCGACTTTTGCAAGATCCTAAACGATTATTTATCCGATATTTACGTACGAATCCAAAATTCCTTTGGTTAATTGCAAGAGGAAAGTAATACTAGGGGCTGGGGATGATATGAAAAGAGAAGAAAAACCTACGGTTTTAATTGTTCACAACTACTATCAATTTCCTGGTGGAGAAGATACAGTTGTTGAAAATGAAAAAAAAAATCTAGAAGATAACGGACATAAAGTATTTTTATATACAAGGAGTAACTCAGAACTTAAAACTTTTAAGGGATGGAAGAAATTACTCCTCCCTTTCAACACAATTTTTTCGATAAAAACGTACATGCAAGTTTCCAAAATAATAAAAACAAAAAATATTGATATTATTCACGTTCATAATACATTAAATTTGATTAGTCCATCTGTTTATTATGCAGCCTTTTATCATAAAATTCCAGTAGTGCAAACTATTCATAATTTTAGATTGTTGTGTCCAGCTGCAACTTTTTATAGAAGCCAAAGAATTTGTGAAGACTGTATAGATAAGGGCCTAGGAAATGCCATCAAATATAAATGCTACCGAAATAGTAGGATACAGACTCTAGCATGTGTAATTAATTTATACATTCACCGAATGCTAGGAACCTATAAAAAGTTAAACTATATATGCCTTACTGATTTTAATAAATCGAAGCTATTAAAGTTTAGTGGAATTAATGAAAATCGAATTTTTATTAAGCCAAACTTTGTTGTCGAAAATCATTGGCAAGTTGTTCCTTACAAAAGTAGAAAAAATCAATTTGTATTTGCAGGACGCATAGATGATATAAAGGGTATAAAAACTTTATTAGTAGCATGGAAAAAGATGGGTAATTTAAATTCGGAATTAATTATATGTGGGTCAGGACCACAAGAAAAATGGTGCCAAAATTATATTAATGAAAATAAAATGGAAAATGTGAAAATGCTTGGGTTTGTTTCTAACCAAGAGGTTAAGCAAATAATTTCAAATTCAAAGGCGGTGATATTTCCCACTCAATGGTACGAGGGATTTCCTATGGTAATTGTAGAAGCTTATTCTGTAGGAACTCCTGTGATTGGATCAGACATTGGAAATGTTAATAGTTTAATAATAGATCACTTAACAGGACATAAATTTAAACACAATTCGCCTGATGCATTAGTTGAAGCTGTGGAAAAGATTGGAGATATGGTAGACTCAACAAAGAAAAATCATGAGAAAAACTATACTTCAGAAAAAAACTATAATTTTCTTTTAAAAATTTATTTAGACCTATTAAGGCAATAGTGATGGTAATTCATTTGATAATTAAATTTTTGGAGAGAATATATTATGAATGTAGTTGTTGTTCTAACCTGTTACAATCGAAAAGAAAAAACAGAAAGATGTATAAATCAATTGTTAAAAAGTAACTTAAACATCTCATTTGTAATTTCAGACGATGGTAGTAATGATGGTACTGTAGAGATGTTAAGGCAGAAGCAAAAAGAATATAAAATAATAATTTTACATGGAACAGGAGATATGTATTATTCAGGTGGTATGCGAATGGCCTTAGGCTATATATTAGAGAATAAAGCTTGTTTCCAAGAATACGACTATCTTTTGTTGGTAAATGATGATGTATATTTTTTTGAGGATAGTATTGTTGCAATGATTAAACAAAGCCAAGGTAAAGGTAATACTGTTATTATTGGCGCAACGGCAAACGAAGATGGTACGCAAAGTTATGGAGGCATCAAATATAATAACGCGGGTATTAATTACAGAAAAGTAGATATTACTGAAAGTAATTTAGAATGTGATACATTTAATGCTAATGCTGTACTAATACCTTATAGCACTTTTTTAAAATGCGGAAATTTTGACAATCGTTATTTACATAGCCTAGGCGATTTTGATTATGGGTTGAATATAAAAAGGCAAGGATTTAAAATGTATTCATCAGAGGGGTATATTGGCTTATGTGATAATAATGAAATTAATAATACATATCTGGATAGGAATTTGAAAACTAAAACTAGAATTTTATTAAAAGAAAACCCTAAAGGAGCTCCATTTAGGCCTTGGTTTTATTTTTTGAGAAAGAATTTTGGTTTATCTACTGCTATTCTTCGTTCAATAACACCATATATTAAAATCTTTCTAAAAATGTAATGGAGAAAAATATGAAGAGTACAACGGTAGTAAGCAATAAGGGGCTAATTAAATTATTATTTATTAACATACTTTTTTTTTACCCGATTATTATTGATTACAAATATTCGGATCTTCAAAATATAATTATTGGTATATTAATGGTAATATCCTTCTTTATGCTTCTTAATCTATTAAGAAATGCTAAATTGAGCAATGAGATTCTATGTATTGCAGCTTTTGAGTTTATTTTGTTTTTAACTTCTTTAATTAATTTCAACTTAATGTCAGGTTATGATTTCTTGATTTATACTAAGTATATGATTTTTACACTTGGATTTGTAGCTTTTATAGAAGGATTTTTAAAAAGAAGACCAAGATTATTTTTAAAGTCAATTATCTTAGTACTTACTGTATTAATAATTATTAATTTTTTACTTTTGATTAGATATCCTAATGGACTATACCAAGCTTCAAACAATTACAGCATTTATGAATACTCTTTTAATATAGATAATGCCATACATTTTTTAGGACATAGAAATAATGTTGTTATGTATTTATTCCCAAATTTGTTTTGTTCATTTTTATATTACAAAATTTACGGCATGAAAAATTTGAAAATAATTTTTATATTTTTGATCGTTTTTATAGAATCTATAATGATAAAATCTGCAACTTGTTTAGTAGGTTGTCTATTGTTTACAGGGTATGTAATGTTGTTTGAAACAAAAAAGAGAAATAATCTTGAAAGAGTTATCTCCAAAATCATTAACATTAAAAATGTCTTAATCATTACTCTTACATTATATATATTTGTTGTTGTTTTTCGTTTTCAAGAAGTTTTTTCTTATCTTTTAATTGATTTATTACAAAGAGATATTAATTTAACTGGAAGAACTACTATATGGGATATGGCGTTTCAATTGATTATGGAATCTCCTGTTTGGGGATATGGTACTCATAATTCTGGAGCAATAATATTCTCATCTTATAAAGAATGGTACGCCCACAATTTTATTTTAGATATTTTGCTCCAAGGTGGAGTATTGGCCTTAATTCCTTTTATTTCTTATCTCGGAATTATAGCAAAAAAAATGTCAGTTAGAAGGAATGAAGTAGGCAACAGAATATGTACTTGGGCAATCTTCGTAATATTGATAATTAGTATGACTGAGAGTTATATTCATTATTTTGGTTTTTGGCTTGTTTTTATAGTTGCTTATAATTATGAAAATATACTAAATTCAAAGAACATAACTGAGAAATCAAACTTTAATATTATTTAACTGCTGCAAAAATTTGAAATATTTTCGCTTAGGATGTGCATAAAATGAATCTAGCAATAGTTAGATTATACTGTGGTTCATCTGGTAAAGAAGGGTTTTATAACATGCAGGAATTAGGCTTAGCTCGAGAATTCGAAGCTTTAAATATTTCAACGTTTATATTCATTCTAGAAAAAAAAATCAAGTCATTAATAGAAAAAAAAATTTCAAATAAAATTACTATCGTATATATACCTTGTGTTTCGCTAGGGAGCCATGGGGTTTTTAATTGTAAATTTTTAAAAAAGTATAAAATAGATATAGTTCATTTATTAGGTGACAATCAATTTTTTGTTTCAAAAGTTATCAAATTTTGTAAATTTAATAATATCTATATTTATAATTACATTGGTACTATAGGGAGTAGTAAAAATAAAAATATTATTTCATCATTTTTACTGAAAATGATTAAAAAAAGAAATATTAAACTATTCAAAAAAATCCCTACGTATGCAAAAAATCCAACAATAAAATCAGAACTAGAAAAAGAAGGAGTAATTAATGTAAAGTTAGCTCCAGTCGCTTTAGATTATAGAGAAGTACCATATATAACGGAAGATAAAACTTCTCTAAGAAAAAAATTAGATTTGCCGTTAGAAAAGCATATGATCCTATTTATTGGAAGGTTAGAGCATTATAAGAAGCCTTTTGATGCAATACATCTTATGGAGAAACTAAACTCCAATTTTGTTCTTGTTATAATTGGAGATGGTTCTTTACTTAATCAATTGAAGTTCAACACACAAGATTTTTTGAAAGATCGAATATATTTCACAGGAAGTATTCCTAATAAAGAAATTCATTATTATTTGAAAACAGCAGATTATTTCATTAACTTTAACCAAGATGAAATATTTGGGATGGCAATTCTGGAAGCCATGTATCACAATTGTACTGTTATTGCTAAACATGCACCTGGACCGGATTTTATCATAGAAAATGGTAGAGATGGTTATTTAGTTAATTCAATAGAAGAAATGGTTGATATAATCACAAACAACAAAAAAATTGGTTTAAATGTTGCGTATGAAAAGGTATGCAATAATTTTCTGTGGAAGCAAACGGTATCGATTTTTTATAATGACATTTCAAAATTTTTGGGGGGAAGTCGATGAACAAAATTGGAATGGTAGCATTTTACTTTGGAAAACTACCGAATTACTTTAGTTTATGGCTTAAATCCGCAGAGTTAAATGTGAATATTGATTTTTTATTATTTATTGATGATAAAAGCTATCAATCCTACCCTCAAAATGTTTATGTACACTATACATCATTTGTTGAAATCGTGGAAAAGACAAGTTCATTATTTGACTTTCCCATTAATTTAACAAGACCTTATAAATTTTGCGACTATAGACCTGCATTCGGATACATATTTGAAAGAGAATTAAAAGGATATGATTATTGGGGAACTGTTGATCTTGATATTATAATGGGAAATATCAATAAGTTTATAACTAATGAAATTCTCGAGAAATATGATAGAATTTTAACAAGAGATCACTTCACAATCTATAGAAATAGTCTAGAGATAAACAGAAGGTTTATGAGTCCCTCTCAATTTTATGGATTAAACTATAAAATAGTATTTTCTTCTCCTAAAATATTTGCTTTTGGAGAAAGGAAAGACTATGGAGTTTATCATATATGGAAACAAAATGGATGGGAGATGTACGATGAACCAATTGTTGCTGATATTAATTATAAATATTACCGCTTTAAAGTAAATGACTGTCGAGGGTTTGAACGTACTCAATCAAATAAACAAATATTTGTTTGGAATAGCTTATCAAATAATGGCATTTTGACTCAGTATAGTGAGAAAAATGGGAAGGTGTTTAAAAAAGAATTCATGTATATTCATCTTCAAAAAAGAGAAATAAAGCTTTTCGTTTATAAAGACTTAAATGCTTATATAATTTCTCCACGCGGTATTTTTATGTATGCTATTGAAAATATTGATAGTAAGATTATAAATTCATATATGGAAAAAAATGCATGGATTCGTGAAATACAGCACTATCTCTCACGAGTTAAAATAAAATTCAAAAAAAAGTTAATTAGTACCCTTGGGAATCTAGAAAAATAAACATAAAATTGAGATTTCAATAAGAATAGGATTTCATTATGATAAATTTCTTAAGCTTTCGTGAAAACAAGCTCTTAATAAAAAATATTTCGGGGGCTTTTATTATTAAAGGAGGAGGCATAATTCTCTCCTTTTTTTCAATGCCAGCATACATTCTTTTTTTTTCAGATGAAACAATACTAGGTGTATGGTTTACAATTATGTCAGTAATAAATTGGATACTGGCTTTTGATTTAGGCATTGGGAATGGTCTAAGAAATAAATTACCAGAAGCTTTAGTTAAAAAGGATATCATAGGGGCACGTGAATATATTAGTTCCGCTTACATTTCCATTACTGCACTAGCGTTGATTATTGGAGTTGGCTTTTTTTTAATAAATCCTCATTTATCTTGGAATAAAATTTTAAATATCTCCACGGATAAAATTTCAAAATATATCTTATCAAATACCATAGAGGTATTCATTATAGGTATACTAGTAAGATTTATTTTGGGCTTAACAACTTCAATTTTACATGCTTTCCAAAGATCTGCGCTAAACAATTTTTTAAATCTTGTCTCAAATGCAATAATATTTATTTATATTTTATTTGCCCCAGCGGGAACAATTGAGGAAAACTTGTATATTCTTTCATGGGTTAATGTTGTAGCCACAAATATTCCTTTATTTATTGCAACAATTATTATTTTTTTTACTTTGTTAAAAAAAATGACACCTTCATTAAGCAAATTTAACTTTGGGAAAGCAGTAGAAATACTAAGGATAGGCACAGTATTATTATGGCTGCAAATCGTCTTTATGATTGTTGTCACAACCCATCCATTAATTATTAGTAAATTGATAGGACCAGCTGCGGTGGTAGATTACCAAGTTTATTATAAATTATTTAATACTTTTGCATCAATATTTTCTCTAATATTAACCCCCGTTTGGTCAGCTGTTACTGTAGCTCAAGCACAGAAAAGGTATTCATGGATTCGCAAATTATATTATCTCTTACTAACATTTGTGGCTGGAACATTGGTTATAAATCTGTGCACTTTTCCATTCTTACAACGAATAATGGATGTATGGCTTGGTGAACAATCTATACATATTAACTTTAAATATGCGTTTATCATGTCGATATTTAACACGTTTTTTATACTACATAATGTTAACACGACTTTCAGTAATGGTATGTCGAAGTTTAAGGTACAAAATATTGGTATGGGCATTGCTGCTATTCTTATACTCCCTTTTAGTTATATTTTTTGTGAAATAACTGAAAGTTGGATTGGGGTTATAATTGCTTGTTCATTATCAATTCTCCCATATGAAATTTCTCAGCTTATTTGGACTACTCGTTTCTTTAAAAGAAAAATGAGAGAAAATCAAAATGTATAAAATACACATTCGTTATTACTATTTATAGAAAGTGAAAGAAGGAGTCCGATGAAGCAAAAGAAAGAATTATTAAGTTGGAAAAAATGGATTCTTTATATTTTAAGTACACTATTTATTTTAGTACTTATTATTGGGGGTTACTTTTATTACAAAATACGTCATATTGATTTAGCATCTATAGAAAAACGAATTGCAGAGAAAAAGTCGATTCAAATCGTTGATGACAGTCAAGGGGGGTTACCAAATGTGTTGGATAGCATTGTTAGCAGAGCAGATACAATGACATCAAAAAAAATTGATGGACAAGATGCAATAGATGTAGCTGCGATTCTACTTAATTCAGGTTTAAGTATTAAGGAGATGTACTATCTTTCAGGTAAATCTACTGAAGAATTGTCGAATGATGAAAAACAAAGAATAAGAGATGTACTTCTTAAGAAGCTTTCTCCTGAGGAAATAAAAGCATTAAGAAATATTACTTCCGAATACGGAAAAACCTTGGTTATTTTAGATCCTAATTATCCTATTGAGTTGATTGGTGTTTATGATGAAGAAGAAAGACGGACATTAATAAAAGAATTAGAGAAAAAAAAGAATTTTCACACATCCTCAACAGTACCATCTACTGAACCAGCATCGAGTGGAAGTTCTGACGGAAGCAAAAATGCGGTTAATCTGACTACATCATCACCCACGATGCCTATCCCTAATGAAAGTTTAAATTCTGATCAAGCTGCGATTCGTTCCACTTACCAAGGCAAGCTGGATACCTTGCAGACCGGATGCACCAACAAGGTGAATACCCTTGCTGCCGAGTTGTCGGCAGAGATTAAGGCGAACCAGGACAGTCAAGACGGTATCTCTATTTCATCGTTGCAAACTAAGTTCCTGCCTAAGATTGAAGCTGCAGAGAGCGAGTGTGACAGTCAGTTTAATGAACTTATGACTCATGCTGCTGCGGCTTATCAAGAAAAAGGCTTGTCTCTTCAAGATGTAGAAGGATGGAAGAGCCAGTATCAGACAGCTAAGCGCAACGCTCAGACTCAGGCATTAAACTCTTTAATGGGGACATTGTCCAAGTAAATTTAAGTATCTATCAAGCTAGCAAATAAGAATAAGTAGGAGTGATGACATGTTAATCCTCAAAAAAACGATTATTTCTCTTGGGCTTGCGGCAGTCCTAGTCGTACCAACTGTTGCAACTGCTGGAGCTGAGCAAATTTCTGTTAACATCGATGCCTATTATGCACCTATTCAATTTTCCTTCGACGATAGTTATCTGGCTCCTGCTCAGGATCAACAGGGATTTATCTACAAGGATTCCACCTATGTGCCGCTTCGCTTTGTTGCTTATTCCTTGGACAAGGCTGTGGACTGGGATCCGGACACCTATACGGTTACTATCCGCGAACCCGGTAAATCCGAGAAGGTCACCATCAACGAGTATAAGCTGAATCGTAAAACGAATAAGCTGACATCCAACATTTCTGCCGCGGCACTTCAGGCTACTTCTATACCGGTTTACTTCGAAAATGTAAAGTACGTGTTCGACGGTAAGGTTAAGCAGCCTTCTGCAGATCTGCCCGGATTGATCTATGACGGTAGCTTATATGTGCCGCTTCGGTTCGTCTCCGAATCTGTAGGCCGCAAGATTGAGTGGGATCCGGCTACCTATACCGTAAAGGCCATAGTGACCGAGGTGTCTCCGAAGCCTTCTACGACACCTGCTCCTTCGCCCTCCCCAACGGCAGCTCCTGCTAACCCTGGAGGTGGAGGAGGAGGAGCCCCCTCCGGCGGTGGGAACACGAATCCCACCCAGAACACCCTGTTCTTGCAGGTGGTGTCTGACCTGGGGTCTCTTAAGCTGGATGCGGAAGCTAACTTGAAGGGATATCAGGCTGATTACGCTGCCGCGGCTACTGCTGAAGAAAAGGCTGCCATTGAAGCCGAGGCTCGTTCGTATTATGATCAAGTGGTGAATCAGTTTAATGCCCGGGTGAATACCTATGAATCGCAATTAACGCAATATGGTTACAGCACTTCCTCGGTGGAAGAGCTCCGCCAAGCGTTTGAAGATACCGTGGCAAAAGAAAAGGCGAATATCGGCCAATAGATGAGAAGGAAGGGTTTAATCCTATGAAGATTGCCATTGTTGGAACCGGCTATGTGGGTCTGGTTACTGGAGTATGTCTGTCTGAGGTTGGTCATGATGTGATCTGTGTCGATGTAGATCAATCAAAGGTTGAGAAGATGCGTTCCGGTATTTCTCCTATCTATGAGCCTGGTTTGGATGAGCTTATGGTGAAGAATATTGGCGCTGGCCGGCTTCATTTTACAACATCTCATCAAGAGGCATTCGAATCTGCAGAAGCCATATATATTGCGGTCGGAACTCCACCTAAGGTTGATGGTACCGCCAATCTGGCGTATGTGGAGGAAGTGGCACAGAGCATCGCGCGGTATGTCAATCACTATGTGGTCGTGGTTACCAAGAGTACTGTTCCTGTGGGAACGAATCAACGGATCAAGCAGATTATTGCTGGGGGACTGGAAGGGCGTGTTCCTTTTAATGTGGTCTCCAACCCGGAATTTCTCCGTGAAGGCACAGCTGTCCACGATGCATTCCATGGGGACCGGATTGTCATCGGCTCCGACTCCCAGCGTGCCGCAGAATTGGTGGAAGAGATTAATGCCCCCTTCGGTATTCCTGTTTACCATACGGATATTAGCAGTGCCGAAATGATCAAGTACGCCTCCAACGCATTCTTGGCCACGAAGATCAGCTTCATTAATGAGATCTCCAATTTATGTGAAAAATTAGGGGCTAATGTGGAAGATGTGGCAACGGGAATGGGCATGGACAAGCGTATTGGCGGCCAATTCCTTCGTGCTGGCATCGGCTACGGTGGTTCCTGCTTTCCCAAGGATACCAAAGCCCTGGTTCAAATCGCAGGCAATGTGGAGCATGAGTTCGATCTGCTTAAATCTGTAATTCAGGTAAACAACAAACAACAGCAGCTTCTGGTAGAGAAAGCATTGGACCGGTATGATGGCAGCCTCGAGGGGAAGACTGTAGCTTTGTTAGGCCTGGCCTTCAAGCCGCATACCGATGATATGCGGGAATCGGCTTCCATTGTGATTAGCACCCAGTTACTCGAAGCCCGGGCACGGGTACAGGCATATGATCCGGTAGCTGCTGCACAAGCCAAACAGCTGTTATCGCCGGAGGTCATACTCTGCGATACATTGGAAGAGGCTTTGACTAATGCGGATATTGCTCTTATTGTAACGGATTGGCCGGAGTTTAAGCAGATGGATTTGGATATGGTGAAGTCGAAGCTTCGGGAACCGGTTATTTTTGACGGGCGCAATTGCTTTAGTCTGGATCATGCTGCTGCTCATCACTTGGAATACCATTCCATTGGCCGCGCATCCGTTTATCCGGAATCGGTTACCATCGTTCGCTAGATTATGCTCATAAATAATTAAATCCCGACAAGATGGATCGACAGTCCCCACAGCCGACTGACTATATAATGTAGTCAAACGCAGGATTAGGGATGTGGTATCGTATGCCGGTTTATTACTTTCGGGAAATCCGGACTCCGCTTTCCATGTTTCGGCTTAAATTTTTCAAGGATGAAGAAGATCGTCTTTGGGTGAAGTTCGGTTCACGGCCAAGGAGGCCCCTTCGTTCAAGAACAAACGGTTAACCGGAAAGTGGCAGTGCATGGGTTTATCAATACCTGTGTATTGCCTCTTTTCCTTTTGTGACGATACCCAAATCCTCGTTAAAGGTTGTGTTCAGGTGAAGCTAATTTTACTTTCAGGCGGCTCCGGCAAGCGCTTATGGCCTTTATCCAACGACTCCCGTTCCAAGCAGTTTCTGAAGGTTCTTTCCGGTCTGGCTGGAGAGAAAGAGTCTATGGTGCAGCGGGTTTGGAGGCAAATCGGGGAGGTGGGACTGGCTTCTCACGCCTGTATTGTCACGGGAAATGCTCAGGCCGAAATTATACATAGCCAAATTGGCGAACAAGTACCGCTTATTATTGAACCCGAACGCCGGGATACCTTCGCTGCCATTGTGCTTGCGGCTTCTTATGTAAATTCGGTAATGGGGGCCGATCCGGACGAAACCATTGTTGTGATGCCGGTGGATCCGTATGTGGAACTGGAGTTCTTTGCGACTATCCAAAGGTTGGATGAGGTACTGCAATCTACAGGGAGCTCTCTTGCCCTCATCGGCGCAGCGCCTACGCACCCCTCCGAAAAATATGGATATATACTGACGGAAGAGAGTACCGGCGAGGTCAGAACGGTGAAGCGTTTTGCAGAGAAGCCCAAAGAAGCGGTAGCCCGGACTTTTCTTGAGCAGGGTGCATTATGGAATTGCGGTGTTTTTGCCGGTAAGCTGGGATTCTTCATGGAGCTTCTGCAGAATCGTGGATTGCCTCAAGAATATATACTTTTGCACAAACGTTATCAAGATATACCGAAGAACAGCTTCGACTATGAGGTTGTGGAGCATTTGAAGGACATCAGTGTTATTCCTTATACAGGCTATTGGAAAGACCTTGGTACCTGGAATACTCTGACGGAAGAAATGACCGAGTCCATCAGCGGGAAAGGGGTATGCAGCCATGACAGTACGAATACACATATTGTGAATGAGCTGGATATTCCGGTCGCTGTTTTAGGGGCTTCCAATCTGATTGTAGCGGCCAGCCCCGATGGTATCCTGATTGCCGACAAGGAGGAAAGCCCCAGGATTAAGGAGATTCTGACAGATGACCAACCCCGTCCTATGTATGTGGAACGGTATTGGGGCTGGTACCGGGTGCTGGAGTACGGTGCGAATGATCGGGGAGACGAGGTTTTGGTGAGACGTGTATGTATCCTGGCAGGGAAGAGTCTAAGCTACCAGCTGCACAAACAACGTGAAGAGGTATGGACGGTTACGGCAGGCAAGGGCGAAGTGATGCTGGAGGACAGGCGCAGGGAGGTTCATGTGGGAGATGTCATCCGTATTCCCCAGGGAATCCGTCATTCTATCCTGGCCCATCATGAGCTGCAGATGATCGAAACGCAAATTGGAAGCAGTTTATCTGAAACGGATATTTACCGGTTTGAGGACCCCTGGAAAGTCGAATAGAAGAATTGCAACAAGAAGAAAGTCGAATTGGGTCTAATGGTGGAATGATGGTGGTGAGTTTGGTAAATATAGTTCTAAGGGCCTTACATTTCTCCGCAAATCTATTATAATAGAAAGAAACTGTTATAATAGGGGAAACGATTCATATGGCCAGCCGTTATTTTAAGGAAATTCGGACTCCGTTTCTGTTAATTGGCATTAAGGTCTTTCGGGATGAAGAGGCCCGCCTGTGGATCAAGGTTCGTTCCAATCCCCGGAAACCTCTATTTAAGTCAAAGCCAAGTGCATGAGCATTCCAGCAAAGATAGATGATTAGGTGGAGGAGAAGTGCTGAATGAGGAAGGTAAAGAAGGCAATTATTCCAGCCGCCGGTTTAGGCACACGTTTTCTGCCGGCGACCAAAGCTATGCCCAAGGAAATGCTTCCGATAGTAGATAAGCCGACCATTCAATATATTGTGGAAGAAGCGGTGGAGTCAGGGATTGAAGATATCATCATCGTGACCGGCAAAGGCAAACGTGCCATCGAGGATCACTTCGATAACCATTTCGAATTGGAGCATAACCTGCTGGAGAAGCAGAAGCTGGCGCTCCTGGAGGAAGTGCAGCGTGCCTCTAACCTGGTGGATATTCATTATATCCGCCAGAAAGAGCCCCGCGGCTTGGGCCATGCGGTATGGTGTGCGCGCAAGTTTATCGGGGATGAGCCCTTCGCGGTCCTGTTGGGAGACGATATTGTCAAGGCAGAGCCCAAACCATGTCTAAGACAGCTAATCGAGGAATACGATAAAACAGAATGCTCTATTATTGGTGTTCAGGAAGTCCCTATGTTGGAGACCCACCGTTATGGCATTGTGGACCCTGATGGGCAGAACGGCCGGCTTTATCAAGTACGCAATTTTGTAGAGAAACCTGCCAAAGGTACAGCACCATCTAACCTGGCCATTATGGGACGCTATATCCTGACCCCCCGGATTTTCGAGCTTCTGGATTCTCAAGAGGTAGGAGCGGGTGGTGAAATCCAACTCACGGATGCCATTCAGAAATTGAACCTGGAGCAGCCCGTATTCGCCTATAACTTCGAGGGCAGACGTTATGATGTGGGAGAGAAGCTGGGCTTCATCATGACAACGTTGGAGTTTGCTTTGGCTAACGATGAGCTGAAGGGGCCGCTGATGGAGGAATTAGTGAAGTTGATTGGGGAAAGAACGATAGGCTCTACCATGTGAGTCAACTATTCCGGCGTTGGAAGAAGAATGGTATAATACACTAGTATTGTATCATTTCGGACTCCACGCTTTTTTATTGGGAGGTTATTGGTTCATGAAAGGTATTGTATTGGCAGGTGGAAGTGGAACACGGCTTTACCCCCTTACGATGGTGACGAGCAAACAGCTATTACCCATTTATGATAAGCCCATGATTTATTATCCCTTGACCACTCTTATGCTGGCTGGGATCAAGGAAATCTTGATTATTTCCACGCCGGAGGATACCCCACGGTTTGAAGGACTGTTGGGTGACGGCTCTCAGTTCGGGCTTTCCTTAAGCTATAAGGTTCAGCCTAGTCCGGATGGGTTGGCCCAAGCATTCATATTAGGAGAATCCTTCATCGGAGCGGATTCTGTGGCTATGATTCTGGGGGATAACATCTATTATGGCAGCGGATTGCGTAAGAGGCTCCTGAAGGCCGCCGGTAAGGAAAAAGGGGCTACCGTATTTGGCTATCACGTCCAGGATCCACAGCGGTTTGGTGTGGTGGAATTTGATGGTGACGGCAAGGTGCTGAGCATTGAGGAGAAACCAACAATGCCCAAATCCAATTATGCTGTAACCGGTTTGTATTTCTACGATAACCGTGTTGTGGATATTGCCAAGCAGGTGAAGCCGTCTGATCGTGGGGAGCTGGAAATAACCTCAATCAATCAAGCGTATCTGGAGCTTGGGGACTTGGATGTGGAGCTTCTTGGGCGGGGATATACCTGGCTGGATACCGGGACCCACGAAAGCCTGGTGGACGCCACCAATTTCGTAAGAACGGTAGAGGGTCATCAGGGTATTAAGATAGCCGCACCTGAGGAGATTGCATATATTAACGGGTGGATTACGCGCGAGCAGCTGCGCTGCTGTGGAGAGAAGTTGAGCAAAACCGGTTATGGGCAATATCTGATCAAGGTTGCTAACGGACAAATTCAATACTAATTTTACTAAAAGATTGGAGTCAGCATCATGGAATTTACCAAGACCAACCTTGAAGGTGTGCTGGTTGTTGAACCCCGGGTATTCGGAGATCATCGCGGCTGGTTTATGGAGACGTATAGCGAAGCGGCATTCTCCAAAAATGGATTAAATCTGGAGTTTGTACAGGATAACCATTCCTTCTCGGCAGCCAAAGGAACGTTAAGAGGTTTGCATTACCAGTTAAACCCTAAAGCTCAAACGAAGCTGGTGCGTTGCACCAAGGGTGCCATTTATGATGTGGCTGTGGATATCCGCCGTGGAAGTCCAACGTTTGGCGCTTGGTTCGGAATAGAGCTCAGCGCAGAGAATAAGAAGCAATTGTTGATTCCGAAGGGGTTTGCCCATGGGTTTATGACCATCACTGAGGATGTTGAGGTTCAGTATAAGGTGGATGAATTGTACGCTCCGGAATGTGATGGAGGCATCTTGTGGTCGGATCCCGATATCGGCATTGATTGGCCGCTCGATATTCAACCGGTTCTATCTGCTAAGGATGAGAAGGCGCCGCGTCTTGCCGATGTGGAGCATAACTTTGTATATGGGGAATGATGGAATGAAGATACTGGTGACAGGTTATAACGGGCAGTTAGGCTTTGATGTGGTGAAATCAGGGTTATCACAGGGGATCGAGATGGTCGGTGTTGGCATAGATGATTTGGACATCACCGATGAGCAGGCCGTTCAAGCTACTGTTAACCGGGTCCGTCCTGATGCCATTGTCCATTGTGCAGCATATACGGCCGTGGATAAGGCGGAGGATGAGGTGGACCTGTGCCGACGGGTGAATGTGGACGGCACACGCTATTTGGCTGAAGCAGCTAAGACTATAAATGCCAAGATGATGTATATCAGTACGGACTATGTTTACGACGGTCAGGGATTGGAGCTCTACAAGGAGACTGACAGCCCAGCTCCCATCGGCCAGTATGGATTAACGAAGTATGAGGGCGAGTTGGCTCTTCAATCCATCTTGGAAAATTGGTTTATTATCCGTATCTCCTGGGTTTTCGGTATCAATGGCAATAATTTCATCAAAACCATGCTTAGACTGGCTAAATCCCGTTCTGAGCTTAATGTGGTTAGCGATCAGTACGGCTCCCCAACCTATACGGCAGATTTAGCTAAGCTTATTGTAGACATGATTCAAACGGAACAATATGGGATTTACCATGCGACTAACGAGGGAATTTGCAGCTGGGCGGAGTTTGCGGAGGAGATCTTCCGGCAAGCAGGGAAAGACATGAAGGTAAACCATATTTCCACGGAGGAATATCCTACCCGGGCGGTCCGGCCCAAAAACTCCCGGATGTCCAAGGATAAATTGGAGATTTGTGGCTTTCAGCGTTTGCCCCACTGGCAGGATGCATTAAAGCGATATCTGGAAGAGCTAAACGCGAAGGGATGAGCGGATTGACACGTAAAAAGGTACTGGTAACAGGTGGAGCGGGATTCATTGGCGGCAACTTCGTACAATATATGGTGAATAAGTATCCGGATTATGATATTTATAACCTGGATCTCTTGACTTATGCCGGAGAATTGGCGAAGCACAAGTCAATAGAGGATAAGGATAACTACCATTTTATTCAAGCAGATATTGCCGATATGGCTGCTATAAATAGGCTGTTCAGCGAAACCGGATTCGATTACGTAGTTCACTTTGCGGCGGAGAGCCATGTGGACCGCTCGATTACGGACCCGGGAGTATTCGTGCGTACGAATGTACTAGGTACACAAGTTCTCCTGGATGCAGCCAAAGCAGCAGGAATCACGAAGTTTCTGCATGTTTCAACAGATGAGGTGTATGGAGAACTGGATTTCGATCCTGAGACGTTCTTCACGGAGGAAACACCTATACAGCCCAATAGCCCTTACAGCGCCAGCAAGGCCGCCTCTGACCTTCTGGTGAGGGCGTATCATGAGACATACGGCATGCCGGTGAACATTACCCGCTGCTCCAATAATTATGGGCCTTATCATTTCCCCGAAAAATTGATTCCGTTAACCATCTCCCGGGTTGTCAATGACCAGAAGGTTCCGGTATATGGGGACGGTAAAAATATCCGGGATTGGCTGCATGTCTGGGACCATTGCTCTGCGCTTGACCTGGTGCTGCACCAAGGTGTAAGCGGCCAGGTGTACAATGTAGGGGGACATAATGAGCGAACCAATCTGGACGTGGTCAAAACGATTATCCGGACGTTAGGGAAGAGCGAGGACCTCATTGAGTTTGTCACCGACCGGCTGGGCCACGATAAGCGGTATGCCATCGATCCCACCAAGCTGGAGGCCCTGGGCTGGAAGCCTCAATATTCCTTCGAAACGGGGATTGCCCAGACGATCCAGTGGTATCGAGAGAATGAGGACTGGTGGAGGCCGTTGTTGGACACAATTACGGAATAATACTTCTAGATGAGCAGGCCGCGGAGAGTCACACCGGTTCAGTAATACGGTGTTACTCTCTATTTTCATTCTTTGGCTTGATCTATCAACTGTAAATAATCGTCTTGTAATATGTGCAGATTATAGTAATTTGAGTTTTTTGCCAACTCTGCATCTACAAAGGAGAGACCAGCTTTTTCCACTAAAGTTTTTGTGCCAGAAAATAAGTTCGTTCCTAATCCTAAATGCTCCCCTTCAATTTCTACACCAATGCTTGATAGTATCGTTGGAAACATATCCAACTGTGTAAATTGCCTGTTTTTAGGGCGTTTAGGTTCATTTGAGGGGTTAATAAAGGTATTAAAGATGGTTCGGCTATATCCCTCATATATCCGTGACGTGAAAAATCCATTGGGCTGCATACTAAGGTGATCCCCTAATATAACTAAGGATGTAGAATCATAAAACTCCTGCTCCATAAACCAATTCACAAAATCCGAAATCTGTTTAGAGGAATATGCATGTACATTTTCATATTGTGTGTCAAAATCACTCGAGGCATTTTTTTCTAAATAACCATCGGTGAAGTGTGTATTGGCTGTAAGCAGCGAAAAGCTAAATGGCTGATCTTTGTGCGCTAAAGAGGTTATTTCTTCCTTGGCCCAGGAAAATAAGAGACTATCGTCAAACCCCCACCATACTTGCTCATTTTCTTTTATTTTTCCTTCAGCAATGGCGGTTTTGACATCATAAATCTTAAAGTTTCCATGCTTGAGATAATAGTTTTTTCTTCCACCATATTCAAAGTCAGAACCAGCCATAAAAGCTTGATGATAACCTTCCTTTGCCAAAATATCTCCTAAAGTAAATGCACCAGCCATAAAGTTTGTTGAAGAGGTATAATCGTTCCCGTTAATGGGAATCTTCAGTGGTAACCCTGAAGTGGTTGCTACCAGACCTGCAACAGTCCATCCGGTTCCACTTATTGGAAGAGCCCCTCCAATTTTCTCTGAGTCTGAAAAATTAATATGCTTCTCCGCTATATCTTCTAATTCAGGCATTACCGGATAGCTCCATCCTCCCCCTTTATTCTGATCAAGCATGGAATTTTCCAGAGATTCCACATATAAAATTATCAAATTCCTCTTTTTATCTGGAAAATGAAGAGCTACATTTTCACTTTTGGCAGAATGATCTTCTATATAATTGGAGTAATTTGATAGCCTATTGATATAATCTCCAATTTGAAGCGATTTATATGAAAAGGAAACGGAAAATAAAACAATTACAAATGCATAAACTGCTCTATACTTGTAAATAAAAGTACTTGAAAAAAGATGGATCCTTATTTTTTTATCTTTAATGTTCAATTCAATACTATTAACCGTATTTTTTGTGCGCAAAATCGGAAACAACCATAATAAAAAAAGAACTAATAAAGGTACAATGATTCTATATGCTGCTGCATAGAGCACACTGCTGGATGTGCCTTTTAACCCACTAACAACATAAAAAATCATTTCATCTATATTTTGATCCGGAAATTCTTTGCTAATATAGAATGAGGTAGCAAATATAAAAGTTGCAGTTAAGATCAGAAGAACCGTTATACAGCTATGTACAAAGCTGCTACTTTTCTTCATCTCTTGGCTCCACTTTAAGCTTAATCTTTATATTTAATTCAATAAATCTATAAACTATGGTAAGAAGGAGTGAGACAAAAATTGCTAACCCGCTATATTTTAAAGTAAATAACATATCGAAGGATGGGATTTTTTTGAAATAAACTACTGCAGCATAACAAATACAGTTTGTTAGCAAAACAAAGGTAGCCAACAAGGCACCTATTTCGAAATGGGAAAGAGCTCTGCCCTTTAATTTCGAATAAAATAATAAAGCAACAACAGAAGGTAAAATCAGAGCCATAAATTCATTGAATTCCATAGAAATTGTATTTCCTCCTTGCACATTAATTATAAAATTTACACAAAGTTAATATTAACATTTATATAGAAAAAAGAGAAATGGATATATTTTTATTATTAAATAAATATTGCCATAAAAAATAGCCTATTCGGAAGAGATTTCCCTAATAGGCCATTTGTTTTGTAAAATCTCTGAACATGAATACTATTTTAATGTGGAATAAATTGTTTCAATTTGGACCTTCTCGTTTGGATATTTATCAACAAAAGAGTTGAAGATGCTTTGATCCAAAGTTCCAAGCTTCTTTGCAAGAGCGAAATACCACCAAATGGTTAACTTATACTGAGATAAATTGTCCTGTTCAATCTGAGAGTTTAATTCTGAAAGCTTCAATAAAGTTTCTTCACCAGCAGGTTGTAGCTGTAACCAAGCTTTTTCATATTCGCCATTAATCGTATAAATTTGTCCAACTGAATAACGAATGATGGGGCTATGGTAAAAGGGTCTTCCTGACAGCTGTTCTTTTGGCAACGTAGCTATGTGATCTACACCTTTTTGAATCTTATCATAAATCTCTTGAAGGGCTGCCCATGCTTGGTCCATCTTCACATTATCGTTAGCTTGCTTCGCTTGATTCCACTGGGTGTTGTATATAGAAGCAGCACGCTCATAGAAGCTGAGCTCCCATGGATATTTTGTTAATGCTTCCTGCAACAGTTGAATGGAAGCTGCATAGTCTTGTTTAGTCACATAAAGGGAATATTGTCGTTCTAACAGCAGCCGGTTATTTGGTTCCTTCTTCCTTGCTTCTGTTAAGGTAGAGGCAGCTTGATCTAATAATCCTTGCTGTTGGTCCTTCGATTGGGAAGCCATCTGCATGAAGAAATCAGCTTGAAGTGCATAATAATCCGGTTTTGGATTTGCTTTAATCGCTGAATCCACTTGGGCCATAACTTCATTGAATGATTTGCCTTGCTTTGCATAGGCAATAGCTTTTTCAAAGGAGCTGTTAGCATTCATTCTGATGGCGGAGAAGATAAAGAATATTAATGCCAATACTCCAATTACTGCCGGATAGATATATCTTTTGGAAGACAATAAGGAAAAGTAGGATATCCATTTTGGTTTTCCATCCATTGTGGAGGCTAATCCCCCTAAACAAAGGAACACCAAGCTTCCTAAAAACACATAACTAAGTTCAAAATCCAAAAAACTATGAATGAGGATAGACACTGATATCATATAAAAAAGCAAGTGTGTATTTTCAGTTTCCTCTACTGATGAAAATGATTTTTTTATATATAAAGTATAGACGGTTACTAATAGTCCCATAAATACAACAAGTCCAAGGATACCAACCTCATTCAAATATTGCAGGAAGAAATTATGCGCTTGGCGGCTTGTGTAGGGGTTATTTTGATACTTTTCGTATAAAACGGCCCAACCACCGCCACCTGTACCGATGATGGGATAATCCTTAAAGAGCTTTATGGAGTCTTTATAGAAAGTGCCGCGTTCAAGTACACTATGCTGTTGGAAGTTAATGCTCTCCAAACGCGTTTCCAGATTGTTGGGCAGAAGGGATTTAATGGGGGTGGCCAACAATAAAACAGCTCCCAGTGCTCCAATAACAACCAATGCTGCAGGAAGAAGGAGTCTGCTACGCTTGCGGGAGGATGAATTAGTCAACCTTTGGTCCAGCTTGCTGAATACATAAGTTTGCAGAAACCAAATGAGACCTCCTGCAATTAGCGAAACCCCCATGACCACGCCCCAACCGCTCAAGCTGTCTCCATTAAACCAGCTTATTGTTTCAGCTGACTTTTTGTCAGGTGATACAGTAGTAAGCAATTGAGTAACGATTCGGGTAGATTTATTAGTTATATAACCTGTAATTGGAAAGGATGCGACCACTCCGATCATAGCGTAGAGTGTGAACATTAATTGCTTTGTTATCTTCATCAGCGGAAGAATGGCCAAAAAAATAAACGGCATAACCACGATTCCACCGCGAGACAAAGTTAGCCAAAAGGAAAGAAGGATCGGCACAATCATGATACCATTGACAAAAATCACATACCACTTTCTGGAATGGGTGGTATAGTAAAGGCTGCATAACAAAACTGCCATAAGAAAGGCTGCATAAGCATTGGCATATTGGAATACTGAAGTTAAACGCAGGCCTTGATCGAACATAACCGCATCTTGGGAATACATATTTCCCATTGCACAAGCTAAACCATACAGGGTTACCAAGTATCCTATTATTGTAATGGATGCTTGCAATGTCTTGGCGCCAAATTGAAGGCGGGTTAAATAAGCACCTGCTAAAAACAATGTAATGTACATCATATGTATGTGCGTCATGTTTCTTGCGAGATCCGGCGATGCCGCGGCAATTGAGGATATCCAAAAGGTCAGTGGTATAAGCCATACATAGATGCTGAGTAAGTCACGATTATCCTCCAGCTTCCACTTGAAGAAAAAATAAATAGCCAGCATAATCAATATAATGGATGCTAGCATAGTAGCGTTATTGATAGGTTTGTCGAAATTAATAGAATAACCATTAAAAAGAGCTGTGTGGAATCCAGAATAAAAAAGTGTAAATATGATAACTGACATTGTAATCCAAAAAAAGAAAGAGGGCTGATTACTAACTATAACTTTTGCAGATTTACTTCTGTGATTTTGCTTCATAACAAGTCTCCCACCCAAAATGTATGATTCTGATTGAATTAATTGATTTTTAATCCTAATATTTGTTATTCGACGTGGCAGTGAATTCTCCTTTTTTCGACCAATCTTGTTATTTTAGATAAAATAACCTATCATTATTGAGTATATAACCATCGTTTAGAAAATGGAGAGATTTATGGATATCGTTAAAGAAGTTTTTAAATATAGGGAATTGCTTTTTGAACTTGTGAAAAGAGATTTGAAAATTAAATACAGAAGATCAGCCTTAGGGATTGTTTGGAGTATACTGAATCCCCTTATTTTTATGTTCGCAACAACTTTGATTTTTTCGACAATGTTTAGAAATCAGATCGAAAATTTTCCGCTATATTTTTTAAGTGGACAAATCATCTACACTTTTTTTGCTGAATCCACCAGCTTGGCGCAAACTGGAATTATTTCCAATGGAGGATTAATAAAAAAAGTATACACTCCTAAATATATTTTTCCTATATCAAAAATATGTTTTTCATTTATTAACACATCACTTTCGCTAATTGCAGTAGTTATAATTGTACTCTTTTTAAATTATAGGCTTCCTTTAACTTCGGTTTTATTTTTCTTGCCGTTTTTGCTCGTATTCTTATTTTCAATAGGCATTGGTTTGTTTTTGTCAACGATCACTGTTTTTTACAGAGATGTTCTACATATTTATAGTGTTTTTTTAAGCTTGTTATCCTTTTTTTCAGCCACGT
Source organism: Bacillota bacterium (assembly GCA_023386955.1). Taxonomy (GTDB): domain Bacteria; phylum Bacillota; class Bacilli; order Paenibacillales; family NBRC-103111; genus Paenibacillus_AR; species Paenibacillus_AR mesotrionivorans. The sequence continues at coordinate 123,824 of JAEWIS010000041.1, forward strand.
TTTATCCGATTGAAATTATTCCAGAATCTATTCGAACTTATATAGAGTTTAATCCTATCTATATATATATTAATTATTTTAGAATATTAATACTGGATGGGCAACTTCCTGATCTGAAATTAAACTTACTAGCTATTTTTTATTCCGTTTTCTCACTTTATTTAGGTTATAAAATTTTTAAAAAGAATGAAAACAAACTAGTCTTATTTATATAAGGATGAAAAAAATGGACAATATTATAGTTAAATTATGTAACGTTTCAATAGAGTTCGACCTCTACAAAGAAAATGTAAATGGATTTAAAGAATACTTTATTAAAAAATTAAAAGGGCAAATAAAAAACGAAAAATTTTTGGCTTTAAATAATATTTCGTTATCGCTAAAGAAGGGAGAAACGATTGGGATTTTAGGATTCAATGGAGCTGGTAAAAGCACTTTGCTGAAGATAATTTCCGGTATCTTAAAGCCAACTCAAGGCTACCTAGAAACAAGCGGTAAGATATCGCCTCTAATAGAATTAGGTGCAGGATTTGATGTGGAATTAACGGCAAGAGAAAATATATATTTAAACGGGGCTATACTTGGATACTCCCGAAAATTTATTAATGAAAAATTTGATGAGATTGTTTCTTTTGCGGAGATAGAAGAATTTTTAGATGTTCCATTAAAAAACTATTCTTCCGGAATGATTGCTCGGATAGGCTTCAGCATTGCTACTGTTGTAAAACCCGATATACTCATTCTTGATGAAATTTTATCTGTTGGGGATTATAAATTTCAAGAAAAGTGTTTGACAAGAATAAAATCCATGTTAACTGATGACACTACTGTTATCATGGTCTCACATTCTATTGAACAGATTAAAGATATATGCGATAGGGCTATTTTGTTAAACCGCGGCAATTTAATCGCAGACGGACAAGTGGATGAAATAGCGAATATGTATTTGGAGATGAACTCATAATATTTCATTTTTTGGAGAGGTAGTTTATAAATGGAATTGGATATCGTTATTGTGACTTACAACTCTGAAAAGTGGATATTAAATTGCATAAAGAGTTTAGCTCACAATACCTTTAATACAAAAAAGTTAAATATCATTTTTGTGGATAATTCTTCGTCTGACTCAAGCGTATCGGTTATAAAAGAAGTTAAACAACTTTATTGCGAAATATTCGGTAGAATTGAAATTGTAGTCAATAAAAAAAATAAAGGGTTTGGGACTGCTTGCAATATAGGGGCTAAACAAGGGAAGGCTTCATATATATTTTTTCTAAATGTGGATACGGAAATTCCCAATAATTCTTTGGTTAATTTAGAAAAGGATATTCTGACAAGCTCGATGAATGTTGCTGCTTGGGAGATGAGACAGTTTCCGTTCGAACACCCTAAGTATTACGACCCTGTCACCCAATTCACAAGCTGGGTGTCTGGAGCAGCTGTGGTCATTAGAAGAGAAGCTTTCAATAAGGTTAGAGGATTTGATGAAAGCATTTTTCTTTATGCGGAAGATGTGGATTTGAGTTGGAGATTAGCGGCGGAAGGATATAATCTAAAATATGTCCCGGATGCGATTGTGGTTCATTACTCTTATCTTGATAATACATTAATTAAACCTGCCCAATACATTAATAGTATAGTAAACAACTTGAATTTGCGCCTTAAATATGGCAGGTTGAAAGATATCATATATTTCTATTATAGAGTTTTGGGGATTTTTCTAAGGAAGCAGCCATTTCCAAAAGCGCGTAAAAGGTTAATTTGGGCCCTGGTTTTAAATCTGTCTAAATCAGTTTTATTTAGCTTGAGAAGAATTACATACAGGAAGAAAACCAAGACCCAATTCATAGGTTGGGATTATGAAGTGGAGAGAACCGGTGCTTACTATAATAATGAAATTCTTAACCAAAGTCTTTCCGTTCAAGTATCCATATTAATCAGGACTATAGGACGTGTTGATGCATTAAGGGAAGCTTTAATTAGTGTCAGAAATCAAACATATAAGAATATCGAAGTAGTAATAATTGAGGATGGGAAGAACATATCAAAGGATTTCTTGATGAGAGAATTTCCGGATCTGAATATTGTTTATCATTGTACAGAGGAAAAAGTTGGACGTTCAAAAGCGGCGAACATGGCCATGGATTTGGCTTCAGGAGAGTATTTAAACTTCCTGGATGATGATGATTTGTTTTTTGCTGACCATGTAGAAACCCTGCTTAAAGAATTATTGAAAACGCAAGCAAGTGTTGCTTATACTGTAGCATTTGAAGTGCCAACAGAGTTCTTAGGCGGTTATACAGAAAAAGTTAACCGGGGTTATAACATTGTACATCGCTCTAACTTTAACCGTCTCAGACTGTTCTATGAAAATTATCTTCCTATTCAGACCGTTATGTTCAAGAGCCAGATAATAAAAGAAAACTCATTATACATGGATGAAACTTTAGATGCTCTTGAGGATTGGGATTTTTGGATGCGCTTATCACTAAAAAGTGATTTTTTATTTGTTGATAAAACAACCTCCTATTATCGAATTCCCTACAATAAAAATGAACAAATGAATAGGCAAAAACTCCTGGATCAAGCACTTTCAATAGTGAGAGAAAAACAAAAGAAATATTCCTTCAATATAAATGTATATGAGGCCTGCCAAAATATTCTGGAGATAAAAAGTCAAAATAAGATTAATAATCTAAAACAAAAGTATAAACTACTTTATAAATTATATTCGATCATAAGAAAGTAGGAGAAAAAATGAAACCTTCAACTTGCATTATTACTGGTGGGGCAGGGTTCATCGGCTGCGAAGTTTCTCATCTAATTGAAAAGGAATTTGATAATATTATCGTTGTAGATAATCTTCATCCTCAGATCCATAAGGAACGGGTAAAACCCTCCAGATTATCATCAAAAGCTAATTTGTTTGAAAACGATGTAACGGATGCAACTGCATGGGATGAGGTTTTATCCAAATATAAACCCGATGTCATCATCCACCTAGCAGCCGAAACCGGTACAGGCCAATCATTGAATGAAAGCTCCCGCCATGCCAATGTTAATGTTCTGGGAACAACGCAAATGTTGGATGCCTTAGTAAGAAATAAAGCCATACCAACAAAATTAATATTGGCAAGTAGTAGAGCGGTATATGGCGAAGGCAAGTGGATAAAGACCGATGGGGTGGAATTTTATCCAGGACAAAGGGATAATAACCAGCTTGAAGAAGGGGCATGGGATTTTGAAGATGCAGAATTTACACCAATGAACTCTGCGAACAATGTTCCCATGCCTACAAGTATTTATGGATCAACAAAATTAGCCCAAGAACACATAATAGCCTGTTGGTGCAAATCGTATAATGTTAACTATACAATTTTTAGGTTCCAGAATGTTTATGGACCTGGCCAGTCTTTAATAAACCCATATACAGGTATTGTTTCCTTGTTTGTAAGGCTGGCAAAAGAAAAAAAGAGCATACCTCTCTATGAAGATGGAGAAATGTTAAGAGACTTTGTTTATATTTCAGATGTAGCAAATGCAATAACGGAGACTTTGTATAATCCCAAATCAAATAACTCCATCATCGATATTGGAAGTGGGCAGAAAAAGACGATAGCTGATATAGCCGAATTAATAGCAGCAAGATATGACGCTCCCAAGCCGCATGTTTGCGGAAAATACAGAAATGGCGATGTGCGGCACGCTGCCTCTGATATTTCTACTACTATGGAAATATTGGAATGGCGGCCTCAGGTTTCTGTAGAGCAAGGGATTAATCAATTGTGTGATTGGATTGACGAAGTTATATAAAAGGAGAAAAAAATGGATAAAAGAGTGCTTCATATTCAATCGGTTTTATACCATAATGAACGTGAGCGGATAATAAGATCTATAAAGAGCCTAGTAAGAGCTGTAGACTTTGCACTTTATGAAAAGGCGTTTGACAAGGTTATTTTGATGTATGGAGATGGCTCTTCAGAGCGGATTTTTTCGGATACTGATATTATAGAATTAAATAAAGAGTATGGTGAGTTTGTTGAAATTAAGTATGATTATTTTGAAAATAATTTAGGATCAGCTAAAGGACATAATCGTTTAGCCGAAAGCTGTACTTCCGAATTTATTTTGATTATAAATCCCGACATATTATTAGCTCCTCGAACTATTCTCAATTTACTTAAGCCATTTCAACAATCCAATTCCCGGATAGGTATAGTGGAAGGAAAACAGCTTCCTATTGAACATCCGAAATATTATGATCCTAAAACCGGAGAAACAAGCTGGGCTTCAACAGCATGTGCATTAATCTCTGCAGATGCATTTAAAGAAGTAAACGGGTTTGATTCAGATACGTTCTTTTTATACTGTGATGATGTTGATTTCTCTTGGATGGTCCGCAATAAAGGATTTAAAGTTATTTTTCAGCCAACGGCAGTAGTATTCCATGATAAAACTTTATCTAGAGAAGGGGAATGGAAAACGAGCGCCGCGGAGGATTATTATTCAGCTGAAGCAGGATTATTGTTGGCGTATAAATGGTCTAGAGCTGATATACTAAATGATATTTTAAAATATTTTGAATCCTCATCCGAAGGTTATTATCAAAAAGCGGCCAAGGAATTTCAAAGAAGGAAAGAAGAAGGGTTACTTCCCGAGCAGCTTGATAAAAATAATAAAATCGGTGAGTTTACCAATAATAATTATGGAAAAATGAGGTTCTCATTATGAAAAACAATGATGATATTTATCCATATAAATATGAGTTTGCTCACGATAACGTTTATGGACACGCTTTAAAGCTCATTAATCAATTCCATCTTAACCCAGAGGGTGTTCATCTCGACTTAGGCTGTGGCTGGGGAGCTATTGGTTCTAAAATCATTGAGAATCAACCTGTTCATTATATTGGGATCGATGCTAGTCAAGAAGCGATTACCAATATAACATCCAGCGGAAAAGAAGGGTATGTTTTTCAACTTGCGAAATGTGAGGAAAACATCGATTTCATTAAGAAAATTCTTAATGGAAGAAAAATATCTTCTATTTCAATTATTGACGTGCTTGAACATGTGCTATATCTGGAAGAGATCATTTGTACCTTGGGCAAATTATCCCAAGAATATAATGCTCCGGTAATAATAAGCGTGCCTAATTTTACACATGATGATATTGTTATGAAATTATTTTGTTACCAGTTTGATGAGACCGAAACCGGGCTATTAGATAAAACGCATTTAAATATTTTTACCGAGAGAAAGTTGCTCTCTATTTTTGGGAAATACGGTTTGCATCAAGTTCGTCAAAATGATGTTAGAATGGAGAAGAGTGATCAATATTTTCCGAAGGATCTTCTAACATTAGCAGAAAAATCATCATTGCATGAGTACTTTCTGCGATTAAGAGGAGCAATGAGTTCAAACGGGAAGGTAAATCAATTTGTAAGATCTTTTATTGCAGGACCTGCAATGTCTGAGGAAAATGAGATTGAAAGACCTTTTCTTTCCATTATTACCCGAACCACCGGAGAAAGACCTCAAGAATTGCAAGAAGTATTACTATGCTTGACTGGGCAGGAATGTACAGATTTTGAAGTTTTAGTTATGGGGCATAACCTCTCTGTAGACAAACAATTAGTTGTAGAAAGTATTATTAATGATACACCTGAATGGATCAGGAATAAAATAAGATTGGTTCGTGTTAATGGAGGAAACAGGTCAACTCCTCTAAATGAAGGTTTTCAACAAGCCAATGGGGAATATATAAGCATATTGGATGATGATGATCTTGTTTTTAGCAATTGGGTGGATGAGTTTAATAAATTGGCTCGTAAGAATTATGGGAAAATATTAAGAACGGTAACGGTCAGGCAAAATTATGAGGAAGTAAAAACCAAGTTTGGAGATAAAACATCAAGGGCAATATCGGGCTTTAATAAGGATTATCCAGATGAATATGATTTTTTAACAATGCTTCATCATAATCAATGCCCAGGTCTTTGTTTAGCTTTCCCAAGATCTGCATTTCATGATTTTGGGTTGAGATTTGATGAGACAATTAACACCATTGAGGATTGGGATTTTATTGTCCGCAGTTCTTTTATCTGTGGAGTGGCTAGCGCTCCTGTGGTCACAAATATTTATAGATGGTGGGTTAAAGGAGCCAGCTCTCAAACATTGCATAATCCTAGTGAATGGGAAGACAATTATCGGTATGTGCAAGGAAAATTTAATTCACAACCTATTTTGTTGCCACCTGGAAGCGCCAAAAGAATATCATGGTTAATCGACCATGCCGCAAATAACTCTAGCTCACAGGTATTTATTGAGGATAGGCTTCTTCCCAAGAGGCAGTTGGCTCATTCCTTATTAGTTTCAAATTCATGGGCAGTAACAAAGCCTATACGTTTAGTTAAAAAATTGTTAGGTAAAAAAACGTGCATTCCGGATATTTTCGTTGCTACAGAAGAGCAGCTTGATGAATTAATCACGAATGTTCAAAGCTCTAAAAGTTGGAGAATAACAAGAGTATTTAGGAAAAACTAGAGGGGAACCCGCTATGAAAGATAGAATGATGGTTGATAATTTTAATAGTAGGGAAAATAACTTCGATCTTTTGAGATTTATTGCAGCAACACTAGTTATCTTGTCCCACTCGTATCCTTTATCCTTAGGATCAAATTCTTCAGAGATATTTATTCGAATAACGCGGGGCCAGGAAACTTTCGGCGGTTTAGGTGTTGCTATCTTTTTTATTATAAGTGGATTTTTAATCACGTATAGTTATGAAAGATGTTCTAATTTATACCAGTATTTTAGGAATAGAATACTTCGAATTTTTCCTGCGTTACTATTTGTATTATTTATTTCAGCATTGATAATGGGTCCGTTACTTACTAGTTTGGATTTGCGGTCTTATTTTAAGAATGGAAATACGCTAGGTTACTTAGAATCTTTCATGCTCATTAATATGCATTATAATTTGCCGGGTGTTTTTGAACATAATCCTTATCCGAATGCAGTAAATGGATCTTTGTGGACACTTTGGTATGAATTCTTTTTTTATATACTTGTAGCAGTTATGGGGCAATTAAAATTATTAAAAAAACCAGTACTGATTGTTATTTTTTTAGTGACTTTACTGCTGTCCTTTGAAGTAAGCCAAATGTATGCTGGCTATCAATATATTAAACTTTTTACGTACTTTTCGGCGGGAATGCTTTTCTATGTTTTTCGAAATGAAATTCGATTTAAAGCGATATATTTAGTCCTCAGTACTTTAGCTCTATTATACCTTACAGTGCGTGGACATTATCAAATTGCTTTTATTTTTTTTGGTACATATATTATTTTTCATTTAGGTGTAGGTTTAAAAAAATACTTTAAAAAATTTCAAGAAGTAGGGGACTTTTCTTATGGTATGTATATTTACGCTTTTCCAATCCAACAAATAGTATCGTTAGTTCTGTCTAAACATATCAATCCATTTAATAATTTTATCTTTTCTTTCCCTCTAACTTTTGGGGTTTCGGTACTTTCTTGGTTTTTCATCGAAAAAAAATGTATGAACCTCAAATTGAAAGAAAAAATTATGGTGGAAAAAAAGACTAGTTAAAAAATGTTTATTCTTTTCATAAAGTTAAAAGGGTGATAAAAGTTGGGCTTTATTTATTTTATTTCAGTCTTGTTTGTGTTGACCCTATTTATATTGATACCTAAGGCAAAACATGCTCAGAATATTATTATATGGCTTCCTATGAGTTATATCGGGTATGAGTGTTATATAACCTTAATTGGGGGGCTCTTAACTCTCCTTCATATTCCCGTATATTTGTTTAGCATTTCTATCATTAATTATGTATTAGGTATATTTCTACTAGGTTATTTATTAAAAATAAAAAAAATACAGACTTTTTATTGGGATAAACTTGATAGTGTAGTTTTTTTATTCTTAATAGTAGGTATTCTCATTTTTTCTCTTAATCATTTTACCCCTGATTTAAGAATTAGATTTGAAACAAGTGATCCGGGGACACATTTAAAGATTGCGATGGATGTTGTTAATAGTAGGAGTGTTATTTCTGATTTTACAAGTATGTATATGGGGCAACTTACAAATGGATTATGGATAGAGATGCTTATGCCTTTTTTTAAAGGAACATTTGTTTATAAATCTTTTATTTTAAAGCAAATATTTAATTTTATTATTACTAGTGTCGCTTTCTATTCGTGTCTTAGATTATTTGTAATTAGTAAACGGCAAAAGATGGGTGCAATAACATTTACGTTACTTTATATCGCAGGGTATCCGTTAAGTGATTTCCTGTTTGGTTTTGTTTACTTAGGTATTGCTATAACAGTAATAATGTTTTGTTTTTTTATGGTTTATCATTATCTTTATGAAGACATGGAAGAGAGCATTATTTTATTCTGTATAAGTATAGGTTGCTTGGGTGTTGGTGTAGGTTATACTTTGTTTGCTCCTATTGTTTTTTTTGCAATTTTTTTCTGTGTATTATATAAATTTGCACAGAAAAGTAAGCCGAAAAAAATAATATATATAGTAGATAAGAAATTTATATTTCATAACCTTTATATATTCTTAATTCCAGCTTTTTTTTCCTTATGGTTTACTTTTATCTATCCAAAGATTACAGGTACTGGCCAGGGGTTATCTGATGCACTTACATCAGAAGGATATATTTATAGAAGCTTATACTCGGACTTTATTATCTTTATTCCATTTGCACTGGTTTCAATTTCCCATTCTTTTAAAGATAAAAAATGGAATTTATTCTCTACGTTATTCCCATTGACTATTATTTACTGTAGTTATTTTTTTATACAAATGTATAATGGTAAGGTTTCCACTTATTATTATTACAAGTTAAATTTTGTTTTGTGGCTTATTATTATATTGCTAGCTTTTGTTGGAACGATAGCACTTTATAAAAAAAGCAAAACATTAGTATGTAGCTATTGGGCGACCTGGGGATTAATATTGATAATTTCGATATCTGGAGTAGATACCAAATTAAATTCTAAAAATGTACTACTAAATCCGTTTCCTAATGCTCATTCTACTTTTGAAATCTATATTCATAATAAAATTATTTATGAAAGAAAATCAGAAGTGGATAAAGGACTGTCTGATCTTTGTGTCTACATTGAACAGAAGTTAAGGGAAGAAATAGCCCCAAAGCCGATACTATTTGTAGGTGACTGGCTTGATACTTACTGGTTTGAGGCACTAAGCAATCAGAGGATGAAAGAAAATTATGTATTTAATGATCCTACTTTTTTTATTAAAAAATTCTTAGAGAGACAATATAGCAGTTATATTGTAATCTCCAAAGATAGTAAAGAATATGCTTTAGTAAAAGATCTGCTGCTTGGAACGAATCAAATATACGAAAATGAATATGGTTATGTACTGACATTATCGAATGCAAAATAAAAGTGAATCATAAAGAAATTAGATTCCTCTTGCTATTTCTGTGTTAATACGGGAGCTTGCAGATTTAGGAAACCAAGGATATGATAGAAAATATCGAGGTATTGTATTTTTTGGAGGTGATAAATATGAAAACTCTTGTTATCATACCAGCTTACAATGAAGAGGCAAACATTAAACAACTACTCTTATTACTAAAGCAAATAAGCGGCGTAGATCTTTTAGTTATTAACGATCATTCAAAAGATAAAACGTCTCTTATTTGTCATGAAGAAGGAGCCAATATTATCGACTTACCATGCAACTTAGGCATTGGTGGAGCTGTACAAACCGGATATAAATATGCTTCTATTAAGGGATATGACTTCGCGGTGCAAGTAGATGGGGACGGGCAACATAATCCTCAATATATTAAAAGTCTCATTCAGCCTCTTATAGAAAAAAAAGCAGATTTAGTCATAGGTTCTAGATATATTAATAAGGAAGGCTTCCAATCTACTTTTCTTAGAAGGGTAGGAATAAACTATTTCAGCAAACTATTAAAGATATTATCAAAACAAGAAATAACAGATCCAACTTCAGGTTTTCGGGCTTGCAATAGAAATATTATTAATTTATTTAGTTCTTACTATCCAATGGACTATCCGGAGCCTGAATCCATTGTCCATGCCAAAAGAAAAGGGTTTGTTGTTAAAGAAATCCCTGTGGTTATGAATGAAAGAATTGGAGGTGTCTCTTCGATTCGCTCTTTCAAATCAATATATTATATGATTAAAGTTTCATTTGCGATTCTCTTCGATCTAATGCGTAAACAATATTGATGTCGGAGAATAATATGATACCCTTAACATTACAGTTAGTTCTATTTATAACCTCAATTATGGGCCTGCTTGGAATTATCAACATGATTTTAAGATATAAACTAGAGTTAAAGTATGCATTGTTATGGATTGTATTGGGTTTTTCTATTGTGATAATTTCAATTTTTCCTAAATTAGTTGCTATGATTACGAATATATTAGATATAGAAACACCTGTGAATAGTTTGTTTTTGGTTGCAATTGTCATAATCCTCATTATTCTGTTTCATTTAACAGTAGCTTTATCTTCTAGTCACACTAAGATAAAAGAATTATCTCAAGAACTTGGGATTTATAAAAATGAATTAAAGGAATTAAAAAAAATCATGCAAAAATTGGCGGAATAAGTATGTATATTTTACTTGTTTTAATAAATGTTATTTTTCTTACTTCTGGACAGATTTTTTGGAAGATGTCCGTGAAAAATTTAGATACCTATTCATTTTCATCGGTTGTAACAGTGTTTTTATCACCACATTTTTTTATTGGAGCTCTTTTATATGCACTTGCTACACTAATATGGATTTTTTTATTATCTAAATTACCTTTAAGTACGTTATATCCTCTTCAAAGTCTAGCGTATGTTTTTGGATTGATTGCAGGGTATCTTATTTTTAAAGAGTTGATAACCTTACAGAAAGTTGTAGGTGTTTCTATCATCCTGGTAGGAGTTTTTATAGTTGCAAAGTAGAAGGTATGTAAAATTTAAGAAAAACATGTCTAAGGTTGAAAAAAATATCTCCGCAGGAAACTCCGTATCCTGACTGTTCAGGGCGTGACAATAATGGGAAAAGAATTAGCAATACTTCTTACCACATACAATGGTGAAAAGTATATTCATGAATTATTAGATTCAATACTTCTCACAATTGACTCATTTGATTTATATATTCGAGATGATGGTTCTACAGATCGAACAGTCGAAATAATAAAGGAATACGAATGGAATCACAAGGAGTCCATTAAAGCATTTTATGGAGAAAACGTTGGAACTTCTCAGGGGTTTAATGATTTATTAAAAATATCATTGGATGATGGTCATACATTCTTCATGTTTGCCGACCAGGACGATAAGTGGATTGATAAAAAGATAGATCAGATGCTTGATTATCTGAAAGCTGGCGACGATAATAAACCTCGATTAATTCACAGTAATTTATATGTCGTAGACGAAAATTTGAATATGATTGACGAATCATTCTGGCGGTATCAACATCTCAATCCATATCGTACTAGATTTAATCGGTTGCTTATTCAAAATGTAATAACCGGTTGTACTGTGGGGATGAATCGAAAGTTAGCTGAGTTGGTGTACCCTATACCACGGGAAGCAATTATGCATGACTGGTGGATTGGATTAGTTGCGAGTGCTTTTGGTGTTATAGATGTCATTGATGAGCCTCTTGTTTATTACAGGCAACATAATGCTAACACCATTGGAGCCCAAAAGTTTGCCGTATCACTGAAGAAAATTAATGAGAGTTTCATGATTACTAAATATACTAAGCAAGCTGAAGCATTCTATGAAAAGTACTACAAGCTCCTAAGTTTAGATTATAGAAGAGTCCTCCAAGCTTTCATTTCCTTATCTTCAGTCAATAAGTTAAAAGCCATTGAGTTGGTCGTGAAATTTTCTTTTTTTAAGAATGGTATAATTAGAAATATCGGATTTTTATTTAAATTGCTGTTTCAAAAGAGGATGTAAGTTTCTATGAACAGTGAAAGTGAAGTTTTTTGTATTGATGTAAGTATAATTTTAGTGAATTATAAGACTCCTGAGTTATCCTTGGGAGCTATTGAAGCTGTTCACCGATCTTTATCAGAGTATCGCTATGAAATTATTCTTGTGGATAATTATTCCTGTGATGGCCTTATTGAGCGAGCAACAGTAGATTATCCTCATATCTCACTCATTTTGAACAACGAAAATATCGGATTTGCCAAAGCCAACAACCAAGCAATCCGCATTGCCTCAGGCCGATACATCCTCCTTCTCAACTCGGACACGGTAATTCAGCCCGATACCTTAGAAACCATGATATCCTTCATGGATGCCCATCCTACTGTAGGAGCCAGCGGCTGCAAGGTTGTTTTACCTAACGGAGAGCTTGATAAAGCTTGCCGCCGGGGTTTTCCTACTCCTTCTGCATCCTTTTATTATGCCTTTGGTTTCTCAAAACTCTTTCCCAGTGTTCCACGCTTTAATCAATATCAATTAGGATATCTGGATCCGGACGAATCGTATCCTGTTGATTGTTTGGTCGGTGCTTTCATGATGGTACGCAGGGAAGTGATCGATCAAGTGGGGGGACTGGACGAGGAGTTTTTTATGTATGGTGAGGACATCGACTGGTGCTACCGCATAAAGCAAGCCGGCTGGGAGATCTATTATTACCCGAAGACCTCCATTACTCACTATAAAGGGGCATCGAGCCGTCGTAAGCCATTTAAGATTGTTTACGAGTTTCATCGGGCTATGTGGCTGTTTCATCGGAAGCATTACAAAAAAAAGTACTTGCCTTTGGTGAATGGTTTGGTTTACCTTGGAATTGGGATTAAACTACTCATGGCGTTAATCAAAAATGGCATGAAACGTTTGGGGTGAAGGTAACCGATGATTCGCAGAAATCAGCATATTCTTTCTCAACTGATTGCGGTATGCGATTATGTGTTGTTTTTGTTTTCCTTCTCCATCGCCTGGTGGGTAAAGTTTGAATCAGGATGGTTTAGCTCTGGTGGATTTTTGCCACTTCGAACGTATTTTATATGGGCTATGATTTATGGAGCGCTCGCTTTGGTGTTAGGATTCTTTTTAAATTTTTATGTACCCAAACGAAAGAAGCGTTTTTCATTTGAAGTGGTTAAAATTTTGCAGATTCACTTTTTCAGTCTATTAATTCTTCTCAGCTTTTTATTTATTTATAAAGAGATTCATATATCCAGAGAGTTTCTTGCAATTTTTGTGGCGTTAAGTGTTTTGAGTCAGTGTGTATTCCGCTACTCCGTCAAAATAGCCACTCGTGAGCTTCGGAAGAAGGGGTATAATAAACAATTTGTCCTTATCCTCGGAGCAGGCAGTCTGGGTAAACGATTCTCCAATAACCTGGAGCAATACAAAGAGCTGGGTTATGAAGTGATTGGGTTCCTGGATGATTACAGCACGGATTCTGAGGCTGACGGCGGGTCCTACAAGCCCATTATCGGGAAGCTGGAGGACTTGGAACATGTCCTTGGTTCGGAGCTTGTAGACGAGGTTGTAATCGCTCTGCCGTTAACCGCGCATCTGAAGTACGGGCAAATTATTGCAACCTGTGAGAAGATGGGGGTCCGCACGCTTATTATTCCGGACTTCTTTGATTATTTGCCGGCGCGGCCGTATTTTGATAATTTTGCGGGGATGCCGTTAATTAATGTGCGGAGTATTCCTTTGGATGATCTGGGTAATCGAATTCTGAAGCGGGGATTCGATATTAGCTTTTCGCTGTTGGCGATTCTGATTACGCTGCCGGTGATGCTGCTGGTTGCCGCGTTGGTGAAGCTGAGCTCGCCGGGGCCTGTGATTTTTAAGCAGGAGCGGGTTGGGTTTAACCGCCGGAATTTCTTTATGTACAAATTCCGTACGATGAAGGTTATGCCGGAGACGATGTCCAATACGCAGTGGACGGTGGAGAATGATCCGCGGCGGACGAAGGTTGGCGAATTCCTACGCCGGACCAGCCTGGATGAGCTGCCTCAGTTTTTTAATGTGCTTATGGGGCATATGAGTGTGGTGGGGCCTCGTCCGGAACGTCCCTTTTTTGTGGAGCAATTTAAGGAAGAGATTCCGAAATATATGGTGAAACATCATATCCGTCCTGGGATTACGGGGTTGGCGCAGAGCAAAGGCCTGCGTGGTGACACATCCATCAGCGAACGGGTGAAAGAGGATATTTTCTATATTGAGAATTGGACGCTGTTATTTGATATTAAGATTATTTTGAAGACGATTATTAATGGGTTCGCGAACAAAAACGCCTATTGATGCTGGAAGTAGTCATGGGGGAATTTGGGGAATTTAGGATATCCCTGTTGACTTTTCATATCATTCCGCATTAAAATTAACGTATATTTCCAACCATACTGTCCCACACTGGTAAGAGCAGGCATAGGATGCTTACAGGGGGGCCGCGGCGATGGAAAAGGATGATTCATGGATTCAGGATGATCCGTTGGGTATTGGCCGAGGAATGGTGTATGGGGTGGTGCTGGGCGCGTTGATTTGGGCCGGCATTATCGGTGGAATTGTTTGGTGGCTGAGGTAGTTAACTGCATAGTAAACATTCGTCGCAAAGCATGCGTGGATGGATTCCGAAAGGGATCTTTCCGCGCATTTTTTAATTCCGCGGGAAGGGGGTGGCAGTGTTGAGGAAAGGAGGTGGCAGAGTGAAGGAGGTAGTCGTTGTTTTAGACGAGGTGGAGGGGGTGCGAATAGAATAAATTTGGTCGGAGTAACTCGAAATAACGCTAAGATTCTTTGTTTTTGATGATTATTGTGAACAATGTGTGAATTCAAAAATTTTTTCGTTATCTTTTTGAAGCTGATGCTGTCTACGCTAACAGAAGGGCAAGAGAAGAAATGCCTATTAGCGCAGAGACGCAAATGCGAAAGGGAGATGATGGAGCAATGTTGATGTCCATACCGTTGCCGGTGCAGGTGGATATGGTGTTGGAGGATTTGACGGAGGAGCTGTGCGGCCTGAAGGAAGGCACGGTGTTTCTGCACATTGAGGATGGGATTGTGAAGACCTATGGCGTCCGTCATCGGTTGGAGAACCGGGTGGAGCCGGGGGCTGAGGGGGATTCCCAGGTTGTGGCGGTCCGTCCGCGGCAGGTGGAGCTGCTCCGGGAAATGGCGACGGATGTGGTGAAGCGGAGGACCCATTGGAACACAGGCATGATGTCCTACCGTTTTGTGATGCGGAAGGGGTCCATTCAGGTTTCTGTGGATTATAAGGAGCAAAAATAGAAGATTTATAAGAATAAAGTACCACATGTGTTAATTATTTGAACAAAATACAAAATAGTTGATAAATCTACAAAATATAACTATAATAGGACTCAATACTTACATAATCATACAGAAGAATGACATATTTCAACAGTATCTGAGGAGGTTAGTAATGCAGTCGGAACAGATTTCTCTCGCAAGGCAGATGGATTTGGTGATCCGGACAATGCAGGATGAACTGCGTTATTTGGCATCAGGGACGGTTTTTGTGCAGATCCGCAATGATGTGGTGGGCAAGTATGGTGTAAAGCATGAGCCCATCGAGATCAGCGGGGAGGAGATGCCTGCTCCCGAGATCCATATGTCGGACAGCCATATTAAGGCATTCCGTCAATTGGCGGTTGGTTCGTTGAATCATAAAAGGAATTGGACATACGGGGAAATGTATTTCGAATTTGCAATGCGGCGGAATGTGCTGAACGTAAGCATTCAATTGGAATCGAACTACAATATGGCGAATCTGTTCAACAAGTTTCCTCCTCAATAAGATAGGGGGGAAATAAGGGCGAATAAGGCTAAACAAAGAGGGTCTTAAGTAAAACCATTTTTTGAACTCATTCATTATACTCATCTTTCATTTCTATGATCATTTTCTGTATCATTTCTGGGGACTGCCGCGGCAGTCTCTTTTTTCTTGGTTTTATTGCCGGGTGTGATTAGGGACAAACTTTTTCCCGGGCTTGTCATGCTAGTCTGCATAATGGGTCAAGTCTCCTCATAGACATGTACCAATGTTTGAATCAGGTGCAGAGGGGATGATGAAGGATGCGTCGTCGGATATGGGGTTTGAGCGTGGTGCTGCTTGTTGTGGTACTGGCGCTGGCAGGTTGTTTCGGAGGTAAGAAGGACGCGGGAGCAGTGGTGAAGGATTTGGACAAACAAGTGGAGAAGCTGGAAAGCTACACCAGCACGGGGACTATGACCCTCCATACAGGCACGGAGCCTCAGGAATATCAGGTGGAGGTGTCGTTCCAGAAGCCGTCGTATTACCGGATTTCGCTTTCCAATGACAAGAAGGATATTTCCCAGATTGTGCTGAAAAATGACGACGGTGTGTTTGTTCTGACGCCTCATCTGAACAAAAGCTTCCGGTTCCAAAGCGATTGGCCGAAGAATCAGGGCCAGGTGTACCTGTATGAGTCGCTGGTGAACAGTATCGATCAGGACAAGGAGCGGCAGTTTACAACGGACGGCGATTCGTATGTGTTCGATGTGCTGGCTAACTACTCGAATTCCTCGCTTTCGCGCCAAAAGATCTGGATCAACAAGAAGAGCTTCGCTCCCCAGACAGTGGAAATTTATGATGCCCAGAACAAGCCGGTTGTGGTGATGAATTTCAACGACTTCAAGTTTAATGAGACCTTCGAGAAGGATTATTTCGATATGCAGCGCAACATGACCAGCGCCCGGATTACCCTTCCCACCATGGGGCTGGAGACGCAGAAGGAAACGGCAGCGGCACAAACCGGCACTTCTGCACAGGGCCCTGCTGCACAGGCTAAAACACAACAAGGCACCACACCGGTACAAGGCAGTGCAGGGGCACAGCAGCCTGCCGCCAACGCAGCCGGAACGCCGGCAGTTCCCCAGTCCCAGGGCGTTTCGCTCGTCGAGCCGTCCTATATCCCGGCCGGGGTGGGCAAACCCAAGGCAAGTGAAACCACATTGGGAGAAAATGCAGCCATTCTTTTGAAATATACCGGCACCTACAACTATACGCTCCTGGAATCCAGACCCTCTGACAAATCGGTTTCCTACCAGGATGGGGAGCTGGTGGACCTGGGTTACAGCTTCGGGGTGCTCACAGGCGGGGAGAAGAAAACTCTGCTTTGGATGGCGCAAGGCACGGAGTTCAGACTGTCCTCCGGGGATCTTCCCGTCAATGAAATGGTCCAAATTGCCATCTCCGTTCAAGGCTCGTCCGGCAAATAATCGGCGGAAAGTTCATTGACAGCTTTACGGGGAGCAAGTAACATAAAGCGTATGGGTTTTGGGAATGTGCATAATTGAAGACGTTTAAGCCAGGGGTCACTGCGGGAGAGGAAAGCTCTTTCCTTGCAGTACCCCTATCGATTTCAAAGAGGGTGATGGGCAGTGGATGCGTTTTACCGTCCTACGTGGGTGGAGATTTCCCTGGACGCGCTGCGGCATAATCTGCGCGCTTTCAGGGCCGCTCTTCCCGCAGAGATGAGAATCATGGCTGTGGTTAAGGCGGATGCGTACGGGCACGGCGCCGTACAGATTGCCAAGGAATGTATTGCCGAGGGTGCATCCTATCTGGCGGTGGCGTTTATGGATGAGGCGCTGGAGCTGCGGCGGGCAGGCATTGAAGCGCCGGTTCTGGTATTGGGGTATACACCGGCGGAGGCAGTGCCTTTAGCCGTTAAATACAGAATTACGATTAATGTATACAGCATGGATGTGCTGGAGGCCCTGGAGAAGCGTGGACCAGAGGAGCCCTCCGTGAAAATCCACATTAAAGTGGATTCGGGCATGGGGCGGCTGGGGTTGAACCGGACGGAGGATGCTATTGCCTTTATTGAGCGTGCTCTGGCGCTGCCGGGTGTTGAGGTCGAGGGGCTGTTCACCCATTACGCCTGCGCGGACGAGGCGGATAAAGCCTACACCCAGGAGCAGTTCAGCAAGTTTGAACGGGTAGCCGGACATTTCCGGGAAAAAGGAATCTCCTTCCCTTATGTGCATGCGGGCAATACGGCAACCGCCATTGATACCCCGGAAATCAGCTATAATATGGTTCGTTTGGGCATCGGCATGTATGGGCTGTACCCCTCCGATGAAGTGGATATGGAGCGGGTGAAGCTGCGTCCGGTGATGTCTCTCAAAACCAGGATCGTGATGCTGAAAAGTATGGAGGAAGGGGCGGGGGTCAGCTATGGCGCCTTGTACCATGCCTCCGAAGGTGAGGAGATCGCAACCCTTGCGGTGGGTTATGCGGACGGATTTTCCCGGATGCTGACGGGCAAGGCACATGCTTTGGTCCGGGGCAAGCGGGTTCCGGTAGTAGGGCGGGTCTGTATGGACCAATGTATGATCAGCCTGCGGGGCGTAACAGGTGCGGAAATCGGCGATGAAGTGGTGCTGTTCGGTGAGCAGGACGGTCTGGTTTTGCCGGCGGAGGAGCTGGCAGAGAAGCTGGGTACCGTGAATTACGAGATTGTGTGTATGATCTCCCACCGGGTGCCACGGGTGTACACGGAAGAAGGCGTTGTGAAGAACACGGTGAATCCGCTACAGCATCAGTTCAGTTAGCACTGGAGCGGCAGGTTTTGTTCCTGAGCCGGCTTAGAATTTCCATGGAGAAACTTTCCTGAGGATTTTTGTGCCAAAATGCAAAGGATTTTCCCGGTTGCCGCCGAAATATATAAAGTAAGGATTATATCGGAAACGATAGCTCGACCATATAACATACCTGATATACGCCGGACATATATTAGCGTATGGCGTTTTAGGCAGGATAAGCCTGCGCCAGCGTGGGTATGTTGTATAATTTGCCTTTATTTGTATCATAATGGGGAAGTCAGGGCGGGTAGCTTTTGGAGGTGCGAGGAAGTGTCCAACGTGAATACGAAACGGATCATGATCAGTTTGCCGGATCAGCTTCTGCAGGAGGTAGACGGGATTGTGGAACAGGAAAATTCCAATCGAAGCGAGCTGATCCGTCAGGCGATGAAGCTGTACCTGACAGAGCGCCGGAAGCGCCAGCTCCGGGATTCCATGCAGCGCGGCTACATGGAGATGGCGAAGATTAACCTGAACATTGCTTCAGAGTCTTTCCATGCGGAAGAGGATGCAGGTACAACGGTGGATCGTTTGGTTAGCGGGGTGTAGCGCTTGATTGTGAAACGAGGCGATGTGTTTTTTGCAGATCTGTCCCCGGTGGTTGGCTCGGAGCAAGGAGGGGTACGGCCGGTGCTGGTCATTCAGAACGACATTGGCAACCGGTTCAGCCCAACAGTGATCATAGCGGCGATTACCGCCCAGATTCAAAAAGCGAAACTGCCCACACATGTGGAGATTGATGCGGAAACCCATGGCTTCGACAGAGACTCGGTCATTTTGCTGGAGCAGATACGCACCATCGACAAGCAGCGCCTGACAGACAAGATCACGCATCTGGATGAGGACACCATGCGCAAGGTAGACGATGCCCTGCAGATCAGTTTGGGCCTTATTGACTTTTAGCGGCGCAACAGTAAAGCGAGGGGGAGCCCTCGTTTTTTTGTGTAAATTTTGGGTGGAAAAGTTTGGAGAAGGTTTTGGAATGGGGGCTCCCCCAAAAGTAACCGGAATAAGCTTCGAAGGGTAGCGTCACTTTTGGGGGAATATGTTGGAGAGGTGGAAGGGACAGATGGCGAAGGAGACCAAAGAGAAGGTTGGCAATACCGAGTTGGAGCAGGGGGAGGGTGTGTCCGTAGCGGAGCTCACTCCCCAGGAGAAGGCCAAGGTGGAGGAGCGTATACTCCGTCAGATTGCGGCGGAGCTGAAGCTGCCTCCCGGCAAGGTGAAAACCACGGTGGGCCTGCTGGATGAGGGGAATACGATTCCGTTTATCGCCCGGTACCGCAAGGAAATGACCGGAGAGCTGGATGAGAATCAGCTGCGGGATATCGAGGAACGGCTGCAATATATCCGCGGCCTGGAGGAGCGCAAGCGCGAGGTGCTGCGGCTGATCGCCGAGCAGGGCAAGCTGACGGACGAGCTGCGCGCCGCGGTGGAAGCCTCCGCCAAGCTGCAGGAGGTGGAGGATCTCTACCGTCCCTACCGGCAGAAGCGGAAAACCCGGGCCAGCGTCGCCCGCGAGAAGGGGCTAGAGCCGTTGGCCGCCTGGCTGTGGTCCCAGCCCCGCACGGGGGCGGCTATGGTGGAGGCGGCCCGGTATGTGGACGAATCCAAAGGGGTGGAGTCTGCGGAGGCGGCTCTGGCCGGCGCCATGGATATTCTGGCAGAGACCATCGCCGATGACGCCAAGCTACGGGCCTGGCTGCGCCGGTTCACCCACGATAACGGCGTCATTGCTACGGAGGCCAAGGATAAAACCGCGGAATCCGTATATGAAATGTACTATGAATATTCCGAGCCGGTTCGCCGCCTGCCCCCTCACCGGATTCTGGCCATTAACCGCGGCGAGCGGGAGGATGTCCTCAAGGTTAAGCTGGAGGTGGCTCCTGAGAAAATTCACGACTATATGGCCCGCCAATTCCTGAAGCGGGAATCCGCTGTCCGTGAAGTGCTGCTGGCAGTGATTGAGGATGCCTACAAGCGCCTTTTGGCTCCGTCCATTGAGCGGGAGGTAAGGGGAGAGCTGACGGAGAAGGCGGAGGAGCAAGCCATTAAGATTTTCGGCGGCAATCTGCGCAGCCTTCTGCTGCAGCCACCGGTGAAGGGCAAGCGGGTGCTTGGCGTGGACCCGGCCTACCGCACCGGCTGCAAGCTGGCGGCTG
Source organism: Bacillota bacterium (assembly GCA_023386955.1). GTDB lineage: Bacteria > Bacillota > Bacilli > Paenibacillales > NBRC-103111 > Paenibacillus_AR > Paenibacillus_AR mesotrionivorans. The sequence continues at coordinate 144,646 of JAEWIS010000041.1, forward strand.
TGGACGATACCGGCAAGCTGCTGGAGATTGCCGTGACCTACCCAACCCCGCCCAACAATAAGGTGGCGGAGGCGAAGGCAGTGTTCCGGCGTCTCATCACCGAGCATCGGCTGGAGCTTATCGTGATCGGCAACGGCACCGCCTCCCGGGAGACGGAGCAGTTCGTCAGCTCCCTCATCGGCGAGCTGAAGCTGCCGTCGCTGGCGTACTGCATCGTCAGCGAAGCCGGTGCCAGCGTGTACTCCGCCTCCAAGCTGGCCCAGGAGGAGTTTCCGGAGCTGGACGTGGCGGAACGCAGCGCCATTTCCATCGCCCGGCGGATGCAGGACCCGCTGGCGGAGCTGGTGAAGATTGAGCCGAAGGCCATCGGTGTAGGGCAATACCAGCACGACGTGCAGCAGAAGCGGCTCAGCGAAAGCCTAAACGGCGTAGTGGAATCCGCGGTAAACCATGTGGGTGTGGATCTGAATACGGCCTCGCCATCGCTCCTCTCGTATGTGGCGGGAGTTAACGGCACGACGGCCAAGAATATCGTCAAATACCGGGAGGAAAACGGCAAGTTCCACAGCCGCAAGGAGCTGCAGAAGGTACCGCGGCTGGGGGCTAAAACCTTCGAGCAGTGCGTAGGCTTCATGCGCGTCAGCGGCGGGGAAATGCCTCTGGACAATACGCCGATCCATCCAGAGTCCTACACTGTTGTGGACCGCCTGTTCCGCGAGCTGTCCATTCCCCTCAACCGCATCGGCACGGAGGAGCTGAAGGCCTCGCTCCAGGAGGTAGATCCTAACGCCATGGCGGACAAGCTTCAGGTAGGTGTGCCTACCCTGAAGGATATTCTCGACAGCCTCCAGCGCCCGGGCCGTGACCCCCGGGAGGAGCTGCCGCCGCCGGTGCTGCGGACGGATGTGCTGAAGATCGAGGATCTTTCGCCGGGGATGGAGCTTCAGGGAACGGTCCGCAATGTGATCGACTTCGGCGCTTTTGTAGACATTGGGATTAAGAATGATGGCCTTGTTCACATCAGCCAATTGAGCGACAGCTACGTGAAGCATCCCATGGATGTAGTCTCGGTAGGCGATGTGGTGACGGTTTGGGTACTGGGTGTGGATTTGAAGAAGGGCAAGGTCAGTCTGACCATGAAACAGCCCTAAGAGGTGGAGCGCCGGGTTGCCGGTCCGCCGTGAGCGGCCGGTACAGTGCTCATCTAGATGGGCGGAGGAGTGAGAGGGATGTCGCCTTTTTCCATTTACTTGTTATCGTTAGCGCTTGGCATCTGGGCGGTTACCATCGGCAAAAAGCAAATCAAGGTCTGGATTGTGCCGGTCTTGGGCTGGACCGTGCTGGCCATAGATATTTTGGTGCCCGTGATCAGCTTTGCGGCAGGATTTGTCGATGGGATGAAAGCGGCGGGATAAGTATTCCCCTTCATATGCCCGAACGCACTGGAATCAGTCAGGGCATTCCTTCCTTCGACACAACAAAACCCGTCAGGTGCTCCTGGCGGGTTTTGCTTTGACAAATACGTATGAATGGGAAGCGGCCAAAGAATGAATCTTCACCGGCTATCGCCCGACTTGTTCCGGTAAAAAAACCAGCAGTCGTTCAGCATCTGGATCTGTCTGCGGTTTTTGCTCTGGAAAGCGCGTAGTAATTGATTGCTAAGCCATTGCGGCATGCCGCCAGCCCCTTTCAGTCTATGGCATGATGTACTTTACCATATGGGGCAAACGCCTGCGGTGTGCCTGTACCTACGCGTTCTCTTCGTACCATTGCTCAAGCTGAGCCTGCAGCGCACGGATTTCGGTCAGCAGGGATACCAGCGGATAAGTGGTTTCCCGGATGGAGGCGAAGGCCTGCTCCAGCTGGTTGATATACTCCAGTCCGTTCAGGAGAGGATAATCCGGCTCCACAAGCTCCAGATTATCGCATTCGGCAATGAGGCGGGGCAGCTCCGGCAGGTTGTCTGCGGTAAGCTTGACGATTTCCTTGTGCAGCCGGCGGTTTAAGGCGGTCAGCTGGTACATGTGGCTTTCGGGCATTTGCACAAACTCCAGGCGTTCCCCGAGCTTGAGAACACCGTAGGACTGTTTCTCCATTTCCATCATTTTCCCTCGCTTCTAATGGCAGCATAATATGGTTCAAGGAATAAACTTCTGCCATGTTTTCATACTTGACAGTGTATATCCTGCTGGTCTTAAATTCAAGAAGGAGAATGTAACCCGGTAAGGGGGAGGATGCCTGATGACAAACGAAGAGCTGCAAGAATGGGTAGAGCAGGTCTCCCTTGCGTTTTTCCGGATTCCCTTCCGGCACAAGGCGACCTTTAATTCCCGGCTGCGGACCACAGGGGGGCGGTATTTTACCAAATCCCATCATATTGAGATCAGCCGCAAACATCTGGAGTGCTTCGGCACGGAGGAAATGGAGAAGATCATCAAACATGAGCTGTGCCACTACCATCTCCACCTGGCCAAAGGCGGCTACCGGCACCGGGATGCCGATTTCAAGAAGCTGCTGGCGATGGTGGGGGGCGCCCGCTACTGCAAACCTCTGCCCGGTGACAAGAAGGTGCAGCCTCACCGCTACCGGCTTGTCTGCGTCAATTGCCGGATGGAATATTTGCGCAAGCGCCGCGTGGACCCGCGCCGTTATGCCTGCGGCAGATGCAGAGGCAAGCTGGAGATGACGGTTCTGGCCGATACAGCGGCACCGTCCTGCGCGCCATGCTAACCGGGTCGGTTTTGCTGGTTGTAAGAGGGCTGGTACAGGCCCCTTTTTCATCCGCTTGACTTCTGCCCGGACTTCACGCTAAAATTGAAATTGTTCAACAATTAAGGAGAGATACCCAAGTGGCTATAAGGGGACCCTCTGCTAAGGGGTTAGACTGCGTTAGCGGTGCGAGGGTTCGAATCCCTCTCTCTCCGTATGGTACCAAGAAACCGGTTGCTTCGTGCAGCCGGTTTCTTTTTTGCATTTTCGGAGGCAGCAGCGCTTTTCAGAGGGGTGTCGGGAGGGCGGATGGGGCTAATGGGGAGGTAGTCAGGCGGCAGTAGGACGGAAGTACGAGCGTAGGTCATAAGGGTAGCAGGATGGCGGAAGTACGGGCGTAGGTCATAAGGTAGCGGGATGGCGAAAGAACGAGCGTAATTAATCAGACGGTGAGCGTATTCGGGATCTGTAACGGAACTCACTGACTCTTAGAAGCCGAAAACGGGCATTATGCAAAACTAACGGAACTGAGACGCCTTTAGACAGAAAAAAAGCCCCTCTGGAGGCTGCCAACGGCTTCTAAGCGCGTCTGAGTTCCGTTACAGTTGGCTGAGTTCCCAAAAAGGCCTCTAAGCGCTCTTAAGTTCCGTTAGAATCACCTGGCCCCTCCAAAAAGGCCTCTAAGCGCTCTTAAGTTCCGTTAGAATCACCCCGCCTCCCCACAAGGCGTCTAAGCGCCGCATAGTTCCGGTACAGCCCCCCGTTACCGTGGCCCACAGCCCAGTCGCGCCCACCGTAACTACAGAAGCGCCGCAACTCCGCGATGTGCAGCTGCCCGATTGCAGGGCTCGCCTTTACATCCACTTCCGCCGTTTGAAAAACCAATACAGCCCCACGGATACCGCCACCATCAGCACCCACACATACAGGTAGCCGTAGGACCAATCCAGCTCCGGTATAATGCGGAAGTTCATGCCGTACAGCCCGACGATGAAGGTTAACGGCAGGAAGAAGCAGCTGATCACCGTCAGGGTTTTCATAATTTCATTCATCCGGTCCGACTTCATCGCCATCTGCAGCTCCAGAAGCCCCGACAACGACTCCCGGAACAGATCGATGGAATCCACCACCCGCGAGATATGATCGTACACATCAAAAAAATAAACGTCCTTGTCCTGGCTGATATACGGCAGCTCCTGGTGGGTCAAGGCGCCGATAATGGTTTTCTCGTCCACGAATACCTTGCGCAGCCGATGCAGCCGCCGCTTATGCCGGAAAATTTCATGGGTCACCTGCACGAAGGGATTCCGGTACACCTGGCGCTCCAGCTGCTCCACCTGATCCTCGTAATGGTTCACCGCCTCGCTGTATTCATCCACGCAGCGGTCCACAATCCGGTACAGCACCTCGCTGGAGTGGTCCATCATCCCTTCCTTATGCATAAGCTCCGTCTCCAGCTCATCCAGAAACGGGATATGGGACTGGGAGATGGTCACCACATAATTTTTGCCCACCACAATCCCGGTTTCCTGCAGCTTGAGGCTGGAGCGCTCCACCGCAAACAGCGTCAGAAACATATTCTGCTTGTAGCGGTCCAGCTTGGGCCGTTGGTTCAGCTTGATGGCATCCTCCACCAGCAGCGGGTGGCAGCCGTACATCTCCTCCAGCACCTGCGTAACCTTCTCCGGCTCCGACTGCTTCAAGCGGACCCAAACCACCTCATGCTCAAGAGGCACACGGATTTCCTGCTCCTGTGCGGTTTTTCCGGTGCGGCTGTCATAGACCAGCATGTCCTCATCATCTCCTGTACAGGCTCATTGCTCTATCCAGCATAGCATAATTCGCCAGGGTTTGCGGATAAATGCGGCAGTAGAGGAAACGATAAGCATGGAAGAGGTGAGAAGCGGATGCGTTATTTCACATTCAAGGGCCGAAAGCGCAAGGCTTCCGGCACCCAAGAGTCTCCTCCTGGAGCGGCGCCCCAAAAAGCGGCCAAGTCAACAGCCAAACAAACGCCCAACTCGGCATCCAAATCAGGACCGAAGCCAAAGCCGACACAGATCGGCAAGTGGGAAGCCGCCATCGCCGCCATGAAGGGTATGTTTAGGGATTGCTCTGATGTAGTTTATCATGAAATCCTGTTTTCCCATGGCGTAAAAGGCTGTGTGATCTTCATTGACGGCATTGTGAAGACGGAGGAAATCGGCAATCACGCCCTGCTGCCGCTATTGGGCCTGGAGGACGTGCCGACGCAGCCGGCGGAGCTGGAGCGGCAAGCCTTGATGGTGCCACAGACCTCCCGGTGCGCCACCTATGAGGAAGCGGCGGAGGCGGTGCTCTCCGGGAATGCCGTACTGTTCGTCCAGAACCGGGAGGAGGCCATCATTCTCCATATCCGCGGCGGAAACAGACGGGGGGTGGAGGAGCCTCAGACAGAGTCCGTTATCCGCGGCCCGCGGGAGGGGTTTGTGGAGAATCTGCGGACCAATACCGCCTTGCTCCGGTTCAAGATCAAGTCCGCCAAGCTGAAGATGAAAACCATGGTGATCGGCGAACAAACCAAAACCACTGTAGTGCTGAGCTACATGGAGGGAATCATTGATCCGAAGCTGGTGGAGGAGGCCATGAAGCGCCTGTCGGAGATCCGCATCGACGGCATTCTGGAGTCCGGCTATATTGAAGAAATGATTGAGGACCAGCCGTTATCCCCGTTTCCCCAGCTGCAATATACGGAACGTCCGGATGCGGCCTCGGCGGCTCTCTTGGAGGGCAGATTCGCCATTTTTGTGGACGGGACTCCTTTTGTGCTCATCGGGCCCGTCACCTTCTGGCAGTTTATGCAGGCCAGCGAGGATTATTACGAGCGGTATATTATCGGCAACCTGATCCGGTGGCTGCGGATATTTTTCAGTGCCGTGGCGCTGTATTTGCCTGCACTCTACGTGGCGGTGACAACCTACCATCAGGACATGCTGCCTACCAACCTGCTTTTATCCATTGCTGCCGCACGGGAAACCATCCCCTTTCCGGCCATCGTGGAGGCCTTGATTATGGAGGTGGCCTTCGAGGCTCTCCGGGAGGCCGGCATCCGGTTGCCCCGCACCGTCGGGCAGGCGGTCAGTATTCTCGGCGCCTTGGTAATCGGGCAGGCCGCCGTACAAGCGGGGATTGTCTCCGCCCCGATGGTCATCGTGGTTTCGTTGACAGGGATTGCATCCTTCACCATCCCCCGGTTCAACATGGCCATCTCCGTCCGGATGCTGCGGTTTCCGCTGATGATCCTGGCAGGGGTCTTCGGATTATTCGGCATCATCATCGGCACAGTGCTGATTGCCGTTCATCTGTGCTCGCTCCGCTCCTTCGGCGTACCCTATTTGAGCGGTATTGCCCCTTACGACCCCAAGGAGCAAAAGGATATTCTGGTTCGGGCGCCCTGGTGGAAAATGGATTCCCGCCCGGGCACCTTTTCCCCGCTTAACCGCCGGAGACTGGGCCAAGCAGGTTCATCCGCAAAAAAGAGGGGAGGCGGTACACCGTGAAGCACCCCATGTGGAAGGCGGCAGCCTGCGGACTGCTCTGCCTGTGTCTGACCGGCTGCTGGGACAGGCGGGAGGTCAATGATGTGGCCATCGTATCCGCCATGGCGGTGGATAAGGCCAGTGACAACAAAATCCGGCTGGCCATCCAGTTTCCCTTGGCCGGACAGCTTGGGGGTCCTGGCGGGGGCGGCGGCGGCACCTCGGGAGGGAAATCCTGGTACGTGGATTCAGCTGTTGGCATTTCCCTGAAGGAGGCCAGCGACCGCCTTCAGAAATCCCTCTCCCGCCAGCAGTATTACGCCCACCGCCGGGTCATTATCCTGGGAGAAGCCTTGGCCCGTGAAGGAATTTCCCCTCACCTGGACATTGCCTTCCGGTCTGCACAGAACCGCCTGACGGCTCTTGTGGTGCTGGCCAAGGGCAATGCAGTGGATGTATTGAACTCCGATGCCTCTTTGGAGCAGCAGCCGGGGGAGATGGTCCGGGAATTGACCGTCAACTCCATGAAGAATCCCAGAACAGTCAAGCATATGGTGGAGGCGCTGGTAAACGATGGAGTGGATGTCTCAACGCCTTATTACATTTCGGACAAAACAGCCATCGGGGACAAGGGCGAAACCAAGCAGCGGATCACCCTGGAGGGAATGGCGGTTTTCCGGGACGATAAGCTGGCCGGATTCCTGAAGGGAGAGCAAGCCCAGGGGATCCTGTGGGCCATGAATCAAGTCAGAAGACCGGGGATATCGGTATCCCCTCCGGATTCGGACCAATTCATTTCCATCCAGTTTACGGAGACCTCGGCCAAGCTCAAGCCTGAAATAGAGGGGGATAAGATCCGCATGAAGGTGATTCTCCGGGCCATCGGACATGTGTATGAGAATCAGACCGGCTACCATGCCCGGGGAGATAACCTGGAGCAGCTTACCCAGATCGTCAGCGACAAGCTGAAAAGCAATGTGGAAAAAAGCATCAAGATTACCCAGGAATACCGCTCCGATCCCTGCGGGTTTGGCGATGCCATTTTTCAGAAGAGCCCGTCGGCTTGGAGAAAGGTTAAGGATAACTGGCGGGAGGTTTACAGCGGCATGGAGATTCAGGTGGAGCCCCATGTAAACCTCGAGCATACGGGCACAATTCTGGAGCCGGCCGCCCGGAATAAGGAGGGAACGAACTAGTGGGTTCAATTGCACAAACCCTCGTTATGATCGGCATCGTGTATCTGCTGGAGCGCAAGAAATTAAAGCAAACCAACGCCATGACCCGCTGGGCGGCAGTGGCCCTGCTTCTGATCAGCGGGCTGGTCTGGCTGGCGTTGCTGCAGAATATCAACATTCCCCGGCCGTATAACTGGCTGGAGGCCGTTCTGGGCAATTGGGTGCCTGTATCCTGACGCAAGCGAGAAAGGAGAATGTGAATGGAGGTCATTTCCAACAGACAGGCCAAGCTGCTGGGCATTATGCTGGCAATGGACGGCATGCTGGTCAGCCTGCCCAACAAAGTGTTCAAGCTGGCGGCGCGGGATGCCTGGTTGGCATACCTGCTTGCCTTCCCGGTGGTCCTCATTCTGCTGTGGATGCTGACCAAAACCACCGCCCGGTTCCCCGGCAAAAACCTGTTTCAGATTATGGTGCTCCGCCGTCCGGTGATCGGACGGATTCTGGCGCTGCCGATGCTGCTTTTTATTTTCCTGGTGATTCTGCGGGATGTCCGGACGCTCTCGGAATTTGTGAACATTGAGCTGCTGGCCTATACGCCGGTGCCGGTCATCAGCGGGCTCATCGTGCTGGCCATCGTGGTGACGGTGAACAGCCGCTTCGAGGTTGTAGCCCGGATGATTGAGATATGGCTGCCGCTGACGCTGGCCTTTATTGCGCTTATCCCGGTGCTGCTGTACCCCGAATTTGAAATCCGCCATACGCTGCCCATGCTGGAAAAAGGCTTTGGTCCTGTGCTTCAGGGCAGCTGGTATACCATTGCGGCCATGGGCCAGATCCTGGTTTTGCCCTTCCTGCTTCCCTCCGAGCAGTTCGGGCTGCGGGACGGGCTGTACAGCCTGGTCATCACCTCGGTGATGATGCAGTGGCTGAACCTCTGCGCACTATTGTCCATGGGCAGTGTCATCGCCTCCAAGTTGCAGTACCCGTTTCACGAGATGGTGCGGCTGATCCGGGTCACGGACTTTCTCGACCGGTTTGAGCTGCCCTTGGATATGATCTACATTCCCCTGATGATTACCAAAATGGCCTTTTTCCTGTACGCCTTCATGTTTGGAATGGAGCGTATAGTGCCGGCGCTGCATATGGACAAGCTGCTTTTGTCCTTCGGAGCCTGCTGCTTCACCTTTTCCTTCTGGTTTTTCCGCAACGCCTCGCAGCTGTTCAACTTTAACCGGACCTTGTCCGTTTTGGCATTGATGCTGGAGGTTGTATTGACTGGCTTGCTCTTTGTTCTGCTCCGGCCTAAACAGCAGGCCCTCCCCAAGGGCAGTGCTCCCGGCAAAACATAAATTTCCGCTGCTGCAGGTATAGACGTTTCTATTTCTGTCCATCCTGTTAGTAGATTGATAGAGTGGATGAACGGGAGGCGGAAGGAATGGGAAGCATACAGGTGCTTTGCAAAATGGCGCTGGCCGGGTTGGCCGCATTGGGGCTCTGGGGTGCCGGTCTTCTGCCCGCAATGGCCGGCAATAGCGGAAACCAGCAGGCATTCTCTATTGAACCGGTCATCGCCTTCGCCTCCAGGAGTATGGCTGAGGAATATACGATATCCATCCAATGGTATGGACCTATGGATGATGCCAAGAGCGCCGGCCTGAAGGAGCTGCTCCAGCACGGCTTCCTGTTGGAGGAATCCGCAGCGGATATGGTCAGCCTCTCTTCCGGCGGGGAGGCAAGCCGCCTCCGCGGAAGCTGGAGCAAGCTGTCCGGCAGCCACACGGGTGAAGCTTTTCTCCGGCTGGAAGCGGACGGGACAGAGGCCCGTGCACTTGCCGAGGCGGGCAGCCGGATCGACGGGTGGCTCCGGGAAGCTGGTGCTGCCGGAGACTGGTCCGTGAAGGCGGCAGGCGTATGGAACGGCGATGCTGCCCAACATCCGGAGGATGCGGTGAGCGGGCTGGCCCGGACGCTGCTTGCGGCGGAGGAGCTTGAGACTTACAAGGATCAAGGAATCGTGAATGCCCTGTACAAGACGGAGCTTACCGGCTTCAAGGCGGAGGGAACGGAGGCCGGTTTTCAGACCGCGCTCCACCGCAATTCCGAAACGGGAGCCTGGAATCTGGCTGTGGGAGCCCCTATGCTGACAGGTGAATTTTAGAAGCGGAGGATACGCAATGAGCAAACAGACGGGAGTATGGGCCGCAGCAGCGCTGCTGTTATTCGCGGCCGTTTCCTGCACGAACCACGTGAAGTCCAGAGAGGTTAGCGCAGACGTAGGCACCAAAAGGGTAGTGGAGCTCATTGGCACAAACGGAGCCAAGGTAGGCCAAGCAGAGCTGACGGAGATGTCCAGGGGCGTCCACATCAAGGTGGAGGCCTTCAATCTTGTTCCCGGCAAACACGGATTTCATATCCATGAATCGGGCAAATGTGAACCTCCCGGCTTTGAAAGCGCCGGCGGTCATTTTAACCCTATGAACAAGCAGCACGGGTTCGATAACCCCAACGGCCCCCACGCCGGAGACCTGCCCAATTTATTCGTGGGTACGGACGGAACGGTAACAGCCGAGATGGTCGCCAAGTATGTGACGCTGTCGGAGGGGCAACCCAATTCACTGATCCGGCCAGGCGGGACGTCTCTGGTCATCCATGAGAATGCCGATGATTACAAGACGGACCCGGCGGGCAATTCCGGCGGGCGCATCGCCTGCGGGCGGATCCAATAATACGTGGAAAAAAGCAGTAACCGGTGCAGAAGGCTGCAGCCGGTTTTTTGCCATGTACAAAAAGTTTATTCCAAAATGGAATAAAGTCAGGTATAATGAGGTAGACAACTAGGTTTGTTCCATGCAGGAGGAGAAGCATAATGAAATTATTCCCGGTCATTGATTGGCCGTTATTGGGTCGTTTATTTTGGTCGTTTTTTAAGATGGGGCCGGTGACCTTCGGGGGCGGCTACGCCATGATCCCCGTATTCCATCAGGAGGTTGTGGAGAAAAGAGGGTGGCTGGAGGAGGAAGAGGTGACGGACCTATTCGCCATCGCCCAATCCACTCCCGGTGCAGTGGGTGTGAACGCCTCCACCTTTGTGGGCTACCGCATTGCCGGCTTGCCCGGCGCCATCGCCGCATTGTTTGGGGTGCTTTTGCCCACGTTTCTAATTGTGCTGGTGCTGAGCGTGTCCTTTTTGGCTGTCCGGGACCAGCCCAAAATCAAAGCCGCCTTCCTGGGCATCCGCCCCGCGGTAGTGGCCCTGATCGTGTACGCGGGCATCCGGGTGGGCCGTACGGCTATCCGGGATGCCGCCACCCTGGTGACGGCTATAGGGGTGCTGGTGTTACTCATCGTCACCGGCATCAATCCGGTCTTCGCCCTGTTAATGGGCATGGCCTTCGGGCTGGCGGTGGTGCCTCTGCGCCTGCGCTGGACGGGAACCGACGTGCTGGCGGGCAAACCCGGGAAGACGAAGGGTTATGCGGAGGACTATTTCTTCGGAGACGGGATTTAAATTCGGCATCAGGAGGACAGCATCATGGAGCTATGGGCATTATTTCAAACCTTCTTTATTATCGGTCTGCTTTCCTTCGGCGGCGGCTACGCGATGATTCCCGTTATCGCCCATCAGGTGGAAGCACATAAATGGATGACAAATTCCGATTTTACGGATATCATTGCGGTAGCAGGCATGTCCCCGGGACCCATCGGCACCAACAGTGCCATTTTTGTGGGATACCGGGTGGAAGGGCTGGCCGGAGCGGTTGCGGCTGCAGCCGGCATGACGCTTCCTTCGTTTCTAATCATTATTGCAGTGGCGGCGTTTTTTGCCAAAATGAACGAAAGCCGCTATGTCCAGGCCGCCTTTTACGGGCTGCGGGCGGCGGTGACGGGGCTGATTCTTTATGGTGCGGTGCGTTTTGCCGATTCCAACGGAATGATCGGATCCGTCTTCGATATGCAAATGGCAGTGGCTCTGGTGATTTTTGCCGGATCGCTGATTGCGCTGCTTTATTATAAGATCCACCCGCTCCGGCTCATTATAGTGGCGGGTCTGGTGGGAATGGCAGTATACGGATAGATGTCTTTATGAAAATGCTCTGTACGATGCAGGATAAAGGAGTCGTGTTTAATGCAGGCAGTGGAGCAACGGATTGCGGTGCGCAAATCCAAGGATGTGTATAGTCTGATCCGGCAGCAGGACACGGTGGCCAAGCAGGAGCTTTTGGAGCAAAGCGGCTTGGCCCCCAGCACCTTAAACCGGATTCTGGAGGAGCTGACGGAGAAGGGGCTGCTGCAGGAGGTTGGCTTCGGTGAATCCACGGGCGGCCGGCGGCCGATTCTTTATTGCGTTAATCCCCAGTATGCGTATGCGTTTGGTCTAGAAATATCCCGGACCCGGTCCATGCTGGTGCTGACGGATCTGCGGCAGAATATTGTGGGCTCCACCGTGTGGAGAATGTCCGAAGCCGTCACACCGGATATGCTGCTGCATGAGGTTGCGGCATCGGCCCAATATATGCTGGAGGTGCGGGGCATCCCCCAAAGCCAGGTGCTGGGGTTGGGGATCGGGGCCGTTGGCCCGCTTGATCCGGCCAAAGGCTTGATTCTGGACCCCCTCTACTTCAAAGCGCCGGGTTGGCGGGATGTGCCGGTGAAGGAACGGCTGGAGCAGGCATTGGGTGTTCCGGTTTATCTGGATAACGGGGCCAATGCGGCTTTGACCGGGGAATATTGGGCGGCCTCCTTCAAAAAAAGGCATCTGCTTTATGTCCACGTGGGAGCGGGGATCCGGACCTCCATGATGACCGGAGGGGCCATCGTGTATGGTGCGGTAGATATGGAGGGGGCGGCGGGGCAGATGATTATCCAGGCTGAGGGAATCCCCCACCGGGAAGAAGCGGGCAACAGGGGGGCCTTGGAGTCTTATGTGTCCATCCATGCTCTGGAACGGGAATGGAATGCCCTCGGTCGGACCGGAGGCTTCGTGGAGCTCGCCTCTGCGCTGGAGGCGGAGGATGAGGCGGCGGTTGGCCTGCTCCGCCAGGCTGGCATCCGTATGGGTATCGGACTGGCCAATCTGCTGAATATCCTCCACCCGGAGAAGGTGATTCTGGGCGGACCCGTTGCCAATTTGCATCCCGCTTTTTTTGAGACAGCGGTGGAAAGTGCACTCCAGGGGGTTTATTACCGGCACAGCTACCAGGCGGAATTCAGCCGCGGCGAATTAGGAGAGGCGGCGATTGCAGTAGGGGCCGCTGTTCTGGTGATGAACCGGCTTACGGTTTGATGGAATCTGACGGATTTGACGGAACCCCTGTCCTTCACACAACACTGTATGTGCGCATACGATGGATGGAGGGCGGAAAAAAGCTTCTGTTCTTCCCGTTAAGGGCAGTGCGGAAGCCTTTTTTCGTCTGCGGGACCAGTGGCCACTAGAAAGGTCTCTGGGGGCGGAAAGGGGCTGTAGCGATATGGCAATCACCACGAATGAGCTGATCACCCGGGTAGCGGCGGTATCCAAGGAGCTGTATGCAGCGGGCTCGCGGATTTTCCCTTCGGTCCGGCTGGCACAGGCCATGCTGGAGACAGGGGGGCGTGTCCCCTCCTGGAACAATCTGTTCGGCATCAAGGTGGGCTCCGGAGTGCCCAATGCTTATTGGGACGGCCGGTTTGTGAATCGGACAACCCGTGAGGTATTAAACGGCCAGGTGTACGAAAATGTATCGGCCCAGTGGCGCTATTATGACACTCTGGAGGACAGCATCCGGGATCACGAGCTGTTTCTGCAAGCGCCGCGGTACGCTTCCGTGCGGGCGGCGCGCACGCCTCTGGAGCAATGCCAGGCGCTGTATGACTCCGGCTATGCCACCGATGCTCCCGCAGAGGTGGACGGGGATCCGTCCTACTGGGAGAAATTATGGGGCATTATCCAGACCCGGGGGTTCACCAGCTTTGATACCGCTGCGGCCGCGCTGCGCAACGAGCTGCTGGGGCGGTTTGGCGCATTGGAGCTTGAGCTGGGAAGGCTGGACATCCGGACGGAGCAGCTGGAGACTACCGGCCGTTTGCCTGTGGTACCGGAATGGGCAAGGGTAGCCGTGAATACCGCCGTTGCCCAAGGGGTTATCGATACTCCGGAGGGGGGCTCCATGGACTTCTACCGGATGCTCACGGTTCTGCACCGCCGCCAGCTTTGATCTGGCTCTTGGAGTGCGGTGTCTCCGGACCCGAAGCAAGGGTTTGGTCCGGAGGCTCCCCATTCCAATAAATCCTATGTCCGTCTTGTTTTCGGGGAATCGCAAACTATGTTACAATAGGTCAAATCCCCTATGGAAAGGCGGAATTGTTGACCATGCTGAAGATTGGCTCGCATGTTTCCTTTTCGGACAAAGGGTTGCTGAACGCAGCCAAAGAGGCGGTCTCTTACGGCTCCAATACCTTCATGATTTATACCGGAGCTCCCCATAACACCCGGCGCAAGCCCATCGAGAACCAGTTTCTCAACGAAGGCCGTGAGGTGATGGACAAGCACGGAATGGACGAGATTGTGGTCCATGCCCCTTACATTGTCAACCTCGGCTCCTTTAAGGAGGATACCTACGAGCTGGCTGTGCGTTTCCTGCAGGAGGAGATGCGGCGGACGGATTATCTGGGTGTGAAGAATATTGTGCTCCACCCCGGCGCTTACACGGAGATGGACGCTGCGTACGGGCTGACCCGGATTGCCCAGGGGTTAACCGAGGTGCTGAAGGGAACGGCAGATACCGGCGTGAGCATTGCTCTGGAGACCATGGCCGGCAAAGGCACGGAGATGGGCAGGACCTTCGAGGAGCTGGCGCTTCTCATCGACAACGTGGAGAACAACGACAGGCTAACCATCTGTATGGATACCTGCCATATCCACGATGCCGGTTATGATATTGTCCACGAATTCGACCATGTCCTGGAGCAGTTCGACAAAACCGTCGGATTGGACAGGCTGGCCGTGATCCACCTGAACGACAGCAAGAATCCCCGCGGTGCGGCCAAGGACCGCCATGCTCCCATCGGAGCCGGTCATATCGGCTTCAAGGCTATGCAGGCTATCGTCCATCACGAGAAATTGGGGCATCTGCCTTTTATCCTGGAGACCCCCTGGATCGGCAAAACCGACGGTAAGGAACGGCCTATGTACGAGGTGGAAATTGCCCTTCTGCGCGGGAATGTAATGGATCGCTTCGGAGCGGAGTTTGTTGAAGATGTGGAGCGGATCGGCCATTTCTTCGGCCAGGAGGGTGTCCATCACCGGGACTATATTCTGTCGGTGTGGCATGAGCTGAAGAATGACCCCAAGGCCAAAAAAGCGGACAAGCGGGAGCCCATGGAACGGCTGTACGACCGCCTGGAGGAAGCCGCTCTGTTTCCGGAGCTGACGGAGGAAGAGATTAACCAACGGCTCACCGCCTGGCTCTCCGGCGCGGATTTGCACGCAATGACGAATGCATAAGTGAAGCAAGTGTGAATGGGTATAAACAAGCAAGGTTAACGGGAAACGAGGAGGCACACAAGCGTCATGAATCGATTGGCTTCAACCACGGGCAATAAGGAAGTGAAGAAGGACCGGGCTTGTATGCTCATATCCTGTCCGGACCAGCCGGGGATCGTTGCGGCGGTATCCCGGTTCCTGCATGAGCACGGGGCGAACATCGTCCAATCCGACCAATATACCATGGACCCGGACGGCGGCATGTTTTTTATCCGGATCGAATTCGATCTGCTGGAACTGGACAGAAGGCTGGACACCTTGATTATGGACTTCTCCGAGGTGGTGGCCCACAAGTTCAACATGAACTGGCGGATTACCCCGGAGAACCGCAAAAAACGGCTGGCGATCTTTGTTTCCAAGGAAGACCACTGCCTTCTGGAGCTGCTCTGGCAATGGCAGGCCGGGGACCTGAACGCGGATATTGCGCTGGTGGTGAGCAACCATCCCGACATGCGCGAGCTGGTGGAGTCCATGGGTATTCCCTACCATGTGGTGCCTGTGACGGCGGAAACCAAGCAGCAGGCGGAGGAGGAGCAGATGCGGCTGGTGGCGGAGGCCCAGGCGGACTGTGTCGTGCTGGCACGCTACATGCAGATTATTTCGCCTGCCTTCATCAAGCATTACAAGGGCCGGATCATCAACATCCACCATTCCTTCCTGCCTGCGTTTGTAGGCGGCAAGCCGTATGCCCAGGCGTACAACCGGGGTGTGAAAATTATCGGGGCCACGGCCCACTACGTCACCGAGGAGCTGGACGGCGGGCCGATTATCGAGCAGGATGTGCAGCGGGTCAGCCACCGGGATGACGTGAACGACCTGAAGCGCATCGGACGCCACATCGAACGGATCGTATTGGCCCGTGCCGTGTCCTGGCATGTGGAGGACCGGATTCTGGTGCACGAGAACAAGACGGTGGTGTTCTAAAAAGTAGTGTAACAAGGCAGAACGGCATGGCAAGACAGCACGGCAGAATGGCAAAGCAGAACGCCAAGACAGCGTGGCAAGATAGCGAGGCAAGGCAGTGCAGCAAGGTAGCATGGCAAGGCAGTGCAGCAAGGTAGCATGGGAAGGCAGCGTGGTGTGGCCAGCCAGTGTGGCAACGTGACAGCGGGCGGGGAGTGCTTAGGCGCTTCTCCGCCTCTTTTGGCTGTGTGGAAGGGGAACCGATGGCTGTGTGGAAGGGTACTGACAGAGGGGAACTGGAACGCAAGGCTATGGGCGGATCTATACGAAAATGCTGCACCCGTATGTGTACCCGCATGTTGCTGCCAACGATGACCGCTAGGTGATGAAATATGTACTAAAATGAAGCACCTATAGCTGTACCCGGCATTTTCGCCTCTGACGATGACGGGACAGGCCATGGGGATTCTAGCTAAGATGAACGTAAACAAAGGGCAGCCCTCCAAATTGCTACTGTCGTAGGTTAAAATGGAAAGTGACCACCACCCATTTCAGAGCTACATAGCAAAGGAGAGCTGTTACTATGCATT